>NZ_RKMB01000169.1 GCF_003797765.1 Ramlibacter sp. WS9 | reverse complement strand
TTACCCACCAAGGGCGTTAACGGCACATTAACGCCATAGGCGCTGTTGCGACAGGGCCGCTCCTCAACCGTAGGCACCGCGCAGTGACATCACGCCGCGCCTTCGCGCCGCCTGGCGGATCAGCAGTTCGCCCACTGCCAGGGCCAGCGCCACGCCGCCGACGATCTTGCCGGCGTAGGCCCAGTCCATCGGCGCGCCGGGGGTGACGACGAACAGGCAGATGCCGGCCAGCACATGCAGCGCGACGAACAGCGCCCAGAGACTGGCCAGGCGGTCGCCCAGCGGCATCCGGTAGGGCCGTGGACGCGGGTCAGCGCGGCGCAGGCGGACGAAGGCCAGGCACATCAGCACATAGGGCATCATGAAAACCATGGCGAAGATCGACAGCAGGGTCCAGAAC
>NZ_RKMB01000168.1 GCF_003797765.1 Ramlibacter sp. WS9 | reverse complement strand
AGCGGGTGGTCATCGGCACGATCTCGTCGGCGAACAGCCCGTCCGCCTGGGCTCGCGCCATCCGCTGCTGGCTCTGCAGGGCGTAGGCGTCCTGGGCCTCGCGGGTGATGCCGTAGCGACGGGCGACGATCTCGGCGGTCTGCCCCATGGGGTAGTAGATGCCCGGCACCTCCCTTTGCAGCAGCGGGTTCACCAGGTGGTCGGTGTTGACGCTCTTCAGGGTCAGGGTGATCGACTCGACGCCGCCGGCGACGATCACCTCGCTGCAACCGGAAGCGATCTGGTTGGCGGCGATGGCGATCGCCTGCAGGCCGGAGGAACAGTAGCGGTTGAGGGTCATCCCCGGCACCTGGATGCCGAGGCCGGAGAGCACCGCCACGTTGCGCCCGATGTTGTGGCC
>NZ_RKMB01000167.1 GCF_003797765.1 Ramlibacter sp. WS9 | reverse complement strand
CGTTTCGGGGTGTACGAAGTCCCCGGCGAAACCTGAGATCGGATGGCTCAGATCATCTGCCCTGGACGGCCAGGCGCTGTCGGGCGAGGATTCATCCAGCACATTGGATCGCTCAGGAGCCTACTTCATGACTTTGATGATCGACGCGACAGACTTGAAAGAACAACTTGCGGCCTCCGACCGCGCTCACAAGGCCCTGTCGCAGGCCCGTGAGCGGTGGCTAGACCTGCAAGTTAAGCTATTCGCTATTCCGCCCGCGCCAGCGGATGTTACCGCGTGCAATGAACAGCAGCGCGTCGTGGATGAGGCCAAGGCTCATTACGAGTACTGCCTGGGATACGTGGCTGCCTCGCTGCGTTTTGCCATCCTCCAGGCCGAGAACCGCCAAACCGCATGAACTT
>NZ_RKMB01000166.1 GCF_003797765.1 Ramlibacter sp. WS9 | reverse complement strand
TGTAGAACTCGCGCAGCCCGGAACTGGACGGCAGGGGCCAGAACGGGCTGGGCAGCTTGCCGGTGATCTTCCATTCGAGCGCTTCGCGATCGAGCTCGGCGATCAGCGAGCGCGATTCGTCCGGGTGGTCGAGCACTGCGATCACCCGACCGTCCATGTTCTGTTCCAGGCGCTCGACGGCCACGCCGTCGGTGCGCCGGATCGCGCCCATCTGCCAGCGTCCGCCCTCGCGGCGCAGTTCGGCCTGGGTGGTGACCAATACCGAGCTGGTCAGGTAGCGCCCTTCGGGCGGGCCATAGCGGAAGGTCTGGCTTACCCAGATCGCGGCGCGCTCCGCGTCCAGTTGGGCGACGTGTGCCTTGATCTGCCCGTGCTTGCCGTTGTAGTCGCCCCAGCTGACGCC
>NZ_RKMB01000165.1 GCF_003797765.1 Ramlibacter sp. WS9 | reverse complement strand
GCGAGGACGAAGGCCACCCCGCCGGCCTTGGGCTTGAGCAGGTGGCGATAGGGCGACTGTTGGCGGGCCTTCTTCTGCTCGCTGAAGCGCGTGCCTTCCAGGTAGTTCACCACGGTCACCGGGATGCGCTTGAATTTCTCGCAGGCGGCCTTGGTGATCTCCAGGTCCTTGCCCTTGAGTTCCGGGTGCTTCTCCAGGAAGGCCTTGGAATAGCGCTTCATGAACGGATACTCCAGCGCCCACCAGGCCAGGCCGAGGAAGGGCACCCAGATCAGCTCCTTCTTGAGGAAGAACTTGAAGTACGGGGTGCGCCGGTTGAACACCTGGATCAACGCGGGGATGTCGACCCAGGACTGGTGGTTGCTCACCACCAGGTACGAGGTGTCCTGGCGCAGGTCGCCGG
>NZ_RKMB01000164.1 GCF_003797765.1 Ramlibacter sp. WS9 | reverse complement strand
GTGCCGGAGTTGCCGCCGCAGCGGTTGACTTCCTCCAGGATCACCGAGGCCTCGGCCAGGCCCAGGCCGGAACCGCCGTACTCCTCCGGGATCATTGCCGAGAGCCAGCCGGCGTCGGTCAGGGCCTTGACGAAGGCCTCGGGAAAACCGCGCTGCTCGTCGATGCGGCGCCAGTAGGCGGCGTCGAATTCGGCGCAGAGGGCACGTACGCCCTCGCGGATCGCGTTCAGCTCTTCGCTGTTCGGATTCATCGGTGACTCCTCGATTCTTGTCGTTGGATGGGCGCTGGGGCCCTTTCAGTCGAATTCCACGTCGCCGCGCTGGGCCAGGCCGGCGCCATTGCCGACCCATACCTCGGCCTTGCCGGCAGCGAGCAGGCGGCCACCGACCTCGAACGGCTCGGGAC
>NZ_RKMB01000163.1 GCF_003797765.1 Ramlibacter sp. WS9 | reverse complement strand
GGTTCTCTCATGAACAGTTTCTTCTCCGGCGCACAAAAGTTGGGTAAATCGTTTATGTTACCTATCGCCGTCTTACCTGCTGCAGGTTTGCTGTTGGGTATAGGCGGTGTGTTTTCCAACCCAATCACTATCGGAACTTACGCGTTCCTTGATAATGCTGTCTTGCAGGCCATTTTCACATTGATGAAACTGTGTGGCAGCGCCGTGTTTGATAACCTGCCACTGCTGTTTGCCGTCGGGATTGCAGTGGGTATGACCAACACCGATAGAGGAACCGCAGGGCTCGCTTCTGTGTTGTCTTTTCTGGTCATGAACAAGGCCATTAATGCCATGTTGGTGATCACAAACACGCTGGCGACAGATAATCTGGCCGTGCATGGACAAGCCGTTATTCTTGGTATTACGA
>NZ_RKMB01000162.1 GCF_003797765.1 Ramlibacter sp. WS9 | reverse complement strand
CTGCACAAGCCACAGAAAGTCGCCGGACAGGAGCGCATTCGCTATAGCGGCTCGCCGCTGCCGCTGTCCTTCGCCGAAGTGAACTATCGCCACCAGGTCCTCCTCGTCACCCTGGAAGGTGAGCGCCTGAAGGATGTACAGAGTCTCCCGGTGCCACGCGCGGTGGAACTGTTGCGCATCGGCCCCGCGCCTCTTGGCGAGGTGCTCGATCGAATCGGCGAACTGGCCGAGGCCGACCTGCTGAACGAACAGCGGCCCTGGCTGGAGGTCCGCGTCATGCTGGATCAGCCGCAACCAGACCTGCGCCAGCAGGTCGAGAGCGCCTTGCAGGGCAAGGCTTGCCGCCTGGTGCGCATCGCCAGCGAATACCAGCGCCGCGACGAAGAACAGGCGCCGCTGCTTGGGCT
>NZ_RKMB01000161.1 GCF_003797765.1 Ramlibacter sp. WS9 | reverse complement strand
CTCTTGAAGACGCTGCGGGTCTTGTGCGCCGGCAGTTCGTAGGGCACTGGATGTTCCCTGTGGAACAGGCAGCCGGTGACCAGCGGCTGGTCGGGGTCGCCTTCGAGGAAGGTCACCAGCACCTCCATGCCGACCCGCGGGATGGCGATGGCGCCGTAGTTCCTTCCCGCCCAGCCGGAGGCAACGCGTAACCAGCAACTGCTGCTGTCGTCGGCCTGGCCCTCGCGATCCCAGTGGAATTGCACCTTCACCCGACCGTAGCGGTCGCAGTGGATTTCCTCGCCCTTCGGGCCGGTCACCACCGCGCTCTGCGTGCCGAGGATGCGCGGCTTCGGCGGTGTCAGCGGGGGACGGAAGAACGCCTCCCAGGGCGTGGCCTGGAAGCGGTTGCGGTAACCCTGCCGGAAGT
>NZ_RKMB01000160.1 GCF_003797765.1 Ramlibacter sp. WS9 | reverse complement strand
GCCTGGGGCCGCTCGCGGACGTCGGCGCTGCGCAACGGCGCACCGGAGCGGACACTGCTCAGCGGCAGCGGCCGAACTCGGCGAGCAGCCGGTCAGCCTGAATTTCGTCGATACCGAGGTGGAAGCGGTGGTGCGCGCGCTGTCGCGCGCCACCGGCCGGCAGTTCCTGGTCGACCCGCGGGTGAAGGGCAAGCTGACCCTGGTTTCCGAAGGCCAGGTGCCGGCGCGCACCGCCTACCGCATGCTCACCAGCGCCCTGCGCATGCAGGGCTTCAGCGTGGTCGACGTCGACGGGGTCAGCCAGGTGGTGCCGGAAGCCGACGCCAAGCTGCTCGGCGGGCCGGTCTACGGCGCCGACCGGCCGGCGGCCAACGGCATGGTCACGCGGACCTTCCGCCTGCGCTACGAG
>NZ_RKMB01000015.1 GCF_003797765.1 Ramlibacter sp. WS9 | reverse complement strand
GACCCGCTGGGCGACCTCATCGCGCAGCAGCTCGACAAACCCCGCGTGCCGGGAGCGACCGCGCCGGCCGAACCGGCCCAGCGGCCCGGCGCGCCCCAGAAGACCGATCGCCTCATCATCGTGGCCCTGGACCCAGGCCACGGCGGTGAAGACCCCGGCGCCGTGGGACCGAACGGCACTCGCGAAAAAGACGTGGTGCTGCAAATTGCGCATCGCCTGCGTGAGCGCATCAACGCCAGCGTCATCAACGGCAACCCGATGCGCGCCTACCTGACGCGTGACGCGGACTTCTTCGTGCCGCTGCATCAGCGCGTGCAGAAAGCGCGGCGGGTCCAGGCCGACCTATTCGTGAGCATCCATGCCGACGCCTTCATGACGCCCACGGCGCGCGGCGCGAGCGTGTTCGCCCTGAGCCAGGGGGGCGCTTCAAGCAGTGCGGCGCGCTGGATGGCCGACAAGGAGAACAGGGCCGACCTGATCGGCGGCGTCAACGTCAAGAGCCAGGACGCGCACGTGGCCCGCGCGATGCTCGACATGAGCACCACGGCGCAGATCAACGACAGCCTCAAGCTCGGCGGCGCGCTGCTCGGCGAGATCGGCAACGTCGGCCGCCTGCACAAGGGCCAGGTCGAGCAAGCCGGCTTCGCGGTGTTGAAGGCGCCCGACATCCCCAGCGTGCTGGTGGAGACAGCATTCATCAGCAACCCCGAGGAAGAACAGCGCCTGCGCAGCGACGCCTACCAGGAACAGCTGGCCGACGCGATCATGCGCGGCATCCACCGCTATTTCGCGAAGAACCCGCCGCTGGCGCGCAGCCGGTCCGTGTGACGGCCAATGCTTAAGGGTTAAGAAACTCCACCCAACGCATTGCGCATCTTCCCTACCGAACGCTTGGTTACATGCGGTTTACTCAGTGCAGGCAAGCAACAGGAGCAGCACATGCAAACCAGCGCGGCAGAACTTCAGCGATCGGGCAACCAGCTTCCCGGCATGATCGTGCTTGAAGGCGAACTCTCGGCCGCGACCGGGGACGACAGCGACTCTCCGCAACTCAAGGCGCTGGTCCCGGTGCTGAACCGCCTGCGCGGCGCGTTCGGCATGGACATGGTGTTCATCGGGCAGTTGTCCAACGGCCACATCGGAGGCGGCGCGTCGTCGGACCAGCGCTGCAACCCGTTCGAGGAAGCCTACGGCCGCGAGTTGCTCGAGGCGCGCTGCGGCACGTCGCAGTTCGATGCGGTGGCGGTCTTCAGCCAGGAAGGCATCGAAGCCGGCACCCTGGTGTGCGGCGTGACCGCCGGCGCCGGCTACCAGCCGCCGCCCGATTCGCTCAAATCGGTGTCACGTCTGTTGGCGACCACGATGCGCCGCATGACGGCCTGCGCGTGACGCCCGACAAATCCAGCGTCAAGCCGCCTTGCGCCGTGCCTTCCACGCACCCAGGAGCACGAAAACGCCGGGGATGAGGATCATCGCCCAGATGATCTTGTCGAGGTTGGCCTTGACCCACGGTACGCTGCCGAAAAAATACCCTGCGGTGATGATGCCGCCCACCCACAGCGCGCCGCCGGTCACGTCGTAGAAGCTGAACTTGCTGCGCGTCATCTGCGCCACGCCCGCGACGAAGGGCGCGAACGTACGCAGGAAGGGCATGAAGCGCGCGGCGACGATGGTGATGCCGCCGTACTTTTCGTAGAACGCGTGGGCCTGGTCGAACGCCTTCTTGTTGAAGAAGCGCGAGTCCTCCCACTGGAACACCTTGGGGCCGAAATAGCGGCCTATCGTGTAGTTGCTCTGGTTGCCCAGGATAGCGGCCGCCAGCAGCAGGCCCACCGCCACCGGATAGCTCATGAGCCCGACGCCGCACATCGCGCCGACCACGAACAGCAGCGAGTCGCCGGGAAGAAAGGGCATCACCACCACGCCCGTCTCCACGAAGATGATCAGGAACAACAGCGCGTAGACCCAGTTGCCGTAGTTGGTGACGAAGGTTTCGAGGTGTTTGTCGACGTGCAGGATGAAGTCGATGGCGAAGGCGAGCAATTCCATGGGCGGGGATTATCCCTTGCGGGGTGCGGCCGCGGGCTTTCCCTACAATGAGGCCCACTCCATGAACGCCGTTCTCGCCCCCGTCCCGCGCCGCCCGATCCGCGAACTGCCCGATGAACTGATCAGCCAGATCGCGGCCGGCGAAGTGGTGGAGCGCCCCGCCTCGGTAGTGCGCGAACTCGTGGACAACGCACTCGACGCGGGCGCGCGGCAAGTCACCGTGCGGCTGCTGGCCGGCGGCGTTCGCCTGATCTCGGTCGAAGACGACGGGTGCGGTATCCCGCAGGAGGAACTGCCCTCCGCGCTCAAGCGGCACGCGACCAGCAAGATCTCGTCGCTGGCCGACCTGGAATCGGTGGGCACCATGGGCTTTCGAGGCGAAGCGCTGGCCGCGATCTCGTCGGTGTCGGAACTGAACCTGCTCTCGCGAACGGCCGACCAGGCGAGCGCCTTCATGCTCGAAGGCCGCACCGGCGAACTGCGCCCGGCCGCGCGCGCGACGGGCACCACGGTGGAAGTGAAGGAACTGTTCTTCAGCACGCCGGCGCGCCGCAAGTTCCTCAAGACCGACGCGACCGAATTGGCGCATTGCATCGAGGCTGTCCGCCGCCATGCGCTGGCCCGGCCCGACGCAGGCTTCGCGATCTGGCATGAAGGCAAATTGGTCGAACAGTGGCGGCCCGCGACGCGAGAGCAGCGCCTTGCCGACGTACTGGGCAGCGAGTTGCTGGAGCAAAGCGTTGCGGTGGAATATTCCGCGGGCACGATCCGCGTCACCGGCCGCGCGGGCATCCCCGACGCGGCACGTTCGCGCGCCGACCAGCAGTTCGCGTACGTCAACGGCCGCTATGTGCGCGACAAGGTGCTGACGCACGCGGCCCGCAGCGCGTACGAAGACGTGCTGCACGGCCAGCGGCAGCCGGTGTACGCGCTCTATGTGGAAATCGACCCGGCGCGCGTCGACGTGAACGTGCACCCCACCAAGATCGAGGTGCGCTTTCGCGACAGCCGCGAAGTGCACCAGGCGGTGCGGCATGCAGTGGAATACGCTTTGGCCGCGCCTCGGGCAGGCGCCGCCGCCGCACTCGTGCCTGCAGCCGCGTCCGGGTCGGAACCAGCGCGGCAGGCGTTCATGGCTTGGGCACAACCGGCGATGGACTTGCAGCCGGCCGGCCATCGTGTGTCGGACCTGTCTGCGTTGTGGCAGCCGGGCCCACCCGTGCGCCTTGAATCTGCCTTACCGCAAGCTCCGGATAATCGGTCTTCAGAAGCTTCGACAAGTTCTGCCCGAACGAGTGACTTGCCTGCCGGCGACTGGCCGCTGGGCCGCGCCATCGCGCAACTCCAGGGCATCTACATCCTTGCCGAGAACAACCAGGGCCTGGTGATCGTGGACATGCATGCGGCGCACGAGCGCATCGTTTACGAGCGCCTCAAGCGGCAGATGGACAGCAGCGCCGGCGGCGAAGGCGTCTCGCGGCTTTCGAGCCAGCCACTGCTGATCCCGGCGACCTTCGCCGCCACGCCGCAAGAAATCGCAACCACCGAGGCTTCTGGGGCGGCGCTTTCAACGCTGGGGCTGGAGATCACCCCCTTCTCCCCGAAGACGCTGGCAGTGCGCGCCGTCCCCACCAGCCTGGCCCAAGGCGACGCCGTCGAACTGGCGCGCAGCGTATTGGCCGAACTGGCGCAGCACGACGCCAGCACCGTCATCGAGCGGGCGCAAAACGAGCTGCTCGGCACCATGGCCTGCCACGGCGCGGTACGCGCCAATCGAAAGCTCACCCTCGACGAGATGAACGCGCTGCTGCGGCAGATGGAAGAGACCGAGCGATCCGACCAGTGCAACCATGGCCGGCCGACGTGGCGGCAGCTGACGGTGCGGGAGTTGGACGCGTTGTTTATGCGTGGGCGTTAGAGTCAAGCGGACTGCCGTGGTCAGGCCCGCTTGAAAGGATTGAACGACGCCATTTGAGCCAGCAGCAGCCGCACATTGGCGAAGTTCAGTTGCGAGGGCAACAAGGCCGCCCGGCGCTCCGAGTACGGTTCCGAAATTCCGCCGCTGAGCACGATGGCTACTGCCGGGAGGGGGCAGGTCCGTATCCAGGTGGAGCCAGTTAAGAACTTTCGACAAGTGTTCAGCCAGCGTAGTCTTGCCGACGCCGGATGGACCGAAGAGCAGTAGTACCGGGACAGGATGGGCGTCCTCTGGCCGCGTGTTGCGGTGACCGGCAACGAAGTGCCCCGATGGGAAGTGCGAATGTCTCATCAACTCGTTCGAAAGCGCAAGTCCATGGCTACTGTTACTGTCGGAATCGATCTTGCCAACCCATATGCAATGAGAACCCTGGATTTTCCACGTCGCGCGCTGAAGATGGCATTCCGCCTGGCCGCGATCTGGTTTGCCATGGTCCCTTTGAGTGCATCCAGCTCGGACTTTGATGACTACAAGAACGCGCTTGCGGCCGGCGACTCGGCCTCGGTGATTGCCATGCTGCGCTCTGATGGCGGGCGCACGCCGATCGGTCCGCATGGCGAAACGCTGCTGCACAGGGCCTGTTCCTATCTGCACACGGCGCAGCAGCCGAAAATGGTTGCCGCACTGATCGCCGCCCGCTTGGACCTGGAGGCTCGCGACAAGTACGGTGGCACACCGCTGAACTGGGCCGCCGGCACCGGCTGCGTGGAGTGCGTCAGCCTGTTGCTCAAAGCGGGCGCCCAGCGCATGCCGCGCAATGCCAGGGGCGCCACGCCGCTCCATGTTTCCGCAGCCCCCGTGGCCGCCGTGCTGATCGCGGCGGGCGCGGACCCGCTGGCCGCCGACGATCAAGGCAACCTGCCCTTGCACCGGGAGTATCACGACGCATTCCTGGTTGCCGGCGTCAACGTGCGCAACAAGCAGGGCTTCACGCCCCTGCACATGGCTGCGCTTGCCGGCAACGACGAGGGCGTTCGCTGGTTGTTGGCGCGCGGCGCGGACCCGTCCGCGGAAAGCAGCGCGAACTTCGAGCATCGCGATGGGCTGGCGCCCGAGTGGGGCTCAGATCCCGTTCATGTGATCGAGAAAGGCGCTCGTCCCTTGGACATCGCAGCGTGGCAGCATGACCGCACCAAGTGGTCCACCGGCCGGTACCGCGCGACGATGGAATTGCTCGAGAAAGCCACACCACGCCGCAAATGGTTTTCGCGCTAACCGCCCCCGGAGCCGAAGAACACAGGTTGCCAGTGCCAGCCGGAGCGCGTCACCACCGCGCATAGCAGCGTCACCGTGTCGTCCGGCGCCAGCGAGCTTGCGAAGTCATGTGGCAACTCCACTGCTTCGCCGAACATGCGCAGCGGAATGGCGGCTAAGCGCTGCGGATCGATCATGCGGGTCTGCGCGGTCTTCCCCGAGACGCGGCTGGCCGTCGGCCGGGTCGGGTCGAAAGAGTCGTCGCCCGGGCCCCGCATGCTGGCTTCGTCCGCATCTTGCGGGCGGGCGCCGCTGGCCGTCAGCTTCTCCTGCACGCGCACCACGCGCCGCGCGGGATGGAGATTGAGGATGACGCGATGGCCGCGCTCTTCGCCCGTGGCAAGGCGCAGAGCGGCAACGACAACGCTGCCCACCTCGCCTGACACATCGAGCGGCGCGCCTGTTCGCCCGAGCGCGAGCAGACGCGCCCGCAGCTCCTGCGCTTGCGACGGCGATATGTTCGGCGCCGCCGGCACCAGGGTCGCGAAGGAGCCACCCCAGAAAATCAAGCCCACGAAGGCCGCGGCGTGGCCGATGGCCGCAGCCACGGCGAACGGCCAGACCGCCCGCTCGGGCATGGCGACATCCGGGTCCAGCGAGGTGCCCCAGAACAGCAGCAGGATTGGCGTGAATGAAACGCAGGCCAGGACGCGGGCGATGTACTGCGTCTGGTCTTCCGTGGACGTGAACGCCAGTGCCGCGCCCAATACGGCCGGTGCAAAGCACACGGCAACAATCAACGGCGAGGTGTCCACGCCGGTGCGGGCCAGCCAGAGCCACAGCACGGCGCCGGCCAAGGCCAGATAGGCCACCGCCACGCCGGCAACAACGCGGCTGCGGCCACTTTGCGATTCGACCAGACTCGTCATGATCCCCTCCGGGTCGTAGTATCGCGCGCGATCGCTGCCGGCGGAGCCCGATCTCCGGTCGGCAGGAACGGGGCAGCAACGAGAACTTCAACGGCTTGCTTCGGCAGTATCTGTCCAAAGGGAACCCGCACGCGTTCGGTCACGCAGGCCCAATGCGATCACATCGCAGACGACTTGAACAACAGACCAAGAAAGAGATTGGGATTCAACACACCAGCAAAGCTATATCATCGGAACTGATCAGCGTTGCACTTGCTCGTTGAATCTACGCAGGTATAAATCAAACCGTCAAACCCGACAGGCGGACTGGCACGTCAACCCGAGCGCGTCGCTTTGGCGCCTTCCCGCTTTACGCTGTTCCGACCGCATCCACAATCGGCTCCGCCCCCGCCTCCACCACACCCAGCGCCTGCATCCGCGCGCAATAGGCCGCCAGCTTCGCCGTGTCGCAATGCACTTCCAGCGACACCACCTTGCCCCACGCCAGCTTCATTTCGTGCACGCCCTGGTTGGCGCCGGGTGATCCGTCCGGCAGCGTGAAGCTGTCCGTCCAGCTCACGAGCGCACGGGTGTCCCACGGCCAGCCGGTGACGGCCATCGACTGGATTTCGAACCGCAAGTCGGGCAAGAGCCGTTGCAGCCGCGCGTACCACTCGCGCGTGGAAGCAAGGGTGCGCCGCTGCCCGCCCAGCGCGTGCGGGCCGAACATGGTATGCGTGTGGCGCAGTGCGAACTGCGCCACGATCGCGGCATAGCGGCCGGCGTTGATGTCGCGGAAGCTGCGCCGCAGCTTGCGGCGCACGACGAAGTGGTACATGGCTCGCTCCTTGGGCGCTTCCGGCCCTATCTAGACACAAGAAAGATAGCGGTCGGATAGTAGACTCGTATCTTTCTCATGTCAAGATGGGCATGCCCAAAGCCAGGATTCCGACGTACCACCACGGCAACCTGCGCGAGGCTCTGCTCGACGCCGCCGAGGTGCTTCTGCCCCAAAGCGGTCCGGAGGCCCTCACCCTGCGGGAGGTGGCCCGCCATGCGGGCGTCTCGCACGGCGCCCCTTATCACCACTTTGAAAGCCGCGATGCGCTGCTGGCCGCTGTGGCCGAACGCGGCTTCTCAGGCTTGGGCGAGGCAATGGCGGCGGCGGCCGGGGTCACTGCCCGCGATCGGCTGGTCGCCGTCTGCGAAGCCTATGTGGACTTCGCGGCCGGCCATCCCACGCGCTTTCGCCTGATGTTCGGCCCGCTGCTGGCATCCAAGGCTCGTTACCCAGGCTTGAAAGCAGCGGCCGAGCAATCGTTCTTTCTTTTGCTGGATGCAGCAAAGGAAGTGGCGCCTTCGCAGGCGATGCCACTCGCGCTGGCCGGCTGGAGCATGGCGCATGGCCTGGCGCATCTGCGCATCAACCAGGTCTTCGACACCCTGCCTGTGGCCGCGCCGCCTGAAGGTGAATTGGCCGGGCAGCTGGCACGGTGGCTGTTGCAGCACGTTGGCGGGTAGGCGAACTTTTTCGGCCGCGACGGCTCAGTCACCCAGTATGAAATTCCGCACCCTCCTCGCCGCGGCGGCTGCCGCAGCTGCAGCATTGGCACTCACCATGGGCTGCACGACCCTGGACGAGAAGCAGCGCGCCTGGATCTTCCAGCCCAGCGACCGCAGCTGGGGCGGCAGCGCCGAGATGGCGCGCGACATGGACGACGCCTGGATCGCCTTCGACTCCAAGGTCACTGGCCTGCCGGCGAAGCTGCACGGGCTCTGGCTGCCGGCTGCAACTCGCGCCGCCGACGGCCCCGTGTTGTTGTACCTGCACGGCGCGCGCTGGAATGTGGCGGGCTCGGCCCCGCGCATCCGCCGCATGCAGGAGCTCGGCTTCTCCGTGCTGGCCATCGACTACCGAGGCTTCGGCAAGAGCTCGCCTGGGCTGCCGTCGGAAGAGATGGCCTACGAGGACGCCCGCGCGGCCTGGGACTGGCTGGCCGCGAAATTTCCGCAGCGCCCGCGTTTCGTCTTCGGCCATTCGCTGGGCGGCGCCATCGCGATCGACCTGGCGGCGCGGGTCGATGACGAAAGCGGCACCATCGTCGAAGGGACGTTCACGTCGATCCCGGACGTCGCCAGCACCATGAAGTGGGGCTGGCTGCCCGTCGGGCCGCTCATCACCCAACGCTTCGAGTCCGTCGACAAGGTGTCGAGGATCGGCTCGCCGCTCCTGGTGGTGCACGGCGACAGCGACGCCCTGATCCACAACGAGCTGGGCCGCAAGCTCTACGATGCGGCGCAGGGCCGCAAGCGCTTCGTGCTGGTCGAAGGCGGTTCGCACTTCAGCACCATGGCCATGGGCGCCGCCAAGTACCGCGCGGCACTGGCCGAACTGTTCAGCCCGCAGTGGCCACGGTGAGCTGAAAGGCCCGCGGCACGGGGGAGCGGGCACGGCGGGTGCGGACAGGTCTTCTGCTACCCTCGACCGGATGTCCGCCACGCCCCCGCAAGCCCTCGTGCCCCCGCCGGCCGCCGCCATGTCGCCGGGCCTGGTGGTGGTGGTGCTGGCGCTGCTGTTGGGCATCCAGCCCGTCACCACCGACTTGTACCTGCCGGCGCTTCCGGCATTGACCGAAGGCTTCGGCGCGCCGGTCTCCCAGGCGCAGCTGACCCTCACCACCTTGCTCCTCGCGTTTGGCTTGTCCCAACTGGTTTGGGGCCCGCTGTCGGACCGCTTTGGCCGCAGGCCGGTGCTGCTCTGCGGGCTCGCCGCCTACACGCTGGCGTCGATCGGCTGCGCGCTTGCGCCGTCAATGCCGCTGCTCATCGTCTGGCGGACTTTGCAAGGGGTGGCCATGGGCGCCGCCGTGATGTGCGGACGAGCCATCGTGCGTGACCTCTACGAGCCCACAAGCGGCGCCCGCGTGATGTCCAAGGGTCTCACCGGGCTTGGCATCATCGCGTGCGCCTGCGCGCCGCTGGGCGGCTTGTTGACGGACGCGCTGGGCTGGCGCTACGCCCTCACCGCGTTGGCGGTTTTCGGCGCGCTGACCCTGGCGCTCGTGGCGCAGCGCTTCCAGGAAACCGTGCCGCACAAGAACCCGCTGGCGCTGCGACCTGCCACGCTCGTCGCCACGTGGGCGACGATCCTGCGCAACCCCACGTTCCTGGCCTGGTCGGCGCTGTCCACGGCTTCGTACGCCGGCCTGTTCACGTTCCTCGCCTCGTCCTCCTTCGTCTTCATCAAGGTCTTGGGCTTTAGCCGCACCCAGTACGGCTTGCTGATGTTCGTGATGGCCTTCGTCTACATGCTGGGCACCTTCATGTGCCGGCGCCTGCTGTCGCGCTTCGGCCTGCGCAAGTCGGTCGCCATCGCGGGCGTGCTCACACTCACAGGCGGCGCGCTGCTGGGCGGTCTGGCACTGGCGGGCGTGCACAACGGCTGGGCGATCATGCTGCCCTTCCTTCTCTTCATGCTGGCGCACGGCGTCCACCAGCCCTGCAGCCAGAGCGGCGCGGTCGGGCCCTTCCCCCAGGCGGCCGGTGCGGCCTCGGCCCTCAACGGCTTTCTCTCCACCGTCGCCGCGTTCGCGGTGGGCAGCTGGGTCGGCACGCGGCTCGACGGCACGGTGTTCGCGCTGACCAACGGCGTGTGGTTCTGGAGCGTCTGCATCAGCGCCACCGCATGGACGTTGGTGCAAAGGCACGGCGACCCCCGGAAATGACCCACCCCCGAAGCGGCCTGCGGCCGCCTCCCCCTCAAGGGGGCGCCACCAGCGGCCCGGCAAAGCCGGTTCCGCGGCGGCCGCTTGCGAAGACCCGCTGACATGAAAGTAATTGCTCTCGCGGGGCCGACGGCGTCGGGCAAGACCGCCGCCGCGATGGCATTGGCCCAGGCGCATGGCGCGGAGATCATCAGCGTGGACTCGGCGCTGGTGTACCGCGGCATGGACATCGGCACGGCCAAGCCCTCGCCCGAAGAGCGCGCGGCCGCACCCCACCACCTGATCGACATTCGCGACCCGCTGCACGCCTACAGCGCCGCCGAATTCGCGTCCGACGCGGCGCGCGTGGTGGGCGAGATCAACGCCCGGGGCAAGCTCGCGCTGCTGGTAGGCGGCACCATGCTGTATTTCAAGGCGCTGTTCGAAGGCCTCGATGCGATGCCGGCCGCCGATCCCCAAGTGCGCTCGGAGCTCGAAGCGCAAGGCGCCTTGCAGGGCTGGCCCGCGATGCACGCCGAACTGGCCCGTATCGACCCGGTCACCGCCGCGCGGCTCGCGCCCAATGACGCGCAACGCATCCAGCGCGCGCTGGAAGTGTTCCGCATTTCGGGCCAGCCGCTCTCCAGCTTCCACGCACTCCAGCAGCGCACGCCCTCGGCCTGGAGCGGCGTCCCTCTTTTCGCGCTGGAACCTGCCGATCGCGCGTGGTTGCACCAGCGCATCGCCGAACGCTTCAGCGCGATGCTCGCCGCCGGGTTCATCGACGAAGTGAAGGCCTTGCGTGCGCGTGGGGACCTGAACGCCGACCTGCCCAGCATGCGCTGCGTCGGCTACCGGCAGGCTTGGGAAATTCTCGATGCGCATGAAGCGCGCGCACCCGGCACGCCCTTCCCCGTCGGGCTGCTGCGCGACCGGGGCATCTTCGCCACACGGCAATTGGCCAAGCGCCAACTCACCTGGCTGCGCAGCATGCCGCAGCGCCGCGTCATCGCCTGCGACTCGCCCGACGCGCTGAACGAGTTGCTGGCGCAGGTGAAGGCACTGGTATGACGGGCACCGCTCCCACACTCTCGGTCCGGAACCTGGCCAAGCGCTACGGCGAAGCCACGGTGTTCGCCCACGTCTCACTGGAAGTGGCCACTGGCGAATTTGTTGCCATCGTCGGCGAGTCCGGGGTGGGCAAGTCGACGCTGCTCAATTGCCTGGCCGGGCTCGACACTTGGGATGAAGGTTCGGTCGAACTCTGCGGCCAGGACTTGTCCGCACTGGGCGACGACCAACGCGCGCTGCTGCGCCGGCGCTCGGTGGGCTTCGTGTTCCAGGCCTTCCACGTGCTGCCGCATCTTGACGTCGCGCAAAACATTGCCCTGCCGCTGATGCTGCTGCAGCAGCGCGATGAAGCGCGGGTGGAAAAAATGCTCGGCGCCGTCGGGCTGCAAGGCCTCGGCACGCGGCTGCCGCAGCAGCTCTCGGGCGGCCAGCTGCAACGCGTCGCGATCGCTCGCGCGCTGATTCACAAACCCGCGCTGCTGTTGGCCGACGAGCCCACCGGCAACCTCGACCCGGCAACGGCGCAGAAAGTGATGGACGTGCTGCTGGCGCAGACGCGCGAGCATGGCGCATCTCTGGTGTTGGTGACGCATTCGGAGGCCGCGGCCGCGCGAGCCGACCGCGTGCTGTTGCTGACCAGCGAGGGCGTGACGACGAAACGCTAGAGGTCCTGCGGCCGGATCGCCTTCTGCAGCAGCGACACCGCAGCCTCGACGTCCGCGATCTCCATCTGCCCCGGCGCCGAACTGCTCTCGCCGACCGCGAAGGTCATGGCCGACCCGAAGGCCCAGCCGCACATCCGGGTGATGGCGCCGAAGCGTCCCATCGACATGCTCACCAGCGGGATCTTCAGTTCGCCGCTGGATTGCAGCGTGGCCGAGAGCAGCGTCAGCACGTCGTCCATGCCCTGCGGCATGACGGCCACCTTGGCCACGTCGGCTCCGAGCTGCGCCGCCTGGGCGAAGCGCTGCTTCAATGTGTCCAGCGGCGGCGTGCGCGCGAAGTCGTGGAACGAGAGGATCAACTGGATGCCCTGGGCGCGGGAGAGCTCGCGTACCTGGCGCAAGTCTTCTGGCTCGTTGCCCATTTCAAAATCGACGAAGTCCACATCGCCGGCACGGCAGACGGCCTCGTAAAGCGCGACGACCTGCGCTTCCGCAAGCGCAATCGGCTCGCCGCCCTCGCGGGCGGACCGGCGCGTGAACAGCAGCGGGATGCCGCCGGTGACCTGCTTGATGCGTCGCGCCGATTCCACGACCTGGGCGGCGTCGCCGATAGCCTCGAAGAAATCGACACGCCATTCGATGATGTCGGGCCGCTTGGCTGCCACGACGGCTGCCTCGGCCAACAGCCGCTCTTGCGAGCGGCCCACCAGGGGGGCGCAGATCGCAGGGAAACGGCCCACACCCGCCGCGTTGCCTTTCAGTTGAATCGCTTGAAGTCGCATCGACCCATTGTACGAACGCACTCAAGAACGCTTGTGCGAACCGCTCAGCTGGCGTTCGCGCCGATCAGCTGCGCATAACGCGCGAGGTCAACGTTGCCGCCGCTCACGATCACCCCCACGCGCAGGCCGGCCAGGGGCAACCCGGCATGGCGGGCCGCCGCGAAGCCGAGGCAACCGGTCGGCTCCACCACCATCTTCATGCGCTCCGCGAAGAAGCGCATCGCTTCGACCAGCTGGGCGTCGCTGGCCGTGAGGATGTCGTCCGCATCGCGCCGGATCACTTCGAAAGTAAGCTTGCCGAGGTGCTGGGTCTGTGCCCCATCGGCCAGCGTCTTGGGTGTGGGGATGTCGATGATGCGGCCCGCGCGCAGCGATTGCTGGCCGTCGTTGCCCGCCTCGGGTTCCACACCGTAGAGCTTGCATTGCGGCGCCAGCGCCCGCACCGAGAGCGCCGTGCCACTCAGCAGCCCACCGCCGCCCAAGGGGACGAACAGGGCATCTAGCGGACCTGTCTCTTCGAGCAGTTCCTTCGCCGCCGTGCCTTGCCCGGCCATCACGTCGGGGTGGTCGAAAGGCGGGATGAGCGTCAGGCCGCGCTCGGCCGCCAGCTGCACCGTGAGCTGTTCGCGGTCTTGCGTGTAGCGGTCGAACGTGATGACCTCGCCGCCATAGCCTCGCGTGGCGTCCATCTTGGCCTGGGGCGCATCGAGCGGCATCAGGATGGTGGCGGGGATGCCGAGCAGGCGAGCCGAAAGCGCGATGGCCTGCGCATGGTTGCCGGAAGAGAAGGCGATGACGCCCGCCTTGCGCTGCGCCGGACTGAATTTGGCCAGCGAGTTGTAGGCGCCGCGAAACTTGAATGCGCCCATGCGTTGCAGGTTCTCGCACTTGAAGAACACCTGCGCGCCGAGCAGCCGGTCGGCAGTCGATGAGCGCAGCACTGGCGTGCGGTGGGCTTGGCCTTGCAGCCGCTGTGCGGCCGCGGCGACGTCGTCGTAGGTGGGTAGCTGTGGCATGGGTTGACTTTAGCGCACCGCGCCGCTGGGCGTCGGTGGAGGCCACTGCGCGGTTCCGATCTCTTCTCGGCGCGACAATGGGCGACATGTTCGCCCTGCTTCGCACCTTTTCCTGGCAGGAGCTGCGCCACCACCCCTGGCGCAGCGCGGCCGCGGCACTGGCCGTCATGCTGGGCGTGGCCCTGGCGTTCTCTGTTCACCTGATCAATGCTTCGGCCCTGAGCGAATTTTCCAGCGCGGTGCGCTCGGCGGGCGGCCAGCCCGACCTGGAGCTTCGCGCCGTCCAGGGAAGCCTGGACGAGAACCTGTTTGCACGTGTCGCGGCGGACGAACGCGTCGCCGTGGCCAGCCCCGTGCTCGAGGCATCTACCCTCGCCGTGACGGCCAGCGGTGGACGCAAACCGATCCGCATCGTCGGCGTCGACGCCCTGTTGGTGGCGTCGGTCGCGCCGGCCCTGATGCCTGTGCCTGCCGCGGGCGCCGATCGGTTCGCGCTGTTTGCCCCGGCCACCGTCTTTCTCAATCCTGCAGCACGCCAGATGTTCGGCTCCGGGCCCGGCTTGCGCCTGCAAAGCGGGCTGCAAATGCGGGAGGTCCAGGCCGGCGGCACCGTCGCCGTGGGCGGCGGCCCGCTGGCGGTGATGGACCTGGGCGCGGCCCAGGACTTGTTTGCGCGGCAAGGCCAGCTCTCACGGATCGACCTGAGACTCAAGGCCGGCGTGGATCGCGTGGGTTTCATCAAGGCGCTCAACCTGCCGGCGGGCGTCGTGGCCACCGAGCCGGGCGACGCCGCGCAGCGTGTCGACAATCTCTCGCGCGCTTACCGCGTGAACCTCACGGTGCTGGCGCTGGTCGCCCTCTTCACCGGGTCTTTCCTCGTGTACTCGGTCTTGTCGCTGAGCGTGGCACGCCGCGCGCAGCAGTTCGCATTGCTGGGTGTGCTCGGGCTGACGGCGGCCCAGCGCCTGCGCCTCGTGCTGGCCGAATCGATCTTGCTCGGCCTCGCCGGCAGCATCGCCGGCATCGCGCTCGGCACCGCACTGGCCGACCTGGGCCTGGGCATTCTCGGCGGCGACCTGGGCGGCGGCTATTTCCCGGGCACCGCGCCGCAGTTGCAGTGGAGCACGGCCGCCGCGATGGTGTATGCGCTGCTGGGCATCGCCGCTGCCGGTGCCGGGGGCTGGCTTCCCGCCCACGCGGCGCAGCAGTTGCCGCTGGCTCAGACGTTGAAGGGACTGGGGGCCGGCGCGGTGCGAGCGGGACGGCGCAGCATCAGTCTTGCGATGATCGCCGCCGGCGCCGCGCTCGCGTTTGTGCCCCCGGTTGCGGGGCTGCCGGTGGGCGCATACGTTTCGGTCGGCCTGCTGCTGGTCGGTGGCATCACGGCGCTGCCGTGGGTCGTGGGGCTGCTGTACGACCGCGTCGCACCGGCGTTGGCCGGGCACTTGCTGCCACTGCTCGCGGTGGAGCGGGCGCGGCGCGTTCGCGAAAGCGCGGCGGTCGCGGTGAGCGGCGTCGTCGCGTCGCTCAGCCTCGCGGTCGCGCTCACCGTCATGGTGGCCAGCTTCCGCGACTCGGTCACCCGGTGGCTCGACGTGGTGTTGCCCGCCGACCTTTACGTGCGCACCGCCTTGTCCGCAGCCGCTTCCGACACGGTGTGGTTCTCGCCGGAATTCGTGCAGGGGATCGGCGCCGTCGGCGGTGTGCAGCGCGTGGCAGCGCAACGCTCGCGGGCCCTGTTGCTCGATCCGGCGATGCCCGCCGTCGCGCTGCTGGCTCGGCAGATCGACGATCCGGCGCAAACGCTGCCGATGGTGGGGACCGCGTTCACGGCCCCGGCCGGGCAAATTCCGGTGTATGTCAGCGAGGCGATGGTCGATCTGTACGGCGCGAAGCCGGGCCAGGTGTTCGCACCGCTGTCGTCGGCTTTCGCAGCGTCATCCACCGCCACGTTCTTCGTTGCCGGCGTCTGGCGCGACTATGTCCGGCAAAACGGCTCGATCGCGATGGAGCGGCGCGACTTCGAGCGATTGACCGGCGACCGGCGCGCCAACGAGCTGCAGCTGTGGCTCGCGCCCGGCGCCGATCCTGCCCGGGTGCAGCAGGCGATACGCACGCTGGCCCAGGACGAGTCCGGCACAGCGGGCGTGATCGACTTCGCGTCGGCGCAAGAACTGCGCGCCGTGTCGCTGCGCATCTTCGACCGCAGCTTTGCCGTCACCTACTGGCTCCAGGCCGTGGCCATCGGCATCGGGCTCTTCGGGATTGCTGCGAGCTTCAGCGCGCAGGTGCTCGCCCGCCGCAAGGAGTTCGGCCTGCTGGCCCACCTCGGCCTCACGCGCGGGCAGATCCTCGCGCTGGTGGCCGCCGAGGGCGCGGTGTGGACCGCCATCGGTTCGGTAGCGGGGCTGGCGCTCGGACTGGCGGTTTCGGTGGTACTGGTGCACGTCGTCAACCCGCAGAGCTTCCACTGGACCATGGATTTGCTGGTGCCGTGGGCGCGGCTGCTAGGGCTTTGCGCCGCCGTCGTCGTAGCGGGCACAGTCACCGCGTGGCTCGCCGGGCGCTCGGCGGCCGGACGCGACGCCGTGCTGGCGGTGAAGGAAGACTGGTGATGCGCAGGCGTTCGCTGATGCTCACGGCCCCGGCGCTGCTGGCGCCTTCGTGGAGCTTCGCTTTGCCCGCGCGCAAGCTCGAATTCCCCCGCGATCACGGCGCGCACCCCGATCTGCGCACCGAGTGGTGGTATGTCACGGGCCACGCCCGCGACGGCCAGCGCGAGTTCGGCTTCCAGGTCACGTTCTTCCGCACGCGTGTCGATGTCGCGCAGACGATGACGTCGCGCTTCGCCGCCAAGCAGCTGGTGTTCGCGCACGCTGCTTTGACGGACGTTCAAGGGCGCAAGCTGCTGCACGACCAGCGCATCGCGCGCGAAGGCTTCGACGTGGCCGTGGCGGCGCAGGGTGATGCGCGCATACGGCTGCGCGATTGGTCGCTGGATCGCCGTGCCGACGGATGGCATGCGCGACTGCCCTCTTCCGACTTCGCGCTGGATCTGCAATTCAACCCTTCCCAGCCCGTGCTGCTGCAAGGCCGTGAAGGCCTTTCGCGCAAGGGCCCGCAGCCCGAGCAGGCGAGTTACTACTACAGCTTTCCGCAGCTGGAGGTTCGCGGCGCCATCGCCTTGCGCGGGCAGCGTTTGCAGGCCACGGGCAAAGCATGGCTGGACCACGAGTGGAGCGAGGCTCTGATGCATCCCGATGCGGTCGGATGGGACTGGATCGGCATGAACCTCGATGACGGCAGCGCCCTCACGGCTTTCCGCCTGCGCCGGCAGGATGGGACGACGCTGTGGGATGGCGGCTCGTTTCGTTCCAGCAAAGGCGGGCTCTACACCTTCAGCCCCGGTGAAGTCGTGTTCAGTCCGCAGCGCCGCTGGACCAGCCCGCTGTCGCGCGCGGCCTATCCCGTCGAATGGATCGTGCGCACGCCCGCCGACTTCTACACCGTGAAGGCGGTGATCGACGACCAGGAGCTGGACAGCCGCGCGTCGACCGGCGCGATCTACTGGGAGGGCCTGTCCGACCTCTTCGACAGCAACGGCAAGAAGGTCGGGCGCGGGTACCTGGAGATGACGGGGTATTCGCAGCGGCTGCGAATCTAGCGACTGCTCCCGAGCCATGGACGCCGGGTAGCCGATGCAGCGAATGTCCCCTGTCGGCCTCGGGTCTTCCTCCTCCTTTATTTCGCCGCATCGGCCACCCGGCATCCATGGGAGACCCAGTTGGCGCGCGACGGCCGAATACCAACAACCTTCCCGGATCGGGGTGGCGGGGCGCTCTGCGCAGCGAAATAAAGGAGGAGGGAGCGGCTTGCCGCGACGGGGGACATTCGCAGCGCAGAGCGCCCCGCCGCCCCGATCCCGCCCACCTTCTCGACGTTCAGTGCGCGCCAGCCGCCGCTTCACGTCCGCCACCGCCGCCCTGCGCCGGCAAAGGATGGCTCAGCCACACCAGCGGAATCAACGTCAGGAACAGCAGCGCCGAGATGTAGAAGATATCGTTCGCTGCCAGCATGAAGGCTTGTTGATCGACGAGCCGATTGATCTGGCCGAGCGCCTGTTCGGGGGTGAGGCCGCTGGCGGCGAGGCCTGAGAGCGCGGCTTGCGCGGCGGGTCTGCCGGGGTTCACCGCCTCCGCGAGCTGCGAATGATGCAAGGCCGCACGGCTCTCCCACAGCGTGGTGGCGATCGAAGTCCCGAAAGCACCCGCGGTGATCCGCGCGAAGTTGCTGAGGCCCGATGCCGCGGGAATGCGGTCGGGCGAGAGGCCCGACAGTGTGATCGTCACCAGCGGGATGAAGAAGAACGCCATGGCAATGCCCTGGACCAGCGTCGGGATCATCAGCGTGGTGAAGTCCGCCTGCGTGCTGAAGTGCGAACGCATCCACAGCACCAGCGCGAACACCAGGAAGGCGAAAGTCGCGAACTTCCGCGGATCGACCTTGGTGATCGTCTTGCCGACAATCGGCGACAGGATGATGGCGAACAAGCCGACCGGCGCGAGGATCATGCCCGCATCGGTCGCGGTGTAGCCCATGTACTGCTGCAACCAGAGCGGCAGCAGGACCAGGTTGCCGAAGAACAGGCCATAACCGATGGCGGTGGCCAGCGTGCCCGCCCAGAAATTGCGCATGGCGAACAGCCGCAGGTCAACGACGGGATGCTCGTCGGTCAGCTCCCACGCGATGAACAGCGCGAAGCCGACCGCGGCCACCACGCCCAGCCCGACGACCAAGCCCGACGCGAACCAGTCATGCTCCTTGCCGATGTCCAGCATGATCTGCAGCGCACCGATCCACAGCACCAAGAGGCCCAGGCCGACCTTGTCGATCGGCAGTTTGCGGATCGCACTCTCGCGCTTGCGATAGATGGCCCACGACGACAGCGCCGCGATCACGCCCACGGGAATGTTGATGTAGAAGATCCAGGGCCAGTTGACGTGGTCGGTGATCCAGCCGCCCAGCAGCGGCCCCATCACGGGGGCCACCAGCGTCGTGATGGCCCACATGCCCATCGCCAGCCCCGCCAGCGCTCTCGGATAGCTGGAGAGCAGCAGCGACTGCGACAACGGGATCATCGGCCCGGCGACGAAGCCCTGCAGCGCACGGAACGCGATCAGCGTCGCCATGTTGGGCGCCAGGCCGCACAGCCACGAGGCGATGACGAACAGGATGACGCTGCCGACGAACAGGCGCACTTGCCCGAACCGCTGCGACAGCCAGCCGGTGAGCGGCACGGCAATCGCATTGGCCACGGCGAAACTGGTGATGACCCACGTGCCCTGGTTGGGGCTGACGCCCAGGTCGCCGGCGATCGCGGGCAAGGACACGTTGGCGATCGAGGTGTCGAGCACGTTCATGAACGTGGCCGCCGACAGCGCGATCGTGCCCCAGACGCGTGCGGCCCCTTCCAGCGGCTGCGGCTGCAACGGGAGGTTGCTCGCCATGGTCAGTGCGTCGAAGTATTCGCCGGGACGGCCTTGGCGACTGCCTTCGGCGCTGCGCCACTTCCATTGCCGTTACCGAGCGTGGCCGTTTGCCCGCGGCCGAGGTTGGCTGCGATCACCCGGCGCACTTCGGCATCCGCCCCGCTGTCGCCGGCGCTGTAGACATGGGCCAGTGCCACCGGCGTGGTGCGCGGCGCGTCGGCCAGCGTCTTGCCGTCCTGGTTGGTCACGTCCACTTCCGCGTCCATCGACAACCCGACGCGCAGCGGATTCGTCGCCACCTGCTGCGGATCGAGCGCCACGCGCACCGGCACGCGCTGCACCACCTTGATCCAGTTGCCGGTGGCGTTCTGCGCCGGCAGCAGCGCGAAGGCCGCGCCCGTGCCCGCTCCGAGGCCGGCGACCGTACCCTTGTATTCCACCTTCTTGCCGTACAGGTCGGCCGTGAGCTTCACGGGTTGGCCCAGACGGATCTTGCGCAATTGCACTTCCTTGAAGTTGGCGTCGACCCAGACCTGGTTGAGGGGAATGAGCGACATCATCGGCGAGCCGGCGGTGACGCGCTGGCCGAGCTGCACCGTGCGCTTGGCGACGTAACCGTCGACCGGCGCCGTCAGCGCGGCGCGCTGCGAGGCCAGCCAGGCTTCGCGCACCTTGGCCGCGGCCGCCTGCACACTGGGGTGCTGGTCGACCGTGGTGCCATCGGTCATGGCCTGGTTGCTGGCGAGCTGTTCGCGGGCGGCCACGACGCCGGCCTGCGCCGAATCGAGCGTGCTGCGCGCGTTGTTCAATTGCGTCGTCGCGTGATTGAGCTCTTCACGCGACACCGCGCCATTGCCCACCAGCGATTGCCGGCGGTTCAGGTCGTCGTTGGCGCGCGCCACTTCCGATTGCGCTTTGCCGATGTCGGCTTCGCGCAGTTTGACCTGCGCCGCCAGTGACCCGTTGTTGGCGTAGAGCGTGCGCACCTGTCGCACCGTCTGCGCGAGGTTGGCTTCGGCCTGCTCCAGCGCCACGGCGGCGTCGGCCGGGTCGAGCTTGACCAGCGGCTGGCCCGCCTTCACGAAGTCGGTGTCGTCCGCGAAGATCGCCATCACCGTGCCGCCGACCTGCGGTGTGATCTGGATGACGTTACCCTGCACGTAGGCGTTGTCGGTGGACTCGTAGTGGCTGGCGACGAGCCACTCATAGGCGCCCCAACCGAGGCCGGCCACGCCGACCACGGCGGCGATGGCTGTGAGCGCCTTCCGGCGGCGCGGGTTGCCCGCCGGCGCGGCGGGCGCGGATTGCTGTTGTTCGTTGCTCACGATTGTTTTTCCCTGGATTCATTTCGAGGCCGTGGTGGCCACGGACGGCGCGCGGTAACCGCCGCCGAAGGCGCGGATCAGCGCCACTTGTGCGTCGAGCGCTCGCGCGGCCAGGTCGACGCCCAGCCGGCGTTGGTTGAGGACGGCCGTTTCGGCGGCGAGCACATTGAGGTAAGTCCCGAGGCCGGCCTTGTAGCGCTGCAGCGAGATCTGGTAGGCGCTCTCGGCCGCCGCTTGCGCGTCGCGCTGCTCGGCTTGCTGGCGTGAAATCGACCGGCCCGAGGCGATCTGGTCGGCGGCATCGTGGATGGCGTCGAGCACGGCGGCGTTGTAGCTTTCGACCGCGGCGTCCAGGTCGGCCGTCTTGCCGCGCAGGTTGGCGCGCAGTCGCCCACCTTCGAAGATCGGCAGGCGGATCGCTGGGCCGGCGCCCCACTGTTCGCTGCCGGTCTCGATCAACCGTCCCAGGCCGATGCTCGACAAGCCGGCGAATGCCACCAGGTTGATGTTGGGATAGAACTGCGCCTTGGCGTTCTTCACGTCGTAGCCGGCCGCTTCGATGCGCGCACGCGCGGCGGCGATGTCGGCGCGCTGGCCCAGCAGGTCCATCGGCAATTGCGTGGGCGCAGCGACGGCCTTCAGCGCGGCGAGCGAAGGCTGCTTGCCTACGACCTGCCTGTTGCCTTGCCCCGTCAATGCCGCCAGCGCGTGCTGCGCCAGCGCCGCTTGTTCCTGCAACGCCTCGACCTGCTGCCGCGCTTCGGGCAAGGCGCCTTCGCTCTGGTGCAGCTCGAGCTGCGTGTCCAGCCCGGCCCGCACACGGTCGCGCACCAGGCCCAGCGACTCGCTGCGCTGCGCCAGCGTGCGGTTGGCCACGGTGAGCTGGTCATTGACACGGGCCAGTTGCAGGTAGGCGCGTACCATATTGCTGGCAAGAAGAACGCGCGCGGCTTCGGCATCGGCTTGCGCGGCCCGCATGGCGCCCAATGCCGAGTCGAGTGCCGCCTGGTTCTTGCCGAAGAAGTCCAGCTCCCAGCTGGCCGACAACTGCAGCGTGCCACTATTGCGGATCGCGCCTGCGAGCGGCGGCGGCACCGCGCCATTGGCGGTGTAGCGCTGGCGCGTGAGGTCGAGCGAGCCGTTGACCTGCGGCAGTTGCGCGGCATCGGCAACTTCCGTCACGGCTTGCGCGCGGCGCAGGCGCGCCTGGGCCAGCTTGAGATTGGGGTTGCCCTGCAAGGCCTGTTCGACCAACTGGTCGAGTTGCGCATCGCCGAAGTCGCGCCACCACTGCGCGGCCGGCGCGAACGCAGGGCCCTGGCCGGCAACCAGTCCCACCGAGTTTGAATCGCGCACCACCGCCTGCGGCTCGATGCCCGACATGTTGGCGCAGCCCGCCAATGCCATCGCTGCGGCCAGCGCAGCGACGCGCGGGCCGGAAGATCCGATTCTCACTTTTGTCCTTCCCTTTCGGCCTGGATCGCAAGCGCGTTGTCCAGGATGCGGCGCAGCATGCCTTTGAGCATCTGCCACTCGTCGACGGTGAAGCCGCGCATGTGCGCGTTCTGCACATTGCAAAGCGTGGCCGGGATCTGCTTGGCGGCAGCGCGGCCTTGGTCGGTCAGCTCGAGGTTGACGACGCGGCGGTCTTCACTGGAACGCACGCGGCGTACCAGGCCCTTGGATTCCAACCGGTCCAGCAGGCGCGTCATCGCGCCCGCGTCGAGCATGCACTCGCGCGCCAGTTCGGCCGCCGTGGACGCATCCCCCATGTAGAGCTTGAGCAGCGGAATCCACTGCGCGTTTGTCAGGCCGCTGGGCTCGAGCTCCCGCTCGACCTCTAGCGACACGGCGCTCAGGATTCGCCGCATGAGGTAGCCGACGCTCTCGTCCGGCCGGTAGTTGTCCGCCTTGTAGAACGCCGGCGGGGCCGCCTGACGGGCCGTCATGCGCACCCGCGACGTCGCTCGCGACGGAATGGTTTTTGCTGTCATGTAGCGAAATATTAGTTGCCTAGACAAATATTGTCAAGGCTGTCTTTGCAGGGGCAATGGTTGAGTACACTAGGGCCATGGCGGCCTCCTCTCCCACTTCCAAAGGCAACCCGCGCTCGCTGTCGGGCCTGCTTCCGTTCCTTCGCCCGTACCGCGGGCGCATCGGAGTCGCCGTCCTGTTCCTGGTGCTGGCCGCTGCAGCGACGCTATTGTTTCCGGTTGCGCTGCGCGGCTTGATCGACGGGGGTCTGGCCACAGCCGACAAGGGCACGCAGCTAATGGCCTTGCGCGAGCACTTTGTGGAACTGTTCGGCGTGGCGATGGCGCTCGGTGTTTTCTCCGCAGCCCGCTTCTACATGGTCAGTTGGCTCGGCGAGCGTGTGACTGCAGACCTGCGCAACGCGGTGTACGCCCACGTGCTGGAGCAGAGCCCGGAATTCTTCGAGACCACGCAAACCGGCGAAGTGTTGTCGCGGCTGACGACCGACACGACACTCGTGCAAACCGTCGTCGGCTCGTCGCTCAGCATGGGCTTGCGCAACGCCGTGATGGGCGTCGGCGCACTGGGCATGCTGGTGTGGACCAACCCGTACGTGATGACTCAGGTGCTGGGCATCCTGGTCGTCGTCGTGCTGCCCAGTGCGTGGTTCGGCCGGCGAGTGCGGCGCCTCTCGCGCGCCAGCCAGGACCGTGTCGCCGACTCCAGCGCGATCGCCGCCGAGGTGCTGAACGCCATCCCGGTGGTCCAGAGCTACACGGCGGAGTCGCGTGAAGCGGCTCGATTCGATGCGTCGACCGCGGATGCATTCGCAACCGCCGTGCGCCGCAGCGGTGCCCGCGCATTCCTGATCGCGTTCATCATCATCGCCACCAGCGCCGCCCTGCTGTGGGGCCTGTACCAGGGCACGCAGGCGGTGATGGCCGGCCGCATTACGGCCGGACACCTGGGCGAAACCGTGGTCTACGTGATCATCCTGGCGGGCGCGGTCGCCGTGCTGGGCGAGGTCTACGGGGACTTGCTGCGCGCGGCGGGCGCAACGGAGCGGCTGATGGAATTGCTGGACAGCCGCTCGCCGGTCACTTCGCCCGCGCAGCCGGTGGCGGGCCGCGTGTCGCAAGGCGGCAGCGCCGTCGCGTTCGAAGCGATCACGTTCCACTACCCGTCGCGTCCCGCAACGGCCGCGCTGAAGGACTTCAGCCTGGCCATCGCGCCGGGCGAAACCGTCGCCCTGGTCGGCCCCAGCGGCGCCGGCAAGAGCACGGTGTTCCAGATGCTGCTGCGCTTCTATGACCCGATGCAGGGCCGCATCCTGCTGGACGGCGTGGCCACGCGCGACCTGGCGTTGCACGACCTGCGCCAACGCATCGGCATCGTGCCGCAGGACGCCGTGGTCTTCTCCAGCAGCGCGATGGAGAACATCCGCTACGGCAAGCCCGGCGCGAGCGACACGGAAGTCATGGCCGCCGCCAAGGCCGCCTTCGCGCATGACTTCATCATGGCGTTGCCCGAAGGCTACGCGACTTTCCTGGGCGAGCGCGGGGTGCGGCTTTCAGGCGGCCAGCGCCAGCGCATCGCGATCGCGCGGGCCATGCTGAAGAATCCGCCGCTGCTGCTGCTGGACGAAGCCACCAGCGCGCTGGACGCGGAGAGCGAGCGGATGGTGCAGGCCGCGCTGGAGTCCGCGATGCGCGATCGCACCACCCTGGTCATTGCGCACCGCCTGGCCACCGTGCAGCAGGCCGACCGCATCATCGTGCTCGATCACGGGAAGATCGTCGAACAGGGAACGCACGAGTCGTTGGTGGCGGCCGACGGGGTTTATGCGCGGCTGGCGGCGCTGCAGTTCATGGATTGAGCGCTCTACTGCAGCGGGCCCTTGAGCGCATCGGGAATCGGCAGCGGCAGCACCCCGATGCCCTCCTCGATCAGCGCCTCGGTTTCTTCGCGCGACGCTTGGCCGCGGATGCTCCGCTCTTCGGTTTCGCCGTAGTGGATGCGGCGAGCCTCTTCGGCGAACCGCTCGCCGACGTCGTCGGTATTCGCCATCACGTGGCGCACCATCTTCATCCACGCGGCCTGCAGGGAAGCGTCAGGCATGCTGACCACATCCTGCTTGGCGGCAGGCTCGACGGCACCCAGATTCAGGCGCGGAGCGCTGAGCATCTTGGTCACCTGGTTGTCGCTGCACAACGGGCATTCGACCAGGCCGCGGGCGAGCTGCGACTGGAATTCATCCTCGGAGGCGAACCAGCCTTCGAAGCTGTGGGTGTGCGAGCACTGGAGGTTGAGGACCTTCATGGCATTTATTATGAACGCCAGTCCAATACCCATTCGCCCGACAGGACGTTCTGCAGCCAGAGGGCACCGGTCAAGGTCTTGGCGTCCGTCACGCGGCCATCGCGGCACCACGCCAGCAGCTCGGCCGGCGTCGCGGCGAACACTTCCAGAAACTCGCCGGCGTCGAGCGCCGCCTGGCCCTGGTTCAAGCCACGCGCGAACCAGACTTCGATGAACTCGGTCGAGTAGGAAATGACAGGGTTCAGCACCCCGGCGCGCGCCCATTCGGCGGCGGTGTAGCCAGTCTCTTCAAGCAGCTCGCGTTTCGCACAGGCCAGGCGGTCCTCGCCCGGGTCGAGCTTGCCCGCGGGAAATTCGATCATCACGGCGCCCATCGGATAGCGGAACTGGCGCTCCAGCACGAGGCGCCCGTCGTCGAGCATGGGGATCACCATCACCGCGCCGGGGTGGATGACGTATTCCCGCGTCGTCTCCGTGCCGTCCGGCAGCCGCACCGTGTCGCGGAAGGCGTGAAGAAAGCGCCCCTTCAGGATTTCCTGGCTCGCGACCTTTGTCTCGATCAGGTGGCTGTCGTCCGCCATGGCGTCAGCGCACGTGATGGCGGCGCAGATAGCGCCACGTGAAGCCGGGAAACGCGAAAGTGATGAAGAGCGCGCCTGTCACCGCATAGAACTCCCAGCCCTGCGGTGCGATCTGGCCGGCGCGTTGCTCCAGCAACAGCCCGAGGCCGCCAACGACGAAGTACAGCAGCACCAACTCGCCAACGCGCACGGCCAGTGACTTGCCTCGCCGCATCGGCACGACGCCAAGCAGATTCTCGTTCAAGAAAGGGAGGTTGGCCGCCGCGAAGGCGACCACGATCACGATCCAGACGGACGCGGTTTGGGACAGCATCCTCGTGCCCCGCCGCTAGGTGGCGAGCGTCTTGACGATCGCGTCCTTGCACAGCGTCAGCAGGCCGCCGGGGACAATGCCGAGAATCAGCACCAGTGCGCCGTTGATGGTGAGCACGAAGCGCACGTCGATCGGTGCGGACACCGTCGTCGCCGTGATGGGCTGGTCGAAGTACATGACCTTGACGACGCGCAGGTAGTAGAAGGAGCCGATCAGCGACATCATCACGGCGAACACCGCCAGCGCGATGTACATGCCCTGCCCCGACGCGACCAGCGCCTGCAGCACGGCCAGCTTGGCATAGAAGCCCACCAGCGGCGGCACGCCGGCCAGCGAGAACAAGCACACGGCCATGACGCCGGCGTAGAGCGGGCTGCGCTGGTTCAGGCCCGCCAGGTCGGCGATCTCCTCGCTCTCGAAGCCTTCACGCGCCAGCAACAGGATGATGCCGAAGGTGGCCAGCGTGGTCAGCACGTAGGTGATGATGTAGAACATCGCCGAGCTGTACGCGTTGGCCGCCGTGAGCGAATTGCCGTTGACCCAGCCCGACATGAGGCCCAGCAGCACGAAGCCCATCTGCGCGATGGTCGAATAGGCCAGCATGCGCTTGAGGTTGGTCTGCGCAATGGCGGCCAGGTTGCCGATGAGCAGCGAGCCGATCGCGAGGACGGCCAGCATCTGCTGCCACTCGACCGCGATGGGCATCATGCCTTCGATGAGCAGGCGCACGCAGATCGCGAAGGCGGCCAGTTCCGGCGCGCTGCCGATCATGATGGTGACGGAGGTCGGCGCGCCCTGATAGACGTCGGGCACCCACATGTGGAACGGCGCCGCGCCGAGCTTGAAGGCCAGTCCGGCCACGATGAACACCAGGCCGAACACCAGCACTTGATGCTTGACCTGGCCCGAACTCACGATCTTGAAGACCGTGCCGATGTCCAACGAACCGGTCGCGCCATACAGCATGGAGAGGCCATAGAGCAGGAAGCCGCTTGCCATGGCGCCCAGCACGAAATACTTCATGGCCGCTTCCGTGGAAGTGGCGTGATCGCGGCGCAGTGCGACCAGCGCATAGCTGCAGAGCGTCAGCAATTCGAGGCCGAGATAGATCACCAGGAAATTGCTGCCCGAGATCATGACGAAGATGCCCAGCAGCGAGAACATCGCCAGCGTGAACATCTCGCCGCCGAGCAGCATGCCGCGGTCGGCGGCGTAGGGCCGCCCGTAGACCAGGCAGACCATCATCGCGAGGGTGGCGAACAGCTTGAGCAGGTTGCCCATGGGATCGCTGACCACCATGTTGCCGAAGCCGTAAAGCGTCAGGCCGCCGGCCGCGTACATCGCCTGCATGAAGGCCACGACGCCCAGTGTCGCCAGGGTGAGCACATAGGTCAGTGTGCGGCGCGGCGACTTGACGCCTAGGTCGATCATGGCGATCAGGCAGGCCATGAACAGCAGCACGATCTCCGGGTAGACGGTGATCCAGTTGTATTTTTCTGTCATTTGTTTTGTCCAGCCCGCGTTCTTAGAGTTTGGACGTGGCCACGTGCTTGAGGAAGTCCGCCACCGAGGTGTTCATGACATCGGTGAAGGGCTTCGGATAGATGCCCATCACCAGCACCGCGATGGCCAGCATGCTGAGCATCAGGAATTCGCGGCTGTTGATGTCGGTCAGCCCGCGCACGTCGTCGTTCGCCACCGGGCCGAGGTAGACGCGCTTGAACATCCAGAGCGTGTAGGCAGCGCCGAAAATCAGCGCCGACGACGCAGCGAAGCCGAGCCAGAAGTTGGCCTTGACGGCACCCAGGATCACCATCCACTCACCGACGAAACCGGCGGTGGCCGGCAGGCCGCAGTTGGCCATGGCGAACAGCAGTGCGAACGCCGTGAAGTTGGGCATGGTGTTGACCACGCCGCCGTAGCTGGCGATCTGCCGCGAGTGAACACGGTCGTACAGCACGCCGATGCAAAGGAACATCGCGCCCGAGACGAAACCGTGGGCGATCATCTGCACGATGCCGCCGGCCACACCCAGGTCGTTGAAGATGAAGAAGCCGAGCGTGACGAAGCCCATGTGCGCCACCGACGAATACGCCACCAGCTTCTTCATGTCCTGCTGCACCATCGCCACCAGGCCCACGTAGACCACGGCGATCAGCGACAACGCGATCATGAACCAGGCCCATTCGTGCGAGGCGTCGGGTGCGATCGGCATCGAGAAACGCAGGAAGCCGTACGCGCCCAGCTTCAGCATGATCGCTGCCAGCACGGCGGAGCCGCCGGTGGGCGCCTCGACGTGCACGTCGGGCAGCCAGGTGTGGACCGGCCACATCGGCACCTTGACGGCGAACGCCGCGAAGAACGCGAAGAACAGGAAGGTCTGTGCTTGCAGGCTCAAGGGCAGCTTGTGCCACGTCAGGATGTCGAAGCTACCGCCGGACTTGGTGTACAGGTAGACCAGCGCGACCAGCATCAAGAGCGAGCCGAGCAGCGTGTACAGGAAGAACTTGAACGCCGCGTAGATCTTGTTGGGCCCGCCCCAGATGCCGATGATCAGGTACATCGGAATCAGCGTTGCCTCGAAGAACACGTAGAACAGGATGCCATCGAGTGCGCAGAAGACGCCGATCATCAGGCCCGACAGGATGAGGAACGCGCCCATGTACTGGTTGACGCGCTCGGTGATCACTTCCCAGGCGGAGATCACCACCACCAGGTTGATGAAGGCGGTGAGCAGGATGAACCAGAAGGAGATACCGTCGACGCCCAGGTGGTAATTGACGTTGAACCGGTCGATCCACGGCGCCTTCTCGACGAACTGCATCGCCGAGCTGGCAACGTCGAAGCGCGAGTACAGCGGCAGCGTGACCAGCAGGCTGACGACGGCGCCGATCAGCGCGATCCAGCGCACCGTGCGTGCCTGGTCGTCCCGCCCGAGGGCCAGCAACACGGCGCCGAAGAAGATCGGCGTCCAGATCGCGAGACTCAGCAAACCCATTTTTGTTCTTCTTTCAACTTAACGCTTGACCCATTCCATCAGCTGCGGCCAGCTGATGAAGTAGGTGATGAGCAAAAACACGCCGACGATCATCGCGAACGCGTAGTGGTAGATGTAGCCGGTCTGGAACCAGCGCACCACGCCGGCCACCCACGCCACGCCGCGCGCGCTGCCGTTGACCATGGCGCCGTCGATGATGGCCTGGTCGCCGCCCTTCCAGAGGCCGAGGCCCAGGAGGCGCGCCCCACGGGCCAGCACGTTCTCGTTGAACCAATCCATGTAGTACTTGTTGTCCAGCAGCGTGTACAGCGGCATCACGCGCGCCTTGATCGCGGCGGGCAACTCCGGCTTTACCAGGTACATGTACCAGGCCGCCACCACACCAGCCAGCGCAAGCCAGAACGGTGCAGTCATGAGGCCGTGCAACGCCATCTGGGCCGGGCCGTGGAACTCCGCGGCGAGCTTCGCCATGGCCGGGTGCAGTTCGCTGTTGACGAAGATCGAATCCTTCAGCAGGTCGCCGTACAGCATCGGGCCGATGGCCAGGAAGCCGATCACCACCGACGGGAATGCCAGCAGCAGCAGCGGTGCCGTCACCACCCACGGCGACTCGTGCGGCGTGCCGTGGTCGTCGTGATGATGGTGCGGATCGGGCTCGTCGTGGGCGTCGTGGTGATGCGCGTCGGGGTTCTGGTCGAACCGCTCCTTGCCGTGGAACACCAGGAAGTACATGCGGAACGAATAGAACGCCGTCACGAACACACCGGCCAGCACGGCGAAATGCGCGAAGCCCGCGCCCGGCAGCGTGCTGAAGTGCACCGCCTCGATGATCGAGTCCTTGGAATAGAAGCCGGCGAACAGCGGCGTGCCGATCAACGCGAGGGACCCCAGCAGCGACGTGATCCAGGTGATCGGCATGTACTTGCGCACGTTGCCCATCCAGCGGATGTCCTGGTTGTGGTGCATGCCGATGATCACCGAGCCGGCCGCAAGGAACAGCAGCGCCTTGAAGAACGCGTGCGTCATCAGGTGGAACACCGCGACGGAATAAGCCGACGCGCCGAGCGCCACCGTCATGTAGCCCAGCTGCGACAGGGTCGAGTACGCCACCACGCGCTTGATGTCGTTCTGGATGATGCCCAGGAAACCCATGAAGAGCGCGGTGATCGCGCCAACCACCAGGATGAACGACAAAGCCACGTCGCTCAACTCGAACAGCGGCGACATGCGCGCGACCATGAAGATGCCGGCCGTCACCATGGTGGCGGCGTGGATCAGCGCGGAGATCGGCGTCGGGCCTTCCATCGAATCGGGCAGCCAGACGTGCAGCGGGAACTGCGCGCTCTTGCCCATCGCGCCGACGAACAGGCAAATGCAGATGGCGGTGATCAGCATCCAGCCGGTGTGCGGCAGGGTCATCTTGGCCAGTTCGCCGGCCTTGGCGAAGGTTTCGGCGTAGCTCAGCGTGCCGGCAAAGGCCACGATCAGGCCGATGCCCAGGATGAAACCGAAGTCGCCGACGCGGTTGACCAGGAAGGCCTTCATGTTGGCGAAGATCGCCGTCGGCTTGTTGAACCAGAAGCCGATCAGCAGGTACGACACCAGGCCCACCGCCTCCCAGCCGAAGAACAGCTGCAGGAAGTTGTTGCTCATCACGAGCATCAGCATCGAGAACGTGAAGAGCGAGATGTAGGCGAAGAAGCGGTTGTAGCCGTCGTCTTCTTCCATGTAGCCGATGGTGTAGATGTGGACCATCAGCGACACGAAGGTCACCACGCACATCATCATCGCGGTGAGGCCGTCGACGAGGAAGCCCACTTCCATCTTCAGGCCGCCGATCACCATCCACTCATAAATGGTCTGGTTGAAGCGTGCACCGTCCACCGCCACGCTCTTGAGCGTCATCGCGGAGATCACGAAGGCCACGAACACGCCCAGGATGCACAGCGTGTGCGACAGGCGCCGGCCGATCCAGTTGCCGCCGAACGTGGTGCCGAAGATGCCGGCCAGCGCAGCGCCGGCCAGCGGGGCCAGCGGGACGACGAGCAGGGTTGAAGCGTTGAGGGTCTGGCTCATGTTGTTGTGGTCCGGCTCAGCCCTTGAGGGTGTTGAGCTCGTCGACGTTGATGTTCGATTTGTTGCGGAACAGCAGCACCAGGATGGCCAGGCCGATGGCCGACTCCGCCGCCGCCACCGTCAGGATGAAGAACACGAAGACCTGGCCGTGCATGTCGTTCAGGTAGTACGAGAACGCGACGAAGTTCATGTTCACGGCCAGGAGCATCAGCTCGATGGCCATCAGCAGCACGATCAGGTTGCGGCGGTTCAGGAAGATGCCGATCACCGACAGCGCGAACAGCATCGCGCCGAGCGAGAGGAAATGTCCGAGGGTGAGCGTCATGCCTTGGTCTCCACGGCGGCCACGGGCTGCGGCTCGGGTTCGGCGATCGTCGGTGGCAGCTTGATGATCTGCAACCGGTCGGCGGCCTTCACGCGCACCTGCTGCGACGGATCGGTGTGCTTGCTGTCCTTGCGCTGACGCAGCGTGAGCGCGATGGCCGCGATGATGGCAACCAGCAGGATGACCGCGGCAATTTCCAGCGGGTACAGGTACTGGCTGTACAGCAGCTTGCCCAGCTCCTTGGTGTTGGAAATCGGGATCGCGCCCGGCGCGGGCATCGGCACGACACGGGGTTCTTCGCCCAGGCGGAAACCGCCCATCAGCACGGCGGCCATTTCCAACGCGATCAGCGATCCCACGGTGGCCGCGACCGGGAAGTGCTTCCAGAATCCGGCCCTCAGGCTGTCGACGTTGATGTCCAGCATCATCACGACGAAGAGAAACAGCACCATCACGGCGCCGACGTAGACCAGCACCAGCGAGATGGCGAGGAATTCCGCCTTGAGCAGGATCCACACGGCCGCCGCCTGGAAGAACGCCAGCACCAGGTACAGCGCGGCATAGACCGGGTTGCGCGCGGTGATGACGCGGAACGCCGCGAACAGCAGGACCGCGGAGAACAGGTAGAAGAAGCCGGTTCGGATATCCATGGGTTGTTTCTTTTCCGCGCGTTCAGCGGTATTTGGCGTCGGCCGCCTTGGCCGCGGCGATCTCGGGCTCGTAGCGGTCGCCCACGGCCAGCAGCATCTCTTTGGTGAAGTACAGGTCGCCGCGCTTTTCGCCGTGGTATTCGAGGATGTGGGTCTCGACGATGGAGTCGACCGGGCAGCTTTCCTCGCAGAAGCCGCAGAAGATGCACTTCGTCAGGTCGATGTCGTAGCGCGTGGTGCGACGCGTGCCGTCGGCGCGCTGGTCGGATTCGATCGTGATGGCGAGCGCGGGGCACACGGCCTCGCACAGCTTGCAGGCGATGCAGCGCTCTTCGCCGTTCTCGTAGCGGCGCAGCGCGTGCAGGCCGCGAAAGCGCGGCGACAGCGGCGTCTTTTCTTCCGGGAACTGCACGGTGATCTTGCGGCTGAACGCGTACTTGCCGGTGATGGCCAGGCCCTTGAACAACTCGAACAGCATGAAGCTGCCCAGGAAGTCCTTGAGCGAGAAATTGGATGCGGCTACAGCTGCCATGGTCATTTCCAGGGGTTGTAGGGGGTTTGCATGATGGCGGCGATCAACACCAGCCACACCAGCGTGACCGGGATGAAGATCTTCCAGCCCAGGCGCATGATCTGGTCATAGCGGTAGCGCGGGAAGGTGGAGCGCACCCACAGGAACATGGTGACGACCATGAAGGTCTTGATGCCCAGCCAGATCCAGCCGGGGATGAACGACAGGAACTCGAACGGGGGCAGCCAGCCGCCCAGGAACATGAGGACGGCCAAGATCGCGACCAACCACATGTTGGCGTACTCGGCCAGGAAGAACATGGCGAAGCTCATGCCCGAGTACTCGATCATGTGGCCCGCGACGATTTCCGACTCGCCTTCCACCACGTCGAACGGATGGCGGTTGGTCTCGGCCAGGCCGGAGACGAAATAGACGACGAAGATCGGCAACAGCGGAAGCCAGTGCCACGACAGGAAGTTGAGCCCCATCGACGTGCCGGTGCCCTTGGCCTGGCTCATCACGATGTCGGTCATGTTCAGGCTGCCCGACACCATCAGCACCACCACCAGGCAGAAGCCCATGGCGATCTCATAGCTGACCATCTGCGCCGAAGCGCGCAGCGCGCCCAGGAAGGCGTACTTGGAGTTGGACGCCCAGCCGGCGATGATGACGCCGTAGACCTCCATCGAGGTGATCGCCATCAGGAACAGCAGGCCGGCGTTGATGTTGGCCAGCGCGACGTCCGGGCCGAACGGGATCACGGCCCATGCGGCCAGGGCCGGCATGATGGTCATGATCGGGCCCAGGTAGAACAGGCCCTTGTTGGCCACCGTGGGCAGGATGATTTCCTTGGTCAGCAGCTTGAGCGCATCAGCGATCGGCTGTAACAGCCCCATGGGTCCGATGCGGTTGGGGCCGACGCGAATCTGCGTGAAGCCGATGGCCTTGCGTTCCCACAGCGTGAGGTAGGCGACAGCACCCATCAGCGGCGCGACCACGACGATGATCTTGATCAGCGTCCACGCCACCGGCCAGGCGGCAGCTGTCCACCAGCCGGCGTTGATGAGGCCGTTGCCGAAGCCCCAGATCTGGTCGATCATGCCGGCACTCCTTCACGCGCTTGCGCGTCTTGCACCACGGCAGCACGCGCATCGGCCGTGAGCTGGAGAGAAGGCGCTCGGCGCACGATGCCGTCGAGTTGGTAGATCGCGGCGGTCACTGGTTGGCCGGCCTGAGCTGATACGTTCACAGCCACCGACGTTGCGTTGTTCAACAGGTTGCCCTGGACATGGCTGGCCTTGACGTCTTGCGCACCGCGAGCAGCGACCAGAACCTCTTGCGCCGATTCGTGGGCGAAGCCGGGCAAGCCAAGCATGTTGGCAAGCACGCGCAGCACCTTCCAGCACGGACGCGCCTCGCCCAAGGGCTTGACGACCGCGTGGAAACCCTGGACGCGGCCCTCGGCGTTGACGAAGGTGCCGGGTGTTTCGGTGAAAGGCGCGATCGGCAGCAGCACGTCGCTGAATTCCAGGTTGGCCTTGAACGGGCTGAGCGTCACGACCATCTCGGCCTGACCCAGCGCAGCGGCTGCTTTCATGCCGGCGGCAGAGTCGAATTCGGGTTCGGTGTTCAGCAGGATGGCGGCCTTGAGGGCACCGCCCAGCATCTGCTGTGCGTTCAGGCCGCCAGCACCGGGCATGGCGTTCACGAGTTGAGCGCCGACAGTGTTGGCGGCTTCGGTGAGGAAGCCGACCGTCGCACCGGTCTGCTCGCCGATCCAGTTGGCGAGGGCGAGCAGGCCCGACGCGTTGGCGTGGTGTGCCGCGGCGTTGCCCAGCAGGATGGCCTTGCGCTCGCCGCCCAGCAGCGACTTGGCGATGGCCTTGGCGGCGTCGGTCGCGTTGCCTTGCGCGGGCGCGGAAGCGCCCTTCTCTGTTGCGACTGCGGCGGCCACGTCGGCCAGAGCCTGCGCCCAGTTCGACGCGGGCGTGATCACGGAAGAAGCAATGGACATGGCCCAATCGTTCTTCACATCGTGGATCACCGATACCGCCGCGCCCTTGCGCGTTGCCGCGCGCAGGCGCAGCGCAAACAGCGGATGGTCCTTGCGGAGGTTGGAACCGACGACCAAGGCGCGCTGCAGATTCGACAACGACGCGACGGAGGTGCCGAGCCAACGGACGCCGTCGTGCTTCGCAAATTCCGCGTTGCGCAGGCGGTAGTCGATGCTCTCGCTGCCCAGGCCGCGCACCAGCGCGCCAGCCAGGAACAACTCCTCGACCGTGCTGTGGGGGCTGACCAGGGCGCCGATGCTCTTGGCGCCGTGATCGGTCTTGATCTGCTTCAACCCGTTCGCCACGTATTCCAGCGCCGTCTGCCAGTCGACCGTCTTCCACTCGCCGCCCTGCTTGAGCATGGGCTGGGTCAGGCGGTCTGCTTCGTTCAGCGCTTCATACGAGAAGCGGTCGCGGTCGGCGATCCAGCACTCGTTGACTTCGTCGTTCTCGAAGGGCAGGACGCGCAGGACCTTGTTGTTCTTGACCTGGACGATCAGGTTGGCACCGGTCGAATCGTGCGGACTCACCGACTTGCGGCGCGACAGCTCCCAGGGGCGGGCCTGGTAGCGGAACGGTTTGCTGGTAAGCGCGCCCACCGGGCACAGGTCGATCATGTTGCCGGACACTTCGGAATCGACCGTGTCACCCAGCACCGTCGTGATTTCGGAGTGCTCGCCGCGATGGATCATGCCCAGTTCCATTACGCCGCCCACTTCCTGGCCGAAGCGCACGCAGCGGGTGCAATGGATGCAGCGGCTCATCTCTTCCATCGAGATCAGCGGGCCGACGTCCTTGTGCAGCACGACGCGCTTTTCTTCCTCGTAGCGCGAGGAAGAACCGCCGTAGCCCACGGCCAGGTCTTGCAGCTGGCATTCGCCGCCCTGGTCGCAGATCGGGCAGTCCAGCGGATGGTTGATCAGCAGGAACTCCATCACCGACTGCTGGGCCTTCAGGGCCTTGTCGCTCTTCGTGCGGACGATCATGCCGTTGGTGACAGGCGTCGCGCAGGCCGGCATCGGCTTCGGCGCTTTTTCCACGTCGACCAGGCACATGCGGCAGTTGGCCGCGATGGACAGCTTCTTGTGATAGCAGAAGTGCGGGATGTACGTGCCCGCCTTGTCGGCCGCATGCATGATCATGCTGCCTTCGGTGATCTGTACCTTCTGGCCGTCGAGTTCAATCTCTATCATGGAGCGCTCCGCGCTTCTGTTCTCACCCTCTCCCCTTGGGAGAGGGCCGGGGTGAGGGCTGCCCCGGCGACAGCTTTGTTAATCTTGGCTTCGAACTCGTGGCGGAAGTGCTTGATCATTGCGCGCACGGGCATCGCCGCCGCGTCGCCCAGGGCGCAGATGGTGCGGCCCTGGATGTTGTCGGCTACCGAGTTCAGCAGGTCCATGTCGCTCGGCTTGCCATGGCCATGGTGGATGCGGTCCACCACGCGCCAGAGCCAGCCCGTGCCTTCGCGGCAAGGCGTGCATTGGCCGCACGATTCGTGCATGTAGAAGTACGACAGGCGCAGCAGTGACTCCACCATGTCGCGCGAGTCGTCCATCACGATGACGGCGCCCGAGCCCAGCATGGAGCCGGCCTTGGCGATGGAGTCGTAGTCCATCGTGCAGGTGTTCATGATGTCGGCCGGCAGCACCGGCGCCGACGATCCGCCGGGGATCACCGCCTTGAGCTTGCGGCCCTTGCGCACACCGCCGGCGAGCTCCAGCAGCTTGGTGAACGGCGTGCCCAGCGGCACTTCGTAGTTGCCGGGCAGCTCCACGTCGCCGGAGACCGAGTAGATCTTCGTGCCGCCGTTGTTCGGCTTGCCACACTCCAGGTAGGCCTGGCCGCCATTGCGGATGATCCAGGGCACCGCCGCGAAGGTTTCGGTGTTGTTGATGGTGGTCGGCTTGCCGTACAGGCCGAAGCTGGCCGGGAACGGCGGCTTGAAGCGCGGCTGGCCCTTCTTGCCTTCGAGCGATTCAAGCAGCGCGGTTTCTTCGCCGCAGATGTAGGCGCCGAAGCCGTGGGCCGCGTGCAGCTGGAACGAGTAGTTGGAGCCCAGGATCTTGTCGCCCAGATAGCCCGCCGCCCTCGCCTCTTCCAGCGCTTCCTCGAAGCGGTCGTAGGTCTCGAAAATCTCGCCGTGGATGTAGTTGTAGCCTACGTTGATGCCCATCGCGTAGGCCGCGATGATCATGCCTTCGATGACGATGTGCGGGTTGAACTGCAGGATGTCGCGGTCCTTGCAGGTGCCCGGCTCGCCTTCGTCGGAGTTGCACACCAGGTACTTCTGACCCGGGAACTGGCGGGGCATGAAGCTCCACTTCAGGCCGGTGGGAAAGCCCGCGCCGCCGCGGCCGCGCAGCGCCGATTCCTTGACGGTGGCGATCACCTGGTCTTGCGTGAGGCCGACAACGCCCTCGGCGTTCACTTCGGTCAGGATCTTGCGCAAGGCCTGATAGCCGCCGCGCGATTCATAGTCCTTCAGGCGCCAGTTGGTGCCATCGAGATCCGCATAGATCTGCGGGTTGATGTGGCGGCCATGGAAGCACGTTTGCACGCCCGTGGCCTGGAATTGCGCCAGCACTTGATCGGCGTTCATGCTTGCTCCGCCTTCTTCAAACCATCGATCAGCTGGTCGAGCTTGTCGTCGCTCATGAAGCTGCACATCGTGCGGTCGTTCACCAGCATCACCGGCGAATCGGCGCAGGCGCCCAGGCATTCGGATTGCTGCAGGGTGAACATGCCATCGCGCGTGGTCTCGCCCATCGCGATGCCGAGGCGATGCTCCAGATGGCGCAGCGCACGCGCGCCGTCGCGCAGCTGGCACGGCAGGTTGGTACAGACGTTGAGCTTGTACTTGCCCACCGGCTTCTGGTTGTACATGTTGTAGAAGGTCGTGACCTCGTGCACGGCGATAGGCGCCATGCCCAGGTATTCCGCGACGATGTTCTCGCTGTCGCGGCTGACCCAGCCCTCTTCCTTCTGCACGATGGCCAGCAGGGCCATCACGGCCGACTGCTTCTGCTCGGGCGGGTACTTCGCGACTTCCTTGTCGAAGAGCGCTTTTGTCGATTCAGAAATCATCGGTCAATCTCTCCGAACACGATGTCCATGGTGCCGATGATCGCGACGGCGTCGGCGATCATGTGGCCGCGGCCCATCTCGTCAAGGGCGGCCAGGTGGGGAAAGCCCGGCGGACGGATCTTCAGGCGGTAAGGCTTGTTGGCGCCGTCGCTCACGATGTAGATGCCGAACTCGCCCTTCGGGTGCTCCACCGCCGCGTACGCCTCGCCGGCCGGGACGCGGAAGCCTTCGGAGAAGAGCTTGAAGTGGTGGATCAGCTCTTCCATGTTGGCCTTCATCGACTCGCGGTCGGGCGCGGCCACCTTGTGGTTGTCGGTGATCACGGGGCCGGGGTTGGCACGCAGCCAATCGACGCACTGCTTGATGATGCGGTTGGACTCGCGCATTTCCTGCACGCGCACCAGGTAGCGGTCGTAGCAGTCACCCGTCTTGCCGACGGGGATGTCGAAGTCCATGTGCTCGTACACGTCGTACGGCTGCTTCTTGCGCAGATCCCACGCGATGCCCGAGCCGCGCAGCATGGGGCCGGTGAAGCCCAGGTTCAGCGCGCGCTCCGGCGTCACCACGCCGATGCCGACGGTGCGCTGCTTCCAGATGCGGTTGTCGGTAAGCAGCGTCTCGTATTCGTCCACGTAGTGGGGGAAGCGCTTGGTGAAATCTTCGATGAAGTCAAGCAGCGAACCTGTGCGGTTCTCGTTGAGCCGCTTGATCGCGCGTTCGTTGCGGATCTTGTTGACCTTGTACTGCGGCATGCTGTCGGGCAGGTCGCGGTAGACACCGCCCGGGCGGAAATACGCCGCGTGCATGCGCGCGCCGGAGACAGCCTCGTACATGTCAAACAGGTCTTCGCGCTCGCGGAAGCAGTAGATGAGGATGTTCATCGCGCCGCAGTCCAGCCCGTGCGCGCCCAGCCACAGCAGGTGGTTCATCAGCCGCGTGATCTCGGAGAACATCACGCGGATGTATTGCGCGCGAACCGGCACTTCCAGGCCCATCATCTTCTCGATGGCCAGGCAGTAGGCGTGCTCGTTGCACATCATCGACACGTAATCCAGCCGGTCCATGTAGGGCAGCGACTGGATGTAGGTGCGCGTTTCGGCGAGCTTTTCGGTGGCGCGGTGCAAGAGGCCGATGTGCGGGTCGGCGCGCTGGATCACTTCGCCGTCCAGTTCGAGCACCAGACGCAGCACGCCGTGCGCCGCCGGGTGCTGCGGACCGAAGTTGAGGGTGTAGTTCTTGATCTCGGCCATCTCAGTGCAGGCCCCCATAGTTCTCTTCGCGGATGATCCGCGGCGTGATCTCTCGCGGCTCGATCGTCACGGGCTGGTAAATGACGCGCTGGCGTTCCGGGTCGTAGCGCATCTCGACGTGGCCCGACACCGGGAAGTCCTTGCGGAACGGGTGGCCGATGAAGCCGTAGTCGGTGAGGATGCGGCGCAGGTCGGCGTGGCCTTCGAAGACGATGCCGTACAGGTCGAACGCCTCGCGCTCGAACCAGTTGGCCGAGCTCCAGAGGCCGGTGAGCGAATCCACGACCGGCAGCTCGTCATCGGGGGCGAACACCTTCAGGCGCACGCGCTGGTTCAGGCTGACGGACAGCAGGTGGCTGGCCACGCAGAAACGCGCGCCCTCCCAGCGGCCGTCGCCCCACTCGGAGTAATCGAGCCCGCACAGGTCGAGCAGCTGTTCGAACTGGCAGCCGGGCGCGTCGCGCAACAGCTGGGCGGCGGCCAGGTAGTCGGCAGCGGCCACCGTGACGGTGAGCTCGCCCAGGCGCAGCTCGACGCTCTTGGCCAGGGCGCCCAGCGTGGACGCGAGCACTTCCTTGAGCTCTTCGGGCTTGACGGCGAAGGGGGTGTTCAGCGGCATGTCGTTCATGCCCTGGCAATGGTTTGCGTGCGGCGGATCTTTTGCTGCAGCTGGATGATCCCGTAGAGCAAGGCTTCCGCCGTGGGCGGGCAGCCCGGCACGTACACGTCGACCGGCACGATGCGGTCGCAGCCGCGGACCACCGAATAGCTGTAGTGGTAGTAGCCGCCGCCATTGGCGCACGAGCCCATGGAGAGGACCCAGCGCGGCTCCGGCATCTGGTCATACACCTTGCGCAGCGCCGGCGCCATCTTGTTGCACAGCGTGCCGGCGACGATCATCAGGTCGGACTGACGGGGGCTGGGGCGAAACAGCATGCCGAAGCGGTCGATGTCGTAGCGCGCCGCACCGGCGTGCATCATCTCCACCGCGCAGCACGCCAGGCCGAACGTCATCGGCCAGAGCGAGCCGGTCTTGGCCCAGTTGACGACCGAGTCCACGGTCGTGGTGACCATGCCCTTTTCGAGAATGCCTTCGTTGGCCATAGTTATTCCTTGGGGTGCGCGAGCAGCGGGATCACTCCCAGTCGAGCGCGCCCTTTTTCCATTCGTACACGAAGCCCACGACGAGGATGGCCAGAAAGACCATCATGGCCCAGAAGCCGGCGGGGCCGATTTCCTTCAGGGCGACCGCCCAGGGGAAGAGGAAAGCGATTTCCAGGTCGAACAGGATGAAGAGGATCGCGACCAGGTAGTAGCGCACGTCGAACTTCATGCGCGCGTCTTCGAAAGCTTCGAAGCCGCATTCATAGGGGGAGTTCTTTGCCGCGTCAGGCTTCTGGAAGCCCATCAGGCTGCTGAAGGCCCAGCCCAGCACCTGGGGCAGGACGCCGACCGCAACGCCGACAAGGATGAACAGGAGGACAGGGAGGTACTGGTCTAAGTTCATCTTGAGGGCTGTAATCCGCACTTTGACCCGCCGATGCGTCCCGGCGGGATTTTCTTGTTTGGTGCCGTCGGCGAGACTCGAACTCGCACAGCTTTCGCCACTACCCCCTCAAGATAGCGTGTCTACCAATTTCACCACGACGGCGGTTTTTTCCTGCCCGGGTGGGCATGAGGAATCTCGCGATTTTTAGCTTCCCGGACAGCCTTGGAGTTTACCCTTAAATACAGGCCCTTCTCCACCTGCGGAATCTATGTTTGCGTCACTTGACTGGGATCAAGCCGGCACCCGACGCGGCAGGCGCTGCCGGAGCGGGAACCGTGGACGTAGCGGGCGCGGGTGCCGCGGTGCCGGGAATCTGCGCTGCGCCTGACGCTGCAGGCGCCGGGGCAGTGGCAGGCGCGCCGGCCCGGTCGAGCACACTACCCGACTCGGGTGCACGCAAGTTGCCGAAGTAGGCGAGCGCCAGCGTGCAGGCGAAAAACACCGCCGCCAGCACAGCCGTGGTGCGGGACAGGAAGTTGGCGCTGCCGCTGGCGCCGAACAGGCTGCCCGAGCTGCCGCTGCCGAAAGCAGCACCCATGTCGGCGCCCTTGCCGTGCTGGATGAGGATGAGGCCGATCATGCCGAGCGCCGTGAGCATCTGCACGGCGAGGACGACGGTAAGCAAAACGTTCATTTCCTGTTTACTCCTGATTCTTGTGACGGACGGCGCCTAGCGCGCGGCCCCGACGATTTGCAGAAAGTCCGCCGCCTTGAGCGAAGCGCCGCCGACGAGCCCGCCATCGATGTCGGGTTGCGCCAGCAGGGCCGCCGCGTTGGCCGCGTTCATGCTGCCGCCGTAGAGAAGATGGATGCGGCCCGAATGTTCGGTCGCCGCCTTGAGCTGCGCTCGCAGCAGCGCGTGCACCTGTTGGGCCTGCTCGGGCGTAGCCGTGCGGCCGGTGCCGATCGCCCAGACCGGCTCATAAGCCACGACGATCTCGCTGATGCAATGCCCGTTGGTGTGGATCACCGCGGCCATTTGGCGTTTGACCACCTCTTCGGTCTTGCCACCCTCGCGTTCCGCCAGCGTTTCGCCGACGCAGACGATGGGCGTGACGCCCGCCGCCAGCGCGACGCGCGCCTTCTCGGCCACCAGCGCGTCGGTTTCGCCGTGGTATTGCCTGCGCTCGGAGTGGCCGACGATGGCGTAACGCACGCCGAATTCCTTCAGCATCGCCGCCGACACTTCGCCGGTGTACGCGCCGCGCTCGTGCTGCGACACGTCCTGCGCGCCCACTTCCAGCGCGGAACCGGTACGCAGCATCTGCACCTGCGCGAGATACGGGGCCGGCACGCAGACGGCCACCGTGCATGCGGCGTCCTTCATGCCGGCGATGACGGCGCGCACCAGCGCGTCGTTGGCGGCCAGGTCGCCGTTCATCTTCCAGTTGCCGGCGATGAGTTTCTTTTTCATTTCTGTTCAGCCCAGGTGAGCACGATCTTGCCGACGTGCTGGTTGGACTCCATCAACTCGTGGGCCTTGGCGGCATCGGCTGCCGGGAACACGCTGTGAATCACGGGCTTGATGGCGCCGCTTTCCAGCAGCGGCCACACCTTGGCCTGGAGCGAACGCGCGATGTCGGCCTTGAATTCGATCGAGCGCGGCCGCAGCGTCGAGCCAGTGATGGTGAGGCGCTTGCGCAGCACCAGGCCTGCATTGAATTCCGCCTTCGTGCCGCCCTGCACTGCGATGATGACGATGCGGCCGTCCTCGGCCATGCAGCCGACTTCGCGCGCGACGTAGGCACCCGCGACCATGTCGAGGATGACGTCGACGCCCTTGCCGCCCGTGAGGCTCTTCACCTCCTCGGCAAAGTCCTTCGTCTTGTAGTTGATCGCGTGATCAGCGCCGAGTTTCACGCAGGCGTCGCACTTGTCGTCGCTGCCGGCGGTGGCGATCACCCGCGTCGCAGGCGCGTTCACGCCATCGCCCAGCGCCTTGGCCAATTGGATCGCCGTCACGCCGATGCCGCTCGTGCCGCCCTGGACCATGAACGTCTCGCCGGCCTTCAGACGACCGCGATCGAACACATTGCTCCAGACGGTGAAGAAGGTTTCGGGCAGCGAAGCCGCCTCGATGTCGCTCAGGCCCTTCGGCACGGGCAGGCATTGGCCGACAGGCGCAACGCACAGCTCGGCGTAGCCGCCCCCGGCAACCAGCGCGCAAACGCGGTCGCCCTTCTGGAAGCCGGCCGCGGCCATGGCTTGCGCGTCGCCATCGACGATTTCGCCGGCCACTTCGAGCCCCGGGATGTCAGAGGCGCCCGGCGGCACCGGGTAATTGCCCGTGCGCTGCAGGACGTCCGGGCGGTTGATGCCGGAAGCGGTGACCCGTATCAGGAGCTCGCCCGCGCCCGGCACAGGCGCGGGACGCTCGCCCAGGCGCAGCACGCCGGGCGGCCCGTACGAGCTGATCTCGACGGCTTTCACTCTTGCGGTTCGACCGGTGCTTGTTGCGGTTCGCGCGGCTGCTGGTCGCCACGCGGCTGACGGTCTTCGCGCGGCGGGCGATCTTCACGCGGGCCACGGTCACCGCGCGGGCCGCGATCTTCGCGGGGCTGGCGGTCTTCACGCGGGGCGCGGTCCTGGAAATCGCCGGCCGGACGGTCCAGCAGCGCCTTCATGGACAGCTTGACGCGGCCCTTTTCGTCCGTCTCGAGCACCTTGACCTTGACGATCTGGCCTTCGCTCAGGTAGTCGGTGACTTTTTCCACGCGCTCATGGGCAATCTGGCTGATGTGCAGCAGGCCGTCCTTGCCGGGCAGCAGGTTGACCAGGGCGCCGAAGTCGAGGATCTTGGTGATCGGGCCTTCGTAGACCTTGCCGATTTCCACTTCCGCGGTGATCTGCTCGATGCGCGCCTTGGCAACGTCGGCCTTGGCGGCGTCGGTGGCGGCGATGGTGATGGTGCCGTCTTCCTCGATGTTGATCTGGCAGCCGGTCTCTTCGGTCAGCGCGCGAATGACGGCGCCGCCCTTGCCGATCACGTCACGGATCTTCTCGGGGTTGATCTTCATCGTGTAGAGCTTGGGCGCGAAGCTGGAGACTTCGGTGTTGGCCGAGCCCATGGCTTCCTGCATCTTGCCCAGGATGTGCATGCGCGCTTCCTTGGCCTGGGCCAGGGCGACCTGCATGATTTCCTTGGTGATGCCCTGGATCTTGATGTCCATCTGCAGCGCCGAGATGCCGTTGGTGGTGCCAGCGACCTTGAAGTCCATGTCGCCCAGATGATCTTCGTCGCCCAGGATGTCGGTCAGCACCGCGAAGCGGTTGCCTTCCTTGATGAGGCCCATGGCGATGCCGGCCACGTGGGCCTTCATCGGGACGCCCGCGTCCATCAGCGACAGGCAGCCGCCGCAGACCGACGCCATCGACGACGAGCCGTTGGATTCGGTGATCTCGGACACGACGCGCATCGTGTAGGGGAATTCGTCCTTGCTCGGCAGCACGGCGATGAGCGCGCGCTTGGCCAGGCGGCCGTGGCCGATTTCGCGGCGCTTGGTGGAGCCCATGCGGCCCACTTCACCGGTGGCGAAGGGGGGCATGTTGTAGTGGAACATGAAGCGGTCTTCGTATTCGCCCATCAGCGCGTCGATGCGCTGCGCGTCGCGCTCGGTGCCGAGCGTCGTGACGACCAGCGCCTGCGTCTCGCCACGCGTGAACAGCGCCGAGCCGTGGGTGCGGGGCAGCACGCCGGTGCGGATTTCGATGGGGCGCACGGTGCGAGTGTCACGGCCGTCGATGCGGGGTTCGCCGGCCAGGATCTGGTCGCGCACGATCTTCGCCTCGACGGCGAACAGCAGGTCGCCCAGCTTGCCGGAGTCGAATTCGCCGCCGTCGGCCTTCAGGGCTTCGACGATGGAAGCGTTGGCTTCGCGCAGAGCCTGGGTGCGGGCCTGCTTGCTGCGGATCTGGTAGACCGCGCGCAGCTTGGGTTCGGCAATGCCGTTGACCTTGGCGATGAAGGCCTCGTCCTTGGCGGGCGCTTGCCATTCCCACACCGGCTTGCCCGCGTCGCGGACCAGCTCGTGGATGGCGTTGATGGCGATGTTGCCCTGCTCGTGGCCGAAGACCACGGCGCCCAGCATGATTTCTTCGGACAGCTGCTGCGCTTCCGATTCGACCATCAGCACGGCGGCTTCGGTGCCGGCGACGATCAGGTCGAGCTGGGAATCCTTGCGCTGGGTCTGGCCCGGGTTCAGGACGTATTCGCCGTTGATGTAGCCCACGCGCGCGGCGCCGATGGGGCCGGCGAACGGGATGCCGGAAATCGCCAGCGCGGCGCTGACGCCGATCATCGCGGCGATGTCGGCGTCAACTTCGGGGTTCAGCGACAGCGTGTGGATGACGACGTGCACTTCATTGAGGAAGCCTTCGGGGAACAGCGGGCGGATCGGGCGGTCGATCAGGCGGCTGGTCAGCGTCTCGTGCTCGCTGGGCTTGGCTTCACGCTTGAAGAAGCTGCCGGGAATCTTGCCCGCGGCATAGGTCTTCTCGATGTAGTCGACGGTCAGCGGGAAGAAGTCCTGGCCCGGCTTGGCGGACTTGGACGCCACCACGGTCGCCAGGACCACAGTACCTTCGATATCGACGACGACGGCGCCGCCCGATTGCCGGGCGATCTCGCCGGTTTCCAGCTTGACGGAGTGGGCGCCCCACTGGAACGTCTTGGTGACCTTGTTGAAAATGCTCATGTTGATCTTTCCTTGTGCTTGCGGGACAGATCAGGATTGCTTGCAATCTGCTCTGTCCCCACTGACTAAGGGTGCATCAGGCTGCACCGGGATGCCCGGAGAGGCGGTGTCGAACACGATGCCATTCCATCAAGAGCCTCGCCGGGCTGCTGGTGGAATGACACAGCGCGTATTCGTCTTGCCGTCTCCGAAGTACAAAGCGCCTGAGCTAGGGTGAACTAACTCAGGCGCTCATGTGATTCTTGCCCAGTCTTACTTGCGCAGGCCCAGCTTGCCGATCAGCGCGGTGTAACGCTCAGCGTCCTTGCCCTTCAGGTAAGCCAGCAGGCTCTTGCGGCGGTTCACCATGCGCAACAGGCCGCGGCGGCCATGGTGGTCCTTGGCGTGGGTCTTGAAGTGCGGGGTGAGTTCGTTGATGCGGGCGGTGAGCAGTGCGACTTGCACTTCGGGGCTGCCCGTGTCGGATGCGCTGCGCGCGTTGGCCTTGACGACTTCGGCCTTGTTCAATGCGGTCATTGGGTTTCCTTGAATGTTTTAACTTGCGTTGGTGGCTGGAATGGCTGCCAACGTGCGCCCTGCGAAATGCAAAGCCTCGGAATTATACAACGCCCCCCGAAGCTACTTGCCCGCCGCCAGCCAACGCCCCAGCCGTTCCACGCCCTGCCCCAACCGGGCAACGTCTTTTGAAGCAAAGCACCAGCGCAGCCACCCCTGGGCCTCGGGCGCGAAGGCATTTCCGGGCGCCAGGCCCAGCCCCGCCTCCACCACCAGCCTTTTGGCCGTTTCCAGCGAGTCCTTGTAACCGTTGAGCTTGAAAAAGGCGTACATGCCGCCCTTGGCCGGCTCGAGTTCGACCTGGGGCAGCGCCTGCAGCAACGGGACTAGGGTGTCGCGGCAGGCCTTCAGGTGCGCCACGACCCGCGGCGTGACCTCTTCCGTGCGCTGCAAGGCCACGATCCCGGCCCTCTGGGTAAAGACGCTGGCGCAGGACGTGTTGAACTCCACGAGCTTGCCCATGTGCGGCGTGAGGGTGGCGGGCATGACCAGCCAGCCCAGCCGCCAGCCGGTCATGAGGAAGCTCTTTGAAAAACTGTGCGCCACCACCAGCCGGTCGTCGGGCGAAGCGACATCGAGGAAGCTCGGCGCACAGCGGTTCGGCGTGTCTTCGAAGTAGAGCCGCTCGTACACCTCGTCCGCGAGGATCCACGTGCCGGTCTTGCGGCAGTGCGCCAGGATGGCTTCCTGCTCCGCACGGGTCAGCGTCCAGCCCGTCGGGTTGTTGGGCGCATTGACGATCAGCAGCCGGGTCCCTGGTGTCACGGCATCCAGCAATTCCTGCACGTCCAGTGTCCAGCGCCCGCCCTCGGGCCGCAACGGCACGCATCGGAGCTTGGCGCCCATGATGAGTGGCTGGGCCGTGAGGTTCGGCCAGACAGGAGTGACGCACACCACGTCATCGCCGGCATCGACCAGCGCCTGCACAGCCAGCATCAGGGCATTGACGCCACCTGACGTGATGGCGATGCGGTCGGCCGTCACGCGCGGGTGCAACGCGCTGGTGTAGCCCGCGACAGCCTCGCGCAGCTCGGGCAAGCCCAGGTTGTGCGAGTAAAAAGTCTCTCCCTTTTGCAGCGATTCGATAGCTGCATCACGGATGAACTGGGGCGTGACCTCGTCGCTTTCGCCGAACCAGAAGGCCAGCACGTCACTGCGGCCCATGCCCGCGTTCGCGACTTCACGGATGCGGGACTCTTCGAGGTTCTGGATGGCTTGGCGCATGGATGGTGGCGGCTGGTGGAGCGCGCAGTATCAACCAGCGCGCGCCATCTTGCAGGTGGAGGGCATTTCTGCCATGCCCGGCTGGATGGTCTTGATCACCCGGAACCCGTAGCCCGAACCTTCCACGTCGAACTTCACGCCGGGCGTGCCCTGGCGGTCCATCATGCCCACGACCAGCGGCTGCTGGAACTGGTGATCGGCCGCCCGCATCGCGCCGCGCTGGCCGTGGAAGCTGACCGTGACTTTTTCCAGCGCCGTCGCGACGGCCGCCGCATCGACGCTGCCCGCCTTCTCGACGGCTTGTGCCAGCGCCTCGATCATCAGCTGCATGCGCATGTGGACGTAGTCGTCCGCGGGCTTGGGATAGCGCTGGCGGAACGCCTGGTAGAAGGCCTCGCTCTGCGGCGTCGGCACGTTGGGAAGCCAGTCGGCCACCGCGACGATGCGGCCGGCGCCCGCGTCACCGATGGCGGCCGGCGCGCCCAGTGCGTTGCCGTAGAAGGTGTAGAACTTGCCGTCGAAGCCCGCTTCACGCGCGGCCTTCACGAGGAGCGTCAGGTCGCTGCTGAAGTTGCCGGTGATGATCGCGTCGGCGCCGGTGGCCTTGATCTTCGCCGCATACGGCGCGAAGTCCTTGATGCGCATCAGCGGGTGCAGCTCGTCGCCGACGATCTGCACGTCGGGCCGCTGCGCGCCGAGCTGGCGGCGCGCCTCGCGCAGCACCGCCTGGCCGAAGCTGTAGTCCTGGCCGATCAGGTAGGCGCTTTTCACGCCCCGGTCTTCGCGCAGCACCTCCATAAGGGCGGCCATGCGCATGTCCGCGTGGGCGTCGAAACGGAAGTGCCAGAAGCTGCACTTTTCGTTGGTGAGGATGGGATCGACCGCGGAGTAATTCAGGAAGACGACGCGCCGCGCCGGCTCGCGTTCGTTGTGCTTGTTGATGGCGTCGATCAGCGCTGCCGCCACTGCCGACGAATTGCCTTGCAGGATGAACTGCGCGCCATCGTCGATAGCTGAACGCAACGTCGAGAGCGCTTCCTCGATCTGGCCCTTGCTGTCGTAGCGCTCCAGCGCGAGGCGCCGCGCACCGCCCGGCAGCTTCACGCCGCCGCGCTCATTGACGCGCTCCACGGCCCAGACGAGGTTGCGGAACACCGCTTCGCCGCCGTTGGCGTTGCCGCCCGACAGGCCTTCGATCATCGCCAGCTTGATCGGCGCCTGGGGGCTCTGGGCCCAGGCGAAGGCCGGCGCACATAGCGATGCGGCCAGCGATTTCAAGACCCGGCGGCGCTGATTTTTCACTCTTGATTTCCCTTGAAAACGGATCGCGCGGGCACAGATGGGAGGCATGCGGCGATCACGGTTGAAAGCCGCGCAGTGTAGCCGGGGACAGCGGAACAAAACCCGCCGTCTCCACCTCGTTTCAAGCCAAGGAGATCACCATGTTTTTCGCCCCCGTTGTCCGCACCCGCGCCGCTGCCCCGTCGTTCCGTTCTTTTGACCGCAGCTTCGAGCGTTTTGTGAACGATGCCTTCTTTACCGGCACCGCAACGCCGGGCTTCAAGGTCGAACAGGACGACAAGGCCTGGACGGTCACGCTGGACCTGCCCGGTGTCGCCCGTGAAGAGCTGGCCATCAGCATCGAAGGCGCCATCGTGCGCATCGAGACCAAGGCCGAAGCCAAGCGCTCCTTCAAGGCCGCTTACGAGCTGCCGCAGGAGATCGACGTCGCCAACACCGGCGCCAAGCTCGAGAACGGCGTGCTGACGCTGACGCTGGCCAAGCAAGTGCCGGTCAGCAACGTCCGCACCATCGAAGTCAAGTAATCACACGCCGCTGCGCACCAGCGGCGCTTTCAAAACCTCGGTCAGCGTCGCCTGGCTCTCCAGCAGGTGCGCGCGGGCCTCGTGGCTCATCGGCCGGCCGAGCGCACGCTGGATGCCCGCCAGCAGCTGCGTCGCCTTCTCGCGCTGCAGGCTGCGGGCGTCCGCCGGCGCCCTGCCCGACGGCCGCACCAGCATGCCGGCCATGCGCCTCAGGTGTTCGCGCTGCAGGTTGCGGCGCGCGGGGCTGATGTCGCCGCCCTTCGCCAGCTCGCTCCAGATGGCGGATTGCAGATTCGCGTAGAGCTCGTGCAGCGGCAATGCGTCCTCTGCACGGCGCAGCTTCTCGCGTGAGTTGAGCAGGCGCGCGGCCACCACGTCGGACATCAGCTGATCGAGCGCCGCCGTCTGCAGGCCCAGCAGTCGAGCGGAGATCGAAATGTCGGTGCGGTCGCCGCGGAAGTGGTCGACGCCGAGGCGGCTGACCAGCTCGGGCGAGAAAACAAAGCTCTTGGCCTGGAACAAACTATCCGACACGAGCTTCAACGCCTGCCGCTGCCGAGGGGCCGGCACCGGCGTGAAAGTCGCCCTGCCCGTTCCCGCGCGGTCGCGCAGGAACGTCGTGCCGCCCACGTATTTCACGGCCACGGGCACCGCCCGCGCGAACTGGCGGAACCCGTATTCGAAGCTGCGCCGCAGCGACTCATAGCTGCCGCCCGGCTGCAATTGCCGCGTCTGGAGCCGGTCCCACAATTCGCGCGACATGGACAGTCGCTTGTCGACATAGACCAGCGGGTCCGAGCCCAGGTCGAAGGTGTTCACGTCCGGGTCTGCCACCTGCGAAGCGGACGCGTCTTCGTCCGTTCCGTAAGCCAGCCGAGGTTCCGTCGAGCGCGAAGCGATGCGCGCGAGTTCCCCGGTCTCCTTCGCCGGGTCGAGCTGTGCGTACGCGTATTCGACCGCCCAGTAGTCGTACGGGCCCAGCGTCGTCATGACGTACTCGCCTTGCGGCTCGCCCTTGACCGACAGGTTGAACGGCACATAGTCCATGATGGAGCCGGCCATCCCGTTCGCCTGCGTGAACGTCTTGTCCTGCAGCTGCTTCAGGTTGTAGATGGTGGACGACCGGAAGTTGTGCCGCAGCCCCAGCGTGTGCCCGATCTCATGAATGATCGTGGACTTGACGTAAGCCTGTGCCAGCGCCTCGGCCTGCGGGCTGCCCATGTCGATGTCGCCGCGCGCGTCGAGCAGCTCGAGCGCGAAGCCCATTTCCATGGAAGCCTCATGCGAAAAATGGCAGTCCGCGCCGTGCTGGTGGTCCATGCTCGTGGGCGACAAATCATCGGTGGCCACGCGCCGTGCACCACGTGCGAACACGTCGGACATGCCGATGTCGGCGTCGAGGATTTCTCCGCTGCGCGCGTCCACGCGTGACGGGCCGATGGCAAAGCCGACGTCGGCCCCGACGAACCAGCGGATCGAAGCGTGCCGCGCATCGAGCGTGTCGAAGCTGTCGCCATCTTGCTGCTGGCGCACCGCGATGGCGTCCTTGAAGCCGATCTTCTCGAACGCCTTGTTCCATTCCAGCACGCCATCGGCCACGCTCTGGCGGTACTTCTGCGGGATGTTCTTGTCCAGCCAGTACACGATGGGTTGCTTCGGCTCGGACAGGGCCGCGGCGGGATCCTTCTTCTCGAGCCGCCAGCGGTTCACGTAGTGCCGTGCCGTGTCGGGCTTGATGTCGTCGCTGAAGTCGTGGCTGGTCGTCACGAAGTGGCCGACGCGGTCATCCGCGAGGCGCGGGCGCATCGGCTGCTCCGGCAGCGGCGCGAAGTTGTAATAGAAGCCGACGAACAGGCTGCGCGGATCGGGCGTGGTCTGCGGCGGGGACGGCATCGGCACCGGCGGAGGGGTCAGCGGCGGAGCGGAAATACGTGCCACCGAGAAATGCGTGTTGACCAGGAAGCCGGTCAGCGCGGCGTCGACATCGAGCTTGGAAAAGCTGGTGTTGGCCCGGTCCACGGTGTAGTTGAGCCGGTAGGCGTTTTCAAGCCGTGTGGAATACCCGGCGACGTCGTTGAACAGCAACGCCGAAGCATCCACCAGGATCGCCTGGGTGTCGCGGTGCGGCGAGCTGAGCACCGGTGCGCTGCCGATCAGGCTGTCCGAAAACGCCTGGGCCACGGCCCGGGCATGCGGGGTGCCCGGCGTGGCGTAGAACGCGGTGTTCTTCGCGATGAGCTGCACCTGGTTGCCGATCTTCCGGAACTCCGCCTGGTAGCTGCGGCCCATCTGGCTGCCGTAGAGGCCGCGCTCGCCGACGCTGTTCGCCACGTTCCACGAGAAAAAGAACGGCTTGCCGAACTGCTCCGGCCGAATTTCCAGCCAGACCTTTTCGTCCTTCTGGTGCAGTGTGAAGAAGCCCTTGAGCTCGGCGGCGTCGCGGACGATCTCCCGGAATGGCTTCAGGGGCGTAACGGGAGGCGGGATTGCCGGCGCTGCCGGGGCAGCAGCGGGCGCGGCGGGGCTAGCAGGCGCCGATGCCGGCGCCGCCGGCGGTTCGGGCTGCTGGGCCCGTGTGGTCCCCAGCGCACACAGCAACATCAGCCCGGCGGCAGTGGTGCCGATCCGGCGATTCATCAAGTCCATCTCGCGTCTCCATCGTTTGGCTCTATTGTCCGGCTGCGCCGGCCAGCGAGTCCAGCCCCCAACGGGGCTTGACGTCGAACGCATAGTCAAAATTGGCCTGTTCGCGGCCGCTTTGCAACCGCATGGCGGCCGCCATGGCGATCATGGCACCGTTGTCGGTGCAGAACTCGAGCTCCGGGTAATGCACTGTCGCGCCGCGCCGGGCGCAAGCGGCATTGAGTTCCGCGCGCAGCGACGTGTTGGCGCCGACGCCGCCGGCAATCACGATGCGCCGCAAGCCCGTGCGGTCCAGCGCCGCCACGGACTTCCTGACCAGCACTTCCACGATCGCGGCCTGTGTGGACGCCGCCAGATCGGCCTTGCGCGCTTCCAACTCGTCGCCCAGCTTCTTTGCCTGCGTGAGCACGGCCGTCTTCAACCCCGCAAACGAAAAGTCGAGGTCACCGCTGTGCAGGAGCGGGCGCGGCAGTTTGAACGCCGATGGGTTGCCCTGCCCCGCCAGCCGCGACAGCGCAGGCCCGCCCGGATAGCCCAGCCCCATGAGCTTGGCCGATTTGTCGAAGGCCTCGCCGGCGGCATCGTCGATGGTTTCGCCCAGCAGCGTGTAGCGCCCGACGCCCCCGACTTCCATCAATTGCGTGTGCCCCCCCGATACCAGGAGGGCAATGAACGGAAATTGCGGCGGATCGCTGCCGAGAAACGGCGACAGCAAGTGGCCCTCAAGATGGTGCACGCCCAGCACCGGTTTGCCGAGAGCTGCACCCAGGGCACACGCCACGCCCGCACCAACGAGCAGCGCACCGGCCAATCCCGGCCCGCGCGTGTACGCCACCACGTCCAGGTCGGACAGCCGTGCACCAGTGTCGCGCAGCACCGCCTCGGTAAGGGGCAGAACGCGCCGGATGTGGTCGCGGCTGGCTAGCTCAGGCACCACGCCGCCATAGGCCTGGTGCATGTCGATCTGGGTATGGAGCGCCTGGCCGCGCAGCGTCGGCAACCCCGCGCCGCGCGATTCGACCAGCGCGACACCTGTTTCGTCGCAAGAGGACTCGATACCCAGTACAAGCATGGAGCGAGTTTAGGCGAACCTTCCCCCCCGGAGGGTGGGGGTCACATCCATCTGGCTCGAATCTTGCGCAATGCCCTGCATGACGCCTTCGCAGTCCCTCCGTATCGTGGTGATCGCACCAGATTCGCTCGTTCCCGATTCGACGGACGAGCACGAGGTCGAGCAGGCGGAGCGTTCGCGCCTGCTGCGCATCAGCCTGCTCGAGAACGGCTACAACATCATTGCCGTCCTGCCGACGGACACTTTCCTCGGCGAGCGTATCGCCCAGCTGCAGCCGGACATGATCGTGGTGGACGCGGAAAGCGCGGCACGTGACGCGCTGGAGCACGTGGTGATGGCCACGCGCGACGCCCGGCGGCCGATCGTGCTGTTCACCAACGACGAAGACACCACGCACGTGAAGGACGCCGTGGCGGCGGGCGTGTCGGCATACATCGTGGCGGGCCTCGCGCCCGACCGGATCCGCCCCATTCTGGACGTGGCGATGGCGCGGTTCCAGCACGAACAGCAGTTGCGCCGCGAGCTGGCGGACGCGCGGTCCGAGCTGCAGGAGCGCAAGGTGATCGACCGCGCCAAGGGACTGCTGATGCAGCGCCAGGGCCTCTCCGAGAAAGAAGCCTACGAGAAGCTGCGCAAGACCGCGATGGACCGCGGCCTGAAGCTCGGCGACGTGGCGCAGCGCATCCTTGACGTGGCCGATCTGCTGGCGTGAATTCAGCGTTTCGACGCTGGGCCGCCCCAAGGCGAAACAGCGCCCTCGGGGGGCAGCGCGGCAACGCAGTTGCAAGCGTGGGGGCACCATCTGGTGCGCACGTTTTAGTGCACCGCACAAAACGAGTGCGCACCCTCCAGTGGTGCATTCACCTCCTTCGTACCCCGCACCAAACCTACGCATCATGCTATTCAAACAATAGCTAACAGGGGCCCGGAACACCTGGCACAGCTATTGCATTATCCCTCCCAAGAACCAACGAAGGTTCGCTGACCGCAACCGCTTCAAAGGCGAAGCAGCTCGCAGGTCAACCTGGACGAAGGCGTCCCCACCAACACGGTGCCGTGTTGCGTGAGGGCGCCTTTTTTTGTTTTGTTTTTTCAATTCGTTTGGAGACGAATACGTGATGACCGATCTCTTGAAAACCAAACTCTCGCGCCGCAGTGTCCTGCAGGCCGCCGCCGTCGGCGCCGTGGGCATCTCCCCCGCCCTGCGCAGCGTCGTCTGGGCCGCGGGCTCGGACAAGCCCGAGAAAGAAGAAGTCAAGATCGGCTTCATCCCGCTCACCGACTGCGCCAGCGTGGTGATGGCCTCGGTGCTGGGCATCGACAAGAAGTACGGCGTCAAGATCACGCCCAGCAAGGAAGCGAGCTGGGCCGGCGTGCGCGACAAGCTCGTCAACGGCGAGCTGGACATGGCCCACGTGCTGTGGGGCCTGATCTACGGCGTCCACATGGGCACCAGCGGCCCCAAGAAGGACATGGCGGTCCTGATGAACCTGAACCACAACGGCCAGGCCATTACGCTGTCCAAGAAGCTCGCCGAGAAAGGCGCCGTGGACGGCGCCTCGCTGGCGAAGCTGATGCAGACGGACAAGCGCGAGTACACCTTCGCCCAGACCTTCCCGACCGGCACCCACGCGATGTGGCTGTATTACTGGCTCGCGACGTACGGCATCAACCCGATGAAGGACGCCAAGGTCATCACCGTGCCGCCGCCCCAGATGGTGGCCAACATGCGCGTGGGCAACATGGACGGCTACTGCGTGGGCGAGCCCTGGGGCCACCGCGCCATCATGGACGGCATCGGCATCACCGGCGTCACCACGCAGGACATCTGGAAAGACCATCCTGAGAAGGCGCTCGGCACCACTGCGGACTTCGTCAAGAAGTACCCCAACACCGCGCGCGCCGTCACGGCCGCCATCCTGGAAGCCGGCAAGTGGATCGACGCCGGCCTGCAGAACAAGATGAAGATGGCCGAGACGGTGGCCGACAAGTCCTACGTCAACACCGGCGTGGACGCGATCAACCAGCGCATCCTGGGCCGCTACCAGAACGGCCTGGGCAAGACCTGGGACGACCCGAACCACATGAAGTTCTACAACGACGGCATGGTGAACTTCCCCTACCTCACCGACGGCATGTGGTTCCTCACGCAGCACAAGCGCTGGGGCCTGATCAAGGAGCACCCCGATTACCTGGGCATCGCCAAGCAGATCAACCAGATCGACGTGTACAAGGACGCCGCTTCGCTGGCGAAGGTCAACGTGCCGAAGGACCCGATGCGCACCGCCAAGATGATCGACGGCGTCGTGTGGGACGGCAAGGACCCGAAGAAGTACGCGGACTCGTTCAAGGTCCACGCCTGAGTTTGCATTCAATTCCCGAGGAGACAAACATGGTCAGCGCAGTATTTCATTCCCCGCTCGAGAAGGCGCCCACGGCGCCGTCCGTCCCCGTCCGCGAGGCCAAGCCCGCCATGAAGACAGTGGCGGCTAACACCGCGGCCCCCGTCGAAGCACCGGCAGCGTTTCGCCCGTCCTTCGACTGGCGCGGCCTGTGGCTCAAGGTGCTGCCACCGTTCTTCGGCATGGGCTTCCTGGTGGGCATCTGGGCCATCATCTCGATGAACAGCGCCAGCGGCTTTCCGTCGCCGACCGACACCTTCAAGCAGGCGGTCGACGTGTTCAGCGACCCGTTCTACTCCAAGGGCCCGAACGACCAGGGCATCGGCTGGAACGTGCTGTCCTCGCTCAAGCGCGTGGCCTTCGGCTTCGGCATGGCGGCGGCGGTAGGTATCCCGGCCGGCTTCCTGATCGGCCGCTTCACCTTCCTGTCGCGGATGTTCAACCCGCTGATCAGCCTGCTTCGCCCGGTCTCGCCGCTGGCCTGGCTCCCGATCGGCCTGATGGTGTTCAAGGGCGCCAACCCGGCCGCCATCTGGACCATCTTCATCTGCTCCATCTGGCCGATGATCATCAACACCGCCGTCGGCGTGCAGCGCGTGCCCAGCGACTACATGAACGTGGCGCGCGTGCTCAATCTTTCCGAGTGGAAGATCGTCACCAAGATCCTGTTCCCCGCCGTGCTGCCTTACATGCTCACCGGCGTGCGGCTGGCCGTCGGCACGGCGTGGCTGGTGATCGTCGCGGCCGAGATGCTGACCGGCGGCGTCGGCATCGGCTTCTGGGTGTGGGACGAGTGGAACAACCTGAACGTCAAGAACATCATCATCGCGATCTTCACGATCGGTCTGGTGGGCCTGATCCTGGAATTCGCGCTGATCAAGCTCGCGACTGCATTCACGTTCGAAGAAGTAAAGACCTGAGGAGACAGACATGAGCGCCAACCTGACCACCAAATACATCCAGATCGAAGGCGTCGAGCAGACCTTCAAGACGAGCAAGGGCCCGTTCGTCGCCTTGCGCGACATCAACCTCACGGTCGCCAAGGGCGAGTTCGTCGCGCTGATCGGCCACTCGGGCTGCGGCAAGTCCACGCTGCTGAACCTGATCGCCGGGCTCACTACGCCGACCCAGGGTCACCTCATCTGCGCCAACCGCGAAATCGCCGGCCCGGGCCCGGACCGCGGCGTGGTGTTCCAGAACCACTCGCTGCTGCCGTGGCTGACCTGCTTCGAGAACGTCTACCTGGCGGTCGAGCGCGTCTTCGGCGCCGCCGAAAGCCGCAGCCAGCTCAAGGCGCGCACCGATGCCGCGCTGGCGCTGGTTGGATTGACCCCGGCGGCACAGAAACGTCCCGGAGAGATCTCCGGTGGCATGAAGCAGCGCGTGGGCATCGCACGCGCGCTGTCGATGGAGCCCAACGTGCTGCTGCTGGACGAACCGTTCGGCGCGCTGGATGCATTGACCCGCGCCAAGCTGCAGGACGAGCTGCTGCAGATCGTCGCCAAGACACAGAGCACCGTCGTGATGGTCACGCACGACGTGGACGAAGCCGTGCTGCTGTCGGACCGCATCGTGATGATGACGAACGGCCCCGCCGCGACGATCGGCGAAGTGCTCGCCGTAGAGCTGCCGCGCCCGCGCGACCGGATCGCGCTCGCCGAAGACCGCAACTACGTGCACTACCGCAAGGCGGTCATCGACTTCCTCTACACCCGCCAATCCCATGTGGAGAAGCTCGCCGCCTAAGAGCATGACCCACCCCCGAAGCGCCTGCGGCGCCTCCCCCTCAAGGGGGCGCCACCAGCGGCCCGGCAAAGCCGGTTCCGCGGTGGCCCCCGAATAGACAACAGGAGCCCTCCATGTCTGCAGTCTTGCCCCTTCCCTCCACCGGCCAGCCGGCCGGCAAGACGCCTTTGGCGCGCGGCAACCGGGCCGGACAGGGATTTTCGTTCGGCAAGTACCGCGAGATCATCATCGCGGTGGCATTCTTCCTGCTGTTCGACATCGGCGTGCTGGTGTTGAACTTCTACACCTCGTTCAAGATCGACCAGGACACGGTGGCCATCAACCTGGCGGGCCGGCAGCGCTACGTGTCGCAACGCATCGCACGCACGTTGCTGGAGCTGGACGCCGCGCGCGTTTCCGACAAGCCGTACAAGCCCGAGACGCTGGCCGAGCTGCGCGCCGGCGCCAAGATCTTCAACCTTTCGCACTCGGCCTTTCGCGAAGGCGCCACGGTGCCCGGCGGCGACGGCAAGCCCGTGTTCCTGGAAGCCGTCACATCGCCGCGCGGCAGGGAGCTGGAAGACCAGGTAGAAGCGCTGTGGCGGCCCTACTTCGAGCGGCTGCAGCCGCTCAATCTCGACAGCTTCACGCCGCAGCAGCTCGCCGACGCCCTGGCCTACAGTCAGGCCAACAACATCAAGCTGCTCGGCATCGCCAATGATTTCGTCACGGAGACGCAGGCTATCGGCGCGTCTCGGGCGAGCACGCTTCGCATGGTTCAGACGGGCGGGATCGTGCTCGCGCTGCTGAACTTCATCTTCATCCTGTTCAAGTTCTTGACGCGCCTGCGCACCTCGGACGCGGCCATTGAAACGGCCAACGAAGAGAACCGCGAAATCCTGACCAGCGTGCGCGAGGGCCTGTTCCTCATCACGCCGGATTTCCAGCTCGGCTCGCAGCTGTCCCAATCCGCTCACACGCTCTTCGGACGCCAACTGACGCCGGGCGACAACTTCTTCGCCCTCCTGCAGCCGCTGGTCTCGGAAAAGGCACTGACGGACGCCCGCGACTATGTGCAGCTCCTGTTCGCGCCGCACGTCAAGGAGTCGCTGGTTCAAGGCATCAACCCGCTGTCGGAAGTCGAGGTTGCGATCAAGAACCGCCTGGGCGCCGACGCGCGGCGCCACCTGTCGTTCCACTTCAACCGCGTGCAGGAAGGCGGCGCAGTGCGTCACTTGCTGGTCACCGTTCAGGACATCTCCGCGCGCATCGAACTGGAGACGCGGCTGCAGACCGAACGCACGCGCTCGCAAAAAGAGTTTTCGATGCTGCTGAAGGCGATCGACGCCGACCCGGCCTTGCTGCGCCAGTTCGTCTATCGCGCCGAAGGCAGCCTGCTGGAGATCAACGACATCATGCGCAGCACGTCGGCGGCGAACGGCGAGTCCGCGATCCTGAAACGGCTGGACGAGATCGCCCGCCGCGTGCACTCGCTCAAGGGCGATGCAGGGACGCTCGGGCTGGACACCGTCGCCAACCAGGCCCATGCCTTCGAGAGCGAGCTGCTGCGCATTCGCAATTCGGGTGGCGACCTGGGTTCCGCGCTGTTGTCATTGCCGCTGCCAGTCGAGGACCTGCTCACCAAGATCTCCGCGCTCAAGAGCCTGACAGGGCTGCAGCGCCCGGCCGCCGACGACGGCGCGTCACCCGAAGCGGTCAACGCCGCGCTCGCCAAGCTGGCGCAGGACGCGGCCACCGATTGCGGCAAGAAGATCGAACCGGTCGTCCGCATGGGCAGCCAGAGCGATCTGGAAGACACCACCGGGCAACTGGTGCGCGAAATCGCGGTGCAACTGCTGCGCAACGCCGTCGTGCATGGGGTCGAGTCGCCGATGCTGCGCAAGGCCGCCAACAAGCCGGAGCACGGCAAGGTGGATGTGCAGCTGGTGCGCGGCGAGACCGAATGGTCGCTGACCGTGCGCGACGATGGCGCCGGGTTATCCGCCGGGCGCGTCCGCCAGAAGCTGCTGGATCTGGGCTGGTACACCGCCGCCCAGCTGGAGAGCTTCGACGACCGTCAGATCGTCGCGCACATCTTCAAACCCGGCTTCTCGACGGCCGCGGGCGTTTCGATGCATGCGGGGCGCGGCGTTGGCCTGGACGTCGTGCAGGCCAACGTACAGAAGCTCGGCGCTCGCCTGCTGCTCAGCTCGACGCCGGGCCAGTTCACCGAGTTCAAGATCAAATTCGCCGCCTGACCGTAAAGAAGTCCACTGCCATGCGCCTCCTCATCGTCGACGACTCCAACATGATCCGCTCGCGCATCTCGCGCGTGGTGCAGGCCGGCGGCCTGTCGAACATTTCGCTGGTGGGCCTGGCCCGCAACGGCGCCGAAGCCGTGCGCATTGCGCGCTCGACCCAGCCCGAAGTGGTGACCATGGACCTGACCATGCCCGAGATGGACGGTGTCGAGTGCATCGGCCAGCTGCTGCGCATCCTGCCGAAGGTCAACATCCTCGTGGTGAGCGCACTTTCCGACAAATCGACGGCCATCCAGGCACTCAAGCTGGGCGCGCGCGGCTTCGTCGCCAAGCCCTTTTCCGACGACGAACTGAAAATGGCCTTGCTGGACGTGATGGAGACAAGATGATGGACGCCCTGCACGAAACCGAACTCAAGTTGTTCGTCGATTCCGTCCGCCGCTACTTTCAGGTGGTCACCAAGCAGGAGCCGCAGATCACATCTGCCTTCCTCGGCACGGGCGACGTGGACGGCCACGACTTCAACGGCATCGTCACCTTCTCGGGAACCTACAACGGCCACGTCATGGTTTCGATGCCGCCGCAGCTGCTGAAGGAACTGCTCCTGCTGCAAGGCGAGACTGACCTGTCGGAGAGCAACCTGCTGGACGCCGTGGGCGAGATTGCCAACACGCTGGGCGGCAATGCCCGCAAGACGCTTGGCGCCGGATTGAATATCTCGGTCCCCATGAAGCTGCACGGCAGCTCGGGCGTGCGCGCCCGGGTGCGCAAGCACCCGTACGTGATCACGCTGCGCTGGAACCACCAGCCGGCGATGGTGTGCGTGGACATGGAGAAGAGGCACTAGGACGGCCCGCCGCAAAACCAAAGTGGTGCGGCGCACCAATTGCGCCCGCTGAACGCCCCGCATTGATGCGAAGGCGGGCGATTTGGCGTGCCCCACGCTGGCACGTTTCTCGCACTGATTCTGTGAACTTAACGATATGCCTCACAGAGGATTTGCACCATGGCGGGTTTTCGCACCTTTCTGAAGTCGGGCCACGCACCGACATTGTTTGCCGCGTTCCTGTACTTCGACTTCTGCTTCGCGGTATGGGTCCTGAATGGTGCGATGGCACCTTTCATCAGTGAGGCGTATCAGCTCACGGCTGCCCAAAAGGGCTTCATGATCTCGGTACCGATCCTGGCCGGTGCCGTCATGCGGTTTCCCCTCGGCGTCCTGGCGCAGTACATCGGGCGCAAGAATGCGGCACTGGTCGAGATGGGCATGATCGTCGCGGCGCTGGCGTTCGGGTTCTTCTTCATCAGCTCGTATGACCACGTGATCGCGATGGGCGTGCTGCTGGGCATCGCGGGCGCCAGTTTCGGCGTGGCGCTGTCACTGGGTTCGGGCTGGTACCCGCCCAAGTACAAGGGGCTGGCGATGGGCATCGCGGGCGCCGGCAACTCCGGCACCGTGCTGGCAGTGCTGTTCGCCCCGCCGCTGGCCATGGCCTATGGCTGGCAAGCGGTCTACGGCATCGCTGCCTTCTTCATGCTGATCCCGATGGTGGTGATGGTGGTCTTCGCAAAAGAGCCGCCGGACATCGAGCACCAGACCTTCCGCGAGCACATCGCCTGCCTGTTCGAAAAGGACGGCTGGGCCTTCAGCCTGATCTACGTCATCACCTTCGGCGGCTTCATCGGCCTGGCCAGCTTCCTGCCCACCTACTTCCACGACCAATTCGGCGTCACCAAGGTCCAGGCGGGCCAGCTCACGATGCTGGCAGCCCTGATGGGCTCGGCCATCCGCGTGGTGGGCGGCTACATCTCGGATCGCGTCGGCGGCATCAACACCCTTACCGGAGTGCTGGGCGTCGTGGCCGTCACGCTGGTGCTGTGCGGCCTCGCTGGCAGCTCGCTCACCGTCACCACCTTGCTGTTCATGCTGTGCTTCGCCGCGCTGGGCGCGGGCAACGGCGCGCTGTTCCAACTGGTGCCGCTTCGCTGGCCGCTGGCCACGGCCGTCGCCGGCTCCATGATCGGCGAGATCGGCGCGCTGGGCGGCGGATTCCTGCCCAATGCCATGGGCCTGTCCAAGCAGTTCACGGGCACCTATTTCTGGGGTTTCCTCGCCTTCGCCGTGCTGGCCGTCGCCATGCTGGTGATGCTGCGCGTGATGCAGCTGCGCTGGACCCGCACCTGGGCCGAAAAGGGTGGCCGCGCACGGCCGGCAACCGTTGAGCCGGAGGGCAAGACCAGGCTGGCCACGGCCAAGTAATGGCAGGCATCCGCAATTTCCTGGGCGCCGGCCACGCCCCGACGCTCGGCGCCGCGTTCTTCTACTTCGCGTTTTCCTGCTGCATCTGGGTGATGAACGGCGCCATGGCGCCCTTCATCACGGAGGCCTACAACCTCTCGCCCGCGCAGAAGGGCGTGATGCTGTCGGTGCCCATTTTCGCGGGTGCGCTAATGCGCTTTCCGCTGGGCATCCTGGCCCAGTACATCGGCCGAAAGAATGCCACGCTGGTCGAGATGGCGTTGATCATGGTGGCGCTGCTGTTCGGCTATTTCTTCGTTGATTCGTACGGCAGCCTGCTGGCCATGGGCGTGCTGCTGGGCATCGCCGGGGCCAGCTTCGGCGTGGCATTGAGCCTGGGCTCGGGCTCTTTCCCCGCGCGGTACAAGGGCCTGGCCATGGGCCTTGTGGGGGCAGGCAACGTGGGAACGGCCGTCTCCGTACTGGTCGCGCCCGCGTTGGCGCAGCGTCTCGGCTGGCAGACGGTTTACGGCATCGCCGCAGTGGCCATGCTGCTGCCGATGCTGGCGATGATCTTCTTTGCCAAGGAGCCGCCGGATATCGCGCCGCACGCGCCGCTGCGCGAGCACATCGCCTGCTTGTTCGAGAAAGACGGCTGGGCCTTCAGCGTGATCTACGCTGTGACGTTCGGCGGCTTCATCGGGCTCACCACCTTCCTGCCCTCGTACTACTACGACCAGTTCGGCGTGAGCAAGGTGCAAGCCGGCCAGCTGTCCATGCTGGCGGCTTTCATGGGCGCCGCGGTGCGCATCTTCGGCGGCTGGATTTCCGACCACTGGGGCGGCGTGAACACCCTCACCGCGGTGCTGGCCACCGTGGCCGTGACACTGGTGTTGTGCGGCCTGGCCGGCAATTCGCTGGTGGCAACTACTTTGCTCTTCATGCTGTGCTTCGGCGCGCTGGGCGCGGGCAACGGCGCCCTCTTCCAGCTCGTGCCGCTGCGCTGGCCGCTGGCCACGGCCGTGGCAGGCTCGATGATCGGCGAGGTGGGCGCACTGGGCGGCGGGCTCGTCCCCAATGCGATGGGGCTTTCCAAACAGTACACCGGCACGTACCTGTGGGGCTTCGTGCTGTTCTCGCTCTGCACGGTGCTGGTCCTGTTGATGCTGCGCACCATGCAGATCCGCTGGACGCGGACCTGGGCTGAGAAGGGCGGTCGCGCGCGCACGGCGTGATCAGCGCCTACTTCGGCAGAAACAGCAGCCAGTAGATCAGCAGCAGGTTGAACAGCACGCTCACGCCGAGCGCGATCTTCCACAGGGCTGTGGGGTCGCGCTGGATCAGTGGTGTGGGTGGAGGCGCCGTTAGCGGGCGGGAAGCGCCCCGCTCCAGTGCCAGCAGGAACTCCTCCGCCGTTTCGAAGCGCTGGCGCTTGTCACGGGCCACAGCCTTGAGCACCACGTGGTCGAGCCAGATCGGCACCTCGGGGTTGCGGCGGCTCGGTGCGATCGGGTCGCGGTAGTAGCGCCCGGCTTGATAGGGAAGCACGTCGCCGTACGGGAGCTTCCCGCCGGTGAGCAGCTGGTAGAGCGTGACCCCCAATGCAAACAAGTCGCTCTGCGCGTCGGGGCCTTCCTCCGGCCCCTCCCCGCCCTGTGCCTGGAAGCCCCATTGCTCGGGATTGATGTAGCTGGGTGTACCGGCGTGCAAAAGCCGTGTCGCTTCGGGCTCGCGTCCGCTCAACGCCACACCGAGGTCCAGCAGGCGCAGCACGCCGTCCTCGCCCTGGTGCAGGTTGGCCGGCTTCACGTCGCGATGGATCACGCTCTGGCGGTGCAGACGGCCCAGCGCGCGCGCCACGTGCGTGGCTGCTGCCACCGCCTGGTTGATGCCGAAGCTGTGCTTGCGGTCCAGCATCTGCTGCAGCGTTTCGCCGCCGTGCCACTCGTACAGCAGGTAAAAGGCCGTCGGCGATTCCACCAGCGGATCGTGCAGTGCCACCAGGTTTTCCGACGCACGGCCCGAGGCCATCCGCTTGGCCAGCCAGGCTTCGTGCGCCAGCATGGCCCGTTCCTCGGCGTCATGCGCACGTTGGGGATTCAATGTCTTCAGCGCGTAGAGCTTTCCGCGCGCGCCGAGCGCCGACGGGCCGCCCCTAGGCGCGAGAGCCCCCTCGGGGGGCAGCGAGGACACGTCAGTGCCGAGCGTGGGGGCAATACTTCTCACCTGGTACAAGAGGTTGATGCCGTTGTCGGCAACCAGCGAAGTGACCGCCAGCCCGTCGAGGGTGTCGCCCATCTTGAGCTTGGGCGGAATCGGCAGTTGCAGCGCCGCCCGGTTTTCGTCTTGCAGGGTGGCGTCCAGCACGCCAAGCACGCGTACCACCAGGGCGGTGCAGTTGTCGCCACTTCCCTGGTCCAGCGCCGTGCGCACCAGCAACTCGCTGAGCGCCTGGGCGCCATCGGCGGCCAGCGCCTTCAACCGCTTGGCGGGCACGACGTTGTGAACACCGTCTGACAGCAAGACGAACACATCGCCCACGTGAAGATCGCCCTGGCTGTAATCCACCACCAGGCGTTCTTCGGCACCCACGGCCCGCAGCAGCTTGTGGCTGAAGTCGGGATGGTCCATCGCATGGTCTTGTGTCAACTGCGTCAGTTCGCCGCCTCGCAGCAGGTAGGCCCGCGTGTCGCCCACGTGCGCCAGCGCGTAGCTCTGGCCACGCAGGACCACCGCCGTCAGCGTGGTCAGCCCGCAGGCCGGAGCGCGGCGGCGGTTCAAACCGGCGAGCCACGAGTTCTGCGCGCCGATGATCCGGTCCAACGCCACGGTCGTATCCCAGGTTTCGGGCGTACCGAAGTAGTCGCGCACCAAACTGGTCACCGTGGTCTGCGCGGCTTCACGGCCCATGCCGCCCATGCTCACGCCATCGGCTATGGCCGCAATCGCGCCCATGGCCTCGCGGCCCGGCTCGGGCAGCATCGCTGCCGCGAAGTCCTCGTTGATCTCTTTCTTGCCGGTCAACGAGGTGAAGCCGATGTCGATTTCAAAAGCCATGCACCAGCCTAAGCAAGATCGATGCCCAAGATGGTGCACCGCAACAGACGTGGTGCGCCGCCCTTTGGTGCACCTCCTGGGAAGACGGGGCCCCAAAAACTGGCATGACCCTTGCACTCCATTGAAAGAAGTATCCATTGGAGAGAAAAGTGAAAAGATCGAAGTTGGTGATGGTGGGCAACGGCATGGCGGGCGTGCGCACCATCGAAGAGCTTCTGAAAGTCGCGCCGGACCTGTACGACATCGCGGTCTTCGGCGCCGAGCCGCATCCCAACTACAACCGCATCCTGCTCTCGCCGGTGCTCGCCGGCGAGCAGACGCTGGACGAGATCGTGCTGAACTCCTGGGAGTGGTACGAAGAGAACAACATCAAGCTCCACGCCGGCAAGAAGGTGATCGAGGTTGATCGCGTGCGCCGCGTGGTGCGTGCGGAAGACGGCACCGAGGAGCCGTATGACCGCCTCCTGATGTGCACCGGCTCCAACCCCTTCATTCTGCCCGTGCCGGGCAAGGACTTGCAGGGCGTGATCGCCTACCGCGACATCGCCGACACCAACGCGATGATCGACGCGTCGCAGAAATACAAGAAGGCTGTCGTCATCGGCGGCGGACTGCTGGGCCTGGAAGCCGCCAACGGCCTGATGCTGCGCGGCATGGACGTCACCGTGGTGCACGTCATGCCCTGGCTGATGGAGCGCCAGCTGGACGACGTGGCGGGCAAGCTGCTGCAGAAGTCGCTGGAAGACCGCGGCCTCAAGTTCCTGATCGGCGCACAGACGCAGGAGCTCGTTCCCGACAAAGATGGCCGTGTGATGGCCATCAAGTTCAAGGACGGCATGGAGATCCCCACGGACCTGGTCGTCATGGCCGTCGGCATCCGCCCCAACACCGAGCTGGCCGAGACGATGCGCCTGCACTGCAACCGCGGCATCGTCGTCAACGACACGATGCAGACGGTGACCGATGCACGCATCTACTCCGTCGGTGAATGCGCCGCCCACCGCGGCATCGCCTACGGCCTGGTGGCCCCGCTGTTCGAGCAGGCCAAGGTCGCGGCCAACCACCTGGCCCAGTTCGGCATCGGCCGCTACACCGGCTCGCTCACTTCCACCAAGCTGAAGGTCACGGGCATCGACCTGTTCTCCGCCGGTGAATTCATGGGCGGCGAAGGCACGGAGCAGATCGTCATGTCCGACCCGGGCGGCGGAGTCTACAAGAAGCTGGTCATCAAGGGCGACAAGCTGGTGGGCGCCTGCTTGTACGGCGACACCGTGGACGGCAGCTGGTACTTCAAGCTGCTGCGCGACGGCCGCAGTGTGAAGGACATCCGCGACAAGCTGCTCGTCGGCGAATCCAACATCGGCGACACCGGCCACGAGGGCCACAACAAGGCCGCCTCCATGCCCGACGACGCAGAGGTCTGCGGCTGCAACGGCGTGAACAAGGGCACGATCTGCAAGGCCATCAAGGAAAAGGGCCTGTTCACGCTCGACGAGGTGAAGAAGCACACCAAGGCCAGCGCCTCCTGCGGCTCCTGCACCGGCCTGGTGGAACAGATCCTGATGTTCACCGCCGGCGGCGACTACTCGGCCACGCCGAAGCTCAAGCCGATGTGCGCGTGCACCGACCATGGCCACCAGGCCGTGCGCGATGCCATCCGCGACAGCAAGCTGCTGAAGATCGCCGACGTGTTCAAGGCCATGAGCTGGAAGACGCCCAACGGCTGCTCCAGCTGCCGCCCGGCCGTCAACTACTACCTCATCTCCACCTGGCCCCATGAGGCCAAGGACGATCCGCAATCTCGTTTCATCAACGAGCGCAGCCACGCCAACATCCAGAAGGACGGCACCTACTCCGTCATCCCGCGCATGTGGGGCGGCGAAACCACGGCTGACGAACTGCGCCGCATCGCGGATGCGGTGGACAAGTACAAGATTCCGACCGTCAAGGTCACCGGCGGCCAGCGTATCGACCTCTTGGGCGTCAAGAAGGAAGACCTGCAGAACGTCTGGAAGGACATCGGCATGCCTTCGGGCCACGCCTACGCCAAGGCGCTGCGCACGGTGAAGACCTGCGTCGGCAGCGAGTGGTGCCGCATGGGCACGCAGGACTCCACCCAGATGGGCAAGGACCTGGAAAAAGCCATGTGGCGCATGTACGCGCCGCACAAGGTGAAGTTCGCCGTGTCGGGCTGCCCGCGCAACTGCGCCGAAGCCGGCATCAAGGACGTCGGGATCATCGGCGTCGACTCCGGCTGGGAGATGTACGTCGCCGGCAACGGCGGCATCAAGACGGAAGTGGCGCACTTCTTCACCAAGCTCAAGACGTCGGAAGAAGTGCTGGAGTACACCGGCGCCTTCATGCAGCTGTACCGCGAGGAAGGCTGGTACCTGGAGCGCACGGTGCATTACGTCGGCCGCGTTGGCCTGGACTATGTGAAGAAAAAGATCCTGGAAGACCACGACCTGCGCCGTGCCCTGTGGGCCCGCCTGCAAGCCGCGCTCAAGGACGAGCCCGATCCGTGGTTCGAATTCGACAAGGCGGCCGTGGACACGCGCCAGTTCGACAAGTTGCCCGCCTGAACAGAGAACGAAGTATGAAAAGACGCGACTTCATCGCATCGTCCGCCGCGCTACTCGGCCTGTCGGCCCACGCGCAGGTGACGGACCTCAACGACGCCATCAACAAGGCCGGGCGCCAGCGCATGCTGTCGCAGCGCATCAGCAAGGCCTACCTGGCACTGGCCCACAAGGTGGAAGCCGACTCCGCCCGTCAGGTGCTGGACCGCTCGCTGGCGTTGTTCGACCGCCAGCTGGCCGAACTCAAGGCTTTTGCCCCGGCGCCCGATATTCGCGAAACCTACGCCAAGCTCGAAGCCGTGTGGAGCGAGTTCAAGGGCGTCGTGGTCGGGACGGCCCCTGCCAAGGAGCACGCTGCCAAGGTCATCCAGCTGGACGGCGCCATCCTGGCGCTGGCCAACCAGGGCACGCAGCAATACGAGCGGGCATCCGCCAAAACGGTGGGCAAGCTGGTGAACATCGCCGGCCGCCAGCGCATGCTGTCGCAGCGCATGGCCAAGTTCTACCTGGCCAACGCCATGAAGGTGGACCCGCAGGGCAGCGTCGCCGAGATCGGCAAGGCCCGCGCCGAATTCGTGGCGGCCACGGAGCTGCTGCGCAACGCGCCGGAGACAACGCCGAAGATCAAGGAAGAACTCGGCTTGGCGGATATGCAGTGGATCTTTTTCAACCAGGGGCTGCAGCACATGGACGGGATGCAATCGCCCAAGCTGATGTCGGATGTGTTCGTCACCAGCGAAAACCTGCTGAGCGTGATGGACCGGATCACCGGCCTGTACAGCGGAATCAAAGTTTCAGGAGCAGCGTGATGAGTGAATGGAAACCGATCTGCCGCGTGGACGACATCCCCGTGCTGGGCTCGCGGTGCGTCGCCCGCCCCAAGGGCGTCGACGTCGCGGTGTTCCGCAACGACCAGGACGAAGTGTTCGCCCTGCTCGACCGTTGCCCCCACAAGGGTGGCCCTCTGTCGCAGGGCATCGTGTTCGGCACCAGTGTGGCATGCCCCTTGCACAACTGGACCATCGGCATGGCCGACGGCTGCGCCAAGGCACCAGATGAGGGCTGTACCCCGAAGTTCGCGGTGAAGGTGGAAGCCGGCGTGGTTCACCTGGACGCCAACGAACTCGCCAACCACGCCACCGACCTGCCCCGGCCCGTCGCCGGCCCGACGCTTAGAGAAACCGCCACAACGTAAGTCAACGCATGCTATTCGGCCGCACCCATCGCAAGCCCATCTCCATTCCGGCCAAGGAGGTCAAGGAGTGGAAGTACACGACGTGCAACTACTGCTCGACCGGTTGCGCCATCGAGATCGGCCTGAACGAGAAGGGCAAGATCGTCACCAGCCGTGGCCACGCCGGCGCCGACGTGAACCGCGGCAAGCTGTGCATCAAGGGCCTGCTGGAGCACGAGCTGTTCGACTCGCCCGGCCGTGGCACCATGCCGCTGATGCGCGAAAAGGCGCACCTGCCGTTCCAGCCCGCCAATTGGGAAGCAGCGCTGGACAAGACGGCTGAGAAGATCAAGGAAATCCAGGCCAAGTACGGCCGCGATTCGTTCGCCGTGGTCTCCACCGGGCAGTTGCTGACGGAAGAGTTCTACACCCTGGGCAAGCTGGTGCGCGGCCAGATCGGCACCAACAACTACGACGGCAACACCACGCTGTGCATGGCCTCGGCCGTGTCCGGCTACAAGCGCTCCTTCGGCTCCGACGGCCCGCCCGGCTGCTATGGCGACTTCGAGCACACGCACTGCCTGATGGCCTTCGGCTCCAACCTGCCCGAGCAGCACCCCATCATCTATTGGCGGCTGAAGGAAGCGCTGGAAAAGCGCAAGTTCCCGCTGATCGTGGTCGATCCGCGCGTGACCATGCTGGCCCAGTTCGCCGACATCCACCTGCCGATCACGCCTGGGACCGACACGGTGCTGATCAACGCGATGATGCACGTCATCTTCAAGGAAGGCCTGCAGGACGACGAGTACATCGCCAACCACACGCAAGGTATCGAGGAACTGCGCGCGCTGGTTGCCGACTACGACCCCAAGACGGCCCAGCACATCTGCGGCATCGACGAGGACCGCATCCGCACCGTCGCGCGCATCTATGCCAAGGCGCCGGCCGCCATGAGCATCTGGACCATGGGCATCAACCAGTCCACCCACGGCTCGGACGGCGTGGTCGACATCAACAACCTCAACTTGATCACCGGCAACATCGGCATCCCCGGCGGCACCAGCCTGTCGATCACAGGCCAGTGCAATGCGATGGGCACGCGCGAATGGTCGTCATGCTCGGGCCTGCCCGGCTACCGTGCGCTGGAAAAAGAAAAGGACCGCAAGCACATCGCCGACTTCTGGGGCATCGACGAGAGCTTCTTCCCGGCCAAGCGCGGCCTGGCGCAAACCGACATCTTCCCCGCCATCGAAACCGGCGAGATCAAGGGCCTGTGGCTGGTGGCCACCAACCCCATGACCTCCATGCCCAACCAGCCGCGCATCATCAAGGCGATGGAGAACCTGGAGTTCCTGGTGGTGCAGGACGTCTACGAAGACGTGGAGACCAACAAGTACTCGCACGTCTTCCTGCCGGCCGCCGTGTGGGCCGAGAAGGAAGGCTGCCACACCAACACCGAGCGGCGCGTCAACCTCACGCGCAACGTGCTGCCGGCCTACGCCGACTCCAAGCCCGACTTCTGGATCTTCAACGAGATGGCCAAGCGGTTCGAGGACCGCAACAAGATCCACTTCCCCGCTACGCCCGAAGGCGCCTTCGAGGAAATGAAGATCCTGTCCGTCGGCGAGGGCCGCACGCTGGACATCTCGGGCATGAGCTACGACCGCATCGAGGCCGCGCGCGGCATCCAGTGGCCGTACAGCGAAGAGCAGGCCCAGGCCGACATGCAGAAGGGCGGCTTCTCGCAGAACCTCGACATGAAGAAGCGGCTGCCCTTCGACGGCGATCCGCGCCTGTACACCGACGGCGTGTTCCAGACGCCCAGTGGCAAGGCCAACCTGATCCCGGTGCGCTTCGTCAACAACAACGAATGCCCGGACGGCGAATACCCGTTCTGGCTGAATTCGGGCCGCGTGGTGGAGCACTTCCACACCCGCACCCGCACAGGCAAGATCGGCAACTGCAACAAGTTCAGCCCCACGCCGTACATGGAGATGAACCCCGACGCGGCTGAAGAGTTGGGCATCGAACACAGCAGCTACGTGCGCGTCGTCAGCCGCCGCGGCGACGCGGTGGTGATGGTGCAGCTCACGCATCGCGTGGGCCGCAACATGGTGTTCATCCCCTTCCACTTCCATGACTGCGTGAACCGCCTGACGCTGGGCCTGCTGGACCCGTACTCGCGCCAGCCGGCGTTCAAGCAGAACGCCGTGCGCATCGAGAAGACCGACCAGCAGGAAGCCGCACGCCTGAACCTGGAACGCCGCACGTTCTGAAGCCATGAGCAGCGCAACGCCATCCGTCCCCCGCCTGTTCGGCTTCATCGCCGGCAGCGACGGGCCGTGGCGCGTGGAGCGGATCACTCCCGTCGTCGGTGAGCCCGTGCCTCCCGCCACCAGGATCAGCGTCGTTGCCGATGCGGCAGTCGAGCTACCCGCGAACGCCTCGTGGTCGCTGCGCGGCATCACCAGCAACGAGCGCTATGTGGAGCGCGAGGAAAAGACCACCCTGGTCGCCAAGCAGGAAGGCCTGGGCCGACCCGCGGCCACCCGCGCCGCCCTGATCCCGATCCGCAAAAACGCCGCCTGGTGGGCGCTGACGCAGGACGAGCGCCGCGCCGTCTTCGAAGCCCAGTCGCAGCACATCGCGATCGGCCTGAAATACCTGCCTGCCGTGGCCCGGCGCCTGCACCACTGCCGTGACCTCGGCCCGTCGGAGCCTTTCGACTTCATTACCTGGTTCGAGTACGCGCCGGCCGACTCCGCTGCCTTTGAAGAGCTCGTGCACGCATTGCGTTCGTCGCCCGAATGGAACTACGTCGACCGTGAAGTCGACATCCGCTTAGCCCTGGACCCGGCCTGAAACCGAGACATACCGCCATGATGAACATCACCACCAACCTGAAGACCGGCGAGGCCATGCTGCTGCCGGTGGGTTCCACGGCGCCCGCGACGCCCCCGGGCCGCAAGATCTGGGAAATCCGCACCGAGGAGCAGCACTACGCGATGCTGCGTGACCAGACGATCAAGGAAACAAACCGCTACGGCCAGAAGATCGACCTGATCGCGCACACCGAAGGCAAGCTGCCGGTCGGCCGCTCGATGTTCATCAACGAGAACCCGGCGGTGGGCACCAACCCCAACCGCAACAAGCAGCACGGCTTTTTCTTCACCGCCGACAACTGCATCGGCTGCCACGCCTGCGAAGCGGCTTGCAGCGAAAAGAACGACAACCCCGCGCACCTGGCCTTCCGCTCGGTCGGCTATGTGGAAGGCGGCAGCTACCCCGACTACAAGCGCATGAACATCTCGATGGCCTGCAACCATTGCGATGACCCGGTCTGCCTGAAAGGCTGCCCTACCCGCGCCTACACCAAGCACGTCGAATACGGCGCGGTGCTGCAGGACCCGGAAACCTGCTTCGGCTGCGGCTACTGCACCTGGGTCTGCCCGTACAACGCGCCGCAGCTCGACCCGGTCAAGGGTCAGGTCTCCAAGTGCAATATGTGCGTGGACCGGCTCGAAGTGGGCTTGAAGCCCGCCTGCGTCTCCGCCTGTGTGGGCAACGCGCTGGACTTCGGCGTCATCGAGAACATCCCCGAAAACCGCGAGCAGGCACGCGTCGAAATCCCCGGCTTCCCCTCGCCCGAGATCACCCAGCCCAACATCCGCTTCCAGCAGATCAAGCAGCTGCCCGACGAAATGAAGCGCACCGACTCCATGCCGGTGAAGTACCACAAGGACGACAAGGGACGTTACCGGCCCGCCATCGACCAGAAGCAGGGCAAGGCCCAGCACTGGAACGTCGCGCGCCTGTCCTCGCGCGAGAACCCGCTGGTGCTGTTCACCCTGGCCGCGCAGGCCTCCGCCGGCGCCTTCGCGCTCACTTTCCTCGGCGCCCAGGCCGGGCTGCGGGGCTTTGCCACGTTCGCCCAGTCAGCGGTGTACGCGCCGCTGGCCATCCTGTGCTTCCTGATGGTGGCTTTCGGCCTGTTCATGTCCACCATGCACCTGGGCAAGCCGCACCGCTTCTACCGCGGCTTCAACAACCTGCGCCACTCGCCGGTGTCGCGCGAAGGCCTGGGCATCGCGATCTTCATGGGCGCGCTGGGCATGCACATCCTGTTCAGCTTGCCGGGCAACAGCCTGTTCCAGTCGGTTTTTGCCGCGGTCCTCTCGCGCGACATCGCCGATGTGGTGAGCCTGTCCGCTGCGGCGGCCGCGGCCCGCGGGTTCGGCTACCTGGCCCTTTTGGGCAGCGCTGGCGGCCTGTACTACATGTACAAGTGCTACCGCATCAAGGCACGCCCGTTCTGGAACCACTGGCAAGTCGGCACGGCTTTCGTGGGCAGCGCGTTGTCCCTGGGCGCGCTGGTCGCCGGCATCGTGATGATCGCCACCCAGGCCTTCAACGGCCTGCCCTTCATCAACATCGCCACCGTCTGCACGGCCCTGATGTGCGTGGGCATGCTGGTCGAAGGCATCGGCCACACGGCGCACGCCAAGGCCATGGGCACAGCCGAGCATGAAGGCGGCGCGTCGTACTACATCCAGACCACGACCTTCGGCAAGACCTACAGGCTGCGTAATGCCATGCTGGGCCTGAACCTCGGCCTGGCCTGCGCGCTGCTGGCGAGCATGCTGGTGCTGGATGCCATCAACGTCTTCACACTGCTGGGCCTGGCGGTCGTCGGCGCCACACTGGTCGCCACCAGCCTGATCGGCCGCGCCCTGTTCTACGTGCTGGTCATTCCGACCACGATGCCCGGCGCCTTCTTCTGGAAGAACAAGGGCTTCGAAGAGCATGCCCGCGACATCGGCCTGGCGAACATGCCGCAAGTTGGCGTTGCGCCGCTCAGGCACTAAGCTCGCCGGATGGAGTTGCAAGAACTGGCCGGCAAGACCTGTGTTGTCGGCGTCAACTATTTCGGCCTGCAGGGCGAGTTGCTCAAGCAGTCGCAGTACTGCGGCCAGGTGGCCAAAGTGGACGGCGAACTGGGCATCACCATAGCCCTGCGGCACAGCGACCCCACGGTCACGCAGGCCGAATTCATCCTGCCGCCCAACCTCGACGCCTGGTTCAAGGCGCCCCCCGGCCACTACAAGCACCCGCCTTCGGGTGTGGACATGGAGAACCCCGACTACCTGGTCACCTGGAACGTGTTCCGCACCCAGGACAACAAGCCCGAGGGCCAGCACGAGTGGTGGGAATGGGTGCCCAACACCGAGCGGCCGCAAGTCGGGCCCGGCGCAATCTGAGCAGTTGGGCCTTGGCGCTATGCGACGGTCGCCGGCAGGGTGTGGAGGCTGCGGAACAGCGAGTTCTTGCGCCAATACGCCGCGCCCTCCAGGCGCAAGGCAGGGCACTGTTCGAGCAGCCGCGAGATCGCGATCCGGCCCTCCAGCCGGGCCAGCATCTGTCCCAGGCAGTTGTGCCCGCCCAAGCCGAATGCGAGGTGCCGGTTGGGCGTTCGGCGGATGTCGAACTGCGCTGCATTGTCGAACTGCGACTCGTCGCGATTGGCCGCGCCGATGATGATGCCCAGCTGCTGGCCAGGCTCGAGCCGCAGCCCGCGCATTTCATAGGGCTCGGCGACGATGCGGAACGTTGCTCTTTGCGCGGGGCTTTCGAACCTGAGGGTCTCCTCGAGCGCCCCGGCCAGGAGGTTGGGCTCCTTTCGCACCAGGTCCAGTTGCTCGGGGTGGTTGAGCAACAGCAACAGGCCGCTGCCGATCAGGCTGACGGTCGTCTCGTGTCCCGCCACCAGCAGCAGGCCGGCCATCCCGAGCGCTTCCTCGGCGCTGATGCTCCCCTCGTCCACGGCTGTGTTCATCTCGCTGAGCAGGTCGTCGCCCGGCTGGCGGCGCTTCGCTTCCATGAGGGAGCTGAAGTACTTGAGGAACGCCATTCCGGTATCGCGCTGCCGTTGCATGTCGTCGGCCGACGCGAGCACGGAATCGAACCCCTCCACCATCACGAGTGACCATTGGCGGATCTGCGGAATGTCCTCCTGCGGGATACCCATCAGGTGCCCGATGATGCGCAGCGGCACCTGCTCGGCGAAGTCGGTCACCAGGTCCACGCCGCCCTTGGCTTTCATGCGTTCGACCAGCGTGTCGACGATGGCGAAAATCTCGCTCTCGAAACGCTTGAGGTTCTGGGCCGAGAAACGGTCGGCGACCAGGCGCCGCAGGCGCGGATGGTCGGGCGCGTCGCGGTGCAGCATATGCAGGTCGAAAGGTGTGCCCGTTCCGGGCCGGCGGATCGTGCTGATGTTCTTCGAGATCGCAGGCCCGGCCCGGAACAGGGTGACCGCGTCGTCGTAGCGGGCAAACAGCCACATCCCTTCACTGGTGCTCTCCTGGGCGTGCGGCAGCCACAGGGGCTGGTCCGATTTGCGCATGCTCGCGTAATAGGGGTACGGGTTCTGGAAGAACGCCGTCTCGTTCAGGTTCATGCGAGAAATCCTTTGAGCTTCACTTCGAAGAGGCCGCCCTGCTCGTCGGTCACCTTGTACCGGCACACGCCGTACAGGTTGTGGCCGCGCTTTCGCATAGAAAGCACTTCCATGTCGACATCGATCCGGTCGGGGCTGCGGATCGCGCGCACGCTGCGCGTTTCGCTCTCCACCATCCAGCCCTCCAGCGTCTTTTCGGCCAGCCCTGCCTTCACGTGCGCGTACACGATCATCAGTTGCGACAGGAACTCGAGCGTGGAAAAGATGGTGAGGTGGAAACCCTTGTCGTCGGTCCTGGAAACGTACGTGGAGCGCATCGAGACGGCGGCGCGCAGGCGGCCGTCCTCGACCTCGACCGCGTCGATGCGCCAAGACTCCTGCTTGCGCCCCTCGTTGAGGTAGTGCGAGGAAAATTTTTCGATCTCCGCCGGCCCCAGGCGGCGGTGCAAGGCTGTGCTCATGGCTCCACTTCCGTCAACATCCGGTACATCGTATCTTCCAGCGCCGCGGCCGGGCAGGCCGTGACGCGCGAATTCACCAGGCTTGCACCCAGCGCACCCCATTCGAGGCAGTCCTGGTTGATGACCACCGACTTGGAACAAGCCGCCAGTTCCACGGCCACCGCGCGCCACTCGCCCCAGCCGCCGGCCGCGACGTCCGCGCAGGGGCCTTCCAGGACCAGCACATCGAAACGGTCGACCGGCAGGCCGCTCGCCACGGACTCCTTCGCCGACACGACGAAGATCGCCGTCTCGACCTGGGTATCGCCCAGCAGCATCATCCCGGCGCGAAACACGTCGGGCTCGCCCGCTGCCACGGGCTGGCCGGCGATGGTCACGCGCCGGGGCGTTGCCAGGCCCACACAAATCCCGTGCCCGGCCAGGCGCGTCTGCAGACCGTCGAGCCATGCGCCGCCCCTGTCCGTGCCCAGGACGCCCACGACCGGGATGCGGCCCTGCCCGCGCACCAGGCGCTTGAGCAATTCCGCCGGCAAATGGGGGTAGAGCTGGGGCTGGCTGTTCACTTCGCAAATCAACGCCCCACTCTCCAGCCAGGAGCGCTTGATGTCCGGTATCAAGAGATCGACGCCCGCGATGTCCAGGCGCAGCAGGCGCGCGGCGCGGCCCGCCAGCGCGAGGTTGTCCGGATGCGCATGTTCCAGCGCGGGCACCGGCACGCCGCCGGTCGCGACGTTGGCCGCGCCCCGCAACCGCACGAACATGCCTGCCGGCGGAACCGCGACCAGGTCCAGGCCCTGGTCGGCCAGCATGGAGGCCGCTTCGTCGTCGTACTCGATGCGCTTGAGCCCGCCGACCGCCCCACGCGAAGGGTCCGCATTGGTGGCGTCCAGCAGTTCGCGCACGGTGCTGCGGCCGTCGCCGGTCACGCTCGCCGGTACCCGGTGGGTGACCCAGAACACCTCTCCCTTGAAAACCTGGAGGCGGTAGTCGTTGCCTTCGAAGTGCTTTTCCACGAGGACCTGTTGCGACAGCTTGCTGGCCTTGGCGTAGGCCGCGGACACGCCCTTGGCATCGTTGATGCCCGCGGTGACGCCGTGCCCTCCGTCCAGGTTTGCGGGCTTGACCACCACCGGGTAGCCGAGCTTGTCGGCGAGCTTCAGCGCGTGGGCCGCATCGCGCGCGATCTCGTGCACCGGCGCCGGCAATCCGGCATTGCGCAACAGCAGGGCGGTGGCCTGCTTGTTGCGCGCGAAGCGCGCGGAGATGTTCGGCGTTTCGTCGGTCAGCGAGCTGTCCAGCCAGCGCGCCTGACTGCCCCAACCGAACTGGAAAACGTTGTTCAGCACCTGCCGCCACGGGATGCCCGCCTCGTGCGCCGCTTGCAGGAACCGCAGCGAATTGATGCCCTTGGGCGCCTGCGCCTCCAGCGTGCGCAGCACAGTGGGCAAGTTGTCGTATGCGGGCTGGACGGAGGCACCGCTCGCGGCCAGGTTGAAGGTCCGCACGGCCCAATGCAGCACCATCCAGGTTTCCTTGGGCTCCTGGCTCATGGCGGGCAGCGCCAGCATGACTGACTCCGCACTCGCGAAGCGGATGACCTTGGCGTCGCTGAACGCGGGCATGCCGCCCGTGCGCAGGATCTCGAGCGTGAGGTGCACCAGCCGGGCGATCACCGGGTGACCCTGCACCGCCGCCGCGATGCCCGCTGCGCCATAGCCCGGCGCCGCGCGGGCAAAGCATTTGTCCACCGATTGCAGCATGGCCAAGGTGATGGACGCCAAAGGCGGACACCGGAGTTCGACCACCAGCGATGGCTGCAGCACGTCGCGCTGGTAGCCCGGCACTGGGTAAGCGCGAAGCAGGCGCACGGGACCTCGTTCATTCCCCGCCTTGTCAACATCTTCGAACATCAGGACCGGCGCTCCTATTCCGACACGGCCTTCATCACGCCGCCGAGTTTGTTGTTAACTTAGTGGGCGCCTCGCCTTGCTTCACCAGCGCGGCGCGAAGGTTCTCAGGAAGAAGGACGCCTGAATCTCGCCGGGCGCGATGCGCCCCACCACGCAAAAAAAAGGCATGCTACCACTGGCTCCGCGGGAGGGTCGCTTCCACTCAATTCGCGAAATACCCGAAAGTCATAAGGCATCAGCGAAAATCCATCCATGGGTATCAGCCAGTACATCAAGGAAATCGGCCGCGGCAAGCAGGGCGCGCGTTCGATCGGCCGTGCGCAGGCGGCCGACTTGTTCGGGCAGATCCTCGACGGCGCCGTGACGGATCTCGAAATCGGCGCGTTCTGCCTGTCGATGCGCATCAAGGGCGAAACGCCTGAAGAAATGGGCGGCTTTCTCGACGCCGCCTACGCCCGCCTGAACCGCGTGCCGCCCAGCGGCAAGCCCGTCGTCGTGCTGCCCAGTTACAACGGCGCGCGAAAGCTGCCGGTGCTCACGCCCCTGCTGGCGCTGCTGATCGCCCGGCGTGGCCTGCCGGTGCTGATCCACGGCACGGCCACCGAGTCCAGCCGCGTGTTCGTTCCCCATGTGCTGCAGGCGCTCGACATCCACGCCCTCCCCGCGATCCGCGCCATCGCCCCGGGCGAGGCTGCCTATGCGCCGACCGAGCTGCTGTCCCCGGGGCTGAAGCGCCTGCTGGACGTGCGCCGCGTCGTGGGACTGCGCAATTCGAGCCATAGCCTGGTCAAGCTCATGAACCCCTGCGACGGGCCGGCCGTGATTGTCAGCAGTTACACGCACCCGGAGTACGCGGTGTCGATGGCCGCGGTGTTCGAACTCATGGGCTCGACAGCCCTCCTTCTGCGCGGCACCGAGGGCGAGGTGGTGGCCGACGCGCGCCGCCTGCCGCAAATGGACGGCTTCATCGCCGGGAGGCGCGTGACCCTGCAGGAAGGCCAGAAAGGTACCCTCACCGACCTCCCGGACCTGCCGCGCGAAATCGACGCCGAAACCACAGCTGCTTACATTCAGGATGTGCTGGCCGGCCGCAAGCCAGTGCCGGCATCGATGGCATTGCAGGTGGAACACATCTTGCATCTGGCTTCGGCAAACAATCCAACGAACGCAGAGACATGAACACCGGCAAAGTCACCCTCGTAGGCGCAGGTCCCGGCGACCCGGAACTGCTGACCCTGAAGGCCGTCAAGGCCATCCAGGCCGCCACCGTGCTGCTGGTCGACGACCTGGTCAGCCCCGAGATCGTCGCCTTCGGCTCGCCCGGCGCGCGCATCGTCAATGTCGGCAAGCGCGGCGGTTGCAAGAGCACGCCGCAGGCCTTCATCGAAAAGCTCATGATCATGGCCGCCCGCGAAGGCGAGAACGTCGTGCGCCTGAAGGGCGGTGATCCATTCATCTTCGGCCGCGGCGGCGAGGAGGTCGAACACCTGCAGGCCGCGGGCATCGAAGTGCAGGTCGTCAACGGCATCACCTCCGGCCTGGCCGCCGTCACGTCCCTGGGCGTTCCGCTGACGCATCGCGAACACGCGCACGGCGTGGTCTTCGTCACGGGCCACGCGCAGCCAGGCTCGCAGGGCACCGATTGGCGTGCCCTGGCGGCCACCGCGCGCGACGCCAAGCTCACGCTGGTGATCTACATGGGCGTGAGCGGCGCCGGCCACATCCAGCAAGAGCTGCTCACGGGCCTGCCGGCGTCCACCCCCGTGGCCGTGGTCCACCGGGCCAGCCTGCCGGACGAACGCAGCGCCGTCACCACGCTGGGCGAACTGGACGCCACCATCGCCCGCGAACAGCTGGCCAGCCCCTCGGTCATCGTCGTCGGCGACGTGATCAGCGGCGTCGCCGCGGTGTCGGCGCCGGTGCAGTTCCATGTTGCCTGAGTCCGGCGCACCTCGCCTGCCTCTTTCCCCGATACCGCGCGCGCCCTTCTTGTGTTACCTTTTTCTCTAACGAGAAGAGGGGCGAACAATGAGGAAGGGACTTCCGCTGGGCGCATGCTGCTGGACGGCACTGGCGTTGCTGCCTACCTGGGCGGCCGCCGCGCCCGCCGACGATCTGAAAGCACTGCTCGAGCAAGGCAAGGACCGCGAAGCCTACCTGGCCGGCCGCGCCGCGCCGCAGCTGCTGGGCGACCCGAGCTTCGATTTCTACTTCGGCATCGCCGCGCTCAACACCGGCGCGCCGGGTGAAGGTGTGCTCGCGCTGGAGCGCTACCTGCTGCGGTTCCCGGACAACCGCGCGGCGCAGTTCCAGCTGGCGCGTGGCTATTTCATCCTGGGAGAGGACTTGCGCGCGCGCGAGGAATTCCAGGCGCTCGCCCCCGCGGCCACCGGTGCTGAACTGGACAGCATCAGGCGCTTCCTCGATGCGATCCGGGCCCGCGAATCGCGCTACAAGCCCACTGCGACGGCCTTCGCCGAGGTCGGAATCGGATGGGACAACAACATCAACAGCGGCGTAGCCAGCGGCCAGATCGCCGGGCTGCCCGAAGGCTTCGTGGTGGCGCCCGGCCAGACCTCGGAACGGCAGCGCGACTCCTTCCGCAGCATTGCGCTGGGCGGGCAAGGTACCTATCCGCTGCGGCCCGGCCTGTCGCTGTACGGGGGCGCCACGCTCCTGGCTCGCGCCCATTCGAAATCCGGCAACGATGTCTTCGACCAGGACGTCGCCGCGGTGCAGGGCGGCCTCTCGTACCTGGAGGGCCGCAGCCTCTATCGGCTGGGCGTTGACTTCACCACGCTCAGGGTGGACAGCCATCGCTACCTGGACGTGGGCACGCTGGCCGGCGAGTGGCAATACCAGGCTGACCAGTTCAACCGCTTCAGCCTTGCGGCGCAATGGTCGCGGCAGTCTTACCAGAACGTCGACGGCTTCCTCGACCTCGCGCAGACCACCGCGGTGTCCTCCAATGCCGACGTGCGAAACAGCGACCTGGTGGGCCTTGGTGGCTCCTGGAATCGCAGCCTGGAGCACGAATGGAACCCCGCGCTCAGCTTCGGCGTGAACCTGGCGCAGGAAAGGAACCGGCGCGACCGCCCCGACCTGTCGCGCGACGTTCAGGGCGTGCGATTCGGCGCAACGGCCCAGCCGCGGCCGAAGTGGACGGTCGGCGCGGGCTTGAACTGGCAGGCCCACCGCTATGGCGCGGAGTTCGCTTCAGGGCTCGAGACACGCGAGGATCGATTTGCCGCTTTCGATCTCTCGGCAGCGTACGCGTTCGATAGCAACTGGTCGGTGCGGGCCGACTACCAGCACGTCAGGCAGCGTTCGAATATCGGCCTGTACCAGTATGACCGTGACACGGTGGCGCTGAAGTTGCGCTACGAAATGAACTGACCGGAGGAACCATGCAGCGCGAGACCTTCATTGTGGTTGCCAGCCTCCTCGCGTCGCTGGCCGCGCCGCCGGCTCTCGCCGAGCCGGTGGGACGCGTACTCGCGCTCGCGGGCACGGCGTCGATCGACCGTGCCGGCCAGCGCCAGCCCCTGCAGGCCGGCTTTGAAATCGAGAACGGCGACCTGATCGACGTGGGGGACAAGAGCGCCCTGCAGGTGCGGTTCGCGGACGAATCGGTGGTGGCGCTGCGGGCCAATTCGCAGCTCAAGGTCCAGGATTTCCGCTACGGCAGGAACCCCGACGACCGTTCCATCATGGCCCTGATACGCGGCGGCATGCGCACCTTGACCGGGTTGATCGGCAAGGGCAACCCGAGGGCCCATATCGTGGGCAACTCGCTCGCCACGATCGGTATTCGAGGCACCCACTTCACCCTTGTCGCCTGCGACAACGACTGCTTCAACCCCGACGGTACCGCAGCGGCCAACGGCTTGTTCGGCGGTGTGACGGACGGGCGGATTTCTGTGACGAACGACGCCGGCGAAGCGGAATTCGGCCAGCAGGACTACTTCCACGTCGCCAGCGCCGCCACGCCGCCCGAGCGCCTGCTGGCGCCACCCGCGGTGCTGAACGACCGCGCGCTGGTGGTACGGGCCCGCGCCACCCAGGCAGCGGCCGACGCCGACAGCAGGGCAGCACGCGCCGGCAGCACGCAGGTTTCCACGTCTCCGCAACTGTCGGCGCTGCGCCTGCAGGCCGCCGCCGTGCAGGCCATCCGCACCGCGATCGCCGCCGGCGAGAGGCCCGGCGTCGCCGCCGTGCTCGCGGCGCAGACCGACATCTCGGTGATCCGGGCGCGCAGTGTCCACGACAACGGCGCGCTGAACCCACTCACCGAATCGCGCAGCATGACGATCCGGGACATCAAGGCCGAGGTCGAAGGCGTGGGCGACAAGTTCTTCTACAACTCCGCCACGCTGGCCGTACAGCTGGCCAAGTCGCGGGTGATGGATGGACGCCCTGGCGCGGGCCTGTACTGGACCTTCGAGCCGCCCACCGAGCCCGGCAATCCCACGGGGACGCACTTCGTGTTCGGCGACACGCCGCTGGTGGCCTTGCCGGGTTCAGGGACCGCTGTGTACAACTTCGTCGGAGGCACCGCCCCCACCGACAACCTCGGGCGCACCGGCAGCCTCTCGGCCGGCCGCCTGGGCATGGACTTCCAGACCCGGCAGGTCAAGGCGCTGGATCCGATCACACTGCAGTTCGCGCGCCAGGCCGTGGTTCCGGCCACCGGTTACCAGGTCAGTGCCGGCAGCACCTGGAACATGGGTGCCGGAGCGCAAGCACTGTCCGGCGTGCAATGCGTGGGCTGCAACGGAACGCCCCAGGTCACCGTCAATGGCCGGCTGGTGGGCGTCACCCTGCAAGGCTACGCAGCGGCGATCACGGTGCAGAGCACCATCGGCGCCGCGTCGCCCGTCAACCACGTGGCGGCCGGGGTCGCGGGCTTCGGGCGCCAGTAGCCGCGCGCTACACTGCGCCGCAGTCAGGACATCGGAGGGGCGCATGCTCGACAAACTCAATGAATTCAGCGAGAGCCATGGCGCGCTCGCGCCCGGCCGCGGCCGCATCACGGGCGTCATCGCGCTCAGCCTGGCCATTTTGTGCTTCTTGGGGGTGCTGGCCTTCCACTTCCCCGAGTACCTGACCACGCCGCAACTGCGCAAGAGCTACGACGTAGAGATGATCCGCAAGATCATGTTCGGCGCGATGGTGATCGCCGGGGGCTTGAGCATCGTCAACATCTGCTTCAACCGTTCGCGCTGGCTCTCGTCCTTCGCGTTCATGCTCGTGGTGGCAACAGCGCTGCTGGGCGGCCACAAGGTGCCGGTCAACGACTTCGCCGACAACACGCCTTACATCGGCCTGGACTGGTTCATCCTGGACCTGCTGGGCTCTTCGCTGATCTTCATCTTCATCGAAAAGCTGTTCGCCCTGCGCAAGGACCAGCCGGTGTTCCGCGCCGAATGGCAGACCGACCTGCATCACTTCATCGTCAACCACATGGTGGTGGGCTTCGTATTGCTGGCCACCAACCTCGTCGTGCACAAGTTCTTCGGTTGGGCCGCCAACGACGGCGTCCGCGGCTGGGTGCAGGGCCTGCCCTTCTGGGCCGGCCTGCTGCTCATCGTGCTGGTCGCCGACCTGGTGCAGTACTGGACGCACCGCGCCTACCACGAGGTGCCGCTGCTGTGGCGCCTGCATGCCGTGCATCACAGCGTCAAAAGCATGGACTGGATGGCGGGCTCGCGCCAGCACATCCTGGAATTGCTGATCACGCGCACGCTGGTGCTGGCGCCGATCTACGTGTTCGGCTTCTCCAAGGAAGTGATCGACGCGTACATCGTCATCGTCGGCTTCCAGGCCGTGTTCAACCACGCCAACGTCAGCGTGCGTCTGGGGCCGCTGCGCTACATCATCGTCACGCCCAACTTCCACCACTGGCACCACAGCCAGGACCAGGAAGCGCTCGACAAGAACTACGCCGCCCATTTCGCCTTTTTGGACTACCTGTTCGGCACCGCGGTGAAGAGCACCAAGCTCTGGCCGCAATCCTATGGCGTGCTGGGCGACTACGTGCCCAACGGCTTCTTCAAGCAGTTCAAGTTTCCGTTCACCTGGAAGGGTTGAGTGGCTGAACCGGCGCATTTCGATGCCATCGTCATCGGCGCGGGCGCGGCGGGCCTGTTCTGTGCCGGCGCCGCCGGCCAGCGGGGCCTGAAAGTCCTGCTGGTCGATCTCAGCGAGAAGATCGGCGAGAAGATCCGCATCTCCGGCGGCGGGCGCTGCAACTTCACCAATCGCGACCTCGACCCCCGAGCGCCCCACAAGCACTTCCTGGGCGACAACGCGCAGTTCTGCCGCTCCGCGCTCTCCCGCTACACGCCCCAGGACTTCATCACGCTGGTGCAGAAGCACGGCATCCCTTTCCACGAGAAGCACAAGGGCCAGCTCTTCGGCGACCGCTCTGCCGAAGATTTCATCCGCATGCTGGTCGCCGAATGCGACGCGGGCGGCGTCACGCGTTGGCAGCCGTGCGCGGTGCGTGAGGTTGCTGCCCTCGACGGGCCCGAGCCGTCCGGCGCGCGGTTCCGCGTCACGACCGACCACGGCGTCGTGTCCGCGCACCACGTGGTCATCGCTACCGGCGGCCTGTCCATCCCCAAGATCGGCGCCACCGATTTCGGTTACCGCATCGCCCGCCAGTTCGGGCTGCGCATCGTCGACCCGCGCCCGGCGCTGGTGCCGCTCACGTTCGACGGCGACAGCTGGGCACCGTACGCGCAACTGGCGGGCCTGGCGCTGCCGGTCGCCATCGAAACGGGTGACAAGAAGAACCGCACCGTCTTCCACGAAGATCTGCTCTTCACCCACCGCGGCCTGAGCGGCCCGGCGGTGCTGCAGATTTCCAGCTATTGGCGCGAAGGCCAGCCGATCCGGATCGACCTGGCCCCGGACATCGACCTGCAGCGGGAGTTGCTGCGCGCCAAGGCCACCTCGCGCAAGTTGATCGCCAACGAGCTCGCCGCCCATGTGCCGTCGCGCCTCGCCGATGCCTGGGTGCAGCAAGACGCGGCGTGGCAGCGGCCCATCAACGAGGCCACCGACAAGGCTCTCACGGCGCTGGCGGACCGGCTGACGCACTGGACGCTGGTGCCGTCTGGCACAGAGGGTTATCGAAAGGCCGAAGTGACCGCCGGCGGCGTCGACACCCGCGACCTCTCCTCGCAAACGCTGGAGTCGAAGCAACCCGGCCTCTTTTTCATCGGCGAAGTGGTCGACGTGACGGGTTGGCTCGGCGGCTACAACTTCCAGTGGGCCTGGGCCAGCGCCTGGGCTTGCGCCCAGGGCATGGCCACCCGGGCGTAGCGACTTTCAGGCGTGCACGGCTTCGGCCGTGAAGGCCGTCTTCAACTGCTGGCCCGACGGGTCGTTCAGGACAATCTTGGAGTTGGTGAAGAAGCCGATCTCGATGTCTTCCGTGAAAGTCAGGAGGTTCGAGATGCCGCCCGCACCCATGACCGACCCGATGTCCAGGCCCCAGAAGTGATGGTCCTTGAACGTCGGGTTGTAGTTGATCGCTGTCGACCCCGTCACATACGCCTTGTAGACGACGCGCACTCTCATCGTGCCGCGGCTGGCGGTGAGTTGCGCCTGGACGGCCTGGCCCGGGTCCAGCGGGACGCTGACACCGGACTGCGTGCCCACGGTGATGGTGGTGCTCTCGCCGGTGGTTTCGCCCCAGGAATGGGCGTAAGACAGCGAGGTTTCACCACCACCGCCGGTACCCAGGAATTCCACCTTGTAGGTGAACTTCTGGCCCACGGTGATCGTGTTCGTTTCCGACCAGCTGCTGGAACTGGTGTTGGCGACCTGCTGCGAGATGCCCACGTTGAACGTTCCCTTGACGTTGCTGTCGTTCGAGAACGTCTGCTGGGCGATGATGGTGGGCTCCGAGGTGATCCCGATGACGGTGGCGCTGTCGACCACCAGCACGGTTTGCACCTGGGGCCAGCCATATGTCCGGTACAGGTCGTCCCAAGGCGTGTCGCTGTGCAGGAACGCGTCGTTGGGGTTCTGGCCGAAATAGCGGCCCACGGCGTTCTTGAGGTTGCCGTCCTGAAGCCCGAAGCTGTTCACTTCGGTGTCGGTGATCACGTGCTGCACGCTGCCCGATGCGCTGACGCTGGACGTGTCGGCCGTCAGGCCGGCGCGGATGCTGATATCGATTGCCATTGTTGTTCGATCCCTGCTGATTCTTTTCAACCGCGACAAGAGCGTCGCGAGCCGATTGTGTTGAAGGCGCGTGAATGTGTCGCGATGTTTCAACGTGACTTATTCACCTGTGCCCGGCGGCCAGCAATTGCCGCAACTGGCCCAACAGCCGGTCGGCCGTGACGGCCGTGACGAGATGTTCATCGAAGCTTGCCGCAAGCGCGCGTGACCGGTCGTTGTCGCGCCCGCAACCGGTCAGCGCGACCAGCGAAGACGCGCGGCAACAGCTCCGGTGCGATACCGCAACCCGTGTCTTCCACCGCGACTTCGATCCAACCATTGCGGGTGTGAAGGCGCCCACCAGTTCGTCCCGGTAACGCACGGGCACCGTGATCATGGAACGGAAGTCCAGCTCGCGCAGCGAGCTGCCAGTGCCCTTCGCTGGTAGCCACTTTGCGGTACCAGGCCTCGCCGATGTCCGGGTGCAGTGCCGGCTGGCCGGTGGAGAGCGCGCACAGGTTCATGTCGGCGCGCTCCTGGCGCGCCCACTGGGTCGGGGCGAGCAGGGCCTCGATGTCGGGCGCTTCGTGGGCGGCCAAGGTGCGCCGCACGCCCCCGCCGTGCGTCACGTCGAAAAAACCGAAATCGCCCAGCGCCGGGAGGCACGCGCCGATCGTCTGGCGCAGCGTGTCGTTGAAGTCGGCGGCGGACGCCTACAGTCGGGCTGCCCGGGCCAGAACCTGCCGCTGCACTTCCGGCGCTGCCGCCACGGACGAATTTTGATGAGGCGTCACGGGCGAATTCTGGCTGATTTCGCGAGCCGGCGGGGGTCGAGACCGCCCGGTTGAAAGCGCCGCGGTTGCCAGGAGCGTCGCTGGGGCTATAATGACGGGCTTTGCTGGCAAACCCCCAACGGCCTGATCACCACCTAAGTTGGGGAACCCCGCAGACAACGGCACCCGGGCGCGATCTTCCCTGGTCCCTGAAGTCCGCACAAATTTGGAATTCATTCGCTGATGACGACGATCCGTGTAAAAGAAAACGAGCCCTTCGACGTGGCCCTGCGCCGCTTCAAGCGCACCATTGAAAAGCTGGGCCTGCTGACCGAACTTCGCGCCCGCGAGTTCTACGAAAAGCCCACCGCCGAGCGCAAGCGCAAGAAGGCCGCGGCCGTCAAGCGCCACTACAAGCGCGTGCGCAGCATGCAGCTTCCGAAGAAGCTCTACTAAAACGTTGCCCTCGCGGCACCCGAAAAGCCTGCCTGGGGACGCTCAAGCAGGCTTTTTTAATTCCTTTTCGCATTTCCGGGAGATCCCATGAGCCTCAAAGAACGCATCACCGACGACATGAAGGCCGCCATGCGCGCCAAAGACAGCGAGCGACTGGGCACCATCCGCCTGCTGACAGCGGCCATGAAGCAGAAGGAAGTGGACGAGCGCGTGGAGCTGGACGATGTGGCCGTGATCGGCATCGTCGACAAGATGCTCAAGCAGCGCAAGGACAGCATCGAGGCCTTCGAGAAGGCCGGTCGCCAGGACCTGGCGGACAAGGAGAAGGCCGAGACCGTCGTGCTGCAGGCCTACCTGCCAGCCCGCCTATCGGCCGACGAGGTTGCGGCCGAGGTGAAGGCCATCGTGGCCGAGCTCGGTGAGCAACTTGGCAAAGCCCCCGGCCCCGGCGAAATGGGCAAGGTCATGGGCGCCGTGAAGGCCAAGCTGGCCGGCAAGGCCGACATGGGGCAGGTTTCGGCGGCCGTGAAGTCCGCGCTGGCGGGTTGAACGGATCTTACGATCCCGCCACCTTCATCTTGTCGATCAACACCGACCCGACGGTCTTCGCACCGTAGTTGTAGGTGTCGGCGCCCACAGCCTGGATGCCGGTCAGCATGGACTTCATGTTGCCGGCGATCGTGATCTCTTGCACCGGATAGGCGATTTCGCCCTTCTCCACCCAGAAGCCACTCGCACCGCGCGAATAATCGCCCGTCACGTAGTTCACGCCCTGCCCCATCAGTTCGATGACGAACAGGCCCGTGCCCAGCTTGCGCAGCATGGCCTTCAAGTCGTCGTCCGGCTGCGTCAGGCGCGAGGTGAGCGTGAGATTGTGCGAGCCGCCGGCGTTGCCGGTGGTCTTCATTCCCAGCTTGCGCGCCGAATAGCTGCTGAGGAAGTAACCCTCGACGCGCCCGGCATCCACGACCTTGCGCGCCTTGGTGCGCACGCCTTCTTCGTCGAAAGCCGAACTGCCCTTGCCACGGCGCACCATCGGGTCTTCCAGCACGTCGATGTGCTCCGGGAAGACCGTCTTGCCCAGCGAGTCCAGCAGGAAGCTGCTCTTGCGGTAGAGCGAACCGCCGCTCACGGCTTGCACGAACCCGCCCAGCAGCCCGGCTGCCAGCGGCGACTCGAACAGCACCGGGCATTCGCGCGTGGCGATCTTGCGTGACTTCAGCCGCGACAGTGCGCGTTCCGCGGCGTAGCGGCCCACTTCCTTCGGCCCCGCAAGATCCTGCGCGCTGCGCATCGAGCTGTACCAGGCATCGCGCTGCATCCCGTCGCCTTTGCCGGCGATAGGCGCGACCGAAATCGAGTGGCGCGAGCTGGCGTAGCCGCCACGAAAACCCCGCGAATGCGCGCTGAAGAAGTGGCTCTGCTGGGCTGAGACGCCCGCGCCCTCGCTGTTGGTGATGCGCTTGTCGGTCTTGAAGGCGGCGGCCTCGCATTCCAGCGCCAGCTTGGCGGCTTCTTCGCTGGTGATGGCCCAGGGATGGAACAGGTCCAGATCGGGCTGTTCGTCCGGCCCGGCGATGTCTTGCGCCTCCGGCAGGCCAGCCACGGGGTCTTCCGCGGTGAAGCGGGCGATGTCGTACGCGGCCTGCACGGTCTGCTCGATTGCGGCGCTGGAAAAGTCGGATGTGCTGGCGTTGCCGCGGCGATGGCCGACGTAGACGGTGACGCCGAGCGACTTGTCGCGGTTGCGTTCGACGTTCTCGAGTTCGCCCTTGCGCACCGACACGCTCAGGCCGCAGCCTTCCGACGCCTCGGCGCCCGCATCGGTCGCGCCCAGCTTCCTGGCATGCGCCAGGGCCGCGTCGACCAGTTCTTCGAATACGGCACGGCTGTAGCTGAAACCGGTGGCGGGGCGGGTGGTGTCGTTGTTGTTCATGGCGAAGCTATGATACTTGCCCTACTCCAGCCCCTCATGTCACGCAAACCCAAAAAAGGCTACTTCGTGCGCGGCCAGTTCGTCGCCGAAGGCAGCGAGCTGGATCTCGAGCTCAAGGCTGAGCTCAAAGGCACGACCGAAGCCAGCCGAACCGACCTCAAGCGCGAAAGCACGGAGCTGCAAAAGCTCGGTGAATCGCTGCTGACCCTGCGCGCCGATTTGATGGCGGGCTTGTCCTTGCCCGAAAAACTCATCGACGCCGTTGCCGAAGCCAAGCGCATCACCAACTTTGAAGGCAAGCGCCGCCAGATGCAGTTCATCGGCAAACTGATGCGCGGCCTGGACGAGGAGACGCGCCAGTCCGTGCGCGACGCGCTCGACGAGCAGCGCAAAGGTTCGGCCAGCGACGCGCTCGCCCTGCACCAGGCCGAGCAATGGCGCGACAAGCTGATCGCCAACGAAGATGCGCTGGACCAGTGGATGCGTGAGTACCCGCAGACCGATACGCAGCAGCTGCGGGCGCTGATCCGCCAGGCACGCAAGGACGTGCAGCCCACGCAGGACCAGGTGTCCAAGGGGCTTGTGCCACGGCATGGCCGCGCGTACCGCGAGATCTTCCAGTTGGTGAAGGACCAGCTGACCGGCATCCCCTCGCCGGCCGAAGAGGACGACGGTACCTATGACCACAGAAACGTTTGAGCCGGTCACGATCGGCATCGTCTCGATCAGCGACCGCGCGTCCAGCGGCGTCTACGAAGACAAGGGCCTGCCCGCGCTGAAGGACTGGCTTACTCGCGCGCTGAAGAACCCCATCACCTTCGAAGCCCGTTTGATCCCCGACGAAAGAGAAGGCATCAGCGCCGCGTTGATCGATCTGGTCGATGCCGGCTGTTCGCTCGTGCTCACCACCGGCGGCACGGGCCCGGCGCCGCGCGACGTAACGCCTGAAGCGACGCTGGCGGTGGCGCACAAGGAGATGCCAGGCTTTGGCGAGCAGATGCGGCAGATCAGCCTGCGCTTCGTGCCCACGGCCATCCTGTCGCGGCAATGCGCGGTAGTCCGTGACAAGAGCCTCATCATCAACCTGCCGGGCCAGCCCAAGTCGATCCAGGAGACCCTTGAAGGGCTGAAGGGCACGGGTGGCGAGCAACTGGTGGCCGGCATCTTTGCCGCCGTGCCGTATTGCGTCGATTTGATCGGCGGCCCCTACCTCAAGACGAACGACGAGGTGTGTAAGGCCTTTAGGCCGAAGAGCGCGCAGCGTCCCGCGGGCGTATGACGAGCTACTACCTCTGGCTTCTGGCGTACCTGCCGCTTCTGCTGGTGGTGTTCCTTCTCTTCTGGCGCAACAGGGCCATGAAAAAGCACCAGGACAAGCTGGTGGCGGACCTGCAAGGCAAGCGCTACTGGCGCATCAACCTGTCGCGACCCGCATTCCACCAGCGCTGGTGGCGCGTGATGCCTTTCGAGGCCAAGGGCGTGCTGGTCGACGAGGGCGACAGGCTGCGAATCAGGGGCTTCTGGCTGAAGGACCGCCGTGCGTTCGACTCGCTCTTCGACAAAGGCAGCAGTGCCGTCGAGTGGCTGGGCAACCGCAACCTGCGCGCGGGCAACCTGCATTGGGCGAAGTTGACAACGCCACGGGGCGAAATGAATTTTTGCGCCGACACGGGCATGTACGCGTTGCCCTCGCGCGAGGCACTCGCCGACATTTTCCGCGGCACATTCCCCGCTTACGCCCTGGCCGAGGAGCAGACCAGCGACTTCGCCCTGGAAAAAAGCCCCAGGAGCATCGTCATCGTCGTGCTGTTCTTCGTGCTGCTCTTTTTCAGCTTGATCGACACGTTCGTCGTCACCCGGTTCGAGCTGGCCGACTCGCAACTGGCCCGCATACTGTTCAATCCGCTGGTTTGGGGCGGCGCACTGGCGTGCGCTGGCGTCTGTGACCTGCTGGCCTACCGGTACCTGCTGACCGGGCGGGTGCCCGCGCGCGAGTCGCTGGTGCTAAGCCTCATGTTGTCCGCTGCCTTGCTGGGCGCGGCACTCCCGGCGGCCAAGCGGGTAGACCAAGGGTTGGACGGCAACGGCATCCGGAACTACAGCTATCGGCTGGCCAGCCCCACTCGCCTGGAGCCCGTGGACATGAACCTGGGGCTGCCGACACTGCGTTTTCCACGGGCCATCGACTACTGGGCACAGTTTCGCGTCGGAAGCGAGCATCAGGTGCCCTTCGTGCGTGGCCCGATGGGACTTTGGCAACTAGACCACGGCGAATTCGACAAGCCGCTGATCGCGTTCTACGAAAAGCAGGGCCGCTGACTACTTGCCGACCAGCTGCGTCAGCTTCTCCGCTTCGAAACACTCCTTGAGTGCCGCGTCGTCGGGCACGCAGTCACCGTCCTTGCGGGTGGCCGAGAGCTTCTCGATCGCCTGCCAGAGCAACGCGATCTGGTGGTCCTGCGAAGAAGCGCTGTCGATCAGCCCCTTCATCGCCTGGCTGAGCGGATCGTCTTCGAGCGTGATGCCATACGCCGAGAACTTCGGGTTGCCCGTCACGTCCGCACTGGTGCCCTCTTTCGACGGAATGATGCGCGCGGGGATGCCCACCGCCGTTGCACCCGCAGGTACCGGCTTGATGACCACGGCGTTGCTGCCAATCTTCGCGCCATCGCCCACGACGAAGCCGCCCAGCACCTTGGCACCGGCGCTGACCACCACGTTCTTGCCGAGTGTGGGGTGTCGCTTGGCACCCTTGTAGAGCGAAGTGCCGCCCAGCGTCACGCCCTGGTAGATCGTGCAGCCGTCGCCGATCTCGGCGGTCTCGCCCACCACCACGCCCATGGCGTGGTCGAAGAAGACCCGCTCGCCCAGCACCGCCCCGGGGTGGATCTCGATGCCCGTGAACCACCGCGCGACCATGGAGACGAAGCGGCCCAGCCACTTCAGCCCGTGAGTCCACAGCCAGTGCGACACGCGGTGCATCACCACGGCGTGCAGGCCCGGATAACACGTGATCACCTCCCACGTACTGCGCGCGGCAGGATCGCGGTCGAGGATGCACTGGATATCGGAACGCAGGCGGGTGAACATGTCAGGCCGTTCTGTGGGCTATTTGCTTATGCGTAGCCAGTCTATCGTTTTACACCCGAGGCTGCTTCGGACATGGCTTTGGCAACACCACGCAGGATGTGGATTTCCTCAGGGGTCAGTTGCGCCCGGTTGAAAAGCTGGTTCAGGCGCGGCATCAGCTTCTTGGGCGCGGCGGGGTCGAGGAACCCGATGTCCACCAGCGACCTCTGCCAGTGCGCCAGCATGCCCGCCACCGCCTTCGCGTCAGCCAGTTCGCGTTCGGGCAGGGCCGGCGGGCCGAACCCGCCCAGGGCCGTGCGCCACTCGTAAGCGATCACCTGGATCGCCGCGGCGAGGTTGAGCGAGCCATAGTCCGGCGCCGTGGGAATCGAAAGCGCCGCGTGGCAGCGATACACATCGTCGTTGCTCATGCCGAAGCGCTCGGAGCCGAAGAGGAAGCCGACGCTGTGCGGTGACGAGGCCAGGCCCGCGAAGTGCTCTCGCGGTGCCACCGTGGGGGGGCCGAAGTCGCGCGGCGTCATCGCCGTGGCGCACAGGTAGCTCACGCCCTCCAGCGCTTCGTCGAGCGTTGCGACAATGCGCGCCTTCTCCAGTACGTCGGTGGCACCGCTGGCGCGCTGCAGCGTTTCCTCGCGCGTGAGTACATCGGGCCAGCGCGGCGCCACGAGGACGAGGTCGTCGAACCCCATCACTTTCAGCGCGCGCGCCGCAGCGCCCACGTTACCCGCGTGGCTCGTGTTGATGAGGATGAAACGGGTCTTCACAGGGCTGGAACGGGGGGTCCGGGTAAAATGGGGGTATTGTCGCCGCCCGCATCGCCGGGGCCGGCCAATCAGTTCCTTAATCAGTTGGGGACAGAGCTAAAGATCTGTCCCACAAACACATCTATGACTTCCCCCAACCTGCATCCCATGCTCAATGTGGCCATCAAGGCCGCCCGCGCCGCCGGCGCCATCATCAACCGGGCCGCACTTGACGTCGAGTCGGTGCGCATTTCGCAAAAGCAGGTGAACGACTTCGTCACCGAGGTGGACCACGCCGCAGAGGCCGTGATCATCGAGACGCTGCTCACGGCCTATCCGCACCACGCGATCTGGGCCGAGGAATCGGGCAAGACACATGGTACCCAGGGCTCCGATTTCGTCTGGATCATCGATCCGCTCGACGGCACCACCAATTTCATCCACGGCTTTCCCGTCTACTGCGTCAGCATCGCGCTGGCCGTGAAGGGCAAGGTCGAGCAAGCCTGCATTTACGACCCGAGCCGCAACGACCTCTTCACCGCCACCAAGGGCCGTGGCGCCTACATGAACGAGCGCCGCCTGCGCGTCTCCAAGCGCATCGACCTGCGCCAGTGCCTCATTTCCACCGGCTTCCCGTTCCGCCCGGGCGACAACTTCAACAGCTACCTGAAAATGATGGCCGACGTGATGCAACGCACGGCGGGCCTCCGCCGCCCCGGCGCCGCCGCGCTCGATCTCGCCTATGTGGCGGCCGGCTTCACCGACGGTTTCTTCGAAACCGGTCTGTCGGCCTGGGACGTTGCCGCCGGTTCGCTGCTGGTGCAGGAGGCCGGCGGCCTGATCGGCAATTTCACCGGAGACGCCGACTTCATGGAGCAGCGCGAATGCGTTGCGGGCAACCCCAAGATCTACAGCCAGCTGGTCGGCATCCTCGGCAAGTACAGCAAGTTCGCCAGCGCCGCCGACAAGGCCGCTGTGCGCAAGGCGACGCTGAACCTGGTGTCACCCGACGCCCGTCCGGGTGCGCAGGTCGACGACACGGCCGCCTGATTTCCAGCTGGACCGGGCTTGGGGTGCGGCCTAGAATGGGCTCGAACGCCGGTTCAACTGCCTGGTAGACGGCAGCAGGCGACCGCAACGCACGGACGCCGGACCGGCGCAGGTTCAGGAGGACCTGAGCATGGCCCAAGACATCTCCCTGCGGTTAGCTGCCGTGCCTTCTGCGGCAGGCGCGGCTTCGATCCGGCCCCTGGCGCTGCCCCTCGCGGTTGCGGCTGTCGTGATCGGAGCGGTGGTCTGGGTCGCCATCCTCGCCGCCTACAACCTCGACTACGAACAGGAATCGGCCCGCCTGGAGGCATTGTCGGAACTGCGCGCCACGCAAGCCAGCAGCTGGCTCAGCGAGAAGATGGCGCAGGCCCGGTTCGCCGGCAACAGCCCGCTGGGCGAGATGTTCGTGAAGTGGCGCGACGAAGGCGACAACACCGCGCGCGACCGGTTGCTGGGCCGGCTTTCCAGCTTCCACAAGGCCAGCGGCGGCCACAGCGTGCTGATCCTGGACAACCGCGGCGAGATCGTGGCCAGCGAACCGCTCCAACCGGGCCAGGCTTCGCCGGAGCTGCGGGCCGCGGCGCGGCGGGCTGTCGAAACCAACTTGCCGCAATTCACCGCTTTCCACGGGCATGGCGGCGTGGCGCCCGCTCCACGGGTGGATGTCGTGGCCCCGCTGACGCTCAGCGGCACGCCGGCGCGGGGCCTGGTCGTGCTCAGGCTCGACCCCCGGCTGGTGCTGCTGCCGCTGCTGAGCCAGTGGCCGGTGCCCAGCGCGACGGCCACATCGATCCTGATCCACCGCGACGGTGACGCGCTGGTCGGCCCGCTGGACCGCACGCGTGCCCCCATCTCGTCGCCCAACCTGCTCGCGGCCCGCGTGCTGCGCGGCGAAGTGCCGTTTGGCACCGCGGTGGAAGCCATCGACTTCAAAGGACAGGCGGTGATCGGCGTCGTGCGGCCGGTGCCAGGCACGGACTGGTACCTGGTCGCCAAGATCGACCGCAGCGAGGCCTATGCCGACGCCCGGCGCAGCACTGTATGGATCGCCGTGGCGGGTCTTCTCGCGTTGTTGGCCACCGGCGCGACAGCTCACTGGCGGCGTGAGCGCCAGGCCCTGCGGTTTGCACGCATCGACCAGGCCCAGCAGGAGGCCGACCGCCAGCGCCTGGAGGAACTGGTGGAACACCGCACCGCCGAACTTGCGGCCAAGAACCAGTCGCTGGCACGCGCGGTGGCCGACCTGGAAGCGTTTGGCGCGAGCGTTTCGCACGATCTGCGCGGGCCACTGCGCACGATCAATGGTTTCGCCACCGTGCTCCAGCGCAGCGAGGGCGGCAACCTCTCGCAGGAAGGCCAGCGCAAGCTCGGCCGCATCCTGGCCGGCGCCGCCACCATGGACCGCATGATCGAGGACATCCTGGAATGCTCGCGTGCCGAACGCGTGGAGATGCATTTCCGTACGGTGGATCTGGGCGAACTGGTGCGCGAGCTGCTGGCGGAAATGATGCACGACCACCCTGGCACGCAGGTGGTCGTGGGCGAGCTGCCGGTCGTGCGGGCCGACCCGACCCTGGCACGCCAGGTGCTCGCCAACCTGGTCGGCAACGCGCTGAAGTTCTCTTCGCGCCAGCCGTCTCCACGCATCGAGATCGGCACTTTGACGCCAGGCGGCAACCGCGTCTTCGTGCGCGACAACGGCGTCGGGTTCGAGCCGGGCCAGGCCGAGAAGCTCTTCGCACCCTTCCAGCGCCTGCACGATGACGACAACTTCGTCGGCACGGGCGTGGGCCTGTCGATCGTCAAACGCCTGATCGAGCGGCACGGCGGCACTGTCGAAGCCGAATCGATGCCCGGCGTGCAGACGACGTTCACGTTCGACTTCGGCCCAGCCCACACCGCATGACGACCTTCAACCCGCGGGCTGCACCGCGCGGTACAGCGCGCCCACCAGGTCCGATTGCGTGATGATGCCCACAAGGCGCTTTTCGGCGTCAATGATGGGGATGTGGTGGTGCCCGCCTTGCGAGAACACGGGCACCAGCTCGATCAGGTAACGGTCGGCGCTGGCCACCTGCACGTTCCGCGTCATGATCTGGCCCACCACTTCGGGCCGTTCGGTGTGCGTCAGGCCCAGCCGTTTCACCAGGCCGCGCAGACGCTCGCCGATGCCGTCGTGCTGGTCCAGGTCGGCATGGCGCATGAAATCCGCGACCGTCACGATGCCCGCGATGCGCCGGGCGCGATCGGTCACCGGCAACGCCTTGATGCCGTGCTTGCGCATGAGCGCCCAGGCTTCGTCCAGGGGCGTTCCGAACTGCACCGCGATCGGGTCCGGCGTCATCACGTCGGAGCAGCGCAGGTCGCCCAGCTTGCGCTGGTAGGCCGCGGTCTCCGCGTCATGCAGCAGCGTCTCCAGGTCGTCGCGGCTCACGTCCAGCACCTGGTTGAAATGCGCAAGTGCCGTGTCGAGGTCGGCGGACGTAAAGCGGGTACCGGTGCGCGCCGGCGTTTGCCCCGGTGCCGATTGCACGTGGGGATAGGCGCGCCCCGTGAGCGAGTTGTAGACGATGCCGCCCAGCACCAGCAGGAGCGAATTGGTCAGCACCGGAAACGCCGCGAACTGGAAACCCGATGCCTGCGCCAGCACCACGAACAAGGCTGTCGCGCCGCCCGGCGGGTGCAGGCAGCGCAACGTGAACATCGCCGCGATGGCCAAACCCACAGCTGCGGCCGCAGCCAACTCGGGCTGCGGGATCATCAGGAAGCACGCGATGCCCACCAGCGCGGAAACCGTGTTGCCGCCCACCACCGCCCAAGGCTGCGCCATCGGGCTGCCCGGCACCGCGAAGACGAGCACCGCGCTCGCGCCGATCGGCGCCACCAGCCACGGCGACAGGCCCGCCGCGCCGGCCGCCCAGTGCGAAAGCCCGCCGGCCAGCAGGATGCCGACCGCGGCGCCAGCGATCGCGCGCCAGCGTTCCCGTGCGTCCACGCGCACCGGCGCAGGCCACAGGGCACGAAGCCAGGCGCGCCATGGCGCCACACGGGCCTGCGTTTCAGAAGAAAACAAGGTGTCGGGAGGCGCTGACATGGGCTCCGGTACTGCGTGTGAACCTGGGGCGATTCTGGCAGAGAGCGCCCGCCCTGCTGGATACCGTCCCGACGGATTTGGGCAAAACTGTTTTACATGACCTTATTGATACTCAATTCGCGCGAGGAGTCGTTCAATGACGTCGCTGGCCTCGCGCTGGCGCAGCGCCCTCGCCTCTCGCCGTTCAGGCCCATCGCCTTCGCCCAGCTCAAACTTGGCCACCGCGACCGGACCGTCCTTGCGATAACCCTCGGTCTCTCCCACCTGCGCAAATCGGGCACGCAACAGGTCCATTGCGCTCTTCACAACATCGCTGTGCTTGCCTTCAAGCGCTTGGCGAAATGCCCGCGCCACCGCATCAACACCTCCAGCGGCATGCTCCAGGCAATAGATCAGGTCATGCGCATCCTTGCGCTCGAAACGCTGATCGAACGCGAACGCCTTCAAGCATGAGAAGCTGATCAGGTTGGCATGCCTGATCTTTTCGACAGCGATCCCGTCGCCGCCCAGCAGTTCCGCCTCGATCTCGGTGACCTCATACAGATCGAACACGATCGACGAGTGCGGGATGTTGATGGCCGAGATCGTCCCGTTGGTCGGCAACGGCTGCACCCGACCTCCAGCAATGTCCGGCGCATCCGCCAAAAACTCCAGCACCATGAGCGCCCCATGCTCAGTGCGAGTCTGCCAACGCCAGGAGAGCTTTTGCTGCCTGTCGTTCTCGGCACGCTCGAAGCCCATCTTCTTCAGGTTCTCTTCGAGCGTGTGATAGGCGTCCGTGTTGGCCAGGATCTGCAGATCAATCACGATGTCGACATCCATCGTCCCTGCGTGCGCCGGTACGACAGGAGGCCGAGCCTTCACCAGATAACGTGGTGTGAGCCCGCCGACCAGATAGACCGAGTCCCTCCATGGCCCCAACCCGCGCAGCAGCGTCACGAGGACACGTTCGCAGTCGAGCGTGTACTGGTCGCTGTAGCCGTCGAGCGTTGCGGGCTTGACCGTCAAAATCCGATCCTTTCCCGGCGCAGATGCCCGGCCATCTCCTTGGCGCGACCTTCGCCCCGCAACAGGTCGAGGTAGACCTGCACTGGGCTCGCCAGCCACACGCCATCGACCCGCTCGCGGAACAGCAGTTCCCCCGCAGTTTTCGTCTCGATGACGACAAGGTTCGCCCCCTCGGTGACGACGCGCGCATCGAGTTCTGCCAGCGCGGCCTCGGCGCCCGCTCCCGGCAACAGCCGAGTACGCACCTGCGAAATGCCGGACAGGAATGGTGCATAGCGCTGCGCGGCGGCCTCGTAGCTCACCGCGTAGGCGGCCTGATGCACGTCGAAGACTTGGCCCAGGCGCTGGAGCAAGGCATCAAACTTCAGGCCAGGTACGTAGTGGCGGCGCAGTACCGGCGCAGGCGAGCCAGCGAGCTGCTGGGTCCACGCGTCCAGCAGCTCGCCGGGCTCCCGCAGATGGCGCTCCTTGCCCGGCCCCTGCCCACGGGATTCGAGCCAATCGAAGCGCTCGAGCTCACTCAGCACATCGGAGGCGGTGGACGGCGCGACCTGCGCCCGTTCTGCCACCTCGGTGACGCCGAACCAGTCTTGGTGGTGAACCAACAGCGCGTGCAGCACTTGCGCGCGGCGCCCTGAGAACAATGAGCGCACCGATTTCTCAAGGGTCTTCGGTGGCGGCCTGTCGATGTACACGTAGGCCCCAGGGGCCGGAAGAAACAGACTGCCACCGCTGTCGTAGTAACCAACGCGCTCCGACTTGAGCAAGTCCTTCGCACCCGGCGAAAGGGACTCTGCAACCAGCAGATACTGGACATCGGGTGGATAAGCCTGACGCAGCGCCTTGAATTGCCACAGCACTTGCCGCACGTCCCGCGGATACGCGGTCTTTTTCGCCTCGACCAGCAGGACAATCGGCTTGCCGGCAACGTTAAGATGGATCTGAGCATCCACTTTGTAAGGAACCGCCGGGGCCGCCTCCCGCACGTCCATCTCGGCACGCACGTCCGGCAGCTCCCGGAGTGCATCCAGGAACCGATCGATCAGTACGCGTTCGGCGGTGGTTGATTCAGTCATGGCGCGGCTTATTCCCTGCTCAGCGAATAATATCATTTCGGCGAATATTCGATAAATATCGAACTTTCGCTGTTCAGCGAATCTTCCATATTTGATCGGAATTCAGCAAGACATGGCAAAAAGTGCCCCAAATTTGCCTCAAGAAAACTGAAGCATAAAATGTAAGCTGTTGATTTATATGGAAAAACCAAACGTTTCTGCGCACACGCCGATGATGCAGCAGTACCTCGGGCTGAAGGCGGACTTCCCCGACACGCTGCTCTTCTATCGCATGGGCGATTTCTACGAGCTGTTCTACAGCGACGCGGAAAAGGCCGCGCGCCTGCTCGATATCACGCTCACACGCCGCGGCAACTCCGCCGGCGAGCCGGTGGTGATGGCCGGCGTGCCATTCCACTCCGTCGAAGGCTACCTGGCGCGCCTCATCAAGCATGGCGAATCGGTGGCCATCTGCGAGCAGGTGGGCGACGTAGCCACGTCCAAGGGCCCGGTCGAACGCAAGGTGGTGCGCGTCGTGACGCCCGGCACGCTCACCGACACCGAATTGCTGAACGACAAGGCCGAGGCGATGCTGCTGGCCGTGCACCAGGGATCGCGGCACAAGCTGGGCCTGGCGTGGTTGAGCGTCACGCAGGGCGCGCTGCAACTCGCCGAATGCGCGGCCGACGAACTGGAGACCTGGGTCGCGCGCATCTCGCCGAGCGAATTGCTGTTCAGCGCCGACGTGACACCCGCCTTCGAGCAGCGATTGAAGGCCCTGCGCTTCGCGTCGCAGGTGTCGCTGACGCAACGGCCCGAATTCCAGTTCGATTCGGGCCTGGGGCTGCGCAAGCTCCTGGAGCAGCTCAATGGCGCGACCCTGCAGGCCTGGGGCGCGGACGAACTGCTGCTGTCCCACGCCGCGGCGGCCGCCCTGCTCTCTTACGCCGAGCACACGCAGGGCCGCGCGCTGTCGCACGTACAGAGCTTGCAGGTGCAGCGCGACGACGAACTGATCGACCTGCCCACCACGACCCGGCGCAACCTGGAACTGGTGCAGACACTGCGCGGCGAAGACTCGCCCACCCTCTTCTCGCTGCTGGACACCTGCATGACCGGCATGGGCAGCCGCATGCTCAAGTGCTGGATGCTGGAGCCGCGCCGTGAGCGCACACAGGCCATCTTGCGGCATGAAGCGATCGACGCCTTGCGGGGCGGCCTGTGGCAGCAGTTACGCGCCGAACTGAAAGGCTGCAGCGATGTGGAGCGCATCACCGCACGCATCGCGCTGCGCCAGGTGCGGCCGCGCGAACTCGTCGGGCTGCGGCAGTCGCTGGAGAAGTCCGCCCTGGTGTCGCAGCGCCTTAGCGGCCACACGGCACTCATCGCCGAACTGGCTTCTGCCATGTCGCCGCCTGAAGGTTGCGCCGGCCTGATGGCGCGCACGATCATGGAAGAGCCGGCCGCTCTGGTGCGCGATGGCGGCGTCATCGCGAACGGCCTGGACGCCGAACTCGACGAGTTGCGCGCTATCCAGGACAACTGCGACGGCTTCCTGCTGGAGTTGGAGACGCGAGAGAAAGCCCGCACCGGCATCGCCAACTTGCGGGTGCAGTTCAACAAGGTGCACGGCTTCTACATCGAAATCACGCAAGGGCAGCTGGACAAGGTGCCGGGCGATTACAGACGCCGCCAGACGCTGAAGAATGCAGAGCGCTTCATCACGCCCGAGCTGAAGGCCTTCGAAGACAAGGCGCTGTCGGCACAAGACCGTGCGCTGGCGCGCGAGAAGCTGCTGTACGAGCAGTTGCTGGACCAGTTGCAGCCCTTCGTGCCCGCGTTGACCCGGCTGGCACGCGCGCTGGCATCGCTCGATGCGCTGTGCGCACTTGCCGAGCGCTCGCTCACGCTCGACTGGTGCCGCCCGCAGTTCATGAAGGAGCCGGGCATCGAGATCGTGCGGGGACGCCACCCGGTCGTCGAAGCGCGGCTCGCGGAAATGTCCGCGGGCACGTTCATCGCCAACGACACGCGGTTCGGGCCCCGGCAGCGCATGCAGGTCATCACCGGCCCCAACATGGGCGGCAAATCGACGTACATGCGGCAGGTCGCGCTGGTCTGCCTGTTGGCGGCCATGGGTTCGTACGTTCCGGCCAGCGCGTGCCGGCTCGGCCCGATGGATGCGATCCACACCCGCATCGGCGCGGCCGACGATCTGGCCAATGCGCAATCGACCTTCATGCTGGAGATGACCGAAGCGGCGCAGATCCTGCACGCGGCCACACCGCAGAGCCTGGTGCTCATGGATGAGATCGGCCGCGGCACGTCGACTTTCGACGGCTTGGCACTCGCGTCGGGCATCGCCGCGCACCTGCACGACAAGACGCAGGCTTTCACGCTTTTCGCGACGCACTATTTCGAGTTGACGGAATTCCCAGCGAAGCACCACTGCGCCGTCAACGTGCATGTGAGTGCGGCCGAGTCGGGCACCGACATCGTTTTCCTGCACGAGATCCAGCCCGGCCCGGCGAGCCGAAGCTACGGTATCCAGGTGGCGAAGCTTGCGGGCATGCCCGCTGCCGTGGTCAACCACGCACGCCACGCCCTCACGGCTTTGGAAAACCAGCAAACGCTGAGCCGCGAGCAGGTAGACTTGTTCGCACCGCCGCCCGCGGCCGACGCTCCTGCACACAGCGCTGTCGAAGCGGCCGTGGCGGCCTTGAACCCCGATGCACTGAGTCCGCGTGAAGCGCTGGATGCTTTGTACGCACTGAAGAAGTTAGGAGAACGAACATGACCTATGGCGTCGGCATCAAACTCAACGCGGGGCTGGTGTTCTTGTCGGACTCGCGCACCAACGCGGGTGTGGACAACATCAGCACCTTCCGCAAGATGATCGTGTATGAGCGCCCGGGCGACCGCTTCATGGTGCTGCTGTCGGCCGGAAACTTGAGCATTGCGCAGTCGGTTCGCGAGATCCTGCAGGTCGAGCAGCTCAAGGACCGCGCGGAAGATAGTGAAGCCATCACGATCTGGAACGCCAAGAGCATGTTCGACGCGGCTCGCGTGCTGGGCAATGCGGTGCGCCACGTGTATGACCGTGACGCCGAAGCGCTGAAGTACGCGGGCGTTGAGTTCAACGTGTCGCTGATCTTCGGCGGGCAGATCCGCGGCGAAGGCATGCGATTGTTCCAGGTGTATTCGGCCGGCAATTTCATCGAGGCCACGTCCGAGACGCCCTACTTCCAGATCGGCGAATACAAGTACGGCAAGCCGGTGCTCGACCGCGTGATCACGCCCGAGACGCCGCTGGAAGAAGCCGCCAAGTGCGCACTGGTGTCGATGGATTCGACGATGAAGTCCAACCTGTCCGTCGGCCCGCCGATGGACTTGGTGGTCTATGAAGCGAACCGTTTCGAGACGGACAAGATCGTCTGCATCGACATGAACAACCCCTACTACCGGATGCTGCACGGCAGCTGGGGCCAGAAGCTGCGTGAAGTGTTCGACAGCCTGGAAGACCCGGTCTGGGACGACGCGCACACGGACACGCCGTTGAAAGTGGACACAGGACGCAGCAAGCCGCTGAAGAAGATCACGCGGCCGGAAGAACGGCTGATTTAAGAAGGCTGTCATTGCGGACTTGATCCGCAATCCATGCATGTCTCTCATCGTCTTTTCGCACGCCAACAGCTTCCCCGCCGCCACCTACGCCGTCCTGTTCAAGAGCCTGCGTTCGCGCGGCTTCACGGTGAAGGCCGTCGACAAGTTCGGGCATGCGCCTGAATATCCCGTCACCGACAACTGGCGCTACCTCGTGCAGCAGTTGCACGACTTTGCCGCACGCGAAGTCGAAAAAGCCGGCGAGCCCGCATTCTTCGTCGGCCATTCGCTCGGCGGGTTCTTGAGCCTCATGTGCGCCGCGCGACATCCGCAGTTGTGCAAGGGCGTGCTGCTGATCGACTCGCCGCTCTTGGGTGGCTGGAAGGCCACAGCGCTGGGCGCGATGAAGCGTACGCAACTGGTCGGCTCGGTGTCTCCAGGGCGCGTGAGCCGCAAGCGCAAGAACCGCTGGCCCGCGGTGGATGACGCGTTCGAGCACTTCCGCCACAAGAAAGCTTTCGCGAAGTGGGACGAGCAGGTGCTGCGCGACTACGTCACGCACTGCACGCGCGATGAAGACGGCGAGCGCGTTCTGAGTTTCGATCGCGACGTCGAAACCGCGATCTACAACACTCTGCCCGACAACCTCGACCGCCTCTTGCGCAGCCACCCTCTCAAGTGCAACGTGGCCTTCCTCGGCGGTCGTGATTCCGACGAGATGAAGCAAGTCGGCATGGCCATGACCGAGCAGGTCGTGCAGGGCCGCATCATGATGATGGACGGCAGCCACCTCTTTCCGATGGAGAAACCCATCGCCACAGCCGCCGCCATCGAAGCGGCACTGCGCGGATACGACTTCGCTCACTGAGCGCCGCAAGCAAACACATATACTTACATCCTCAAAGTTGGGGGGAGTATGGAAGTAGTCATGTTGCGGCGCGCCCTGTCAGCCGCCTTTGTCACGATCCTGGTCGCTTGCGGAGGAGCCAATGCTCCCCAGTCGTCGCGGCCTGAGTCTCCGCAAGCCCAAGCGATGCGCCCGATGGCAGCTGCCACTGGCCCCAGGGCGGAAGTGGCGCAGTTGTATGTCGCGCTATTTGGACGGGCTGCCGATCTTGAGGGACTGAACTTCTGGACGGCCCAGCTCAATAGCGGAAGGACGCTGGCGGAAGTAGCACAGGCGATGTTCGATACGACGCCGGCGCGCGACTTCTACCCAACCTACTTAGCGAAGTCGGACATCGTGGCGCGGTTCTATCGAAACGTGCTTCGGAGGACAGGCGAGACACAGGGACTTAATTTCTGGAACAGCAAACTTGATGTCCCGGGGACCACTGTGGGTGCGGTCATTTCTGAAATGCTGTCCGTCGTATCGAATTACTCGGGCAGCGACGCGCAGGGCATTTATAGCGCGGCATTGTTTAACAACCGCGCTGCGGCCGCGCTGGAATATGCGGAGCGCAATCTGCCGGCGAACGAGGCGCTCGATTTTCTGGTAACCATCAGCACCAACCCGGCCTCAGTTGCGGCCGCTTTTGATCCATCTCCTCTTGAATGGACGGAGAGCGACGCAGCTTGGCCGCAGTCGACGAACGTGTTCTTCGCGAACGGCCTGTTCTACATGGGTGGGAATAATGGTAAAGGGGCGAATTCGGCAGTGACCGCAAGCGGGACTTATTCGACTAGCGACGACGGGGTGAACTGGACCGCGCATGCACTTCCATTCACCGCATCGGACGCGCGGACGGACATCTTTGCGTACCGTGGCGGCCGGTTTTTTGCGGGCGCATCCAGCAAGGAAGTGTTGACAAGTCTGGACGGTCAATCATGGACGCCACTCGTGTTGAAATTTGACTTTTCCATTTTTCAAACCGCCTATGTGGGTGGGCGCCACTTCTTGTTTTGCTACCGTCTTACGCCAAACGGGAGCGTAGATCGCATCTTTTACATCGATAGCGCGGATGCGATGCAGTGGTCGGCGGAACAGGCTCTCCCTGAGCGTTACTTCCCCTCGCCCGTGAGTGACAATCCTGCGGAAAGCGGTCAGCCCACTGTTTTCGCAGGCACGACGCCATATTTCAATGGTCCAGAAAAGTCCCTCGTACGGGGCAGCCCTACTTACATCGCGTGGGATCCGGCGTCGCACTGGCAGCAGTTGCCTCACGATCCGTTGACAGGTACGTACCCTAACTCCGTCGCATATGGCAATGGCGTGTACGTTGCCCGAGCTGGAGGGATGTCGCTCGAATCCAGCACCGATCTAATCCACTGGACCCCCGCCATTGGACGCTACATGGGGGAGCGAAACTTTGCGGAGCTAAGGCCGCCCAAATTCGCTCACGATCGCTTTTTTGGCGGCTATGGCAATCGCTTACTGAGCAGCACCAACGGCAGCCTATGGAAATTGGAGAAGACCACTTGGACATCGGCCACCACATTCGCCAAAGTAGCGTATGGCAATGGCATCTATGTGATGGTCAGCAGATATCCAAGCCCGGCAAGTACTGTGCATATCGCCGTTGGGCGGCACAAGTCCATTGTCCAATCATCTGCTGTTCGCTCTAACGTGATGTCCCACTGAGCGCCAAAGTCGTCATCTTCACTGCTGCAGTGCAGCAATATGGCACCTGTCCTACAGGGCCGGACCGCCCGTTCTCACAGGGCAAACGTTGACCGCCCCGCACATTGAGTGCATGGACTCAACACAAGCACTTTCATCCTCTTTTCGCGCCCCTCCTTTGGCACTTCTGGCAACCGAGCCGCTGCGGGCGATGTTCGACTTCATGGCCGCACGCATGGGCGTCGGCGCCACGAAAGTCGGCGATGGCCATCCGGTCGTCGTCTATCCGGGCCTCGCGGGCGGCGCCATGACCACCTTGCACCTGCGCCGCTTCCTCACCAACTCGGGCTTCACCGCGCGCGACTGGGAAGGCGGCGTCAACACCGGGCCTGATGGCCACCTGGACGATTGGCTGGCCGGCCTGGAGCAGCGCATCCGCGACCTGCATGGCGAACATGGGCGCAAGGTCAGCCTGGTCGGCTGGAGCCTGGGCGGCGTCTATGCACGCGAAATCGCCAAGCGCTGCCCGGACAGCGTGCGCCAGGTCGTGACGCTGGGCACGCCCTTCGCGTCATTGGGCAGCGCCAATCACGCGGGCACGGTCTACAAGCTGATCAAGCGCGACGCCGACCAGCTCACGCCCGAACTGCAGGCGCGCCTTTGCCAATGCCCACCGGTGCCGACGACGTCGATCTACAGCAAGACCGACGGCATCGTGTCGTGGCAGGGCTGCATCGAGAAGCGGACCGAGCGCTCGGAGAGCGTGGAAGTGCACGCCAGCCACCTGGGCATGGGCACGAACCCGGAGGTGCTGCGCATCGTGGCCAACCGGCTGGCGCAGCCGGAGGGCGGTTGGCGCCCTATGCCGCCCAGTGGACAGCGCCGCTCCAGGCTGTAGCCAGCACCACGATGCCGAACGCGATGCGGTACCACGCGAACGGCGTGAAGCTGTGGGTGGAGATGTAGCGCAGCAGCCAGCGCACGCACAGCCACGCGCTCAGGAACGAGAAGACCAGGCCCACGGCAAACGTGGGCAAATCCGCCATCGACAGCAGCGCCCGCTCCTTGAACAGGCTGTACGCGCCTGCTCCGATCAAGGTGGGAATGGCGAGGTAGAACGAGAAGTCCGTCGCGGCCTTGCGCGACAGACCCAGCAGCATGCCGCCGATGATGGTGGCGCCGCTGCGGCTGGTGCCGGGGATCATCGCGAGGCATTGCACCAGGCCGACCTTCATCGCGTCCATCGGCGTCATCTCGTCGACCTCCTGGATGCGCACCGCCACCTGCGTGCGCTTCTCGGCCCACAGGATGATGAAGCCGCCCAGGATGAACGTGGTGGCGACCACCTCCGCCGTGAAGAGATTCGCCTTGATCGCCTTGCCGAACAGCAGGCCCAGCACTACGGCCGGGAAGAAAGCGATCAGCACGTTGAGCGCGAATCGCTGCGCCTGCTTTTGCGTGGGCAACGCCACCAGCGTGTCGCGGATCTTCTGCCAATACACGATGATCACCGCGAGGATGGCGCCGGTCTGGATTGCGATGTCGAAGACCTTGGCCTTTTCGTCGTCGAACCCGAGCAGCGCGCCCGCCAGGATCAGGTGGCCGGTGCTGGATATCGGAAGAAACTCGGTCAGGCCCTCGACCACCCCCATGATGGCCGCCTTGACCAGCAATACGATATCCACGCACACCCCTTGAAGAAAGAGGGCGCATTATCGCTGCACGGATGCCGGATCGAGTCCGGCACGACAGCCTCTCAGGCGGTTGCCGTCTCCTTCGGCCGATAGCCCCGCTGCTCCAGGTCGTACTTGTCTTCCAGCGCCGCGGCCGTCACCTCTTTCAAGACCTGGGAGCGCAGCAGCGGCGCCAGCCAGCCCATCAGCGGTGGCGTCTGCAGCCGGATGGTGATGTCGACCTCGGTGCCCTCCTTGCCGCCGGCGGCTGAAGGGTTGAAGGCGAAATCGAGCGAGCCGCCCTTGTTGAAGCCTTCGATCGACACATCGTGGATACTGCCGTCCGCGTCGATGGTGCGCTCGAACAGGTCGCGCTGCTTGATGCCCAGCAACTTGACCTCCTGCGTGAACCGTGCCCGGTTCGGCTCCTGCGCCAGCACTTCGAACTTCAACTTGGGGTGCACATTTGTCTCGATGTGGTGGTACAGGTCGGCGAACTGCGAGCGCACCGCGGGCAGCGGCGCCTGGATCCAGATCTGGTGCTTGACTTCGACGGTACGGGCCATGGTTTTCTCCTGTTTGGCGAATCTGTTTCCTGCATTACGTGAGAGTGCGCGGATCGGATGCATCCGGCCACGTCATCCGTGCGTAAACCTCGCATGTCGACTCAGGCGTATTTCACCGTCGCCCCCATAACTTTCGTGCTAGCCTTTCGGCCGAGCATGGAAGCGCCCGCCACCGACCCCCAGGCCGCCAATGCCGCTCGCGACGAGCGGTTCGCCGGCCAGCTCCGCGCCGCCGCGGATGGGGACGCGCGGGCCTTCGAGGCGTTCTACGAGGGCACGGTGCGCTATGCCATGGCCCTGGTCCGCCGGATCGTGGGGCAGGCTCTGGCCGAGGATGTCCTGAGCGACTGCTATTTCCAGGCCTGGCGCAACGCCGGCCGCTTCGATGCGGAGCGCGGCAGCGCCCTCACCTGGCTGCTCACGATGGCGCGCAGCCGCGCGCTCGACCGGCTGCGCCAGGAGACGCTGCGGCATGGCGGCCAGGCCGGTGCACCGGCCTTCGACGCCGACGAAACCGAAGCCACGCCCAGTCCTGGCCCCGAACAGCTGCTGGAAAGCGTGGAGGCGTGCTCGCGCCTGCACAGCGCCCTGGCGCAGCTTTCGGCCAACGAGCGCTGGGTCCTGGGCCTGGCGTATTTCCGCGACCACAGCCAAAGCGAGATCGCCGCGCTCACCGGCCTGCCGCTGGGCACCGTCAAGTCGCTGATCAACCGGGCGCAACACAAGCTGCGCGAGGTGCTGCAATGAGCGAGCCAGAATTCCTTCTCGACCCGGACATCGCCGCCGCGCTCACGGGAGCCCAGAGCGCGAACGGTGACGCCGATCAAGGCTTCGATGCCACGGCGATGGCGCGTGTACGCGCCCGGCTGATGAAGCGCATCGCGGCCGATTCGGTGCCGCACCACATCACCGTGCCTGCCGAAGGCGGCAGCTGGCACGGGTTCCTTCCCGGCATCGAGCGCAAGGTGTTGCACGAGCAGGACGGCGTGATGTCTTACCTGCTCAAGTTCGCGCCGAAGGCCGTGCTGCCCGCCCACCGCCATCCGCACGACGAGGAATGCGTGGTCCTCGAGGGCCGGCTGCGCATCGGCGGCCTGGTGCTGGGCCCGGGCAGCTTCCATCGGGTCCGGCAGGACGTGCTGGACGCCGACAGCACCACCGACGACGGGTGCGTCATCTACCTGCGCGGGGCCTCGCCCAAGGCTGAGCACTTGGTCTGATCGGGCTGCAGGTCGCACCGCCACGCCTGCATTTCGCACCGTTTTTCCGCCGTTTCGTCCCATCGCAGTGGCCCGTTCGGGGGCCGCCCGGCAAAGTCCGCTCCATCGAAGACCCGCCGGAGCACACCATGTCCCTCACCCCCGAAATCGCCGTCCACGTCACCGCCGCTATCGGCGCCGTCGTCACGGGCCCGATCGCGCTGTGGGCCCGCCGCGGCCGCCAGCAACGCCCGCGTCTGCACCGCGCCTTCGGCCACGCCTGGGTCACGCTGATGATCGCCACCGCCGTCTCGGCCCTGTTCATTCGCGGGAAGTTGCCCAACATCGCCGGCTTCTCGCCGATCCACCTTCTGGTGCCCGTGGTGCTCGGCCTGCTCGCGCTGTCGTTCTGGTTCCTGGCCAAAGGCAACATCGCCGGCCACAAGAAGACCATGCAGCGCCTGTACATCGGCGCCTGTCTGGCGGCCGGCGCCTTCACCCTGCTGCCCGGCCGCCTGCTGGGCGAGCTGCTCTGGGTCGACTGGCTCGGCCTCGTCGCCCCGCATGTCCACACCGCTGAAACCATCGTTCAACCCATTGCAACCCAAGGAGCTTCCATGACCCCCTCGTTCCTCCAGATCGTTTCCTTCACGCCCCTGTGGGTGTGGGGCCTGCTGGCCGCCCTGCTGGCCCTGGGCTTGAGCCAGACCCGCGACCGCAGCGCCAGCTTGAAGCGCATCGTCATCATGCCCGTCGCCATGACTGCCTTCTCGCTGTGGGGCACCATCTCCGCCTTCGGCGCCACGGCCGCCGTGCTGGGCATCTGGTCCGTCGCCGCTGCCACCCTGCTGCTGGCTGTGATGCTGTGCTTCGGCCCGGCGCAAGCCGCCTACGACGCCAAGACCCGCCTGTTCCAGTTGCCGGGCAGCTGGGTGCCGATGGCGCTGATCGCTGGCATCTTCCTGACCAAGTACGCCGCTGGCGTGGCCATGGCGATGCGCCCCGAGCTGAAGTTCGACCTGAGCTTCGCGCTGGCCCTGTCCACCGTGTACGGCGCCTTCAGCGGCATGTTCGCCGGCCGCGCCGCCCGCCTGCTGCGCCTCGCGCTGCGGCCTAACCACGGCGTCGTGCCGGCCCTGCAAACCTGATCCAACACCTTTCACACTTCAAAGGAGAACACCATGCAAGCCACTGAAACGCAAGACCTCGAACGGCTGGCCCGCAAGCGCGCCGGCGCCAAGATGGGCTGGTACATCCACGCCACCGTGTTCATCGCCGTCAACGTGATGCTGTTCATGCTGTCGGCGATGAGCGGACGCAACTGGGCCGTCTTCCCGTTCTTCGGATGGGGCCTGGGCCTGGCGATCCACGGCCTGGCCGTGTTCTTCGCCACCGGTGGTGCCGGGTTGCATGAGAGCCTGGTGCAGCGCGAACGCAACCGCCTGCAGTTGCAGCGGGATCCCTGGTAAGCCGCCATGTACAAATACCTCCTCACCTGCTTCCTCGCCCTCGCCGCCACGTGCGCGCACGCCGGCGTCGGCCTCACGCAGGTCACGCCCGCCAAAGGCGACGGCCCGGTCACCGTCTTCTACCCTTCCAGCGCCGCGGACCAACCCATCCAACGCGGCCCCTTCTCCTTGAACCTCGCGTTCAACGGCGCGCCGCAGCGTGGCAACGGCCGGCTCGTCGTCCTGTCGCACGGCTCCGGCGGCAACCCGTGGGTGCACTCCAACCTGGCCCGCACACTCGTCGAAGCGGGCTTCGTGGTTGCCATGCCGCAGCACCAGGGCGACAACGCGCAGGACCATTCCAAGCCCGGCCCCGAAAGCTGGAAGCTGCGGCCCGGCGAAGTGTCGCGCGCCGTCGATGCCGTCGCGCAAGACGCGCGCTTCGCGCCGCTGCTGTCGCTCGACAAGGTCGGCATGTACGGCATGTCCGCCGGCGGCCACACGGCGCTGAGCCTGGCGGGCGGGCGCTGGTCCGACGCGCAATTCACGCGGCACTGCGAAGCGAACATCGCCGAGGACTTCCCGTCGTGCGTGGGGCTGATGACCAGTCTTCGCGGCAACTTCCTGGACGGCCTGAAGAAAATGGTCGCCGTCGGCGCCATCCGCACACGCTTCACCGACGAGGCCTGGCACGTCCACAACGACCCGCGCATCCGCGCCGTCGTGGCCGGCGTGCCGTACGCCGCCGACTTCGACGCCGGATCCCTGGCCGCGCCGGCCGTGCCGCTCGGGCTCGTCACTGCCCGGCTGGACAAGTGGCTCACGCCGCGCTTTCACAGCGACCGCATCCTGGCCGCGTGCAAGACCTGCGAACTGGTCGCGGACCTGCCGACGGGCGGCCATGGCGCGCTGTTATCGCCGCTGCCGCCCATGGACCGGCTGGGCGAGATCGGCGCGGACCTGATGGGCGACCCGCCCGGCTTCGACCGCGCCGTCCTACCCGCTGTGGACGCCAAGATCACCGTGTTCTTCCAGAAGCACCTGCTGCCATGAAAAAGCAACTCGCCGCCTGCCTGCTGGCACTCGCCGCCGCGGCCGCCCAGGCCGGCATGGGGCTCATGGAACTGCCCGGCGCCAAAGGCGACGGCCCCGTCACCGTGTACTACCCCACCAGCGCCGCCGAACAGCCGCTGCAGCGGGGGCCATTCACCTTCAACATGGCTTGGCAAGGCGCGCCGGTTCGCGGCAATGGCCGCCTGGTCGTGATCTCGCACGGCTCGGGCGGCGCGCCCTGGGTTCATGCGGACCTGGCACGCGCGCTGGTCGAGGCGGGCTTTACCGTGGCCCTGCCCGAACACAAGGGCGACCACTACAAGGACTTCAGCGACCCGGGCCCCGTGAGCTGGAAGATGCGGCCGGCCGAAGTCTCGCGCGCCATCGACGCGATGGCCGCCGATTCACGTTTCGGCCCACTGCTGACGCTGGACCGTGTCGGCATGTTCGGCGGCTCAGCGGGCGGCCATACCGCGTTGAGCCTGGCCGGTGGCCGCTGGTCGCCCGCCGCCTTCCGCGGCCATTGCCAGGCGCACATCGAGGACGATTTCTCCTCTTGCGTGGGCTACACCACGCGGCTGCGCGGCAACCTGCTGGACGGCCTGAAGAAAGCCGTGGCGCTGGGCGTGATCCGCCAGCGCTTCGACGACGAAACCTGGTACACCCACAACGATCCGCGCATCGCCGCCGTGGTTGCCGCGGTACCGTTCGCCGCAGACTTCGACATGCCCTCGCTCGCCGTGCCCCGCGTGCCGCTGGGCCTGGTTTCCGCCGGCAAGGACATCAACCAGGTGCCGCGTTTCCACATCGGCGCCGTGCGCGCCGCGTGTGCCGCCTGCGAAACCGTGGCCGACTTCCCGGATGCGTCGCACGGCGTGATGCTGTCGCCCACGCCCCCTGCGGAAAAGATCAGCGCCATCGCCCAGGAGCTCAACGGCGACCCGCCGGGCTTCGACCGCCCGGCCGCCGTGGCCACACTGAACCGGGCCGTGACGGCATTTTTCCGCAAGCACCTGCTGCCCTAGAATGACCGTGTCGCTGTACCCCACCCGCACCATGACCCCGATGTCCGCCGAAGAGATCGAGCGCCTCGCCCACAAGCGCGCGGGCGCCAAGCTGGGCTGGTATGTGCATGCCACCGTGTATGTGCTCGTCAACCTGATGATCTTCGCGGCGGCCTACTTCGGCTGGCGGTCGCGCCCATGGAATCCCTATGCCACGTTGGGCTGGGGCCTGGGCCTGGCGCTGCACGGCGTCTCGGTGTTCGTCCTGGGCAAGGGCAGCGGCCTGCGCGAGCGCATGGTGGCGCAGGAACGCGAGCGCCTGCGGCGCGAGCACGGCGGCTCTTGAAGCTGCGGCCGTGAGAATCGACTGGCTTTCCAAACTGCAGCACTACCTGCAGGTCCTCGCGTTCTCGCTGGTCATCGCCACCATCCAGTACTCCTTCCAGCCCGAGCGGCCCTACGCGCCGAGCGTCGTCTACTCGCTGTTCATCGGCTCTTTCATGTGGGCTTTCATCGACCTGGGCCGCCATTCTTTTCCGTCGAGCCGCGAGACGGGCTGGCCGAAGGGCCTGGCCGGCCTCGCGCTCGTGGTCGGCAGCATTGCGGCGGCGTACATCCTGGGGACGCGCATCGCCAGTGCCTTGTGCACCTACTACGGCTGGTTTGCCCCGGGCCTGCCGGACACAGACCGCAGCCAATGGCGCGCGTCCATCCTGATCACGGTCATGGCCGGCGTTGCGGGCAGCTACTTCTTCTACAGCCGCGGACGCAGCGCTTACCTCGAAGAGAAGATGCTCGAGGCGCACAAGCACGCCAACGAGGCGCGCCTGAAGCTGCTGGAAGCGCAGCTGGAGCCGCACATGCTGTTCAACACGCTCGCCAACCTGCGTGCGCTGATCGGCGTGGACCCTGAGCGCGCCCAGGGCATGCTGGACCACATGATCGCGTACCTGCGGGCCACGCTCAGCGCATCGCGCGCCGCCACGCACAGCCTGCAAGCCGAGTTCGACCGGCTGCGCGACTACCTGGAACTGATGGCGATCCGCATGGGGCCGCGCCTTTCGTACTCTCTGGAACTGCCGGCCGATCTGGCGCAGCACGCGGTGCCCGCGCTCCTGCTGCAGCCCCTGGTAGAGAACAGCATCCAGCATGGCCTGGAGCCCAAGGTGGGTGGTGGGCGCATCACCGTCAGCGCGCGCCGCGAAGCCGGGCAGTTGGTGCTGGAAGTGGCGGACACGGGCGTCGGGCCGTCCGGAGCCACGGCCGGCGGCAAGGGCTTCGGCATGACGCAGGTGCGCGAGCGCCTGGCCGCCTTGCACAACGGCGCGGCCACGATGGATTTTTCCGCGGCGCCCGATGGCGGCGCGCGAACCGTTCTTCGATTGCCTCTTGCGTCATGAGCGAAGCCACCGCCCTCATCGCTGAAGACGAGCCGCTGCTCGCCACCGCGCTGCAAGCCGAGCTGGCGAAGGCCTGGCCGCAGCTACGCATCGCCGCGACGGTGGGCGACGGTGCGTCGGCCGTCGTGCAATCGCTCGCGCTCAAGCCCGACGTGCTGTTCTTCGACATCCGCATGCCCGGCCAGAGCGGCCTCGACGCGGCCGTGGAGTTGGCCGACGAGTGGCCGCACGAGCTGCCCTTCCCCGCGCTCGTCTTCGTCACGGCGTATGACCAATACGCGGTGCAAGCTTTCGAAACGCAGGCCGTCGATTACCTGCTGAAGCCCGTGCAGCCTGCGCGCCTGCAAAAGACCGTGGCGAAGGTGCAGGAGGTTCTCTCCAAGCGCGCGCAAGGCGGCACGGACATCGAGGCCACACTGGGGCAATTGCGCAATTTGCTCGGCACGGTCAACGCTCCCGGTCAGGCCGCGGCGCAAGGCCCACTCAAGCTGATCCAGGTCAGCGTCGGCACCAGCATTCGCATGGTGCCGGTGGAGGAAGTGGTTTACTTCGAAGCGGCCGACAAATACCTGCGTGTGCTGACCGAAGGCCACGAGTATCTGATCCGCACGCCGCTGAAGGAGCTGCTGCCGCAGCTCGACGCGCAGCGGTTCTGGCAAGTGCACCGCGGCACCGTCGTGCGCTCGGATGCCATCGACACCGTCACGCGTGATGAAGCCGGCAAGTTGCACCTGCAGCTGCGCGGGCGCAAGGAAAAGCTGCCGGTGAGCCGGCTGTACGCGCACCTGTTCCGGGCGATGTAACGCCTGTCAGCCAGGTCTCGTCGTCGCACATCACCGACGGAATCTGGCTGCGCCCGATCCCCAGATCCGCCAATTCACTGTCCGACATCCCGCGCAGCTGCGCCTCATGCGCGCGGGTGTAGCCCCGGCGCCGGGCCCACAGGCTCAACAGCAATCTGAAAATCATGATGTGCTCCCAAAGTTCATGACATGCATCTTGGCGGCTACACTGCCATTTGTGAAGTTGAGAATCCTGATCTCTCTTATCAGCTTTCCTGATGCGTGAACTGAACCTGGACCAGCTGCGGACCCTGGTAGCCATCGCCGACCTGGGCACTTTCTCAGCCGCCGCGCAGGCGCTGAACCTCGCGCAGCCCACGGTGAGCCTGCACGTGAGCGAGCTGGAGTCGCGCCTGTCGGCCCAGCTCGTGCTGCGCGGCGGGCGCCGCGTCGTGCCCACGCCCGCCGGCGCCGTGCTGGTGGAACGCGCGCGCCGCCTGCTGCGCGAAGCCGACGACGCAGTCGACACCGTGCGGGGCATCGTGGCCGGGCGCACCGGCCGCGTGCGCCTGGGCACTTCCACCGGCATCCTCGTGTACCTGTTGCCGCAGATGCTGCAGGCCATGGCCAAGAGCCACCCGGGCGTCGACGTCGACGTGCAGATCATCGGCACCTACGACGGCCTGGCGGGCATCGCCGCCGGTACGCTCGACGTGGCGCTGGTCGCCCCGCCCGAAGCGCCGGGCGACCTGGTGGTGTCGCGCTGGCGGCGGGATCCGATGATGGCCCTGATGCCCGCCGACTGGGAAGCACCGCAGCGCGTGTCGCCGCAATGGCTGGCCGGCAAGCCGCTGATCTTCAACGACTCGACCACGCGCCTGTACAAGCAGACGATGGAATGGTTCGGCACCGCCGGCATCGTGCCGCGCGTGCGCATCGAGCTCAACTACAACGAGGCGATGAAGAGCCTGGTGGCCGCCGGCTACGGTGCGGCCATCCTGCCGCTGGAAGGCCCGGTGGCGGAACACCTGGTGCGCGGCATCCAAGCCGTCCCGCTCAAGCCCGCGCTGGCGCGCGAGACGGTGGTCGTGCACCGCGCGCTGCCGCTGCTGGACGGCGCCACGCGCAGCGTGCTCGAGGTGCTCAAGCGCTTCAAGGAGCGCTGAACCGCCGCGCTCACATCCAATCGGCTCCCGGCTGCGTACGGCAAGGGTGGCACCGCCACCCTTTCAACCACCCCAGGAGCTCGAACCATGATCCGTCTCACCCTTCTCGCCGCCTCCGCCCTCGTGTTCGCCGGCTGCGCCAGCCAGCCGATGATGATGAAACCCTACGACCAGGCCATGCTGCCCGCCACCGTTCAGGTGCCCGCCGGCAACAAGGTGGCGATGGAGACCGTGGGCGTAGGCGAGATCACCTACGAATGCCGCGCCAAGCAAGGCATGGCCGGCCACGAGTGGGTGTTCGTCGGCCCCGACGCCAAGCTGATGGACCGCGGCGGCAAGCAGGTCGGCCGCTACTTCGGCCCGCCCGCCACCTGGGAGAACATGGACGGCTCCAAGGTCACTGCAACCCAGGTTGCCGTGGCGCCCGCAGCGGCCGGCAGCATCCCGCTGCAACTGGTCAAGGCCAACCCCGCCATGGGCAGCGGCATGATGACCGGCACCACGTACATCCAGCGCGTCGCCACGCAGGGCGGTGTGGCGCCTTCGGCCCCTTGCGCGGACGCGCAAATCGGCAAAAAGCAGATCGTGAAATACCAGGCCGACTACATCTTCTACCGTGCGATGTAAGCCCTTGTAGCCTGGGCTCTGTCTGGCACTCTTTGTGGGCCCTGTCCTACATAGGAAACAGCTGGGCCAGCGTCTACTACTTAGCAATCACCCCGACTCCTCTGAGTCCCCTCCTCCTCCGGGGTGAGCTGGTCCGGCCCTCCGTCCCGCGACTGGCATGTTGGCCCCCAGGCCTAAAGCCTGGGGGCCTCTTTTTTGGCCGTCCGAAACCGCGAGGGCGGCAGTTTGCTCACCCCTTGTTTTCTCTCGCGAGCGCCACAATGCCTCGCAGCCCCAGCAGGTACGACTGCGGCCCCAGGCCCTGGATCGTGCCTTTCACCGCGGGCGAGATGATGGAGTGGCTGCGCCAGGGTTCGCGCGCGGCGATGTTGGACATGTGTACTTCCAGCACCGGGAAAGGCATCGCCTTGATCGCGTCATGCAGCGGCACGCCGTGCTGCGTCAAACCCGCGGGGTTAACTAGCGCGCCCTGCGCGGAGTCGATGTGCTTGTGAAAAAAATCGATCAGCACGCCCTCGTGGTTGGACTGGATGGTTTCCAGCTGCACGCCCAGCTCCCCCGCCAGCGCGGCCAGCTGCTCATCGATCTGCGCCAGTGTGGTGTGGCCGTAGATGTGCGGCTCGCGCCTGCCGAACAGGTTGAGATTCGGGCCGTGGAGGACAAGGATTTTCATGAAGCTCAGAACTTCCGCATCAGAACTTGGATACGCGCTCGAGCTCGGTCTTGAAGAGCGTCACGACAGCCGGGTCATAGGCGGCGGAGAACTTGTCGTACACCGGCTTCACTTCAGCGCGCATGCGGGCGAGCTCTGCGGGCGGAATGTCGTTGTAGACCATGCCCTTGGCCTTGAGCTCGCCCAACGCCTTGCCCGAGATTTCGCGGCTGACCACACGCTGGTAGTTCTGCGCTTCGATGGCGGCGTCTTGCAGCAGCTTCTGCTCCACCGGCGACAGCTTGTCCCAGAAACGCTTGCTGATCTGCACCGGGTTGGTCGCGTAGACGTGGTTCGTGCCGCTCACGTACTTCTGCACCTCGTAGAGCTTGCTCGACAGGATCACCGCGAAGGGGTTCTCCTGGCCGTCCACCGCCTTGTTCTCGAGCGCGCCGTACAGCTCGGCGAAGGGCATGGGCACCGGGTTCGCCTTGAAGGTCTTGAAGGTTTCCAGGAACACGGGGTTCGGAATCACGCGCAGCTTCAGGCCGTCCAGGTCAGAGCCCTTCATGATGGGCCGCTTGCTGTTGGTAACGTTGCGAAAGCCCAGGTCGAAGAAGGCCAGGACGATGACGCCCTTTTCCGGCAACTTGGCGGCAATCATCTTGCCCAGCGGCCCATCGACCAGCGCGTCTGCCTGTTGGGCATTGGCGAAGAGGAAGGGGAAGTCGAGCAGGCCGAATTCCTTGACGATGCCGTTCAGCGACGTGGTGGACGCCACGAGCATTTCCTGCACGCCGCCTTGCAGCGCCGACTGCTGCTGCAGTTCGTTGCCCAACTGCGATGCCGCGAATTCCTGCACCTTGATCTTGCCGCCGCTCTTGGCCGCGACGATCTCGGCGAACTTGCGCACACCCAGGCTGGTGGGATGGTCCGGATTGTTCAGGTGGCCGAACTTGATGGTGCGTTCCTGGATGTCCTGCGCCATGGCGCCAAAAGCGGCGAATGTGAGGGCGGCGGCGCACGCGATCGCGCGGCGGGTAAGCTGGATGTTCAAGATGCTGTCTCCTTGATGGGGATGGAAAAGCCGTACCTGACAACCCCGTCCGGCGGCCCGCGAGCGGATCGTATCACACGAAATGGAATACCATTCCAATATGGAACCTGATTTCAAAACTAGGCATTTGGCAGCGAAGCCCGAGGCCCGACCCATGAACGGCACGCTCGAGCGCTCCCTGGGCATCCTCGAATACCTGGCGGCCTACCCTGAAGGCATGTCGCTCGCCGGCATCGCGCAGGACCTGGCCCTTCCCCGCAGCGCCTGCCACCGGCTGCTGACGGATCTGGCGCGCTGCGGCTATGTGCGCCAGTTGCGCGACCACGGCGACTACGCCCTCACCACCAAGCTGGCGGCGCTGGGCCTCACCTTCCTCAGCGGCTCGGGCATCGTCGACATCGCCCAGCCGCTGATCGACCGGCTGGCCGAGGTTTCGGGCGAGCTGGTGCGCCTGGCGCTGGTGGACGGCGATCGGCTCACCTTCGTGGCCAAGGCCCAGGGCGCGCGCTTCGGCCTGCGCTATGACCCCGACATGGGCATCGACGTGCGCCTGTCGTGCAGCGCGGGCGGCCACGCCTGGCTGATGACGCTTTCCGACGAGCGCGCCATCGAGATCGTTTCCAAACAGGGCTTCGGCGACCCCAAGCACTACGGCCCCAAGGCGCCCACCACCGTGAAGGAGCTGCTGCGCATCCTGGCGAAAGACCGGGCGCGCGGCTTCAGCACCATCAATGAGATGTATGCGCCCGGAATGACGGCCATGGCCGCGCCGGTGCAGCGCCATGGCGAGCCGGCCATCGCGGTGATCACCGTGGCCGGCCCCGCCATTCGCCTGACGGAAGCGCGCATGGAAGAACTAGGCCCCGAGCTGCTGCGCGCCGCCGATGAACTGGCCGTCGCCAGCCGCGCCTCCCCCATGTTCATGCGCGATCGCCCCGCGGTGGAGGACTAAGAATGGCGTTGCTTGGGAAAGCCGCCATCGCCATGTGGTGGGACATGGCGCCCGAACACCGTGACGAATTCCAGAACTGGCATTCGCACGAGCACTTCCCCGAACGCATGGGCATCCCCGGCTTCCTGCGCGGCGCGCGCTGGGCCGCGGCCGATGGCGGGGAAGGCTTCTTCATCATGTACGAGCTGGCCGACTACGAAACGCTCTCATCGCCGGGCTACCTCGCGCGGCTGAACAGCCCCACGCCGTGGTCCACCAAGCTCATGCCGCACCACCGCAACATGGTGCGCAGCCAGTGCCGCGTGCTGGAGAGCGTGGGTGGCGCCATCGCGCGCCATGCGCTGACACTGCGGCTTTCGCCCGAAGAAGGCAGTGAAGGCGCGCTGCGCGCGTTCCTGGCCGCACAAGCCAAAGAGATTGCATCGCACGCGGGAACGACCGCAGCGCATCTGCTGCAAACGCAAACCCCTCAGATTGCCGCCACCACCGAGCAAAAAATCCGGGGCGCGGACGAGGCCGCCGACTGGATTTTTGTGGCGTGCGGCTATGAGCTTGCGGCGCTCGAAGCAGTGCGCGCCGGCCCAATGAGCGCCGACTCACTGGCAAGCCATGGCGCGGCACCCGGGGAACACGCCGGGCTGTACAGCCTTTGCCACTCCCATACCGCAAGCGACACGGCCTGAATCGACACGGCCTGCAACGCACAAAAAAAGGCCCCAGCGCTCATGCGCGGGGGCCCAGCTTGGAGAACCTGGCTCTGAGAAGGATGTCGTCGAATCAGTACCTGTAGTAGTACCCGCGCGCAGCGGGATGGTGGCGGTGATGCCTGTGGTGCCTCACGTGGCCGTAATACACGGGCGCCGTCCGCACATAGACCGGCGCGCCGTAGTACACGGGAGCCGGCGCGTAGTACACCGGTGCCGGCTGGTAGTAGACCGGGGCCGCGTAGACCGGCGGGTAGTACACCGGTGCGTTCGACACGCCCAGCACCACACCCGGGGCCACGTTGGCGCCAACCGAAAAGTACACATTGCTGCGGGCCTGCGCCACCGAGGCCGTGCCTGCAGCCGCCAGGGCGACGGCCACCGCGGCGGCCTTGCCATAAATCGAACTGCTGAATTTCATGGGGTACTCCTGTCATGCGAGGCGCGTGCACATGCGCCCATGATTTGATTAGACGCAGCGGGCCATGACATGACTATCGCTGCTCCGTCAAAGGCGTTGCGAGACGTAACCCATCCGGGTTTTCGGCCCCTTTTGTGCGTAACGGGTTGGCAGCGCACAACACCTCCCCTCTGTCATTGCGGGCCACGACCCGCAATCCATGTCCGCCTGCCACCGTCACCGCAAGGGGTTGTAACCAACTCAATAGAATGGCCCTATGACAGCCGCCCCCGACAAAGAACTCTCCAAGCCCAGTAATTTCCTGCGCCAGATCATCGAACGCGACCTGGAGCAAGGCACGTACGCCCAGCGCCACTGGGCCGGCCAGCCCGCGGACGCCGCCACGCACGAACAAGGCGTGCCCGACCCGGCCAAGATCCGCACCCGCTTCCCGCCCGAACCCAACGGCTACCTGCACGTGGGCCACGCCAAGAGCATCTGCCTGAACTTCGGGCTGGCGCAGGACTACGGCGGCGTGTGCCACATGCGCTTCGACGACACCAACCCCGAGAAGGAAGACCAGGAATACGTCGACAGCATCCTGGACGCGGTGAAGTGGCTGGGCTTTGGCTGGGACGCCAACGGCACCTCGCACTACTACCACGCGAGCGATTACTTCGACTTCATGTACCGCGCGGCCGAATACCTCATCGAAGCCGGCCTGGCCTATGTCGACGAGCAAACCGCCGAAGAGATGCGCCACAACCGCGGCGACTTCGGCAAGCCCGGCACCGACAGCCCCTACCGCAGCCGCAGCATCGACGAGAGCCTGCAGCGCTTTCGCGACATGCGTGACGGCAAGCTGGCCGACGGCGCCGCCGTGCTGCGCGCCAAGATCGACATGGCCAGCCCCAACATCAACATGCGGGACCCGGCCATCTACCGCATCCGGCGCGCCACGCACCACAACACCGGCGACAAGTGGTGCATCTACCCCATGTACACCTATGCGCACCCCATCGAGGACGCGCTGGAGAACATCACCCACAGCCTGTGCACGCTGGAGTTCGAAGACCAGCGGCCCTTCTACGACTGGCTGCTGGACCGGTTGAGCGAAGGCGGCCTCATCAACAAGCCGCACCCGCGCCAATACGAATTCGCGCGGCTGAACCTCACGTACGTGATCACCAGCAAGCGCAAGCTGAAGCAGCTGGTCGACGACGAGCACGTGAGCGGCTGGGACGACCCGCGCATGCCCACCATCGTGGGCCTGCGCCGGCGCGGCTACACGCCCGAGAGCATCCAGCTGTTTGCCGAGCGCATAGGAGTGACCAAGAGCGACAGCTGGATCGACTACGGCACGCTGGACCAGGCGCTGCGCGACGACCTGGACCCGAAGGCCGCGAGAGCGATGGCGGTGCTCGACCCGGTGAAGCTGATCATCACCAACTGGGACCAGCTCATGGAAGACGCCGGCCACGCCGCCTTCGACGGCCTGTACCTGGACGACTGCAGCGCGCCCGTGCACCCGCACGACGAATCGCGCGGCGTGCGCAACTTCAAGTTCGGCAAGGAACTGTGGATCGAGCGCAGCGACTACGAGGATGTCCCGCCCAAGGGCTACAACCGTTTGTTCCCCGGCAACAAGGTGCGCCTGAAGTACGGCCATGTGATCGAGTGCCAGGGCGCTGTGCGCGACGAGACCGGCCAGGTGGTGAGCGTGCTGGCCGACCTGGTGCCCGACACCAAGAGCGGCACCCCCGGCGCCAGCGCCATCAAGGTGAAAGGCGTGATCACCTGGGTGGCCGTGGCCGATGCGCTGAAGGCGGAAGTGCGGCTGTACGACCGCCTGTTCGCCGTGCCGCAGCCGGACACGACAGAGAAAGATTTTCTGGAAGAACTGAACCCGGATAGCCTGAAGGTGGTGACGGCGTATGTGGAGCCGTCGCTGGCGTCAGCGAAGGGGGATGAGAAGTTTCAGTTCGAGCGGCATGGGTACTTTGTGGCGGATCGGAAGGATCATGCGGAGGGAAAGCCTGTGTTTAACAGGGTGGCGGGGATGAAGGATAGTTGGGGGAAGTAAGCCAACTCTACGGCAAAGCCGTATAATCGCCTACGATGCTCACTGTCGTCGAATCCCCACTTTTTCAAGGCCTGTGGCCGGACTATTGGGACGAAGACGAGCGAGGTGAGTTTGCGACGTGGTTGGCCCATTCGCCGGACGCCGGCGATGTGGTGCCGGGTTCCGGTGGTGTGCGCAAGGTGCGGTGGTCACGCAAAGGCGCGGGCAAACGTGGTGGCGTGCGCGTGATCTATTTCAACCGGCTGACCAATGGTGAAATCTGGCTGCTGTTGATCTATGCCAAGAGCGCTCGCGACAACGTGCCGGCCGATGTGTTGAAACAGCTCAAGCAGGAGATTGAAAAATGCGCATGACTGAAAAGCAATTGCTCGCCCGCGATGCCAAGCGCGACATTGGCGCGGAACTGCTGCTCTCGGTGCGTCAGATGAAAGCGGGAAAAGGCAAAGTCGTTGCCCGTGTGGAAGTGCCGGCAGTCACCCATGCCCGCATGAAATCCGGCCTTTCTCAGGCAGACTTTGCCAACCTGTTGGGCGTGTCTGTTCGCACACTGCAAGATTGGGAACAAGGCCGCCGGCAACCTTCCGGTGCGGCACGCACGTTGATCACCATCGCAGAGCAGCAGCCGAAGGTGTTGAAACAGGTGTTCAAGAACCTGGAATCAGCGTGACGACGAGGCAAGCCGAGTGATCGTTCCGGCCGATATCTGCCCTGGCAGCGAAATCACTACCATGAATGCTTCGACGGTAGACCCCGATACGCTGCGAGCCGTCCGCGCATTCATGGCGGGCGTGGTGGGCCACTACCCCGCACACCAAGCCATCCTCTTCGGCAGCCGCGCCCGTGGCACGGCGCATGACGAGAGCGACGCCGACGTCGCGGTCTTGCTGACAGGTGAGAAAGGTCCGTTCATCAAGACCAAGATGGCGCTCGATGACATTGCCTACGACGTTCTGCTTGCCACCGGCATTCGCATCCAGCCACTGCCGGTGTGGGACGAGGAATGGGCGCATCCAGAGCTCTATTCCAACCCCCGGCTGCTGCAGAACATCGCGCGCGAAGGCATTGCGTTGTGAACGCGCTTGACCTGATGGTCAAGGGCGACTTGATCAGCCCGGACGAAGCGAAATGGACAGTCGAACAAGCTGGTGCCTTCGTGGAAGAGATCGAAGGCGCTTTGCGTGCGCGTGAAGATTCACATGACTGAAAGCGGCACGCCCGGCAGCCATGCGGTGAAAGTGAAAGGCGTGATCACCTGGGTGGCCGTGGCCGATGCGTTGAAAGCCGAAGTAAGACTGTATGACCGCCTCTTCGCCGTGCCGCAGCCGGACACGACGGACACGACGGACAAGAACTACCACAAGGAACTGAACCCGGATTCGCTGAAAATGGTGACGGCGTACGTGGAGCCGTCGCTGGCATCAGCGAAAGGGGATGAGAAGTTTCAGTTCGAGAGGCATGGGTATTTTGTGGCGGATCGGAAAGACCACATGCCGCCTCCTCTGAATGGAGGAGAGGGTAAGTCTGTGTTTAACAGGGTGGCGGGGATGAAGGATAGTTGGGGGAAATGACTGGTTTTCCCCCAACTGTACAAAGTTTTACTGAGGCAGCAGACTCTTGGCTCTGTGACGGCTGCTCTTTGGTTGTTCGCTACATGGCCTTAGCTGAGAGCGACATCAACAGAATCATTGATGCGCAACTTCTCTTCCAACCGCTGCCCGCGAGTCGCTCGATTGACTTTCATACACGCGCCGGTGATCTAGTTGCTGGACAAAAATCGTTTTCGTCCCTTCGCAAGACTGAACTAAAGTCCCGGCTTGCGGATGCCATTGGCGGTCGAATAACGCTCGGCAAACAGAAGCTCGCCCTCGACGATACCGGGCCTTCGAGTTTCCATTCTGAGATGCCAGTGCGCGACAGATGGTTCTTCAATCTCCACCTGCAAATGTGGGGCAAGGCGCTTCCCCTCAAGGGGCTGTCATCCATTCCGGAAAGCTCAATAACTTTCCACTCCGCTTGTCCGCGTTCCCCGGCGGGCGGGCATTGATGCAAGGTATACCACCATGGCGAAGAACTCTGTTTTGGACGTGCTTTCCGTGCCGTCGGCGTTGCCGACGGAGTATCGTATCCTGAACCAGGCCGGCATCATGCCGGCGCAGGACAGCCAGAAATATATCCAATTCGTCGAAGCCGACGCGGGAATGGCGGTGTTCAATCCCGCCAGCGAAGATGCGGCGGCGATCGAGACGAAGAGCATAACCATATCGGGGATGACCGTCGTTCTCGAGAACTCGAGCGCACAGCCGTTGTTCGTTCGCGTGAACGGTCGGAAGAACCTTCGGTTTCTGAACATCGCTGCAGACGAGGTGATCATCCGGAGCCCGCTGATCGTGCCCGGCGCCACCGTCACGATTCACGCCCGGAGCCTGCGCTTCGAAAAAACGGGCCTGATCAATACGACACCGCCCTCCATCGATACGCGCAGCACTAAAACGGTTGCGTTGAAGGGTGCGCCCGCCGGGAGCATTTATCTCTACGTCAAGACGCTGGAGGTCTCGGGCAGCGACAAGCGGCTCATCGCCAACGGCGGCAACGGCCAGCCGGCGCAATTGGGTGAAAAGGGCGTCGATGGCAAAAACCTCACACCTTGGAATGGCAAGGCTACGACCAAAACCGACCTCGGCGTTTCGGCGGACTTCGACTGGACAGATGACATGCGCGGCAAGACCAACGGCTTCACGGTCGTTCACGCCTCGATCTGGTGTTGGTTTAGTGAAAACGGCCGTTCAACGAAGAATGATCGCGCGGATTTCTTCGAGGGCGACTTCCCGCCGGGCAATGGCCAGCCCCCCAAGCGCATGCCAGGCACGCCGGGCGGCGGGGGAGCGGGCGGCGACGTCTATTCCCGGTTTCAGGATTTGTTGACGCCACGCACAGAACAGAAGGCGGGACAGAGCGGAGAAAAGGCGGTTCTCGTTGCGGCCTCGTTGGCGGGCACGCCCGTGAAGTCCTGCTCGGTATATGCCTACTACGAAAAGGGGACCATTTGGAACTCAAAGAAATCCGGGAAGGAATTCGAAATGAACCAGACGCACGAGTCCTACGGGCATGCGGCGGTTCCAGCGCCCGAGGCGCCCACGGCCGAGCCTGCGGGCCGTCAAAAGCCGCTCGGCCGCACGGATGACGCAGTCTGGCTGCACCCGCTCAACCTCCAGGCCTTCACCAGCTACCTGCGCGATGCCTATCGCGCAGGTCAGGCCTCGTCGTTGCGGGGGCGGGCAGGGGAGTATGTCGCCACCCTGGCGGCGCTCGACGCCGTTCTTGCCAAAGCGGCTTCGAGTGGCCCCGATTTCGTGGCCGGCGCGTCCCAATTGCCGATCGAGTTCATGCCAATCGAGGCCGAACTCAGGGCGTTGGTGGCCCAGATCGACAGTCCGTTTGATTATTTCGGATACCCCGCCGGCTGGACCCCGGTGCTTTCCTTCGAGAGCAATTACTCGGCTTTCGAAACGGAGACCCGCGACGCCATGGCGCGGCTTTATCTGGCCTACTGGATCGAGCACAACCAGGCGAGCGCAGAGGCCCGGGCCAATACCATCAAGACCACGCTGGAGCAGGTGAAGAAAGAAACCGACGCCGCGATCAAAGCTTACAACGACGGCAACACCGAGCTGGTCACGGTCGATCAGGACTACGACGCGCTTCGCGCTCGCATCGATCATGTAATCCGCGACGCGATGGCGATCGAAGCCGACGTGGAACGGTATGCCAAGGGTGATCTGGAACGCGAAAAATTCTTCCGCGCCGCCGGCAAGCTCCTCGGCGGGATTGCGCAGATGATTCCGGTCGGCCAGCCGGCGCTGGCCGCCGTTGGCAAGGGGCTCACCGCCCTCGCGGATTTTGACGCCGACCAGCCGTGGGGTTCGGTGAAAAAAATCGGCGCCGAGCTCTGGGACACGAAGCTCGTCCAGGATAAGCTGATGCCGAAGGTGAAGGCCGGGGCGAAGAAGCTGCTCGAATTGAAATCCGACGAGAACGAGGAGAAGGACGACTTCACCAAGGAGGTCGAGAAGAAGGAACTGGGCAACAAGGTGAAGAAGCACATCAAGGAGCAGACCGAAGCGAAGGAGCAGATGACCAAGGCGCTTGGTGCCTTCGCGGTTTCCGAGGACGAAGTGGAGGCGGCGGTCGAGAAGGCGCTCGCGAAATGCCCCGAGTATGCGAAACTCAAGAAGGACCTCGACAAGCTCAACAAGGACAAAGCCGAGTTTGCGGTGAAGCTGCTGGGGATCGTGCGCCGGCTTGACGAGGCGTCGACGATCGTGGTGAACAACCGGCTGACCGAGATCGAGCTGCGCGGCGCGCTCTCCACTACCGCAAAAAACCTGACCCCCGAGGGCTTGCGTTACACCCGGGCGATGGGGCTGCGGGCGCTGGAGCGGCTGCAGCGCTACGAATATTATTTCGTAAAGTCCTACCTCTATCTGTGGCTCGAGACGCTGCCGAACTTCGACACAAACTCGGAGTATATATTCAAGAAACTGCAGGAAGTCGTGCAGCCGAAGAGTGAAGCGATCCTGAGCGGAGAACAATTCAAGGCACTGGGAACGGTGTTTCGCGAGAACCTGAAGACCGTCGCCGATCGTTTGCTGACCTACTACAACACCACGGTGCCCAGTCAGACCGCGACGAAGAGCAAGTTCACGCTCGAATTGTCGGACAAGCACCTCGCGGCCCTCAACGGGCCGGGAAAGTCAGCCGTCGTTGATCCCATGGCCGAGGGCAAGCTGCACCTCAGCCTGGAAAACGTGCGCATCTACGATATCCAGGTGGTCGATGCCAAGCTGATCAATCCACCGCCTTCAGCGGTCGATGTCAGGTTGCGGATGAAGCACGGGGATGAGTCGACGCTGCGGCGCAACGGCAAGCTGTATTTGTTCCGCAACACCGAGCGGCGCTGGGGCACGACGGTCAGCAGCGTGGGGGAGAGGACCACGCTCAGCGCCGACACACCCGACCCGATGGACGACTCGCTGATTCGCACGCTCCTCGGTCTGACCACCGCACCGGAGACACTGCGCAGCCGGCCGTCGGCTTGGTCGAGCCTCGTCATCGAACGCGAGCTGATGGACATGGTCAGCGACTACGCCGCGACGTTTTCAGCGGTCACGATCGAGGTGCAATACACGGCACAAGACGTGGACCCGAACCACGTTTCGGTTTTCGTGAGCGTGCCGAGTCCGCTCGAACCGGAGATCAAGTGCAGTCAGAAGGATTTGAACGAGCACGACCATGGCGCTGGGCGTTTCATGCGGACGTATCACAAGGCCACCGGGAGCATCACCTTGACCGCACCGGCGGACTACGGGGATCACGTCTTCCTCGGCTGGCGCTCGCGCGGCCTGAAGTCCGGCAGCGAGCCGACGAACCTGATGCCTCTGCTCGCGGCGGACGTGGCGGCCAAGGATCTGCCGAAGGATCTCGTGCGCGAACGGACCATCAGGCTGACGCTCGACACGCACCGGCTGGTCGAGGCGGTGTTTCAGCAGCGCATTGTTCGGCAGGAGAATCGGGGCGACCCGGCGACCTGGCCGCGTGGTGGTCCGGAGGGCTGGGAGTTCCACGATTGGCTGCTCGTCAACGAATCGGAGAAGGAGGAATTCAAGATCGCGAAGGTCGACTATATGCCCTGGCGCGGCGGAGATAGTGGCTACGGGGCCGAGGCGCAAACCGTGATTGGGAACAGCATGGTCAAGCTCGCGCTGGAAAAGCTGGCGGTGGCTCCGGGAGCTTCGATGAAGTTCTCAGTCTTTGCGAATCCGCAGGTCTCGGCCACCGGCAACGGCACGCAGCTTCAACTGGGCTCGACCACCGGCTATTCGGCGTTGTTCAGCGGACGCGGTGAAATCATCGACCTGGGCAAGTCGGAGAACGTCTGGAAGCCGGCCGGCCCGGCGTTCCACGTCGACTCGAAGGCGCGCGTGCTCCGGTTCCTAGGCAAGGACGTAAAGAAGTGAGGCGCCTCCCGACGTTGTTCGTGGCGCGCCACGAACGCACCACCAGCGCGCAAAAAAAGGCAGGCTTTTCAGTCGGCCTTTTGCAGTGAGGAAACCCGAACGGGGGGCTGTCTGAATTTTCGTGTTCGAGGCGCTGAGACTTGTCCACGGCGGCGGGCGTCGCTTGCGACAAACGCACGACGCGGTGGTCAAGTCGGTCGTACATCTTAAGCTGCTGTCTTTGCGAACCGGTCTTCGAAGAGGATCGCAAACTGATTCATCGCCTCCTTCCAGTTGTGGGCCGCACGGCCCCATTCGGCCGTGATGTTTCTCAAGGCCAGCCAGATCAGCTTGCTGGCCGCATCGTCGCTGGGGAAGTGACCTCTGGACTTGATGATCTTGCGCAGGCGCGCGTTGATGCTCTCGATCGCATTGGTCGTGTAGATCACCCGCCTGATCTGCGGCGGGAAGGCGAAGAACGTAATCACATGGCTCCAGGCCCGGCGCCAGGAGGCCACCACCGTGGGGAACTTCTGGCCCCAAGGGTCTTGCTCGAACGCATCGAGTTCGGCCTGCGCCGCGTCCGCGTTGGCAGCCGTGTAGATGGGCTTGATGGCCGCCGCCAGCGTCTTGCGGTCCTTCCAGCTGGCGTAGTCCAGGCTGTTGCGGATCAGGTGCACGATGCAAGTCTGCAGCGTGGTGGCCGGGAACACCGCGCCCAGCGCTTCGGGCATGCCCTTCAAGCCGTCGGTGACGGCGATCAGGATGTCGTTCACGCCGCGGGTCTTCAGGTCGTTGAACACTTTCATCCAGAACTTGGCGCCCTCGGTGCCTTCGATCCACAGGCCCAGGATGTCGCGCGTGCCGTCGGGCAGCACGCCCAGGGCCAGGTAGATCGCCTTGTTGCGCACCACTGCGTCTTCCTTGATCTTTACGCGCAGCGCATCGAAGAACACCACCGGGTACATCGGCTCGAGCGGGCGGGCCCGCCAGGTGGTGACCTCGGCCATCACGGCTTCGGTGACGCTGCTGATGAATTCGGCCGAAACGTCCGTGGCGTAGGTCTCGCGCAGGAACCCCTGGATCTCGCGCATGGTCATGCCGCGCGCATACAGGGCGATGATGGAGTCGTCAAAGCCGGTGAAGCGCCGCTCGTGTTTGGGGATGAGGATCGGCTCGAAGCTGCCGTCGCGGTCGCGTGGCACCTCGATGCGCACCGGGCCTTCACCGGTTTGCACGGTCTTGGCGCTTCTGCCATTGCGCTGATTGGCCCCCGCCTCGGGCTTGGCAGCGCCGGCGGGGTAGCCCAGGTGGTGCCCCAGCTCCGCGCCCATGGCGCGTTCGATGAGGGCCTTCTTGAAGGCCATGGAGGCCGCGTTGACGGCCTCCCCTGTCATTGGGCCGGTGACGAACTGGTCGATCAGTTCATCGGGGATCTTCGGCAGCGCCGCACTCCGGGCGGCAATGGCTGCATTCTTCAACTTTGTTCTGCTTGGCATAAATGGTCCTGACGGTCATTGTTATGCCTCAAACACAGAAATCAGGACAGACTCAAGATTCGGTCTTAGGAGCCTGTCCTGATGCCGGCGCTGCGAGACTAGAGGCAGCGACCATCCCACAACACTCTCCGCTAGTCGCTAAGCTGCTTTCGGCTCGGTGAGCTTGTACAGGCGCCGAGCCTCGAAGTGCTCGACCAATTTCTCAGTCATCTGAACGAACAGCTCCGAGGAGCCGATTGCACCGTGGATGTCCGCACTTAATTGAGAGTAGATGTCCTTGAGCGATGGGAAGTGGGACTTGAAAGCCTCAGGGAGGGAAGCCATGTACCTGTCCATGGCTTCATCTGCCCGGGCGGTGGGTGCTGCCCACTTTCGAGCGAATTGCTCGCACGCAGTTCGAAGCATGAAGAGTGCCGGAAGATGTTGACCAGACTGGTACGCGAGCAGCGCACCGGAATAGTACTTCGCGATGTCCTTATGGATGACTGCTGGAATCTCAACATGCTCCATCGGTGACCGGCCGGTGAGCTCCCGCTTTCCCCCATGTCGACGCACAACAAATGCGTCGGGCGTCGACTTGCACGACTGGCACCGGTAGGTGAACGCATACAGCTCTTCAATTTGCTGCGGCTTCTTGCTTTCATCCTTCCTAACAACTTGGAAGACGGACACCAGATTAAAAGCCTCAAGACGGTGACATTCACGCGTGCAGTAGACCTTTATGTCAGGTGGCGTGAATACGACCTTTGGTTCATTGGCGCCGCCGCTGAAGAATCCGAGGACTTCCTTCTGGTTCGTGGATGGAATCCACCCAACGACCGCTGCATCTATAGCGTAATGGCCCATCTGCACGGCCTCGTCCCTAATATGGTTCGCGACTTTTGGTAGAAAGCTCGCTCGAATGGCACTGGAATCAACGGCCGTCTTCTGATAGAGATGCTTCGTCTCCATGAGGGTTTTTAAAGCATCAGCGATGCCCGCACCAAGAGCCTCGTGGTACCCCGAAATGGCACCCTGGGCAGTCTTGTAGAACTCCATGGCTTCCTCCGAATCGTAGAAAGTCAGTGTAGCTTCTCAATGCGGGCCTCCACGCGCGGAAACTATTGTCGATCTCGAAGCGCTCCTCCGAATCCAGCAGCATGCTCGCGGCCCTCTCGATCCAGCACGCCGGCGGCAGTAGCGAGCAGGCGTAGATCGCGAATTGGAAGTCCTATCGCCTCATCACCGCGTCCCCCGGCAAACGGGAAATTTCGGGCATCCCCAAAAACTGGAGCCAGCGTTCACGCCCTTACGCGCCGTCCTGCGAACCATCGTGGATTCGCAAAGAGGGCAACTGGGCGCCACCTCTGACGCGGGCGGCGGTGACGGTGCCGCTAGGCCCACGGCCGCCGTGTTGGCTGCGCGGGCCTTAGCTCCAGTTTTGCCCTGTCGCAGCAATTCAAACAGCTGTGGGCCGTCCACCAGCTGCACGTTACGCCCCTCTGCGAAAGCCTTCGCGTCGGCCGTGAACGATCCGGCAGTGATGACGAAACCACCGTCCGCGCCCTGCGCTGCCATGACGCCGTACAACTCCCGAATGATCTGCACGGGGACTTTGGTTGCCTTCCACTGTTTGCACTGAACCAGGAATTTCTCGTTGCCTTTGCGCAGGACCAGGTCGACGCCACCGTCGGCGCCGGCACCACCGAGTTCGGTGACTGCGTAGCCTTGAAGCCTGAACGCTTCGCCGACAAGCATCTCGAATTCGCGCCAGGACATTCCGTGCAGAGCATCCGCGCCCTTGGCGCTCGTCACTTCGTTCAGGAGCCCCTCACGTTTTCGGCGTCGTAAGAACGATGTGAGGGCGCCGAGCAGGCAGAAAAATGGAAGGAGGTATTGGCCGATGGATGCGAACGCAGCCAACATCATCCCCGTGACCATTCCGCCCAGCTGGCCCGGCTGCACCGCAGTGACCTTGGGCGTGGCCGCGAGCTGGTGGAGAATCAGATAGCTGATGATGGCCAAAGCAACGCCCGCCCACCACGGCAGCATTGCAACCAGATCAAGAATGTCGTCAGCGCCACTTTGACGGCGTCGTCTTGCCATACCCCTCCCTACTTCTGAATGCGTTCTGGCTGCTGCACAGCCTTTTGAGAGGATTATTGGTCGGATCTCAACGCCAACGCCAGCGAAACATCCTCGAGGCGCGCGCGCTACTTCCTTGAACCCCCTCTATGCTCAGGGACACCTCTTACTTCGCCGGCGCAATAGTGAGCTGCGCCTCCCCTACCCCCACTCTTTTGTCTGCCAATGCCTTCAACTTGTCGAGAAACTGCGCATCCTTTATTGGCGGTTGAATCCACACAATTTTCCCGACGCCTGCATTGATGATTGCACCAATCAAAAATGTCCCGATTGCCCCTCCTGCTGCACCCGTACCGGCCGCCTGACCCACGCTAACCGTGCTGCCCCGCGCTAGGCTGGTGCCAAGTGCTCCTCCAACTGCACCGCCGATTGCTCCACCAGTTGTCAAGGCGACCAAGTCAACCTTCTTGCTGTTGGTGTCCTTCACAAATGCCACTTCCGTGCAGCTTGAAGCCTGGGTAATTTGGGGGGACACCGGCTCGGTTGAAAAGTACGAATACAAGGTGATGGGCTTGGCCGCATTGTTGGGAACGTAGAAGCCGCCGTCCGTTGTGGTGGGTTGGCCAGGGAAAGCGCCTCCGCTTTTTCCTCTGACTGAAACCCCGCCTATAGGCGCCCGAAAGTAGGTTCCATCGGCGTCAACCTTCTCTGACCAGTAGGGACCTTTCTCGAGCCTGGTAGTCCACTGGACATTGAAGGAGCCATATAGCGCTGTGAGTTCAAGAGGTTCAGCTAAATGGACGCAGGTGATTTCTCTCGGTGCCTGCAAGTCATTCGGATCTGTCGAGTTGGAGGCAGCGTATGCAGATGAACCCAGAGCACAAAGAAGAATCGCAGACTTGCGCAGATTGAATAGCAAAGACAACCTCATTGAATAGACTCGTTGAAGATTGAAGGGCGCCAGCCATTTCCAGACGCGACGCGTAGTCGAGGCTGTATTCGTCACCCAGCCGCCATCACATCATTCACCACCCCCGCGGTAACCGCCAGCCGCGTCACCCCATCCGGCTCGATCGCAAACACCCCACGCCCATTGGTATAGACCACCGCCCCGTCAGCGCCGATGTCGTAAGAGGCAACGCTGCTCGCCAGCACCTGTTCCGCGCCATTCGGGCTGCGCCGCACCAGTTGCCAATCCGCCGGCACCAGCGACGGCACACCGTGCACGGCCCGCGCTTCGCGCAGCGCCTTCTCCGCATCGATGCGCTTGCCCTGCACCAGAATGTTCTTCCAGTCGGCCTCCACCTTGGGGCCGGATGCGCTGGTGAGCGGCTTGCGTGTGTACATCAACGAGAAGAAGTTGAGGTAATGGAACACCGCGCGCAGCAGGCGGAAGGGGAACAGCAACGTGTCGAGCAACGCGTTCTTCGGGGTGTAGCTCGGCATCTCGTACGGCCTGCGGATGTAGTGCAGGTAGCCGTCCTTCGACACGCGCGGCCTCAAGTGGTCGAACCTCGGGTCGTCCACGATGGGCGCCACGGAGTTCGACTCCATGTCCAGCGTCTGGATGCTCATCGGCCCCTGCGCAATGATGTAGCCCTGCTCGTTGCGCGCGAAGCCGGACGACTGGAACAACAGCCGGTTCGGCACGCCGGGGATCCACGCCGGGGCGCCGTCTTCGGTGTCGCCCCCGGTCACTTCGCGCATGCCGTTGCCTTCGTTGTCCATGACGACGATGTTCGCTTTGCCGGCTTTGTAGTGCGAAGCGGCCGCGATGCGCGCGCCGTCGGCGGACACGGCCAGGTCGGAGATGTGCATGGCCGGCTTGAGCATCAGGCGCAGCTCCCGGCCCGATTCCGCGTCGCGCCGGAAGAGGCCGCCCACGGTCTGGTCTTTCAGCGCGTACAGAAGGCTGCCCGAAGGTTCGAAGGCCGCGCTCGTCACGTTGATGGGCGTTTCCGGCGTGTCGTAGCCCCGGCGGCCGCCGCCTGACGCGATGTTGAACGCCGTGCCCTCTTTCCAGCCGTGGCGCTGCGCGGCGCGGTCCCGGCGCTCGAGCTGTTCCTTGATGAAGAGGCTCTCCAGCGCCACGGGCTCGCCGCCCACGTCGCGGTGAAACAGCTGCCCATTGGAAAGAAAGGCCAGCTTGCGCGCGGTACGGTCGACGCCCAGGTCACTGACGGCGGCGCGCTGGCCCCAGAAGCGAAATAACACATAGACGACGATTGCTGCGACAAGCAGCACGAGCACGATATGCATGGCGGTCCCCCTCGCCGTGGAGTGTATCGGGTGCGGGGGCCTCAAGCCTGCACTACTTCAGCTGGAGAGTGCCTTCGCTGTTGACGCTGCGTACCAGCACGCCTGAGCCTTTCGCAGTCCAGCCTGTCGTTGTGGTTCCGGCCATCGCGTTCTGAAATTTGCAAGCATCGAAGCTGCCCGCGGGTACTGAAGTTGCTTCCTGACCGAGATAGGTTATTTGCGAGGTATAGCTGTTAGACGTGGTTGCTGTCGCGGAAAGTTGGGTGATTTCGTTGTAGACCAGGTTCTGGCTTTCGCCGACAGCCAGGCTGGCACTCCGGTCGCGCACTGGAGGGTTGTAAGTCGTTTTCACCTCACCTTGCCCCGCGGGGCCAGGCTGCATGAACGATGTTCCGTAGGAAATCACGTCGGTGCCTTCGACCCGCTGATAAAGCGTGTTGTTGGATGTGACGCTGGAGCCATTCACGGTGACGACGTTCGTGAAGTTGATCGGCAGAACGTTGGCCACGCCATTGAAAGTGATGGGCGCGCCCACTGTCCGGCGTGTCATCAACGTCGCAGAACCGGCGCCGCCAACCATGTCATAGCTCCACTCGAAGGTGTTCCCCGGCGTGTAGTGCGCCAGATTGAAGCAGTCGGCCCCAGTACCGGTCGCAGGTGCCGGTGCAGGTGCAGGTGCAGGTGCCGGTGCAGGTGCCGGTGCCGGTGCCGGTGCAGGTGCCGGTGCAGGTGCAGGTGCTTGCCCCGGTGCCGGGGCCGGGGCCGGTGCCGGTGCTTGTCCCGGTGCGGGTGCGGGTGCGGGTGCGGGTGCGGGTGCAGATGCTGGTTCAGGTGCAGAGTCATCTCCACCTCCACAGGCGGCGAGCACGCTCGACATGAGGCATACAAAAGCAAATTGCTTAGCTCTGGAATTCTTCATCGTAAAAACTCAATTTTGGTTTGATCAGGTCTTGGAGTTCGCCCACCAATGCTGCTACGTTGGGCACTGTGCCTCGTCGATCCTCGCGAGGCCGGCGGAGTGTAGGGTCGCCAGGTCGTGGGCACGACATCGCGGTATCGCGCTTAATAAACTCTTAAGAAGCAGGCGAAGGCTTCTGAGCATTAGTTCCCAATTTTTCAGCGCAGTGCCATGGGCATCAAGCCAGAGCGGTATCTCGGCCTATTTCCTCGAGCATCTCCGCCTGCACGCCGCAGCATCGTTCGCACGCCGCGTCATGTCCTCCATTGCGAGGACGAACAGTTCATGGGCGCGTTCGCGGATTTCATGCAGCTTCTGGCGACGCTCTTCCCACGATTCCGGCGGATCGCCCGGCATTTCCCGCATGCATGCCTGCGCGAACTCAAGCTCCATCTTGAGCGCCGCGCGATCCGCTTCACGCCATGCCTGGAAAATCTGGCTGGAGGGTGCCATCTGGGCACTCTACACCCAGACGTAACAGAATGTCACCGGGCGTTCTGTGCCGTATTTTGGGTTTGCTAGGCACAATGGCTCAGTGAAAACCCTGATCAAACGTTCTGGTGAATTTCAAGACGCCCTGGCCGCTTCGTTTCGAAGCGGCCTGGTGCTGGTCGATGAATCGCCCCGGTTGCGGGCATGTGCCGCCGCTTGCCAGCTCTCGCTCGAACACGCGACCATGGTGCGGGTTGCCTTCGAGCGGAACGCGTCCAACTCCGCGACGGCGCTGGTTCGCCTGCAGTACGAGGCTTTGCTACGTGGCGCCTGGCTATTGCACGCCGCCTCGGACTTCGAAGTGGAGAAACTGTCCGCCGCACTTGACGAGGACTCGGCCCAACGGGCCAAGAACGTGGCCGGCGCGGCCCACATGCTGGAAACGCTGGCCGCCACGGCGCCGGCGGCATTGGTCGGCCCGCTTCAGCAGTTCGACGATCTTTCGCGAAGGGGCCTCAACTCGTACGTGCATGCCGGCTTGCACCCCTTGCAGCGCGTCGCGCAGGGCTACTTCCCTCAGCCCCTCGCCGAGCAGTTGATCCGCAACTCGAATGGGCTGATGCACATGGCTTACCGCCTGTTGGCGACGCTCTCGGGCAATCAGGCGCTGGTCGATGTCACCACCCGTGCGCACCTGGCCTTTGCGGACTGCCTGCCGTTCGACTGACGGCCGGCTGGCGCCTCAGGCCGCGTTCAGGCTCCCGGCGCCCGTCGCGCGCAGGGCCATCCACGTCCACGCCGCGCCCGCCACATCCACCAGGCCAAAGCCGATCAGCGTGGGGTGGGCTCCTGCCAACAGGACCAGCGACACACCCAATGCGAAGAACAGCAGACGCCCGGGAATGGTGGCCTTGAAGAAGGCCGTCGCCCCGCCCACGCCGCAGGCCCAGTAGTAGTAGCCGACGACGATGGCCAGCGCGCCCAGTACGCGCACGTAGACGTCCTTCGCTTCCGGCGCGCCCAGCATCGACATCATCACATTGGGGATGAGCAGCAGGGTGATGCCGGTCAGGACGACGTAGACGCCGAACACCTTGATGGTGAACGCGGGTGATTTCATGAGTGTCTCCTCCGCCGCTGATGCGGCACGCGAAGAATCGAGCGGGCTGCGGCTTCTGTCAAGGCCCGGCCAGCGCAATAATGCGCGGATGAACCCCATCCGCCCACGCAGTCTTGCCGCCCTCGCCCTCGCCTTTGCCGCTTTGCTGGGCGCCTGCGCGTCGGCGCCTTCCGGCATTTCGCCTTCACAGGCCGCTGCCCTCGTCAACGCGCCCGATCGCTCACCGGGCGATCGCGTCAACGACGAGCGCCGCAAACCCGTGGAGATGCTGGCCTTCATCGGCGTGCGGCCCGGCATGACGGCACTCGATGTGAGCGCGGGGCGCGGCTACACCACTGAGCTCATCGCACGCGCTGTCGGGCCGACGGGCAAGGTGTACGGCCAACGCCCGCCACCGCGAGAAAACGCGGCAGCGCCCGCGCAGCCCGAGGGCCAGGCCGCACCTGCGCCGGCGCAGGCATCCGCGGTGCCCGTGATGCCCACGCTCGCGGAGCGGGTGCGCACCATCACCAACATCACCGCCGTACAGCGCCCGTTCGAAGACCCGGTGCCGCCCGAGGTGGCGGCAGGCGCGCTGGACCTGGTCACGCTGATGTTCAACTATCACGACTTCGGCCACATGGGTGTGGACCGAACACGCACCAATGCCGCCCTCTTCAAAGCATTGAAGCGGGGCGGCATCTACGTGATCGCCGATCACTCGGGACGGCCGGGCACCGGCATTTCAGAATCGGGCACGCTGCATCGCATCGAAGAAGCGTTCGTCAAGCAAGAGGTGGAGGCGGCGGGCTTCCGGCTCGTGGAGGTGGGCAACTTCATGCGCAACCCGGCCGATCCGCGGGACCGCAACACGCCGGTGCCCGCCATGCCCAAGGACGAATTCGTGTTGAAGTTCGTCAAGCCCTGACGCCCCGCCGCCGGCCTCCATCGTCCATCAGGTTCCGTACATCAGGTAGTCCGCGCTGTAGGGCACGGTGGCTGTCAGGCCGACGGTGCTCTTGTCGCAGACGGTCAACGCAATCGCGCCGCCGATCGTGTTGATCCGCTGGACGCTGCTCACCTTGGCGAACCGGCCCAGTGCCGGACCCGTGGACTTCGCGGAGAGCAGCAGCCAGGGGATCGCGCCTGCTTGCGGTGCGTCGGCGCGGGCTTGCATCGCGCCAACGATCTTGCTGCCGTCGGCGGCTTCCCAGTGCGGGCCGTGGTAGTGCGTGCCGATGGTTGCGCCGGTCCGGTCATACAAGTCGGCCTGGGGTGCGACGAATACCCACTTCGCACCGCCGGCGGCGGCGACGTCATCGACGCACTCATAGATCTGCTTTCCGCGCGCGGCGATGCTCTCCATCAGCTTCTGTTCGCCTTTCGGCGCCAGCACTTGCGGCACGGCGGCCGTCGCGGGCGACTGCGCAACCTTCGTTGCCGCCAGCGCGCCGATGCGCTTGCCCATGGCCAGGCCCACGTCGGTCGACGTGCGGAAGTGAATGCCTTCCCACACGCGGGCGTCGGCCACTTCCTTCATGAAAGCGTCGGCGCTGCTCCAGCGGCGCGTGGCGCCGTTGGCGGTGGGGCTGCTGGTCACCAGCTCGGGCATGCGGCCGGAACCGACTTCTGCCTTCAGCAACTCACCCACGGCGGCGGCCAGGATGCTGTGCGCGCTGGGGTATTCCGGATGGCCGGGGTTGTCGATGAGGGGGCTCCAGCCGGTCTCGACTTCGGTAGCGGGGTTGTCGTCTCGGTCACCGTTTCGGATGGCCGTGACGGGGCGCCAGAAGCCGTAGTGGTATTTGGCGTCCATCACCGCGATGACCGCGTCGTCCATCGCCTGGCTGGTGGCGGCCAGCAGGCGCGCGTTCTGCGCCAGATTGCGGCCGGGCGCCTGCGCCACGGACTTGGCCACCGAAAAGTAGATGGGCGGCAGAGAGAACTCCCAGAACTTCGCCACTTCGGTCTGCTCGGGCGTGCGTTGCTTGCTGGCCTTGCTGCCCAGCGCCTTCACCTCGTTGTAGTCGCGCGCCCATTGCGCGCTGCCCAGCGCCGGCGGCGGGCCGGGGCGGAACTGCGAAGCGCTTTGCATCAGCCAGGTCTTGCGCTGCGGCCAGTGGGGCGTGGCCACGCCGGCCGTCGGCACGTAAGCGCCCGGCGTGGTGTGCGGGCGGTACGCATCGGCGCCGGCTGCGCCATCGTCCGCGCGCCAGGCCAGCACGCGAGCGGCAGCCTGTTCGCCGGCGGCGATGCCGGCCGTCTTGCCGGCGCTGTCGCCCAGCTTGGCGATGGCCTTCTGGTAGGCACCGTCGATGGCGGCCGCCTGCTGGGGCAGCAGCTTGGCCAGCGCCGCGCGATTGGCCGCGGCCACTGCCGCTTCAGATGCGACGTCGACTCCTTCGCCGGCGTGCACCAGCTGCACCCCCGACACGGCTTCGTGCACGGCGGTCTGCACGATGGCCATGATGCGCACGGCGGGCGGCGTGCCGATCTTGGCCTGCACGATCACGTCGCCCGCAGTGGTGTTCCAGTCGGTCACGGCATCGGCATGCGCGTCGGCCGCTGCGCCGGCGAGGATGGCGGCGGCAAGAGCAGCCGCGGAGAGTGGGTAGTTGAAATTCATGTTTGGCTCCTTGGGATGGGTGGGGTTCAGCGGCGGGTGATGACGATTTCGAGGTAGTCGCTCGGCACCACCAGGCCGCCGTGGCCGCCGCGGTTGAACTGGTTCATCAGGCCGATGAGGTCTTCGGCCAGCGCGTGCTGCTTGTCTTCGTCCAGCGCGGCGAAAGCCTTGAGGATGGGGCCGTAGTAGCCGCGGAAGACTTCCAGCATGTGCTCGGGCGAGCGGTAGCGGAAGTTGAACTGCCGCGTTTCGGTGACGATGTTCGAAGCGCCGGCCTCGAACAGCTCGACGTTGCGCACGCGGGTGCCCCACAGTGCGGGCGACGTGACACCGGCGGGCGGCGGCACATACTTGCCGAGCGTCTTGAACACCTGGCCGATCAGGCTCTCGGGCGTCCAGTTGGCCATGGCGATCTTGCCGCCGGGGCGGCAAACGCGCAGCAGTTCCGAAGCGGCGCGCGCCGGGTTGGGCGTGAACATGACACCGAAGGTGGACAGCACGGCGTCGAAGCTGGCGTCGTCGAACGGCAACGCTTCGGCATCGGCCTCACGGAAGTCGACGCCGTGCAGCCGCTCGGCGGCGGCGCGCTCCCGGCCGCGCTCGAGCAGGGCCGGCACGTAGTCGGTGGAGGTCACTTCGCACCAGCGGCGCGCGGCCGCCAGTGTGGCGTTGCCGTTGCCGGCGGCAACGTCCAGCACGCGCTGGCCGGCGCGCAGGTCGGCGGCTTCGCACAGCGTCTCGCCGACGATTTGCAAGGTGGTGCCGACCACGGCATAGTCGCCGGAAGCCCAGGCGGCCTTCTGACGGGTCTTGATGGCGTTGAAGTCGGGGGCCGGGGCGCCAGCGGTTTGCGGCGCGGTGGCGATGGAGGAGGAAGAGGTCATGTCAAGGCTCCTTAAGAGAAAATGAAGTTGCGAGGCCTGAACTGTCTGCGGCAAGCGTTGCAGTGGGCGTGGGAGCCCGCGTGGGAATGACCGTGGAATCACTCGCGCAAGCGCAACAAAACGAAACACGCCCGGCTGCCGGGTTGACGCTGCGGCTGCTCGGGCCGCTGGCGGTCAGCCGTGCGGGCGGGGGGTTGGCGCTGCCGCCCTCGCGCAAAGTCCGCGCCCTGCTCGCCTACCTGGTGATGGCCGCGCGGCCGCCAACGCGCAGCGCACTGTGCGAAATGCTGTTCGACCTGCCGAGCGATCCGAAAGGCGAATTGCGCTGGTGTCTGAGCAAGCTGCGCACGGTGCTCGACGAACCGGGCCGCGCGCGTGTGCTGACTGACGGCGACGCAGTGGCCGTCGATCTCTCCGATTGCAGCGTGGACGCGCTCGAGGTGCAGGCCGCGCTGCGGCACGGGCTCGCGTCACTTCCTGTCGACCGGCTTGAGGCGCTGGCCGCCCTGTTCGGCCACGATGAATTTCTGGAAGGGCTGGATCTGCCCCGCAGCCCGACGTTCAGCAGCTGGCTGGTGGCCGAGCGGCGCCGTCTGCGTGCCGCCCACGCCGCCGTGCTGGAGCACTGGGTGCAGGCGCTGCCCGCTGACAGCGACATAGCGTTGGCTGCACTGGAGCGCTGGCTCGCGCTTGCGCCGTTCGACCGGCGCGCGCATGAAGGGCTGCTGGAAAGTTTGGCCCTGCGCAACCGCCTGCGCGAGGGCGACGAGCACCTGGCCGCGGCCGCGCGGCAGCACGAAGCCGAGGGACAAGATTGGGCACACCTCGCGTTCGCTTGGCGCGCGGCCAAGGCGCGACATGCCGGGGTGAAGATTTCAGGGTCGGCGCTGGTGATCGAGACTGCGGCCGTGGTGCCGCCCGAGCCGCCAATCGCCGTGGCCAAGCGAGCCTCGCTCGCGGTGATGCCCTTCGTCGACCGCACGCCTGGTGTCGCGCTGCGCGGTGGCGTGGGCGACGGGATGGCGCACGACATCATCACGCGGCTGTCGAAGCTGCGCAGCATGTTCGTCATTGCGGAAGGCACGATGTTCGCGCTGTCCGAACGGCACGTCGACTCGCAGGATGTGGGCCGCCGCCTCAACGTGGACTATGTGGCCAGCGGTTCGCTGCGCCGTGGGGCCAATGCGCAATTGCAGGTGTCGGTGCAGCTGACCGAAACCCGCACGGCCCAGGTGGTGTGGGCAGAAGAATTCCAGGTGCGGCTGGACGACACCTTCGAGGTGCTCGACCAGGTGGGCAACCGCATTGTCACCAGCATCGCCAACCAGGTCGAAGTGGCCGAGCGCAACCGGGCCATCCTCAAGAACCCCAACTCGCTCAATGCATGGGAAGCGCACCATCGCGGCCTGTGGCACATGGTGCGGTTCACTCGCGAAGACAACGATCAGGCCCGGCACTTCTTCCAGACCGCGGTGCGGCTCGACCCTACGTTTGCACGGCCCCATGCCGGCATTTCGTTCACGCATTTCCAAGACGCCTTCCTGGGCTGGCGAGACCGCGAGGCGTCGATCGGGCTCGCCTATGGTGCGGCCAGCGAAGGGCTGATGGCCGACGAACGGGACCCGGCCGCCCACTGGTCCCTGGGGCGCGCAATGTGGCTGCAGCACAAGCAGGATCAAGCGCTCCAGGAACTGCGTGCCGCCGTTGACCTGAGCCCCAACTTCGCGCTGGGGCACTACACGCTGGGGTTCGTGCATGCGCAGTCCGGCGACCCAACGATCGCGATCACCGAATCCGACCATGCGCGCGACTTGAGCCCGATGGACCCGCTGCTGTTCGGCATGCTCGCTTCGAAGGCTTTGGCATTGCTGCGGCTGGGCCGATTCGAGGAGGCGGCCGACTTTGGTGTGCGATCTGCGTCGCGCCCGAACGCGCATATCCACATCCGCGCGATCGCCATGTGCAGCCTGGCCTTGGCCGGACGCATGCCTGAAGCAAAGGAATACGCGCAGGCGATCCAGCGAACGGAAGCGCGCTACAGCGTAGAGGATCTACTGCTCGCGTTCCGGATGGGCGGCGATGTAGAGGCGCTGCTGCGCAAGGCCGCCGCGCTCGTCGCGACGCGGTGAAGGTCGCTTGAGCCGCGGCGATCGGTCAGCGCGCCGGCGCTCCCATGACACTGGTGGCGCGGCTGGGCATCTTGAAATAGGCCGCCCCGCTGTCTTCCGCGTTGAGCGCCCTCACTTCATCGCGAGCGGCGGCATAGTCCGCCTTGGCTTTCGCGGCGGTAAAGCCGCTCTGGGGCAGCGACGCCCGGTTGTGCTGCAGCGTCCATTCGTCGGTGGCCGGGAGCACTTGGGCCTTGATGACCATGTGGGGGGCGGACAGCACGGCGGGCATGGTGTCGATGGTGATGTCGTCCGCGTAGCTGTTGCCGGCGGAGATGGCTGCTGCGGCGGCAACGGCCACGGTAGCGATGCCAGTGAAGAGGGAGGATGCGATATTGCGGGCCATGAGAATCTCCTTGAGCGGGGGTTGCGATCGAGGGCGGGGCGGGCTTCGCTCAAATCCCGCCTGTCCGGCCAATGAGTCGCCGCGTCGCGATGCCGCTTACAGCCAAACTTCTCGGCCGTGGTGTAAAAGATCGTTAGCCCCGAGTCGCTGAACTTCACGCTCGTCGCGTCAGGCAGTTGCCGCCCGCAGCACCCGCCCTCGCCCCCGCCGCAACGCCAACC
>NZ_RKMB01000159.1 GCF_003797765.1 Ramlibacter sp. WS9 | reverse complement strand
GCTGTTCGGCATCGTCCAGGGCGGTATGCACGAGGACCTGCGCCTGCGCTCGCTGGATGGCTTGCAGGAGATCGGCTTCGACGGCCTGGCCATCGGTGGTTTGTCGGTGGGCGAGCCGAAGGAAGAGATGATCCGCGTGCTCGATTTCCTGCCGCCGCAGATGCCGGCCGACAAGCCGCGCTACCTGATGGGCGTGGGCAAGCCGGAAGACCTGGTGGAAGGCGTGCGCCGCGGCGTGGACATGTTCGACTGTGTGATGCCGACGCGCAATGCGCGCAACGGCCACCTGTTCGTCGACAGCGGGGTGATCAAGATCCGCAACTCGGTACACAAGCACGACGACTCCACGCTCGACCCGACCTGCGACTGTTACACCTGCAAACATTTTTCCCGCGCCTATCTGCACCAC
>NZ_RKMB01000158.1 GCF_003797765.1 Ramlibacter sp. WS9 | reverse complement strand
ACTGGAACGGCGACACCGCTCGCGGCCTGCGCGCCCTGTTCGACGACCAGCGGGTACGCGCGGTGGGCGAATGCGGTCTCGACTTCAATCGCGACTTCTCTCCCCGTCCGGCCCAGGAAAAGGCTCTGGAGGAACAACTGGCACTGGCCGTCGAGCTACAGCGTCCGGTGTTCCTCCACGAACGCGACGCCAGCGAGCGCCTGCTGGCGATCCTGCGCGACTTCCGCGATCGCCTGCCGGCCGCCGTCGTACACTGTTTCACCGGCGAGCGCCGGGCGCTGTATGGCTACCTCGACCTCGACCTGCACATCGGCATCACCGGCTGGATCAACGACGAGCGCCGCGGCACCCACCTGCATGATCTGGTAAGCGAGATCCCGGTCGGCCGTCTCATGCTGGAAAGCGACGCGCC
>NZ_RKMB01000157.1 GCF_003797765.1 Ramlibacter sp. WS9 | reverse complement strand
ATCTTCAGGGTGGTCGACTTGCCAGCTCCGTTTGGGCCGAGGAGTCCGACGATCTCTCCCCGGTCGATGCGGAAGCTCAAGTCGTTTACCACCGTCCGGCCGGAAAAGCGTTTGCTCAGTCTGTCTATGTCGATCATGGTTTCACTGGAAGTTGAGCCGTTTGCTGTTATGCGTAGGGGATCGCATGAGCGCGGTAGATTACCGGGAGTTATTGGCTGGTTTTTCCAGTGGGCTCTTTTTGAGATTAGTTACTTATATTGTTGGGAAACTTCCTACGAACTCTCGTTAAAAGATGGAAGTTATCGAGACTTCCAGGGCGGCCCTGTAGCTGGCGCAGCGCCTTGGTTCCGCTGTGGGAACGCGGCCATGTCGCGCTCGCTGGTGCCTATGTTGGGGACGCGTCGATTCCCCC
>NZ_RKMB01000156.1 GCF_003797765.1 Ramlibacter sp. WS9 | reverse complement strand
ATGGCGCCGTGAGCCGGCAGGTGCGGTTGCTCGAGGACGATCTCGGGGTGGCCCTGTTCGGCAAGGATGGGCGCGGCGTAAAACTCACCGATTCCGGCGTTCGCCTGCGTGACGCCTGCGGCGATGCGTTCGAGCGACTGCGTGGCGTCTGTGCCGAGCTGCGCCGGCAGACCGCCGAGGCCCCGTTCGTCCTCGGCGTACCCGGCAGCCTGCTGGCGCGCTGGTTCATCCCGCGACTGGACCAGCTCAACCGTGCCCTCCCCGACCTGCGCCTGCAACTGTCCACCAGCGAGGGCGAGTTCGATCCGCGTCGTCCCGGCCTGGACGCCATGCTCTGGTTCGCCGAGCCGCCCTGGCCGGCGGACATGCAGGTCTTCGAACTGGCGCCCGAGCGCATGGGCCCGGTGGTCAGCCCG
>NZ_RKMB01000155.1 GCF_003797765.1 Ramlibacter sp. WS9 | reverse complement strand
GCCTACGCCCTGCAGAGCCAGCAGCGGATGGCGCGAGCCCAGGCGGACGGGCTGTTCGCCGACGAGATCGTGCCGATGACCACCCGCTACGCGGTGGAGGACAAGGCCAGCGGCGAGAAGCAGGTGCTCGACGGAGTGGTCGACCGCGACGACTGCAACCGCCCGGACACCACCCTCGAAGGCCTGGCCTCGCTGAAGCCGGCGTTCGCCGAGGACGGTTCGGTCACCGCCGGCAACGCCTCGCAACTCTCCGACGGCGCCTCGATGACCCTGCTGATGAGCCTGGAGAAAGCGCTGGCGCTGGGCCTGGAGCCGAAGGCCTTCTTCCGTGGCTTCACCGTGGCCGGCTGCGAGCCGGACGAAATGGGCATCGGTCCGGTGTTCTCGGTGCCGAAGCTGCTCAAGGCGAAGGGGCTG
>NZ_RKMB01000154.1 GCF_003797765.1 Ramlibacter sp. WS9 | reverse complement strand
AAGGACATGCGCGCGCTGATCCACAGCGCCGAGCAGGCGCATTGCTCCAGCGACCTGTTGCAGGCAGTGGAAGCGATCAACCGGCGGCAGAAGCACAAGCTGTTCGAACGCATCCGGGTGTTCTACGACGGCGACCTGCGCGGCAAGACCTTCGCCCTCTGGGGCCTGGCCTTCAAGCCGAATACCGACGACATGCGCGACGCGCCCAGCCGCGAACTGATGGAAGCGCTCTGGCGCCACGGCGCGCAGGTGCGCGCCTACGATCCCGAAGCCATGCAGGAAACCCAGCGGCTCTATGGCCACGACGAACGCCTGAGCCTGATGGGCACCCCCGAGGCGACCCTGGGAGGCGCCGATGCGCTGGTCATCTGCACCGAGTGGCAGCAATTCAAGGCACCGGATTTCGAGCTGCTCAAGG
>NZ_RKMB01000153.1 GCF_003797765.1 Ramlibacter sp. WS9 | reverse complement strand
AGCGACATCCGGCAGTGGATGAACAAGCTGTACGGCGAGGCCTTCGCCGCCGTCTACGTGCAACCGGGCGCGCGGGTCGCCGTGCATCTCGATCAGCAACTGGCGATCGACTACGAACTCAAGGGCCGCAAGGTCGATTACAGCTCTGGAGCCGCTCATGCAACAGCAGACCTGGACTAACCCCCTTCTTCACTTCTGCGCCGGCCTGGCCTGCGCGCTGACCCTCTCAGCGTGCTCCACCAGCAAGGAGGAGATGCTGCCCCACGGCGAGGCCAACATGCTCGACGTCTGGGAACAAGGTGCAACCAGCTCGTTAGGCAACAGCCGTGGCCGGCTACTCCTCGATGCCAGGCAAACGCTGCGGCGCCCGATCGATCCGCAGCAGGTTGCCTCCGCGAACGACCAGGCCGACTACACC
>NZ_RKMB01000152.1 GCF_003797765.1 Ramlibacter sp. WS9 | reverse complement strand
CCTCCGGACTGTATGCGCAAACCATGGCCGAACGCGGATTCGTCACGCTGGCGTTCGACCCATCGTATACCGGTGAGAGCGGCGGTCAGCCACGCAACGTCGCTTCGCCGGATATCAATACCGAAGACTTCAGCGCGGCAGTGGATTTCATCAGTTTGTTGCCGGAAGTGAATCGCGAGCGCATCGGCGTCATCGGCATCTGCGGCTGGGGTGGCATGGCGCTGAACGCGGTGGCCGTGGACAAGCGCGTCAAGGCGGTGGTGACCAGCACCATGTACGACATGACGCGGGTCATGTCCAAGGGCTACAACGACAGCGTGACCCTCGAACAGCGCACGCGAACGCTGGAACAACTGGGCCAGCAGCGCTGGAAGGACGCGGAAAGCGGTACCCCCGCCTATCAGCCGCCCTACAACGAACTGAAG
>NZ_RKMB01000151.1 GCF_003797765.1 Ramlibacter sp. WS9 | reverse complement strand
GCCGATGATCAGTCTCAACTGCGCCGCGCTGCCCGAGACCCTGGTGGAAAGCGAATTGTTCGGCCATGTGCGCGGCGCCTTCTCCGGCGCGGTCAACGAACGGCGCGGCAAGTTCGAACTGGCCGACGGCGGCAGCCTGTTCCTCGACGAGGTCGGCGAGTTGCCGCTGGCGGTGCAGGCCAAGCTGCTCCGCGTGCTGCAGAGCGGGCAGTTGCAGCGGGTCGGCTCCGATCGCGAGCACCGCGTCGACGTACGCCTGATCGCAGCCACCAACCGCGACCTGGCCGAGGAAGTACGTGCCGGGCGCTTCCGCGCCGATCTCTACCATCGCCTCAGCGTCTATCCCTTGCGCGTGCCGCCGCTGCGCGAGCGCGGCCGCGATATCCTCCTGCTGGCCGGCTACTTCCTCGAGGAAAACCGACCGCGCC
>NZ_RKMB01000150.1 GCF_003797765.1 Ramlibacter sp. WS9 | reverse complement strand
CGCCATGGCGTCGACCTGTTCCTCGACATCCACGGCGACGAGGAAATCCCCCACGTATTCGCCGCCGGCTGCGAGGGCAACCCGGGCTATACGCCCCGCCTGGAACGGCTCGAGCAACGCTTCCGCGAGGAACTGATGGCGCGCGGCGAATTCCAGATCCGCCATGGCTACCCACGCAGTGCGCCGGGCCAGGCCAACCTGGCGCTGGCCTGCAACTTCGTCGGGCAGACCTACGACTGCCTGGCGTTCACCATCGAGATGCCGTTCAAGGACCACGACGACAACCCGGAGCCCGGGACCGGCTGGTCCGGCGCCCGCTCCAAGCGGCTCGGCCAGGACGTCCTGAGCACCCTTGCGGTGCTGGTTGACGAACTCCGCTGAAAATGGACGGGGCGCCGCGCGGCGCCCCGTTTCAGCCTCTCTCCAGCAGGT
>NZ_RKMB01000014.1 GCF_003797765.1 Ramlibacter sp. WS9 | reverse complement strand
GGGGAGGGGGTGCCGTCATCTTGTCGCGGGCAGCGGAGCGCGCGAGGAGGCGGCAAGTCCGTCAGGACTTGTTCGCCTTCTCAAAGCGTTCGAGCTGCTCGTTGCCGCGCTTGACGATGTTGTCCAGGGCTTCCTTGGGCTGCTTGCTGCCCTGCCACACGCCTTCGAGTTCCTCGTCGATGATGGTGCGGATCTGGACGAAGTTGCCCAGGCGCACGCCGCGCGACTTGTCCGTCGTCTTGCGGATCATCTGGTTGACCGACACGTCGGCGCCGGCGTTCTGCTTGTAGTAGCCGGACTTCTCGGTCAATTCGAACGAGGCCTTGGTCACAGGCAGGTAGCCGGTGCGCTGGTGGCTGGCGGCCGCCACTTCAGGCTTGGACAGGTGGTTCAGGAAAGCAGCGACAGCCTTGTACTCCTCGGGCTTCTTGCCTGCCATCACCCAGATGCTGGCGCCGCCGATCACGGTGTTCTGGGGGGCGCCCGGAACGTCCGGGTAGTAGGGCAGGGTGCCGGTGCCGTAGCCGAACTTGCCATTGCGCTTGACGCTGCCGGCCAGGGCAGAGGAGCCGGTCGCCATGGCGCATTCGCCGGAAACGAAGGTGGCATCGGCCTTGTTTTCCCGGCCCTTGTAGACGAAGAGGCCGCTCTTGGCCATGTTGGCCAGGTTCTCGATGTGGCGAACGTGCAGCGGCGTGTTGACCGCCAGGCGCGTATCGGTGCCGCCGAAACCATTGTTCTTGGTCGAGTACAGCACGTTGTGCCAGGCAGAGAAGGACTCCAGCTGGGTCCAGCTGATCCAGCTGGTGGTGAACGGGCACTTGTGGCCGGAAGCCTTGAGTTTGGCGGCAGTCAGGGCCACTTCAGGCCAGGTGGTGGGCGGCTTGTCCGGGTCCAGGCCCGCGGCCTTGAACGCGTCCTTGTTGTAGTGGAAGACGGGGGTGGAGCTGTTGAACGGGTAGCTCAACATCTGGCCGTTGGGCGCCGTGTAGTAGCCGGCGACGGCCGGCACGTAGATGCTGGGGTCGAACTTCAGGCCGGCGTCGGTCATGACTTTGGCGACGGGGACCGTGGCACCCTTGGCGGCCATCATGGTGGCTGTGCCGACCTCGAACACCTGGATCATGTGCGGGGCATTGCCGGCGCGGTAGGCGGCGATGCCGGCGGTCATGGACTCGGCGTAGCTCCCCTTGAAGGTCGGGGTGACCTTGTAATCCTTCTGGCTGGCGTTGAACTCCTTGGCGAGGTCGTTGACCCATTCGCCGAGCGCGCCGCCCATCGAGTGCCACCACTGGACCTCGGTCTGGGCCTGGGCCGGCATGGCGAAGGCGACCGCGAGGGCTGCTGCGGACAGTTGCAGTTTCATGAAATCTCCTGTTTTGGACCGTTGAACACTACGGGCTATTTGTGACAGGCGATTTAACCGACCACCCGGACGGCTCACAAGCGGGGTTTCCATGAGGCTGTCACGTTTGCGATGTTGCACTGCGGTAACATCTCCCTTCAGCCGCGTGGCATTCGTCTGGGCTGACATTTCTCCTCAGATGAACGCACCCACAACGCTCAACCACCTCATAGCCGCCGTCGACGGCGATGCGCCCCGCCTGCGCGAGATCCCGTACAACTACACGTCGTTCTCCGATCGCGAGATCGTGATCCGGCTGCTGGGCTCTCGCGCTTGGGACGTGCTGAACCGGCTGCGCGAAGAGCGGCGCACCGGGCGCTCGGCACGCATGCTGTACGAGGTGCTGGGCGACATCTGGGTGGTCCAGCGCAACCCCTACCTGCAGGACGACCTGCTGGACAACCCCAAGCGCCGCCGCCAGCTGGTCGAGGCGCTGCATCACCGCCTGACCGAGGTCGAAAAGCGCCGCACGCCGGGCGCCGATACGGAGCGCGACGAGCTCGTCGTGGAACTGTTGAAGGCGGCAGGCAAGGCAGTCGAGGCCTTCGACGCCAGTTTCCGGCAGATGGCGGACCTGCGCAAGCAGACCCAGCGCGTGCTGCGCCGCCTCACCGCCAAGGACAACATCAAGTTCGATGGCCTGTCGCGCGTGTCGCACGTGACGGACGCCACCGACTGGCGTGTCGAATACCCGTTCGTGGTGCTCACGCCCGACAGCGAGGCCGAAATGGCCGGCCTGGTCAAGGGCTGCATCGAGCTGGGGCTGACGATCATCCCGCGCGGCGGCGGCACCGGCTACACCGGCGGCGCCGTGCCGCTCACGTGGAAGAGCGCGGTCATCAACACCGAGAAGCTCGAGGCCATGACCGAAGTGGAGATGGTCGCCATCCCCGGCCACCGCGAACCCAAGCCGACTGTGTGGACGGAAGCCGGCGTGGTGACGCAGCGCGTCGCCGACGCGGCCGAGCGCGCGGGCTTCGTGTTCGCGGTCGACCCGACATCGGCCGAAGCATCCTGCATTGGCGGCAACGTCGCCATGAACGCGGGCGGCAAGAAGGCCGTGCTGTGGGGCACGGCGCTGGACAACCTGGTGTCGTGGCGCATGGTGACGCCCCAGGCGCAGTGGCTGGAAGTCACGCGCATGGACCACAACCTGGGCAAGATCCACGACGCCGAGATGGCCAGCTTCGAGTTGCGCTACTTCGAGGCCGACGGCAAGACGCCGGTGCGCACCGAGTCGCTCGTCATCCCCGGTCACACCTTCCGCAAGGAAGGCCTGGGCAAGGACGTCACCGACAAGTTCCTGTCGGGCCTGCCCGGCATCCAGAAGGAAGGCTGCGACGGCCTCATCACCAGCGCACGCTGGATCGTGCACCGCATGCCGTCGCACACCCGCACCGTCTGCATGGAGTTCTTCGGCAACGCCAAGGACGCCGTCCCCAGCATCGTCGAGATCAAGGACTTCATGTTCGCCGAGCAGAAGCGCTCGGGTGTCCTCTTGGCGGGCCTGGAACACCTGGACGACCGCTACCTGAAGGCCGTGGGCTATTCCACCAAGTCCAAGCGCGCGGTGCTGCCCAAGATGGTCTTGGTGGGCGACATCTCGGGCGACAACGCCGACGACGTGGCGCGCGTCACCTCGGAAGTGGTGCGCATCGCCAATTCGCGCAGCGGCGAAGGTTTCATCGCGATCAGCCCCGAGGCGCGCAAGAAATTCTGGCTGGACCGCAAACGCACGGCCGCCATCAGCAAGCACACCAACGCCTTCAAGATCAACGAAGACGTGGTGATCCCGCTGCCGCGCATGGCCGAATACAGCGACGGCATCGAGCGCATCAACATCGAGCTGTCGTTGGCTAACAAGATCAAGCTGGCCGACGAGCTGGAAGCCTTCTTCGCGCGCGGCAACCTGCCGCTGGGCAAGCAGGACGACGCCGGCGAGATCCCGTCGGCGGAACTGCTGGAAGACCGTGTGGCGCAGGCCCTCGAGCTGGTGCGAGACATCCGGGCGCTGTGGCGCGGCTGGCTGGAAAAAGTCGACGAGCTGTTCCCGCAGCTGCAGGACCATACGCTGCGAGCGAGCTGGAAGACGCAGATCCGCGCGCCGCTGCAGAACATCTTCAGCGGCCAGCCGTTCGCGCCCATCCTGGCCGAATGCAACGCCATCCACAAGCGCGTGCTCAAGGGCCGCACCTGGATCGCGCTGCACATGCACGCCGGCGACGGCAACGTGCACACCAACATCCCGGTCAACAGCGACGACTACGAGATGCTTCAGTCGGCGCATGCCGCCGTGAAGCGCATCATGATCCTCGCGCGCTCGCTCAACGGCGTGATCTCCGGCGAGCACGGCATCGGTATCACCAAGCTGGAGTTCCTGACCGACGAGGAGCTCAAGCCCTTCGCCGACTACAAGGAGCGGGTCGACCCCGAGGGACGCTTCAACAAGGGCAAGCTGCTGCGCCATGCGCAGGCCGACTCGGCCACTTCCGTCTATGCCGACCTCACCAACGCCTACACGCCCAGCTTCGGGCTGATGGGGCACGAGTCGCTGATCATGCAGCAGTCCGACATCGGCGCCATCGCCGACAGCGTCAAGGACTGCCTGCGCTGCGGCAAGTGCAAGCCGGTGTGCGCCACGCACGTGCCCCGCGCCAACCTGCTGTACAGCCCGCGCAACAAGATCCTGGCGACGTCGCTGCTGGTCGAGGCCTTCCTGTATGAGGAGCAGACGCGGCGCGGCGTTTCCATCAAGCATTGGGAGGAGTTCGAGGACGTGGCCGACCACTGCACGGTCTGCCACAAATGCGAATCGCCGTGTCCGGTGAAGATCGACTTCGGCGACGTCTCGATGAACATGCGCAACCTGCTGCGCAAGATGGGGAAGAAGAGCTTCAGGCCGGGCAACTTCGCGGCCATGCTGATGCTCAATGCCACGAGCCCCGAAGCGATCAACCTGATCCGCGGCGCGATGGTGGGCATCGGCTTCAAGGTCCAGAGGCTGGCCAATGACCTGCTGCGCGGCCTGGCCCGCAAGCAGGTCACCCGTCCTCCCTCGACCCAAGGTGGTTCGGCGCCGGTCAAGGAGCAGGTGATCCATTTCATCAACAAGAAGCTGCCGGGAGGCTTGCCCAAGAAGACGGCGCGCGCCTTGCTGGACATCGAGGACAAGGACTACGTCCCGATCATCCGCGACCCGAAGACGACCAATTCGGAAACCGAAGCGGTCTTCTACTTCCCGGGCTGCGGTTCCGAGCGCCTGTTCTCGCAGGTGGGCCTGGCCACGCAGGCTATGCTGTGGCACGCGGGTGTGCAGACAGTGCTGCCGCCGGGTTATCTGTGCTGCGGTTACCCGCAGCGCGGCTCAGGCCAGTTCGACAAGGCCGAGAAGATGATCACCGACAACCGGGTGCTGTTTCACCGCGTGGCCAACACGCTGAACTACCTGGACATCAAGACCGTGGTGGTCTCTTGCGGCACCTGCTATGACCAGCTGCAAGGCTACGAGTTCGACAAGATCTTCCCGGGCTGCCGCATCATCGACATCCACGAGTACCTGCTGGAAAAGGGCATCAAGCTCGACGCCGCGAGCGGCGCGGCCGGCGGCTACATGTTCCATGACCCTTGCCACAGCCCGATGAAGCTGCAGGAGCCGATGAAGACGGTCAAGGCCTTGGTGGGCGACAACGTGCGCAAATCGGAGCGCTGCTGCGGCGAGTCGGGCACGCTGGGCGTTACCCGGCCGGACATCTCCACGCAGGTGCGCTTCCGCAAGGAAGAAGAGCTGCGCACGGACGAAGCGGCGCTGCGGGCCAGCGGTGCCGTGGGCCCCAAGGAGAACATCAAGATCCTCACCAGCTGCCCGAGCTGCCTGCAAGGCCTCACCCGCTATGGCGCGGACCTGCAGAACGGCCTGCTGGAAGCCGACTACATCGTGGTCGAGATGGCCAACCGCATCCTGGGCGAGAACTGGATGCCCGATTACGTGCACGCCGCCAACAGCGGCGGCATCGAGCGGGTGCTGGTCTGATGAAAGTGGCCGGCTGCCCGCTGTGCGAAGGTGCGGGTGGCATCGTCATCTATTCAGGGCCCAAGTTCCGCGTGATCCGCGCGGACGAGCCCGGCTTTCCTGCCTTCTATCGCGTCGTATGGCTTGACCATGTGACCGAGTTTTCAGACCTGCCGCGGGGCGAACGCCTCGAATGCATCGAAGCGGCGGTCCAGGTGGAGGCCGTCCTGCGCGAGCACCTTTCACCGGTGAAAGTGAACTTGGCCACCCTGGGCAACGCGGTGCCGCATTTGCATTGGCACGTGATTGCCCGATTCGCATGGGACACACACTTCCCGGGATCGGTGTGGGCCCCGGCGCAGCGCGAGGCACCGGCAGACGCCATCGCCGCAATTGAAGCACTTCGCCCAGCTCTGGAGATCGAGCTGTCGCGCCGTTTCACAAGCAGGCCCGGAAATCGCGCCTGATTGTGAATTCCGCACGCTGAACTCTGCGTTCCAGGCGGCGACTGTGGTTGTCCGCTGCACAACCGTGTATAACCCGCTGATGCAGAGGTCTTCAGAGGAAAGAAGGGTTTCCGGAGGTAAAGCATGGTCCCCGCGCTGATTCGAAAATCGCCTTCGGTGCTGGCCGCCTTGGGCTGCGCCTTGCTGCTGGCGGCTGCCGGGGCTTCTGCACAGAACGCCGGCGAGGTCGAGTTCTCCCGTGGCGTCGGCTTTGCCCAAGCCCCCGGCCAGACGCCCCGCACATTGGGCAAAGGCCTGCCCCTGCGCGAAGGGGACCGCCTCACCACCTCCGAGGGCGCCTCCGCCATCATCAAGCTGGACGACGGCACCCGCATGACCGTGCGGCCCAATTCCGATCTGGTGTTGCAGCAGTACCGCTTCAAGGAGAACGCGCCCGACAACACGCTGCTCATGCAACTGCTGCGCGGCGGCTTTCGCGCGGTGACGGGCCTCATCACCAAGAACTCCCCGAACGCCGCGCGCATCCAGACCAACACGGCCACCATCGGCATCCGCGGCACCGATTTCGATGCCCGTGTCTGCGCGCGCGATTGCGGCGCCGAGGCGTCGCGCGTCGCGGCCGCGGCGCGCCCCAATGCCGTTCGCGCCAGCGCCAAGATCGTCACTTCCGAAGGCGTGGTCAACGCCGTCGACCCTGCCGGCGAGCGCCGACGTGTCGTGGACGGCGGCAGCATCTATCCCGGCGACGTGGTCGAAACCGGCAGCGGCACCCGCGCGGTGTTGGCATTCCGCGACGACACGCGCATCACGCTGGGCGCGGCGACGCGCTTTCGCGTCGACAACTTCGTCTATGACGAAAAGAATGCGGGCGAAGGCCGCTTCCTGGTTTCGGTCCTCCGCGGTTCCGTCCGCGCGCTGACGGGCCTCATCGCCAAGGCCAACAACCGCAACGTCGGGTTCTCCACGGCCACGGCCACCATCGGCATCCGCGGCACGGGGTTCGACATCATTTGCACCGGGGCCTGCGCGGGGGAGCCGGGCGGTGCCGGCACGGGCCTGACGCTCTTTACCTGGCTGGGCTCCATCGTCGTCAACCCTGCCGGCCAGACGGCCCTGGAGGTGCTTCTGGCGGGCCAGGGCCTTTTCATCTCGCCCAACGGCATCGTCCCGATCAATACCCCGCCGGGCATGGATGGGCCGCGTCCGGACGGCGTCGACGTGCCGCCTGGCTTGTTCTCCAACGAAACGGTGTCGGATACCGAAGAAGGCCTGTTCGTCTTCGTTCGCGACGGCCATATCGAAATCCTGACCGCCCGTGAAGTCCTTCATCTGGGCAAGGGCGAGGCGGGATTCGCAGGCAACAACGGGGACACCCGCCGGCCGGTGCAGATCCCGAAGTTCCTGGACTTCGACAACATGCCGCTGCCCAATGCCAGGAACCCGTTTCTGGTGAACATCCTGTCCGAGTCGGGCATCAAACCCAACAACCAGTGCAATTAGTTCCTGAACGTGAGACATCCCGGCCTGAACAAAGAGGGGCGAAGCAATATGGTCACCGGGCTTAGCGCATCCCGCAGCCGCGGGCAAGCCGCGCTCGCGTTGCTCGCCGTTGCCGCGTCGGCCATGGCCGCACCGGCTTTTGCACAAGTGCGGGGGGCAATACCGATGGCGGCGCCGGCGGCTCCTCCGGTCTTCGCAATCCGGGGCTTCAAGATCACCGGCGACAACCCGTTAGGCGATGGCGAAACCACCCAGGTGCTCGCGCCGTTCCTGCGCGCCGACGCCACCATCGACACGCTGCAGAAGGCCACGTCGGCCCTGGAAACAGCCTTGCGCAGCAAAGGCTTCGGCCTGCACCGCGTGGCACTGCCGCCGCAGGAAGTGGGCGATACGGTGACGCTGAACATCGTCCGGTTCACCGTCGCCAAAGTCACTGTCGAAGGCCGCAGCCTCTACGATGAAGGCAATGTGCGCAGGGCGCTGCCGGAGCTGCGCGAAGGCGAAAGCCCCAACTTCAAGACGCTGGCGATCCAGTCCGCCATCGCCAACGAGAACCCGAACAAGCAGGTGCAGGTGGGCCTGCGTGAATCCGAACAACCGGACAAGATCGATGCGACCATCACGGTCAAGGAGCAGCGCCCCTGGACGTTCGCCGTCGGGCTGTCCAACGCAGGCAACGAATCGTCCGGCCGGGACCGCCTGACCATTTCCGGCGGGCACACCAACCTGTTCAACCTCGACCATCAGTTCGTCGGTGCGTACACCACGTCCATCGAGCGCATGAGCGACGTGAAGCAGCTGGGCCTGTCGTACAAGGTGCCGCTGTACCGGCAGGGCGGCGTTGTCGGCATCAACTACACGCGTTCCGATGTCGTCGGGAATTTCGGCAGCTTCACCAGCACCGGCGCGGGCCACACGCTGGGCGTCAACTACACGCTGTACCTGACGCCCGAGGGCGGCCGGCGCAGTTACGTCGCGTTCGGCGTGGACGACAAGGTCTTCGATGCCATCGAAATCAGCGGCGTCGCGGTAGGTGTCGACCGCCGCAGCCGCCCATTGACGCTGGGCTACATCGCCCGCACGGAGTCCGACGGGTCAGTCTGGGGCTACGACGTGAATCTGGCCGTCAACACCGGCAGCGGCGCCAACAACGACTTGGCTTCGTACCAGAGCGAGGAGCCTCGCATCGACACCGTGCACTGGAAGGCCGTTCGAGGCGGCCTGCACTACACCGCATCTTTCGCCCAGACCTGGCTTTGGTCGGCGCGCGCGCAGTACCAGTACAGCCCGGACGTGCTGATCTCCGGCGAGCAGTTCGGCCTGGGCGGCTTGGGATCGGTGCGCGGCACCAGCATCGACCGGCCCATGAGCGGCGACAAGGGGGTCGCGGGCACATTCGAGGTCACCACCCCCGAAGTGATGACGGGCCTGCGCTTCCTGGGCTTCGTGGACGCCGGCTGGCTCGGCAACAACAGCGCCAACGGCGCCAACAAGCCGTCGTCGGACCACCTGGCCAGCGTAGGGCTGGGCCTGCGCTTCCTGAAAGAGCCGTTCGCCGTTTCGATGGACTACGGGCGCCTGCTCAATAGCAGCAAGGTGCCGCTGTCTCTCAACTCGGCATCGCCGCAGCGCGGGGACGACCGCTTCTACGTGAACCTGTCCGTGCGGTTCTAGCTCGGCGGCCCGTTAGCGGCCGTGCGCGGCGTAAACTCGCGTCATGGCTGGCCTCTCTGCTGATACCCCTACGCCCCGCGACCTGACCGTGCACGGCCAGTCGCGTGTGCTCGAAGTGACGTTTTCGGACGGCGCGAGCTTTCGCATCCCTTTCGAGCTGATGCGAATCTATTCACCTTCGGCGGAGGTCCAGGGCCATGGCCCGGGCCAGGAGGTGCTGCAGACCGGCAAGCGCAACGTGGACCTCGCGGGCCTCGAGCCGATTGGCAACTACGCCGTCCAACCGAGTTTTTCGGACGGGCACGACACGGGCATCTTCTCCTGGGACTATCTCTATTTCCTCGGTTCGCAGCAGGACAAGCTGTGGGCCGACTACGAGCAGCGGCTGAAGGCAGCGGGCGTGGAACGCGACTCGCCCATGCCCGAAAAGGCCGGGCATGCCTGTGGAAGCAAATGAAACACCCCCGAAGCGGACTGCGTCCGCCTCCCCCTCAAGGGGGCGCCACCAGCGGCCCGGCAAAGCCGGTTCCGCGGTGGCTCACGAACAGGCATGGAGACTGATGTGAGTTCGACGCATTTTGGTTTCGAATCGGTCGACGAGCGCGAAAAGGCGAAGCGGGTCCGCGGCGTTTTCGATTCGGTCGCGCCGCGCTACGACCTCATGAACGACCTGATGTCGATGGGCCTGCATCGCGCATGGAAGGCCTACACGGTGCTGGCGGCCAACCTGCAGCCCGGCGACCGGGTGCTGGACATTGCGGGCGGGACGGGCGATCTGGCCCTGGCGTTCGCCAAAAAGGTCGGTGCGACCGGCCAGGTTGTCCATACCGACATCAACGAGGCGATGCTGCGCACCGGCCGCGACCGGCTGCTCGACGCCGGGGTCGCGTTGCCCACACTGGTGTGCGATGCCGAGAAGCTGCCTTTCGCCAGCGAGAGCTTCGACCTCGTCAGCGTGGCGTTCGGCCTGCGCAACATGACGCACAAGGACGCGGCGGTGGCGGAAATGAACCGCGTGCTCAAACCGCGCGGCAAATTGCTCGTACTGGAGTTTTCCAAGGTGGCGAAACCGCTGGAAAAGGCGTATGACTGGTATTCGTTCAAGGTGCTGCCGCAATTGGGCAGATGGGTGGCCGGCGACGACGCCAGCTACCGCTACCTGGCGGAGTCGATCCGCATGCACCCGGGGCAGGAAGAGCTGAAAGCCTTGATGAAAAAAGGGGGGTTCGGCCATGTGGACTATCACAACCTCACGGGCGGGGTGGTGGCTCTTCATGTTGGAATCAAGTGTTAAGAGGCGCGTGAGCGCCATGGAGGCAATATGAAACTCTGGTCCGTGATCCTTGTGGCCATGCTGGCCTTCACCAGCTTCGAAGCCGACGCGGCCCGCCGCATGGGCGGTGGCGGTTCGGTCGGCAAGCAGTCGAACAATGTGACGCAGCGCGAGGCCGGCAAGCCGCCGGCACAAAACCAGGCGGCGCAGCAGCAGGCTCCTGGCGCCAACCCCGCCGCCGCGGCTCCCAAGCGCCCATGGGGCGCGATGCTCGGCGGCCTGGCCGCGGGCCTGGGCCTCGCCTGGCTGGCCAGTTCGCTGGGCCTGGGCGCGGCTTTCGGCCAGTTCCTGCTGATCGCGCTGGTGGTGCTCGTCGCCATGGTGGCCATCGGCTGGTTCATGCGCTCGCGCCGCCCACAGCCGCCCCGGGAACCCTATGCGTTCCAGGGCGCCGGCGCGCCGGCCGACCTGGCCACGGCGCCGCGCCAGTACAGCCCGGACAAGGTGGGCAATGACGCATCGGCGCGCCCGTGGGAGCGCAGCAGCATGGCTTTCGACGCCGGCAAGTACGGACAGGGCAGCGGCGTGCAGATCGGCTCGGCCCTGGCCGGCTCGCAGTCGTGGGGCACTCCCGCGGGCTTCGACACCGAGGGATTCATCGCGGCCGCCAAGCGCAACTTCGTGACCCTGCAGGACGCCTGGGACCACTCCGACATCCCGTCCTTGCGGTCGATGATGACGGACGAGATGCTGGGCGAAATCAAATCGCAGTTGGCCGAACGCGAGACGCATGTAGGCGGCCAGCCGAACAAGACCGAGGTGGTGATGCTTGAAGCCCAGTTGCTGGGCATCGAGGACTTGGGGCAAGACTACATGGCGAGCGTCGAGTTCTCCGGCATGATTCGCGAAGAGCCGTCGGCCGGCCCGAGCCCGTTCCGCGAAGTGTGGAACATGACCAAGCCCAAGGCCGGCAGCAGCGGCTGGCTGGTGGCGGGAGTGCAGGCACTGCAGTAAGCCGCACTTCATCAGGAATAATGGGGGACTATGGCAACACAGTCCCCCTTTCCGTTTCTGGACACGCTGTTCGAGCGCTTGCGCAGCGGGTTGCAGCCGCCGCCCTGGATGATCGAAGAGGTGCAGCGTAGGCTGGTGCTGCTGCTCAATCACGTGTTGATGCAGGAGCCCGAGGCGCGGGCCCGGCTCACACGGCAGGCCGGGCGTGTCGTCGAGGCTCGCTGGCGGGCGTTCGTTGTCCGCCTTTCGGCCACGCCGGCGGGGCTGCTCGACCTGGCTTCGAGCGCCGCAACGCCCGACCTCACGCTCACCCTGGTGGAGGAATCGCCTTGGGAGCTGGCCCAGGCCGCGCTGCGAGGCGACAAGCCCCCAGTGCGCATCGCGGGCGACGTGCAGTTCGCCGCCGAGATCAACTGGCTCGTGGAGCATGTGCGCTGGGATCTCGAAGAAGACATTGCAAGGGTGATCGGAGACGCTCCCGCGCATGCCATGGGCGAGGCGGGGCGCAAGATGGTGCAGGCGCTGCGGCAGTTCGCGCGGCCGGCGACCGGCGCGGCACCAGCCGGCACCACGGGGACCCCGCCCACACCAACGGCGGGTCCAGGCCCAGCCAATTCGGCAAGCTCAGGACAGGGCACTTCGTCAGGCTCAGGGCAGGCATGACGCGCTACCTGCGCGGCTTGTTCATCGTCTGGGTGGCCTTGCGCTACGGCCTGGACGAGCTGGTCCTCAACAGTTTCAAGCGGCCCTGGCTCAGCGGCATTGCGCGCGTGCTGTCGCTTGGGCGCGACCTGCGCGCGCCGCGGGGCCAGAGGCTGCGCCAGGCGCTGGAGCACCTGGGCCCGATCTTCGTGAAGTTCGGGCAAGTGCTTTCCACGCGGCGCGACCTGCTGCCGGTGGACATCGCCGACGAACTGGCGCAGTTGCAAGACAACGTGCCGCCTTTCGATTCCGCCATCGCCATCGCCACCATCGAGCGGGCGTTCCGGCGGCCGGTCGGCACCGTTTTCGCCAGCTTCGAACGCGAGCCGGTAGCCAGCGCGTCCATTGCCCAGGTGCACTTCGCCACGCTGGTCGACCGGGATGGGCGCACCCGCGACGTTGCGGTGAAGGTGCTGCGCCCGGGCATGCTGCCCGTGATCGAGAAAGACCTGAGCCTCATGCGGATGATGGCGGGCTGGGTCGAGCGGCTGTCGGACGACGGCAAGCGCCTGAAGCCACGCGAAGTGGTGGCCGAGTTCGACAAGTACCTGCACGACGAACTGGACCTGGTGCGCGAAGCGGCGGCCGCGGCCCAGCTGCGCCGCAACATGGCGGGGCTGAACCTGGTGCTGATCCCGGAGATGCTCTGGGACTACTGCCATCCCGACGTGATGGTGATGGAGCGCATGTACGGCGTGCCGATCAGCCAGATCGAACGGCTGCGCCAGGCCGGCGTGGACATTCCGAAGCTCGCCCGCGACGGCGTCACCATCTTCTTCACGCAGGTTTTTCGCGACGGCTTCTTCCATGCCGACATGCACCCCGGCAACATCCAGGTGAGCCTGGCGCCGGCAACGTTCGGCCGCTACATCTCGCTGGATTTCGGCATCATCGGCACGCTCACCGAGTACGACAAGGAATACCTGGCGCAGAACTTCACGGCGTTCTTCCGCCGTGACTACAAGCGCGTCGCGCAGTTGCACATCGAGTCGGGCTGGGTGCCGCCCGAGACGCGTGTCGACGAGCTGGAGGCGGCGGTTCGCACCGTATGCGAGCCGTACTTCGACCGCCCGCTCAAGGAAATTTCGCTGGGCTTGCTGTTGATGCGCCTGTTCCAGACCTCGCGCCGCTTCCACGTGGAAATCCAGCCGCAACTGGTGCTGCTGCAAAAGACGCTGCTCAACATCGAGGGCCTGGGCCGCCAGCTCGACCCGGACCTGGACCTGTGGAATACCGCCAAGCCCTTCCTCGAAAAGTGGATGCTCGAACAGGTCGGCCCGCAAAGGCTGATCGACGAACTGCGCGACCAGGCGCCGCGCTACGCCAAGATGCTGCCCGATCTGCCGCGGCTGCTGCACGATTTCCTCGCGCACCGGCCGTCGGACGACCGGCACCAGCTGAAGGAGCTGCTGGCGGAGCAGCAGCGCACCAACCGATTGCTGCAGACTCTGATCTTCGTGGGCATGGGCTTTGCTGTGGGAGTGGCGGTCGTGCTCATACGCTTCCGGCTGTTCTAGGCCGGGGCATGGTCGGGCATAATCCCGCTGCCCGTGGATGGGCTGGAACCAGTGCAACTAGGCCCTTGCGATGAACTACACCCTCATTTCGTTTGTCGTCCTGTACCTGCTGGGTACCCTGGCACTTGGTGTCTGGGCCGGCACACGCATCAAGAACACCGCGGACTTCGCCATCGCCGGCCGCAGGTTGCCGTTGATCATGGTGATCACCACCACGTTTGCCACCTGGTTCGGCGCCGAAACCGTGATGGGCATCCCTGCCAAGTTCGTGCAGGGCGGCCTCAACGCCATCGTCGAGGACCCTTTTGGCGCGGGTATGTGCCTGGTTCTGGTGGGCCTGTTTTTCGCGGCGCGCCTCTACAAGCAGAACCTGCTGACCATCGGCGACTTCTACCGCCAGCGTTTCGGCCGCGGCATCGAGGTGTTCTGCTCTGTCGCCATCATCCTGAGCTACCTGGGCTGGGTCGCCGCGCAGATCACGGCCCTGGGCCTGGTGTTTTCTGTGCTGACGAACGGCGCCATGTCGGAAACGACGGGCATGATCATCGGCACCGTGGCCGTGCTGGTCTACGTGGTGGTCGGCGGCTTCCTGGCGGTTGCCTGGACCGACTTCATCCAGATGATCGTGCTGGTGGTGGGCATGACAGTGATCGCCATCTTCGCGAGCGATCTGGCCGGCGGTTCCGACAAGGTGATCGCGCTGGCCACCAACCAGGAGCTGTGGAAGTTCTTTCCGGCGCCCACGTTCACCGAGATCGCATTCTTCATCGCGGCGGCGCTCACGATGATGCTGGGCAGCATTCCGCAGCAGGACGTTTTCCAGCGCGTGATGTCCGCCAAGGACGCGCAGACCGCGCAGCGCGGCGCGGTGATCGGCGGCGTGAGCTACATCCTCTTCGCATTCGTTCCCATGTTCATCATCCTCTGCGCCGTGGTGGTGATGGGCGACAGCGTGATGGAACTGGCCAAGAACGACTACCAGAAAGTCCTGCCCACCTTCGTTCTGACCAAGATGCCGCTCGTGATGCAGATCCTGTTTTTCGGTGCGCTGCTGTCGGCCATCAAGAGCACCTCGTCGGCCACGCTGCTCGCGCCCTCGACCAGCTTCGTCGAGAACATCCTCAAGAATCTGCGCCCGGGCATGAGCGACAAGCAGCAGCTGTTCGCCATGCGCGTCACCATCGTCATCTTCACGGTGATCGTGCTCGCGTACGCCATCGCGATGAAGGGCACCCCGATTTATGACCTGGTCTCGGCCGCCTACCAGATCACCCTGGTGGGCGCCTTCGTGCCGCTGGTGACGGGCATCTACTGGAAGCGAGCGACTACCCAGGGCGCGATCTTCTCGGTCGGCGCCGGGATTGCGGTGTGGGTCCTGTTCTTCCCGCAGGTGGGCGGCGAGGCCTTGAGCAAGATGTTCCCGGGCCAGCTGGCAGGGCTGATCGCCGCCTTCGCGGGCATGGTCCTCGGGTCCCTGATGCCGCAAGTGCTGAAAAACCGCCACGAACCGGTGAAGCACGTGCCCGGAATCCCGGCTCGCTGACGCCATCCCCGCCGAGGCGGGAACGCACGCCCCTCTTGTGAGAGGGGCGGTCGCCTATAATTGAGGGCTTTGCACCCTCATTCACCCTGACGCCGCGCCATGCCCATCTACGCCTACAAATGCGCCTCCTGCGGCCATGCCAAGGACGTGCTTCAGAAGCTGTCCGATGCGCCGTTGACCGTCTGCCCCGCCTGCGGTGCCGAGTCCTTCAGCAAGCAGGTGACTGCCGCCGGTTTCCAGCTCAAGGGTTCCGGCTGGTACGCCACCGATTTCCGCAACGGTTCCGCTGCGCCCGCCCCGGCGGCCGGCGACAAGGCCGACAAGGCCGACAAGGCGGATACCGCCGCCAAGCCCACGGATAGCGCCGCGAAGCCTGCCGAGAGCACGGCCAAGCCGGCTGACGCGCCTGCCGCCAAGAAACCCGACGCCCCGGCGGCGTCCGCCGGCGCAGGCAGCCGCTGCGCCTGACACCAGGCCGAAAGACCCCGATGCTCGCCCTGCGCAAATGGCTTCTGGCCGGATTGCTGGTCATCGTGCCGGTGGCGATCACCATCGCCGTGCTGCAGTGGATCATCGGCACGCTCGACCAGACGCTGCTGATCCTGCCCGAGGCCTGGCAACCCCACAAGCTCCTGGGCCGGCACATCCCAGGCTTCGGCGTGCTGCTCACCCTGGGCATCCTGCTGTTGGTGGGCGCCGTGGTCAGCAACTTCATGGGGAAGAAGCTGGTGAGCTGGGGCGACACGCTGGTCAGCCGCATTCCCGTCGTGCGCTCCATCTATTCCAGCGTCAAGCAAGTCTCCGACACGCTGTTCTCGCCCGACGGCAACGCCTTTCGCACGGCGGTGCTAGTGCAGTGGCCGCGGCCCGACGTGTGGACCATCGGCTTCGTCACCGGCACGCCCGGCGGCGAAGTGACGAACTACCTCATGGGCGAATACTTGAGCGTCTACGTGCCCACCACGCCCAATCCCACCGGCGGCTATTTCGTGATGCTTCGCCGCAGCGATTGCATCGAGCTCAAAATGAGCGTGGACGATGCGCTCAAGTACGTGATCTCCATGGGCGTCGTCGTTCCCGGCTCGCCGAACAACAACCACCGATAACGCCGCCTGTCGGCGCCGCGTTCCATTCCTGGAAATGAATATGTCCCAAATGCGTACCACCTATTGCGGCCTCGTGACCGAAGCCTTGTTGGGCCAGACCGTGACCTTGTGCGGCTGGGTGAACCGCCGGCGCGACCATGGCGGCGTGATCTTCGTCGACCTGCGCGACCGCGAAGGCTATGTGCAGGTGGTGTGCGACCCGGACCGCGCGGAGACCTTCAAGGTGGCCGAGGGCCTCCGCAACGAGTTCTGCGTGCAGATCAAGGGCCTGGTGCGCGCGCGCCCGGAAGGCACGACCAACGACAACTTGAAGAGCGGCAAGATCGAGATCCTCTGCCACGATCTGACGGTGCTCAACCCGTCGGTCACGCCGCCTTTCCAGCTGGACGACGAGAACCTGTCGGAGACCACCCGCCTGGTGCACCGCGTGCTGGACCTGCGCCGCCCGTACATGCAGAACAACCTGATGCTGCGCTACAAGGTGACGATGGAGGTGCGCAAGTTCCTCGACGCCAACGGCTTCATCGACATCGAGACGCCGATGCTGACCAAGTCGACGCCCGAAGGCGCGCGCGACTACCTGGTGCCCAGCCGCGTCCATGACGGCATGTTCTTCGCGCTGCCGCAGTCGCCCCAGCTGTTCAAGCAGTTGTTGATGGTGGCCGGCTACGACCGCTACTACCAGATCACCAAGTGCTTCCGTGACGAAGACTTGCGCGCCGATCGCCAGCCTGAGTTCACGCAGATCGACGTGGAAACCTCGTTCCTCACCGAAGACGAGATCCGCACGATGTTCGAAGGGATGATCCGCAGCACCTTCCAGAACGTGAAGGGCATCGACATCGGCGCCTTCCCGGTGATGACGCACACCGACGCGATGCGCCTGTACGGCTCCGACAAGCCCGACCTGCGCGTCAAGCTCGAGTTCACCGAGATGACTGATGTGATGAAGACCGTGGACTTCAAGGTGTTCTCCGGCCCGGCCAATGCGGAAGACGGCCGCGTCGTCGCCTTGCGCGTGCCCGGCGGCGCCGAGATGAGCCGCAGCGAGATCGACGGCTACACCGAGTTCGTGAAGATCTACGGCGCCAAGGGCCTCGCCTGGATCAAGGTCAACGAAGCCGCCAAGGGCCGCGAGGGCCTGCAGTCGCCCATCGTCAAGAACATTCACGACGAAGCCATTGCCGAGATCCTCAAGCGCACCGGCGCGGCCGACGGCGACCTGATCTTCTTCGGCGCCGACAAGGCCAAGGTCGTGAACGACGCGATCGGCGCGTTGCGCGTGAAGGTCGGGCACAGCGAGTTCGGCAAGTCGCACGGCCTCATCGAAGGCCAATGGAAGCCGCTGTGGGTGGTGGACTTCCCGATGTTCGAATTCGACGAAGACGGCCAGCGCTGGAACGCGGTGCACCACCCGTTCACTTCGCCCAAGGACGGGCACGAAGACCTGCTCGAAACCAACCCGGGCAAGGCCGTGGCCAAGGCCTACGACGCGGTGCTGAACGGCATCGAACTGGGCGGCGGCTCGGTCCGTATCCATCGCGAAGACGTGCAGAGCAAGGTGTTCCGCGCTCTGAAGATCGATGCGGAAGAAGCACAGCTCAAGTTCGGCTTCCTGCTGGACGCGCTGCAGTACGGCGCGCCCCCGCACGGCGGCATCGCCATCGGCCTGGACCGTTTCGTCATGCTGATGACCGGCGCCGAAAGCCTGCGCGACGTGATCGCCTTCCCGAAGACGCAGCGTGCACAGGACTTGCTGACGCAAGCGCCCGGCCCGGTCGATGAGAAGCAGTTGCGCGAACTGCATATCAAGCTGCGGAACGTCGAGAAGGCGGCCTGAGCCAGGACTGGGGCAGAATGAAAGGGCGCTTCCGGGCGCCCTTTTTCATGGGTTGCCGGATCAGCCGTGGAATGGCTAAAATAGCCAATCAACCTCAGGGGCTGCCATGCGTGTGACTGCGACCGACGCCAAGAACAGATTCGGACAGATGCTGGACGAATGTCAGCGGGGCCCGGTAGTGATCGAAAAAGCTGGCCGACGGCACGGCGTGCTGCTGTCGGCGGAGCGCTATGACGAAATCATGGCGCGTGTCGACCCACCGCCGCGTGGAGCCGGCCCCGGCCAGCGCTTCTACGAGCAATACAAGGACTGGGTCGACATGCAAAACGAGCTTGTCGAACGGCATGGCATTCCTGGTGAAGAGTACCGGCCCTGGTAGCCAGGTGGCTCAGTACGACGCCTATTTGAATCCGAACGCCGCGCAACGGGAGGCGTTCCCTTACCTGGTCGTCGTGCAGAGCGACCAGCTCGATCATTACTCGACCCGCTTCATCATGCCTTTGGCCCGCTTGCCCCGGGCGCCTAAAGGCGCACCGCGGCGGCTCGCGCAGACCGTCGAGGTCGAGGGTGAACGCTGCTACCTTGCAGCCCACCTGTGCGCGCCGTTGCCCGCCAAACTGCTGCGCAAACCCGTGACTTCGTTGCGCGGAGAAGCCGGAGTGTTTCGCGACGCCCTGGACGCAGTGATCTCCGGTGTCTGAACGGCGTGGCTTCAAGTAGGGCTATACGTCCTGGGTGGTTAACGTCCTGAACACAATGTCCCGCCCCTTCAAGATCCCCGAGTCCGTCCTCGTCGTCATCCACACGCCAGACAAGAACGTCCTGCTCATCAACCGCGCCGATGCCTCCAACTACTGGCAGTCGGTCACAGGCAGCAAGGATGAAGTTGGAGAAGCGCTCGTGCAAACCGCGGTGCGCGAAGTATTCGAGGAAACCGGCATCCACTGCGGCCCCGGCACCGTGTTGAACGCGGGCCTCAAGGATTGGGGCCTCGAGAACATCTACGACATCTACCCCCGCTGGCAGCATCGTTACGCACCCGGCGTAACTCGCAACACCGAGCACGTGTTCGGCCTGTGCGTGCCCGACGGTACGCCCGTCAAGCTGAACCCGCGCGAGCACACCGCCTACCAATGGCTGCCCTGGCGAGAAGCCGCCGATGCCTGCTTCTCACCGTCCAACGCCGAAGCGATCCTGATGCTGCCACAATTTGCCGGATGAGCGGATTGACGCTGCGGATCGCAACTTACAACATCCACAAGGGCGTGCAGGGCGTCAGCCTGGGCCGCCGCCTCGAGATCCACAACATCGGCCATGCCGTCGAGCAGCTGGACGCCGACATCGTTTGCCTCCAGGAGGTGCGCAAGCTTCATCGGCGGGAAGAGAAGTACTTCACCCGCTGGCCCGAGCTGCCGCAGGCCGAGTTCCTCGCACCGGAAGGTTACGAGGCCATCTACAAGACCAACGCCACCACCAAGCATGGCGAGCACGGCAATGCCTTGTTGTCGCGCTGGCCGGTGGTGTCGCACGCGCATGAAGACATGTCGGACCACCGCTTCGAGCAGCGCGGTCTGCTGCACGCCCATGTGATGGTAGGGCGCAAGCCCGTCCACGTGATCGTGCTGCACCTGGGGCTGATCGCCTCCAGCCGCCTGCGCCAGATCGACCAGCTGGGCCGCTACATCGAGCGCGAGATCCCCAAGCGGGAAGCGGTCGTCGTGGCGGGGGACATGAACGACTGGGGTTCCAAGCTGCGCCCGACCATGAACAAGCTGGGCTTCAAGGACTTCCTCGGGGAGCGCCAGCTGACTTATCCGGCGCGGCTGCCGTTGACGCAGCTGGACTATGTCTATGCGCGCGGCCTGAAGCCCGTCGGCGTGCAGATTCCTCGCGGCCGCATCTGGTGGCGGATGTCGGATCACCTGCCGCTGATCGCCGAGTTCAAGGTGTAGGCACTCGATGGCCCACGCAATTCCTCCGTTGCGCGGCGGCCATTCGGTACGGCTGCTCGAGGGCGCGGTCGAGTTTTTCCCCGCCCTGGTGGATGCCATCGATGGCGCAGTGCATGAAGTGCACATGGAAACGTACATCTTCGACTTCACCGGCAGCAGCGCCGACGTGGCGCATGCGCTGGAGCGCGCGGCGCGCCGCGGCGTCAGCGTGAAGGTCGTCGTCGACGGCTTCGGCAGCGCGCCGCTGCCGAAGCCGTGGGCGGAGCGCTTTCTCGAAGCGGGCGTGCACTGGCTTGTGTATGCGCCGCTGGGCCGGCTGGGTGTGTTCTGGCCGGGGAGCTGGCGGCGCTTGCATCGCAAGCTGTGCGTGATCGACGGCCGCACTGCCTTCTGCGGCGGCATCAACATCCTCGACGATTTCCATGACCCGAACCATGGGCGGCTGGAATCGCCGCGCCTGGACTTCGCCGTCGAGGTGACGGGGCCGCTGGTGGCCGAGGCGTACGCCACGATGGAGCAGTTGTGGCTGCGCATGCAGGCCATGCGAGACATCCGCCATGCAAGGCTGGCGGGCGCGCTGGTGTCGCTGCGCGCTGCTGGCGAGCAGCCACCGCAGGAGGCGGAGGCGTCCGCGCGCGAGCGACCGCGCGACCGCGCCGCGCTGGTGCTGCGCGACAACCTGCGCAACCGCGCAAGCATCGAGCAGGCCTACCGCCGTGCGATCGGACAGGCCCGGAGCGAAGTCATCATCGCCAACGCGTACTTCGCACCCGGACGCAAGATGCGCGACGCACTGATGGCCGCGGCCCGGCGCGGTGTGAAGGTCCAGCTGCTGCTGCAGGGCCGCTACGAGTACTTCATGCAGTACTACGCGGCGCGCCCTATTTACGGCGCCTTGCTCGGCGCCGGCGTGGAGATCCATGAGTATTCGGCAAGCTTCCTGCACGCCAAGGTCGCCGTGATCGACGGCCATTGGGCGACGGTGGGGTCTTCGAACCTCGACCCGCTGAGCCTGCTGCTCGCGCGCGAAGCCAACGTGGTGGTAGAGAACGAGGCATTCGCGCAACTGCTGCGCGAACGGCTCGGGCGTGCGATCCGCGACGAGGGGCGGGCGATGGACCCCCGCGAATTCGGGCACCGGCCGTGGCGCCAGCGGGTCATGGAGGGTGTGGCGCTGGCGTTGATGCGCCTGGCGCTCGCGGTGCAAGGCAAGAAGTATCTGTAGCATGGCCGATCTCGTCGTTCGCCCAGGCCAATACCCTGCAAGACTTGAGATCGCTATTGAAGTTGTAGCGCTCTGCGTAGGCCCGGCAAGGCGCGCTGCGAAAAACCTTGCATTTCTCGGCCAAGGCGGCCGGTGTTACCATTTCGCAAATGCTCATGAAAGCCGAACCGAACCTCCTGCCCGATGACGCTGACGCCGGCACGCCCGTGTCGGTAAAGATCCGCGAGCGCATCGTGGCGGCCCGCAAGCGTTTCCATTCCAACGACAACATCGCCGCTTTCATCGAGCCCGGCGAGCTGGAAAAGCTGCTGGACGAGGTCGAATCGAAGATGCAGGGCGTGCTCGACAGCATGGTCATCGACACTGCGAGCGACCATAACACCGCCAACACCGCGCGCCGCGTTGCCAAGATGTACCTGCAGGAAGTGTTCAAGGGGCGGTACGTCAAGCAACCCGCCATCACCGAATTCCCGAACGCCGAGCATTTGAACGAGCTGATGATCGTCGGCCCGATCACCGTGCGCAGCGCCTGCAGCCACCACTTCTGCCCCGTCATCGGCAAGGTGTGGATCGGCATCATGCCCAACGAGCACACGAACGTCATCGGCCTGTCCAAGTACGCGCGCCTCGCCGAGTGGGTGATGGGCCGTCCGCAGATCCAGGAAGAGGCCGTGGTGCAACTGGCCGACCTGATCATGGAAAAGACCCAGCCCGACGGCCTGGCCATCGTGATGGAAGCCTCGCACTACTGCATGGCCTGGCGCGGCGTGAAAGACATGGACGCCCGGATGATCAACTCGGTCATGCGCGGCGTCTTCCTCAAGGACTCCGCGCTGCGCCGCGAATTCCTGGCCCTCATCCCCGGAAGAAACTAGTTATGTTGGTCAGACTCCTTTACGCCAGCCGGGCGGTGGACACCAGCCCGGACGCTATCGAATCCATCCTGTCGCAAGCGCGCCAGCACAACCCGGAAAACGGCATCACCGGCATCCTCTGCTACGGCGGTGGCATCTTCCTGCAGGCCATCGAAGGCGGCCGCATGCCGGTGAGCGACCTGTTCGGGCACATCCAGAAGGATGCGCGCCACAAAGACGTCGCGCTGCTGCATTACGAAGAGATCTTCGAGCGGCGCTTCGGTGGGTGGAGCATGGGGCAGGTCAACCTGTCGAAGCTCAATCACTCGCTGCTCTTGAAATATTCCGAGAAGCCCGAGCTCGATCCGTATGCGGTGTCCGGCAAGGTTTCGCTCGCGCTCCTTGAAGACTTGATGGCCACCGCCGCAATATGCGGGCGGGTGTGACCCCCCGGGCGGCACAACCTTAGCGTGCCCGCCAGCGCGCTCGCACTCGTCCTCCTCGCCGGCCTGATCCACGCCAGCTGGAACATCGCCGCCAAGAAGGCGGGCGGCGACGTGCGCTTCGCCACGTTCACGGGCCTTGTGATGATGGTGTTCTGGGCGCCGCTGGGCTTCTGGCTGGGCCTGGACCAGATTCCCGCCTGGGGCCGGACCGAGTGGCTGCTGGTGGCTGCCAGCGCCGCCTTGCACACCCTGTACTACATCGTTCTGCTGCGCGGCTACCGCAAGGCGGACCTCACCGTGGTGTATCCGCTCGCGCGCGGCTCGGGGCCGCTGCTCTCGTCGATGGCCGCGATCTTCTTCCTGGGCGAACAGATTTCCACGCTCGGCGCGACCGGCATCGCGGGTGTCGTGGTGGGCGTATTCCTCATCGCGGGCGGGCCTGGCCTGTGGCGTGCGACGCACGATCCGGAGCGCCGGCAGCGCATCCACAAGGGCATGCTCTACGGCGTGATCACCGGTGTCTTCATCGCGAGCTACACGGTGGTGGACGGCTACGCGGTCAAGTTCCTCCTGATGTCGCCCATCCTGCTCGACTACATGGGCAACCTGTTGCGGCTTGTCGTGCTGGTGCCGACAGTCGTGCGCGACATGCCCGCCGCAGCCATCCTCTGGCAGCGCCAGTGGAAGTACGCGGTGTTCGTCGGCATCATCAGCCCGGTGTCTTACGTGCTCGTGCTCTACGCGATGCAGACCGCGCCCTTGTCGCATGTTGCGCCCGCGCGTGAAATCTCCATGTTGTTCGCCGCGTTGATGGGTGGCCAGCTGCTGGGCGAGGGCGACCGTGTACTGCGCTTGTTGGGTGCCGCTTTCATCGGGGCCGGTGTCATGGCGCTGGCAATCGGATGACGACAGTTGCCACGCCGCTCCTGGGCTGCGATTTCTCCAGCACGCCGACGCGCCGCAAGCCCATCGTGCTGGCGCTGGGGCATGAGACGCGCGGACGCGTCGTCCTGGAGCGGCTCGAGAAGATCGAATCGCTCCAAGGATTCGCCGACTGGCTCGCGCAACCGCGAGAGTGGATTGGTGGCTTCGATTTTCCGTTCGGCTTGCCGCGCGAACTGGTGGAGCACCTGGGCTGGCCGCTGGCGTGGCGCGAGTGCATGGACCACTACGCGAAGCTGTCGCGCGCCGAGATCCGCGACACTTTCGCCGCCTTCTGCAACGCGCGGCCCGCGGGCTCCAAGTTCGCGCATCGCGCCTTCGACAAGCTCGCGGGCTCCAGTCCCTCGATGAAATGGGTCAACCCGCCGGTGGCCTACATGCTGCACGCGGCGCTGCCGTTGCTGCTGGCGGCGGGCGTCCACATTCCGGGCCTGCACGAAGGCGACACGGCGCGCGTGGCGCTCGAGGCGTATCCCGGCCTGCTGGCGCGCGAAGTGCTCGGCAGGCGCAGCTACAAGAGCGACGACAAGGCCAAGCAGACGCCCGACCGCCTGATCGCGCGCAAGGACCTGCTCACCGCCCTGGAGATCGGCCAGACGCGGCTCGACCTGCGCCTGAAGCTCACGCACGCGCAGCGCGACGCGCTGGTGCACGACGCCAGCGGCGACAGCCTGGACGCGGTGCTGTGCCTCGTGCAGGCAGCCTGGGCGCAGCGGCACGGTGCCCCGCGCTATGGCCTGCCGGACCATCTCGACCCGCTGGAAGGCTGGATCATTTCCGCTTGACGGGCCCGGCATGGAGTACAAAGGACCCATGGCCACTTTGAATCCTTCCATCCTGCTCATCCCCACGCCGCCGCAGGCCGAGCAAAGCTCCGGCCTGCCGCGCATCGATTTCGCGGACTGCTACCACGGGCATGTGGCGCGCGCCGGTATCACGGCGATGCAAGTCGCGCGGGCGGCGTTCGACAAGCCGCCGGGCTGGGTCGATGGGCTGATGGCCGTGCGCGACGGCGTCGTGGGCCGCCTGGGCCTGAAGACAGCGCGCGATGCCGCTGCGGCGGCGACGGGCTCGAAGGCCGGGATCTTTCCCATCATTTCCGAAATGCCCAACGAGGTGGTGCTGGGCCTGGACGACAAGCACCTGGACTTTCGCATCTGGGTCTCGGTGCAAGGCATGGACGGCGGCACCGATGTGCGCATGTCGACGCTGGTGCGGTTGCATGGCCGGCCAGGCCGCATCTACCTCGCGGCGGTCATGCCGTTCCACAAGCTGCTGTCGCGCCACATGCTGCGGCGCGCGCTCAAGTCGCTGGGCTGATTTGCCCGAACGCGTGCAGCGCGTCGGCGTCGGTGCGGTACATGGCGAGAAGCGGGCTGTCGTACAGCGCGCCGGCCTTGCGCAGCACGCGCTCCACCGGCAGTTTGATGCCGCTGATGTGCAGGCGGATGCCGCGTTCTTCGAGTGACTTGCGCAGCTGGACGAATACTTCCACGCCGGTCGTGTCCACGCGGTTGATCGGCTGCGCGAACAGGCACACATGGCGCGTTTGCGGATGCGCGCCCAGGTGCTCGATGATGTTGCGCTCGAAAGCGCTGGCCGAGGCGAAGTCGAGTTCATCGTCCATGCGCAGTGCATAGAGGCCGTGGGCCAGTGGCGGCAGTTTCCACAAGTGCCGGTCGCGCAGGCTGCCGTCGGGGTGCAGGCCGACTTCGATGATGCGCGGGTGCAGGCGCAGGTACAGGAAGTGCGCGAGCCCCAGCACCACGCCTGCCAGCACGCCCCAATAAATGCGCGGAGCCGTGAGCACCGTCACGGCGAAAGTCACCAGCGCGGTGACGCCCTCTACGCGGTCGATGTGCCAGAGGCGCAGCAGCGAGGCTGGCTTGAACAGACCGGCCACCGCCGTGACGACCACCGCCGCAAGCACCGCGCTCGGCACGTGGTACAGCGCCGGCGTCAGGAACAGCAACACCAGCAGCACGACGCCGCACGACAGCACCGTCGCCCAGCCCGTTCGCGCGCCCGAGTACAGGGTGATCGCCGAACGCGAAAACGAGGTGCTGGTGGGGAAGCTGCCGGAGAAAGCCGCCGCGAGTTTGCCCATGCCTTGGCCGATGAGGTCCTGGCCCGCGTCCCAGCGCTTGCCGTCGCGCCGGGCTTCGATCTTCGCGCTGCTGGCCATTTCGAGCGAACTGACCAGCGCGATCACCAGCGCCGGCACGACGAGAGCGCCGAGCGATGCCCACGCCGGCAGGCCCGGCCAGTAGAGCGAGGGCAGGCCCTGGGGAAGCGTGCCGATGACGGCGCCGTGAGTGGAGTAGCCACTCCATGCGCTGATCGCGCCGGCCACCGCGATCACGATCAACACCATCGGCAGGCGCGGCGCGTACCGCTTGCCGGCGACGAACAACGCCACGCTTGCGACGCCAAAGCCGAGAGCGGCGGTGTCGAATGATGGCGATTGCCACAAGGTGGACAAGGCGCCGCGCAACCCGATCAGGGTGGGAACCTGCGAGACGATGATGAGCAGTGCGGCGGCCTGGCTGAAGCCCGCGAGCACGGGCGAGCTCACCAGGTTCAGCACCCAGTCGGCGCGCGCTGCGCCCAGCCCGAGCTGGATCGCGCCCGAGAGCAGCGCCAGCCACACCGCCAGCGCGATCCATTGGGCACTGCCCGGCTCGGCCAGGCCGACGAGCGACGTGCCGACCAGCACGCTGGTCAGTGCCGACGGCCCGACGGAGAGCCGGGTCGAACCGCTGAACAGCACGGCGAAGAGCGCGGGGAGAAACGTCGCGTAGAGCCCTGTGATCAGCGGCATGCCGGCCAGGCCGGCATACGCCACCGACTGCGGGATCATCACGACGGCCACCGTCAGGCTGGCGGCCAACTCGCCGCGCAGCAAGGCCGCGTCCGGGCGCGGCCATCGGAGGAAGGGGAGCCAGCGCCCGAGGTTCGACATGCCGCAAGTATGCAATGACAGACCCGTTGCTACCGCTGCGGCATGTCCTTCACCGAATACCCCAGGCTCACGGTCGCGTCGTCGGGGATCGGCGGCATCGTGGCATTCCATCGCTCCCAGGCTTCGCGCATGGTCACCAGACGCTCCGGCTCACGCGGGGCATGGTTGGCGCGCTCGCGTTCATCCGAGGCGATGTCGAACAGGTAATCGATGCCATCGACACGCAGGTATTTCCAGCGGCCGTCGCGCAGCGCGCGCTGCCCGCGGTGATTCATTCGCCAATGCAATGGGCGGGGGAAACTGTGGCTCGCATCACGCAGCACCGGCAACAGCGACAGGCCATCGAGTGGGTAATCCGGATCGGCCGGTACACCCGCGGCATCGAGCATCGTGGCCGACCAGTCCATGGTCATGCAGTGCTGCGCGCTCACGCCGCCAGCCGCGATGGCCCGCGGCCAATGCGCGATCCACGGCACGCGGATGCCGCCTTCGGTCAGGTCCATCTTGCCGCCCACGAGCGGCCAGTTGTCGGAGAAGCGCTCGCCCCCGTTGTCGCTGGTGAAGACCACGAGCGTGTTGTCCGCGACACCGTGCGCGCGCAGTGCGTCCATCAGCCAGCCGACGCCCTCGTCCATGTGGCGGATCATCTTGCGGTAGCTGTGGATGTTGCCGCCGTGCAGGTGGAACAGGTTGCCCTTGACCTCCTGCGCCAGGGCCTCGTCGTCCCGCGTTTCCCAGGGCCAATGCGGCGCCGTGTAGTGCAGGCTGAGGAAGAACGGCGCACCTCCGCCCGCCATCCGGCCGACGTAGTCCACGGCGCGGTGCGAAATCAGGTCGGTGAGGTAGCCCTCTTCGTTCTTCTCCTCGTCGCCCGCCCACAGGTCGTGCGTTCCGGTGGAAGCGCAATGCGTGAAGTAGTCGACGCCCCCGGACATGGGGCCGAAGAACTCCTCATAGCCGGAGCGCAACGGACCGAACGCGGGTGGATAGCCGAGGTGCCATTTGCCGATCAGCGCCGTGCGGTAGCCTGCATCCTTCAGCAATGACGGCAGCGTCGGGTGCTCCGGCGGCAGGCCCAGCGTGGTGCTGCCGCGGCTCTTGCTGTTGATCGGTTCCTCCGCCGCGCCGCGCAGGCGGTATTGATAGCGCGCCGTCATGAGCGCGAAGCGCGTGGGCGAACACACCGGCGAATTTGAGTATCCCTGTGTGAACTTCAACCCATTGGCGGCCAGGCCGTCCAGCACCGGGGAGACCGCGCCGAAATCCGCCGGCCGGGCGCCGTAGCATCCCAGGTCGGCGAAGCCCAGGTCGTCCGCGACGATGAAGATGATGTTGGGCCGGGCGACGGCAGCGGCAGGTGTCATGCGATTTCAATCGGTTGCCACGAAATTCGTTGCCCGCATGATGCGGCCCCACCGGGCGGTGTCTTCCCGCATCGTCTGCAGAAGCGCCTCAGGCCCATCGCCAACCGGGTACATGCCGTTGACCAGCAACTGCTGGCGCACCTCCCGCGAATTCACGGCCCTGGCGAACTCCGCGCGGAGCCGGTCGACAATCGGCTGGGGCGTGCGCGCCGGCGCGTAGTACGAAAACCATGCGGAGGCCACCACGTCCTTGTATCCCTGCTCGGTGAACGTGGGGATCGCTGGCATCGGCGGCGAGCGCCGCGCGCCACTGGTGGCCAGCACCTTGACGCGGCCGGTGGGCAGCATCGTGATCGCGCCGCCCACGGTGTCGAAGTAGAGCGGGACCGTGCCGCCCATGACGTCCTGGCGTGCCGGGGTCGAACCGCGATAGGGCACGTGCACCATTTGCAGCCCTGCGGCGCGATTGAGCATTTCCCCGAGGAAATGCGATGGCGTGCCGGCCCCATAAGAGGCGAAGCTCACCTTGTTGCCCTGGCCCTTGGCCCAGCCGACGAATTCGGCCAGAGTGTTCGCGGGGACATCCTTGTGCACGACCATCGCCAGCTCGAAGCTCGCCGCGTTGACGATGGGCACGAAATCCTTGAACGGGTCGTAGTTGAGGTTCTTGTAGGCATTGGGGAACATGACCATCTGGCCGGCCGTCCCCAGGAGCAGGGTGTAGCCATCGGGTTCCGCGTTCTTCACCGCTTCCACGGCGATCCGCCCTGCCGCGCCGCCCCGGTTGTCGATCACCAGCGTGCCGAGCGATTGGCGCACCGCATCGGCGATGGCGCGCGTGAGCACGTCCTGCGTCCCGCCGGCGGGCACGCCGATCAGCACCTTGATGGGCTTGGACGGGTAGGCCTGTGCGAGCGCGAGCGGCGAGGCCGCGGCAGCCGCGAGGGCGGCCATCGCCTGGCGGCGGGTGAGACGAGCTTGGGACATCGGGCAACTCCTGCACGCCCACTGTAATCCCCCGCACAATCGATCGTTCAAGAATATTCGCTATCGATGCCCGCCCGTCCTTCTCCGTCACCGGACGAACCGCTGGAGCTCCGTGATGCCACGCCGGCGCAGCAGTGGCTCGCCGCGCGCGGCTGGCAACCCTTCGAATTCCAGCGGGATGTGTGGCGGGCCGTGGCCGAGGGACGCAGCGGCATGCTGCACGCGACGACCGGCTCCGGCAAGACCTACGCCGTGTGGCTGGGCATGCTGGACCAGTTGCTACAGCGCCATCCGCCGGCCCGCGGCGCCGAACCGCTGCGCGCGATCTGGCTTACGCCGATGCGTGCGCTCGCGTCCGACACCACCAAAGCCATCGCGGAACCGCTGCGCGACATGGCGCCCGAGTGGACGATCGGCCAGCGCACCGGGGACACGCCGAGCGCCGAGCGGGCCCGGCAGGACAGGCGCTTTCCCACGGTGCTGGTCACCACGCCGGAGTCGCTCAGCCTCATGCTCACGCGCGAGCATGCAAGAGAGGAATTGACCGGCGTCGAGTACGTCGTCGTCGATGAGTGGCACGAGCTGATCGGCAGCAAACGAGGCGTGCAGACCCAGCTGGCGATTGCGAGGCTGTGGCGATTCAATCCACGGCTGGTGGTATGGGGGTTGAGCGCGACTCTGGGCAACCTGCAGGAGGCGATGGAAGTTCTTTGCAATCCTGGGCTTGATCCGGGACCGACCTCGGCGCGACCGGATGGATTGCGGGTCGCAATGACAAGTGCGGCAGCACCGTTGCTGGTGCGCGGCAGGATCGACAAGAGCCTCATCATCGACACGCTGATCCCACCGGACCCCGGCAAGTATTCCTGGGCCGGCCACCTCGGCTCGCGCATGCAGCAACCCGTGGTCGACGAGATCGCGAAGTCCGGGACGACGCTGGTGTTCACCAACGTACGCTCGCAGGCCGAGATCTGGTACCAGCTGCTGCTGGAGGCCAAGCCGGAGTGGGCGGGTGAGATCGCGCTGCACCACGGCTCCATGGACAAGGCCACGCGCGAATGGGTCGAGCAGGGCCTGAAAGAGGGCAACCTGCGCGCCGTCGTGGCAACGTCGTCGCTCGACCTCGGCGTGGACTTCCTGCCGGTCGAACGCGTGCTGCAGATCGGCTCGGCGAAGGGCGTCGCGCGCATGATGCAACGCGCCGGACGTAGCGGGCACGCGCCCGGCCGCGCGAGCCGGCTGACACTGGTTCCGACCAACACCATGGAGATCATCGAGGCCGCAGCCGCGCGCCGCGCAGCGCACGCCGGCCGTGTGGAGCAGCGCGACGCGCCCGACCAGCCGCTCGACGTCTTGGTGCAGCACCTTGTGACGATCGCGCTGGGCGGCGGCTTCCAGGCGGAGGAGCTCTACGGCGAGGTGCGCACCGCGTGGTCCTACCGCAAGCTCACCCAGGCGGAGTTCGATTGGGCCCTGGCGTTCTGCTCACGGGGCGGCGACAGTCTCACGGCCTACCCCGACTACCACCGCATCGCCCTGGACGAGGAGGGGGTGTGGCGGGTGCGCGAACGCGCCATCGCCAAGCGCCACCGGCTGGGCATCGGCACCATCGTCAGCGATGCGGCGATGCAGGTGAAGTACATGAGCGGCGCGAACCTCGGCACGATCGAGGAAGGTTTCATCGCCCGGCTTCGCAAGGGCGATTGCTTCTTCTTCGCGGGGCGCCTGCTCGAATTCATCCGGGCGCAGGACATGGCCGCGTACGTGAAGAAGGCGACGCGCAAGAAGGGCACGGTCCCCACCTGGCAAGGCAGCAAGATGGCGCTGTCCACGGAATTGGGCGATGCAGTTCTGGAGATGATGCAGCGGGCGGCCCAGGGCGACTTCTTCGAACCCGAGCTGGAAGCCGCGCGCCCGATGCTGTTGACGCAGCAGCGCCTCTCGCGCATTCCGACGCCGGACACGATGCTGGTCGAGACCTTCAAGTCGCGCGAGGGCTACCACCTCTACGTCTACCCCTTTGCCGGCCGCCATGTGCACCTGGGCCTGGCGAGCCTCTTGGCCTGGCGGCTCGCGCGCGAGAAGCCCAATACCTTCAGCATGTCGGTCAACGACTATGGCTTCGAACTGGTCAGTGCCGAAGAGTTCGACCTGCGGCCGGTGGTGGACCAGCGAGTGTTCACCACGGCGAACCTGCTGCAGGACGTGCTGGCTTCGCTCAACTCCACCGAGCTGGCCCAACGCCGTTTCCGCGAGATCGCGCGGGTGGCGGGGCTGGTTTTCTCCGGCTACCCCGGCCAGCACAAGAGCGCCAAACAGCTGCAGGCTTCGAGCGGGCTCTTCTTCGAAGTCTTTCGAAAATACGACAAAGGCAACTTGCTGTTGACGCAGGCGGAACGTGAAGTGCTGAGCCAGGAACTGGAGATTTCGCGCCTGCGCGCCACGCTCAGCCGCATCCTGCGCAAGCCCGTGGATTTCGCGGAGCTGCGCCACCCCAGCCCGATGAGCCTGCCGCTGATGGTCGAACGTTTCCGCGAGCAGCTCACCACCGAGCAGCTGTCGACGCGGCTTGACCGCATCCTGAAAGACATGGAAGGCGATAGCGCCACCTGATCCGTTGTCCTACAGGCGCATCGGAGGGTTTCCCACGGCGGCGCTGGCGCCACCCCTGGAACATGGTGGCTGCCGGGCCCATCGGGCCCCGAATCAACCCTTGAAGAAAGGAATCCCCATGAAATCCTCCAAACAACGAGGCCTGCTGGCCGTCTCTTCCCTGGCCATGCTGCTGGCGCTGGGCGCATGCAACCGCGCAGACGACGGCACCGTGGGTGACCGCGTGGGCGCGGGCGCCGCAGGAGTCGAGCAGGCTGCGCGCAATGCGGCTGACGACACGAAGGCGATGGGCGCCGCGGCGGCCGACAAGGTCGATGACGGCATGATCACCACCAAGGTCAACGCGGCCCTGGTCGCCGACAAGGACTTGAGCGCGGTGAAGATCAACGTCGACACCAAGGATGGCGTGGTCACGCTCACCGGGCCGGCACCGAGCCCCGAGGCGGCCCTTCAGGCGACCAGGATCGCCAAGGACATCAAGGGCGTGGTTTCCGTCAACAACCAGCTGGTCGTCAAGGCGGGCTGACCACGGGCTGATCCGCCGCCTGCGCTTCGCCGGATTGGCACGACGCCGCGTCCGCGCCTTCCCCCGCGCCTGCCGCCTGGGGCGCGTGGATGACGTCGTGCACGAAGCGCAACTTCTCCAGCGCTCCGGCCGTCAGCGCGAACGGGTACGCATCGTCCTGGCCCAGGCTCCGGTTGAGGCTGTTGAGCAGCAACGTCAGCGGGACCCACTGCTCCACCAACTGGTCGAAGTCGTTGTCGCCCGCGTCGAACGGGTTGCTCACTTCTTCAGGGTCTTCGTCCTCGCTGCCTGGCACTACCACGCGCGTGCTGTACGACGACGCGGTCTCCATCAGGTCGACCATGTGCAGGTAGTGCGCCCAGGTTTCGGCCCAGTCCTCCCAAGGGTGGGCCGTCGCGTACGCGCTGACATGACGCGACTGCCAGCCGGCCGGCGCGCCGCCCGCGGCATAGTGGTTCTGTAGCGCCTGCCCGTAGTTCGCCTGCTCGTCCCCGAACATCTCGCGGAACGCGTCGATGCGTCCGCTGCCCAGAATGAGCCGGTCCCAATAGAAATGGCCTGACTCGTGGCGCAAGTGGCCGAGCAGCGTGCGATACGGTTCGTGCAGGGCAAGGCGGCGGCGGACCCGCTCGTCGTCGTCGGCCTCCGCGATGTTGAGTGTGATGAGGCCCTGGCAATGGCCGGTCAGGACTTGCTGCCCCGGAAGCTCCGCGAGGAATTCGAACATCGGCCCGTCGGTTCGGCCATCGGTCGTATCGACAGAGACCAGCCGCAGTTTGGCCAGGGTGTAGAAAAGGCGCCGCTTGGCGATCTCGATGCGATACCAGCGGTCATGGTTTTCGGGGACGGAAAGATCCGGCAGCAAGCGGGTCTGCCGGCATGAGGCGCACAGTGCGTTCGGGTCACCCGAACGCAGCGCGAAATTGCAGGCCTGGTGCAGGGTGTGGTTGCCGCACAGGCGGTAGCGGCGCTGGTCCGCCTTGCGCCTGTTCCGGGTCTTGCGCTGCCAAAGGCCCGACGCGTCACCGGGCACCGGCTCCACTGCGCACAGGGCCAGCCGGTCCGGCAGGAAGGCCAGGGCGCTGCCGCACTGGAGGCACTGCACGTTCTCGAAGAACAGCGGGTGCCCGCAGTTGTCGCAGCGAAAGGTCTTCATCGGGCCGGTTGGGCCTCCAGACGCACGTTACGGACGGACGGCCAGGTTGTTGCGCACTTCACGCACGCCCTTGGTATTGCGCGCGATGAATTCGGCCTGGGCCTTTTCGCTGTTGGACTTGGCAAAGCCCGAAAGCGCAACCGTCCCGTTGAGCGTTTCGACCTTGATGGCGCCGGCGTCCACGCTCTTGTCTTCGACGAACTTGGCCTTCACCGCGGTGGTGATGGCGGCGTCGTCCACATAGGCGCCTACGGTTTCCTGGCCGCGGACGACCGCACAGCCGGTGCTGACGATGGTGGCGCCTGCCACCAGGGCGAAGGCGAGGGCTCGGGCGTATTTCATGACTATCTCCTGAGTTGATCAAGTTTCTCGGTGCCTGGATTCAAATTGCCCGCCGGACTGGCACCCCACCATCCAGCTTGCGTTCGTTCATTCACTCGTTCATTCGTAAGGACGCCGCTGGTCCTTCTGGAAGTCGGCCGCGGACAGCGCCGACATCACCAGCGTGGACACCTGCGACGACTTGAGCACGGCCGCCAGCAGCCCGCCCACCGTGATCAGGCGCCAGGGCCGCGCGACCACCACGACGGCACCCACCGCGGCCGCGATCGCCAGGTACTGCACGGGCTTGCGGTACGCATAGTTCGAGAGCACCGGTGTGGCGAGTTCGACGCCCATATGCGCCGGGTGATGCCGCCACCAGGTCCTGAGTGCACGCCTGGCGTGTGCGAACCAGCCGGCTATGCCTTCGCGCTCTTCCCATTCGCGCTCTTCGTAAGATGTCCAACCGTCCTGCGCATGTTCACGCTGCCGATCCTGGGCACGGTGTTCGCGTGCGGCGCCGTCGTCGCGGTTGCCGCGGCCCCGGCGCTGTACCTGCGCGATGATCGCGAGGCGGGTGCGTGCCAGCCTGTCCCCGGCATCGCTCATGATTGCGACCCGAGCGTGCGGAGCGTCTGGGCATCGGCGTCGAGTTGGGCCTTGAGTTCGGTGAAGGCCTTCGAGGGAAGGTGCTGCCGGGCGACCGTCCACGCGGCCACGGCCAGCGCCAGCGGCGCGCCTGGCGCTACAACCAGCATCCAGTGGAACTGGCCGTGCATGACACCCAGCATCACCGCCACCCCGGCCAGGATCACGAACGCCAGCAGGCCAACCCCAACGACGGCCCACGCGATGACACGCTTCGCGACTTCGCCTCCCACGGAAGACGCTTCTTCCTGCACCAGCGCCGCGTAACCGGCCATGTGGTCGATGACCAGCTCCGGCTTGTGGATCAGTACCGAAAAGATGGGATGAAGCATGGCCATGGGCGGCGTCCGTCCGGCGTATCAGTAGTCGCGGTCGCTGCGGCGGCGCAATGCCAGCACCAGCGCTGCGACGGCGGCGCCGACGGCAGCGGCGATGAGCGCCGACTTCACGGGCTGTTCGGTGACATAGCGGCTGGTCGCGTGCGCGTACTGGCCGAGCTGCCGTTGCGCCGCGGCGGCAGCGTCGCTGGCAGAGGTCACGCCCTTGCTGGCGAGATCCTTCACGCCGTAGCGCAGGTCGCGCACTCTTTCGCCGGCTTTCTCGATGGCCTGCGAGGCGAACTGCCGCGTGTTTTCGAGCGCGTTGCCGGTGGCGTCGTACGCCTCGTCGGCGTAGCCGGAGGCTCCTGTGCGGAGCTTGGTGCTGGTCGGGGTGGTCATGGTGTCGTTCCTCTGCTTTGTTGATGGTTGTGGCGGCTAGCCCTTGCGCACGATGCTGACGACGAAGGCGACGACGGCCATGATGACGAACACGAAGAACAGGATCTTCGCGATCTCCACCGCGCCGGCGGCAATGCCACCAAAGCCGAACAGCGCCGCGATCAGCGCGATCACCAGGAACACAATGGCGTAGTGCAGCATGTCGATCTCCTTGCGGGGGCGCGCCCGGGCCGGGCGTCCTGCGTGCACCTGCACACCGAACGCCTGGGGCTAGGTTAGACCGCGCACCGCCGCGCTGTTGATCGGCGGCGCGCCTGAGTCGTTGTCGGTAGGGGGGATGGGCGGATGTAGGAATCCGCCGACTGGCGATGGGGAAGTTTCGGAAAAACGCCCGCGGGCGTCAGGCCGCCGCGAGCACCTTGGGCATCACCGCCGAAATGCGTGTGCCGCTGCCCGGCGTGGAGTTCACCATCAGACGGCCGCCCGCTGCTTCGACGCGGTGCCGCATGCCGGCGAGGCCGTGGGTCGAAGGCCGCACATTGCCCACGTCGAACCCCTTGCCATTGTCTCGAATGTCCACTTCGACGTGGTTGTCGTAGTCGCGCACGCTGACCTCGACCTGGCTGGCTTCGGCATATTTGCTGACGTTCGTGAGCGATTCCTGCACCAGCCGGTACACGGTGAGCTGGCGCGATTCGTCCAGGTCGACCTGTTCGAGCCCCGTCGTGATTTCGATGCCCGAGCGTTCCGAAAATTCCCGCGCCAGGATCTCGAGCGACGCCGTCAGGCCCAGGTTGGACAGCGACGAGGGCCGCAGGTCCTCGATGATGCGGCGCTTGAGCGCAATGCCGCTATTGAGCGAGTCGGTCAAATGCTGCAGCCGCTGCCCGATCTCCGGCGGCTGCGTGGACAGCCGCGACTTCAGCCGTGCGACGTCGAGTTTCGCCGCCGTCAGCAGGGCGCCCAGCTCGTCGTGCAGTTCGCGCGCCAGGTGGCCGCGCTCTTCCTCGCGCACGTTCTGCAGGTGGGTGGCAAGCTCGGCGAGCGTGGCAGTGCGTTCGCGCACCTGGCGTTCGAGCAGGTCGCGCTCCTGCTGCAGCACCTTCTGCTGCTGTTCGCCCGCCAGCTTGAGCGCCGTGGTCTGGCGCAGGTAGAGGTAGAACGCCAGCAGGCCCGCCATGGTGACGGTGGCGATGCCGATGCGCGACAGCATCAGCGAGCGGTGCACCTGCACCTGGCTGACTTCCATGCGGTGGCTCGACGAGTTGATGAGCTTGACCGCTTCTTCGCGGATCGCGTCCATGTGTTCCTTGCCGACGTCCGTCATGAGCACGAACTTCCATGCGTCGTCGTTGCCCTGCTTGCGCAGGCGCACCGAAAGGTCCATCTCGGCGAGCTTGCGCTGCACGTTGCGGCTCAGCTGGGCCAGTGTGGCGAAGTCGTCCGCGCTCGGTGTGTAGATGAGGCGCAGCGCGTCGAGCTGCTGGCCGACCTCGGCCACGGCCGTGTTGTATGGGTCGAGGTAGCGTGGATCACCGGTCAGCAGGTAGCCGCGCTGGCCGGTCTCGGCGTCCAGGATGTTCTGCAGCACGCGGTTGAGCGATGCGCGGGTGCGCGATGCTTCGGCGATGTCGTTCAGGGCGCGGCTGGACTGGGCGAAGCCCGTTTCATTGATCGCGATGAGAATGCAGGCCGCCAGGAGGGCCAGCGCGAGGCTGATGCCCATGCGCGGCATTGAGAACGAACGCATGAATCTCATCCCAAATCACCGTGGTTTTGCATAAAATCGTGCATAGTCATGACTGAAGGGTAAGCCCAGGGCGCCGAAAGTTCGGCACAATGGGCTCCGATACAAGACCTACGAAAGAGAACAGACATGATCAAAGTCGGCATTGTGGATGACCACGCGATCGTCCGGTCCGGACTGAAGCAGTTCTTTTCCGAACAGGTTGATCTGCGTGTGGTGGGAGAAGCAGCCAGCGGCCGCGAAGCGATCGATCTGGTGCGCACCACGGAGCTGGATGTCCTGGTGATGGACTTGTCGATGCCCGGGCAAAGCGGCATCGATGCCCTGGGCATGATCCGCGCGAAGGCGCCGGACGTCGGCATCCTGATCCTCTCGGGCTATCCCGAAGAGCACTACGCGATGAACCTGATCCGCCAGGGCGCCAGCGGCTACCTGAACAAGGAATGCGAACCGATGGAGATCGTCAACGCGATCCGCACCATCGCACTGGGCCGCCGCTACATCTCCCCCGCGGTGGCGGAACTGCTCGCGCAGCAGCTCAATCGCAAGGAAGGGGGCGCTCCTCACGAGCAGCTTTCCGAGCGCGAGTTCCAGGTGTTCCTCAAGCTCGCCAAGGGCGAGACCGCGGGCGACATCGCCAAGGCGCTGTCGCTGAGCGTGAAGACCGTCAGCACCTACCGCACCCGCCTGATGGAAAAAATGAGCCTGGCATCGAACAGCGACCTCACCTATTACGCGTTGAAGAACAAACTGATCGACTGATCAGTCGCCGGGCTCAAGCGCCCGGCCTCGGCGCCTCGCACAGCGCGATGCAGTACTCCACGAGCGCGTCGATCTCATTCGATTTGTCAAAGACCGCGTCGGCGCCCAGCTGCAGGCAGCGCTTGCGCATGTCTGCCGTCGCGTAGTTGCTCAGCACCACGACGCGCTGCTTCGGGTTGCGGCCACGGCATGCTTCCAGCACCCCCAACCCGCTGCCTTGCTTCAGGAACAGGTCGACGATGGTGAGCTCCCACTGGCCTTCGTTGCCCGCCAGCCAGCTCTTGGCCTCGTTCTCGGTTTCGGCCCAACCCAGGGCCTTGATCGACGCCAGTTCCTCCAGCGTCCCGATCAGGTTTTCACGAATCGTGGCGTTGTCTTCGACAATGTAAGTTCTCAAATCCACAGTGGGTCATTCATGGCGGTGGCGGTGCGTCCGGCGCACTTTTGTGAGGCTGGCGGCTGACCGATCTGTATCTCCATGTTTCCCCGCGCGAGGCCTTCATTCTGCCAGCCGTCCAGGTGGCGTTCGGTAGGATGTTTCCTACAGACGCGATGTAGGCACCCGCCGACAGGGGGTCTCGCAAGGTACTGACCGATGAACACTTTTTCACTGCGTACACTTGCTTGAAACAAGCCGGGGCACCTGCCCAGGAACGCGCAAGATGAAGTTGTTGATTCAATCCGCCATGATCTTCTTCGGCACCCTGATGGCTGCGGGCCTGGTCGCGCTCGGCGAGCCGGCAGGCGGGGCGTCGGCGACTGTCGCCACGAACGCGGTCATGGCCAAGGCCACGCAACGGTGACGGGACACATGGATGGCGCACCCACGATGCCTCAGCCCCATGGCCACGCGCTGTGGGTCAAGGTGCTTGCGGCAGTGGCGGTGGTCGCGGTTCTGCTGGTGCTCCTGGCGGCATTCTTTCCTTGGGACGTTCTGCGCGGCCCGCTGAATCGCTACGTGTCCGAGAGGACCGGCCGTCACTTCGAAATCACACGGCACCTGGACGTGAAGCTCGGACGCACCACGCGCATCCTGGCAGACGGCATCGAGTTCGCCAATCCCGATTGGGCGCACGACCCGATGCTGGTGAAGGCGCAGAGCGCCGAGATCCAGATCAACCTGCTGCCGCTCCTGCGCAGCCGCATCGAAATGCCGTTGATCCGGCTGCACAAGCCGCAACTGGGGTTGCAGATCGAGCCGGACGGACGCCGCAGCTGGTCGCTCGGCCTCGACACGGGCGACCCGCGCAACAACCCCGAAATCGGCGCGCTGGTGGTCGACGAGGGCAGCATGCATTTCGTCGCGTCGCACAGGGGCGCCGACATCCACACCGAGTTCGCCATCAGCGACCAGGCGGACCTGCCTCTCTCGTTCAAGTCGCGCGGCACCTGGCAGAAGGAGCCTTTCACGGCCCAGGGCCGTACCGGCAACGTGCTGTACCTCAGTGCCCCGCTGCAGAATCCTTTCCCGATGGAGATGCAAGCCGTTGCTGGGCGCACCACGCTCAAGGCCAGTGGATTGGTCTCCAGCCTCGCAACGCTCGACGGGGCCAACGCGTCGTTCACGCTGCAGGGCCAGAACTGGGCGGACCTGTACAAACTGGTCGGCGTCGTGCTGCCGTCGACGCCACGCTATTCGCTCAGCGGCCGGCTCTCCAAGCAGGGCGAAGTGTGGTGGGTCAAGCAGATCAACGGCAAGATGGGCAACACCGACATGAGCGGTGAGTTGTCGTTCGACCGCACGGGCAAGGTGCCGCTGCTTGCGGGCAAGATGCAATCGCGTTCGCTCGACTTCGATGACCTGGCTCCGCTGGTGGGCTTGCCCGAGCAGCCGCGCAGTGCGGCGGCTGTTCCGCAAGTCCCGGGCGCGAGGGCCGTACCGGCCGATGCGCGGCGCGCGCGTCCTTCGCGAGACCCCGCGCGCAAGGTGCTGCCCACGGCATCGCTGGACGTTCCTCGGTTGAAGGCGATGGATGCCGACGTGCACTACCAGGCCGCGCGCGTCACGCACGCAAAGAAATTGCCGCTGGAGCGCATGAAGGTCCACGTGCGCATGAACGAGGGCGTTCTCCAACTCGATCCGCTCGACGTGGGCATCGCCGGCGGCAGCGTGGTGGGGCGCCTTCGCATCAATGGCAACAGCAACCCGGCGCAGGCCGAGGTGAGCCTGGACGCGCGGTCGCTCGAGCTGAACAAGCTGTTGCCCGGCGTGAAGCTGGCGCGCGCGAGTTTCGGCAAGATCCACGGCGACATCGACCTGAAGGGCCGGGGCAACTCGGTGGCGACGATGCTGGGCACTGCCGGCGGCAACGTCGCGATGTTGATGGGGCGCGGCGAGATCAGCAACCTGCTGATGGAGTTCGCCGGCATCGACGGTGCCGAAATCATCAAGTTCATGATGCGTGGGGACCAGAACGTGAAGCTGCGTTGCGCCGGGGCCGCGTTCGACGTCAACCAGGGCCTGATGACCAGCCGGGCGCTGGTGTTCGATACCGATGACACCGTGGTGTATGGCAATGGGCAGGTGAGCCTGGCCAACGAATCGCTCGACCTCACGCTGCATCCGTACCCGAAGGACATGAGCATCCTGTCGCTGCGCTCGCCCCTCAAGATGGCCGGCAGCTTCGCCTCGCCGAAGCTGGGGCCCGACAAGGGCGCCCTGGCAGGCAAGGCCGGTGTCGTGCTGGCCCTCGCGGCCGTCAACCCTTTGCTGGGCCTGGCGGCGACGATCGAGACAGGACCCGGCAAGGATGCGGATTGCGGACCGGCATTGCGTGAGGCTGCCTCACCGTACGCCGCGGCGCGCATCGCGGCGATGTCGCAGCCCGACGTGCAGAAGAAGGCCGCCAAACTCGGCGGCCCGGCCGGGCTCTACGGGCCGTAACGCGCCTTCGCGAGACAGCGCTACCCCTTCGACAGCAGGCTGACGTAGTCGTGCGCGGCGGTGTTGATCGTCGAGATGCGGTATTCCACGGGCTTGTCGCCGAAGGTCAGCGCGACGCGATGCACTTCCAGCACCGGCACGCCGACCGCCACCCCGAGAATGCGCGCGGTCTCCCGCCCTGCGGAAACGGCCCGCGCCCGCTCGCGCGCGCGCAGCACGGTGATGCCATGGTCGGTCTGGTACAGGTTGTAGATGGTGCTGGGCCGCGACAGGAAGCGCTGCTCGGTCAGGCCCTTGAACGTGTGTGCGGAGACCACCAGGCGGTCGTGCACCACGGCCCTGCCGCCGAGCGACAGCCGGTTGTCGATGCGCACCACCGGGTCGCCCGGGTGCAACCGCAGCACCGCGGCCTCGACCTCGTCGGCGCGCCCCCGTGCGAAGCCCACGCAGTCCACCTGTGGATACTCGCGTTCGCGCAGGCTGGCTTCGAGCGGGAACTCCTCGCGAGGCTCGACATGGAAGAACTGGAACAGGAAGCGGTCGTCGGTGTGCAGGGCGACGAACGTCCCCTTGCCCTGGTGGCGCACCAGCACATGTTCGTGCACCAGCTCGTCCACGGCCTTGCGCAGTGTTCCGATGCTCACGCCCAGCGCTTGCGCGATGACGCTCTCGTTGGGCAAGTTATCGCCCGGCCCGTAGCCGCCGCTTTCGACGACTCGCTGCAACTCGCGCTTCACCTGCCGGTAGAGCGGGCCCGGCCCGCCCGCGGCAACGCGCTGCAGTCCATGCGGGCGAACGGGCGATGTCATCCAGCCAGTGTAGTTCAGCCGTTCAAGTCATCTATATGACCTGGTTGACAGCGGCCTGCGCCGGCGGAAACACTGCGCGCTGCCCCCTAGTTGGAGAAAACCCTTGATTCATTTCGTTTTGCACGACCCCCACGACACCGTGGCGGTCGTGGTGGTGGAAGGCGTGAAGGCCGGCACCGAGTTGACCGGCTGGGTGATGGACGAGGACCGCATGGTGCAGCTCACCGCGCGGCAGGACATCCCCATCGGCCACAAGATCGCGCTGGCGGACATGGCCGTCGGCGACACGGTCATGAAGTACGGCATCGACATGGGGAAGGTCGTCCAGCCCATCCGGGCAGGCCAGCATGCCCATGTCCACAACATCAAGACCAAGCGGTGGTGAGCAGCATGTCCAACATCGATAGAGACACCACTTTTCTGGGCTACCGCCGCGAGAACGGCCGCGTCGGCGTGCGCAATCACGTCATTGTCCTGCCGCTGGACGACCTGTCCAACGCGGCGGCCGAGGCGGTGGCCCACAACATCAAAGGCGCACTGGCGATCCCGCATCCGTACGGCCGCCTGCAGTTCGGCGCGGACCTGGAACTGCACTTCCGCACACTGATCGGCACCGGCTGCAACCCCAACGTCGCGGCGGTCGTCGTTATCGGCATCGAGGACGGCTGGACCAAGAAAGTAGTGGACGGCATCGCCGCGACGGGCAAGCCGGTCACGGGCTTCGGCATTGAAGGCCACGGCGACCACGACACCATCATGCGGGCCAGCAAGGCCGCGCGCGAGTACGTGCAATGGGCCAGCGAAAAGCAGCGGGAGCATTGCGGCATCGCCGAGCTCTGGGTCTCCACCAAGTGCGGTGAATCCGACACGACGTCGGGCTGCGGGGCGAATCCCACCGTGGGAAACGCCTTCGACAAGCTCCACCCGCTGGGCAACTACCTGTGCTTCGGCGAAACAACGGAGCTGACCGGCGGCGAGCAGATCGTGGCGGCCCGCTGCGCCAACGACGCGGTGCGCGAAAAGTTCATGTTCATGTTCAACCGCTACCAGGACGTGATCAACCGCCACAAGACCAGCGACCTGTCGGATTCGCAGCCGACCAAGGGCAACATCGCCGGCGGCCTGACGACGATCGAGGAGAAGGCGCTGGGCAACATCCAGAAGATCGGCAAGACCTGCACGGTGGACGGCGTGATCGACAAGGCCGAGACGCCGACGCACTCGGGCCTGTGGTTCATGGATTCGTCCAGTGCCGCGGCCGAGATGGTGACGCTGTGCGCCGCCTCCGGCTACGCGGTGCATTTCTTCCCGACGGGCCAAGGCAACGTGATCGGCAACCCGATCCTGCCGGTGATCAAGATCTGCGCGAACCCCCGCACGGTGCGGCTCATGAGCGAGCACATCGACGTGGACACCTCGGGCCTGCTGCAGCGTGAGATCACGCTCGACCGCGCGGGCGACATGCTGCTCGAATCGATGCTGCGCACCGCCAATGGCCGACTGACAGCGGCCGAGGCGCTCGGCCACAGGGAGTTCGTGCTGACGCGGCTCTACGAGTCGGCTTGATGGCCCGCGTTTCGTGGGGCGAAGCGATCGTGCTCGCGGCCGGAGCGCTGCGCGAAGCGGGCGCGAGCGACGCGATGGCACAGAGCACCGCGCGTGCGCTGGTGCTTGCGCAGGCGCAAGGCATCGCATCGCACGGCCTCTCGCGTGTGGCGCAGTACGCCACGCACTTGCGCAATGGGCGTGCGGACGGAAAGGCGGTCGCGGCGGTCGCACGGCGCAAGGGCGCGGCACTGCTGGTGGATGCGCGGCAGGGCCTCGCGTTTCCTGCACTTCGCCAATTCGCCGGCAGCGATGCCGGCGGCTGGGGGCAAGCATCCGGTGTTCGGCACCAACCCGGTGGCGGCCGTGTTCCCGCGCCGTGGCGTCGATCCGTTGATGATCGACTTGTCGCTCTCCGAAGTGGCGCGCGGCAAACTGATGGTCGCGGCGAAAGAGGGCCAGTCCATTCCACTGGGCTGGGCGCTGGACAAGGATGGCCGGCCCACCACCGACCCGCGCGCGGGCCTCGAAGGGTCGATGCTCCCCATCGGCGCGGCCAGCAGCCCCAAAGGCGCGATGCTGGCGCTGATCGTCGAACTGCTGGTGGTGGCGTTGACCGGCGCGCGTTTCGGCTTCGAGGCCTCGTCGTTCTTCGTTGACGAGGGCGATGTGCCGCGCATCGGGCAGGCTTTCCTGCTGATCGACCCGTCGGCGCTCGCCGGCAGCGATGTCTACCTCGATCGCATCGAAGCGCTGATCAGTGAAATGATCGTGGACGATGGCGTGCGGTTGGCGGGAGAGCGGCGTTTGGCGCTGGAGCGGAAGGCTCGCGAAGAGGGTGTCGAGATCCCCGACGAGCTGTCATTGCGGGCTTAGCCCACTGCTGCCCGAAATCTGATCTCATCGAAGCGCTGCACAGCGACCTGTGCGGAGGCATGGACGCCGGGTGGCCGATGCAGCGAATGTCCCCCGTCGGCCTCCGGCCTCCCTCCTCCTTTATTTCGCCGCATCGGCCACCCGGCATCCATGGGGGACCGAGTTGGCGCGCGACGGTCGAATACCGACAACGTCTCCCGGATCGGGGTGGTGGGGCGCTCTGCGCAGCGAAATAAAGGAGGAGGGAGCGGCTTGCCGCGACGGGGGACATTCGCAGCGCAGAGTGCCCCGTCGCCCCGATCCCGCCCCGCGATGTCGATATGGATTTTCCGAGGGCTCGCTCGGATCAAGTCCGGGATGGCAGCCGCGTGGAGCAGACGGGGCAAGCCGCATTGCGCGGCACCCGAACTTCGTTCCACTCCATCACGCGTGCATCGAGCATCTGCAGCCGCCCGGCGAGCGAAGTGCCCGCGCCACTCAGCAACTTGAGTGCCTCTGCCGCCTGCATGGCGCCGATGATGCCCACGAGCGGCGCGAACACGCCCATGGTTGCGCAACGCGTTTCCTCGAATTCGTCGGACGGCGCGAACACGCAGGCATAACAGGGCGACTTCTCGTCGCGAGTGTCGTACACCGAGATCTGGCCGTCGAAGCGGATCGCCGCGCCCGACACCAACGGCTTGCCGTGCCTCACGCAGGCAGCGTTCACCGCGTGCCGCGTCTTGAAGTTATCGCAGCAATCGATTACCACGTCGGCCTTGGGCACCAGCTCGTCGAGCAGTTGCGCATCGGCGCGCTCGACCACAGGCACCACCAGCACTTCGGGATTGATGTCGCCCACGGCGCGCTGCGCCGACAGCGCCTTGGGTTGGCCCACGCGTGCCAGGTTGTGCGCGATCTGCCGCTGCAGGTTGGTCACGTCCACTGCGTCATGATCGACCAGCGTGATGCGACCGACGCCCGCCGTGCCCAGGTACAGCGCCACCGGCGACCCCAGCCCGCCGGCGCCGATGACCAGCGCATGCGCGGCCATCAGCCGCTCCTGGCCTTCGACCCCGATCTCCTCGAGCAGGATGTGGCGTGAATAGCGCAGCAGCTGGTCGTCCGTCATGCGGCGATTGTGGAACAAAAAGAAAAGCCGGCTGGTCGCCGGCTTCTTTTCCAGGGCCGCCGCGGAACCGGCTTTGCCGGGCCGCTGGTGGCGCCCCTTGCGGGGGAGAGGGCAAAGCCCCGAGGGGGCATCGCCGCAGGCGCTTCGGGGTGGGCTAGTTGTCCTTCTTTTCGCTCTTGTTCTCGACGACCTGGGTCTTGCTGATCAGCACCGGGCGGCCCTTGAGCTGGTTCAGTGCCTGCACCAGCTGGAAGTCCTTGTCGCTGCCGAACTCGGGCACCTTGCGGTCGGCGGCAGGCTTCCTGGCCTCTTCCTCGGCCTTCTTGCGGGCTTCCTCGCGCGCCTTTTCGCGGGCCGGGTCTTTCGTCTCGGCGCCCTGGCCGCTGCCAAGGTGTTTGTCCAGGTCGGCTTCACGGGTGCGCAGCAGCGAGAAGACGTTGCCTTCTTCGGATTCGTCGATCATGACGTCGGGCACGATGCCGCGGGCCTGGATCGATTTGCCGCTGGGCGTGTAGTAGCGGGCGGTGGTGAGCTTGAGGCCGGTGTCCGGGCCCAGCGGACGGACGGTCTGGACGGAGCCCTTGCCGAACGTCTGGCTGCCCAGGACCTTGGCGCGCTTGTGGTCTTGCAGGGCGCCAGCCACGATTTCGCTGGCCGAGGCCGAGCCTTCGTTGACCAGCACCACCAGCGGCACCGTCTTCAGGCCAGCGGGCAGCCGGCGCAGCGGGTCGGCACCGGCGCGGCGCTGGTAGAACTCCGGAGCGGCCTTGTAGATGAACTTGCTCTCGGCCAGCTGGCCGTTGGTCGACACCACCGTCACGTTTTCAGGCAGGAAGGCGGCGGAAATGGCCACGGCGGCGTCCAGCAGGCCGCCCGGGTCATTGCGCAGGTCCAGCACCATGCCCTTCAGGTTGGGCTCGGCCTTGTAGATCTCCTCGATCTTCTTGGCGAAGTCATCGACCGTGCGCTCCTGGAACTGCGACAGGCGGATCCAGCCGTAGCCGGGCTCGATCACCTTGCCACGCACCGATTGGGTGCGGATTTCTTCACGGGTGATGGTGACCGGGAACGTGCGGTTCTCGTCCTTGCGGAAGATGGTCAGCATCACCTTGGTGTTGGGCTCGCCGCGCATGCGCTTGACGGCGTCGTTCAGCGACAGGCCCTTGACCACGGTGTCGTCGATCTTCGTGATCAGGTCGTTGGGCTTGAGGCCGGCGCGGTAGGCGGGCGATCCTTCGATCGGCGACACCACCTTGACCAGGCCGTCTTCCTGGGAAATCTCGATGCCCACGCCGACGAAGCGGCCGGACGTGCCTTCGCGGAATTCCTTGAATGACTTCTTGTCGAAGTACTGCGAGTGAGGGTCCAGGCTGGCCACCATGCCGGAAATGGCGTCGGTGATCAGCTTTTTCTCGTCGACGGGTTCGACATAGTCGCTTTTGACCATGCCGAACACGGCCGCCAGCTGCTGCAGCTCTTCCAGCGGTAGCGGCGCCAGGGAGCCACGGGCCACCGTCTGCAACGAGACCGTCGTCAGCGCACCGGCAAGGGCGCCTACAGAAATCCAGCCGGCAATCTTGAGTTTGTGGCTCATGTCAAAAACATCCATCCTCTACAGTGCTGAAAATATACACCTGCGCAGGGGATAAGACGCAACAGTTAAGCCAGGGTTCCGGGGGGCGGTTACCTAATTGTGGAAAAGTCCCGCGATTTACCCTGTCTTTACCTCGGCCACACCGCCAAACGCACCGCCAAATCTAGGCCTTGCCCTGGCTCGCGACCGCGGCCGCAGCCTTTGCCACCACCTCGGCGTCGCCCAGGTAGTAGTGACGGATGGGCTTGAGATAGGCGTCCAACTCGTACACCAGAGGCACGCCGTTGGGGATGTTCAGGCCGACGATGTCGCTGTCGGAAATGTCGTCCAGGTACTTCACCATCGCCCGGATCGAGTTGCCGTGCGCCGCCACCACCACCCGCTTGCCGGATTGGATGGCGGGCGCCATGGACTCGTTCCAGAACGGCAGCACGCGGTCCACCGTGTCCTTCAGGCACTCGGTCAGCGGCACCTGCGCCGGGTTCAACTTGGCGTAGCGGACGTCGGTGCGCTCGCTGCGCGGATCGCCCGGCTCCAGTGGCGGCGGCGGCACGTCGTAGCTGCGGCGCCAGACCAGCACCTGCTCGTCGCCGAATTTCTTGGCGGTTTCGGCCTTGTTGAGGCCCTGCAGGGCACCGTAGTGCCGCTCGTTCAGGCGCCAGGAATGGGCTACCGGCAGCCAGGTGCGGTCCATCTCGTCCAGGACGTGCCAGAGGGTGCGTGTGGCCCGCTTCAGGACGCTGGTGTAGCAGAGGTCGAAGTCGTAACCCTCCGCCTTGAGGAGGCGCCCCGAGGTCTTGGCCTGCAGGACGCCCGTGGGCGTGAGGTCCACATCGGTCCAGCCGGTGAAGCGGTTTTCGAGATTCCAGGTCGATTCGCCGTGGCGGATCAGGACGAGTTTATGCATGGGAGATGGCCTGTCGAAGCGGGTGGGAAACCAGGCATTTTAGAATCGAGGGTTGGCGTCGGATCCGACCCACGCACGAAACAAGGAAACACGTGAAATTCATTATCGACAACTGGATGCTGATTTCGGTGGCGGTGGCCTCCGGCGGCATGCTGCTGTGGCCCGTCATCCAGGGTGCCTCCGCGAGCGGCCTCTCGAGCGCCCAGGCGGTGCAACTCATCAACCGCGAACGCGCGGTCGTCGTGGACGTGAGTGAAACCGAAGAGTTCGCGGCCGGCCATGTGGGGGGCGCCAAGAACGTGCCCGTTGGCCAGCTCGAACAGCGGTTGCCGGAAGTGGTCAAGAACAAGGGCGTCCCGCTGATCCTGGTGTGCGCCAACGGCTCGCGTGCCAATCGTGCGCTGGGCATCGCCAAGAAACTGGGCTACGACAAGGCCCAAGTCCTCGCCGGCGGGCTGAAATCCTGGAAAGAGGCTAACCTCCCCATTGAGAAGGCGGCCAACGCCTGAGAACCAGCTGAAAACACGGAACCATGCAGACCGTCAAGATGTACACCACGGCCTATTGCCCCTATTGCATTCGGGCCAAGCAGATCCTCCAAGCCAAGGGCGTCGCCGCCATCGAAGAAGTCCGTGTCGATATGGAGCCGCAGGAGCGCATGAAGATGATGGAGATCACCGGGCGGCGCACGGTGCCGCAGATCTTCGTCGGCGACACGCACATCGGCGGCTGCGACGACATGGTGGCTCTGGACCGGCGGGGCGGCCTCGATCCCCTGCTAAACGGCGGCTGAGTTCGAAGCCGCTCGCGGCCTGAGATAATCCCGCTCTCCCGAATCCGGCCCGCTTCGGCATCGACCGACGGGCCTTTGTATTGACCCGAAAGATCATCATGGCCGACCAGCAAGACCCCGTGTTCCAGATTCAGCGCGTCTACCTCAAGGAAGCGTCTCTCGAGCAGCCCAACTCGCCCGCCATCCTGCTGGAGCAGGAGCAGCCGGCCGTCGACATCCAGCTGGGCGTGGAAGCCTCGCAAGCGGCCGAAGGCGTGTATGAAATCTGCGTGACGGCCACGGTGACGACCAAGGTCAAGGAAAAGACCGTGTTCTTGGTCGAAGCCAAGCAGGCCGGCATTTTCGAGCTGCGCAACCTGCCGCCCGACCAGATGAACGCCATCATGGGCATCGCCTGCCCGCAGATCGTCTACCCCTACCTGCGCGGCAACGTTGCAGACATCATCACCCGTGCCGGCTTCCCGCCCGTGCATCTGGCCGAGATCAACTTCCAGGCCATGTACGAGCAGCAGCAAGCCGAACTGCAGCAGGCCGCCGAGCCGTCGCGCATCATCACTACGGCCTGAATGCGGCCTGCGGGCGCATCACGGCACGGCGGACCTCCAGCGATGAAGATCCTGGTCCTGGGCGCGGGCGCGTGGGGCACGGCCCTGTGCATCCCTCTCGCGTCGCGGCATGCGGTCACGCTATGGGCGCGCGATGCGCGGCAAGCCGCCGCGCTGCAAGCGGACCGCGAGAACCGCCGCTACCTGCCGGGGGTGGCCTTGCCGCCCCCCATTTCGATCCAGAGCACACCCATGGACGGTGTTGCTTCGCTGGCCGCCTCGCACGACCTGGTCATCATCGCGACGCCGATGGCGGGCCTGCGCCAGATGCTGTTGGCCCTGGCGAACTGCGCCGTGCCCGTGGCGTGGCTGTGCAAGGGTGTCGAGGCACCGCTGTCGGGGCGCCTCGGTTTGCTGGGCCACGAGATCCGGGCCGAAGTCGCGCCGCGCCTTGAAGCCGGCATCCTGAGCGGACCCAGCTTTGCGCAAGAGGTTGCACGCGGCCAACCCACGGCGCTGGTCGCCGCGAGCGAGCATGCGGCCGTGCGCGACGCCCTCGTCGCGGCGTTTCACGGCGACAGCATCCGCGTCTACGCCAACGACGACCTGCCGGGCGTCGAGGTCGGCGGGGCGGTGAAGAACGTCCTGGCCATTGCGACCGGGCTGTGCGACGGCTTGAACCTGGGCCTGAATGCGCGCGCCGCCCTCATCACGCGCGGGCTTGCGGAAATGACGCGTCTGGGTGTCGCACTCGGCGCGCGGCCGGACACCTTCATGGGCCTGTCGGGCCTGGGCGACCTCGTTCTCACCGCGACGGGCGATCTGAGCCGCAACCGCCAGGTGGGGTTGCTGCTGGCGCAAGGGCGCACCCTGGAAGATGCGCTGCAATCGCTCGGCCACGTGGCAGAGGGCGTCTATTGCGCCCGCGCCGTGGGCCAGCGTGCCCAGTCGCTGGACGTCGACATGCCAATCACAGGCGCCGTGGTGCGCTTGCTCGATGGCGCTGCCCGTCCGATGGACGTCGTCGCCGCGCTGATGGCGCGCGAGGCGCGGGACGAAAACTGAGGGCGCCGCCTGCGCGAATCGCTCAGCGGGTGATGCCGGCGCTCGTCTCCAGCGCCTGCAGCGCGGTGTCGATCACGGCCGCGTCCTGCGGCCGCACCAGCCGTGACACTTCCCTGCCACCCTGCAGGAAGATGAGCGTGGGCCACAGCTTGACGCCGAACGAGCGCCCCAGCGGCTTGCCGCTGCCGTCTTCGATCTTCAAGTGGTGCACACCCGAGTGCGACAAGAGGGCCTTGGCGATCAAGGGCTGCGCGGCGCGGCACCAGCCGCACCACGGCGTGCCGAACTCCAGGATCGTCGGGCCGGCAAGCCCATCGACTTCCGCGCGTGTGGGTTCGAAGACTGCATATTCCGTGTTCATGGCTCGATTGTCCGCAATTGCGGGTGCCGGGGTGCAGGTGCACGGCGCGGGCATTTGCGCACCATGGCCTTCATCGATAATGTCCCGACATGAATTTGATTTCAGCCATCCACGCCCAGGCGCAGGCCCGACCGCACAGTCCAGCCTATATGGGCAGGCGCACCGTCACCTACAGCGACCTCATGCGGGAAGTGGGGCGTGCCGCCGGCGCACTGCGGCATGCCGGCGTGAAGGCTGGCGACGTGGTCGCGATCATCGAAGCCGCGCCGTTCTGGCACATCACCTTGACGCTCGCGGTGGCCCAACTGGCGGCGGCATCGGTCCCCCTGGCAAGCACCGCAGCCGCCGGCATCAACGAGGAAGCCGCGGAACGCTGCGGTGTCGACTATGTGATCGGCGGGGATCCCGGCATCGCGCAGCGTGTTCCTCGCGTGCGAGCGCATTTCGAAGGCGCCGCCGCCTTGTTCGCCGAAAGCACCGAGACTGTGTCGGAGATCGTGCAAGCCGGGCCCCGCGACATCTGGCGAATCGGCTTTTCGTCGGGGACGACCGGCAAGGCCAAGGCCATTCGTTTCGACCACCAAGGCAGCATCGCGCGCTGCGAGCTCATGCGTGACTATTTCGTCGTGGCTCCCGGCGACCGGGTGTCGGTGCTGATGCCGATGACACTGCCGTTCTCCACCTCGTATTGGCTTCGGACCCTGATGTACGGCGGCACCCTGGTCAACTTCAGTGCGGCGTTGGACGGCATACGGCGATTCAAGGTGAACATCCTGGTCACCAGCACCGGCAACGCGATGACCATGGTCCGCACCGCGCGCCGTGCCGGCGGGGCGTCGTCGCCGCCCGCGGAATCGCTCAAAGCCCTGTTCATCGGTGGGGCGAGCGCCACGCCCGCGTTCCAGGAGCTCTTGCGACGCCACATCTGCCCCAACCTGAACATCAACTACGGAGCGTCAGAAGTGGGAATCGTGGCGCTCGCCGATACGCAGCTGCAACTTGCAGACCCGTCTTGCGCCGGCCGAATCGTGCCCTGGATGGAAGTGCAAGCGGTGGACGCCAATGACCAGCCACTGGGCCACGGAATAGCCGGCCGGCTGCGCTTGCGGGGCCCGACCCTGGCAGCGGGCTACGTGCCGGGCTCCGAAGACCCCGCCGATGTGCCCGCCTTTCGCGACGGCTGGTACTACACCAACGACACCGGTGTCGTCAGCGCTGACGGCCTGGTTCACCTGTCGGGCCGCGAGGACGACGTCATCAACCTGGGCGGTGCCAAATTCCCTCCGTCCCGCATCGAAAAAGTCATCGCCAAGGACCCGGCGGTGATCGAATGCGCCGTCGTTCTGTTGCACGATCGGCTGGGGTTGCCGGTGCTGGGGGCGGCAGTGGAGGCGTCGGGCAACTTCGACGCGCAGGCCGCACGGCAGCGGTGCCGGGCTGCGCTGGGCGAAAACATGACGCCCAGGGACATCGTGCAAATGGACAGCCTGCCTCGCAACGCGGCCGGCAAGGTTCAGCGAGATGAATTGACCGCTCAACTGCTGCAGAGACTTCTTCTGCAGCATCCCGCGCCGACGGGAGTCCAATGATGCGGCTCTTGTTCTCGCTGCTTCTGGCGTGCGTGTGCACGCTCGCCGCCGCCCAGGAAACACGGCGGCTGGTGGTGCCGGCCCCTCCCGGCGGCAACCTGGACCGCACGGCACGGCTCATCGCGCAGCGGATGTCCGCTGTGACGCACGACGTCTACATCGTCGAAAACCGACCGGGCGCCAATACGATGATCGCCACGGAGCTCGTGGCCAAGTCGCCGCCGGACGGGCGGACACTGCTGCTGGGCGCGACCAGCCTGGTCATGATTTCCTCGCTGCAGAAAACATCTTTGTCGCCGCTCCAGGATCTCGTGCCCGTGATGCAGATTTCATCGGAGCGCTACGGTCTGGCCGTTCCGGTGGGCAGCCCGTTGAGGTCGCTCGCGGACGTTCAGGTGTTCGCCTCCACCAACGGTCCGGGGATCAATTGCCTGAGTGTGCCCGGCACAACGCTGATCGCATGCGAGCAGCTCAAACACGCTGTCGGCGGCAAGTCCGTGACGGTGCCTTATGCGGGTGTGGCCCCTGCGCTGACGGCGCTGGTGGGCGGGCATGGTGACGTGATGTTCGTTCACATGGAAGCGGGGGTGAAACTGTCGGAGTCCGGAAAGATCCGGCTCTTGGGAGTCTCGCATCGCGATGGGCTGCCCGCTGCGGTGGCTGGTTTGCCGCTGCTGTCCCAGACTTGGCCGGACATGTTCCTGGAAGGTTTTTCCGGAGTGTTCGTGCCGGCGGGAACGCCGCCGGGGCGGATCCGCGAGCTCAATCGCGACCTCAACCTGGCCCAGTCGGACCCGGGCTTCAAGGCCGCGTTGCGAGAGGCCGGACAGGACTCGATCGGCGGCACCCCGGAACATTTCGCCGAGACGACGCGGCGCCTTTCGCAGCGCTACGAGAGTCTGATCCGCAAGCTCGACCTGGGCCCGCGCTGACGCTCTCCGATTCACGCACCGGGCGCCGGGTTGTCCACCTCGTGCGCGGGCGGCCCCCCAATTGAAGCTATGCTTTGCGGATGACAGCAGCATTCGATTTCTCCCCCGCAGCGGTGGCTGAACTGGCACAGGCGGACGCAGCGCGCGCCCTGGCCGAAGACGTGGGTTCGGGTGACCTGACGGCGGGCCTGGTCGAGCCCTCTCGCCGGGCGCGGGCACGTGTGCTCGCCCGTGAGTCGGCGGTGATTTGCGGCGCGCCTTGGGTGGAAGCGGCGCTGCGCCAGGTCGACCCGTCGCTGGAGCCTCATTGGCTGGTGCGCGAAGGCGCGCGCTGCATGGCGGACCAAGTGGTGCTGGAGGTCGAAGGCCCGGCACGCAGCCTGTTGACGGCCGAGCGCACCGCCCTCAATTTCCTGCAACTGCTCAGCGCGGTCGCGACCAAGACGGCGACCTATGTGGAAGCCGTCAAAGGCACTCGCGCGCAGATCGTCGACACGCGCAAGACCTTGCCCGGGCTGCGGCTCGCGCAGAAATACGCGGTCCGCACCGGCGGCGGCGTCAACCACCGCATCGGCTTGTACGACGCAGTGCTGATCAAGGAAAACCACATCGCCGCGGCCGGCGGGGTGGCGCCGGTTTTGGCTGCGGCCGCCAAAGTGGCGGCACGCGCTTCGTTCGTCGAGATCGAAGTGGAGACGTTGGCCCAGCTCGAAGAGGCGCTGGCCCATGGCGCCACGATGGTGCTGCTGGACAACATGGATCTGCCCACCTTGCGTGAAGCTGTGCGCCTGAACAATGCCCGCGCCATTCTTGAAATCTCCGGCGGCGTCACCATGGATACCTTGCGGGCGCTCGCCGAAACGGGTGTCGACCGCATCTCCATCGGCACCCTCACCAAGGACGTGAAGGCCACCGATTTCTCGATGCGCCTGAAGGAACTCTGACCCATGAGCGCTGTCATTCCCATCTTCGACGTCGAATACGAGCACCCCCTTCCGGGTGGACCCTCGGGCAATGCCTGCGACACCAAGCACGCGTGGGCGCGGGTTCCCGTCGAGCCCTCGCAGGCCGAGCGCACGGCCCTCAAGGACAAGATCAAGCGATTGCTGAAGGAACGCAACGCAGTGATGGTGTCGCACTACTACGTGCACCCCGACCTGCAAGACCTGGCCGAGGAAACCGGCGGCATCGTGAGCGACTCGCTGGAGATGGCGCGCTTCGGGCGTGACCACGCGGCGCAAACACTGGTGGTGTCCGGTGTGAAATTCATGGGCGAAACCGCCAAGATCGTCTCACCCGAAAAGCGTGTGCTGATGCCCGACCTGGACGCGACCTGTTCGCTGGACCTGGGCTGCCCCGTCGATGAGTTTTCGGCCTTCTGCGACCAGCATCCGGATCGCACGGTGGTTGTCTATGCCAACACAAGCGCCGCGGTGAAGGCGCGTTCGGACTGGCTCGTCACCTCCAGCTGTGCGCTGGACATCGTGCGCGCGCTCAAGGACAAGGGCCACAAGATCCTGTGGGCGCCCGACAAGCACCTGGGCGGCTACATCCAGCGCGAGACCGGCGCCGACATGGTGTTCTGGAACGGCGCGTGCATCGTGCACGACGAATTCAAGGCGTTCGAGCTGGAAGCGCTGAAGAAGCAGTATCCCCAGGCCAAGGTGTTGGTGCACCCGGAGTCGCCGGCCGACGTGGTGGCCCTGGCCGATGCCGTGGGCTCGACCTCCGGCATCCTGAAGGCTGCGCGCGAAATGAACGCGATCGAGTTCATCGTCGCCACCGACAACGGCATGATGCACAAGCTGCGCACCCTGAACCCCGACAAGGTGTTCATCGAAGCCCCCACGGCGGGGAACAGCGCCACTTGCAAGAGCTGCGCGCATTGCCCGTGGATGGCGATGAACGGCCTTGCCGGCCTCGCGCATGTACTAGAGACCGGCGCGAATGAAGTGCACGTGGACCCGGCGCTGGGCGAACGCGCTCGTGTGCCGATCGACCGCATGCTGGCGTTCACCGCGGCACTGAAGGCGGGGCAGCCGGCGGGGGCACTTGTGCCGAATATCGGCGCTGCGTGATTGCCATCCGCAATGACAGCCTGACGACGCGTTAGAACTCCAGGTTGTCGATCAACCGGGTCGCGCCGAGCTTGGCGGCGCCGAGCACCACCAGCGGATCGCCTTCTGCCGCACCCTGCAGGTCGCCGCGGCGGCGCACCGTCAGGTAGTCCGGCTTCCACCCGCGCTGCGCGAGCGCCGCCATCGCGTCGCTTTCGATCGCCTCGAAGTCCCGGCGCCCCTCCTGCACAGCTGCGGCCATGCGCTTCAGGGCCAGCGACAACTGCACTGCTTCCCGCCGTTCGCTTTCTGACAGGTATCCGTTGCGTGACGACAGCGCCAAACCGTCTTCGGCGCGTCGCGTCTCGCCGGCGACCACTTCGATGGGCAGCGCGAACTGCCGCACCATGCGCCGGATGATCATCAGCTGCTGATAGTCCTTCTTGCCGAACACCGCGACGCGCGGCTGCACGCAGGCGAACAGCTTCATCACCACCGTGCTCACGCCGACGAAGAAGCCGGGCCGGAAGTGCCCTTCCAGGATGTCGGCAAGGTCCGCCGGCGGGTGCACCTTGTAAACCTGCGGCTCGGGGTACAGCTCTTTTTCCGTGGGCGCGAAAAGCACGTCGCAGCCCGATGCCTGAAGCTTCGCGCAATCGGATTCCCAGGTGCGCGGATACGTGTCGAAGTCTTCGTGCGGCAGGAACTGCAAGCGGTTGACGAAGATGCTGGCCACCGTCACATCGCCCAGGGGCTTCGCCTGCCGAACGAGCGCAAGGTGGCCGTCGTGCAGGTTGCCCATCGTCGGGACGAAAGCGGGCTTGCGGTATGCGGCCAGGACCTGGCGCAAGTCATCGAGAGTGCGGGCTATCTGCATGATGGTCAGTAAGAGTGGAATTCGGCATCGGGAAAGCTCCGGTCCTTCACGGCGGCGGCATAGCGCTGCACGGCGTGCTGAACACTGGTGGCGCCGTCCATGAAGTTGCGCACGAAGCGCGGCAGCTTGCCGGCCGTGATGCCCAGCATGTCGTGCAGCACCAGCACCTGGCCGCCGCAGTCACGGCCGGCGCCGATGCCGATGACGGGAATCGGCAAGCTGGCCGCTATGTCGCGGGCAAGCGCCGACGGGACCAGCTCAAGTACCAGCATCGCGGCGCCGGCCTCGGCCAACGCGCGTGCGTGCTGCCTGAGCACCAACGCGCTCTCATCGGTGCGTCCCTGTACGCGATAGCCGCCAAGCGCATGCACCGACTGCGGCGTGAGGCCCAGGTGTGCGCAGACGGGGATGCCACGCTCGACCAGAAAGCGCACGGTGTCAGCCGTCCAGCCGCCGCCTTCGAGCTTGACCATGTGCGCGCCGGCCTGCATCAGCACCGTAGCGCTGCGCACAGTCTGTTCACGCGATTCCTGGTAGCTACCGAAGGGCAGGTCGCCAATGACCCAGGCCGTGCGGTTGCCGCGCGCCACGCAGCGCGTGTGATAGGCCATCTCGTCCAAGGTCACCGGCACCGTACTGGGCTGGCCCTGCAGCACCATGCCGAGTGAATCGCCGACCAGCAGGCAGTCGACGCCGGCCGTGTCGAGCACCTGCGCGAAGCTCGCGTCGTAGCAGGTGAGCATCGCGATCTTCTCGCCCTTGGCGTGCATCTCGCGCAGGCGGTGCAGCGTGAGCGGCTTGCGCTCGGCGGCCGGCGTGTTCATGCGGCGGCCACCGGTTCGGGCTGACCCGCCTTCAGGCCGAGGCGGGCAAGCAGGTCCAGGTCGGCCTGCGTGTCCGGGTTGCCGGTGGTGAGCAGCTTATCGCCGTAGAAGATGGAATTGGCGCCGGCCAGGAAGCACAGGGCCTGCACCGCGTCGCCCATCTGCTGGCGACCGGCCGACAGCCGCACGCGCGCGCGCGGCATGGTGATGCGCGCCACAGCGATGGTGCGGACGAACTCGAACGGGTCCAGCGGCGCCTGTTCGGCGAGCGGCGTGCCGGCGACGCGCACCAGGTTGTTGATCGGTACCGACTCAGGATAGGGATCGAGGTTGGCCAGTTGCGCGATCAGTCCCGCCCGCTGCAGCCGCGATTCGCCCATGCCGACGATTCCTCCGCAGCAGACCTTCACGCCGGCGCCGCGCACGCGCTCCAGCGTGTCGAGCCGGTCCTGATAGTCGCGTGTGGTGATGATGTCGCCGTAGAAGTCCGGCGCGCTGTCGAGGTTGTGGTTGTAATAGTCAAGCCCGGCGGTGCGCAAAGTTTGCGCGTGGCCCTCATCGAGCATGCCCAGCGTGGCGCAGGTCTCCAGGCCCAACGACTTCACCGTCGCGACCAGTTCGGCCACCTTCTCGACGTCGCGGTCCTTCGGCGAGCGCCAGGCCGCGCCCATGCAAAAACGCGTGGCGCCCGCGTCCTTCGCGCGCTGCGCGGCCTGCAGCACTTCGGCCGGCTCCATCAGCTTCGACGCCTCGACGCCGGTGTCGTAGCGCGCCGCCTGCGGGCAGTAGCTGCAGTCTTCCGGGCAACCGCCGGTCTTGATCGAGAGCAGCGTCGCGAACTCGATCATCGTGGGGTCGAAGTTCTCGCGGTGCACGCTTTGCGCGCGGTGCAGCAGCTCGGGAAAGGGAAGGTCGAAAAGTGCGTGCACCTCGTCGACGCGCCAGCGCTGTGCGCCGGCGGGTGGTACTTCGCCGCGCGGCGCGCGGTGCAGAGTCACGGGTTGTTCAAGAATGGCGGACATCGATATCTCCAAAAAGCCGTCAGGCGACGGCGGTTTCCGGTTCGGGGGAAAGGCGGGCATGGGCGGATGCGATCTGCGCCAGCGCTTCGATCAAATGGTCTACGTCGGCTTCCGTATGCGCGGCCGACAACGCGATGCGCAGCCGGGCCGTGCCCTCCGCCACGGTGGGCGGGCGGATCGCCGGCACCCACAGGCCGCGTTCGCGCAGGCCTTCCATCACGGCCAGGGCTTCGTCGTTGGGGCCGATCAGCAGCGGCTGCACGGCCGTGGTGGATTCGCCCAGCTGCCAGGACGTGCCGCGCAGCACCGGGCGCAGGCCGTCGCGCAGGCGGGCGATCATTCGCGTGAGGTGGTCGCGGCGCCATTGCTCCGTCTCGATCAGCGTGAGGCTCGCGCGCAGCGCGCTGGCCAGCAGCGGCGGCGCGGCGGTGGCGTAGGTGTAGCTGCGCGTCTTTTGCAGCAGCCATTCGACCAGCGCGTCGTCCCCGGCCACGAAGGCGCCGGCCACACCGGCCGCTTTGCCGAGCGTCGCCATGTAGAGCACGCGGCGCGAGGCGCTTGGCCCCGCGAGGCCGAAGTGCGCCAGGCTGCCGCGGCCCTGCGGTCCCAGCACGCCGAAACCGTGCGCATCGTCCAGCAGCAGCAGCGCGTCGTGCCTTTCGCACAGGGCCAGCAGCGCGGGAATGTCGGCGATGTCGCCGTCCATGCTGAACACCGCGTCGGTGATGACGAGCTTGCGCCGCGCCGGGCTCTGGGCCAGTTGCGCGCTCAGCGCGGCGAGGTCGGCATGCGCGTAGCGATGGATCTTCGCGCGCGACAGCCGGGCGCCGTCGATCAGGCAAGCATGGTTGAGCGCGTCGGAGAACAGCGCGTCGCCTTCCCCGACCAGCGCCGGAACGATGCTGCTGTTGGTGGCGTAGCCGGCGTAGAAGTACAGGGCGCGCGGCAACTGGACGAAGGCGGCGAGTTCGCGCTCGAGCGCCGCGTTGGCCACGCTGTGGCCGCTCACCATCGGCGAGGCGCCCGAGCCCACGCCGAACGCGCGCGCGCCGGCGCATGCGGCTGCGATGACTTGCGAGTGGCCGGCCAGGCCCAGGTAGTCGTTGCTGCAGAACGCGAGCATGGTCTGCCCGTCGACGTTCAGGCGCGCGCCTTCGTGGGGCGTGACCTCGCGGCGCTTGCGCCGCAGGTGGGCGCGGTCGAGTTCGGCGATGCGCGCCGGGAATTCATCGAGCCATGAGTTAGCTGTGGTCATGCAGGAGGCAGTTGGATGGCGATCGCGCGGGCGTCGGGCGACTCGCTGTGAGGGATGTCGGCCAGCAGCGGCGCGCGCAGTCGGTGCTGTAGCCATGCGATGTTTTCTTCGGCGCCCAGCATGGCGGGGTCGATCCGGTTGGCCACCCAGCCGGCCAGTGTGAGGCCGCGTGAGCGGATGGCTTCGGCAGTGAGCGCGGCATGATTCAGGCAGCCGAGCCGCAGGCCCACCACCAGCACCAGCGGCAGGGCCAGCGCCTGTGCCAGGTCGGCGCCAGTTTCGGTTTCGGAAAGCGGCACGTGGAAGCCGCCCGCGCCTTCGACCACCACTGCATCGGCTCGTTGCGCGAGCAGGCGATAGCGCCGGGCCAGTTCAGCGATGTCGATGCGCGCGCCCGCACGCGCGGCCGCGATGTGCGGCGACAAGGGGTCGGGCAGCAGGACCGGGTTGTCCAGTTCAGGCGGCACGGCAATGGTGGACGCGGCGCGCAGTGCGAGCGCGTCCTCGCTGGCCCAGTCGTCACCATGCGCGACCACGCCTGCCGCCACCGGCTTCATGCCAACGACACGCTCATGGTGCTTGGCCAGTGCATGCAGCAGCGCGGCCGACACCAGGGTCTTGCCGACGCCGGTGTCGGTGCCGGTGACGAAGTACGAGTTCATCGAGCTGAAGTTTCTTCCGCCAGCGTGGCGTCGAGTGCCGTCATTGCGCCCAGTGCCAGGTGCTGCACCGCCTCGGCGTCCAACACGTACGGCGGCATCGCATAAACCGTGTTGCCGATGGGCCGCAGCAGCAGGCCGCGCGCCATCGCGTGTTGGTGGTAGCGGCGCGCGAACTGGGGCAGGGCGGTCTGCACGTCCCAGGCCCAGATCATGCCGAGCCGGCGCGCATGGTGCACGCGAGGATGTCGCGACAGCGGCCGCAGCGCTTCGTCCATCGCGCGGGCCAGGCCGACGTTGCGCGCCAGCACGTCTTCCTGCTCGAATATCTCCAGCGTCGCCAACGCAGAGCGGCAGGCCAGCGGGTTGCCGGTGTAGGAATGCGAATGCAGGAAACCGCGCGCGACCTCGTCGTCGTAGAAGGCTTCGTAGACATCGTCGGTGGTCAGCACGGCGGACAACGGCAAGGTGCCGCCGGTGAGGCCTTTGGACAGGCAGATGAAGTCGGGCCGGATGCCGGCCTGCTGGTGCGCGAACATCGTGCCGGTGCGCCCGAAGCCGGTGGCGATCTCGTCCACGACCAGGTGGACCTCATAGCGGTCGCAAAGCGTGCGTGCCAGGCGCAGGTACTCCGCGTCGTGCATGGCCATGCCGGCCGCGCACTGCACCAGCGGCTCGACGATCAGGGCCGCGGTTTCTTCGTGGTGTTCGGCCAGCCAGGCTTCGAGCGCCGCGGCGCTGCGCCGAGTCACATCGGCCGCGCTTTCGCCGTCCAGCGCGCCGCGGGCATCGGGGCTAGGCACGGTGGCGGCCAGCCGCACCAGCGGCGCGTAGGCTTCGCGGAAGATCGCGATGTCGGTCACCGCCAGCGCGCCCACAGTCTCGCCGTGGTAGCCGCCGGCCAGGCCGATGAAGCGGCTCTTGCCGGGCCGGCCGCTGTTGCGCCAGAAATGCGCGCTCATCTTCAGCGCGATCTCGGTGGCCGAGGCGCCGTCGCTGCCGTAGAACGCGTGCCCCAGGCCGGTGAGTGCGGCCAGCCGTTCGGACAACTCCACCACCGGTGCGTGTGTGAAGCCGGCCAGCATGACGTGGTCGAGCTTTTCCAATTGGTCTGCGAGCGCCGCCTTGATGTGGGGATGGCCGTGGCCGAACAGGTTGACCCACCAGGAGCTGACGGCATCGAGATAGCGCTTGCCCTCCACGTCGTAGAGCCAAGGTCCCTGCGCGCGGGCGATGGCGACGGGCGGCTGCGCCTCGTGCAACTTCATCTGCGTGCAGGGGTGCCACACGCTGCGCAGGCTGCGCTCGGCCAACGATGCGGTCATCGCGAAAAATTCAGAGCTGCTGCGTCGGCACGTGCTGGCGCAACTCCATCTGCCGGTTCGCCTCGTCCACGAACACCAGCTGCGGCTTGTGCCCGGCCACCTGGTCTTCATGCACTTGCGCGAACGAAGCAATGATGATCAAGTCACCCACGGCAGCGCGGCGCGCCGCTGACCCATTGACCGAAATCATTCCCGTGCCACGTTGCCCCTTGATGGCGTACGTGATGAAGCGCTCGCCATTGTTGATGTTCCAGATGTGGACTTGTTCGTTCTCGGCGATGTTGGCCGCTTCCAGCAAGTCTTCGTCGATGGCGCATGAGCCTTCGTAGTGCAGTTCGCAATGCGTGACCGCGACGCGATGGATCTTCGATTTCAGCAGGGTACGAAACATGGACGCGGACCTTCGCTCACAACGAAAGCGTGGATTGTGGCAGCGCAGCAAGCCGGTACGAAGCTGTATCACCGACCGGTCGGTCGATGGCTTGTTTTGGCACCGCGATGGCGCGATTCCGCTCGTGCGTCGAAATCGTTAAAATTTGTTTCTCTTCACAACTACATGTCAGGGCGGTTCATGTCGGCAACGATTCAGATGCATACCGAGGTTTCGCAGTTGTACGTAGCCTTGTTCGGCCGCGCGCCAGAAGCAGAGGGCTTGGACTTCTGGGCCGACCAGCGTGCCGACGGCCAGAGCATGGCGCAGATTGCCGACCAGATGTTCAACACATCGCCCGCTCGCGCGTATTTCCCGGTGTTTCTGACGAACCAGGAGATCATCTCCTCGTTTTACTTCAACGTGCTCGGTCGCCAGGCGGACGCTGAGGGGCTGGCGTTCTGGACCGCAAAGCTCGACGCGGCGGACGCCACGCCAGGTTCGGTGATTGCGGAAATGATCGGCGTCATCGCCAGCTACGGGGGCACGGACACGGCGGGCTTGGCGAGCGCCGCGCTGTACAACAACCGCTCGGCGGCCGCGCAGTTCTATGGCGAGCATGACGGCTCGCTTTCGCATGCCACGAGTGTGCTGACCGATGTCACAGCCGACGCGGCGACGATTACTGCTGCTCGCACGCTCAAGATCGCGTCGGGCGCCAGCGGAACCATCGACGCGGGGGGCTTTGCTCAGGTCTCGATGGGCGCGCTTTCCGGGGACCTCACAATTTCTCACGTGGTTGCCGGCACGGGTCTGACGGTGACGGCATCGACGTCCGAACTTGTCTTGCTGCCTACGTACGACGTCGGACTGACCCACTTGGTTACGTGGCAACTTGCGGATGCAACCGGCGCGAGTGACTCGCTCGCCATCACGCTCGAGTCGGCAGGCACGGTTTGGTTGGGAAAGCTTGCGCTGGCGGGCATCGAAGACCTGACAGTCACCAGCATCGATACCAACGCGCTTGCGCACTACAACGCCTTGTTCTTAGAGAACGAGTCTCTCCGCTCGATCGTCGCGACCGGCAACGTCCTAACCTCATTTTCGGGGGAAACGCATGTGGAGCATTTCGACGCAACCGGTCTGTCGTCGGGGTCGTACATCGCCGGGCAAGCGCCACACGGGACGGGCACCCTTCTGGGCGGGCCTGGCGACGATAGCTTGAGTTCTTTTTTCTCCGGGTACACCATCCTGGCGGGCGCAGGTGACGACGGCATGGTGGTGGGGGCCGGCACCGTGACTGGTGGTGCCGGTGCAGACGTGTTCCAGCTTGTCGAAGGCAACAACCGCAACCAGTACGCGACCATCACGGACTTCAACCGCTCAGCTGGCGACACCATCAATGTGGGGTGGGCAACGAGTCACACGCCGACGTGGAACAGCACGAAACTGGCTCTCGCTGCCGGTGCCACCTTTGACAAATACCTCGACGCGGCCGCGGCCGGCACGAGTGAGATAGCGAGTGCACTGCGCTGGTTCCAGTACGGAGGCAACACTTACTTGGTGGGGGACAACAGCACTGCCTCCACATTTAGTGATGGTGTTGACCTGCTTGTGAAGTTCGTCGGCACCGTCGATCTGAGCTCATTGACGTTGTCATCCGTCACGCTTGGCTGAGCGTCGGCCGCGGCAACGCAGGCGGCGTGATCCGGTCGGCGCCCGCGGGCCGTCCAATGGCGCGTTGCAGTTGTGCCATTGCTGCTTCGGACGAAGGCGCCGCCGTGATGGCGCTGATGACCGCGACGCCGCTCGCACCGCATTGCGCGGCCTGGGCAGCGCGCGACTCGTCCATGCCCGCGATCGCCACGACCGGCAGCGGCAGCAGCGCGCACCAATACGCCAGATTGCCGTTGCCTTGCGGTATCCACGGCATGGCCTTCGCCTGCGTCGGATGGATCGGGCCGCAGGCGATGTAGCTGGGCTTGAGTGCCCACGCGCGGCAGACTTCCCAATAGCAGTGCGTGCTGATGCCCAGGCGCAGGCCGGCGCGCGAGATGGCTGCGAGATCGGCTTGGGCCAGGTCCTCCTGCCCGAGGTGGACGCCGTAAGCGCCTTCCTCGATGGCAACTCGCCAATGGTCGTTGATGAACAGTTGCGCACCGGCCTCGCGGGCCACGGCGACACTCTCGCGCACTTCGCCGCGCAGCGCGGGGTGCGACGGGTCCTTGATGCGCAGTTGCACCGTTCGCACCCCAGCGGCGAGCACGCGCCGCACCCAGGCCGCGCTGTCGACGACCGCGTAAAGGCCAAGCTCTGGACTTGCCAGCGGAGAGAAGGCCGGAACGCTTTCCGGTCCGGGGATGCTGAGTGCCGGCAAGTTTTCGTGGCGCAGCGCGAATCCGTTGTGCGGACGCACCGGGCCTGCACCGGCGCCTGCTGCGTAGCCGTGGCGCAACGCCTCGGTCGTCGCCATCTTTGCGAGGATGACGGCTTCCATGGGGACAAAACCGCGCGCGATCGCCGATGCCGCGCTGGCAGCAAACACGCAGCCCGTGCCGTGGTTGTTTGAAGTCGCCACGCGCGGCAAAGTCAGCCAACCGCTGGCGTGCGCGGTGCTGGCGTAGTCTTCGCTGCAGTCGCTGCCCGCGTCTCCGCCGGTAATGGTCACGGCGCCGCAGCCTGCTTCGCGTAAGGCCCTGGCGGCTTGCTCGACGTCGGCGCGATCGCGCAATGGTTCGACGCCTAGCAGTGCCGCGGCTTCGGCGCGGTTGGGAGTTACCAAGGTTGCACGCGGCAACAATTCCTCACGATAAGCTTGCAGCAACTCCTCGTTGGCGAACGATGCGCCCGTGCTGGAGCGCAACACCGGGTCCACCACGACGGCGAGTGACGGGTTGCGCTCGCGCAAGCGATCGATCCAGGCCGCTAGCACACGCAGGTTTTCCGTGCTGCCCAGCAGGCCGGTCTTGATGGCGGCGGGCGGCATGTCGACTGCGAGTGCGGCCAGTTGGGCGTCGAGCAGGTCTGCCGATACCGCATCGACGCGTTCCACGCCGACCGAGTTCTGCGCGGTGACCGCAGCCACCACGCTACAGCCGTGAACGCCGAAAGCGTCGAAGGCGCGCAGGTCCGCCTGCAGTCCCGCGCCGCCGCCGCAGTCGGAGCCGGCGACCGTCCAGACGATCGGAGGGGCTGCCGCGCTCATAGGAGGAAGGGCCTTCCGGTCACGGGCGTCGTTGCCACCGCCATGTCTTGCCGCGCCATGATGCCGGCCTCCCAGGCGATGCGGCCCGATTCGATGCCGAGCTTGAACGCTCGCGCCATCGCAACGGGGTCATGTGCTTGCGCGACCGCCGAGTTGAGCAACACTGCGTCGAAACCCAGTTCCATCGCCTGCACCGCATCGCGCGGCGAGCCGATGCCCGCATCGACCACCAGCGGAACATCCGGCAGGCGCGAGCGCAAGGTGCGCAGCGCATGCGGATTGAGCAGCCCCTGGCCCGAACCGATCGGCGCGCCCCAGGGCATGAGGATGCGGCAACCCGCGTCGAGCAGGCGCTGGCACGTGACCAGATCGTCGGTGCAGTACGGGAACACCTCGAAGCCATCGCGCGCCAACTCGCCCGCCGCCTGCACCAGCTCGAACGGATCGGGCTGCAAGGTGTATTCGTCGCCTACCACTTCGAGCTTGATCCAGTTCGTGGCGAACAACTCCCGCGCCATCTTCGCCAAAGTGACGGCTTCGCGCGCCGTGCGGCAGCCCGCGGTGTTGGGCAGCAGCCGCGCGCCGCTTTGCTGGATCAACCGGTAGAAGTCGCCCGGCGTTCCGGCTTGCGCGAGTTGGCGCTTGAGTCCAACGGTGACCACCTGCGCGCCGGATGCGGTGATGGCTTCTTGCAGTACCTGTGGCGACGGGTAGCCGGCGGTGCCGAGGAAGAAGCGGCTTTCGAGTTCGACTCCGCCGATGTGGAAAGGCATGGTCAGCCTCCGGTGATGGGTTGGAAGGTGAAGACGGCGTCGCCGTCGTGGAGTTGGCGATCGGCGCGTGCGTCGCGGGAGACGAATTCTCCGTTGACGGCGGTCGCCAGGGCTTGTGGCGGCGCGTCGAGCTGCGCGATGAGGTCGGCCAGGGTCTGGCCGGACGAGAGTTCTTGCGGCACGCCGTTGAGGGTGACGTTGATCATGGTGTTGCGGCGTCCAAGAGAACGGACGCACTGAATCCCCGCCTGCGCGGGGATGACCGCTCCTTCTCGTCATTCCCGCGAAGGCGGGAATCCAGTGCTTCCAATGCGTCTTCGACCAGCGCCGGTGCAATCAACCAGCCATGCCGGAACAACCCGTTGATGCGCGTCATGCCGGCCTGCGTCTCGACGCGCGGCAGGTTGTCCGGCAGGGCAGGGCGCAAGTTGGATTCGCTGTGAACAATGCGCGCTTCCGCAAGCTCCGGCACGATGCTGTGCGCCGCCGCCAGCAGTTCTACCGTGCTGCGCAACGACACCGGCGATCGGTCCTCGCTCTCGATTTCGCTGGCGCCGACGATAACGATGTCGCCTTCGCGCGGCACCAGGTAGACGCGATGCCGTGGATGCAGCAGGCGCAACGGCCGCCGCAACTGCAGCCCCGGTGCGTGCAGCCAGAAGATTTCCCCGCGGACGCCACGCACCGGCATTTGCGGCCGCGCGCCGGTGCCGCGCACGTCGAAGACCCAATCGAATCGCTGCGGTCCTTTCGGCAGCAGCAACTCGCCAGCGTCCACTTGTGCGACGGGCGTGCCCCAATGAAAACGAACGCCGCGCGCGGCGGCGCTGTCCGTCAGAGCAGCCATCGCCTGCACCGTGTGGATGCTGCCTTCGCACGGCAGCAGCCAGGCTTGCGACGGCCCTTGCACTGCAGGCTCCAGTTCCCGCAAGACTGCAGGTGTCAACGCCGCGGGCGCGTAGCCGTCCGGCGCCTTGGCCTTCAACAGATCCACCACGCGGTGCGCCGAGCCTTCGTCGCCGCGATGCGCCAGCAGCAGGCTGCCGTCCTGACGCAGTCCCACCGGGGTGTCCAACGCGGCAGCGATGCGCGGCCACAGTGCCAGCGAGCGCAGGCCGAGATCGAACACCTCGCTGCCCGCGCATTCCAGTTCTGCCACGGGGCTGAGCATGCCCGCCGCCGTCCAGCCCGCAGCCACATGCGCGTCGACACCCGGCGCCGGGTCGAACACGTCAACCTCGTGCCCCGCGCGCGCCGCCTCGAACGCCAGCAGTCGGCCCAGCAGGCCGGCGCCGGCGATACCGATCTTCACGGCATCACCCCTTCTGGATGGGGATGTAGATTTCGCTGCCGGCGGCGCGGAACTCCGCGCTTTTCTGTTCCATGCCCTCCTTGGCCGCGGCGTAATCGCGCACTTCCTGCGTGATCTTCATCGAGCAGAACTTCGGTCCGCACATCGAGCAGAAGTGCGCCACCTTGGCGCCGTCGGCCGGCAACGTCTCGTCGTGGAAGTCGCGCGCCGTGTCCGGGTCCAGCGACAGGTTGAACTGGTCCTGCCAGCGGAACTCGAAACGCGCCTTCGACAGCGCCTCGTCGCGGGCGCGAGAAGTCGGGTGACCCTTGGCCACGTCCGCTGCATGCGCCGCGATCTTGTACGCGATGATCCCTTGCTTCACGTCGTCTCGGTCCGGAAGGCCCAGGTGTTCCTTCGGCGTCACGTAGCACAGCATGGCGGTGCCGAACCAGCCGATCATGGCCGCGCCGATGGCGCTTGAGATGTGGTCGTAGCCCGGTGCGATGTCGATGGTCAATGGGCCCAGCGTGTAGAACGGCGCTTCGTGGCAGTGCTTCAACTGCTCGTCCATGTTGGCCTGGATCATGTGCATGGGCACGTGGCCGGGGCCTTCGATCATGGTCTGCACGTCGTGCTTCCAGGCGATCTGCGTCAGCTCGCCCAGCGTGCGCAGCTCAGCGAACTGCGCCTCGTCGTTGGCGTCCGCGCCGGAGCCGGGCCGCAGGCCGTCGCCGAGCGAGAAGCTCACGTCGTAGGCCTTCATGATGTCGCAAATGTCTTCGAAGTGCTCGTACAGGAAGCTTTCCTTGTGGTGCGAGATGCACCACTTGGCCATGATCGATCCGCCGCGCGAGACGATGCCGGTCCGGCGGTTCGCGGTGAGGTGGATGAAGGCCAGGCGGATGCCCGCGTGGATGGTGAAGTAGTCCACGCCTTGCTCGGCCTGCTCGATCAGGGTGTCGCGGAAGATCTCCCAGGTGAGGTCCTCGGCCACGCCGCCGACTTTTTCCAGCGCTTGATAGATGGGAACGGTTCCGATCGGTACCGGCGAGTTGCGCACGATCCAGTCGCGCGTGGTGTGGATGTTCTTGCCGGTCGACAGGTCCATCACGTTGTCGGCGCCCCAGCGAATCGCCCACACCAGCTTCTCCACTTCTTCCTCGATGCTGGAGGTGACGGCCGAGTTGCCGATGTTGGCGTTGATCTTCACCAGGAAGTTGCGCCCGATGGCCATCGGCTCGATCTCGGGGTGGTTGATGTTGGCCGGGATGATGGCGCGGCCACGCGCCACTTCGTCGCGCACGAACTCGGGCGTGATGATCTTCGGGATCTGCGCGCCCATCGGGTTGCCGGCGAGCCGCATCGCGCGTTCGTTGTTGATCGCGCTGTCGCCCAGGTACTCGGCCATCCATTCGCGCTTGCCGTTCTCGCGGATGGCGACGAATTCCATCTCCGGGGTGACGATGCCGCGCCGGGCGTAGTGCATCTGCGTCACGTTGGCGCCTGACTTGGCACGGCGGGGCTGGCGCTGCAGCGCGGCGGCTTCGGCGCGCAGCGCGGCGATGCGCTGGGCTTCGCGTTCTTCGTGTTTGGTTCCGTCGTCCAGCGCCCTGCGCTCGCGGCCGGTGTACAGCTCGGTGTCGCCACGCGACTCGATCCATTCGGTGCGCAGGCCGGGCAGCCCGCGGCGCACGTCGATCATGGCTTCGGGTTCGGTGTAGGGCCCGGAGGTGTCGTAAAGCGTGGCGGAGTCACCGTTGCTCAAGTTCACTTCGCGCATCGGCACGCGCAATTGCGGGTGCAATTGGCCGGGGACGTAGAGCTTGCGGGAGGCGGGGAAAGGCTCGCGCGTGAGGGAGAGCAGCTGCGCGAGTTTGTCGGGGGCGTTCATCGGGGCCAATCCTTTCGGTGCGTGTGACTACACAGGTGCTCCGAAAGGTGTGGCAGGATTTGCGGCCCACGGATGGGCCCAGCCTGACAGCTCTTCTTACGCCGGTACTAACCGGTTCAAGTTCTCGGGTTTGGTCTTGCCATCTCAGCGATACCGGCCACATGGCCGCTCGCACCCCGGAGCGGGGGCGAGTATATCCGAAGCCGATTCACAGGTGCTGGAAATAAGAACGTTGGCACCCTGCCCGGGCTGTCCCACAATGGCGAGCACAAAATCAAGGAGGGGCTCCATGGACATCGCGCTGAACTTCATCAACAACTCCAACGACACCAACAACTCGCAGATTGTCATCTTCCAGAAGAACGTCGCCGCCAATTTGGACGAACTCGCCGTCGCCGGCAAAGTCATCGAGTCCTGCGGCCAGGGCGACAACCACTCGTTCGTGTTTCCCACAATGCAAGCCGGCGTGAGCAAGCCCACGATCTGGATCGGCGTGGCGTCGCAGGTCGTCGAGGGGCAGGTGATGGATTCGACCATCATCGCAGGCATCAACACCGAGTTGTCACTGGAGGACATCGCCAGTGCGGACATCGTGATGACAGGGGGCGGGCCAGACGCGAACTCGACGCCGTTCGCGTTCAATCTCGAAAACATCGTCATGAGCCCGACGTCCGGGCTCGCAACAACGAACATGCTCTACCTCACCGATACCCAAAGAAGCCTGGTGGCACCCGCCGACGGCATCCACCCCTATGGCGGGATCATAGTGCCGACTTCGGACGAGCGGCCCTTTGTTCAAGCCGATGCCTGGTGCTGGGCGTTGCGCGGCGAATACGCGGCGAACGACGACCCCTATTCGGCCGTCACCATCTACACCTCGGACGAAGGGGTGTTCGTTTTCAACGACGAGCGCGTTCCGGTGGGGCTGAACCCCGAGTTTTTCCCCATCACCGACATCGTCTTCCCGCAGACCGTTCCGTATCACCAGGCGCTCATCGACAACCTCGCCAACGCGCTGGCGGGCAATGTGGACGCCCAGGACGCCTGTCGGCTGGCCCTGATGCAACTGACAGCCACCCTGAACATGCACACGCTGCTGCCGGCCGACGGCAGCACGGTGTACACCATGGTCATGAATTCGGAAAACTGGTACGGGTGGAACCACTGGGCTACCGGTATCCAGGGGCCAGATACCGGCGCCACCACGACTTATCAGCAGAAGGCGGATGGCGCACCGCTGCAATACAACTGCGGGGTGGTGTGGGGCGACGATATTTTGTTGCAAACCGTCCTCCGGCTCGACGGGCTGCCCCAGCCCCATATCACCATGCTCAACAACGTCGTCTAGACAACACTCAAGGAGGAACCCATGAACATCCAGTTGAACTTCATCAACAACTCGAACGACGTGAACAACTCTGAGGTCGTGATCTTCCAGAAGAACGTCGCGATGAATTTCGACGAATTGGCCGTCGCCTGGCAGGTCATCAAGTATTGCGGGCAGGGCGACAACCACCCGTTCGCTTTTCCCACGACGATGCAGGTCGGCGCGAGCGACAGCTACGGCAACTACACGCCGCAGCTGGATGCTCAGAACGGCCAGATGTTCCAGATGGCGTTGACCACCTCCGGCGACAGGCTGGTGCCGGCCGGCTCCGGCACGAGTTCCAAGGAGGTGCAAGTGCTCAACAACCTGGGCAAAGGCGCCATCAATGCCAGCATCTACAAGGCCGGCAAGCTGCTGGCCGTCAAGACCTCGGTCGCGCCGCAGCAAAAGGCGGTGTTCGAATTCAAGCCCACGATCTGGATCGGCGTGGCGTCGCAGTTTGTCCAGGGCCAGGTGATGAACTCCGCGATCATTTCCAACATCAACACCGAGCTGTCGCTGCTGGGCATCGCCAGTGCCGACATCGTCATGACCGGCGGCGGGCCAGGCCGGAGCGCCGCGCCGTTCGCATTCAACTTCGAGAACATCGTGATGGCGTAAAGGCCCTGACCAGCGCCCTGCGCAGCCCAGTCGCGGACGCGCGTTAAGCTCGATAAGCTCGATAAGCCTATGTGTTCGGCGACAAGATGGTTGGATGGGCGACGTCTTCCATCTGCGGATAGTCCCGGCTGAAATGCAACCCGCGGCTCTCATGCCGCGACTGCGCCGACCGCACGATCAGCTCCGCCACTGTCACCAGGTTGCGCAGCTCCAGCAGGTCGCGCGAGATGTGGAAGTTGGCGTAGAACTCCTGGATCTCTTCCTGCAAGAGGCGGATGCGGTGCGAGGCGCGCTCCAGCCGCTTGTTGGTCCGCACGATGCCCACGTAGTCCCACATGAAGCGGCGCAGTTCGTCCCAGTTATGCGAGATCACCACGGATTCGTCTGCGTCGGTCACCTGGCTCTCGTCCCAGGCCGGCAGTTCCGGTGGCAGCGGCAAGGGCGTCGCCTGGATGTCATGTGCGGCGGCGCGTGCGAACACCATGCATTCCACCAATGAATTGCTCGCGAGCCGGTTGGCGCCGTGCAGGCCGGTGTACGCCGTCTCACCGATCGCGTGCAGGCCCGGCACGTCGGTGCGGCCCGCCAGATCGGTGTGGATGCCGCCGCAGGTGTAGTGTGCGGCGGGCACCACCGGGATCGGCTGCTTGGTGATGTCGATGCCCAGCTCCAGGCAGCGCGCGTGGATGTTGGGGAAGTGTTCGCGGATGAACTCGGCCGGCTGATGCGAGATGTCGAGATACACGCAGTCCAGGCCGTGCTTCTTCATCTCGAAGTCGATGGCGCGCGCCACCACGTCGCGCGGCGCCAGCTCGGCGCGTTGGTCATGCTGCGGCATGAAGCGCGTGCCATCCGGCAACAGCAGTTGCCCGCCTTCGCCGCGGACGGCCTCGGTGATGAGGAATGACTTGACGTTGGGGTGGTACAGGCAGGTCGGGTGGAACTGGATGAACTCCATGTTCGTCACCCGGCAGCCCGCACGCCAGGCGGCCGCGATGCCATCGCCCGTAGCGGTGTCGGGGTTGGTGGTGTACAGGTAGACCTTGCCTGCGCCACCCGTCGCCAGGATGGTGTGCGGCGCGCGGAAGGTGAGCACTTCGTCCGTGCTTTCGTCCAGCGCGTAGAGGCCCAGGCAATGGTCGTGGTCGATGCCGAACTTGGTGCCGGTGATCAAGTCCACCAGCGTGTGGTGTTCCAGCAGCGTGATGTTGGGCGTGCGCCGCACTTCCTCGATCAGCGTGCGCTGCACGGCCGCGCCCGTGGCGTCGGTGACGTGCACGATGCGCCGCGCACTGTGCCCGCCTTCGCGCGTGAGGTGCAGATGGCCGTCTTCCTGCGAGAACGGCACGCCCAGCTTGCGCAGCCACTCGATGCTCTCGGGTGCGTGTTCGACCACGAAGCGCGTCGCGGCCGGTTCCGACAATCCGGCGCCTGCCACCAGCGTGTCGTCCACATGGGAGTCGAAGGTGTCGCCCGCGCCGAGTACCGCGGCGATGCCGCCCTGGGCCCAGCCGCTGGAGCCATCGCTCATCGAGCGCTTGGTGAGGATGGCGACCCGATGCGTCGGCGCCAGGTGCAGCGCGGCGGAGAGGCCGGCGAGGCCGCTGCCGACAATCAAGACATCGAAGTCCTGAGAAGTTGCCATGTCTTTAGGCTGGCTGGTAGGCCAGGCGAACGTAGATGGGAGCGTAGGCCTCGGCCTGGGTGACGTCGACCAGCGATTCTTTCGCCAATTCGAGCAGCGCGATGAACGTGACGATCAGCACCTGGATGCCGCGCGCCGGGTCGAAGAGGTGTTCGAACTCCACGAACTTGCGGCCTTGCAGTGCACGCAGCACGATGCTCATGTGCTCGCGCACCGAGAGCTCTTCACGCGTGATCTTGTGATGCTGGATGAGTTTGGCGCGCTTGACGATGTCGCGCCACGCTTCCTGCAGGTCGACGACGTTCACGTCGGGAAAGCGCGGCTGCAGCGCCTGCTCGATGTACACCTGCGCGCGCAGCACGTCGCGGCCCATCTGCGGCGCTTCGTTAAGGCGGAAAGCGGCGGCCTTCATCTGCTCGTATTCGAGCAGTCGGCGCACCAGCTCGGCCCGCGGGTCTTCCGGTTCCTGGCCCTCGGCGGTCTTGCGCGGGGGCAGCAGCATGCGCGACTTGATCTCGATCAGCATCGCCGCCATCAGCAGGTATTCGGCCGCCAGCTCCAGGTTGCGCGTGCGGATTTCATCGACGTACACCAGGTACTGCCGGGTGACGCCCGCCATTGGGATGTCGAGGATGTTGAAGTTCTGCTTGCGGATGAGGTACAGCAGCAAGTCGAGCGGGCCTTCGAAGGCTTCGAGGAAAACCTCCAGCGCGTCCGGCGGGATGTACAGGTCCGTCGGCATGGCGAACAGCGGCTCGCCATACAGGCGCGCCAGGGCGACCTGGTCCACCACGTCCGGCATGCCCGGCATCTCGCGCGTCACGGCCTCAGGCAGCGTCGCTGGCCCGGAAGCCCTCATTTCGTCTCGTTCTGGTACACGTACGGTTTTTGCGGCACGCGGGCCTCGCGCCATTCGCTCAATGCCTCGCGGTCCAGGTGCTTGTCCCACCAGATGGCGCGGCCGGCACGCTGCTGGGCTTCCAGATCGGGCTTGGCGTCCTTGAGGCCCTGAATGAACTGGCTGATCTCGGAGTTGTAATCAGGACGGCGGAAGATTCGCTGGAAGATGGACATAGACTGGGGCCCTTTTCCGCAATTTTACGCCCCGGCTCATGAACACCCTTTTGAAGGCCCTGGTGGCTGCGCTGGCCCTGCTGGCGCTGGCCGCCTGCGATCCGCAACGCGTTGCAGAACTGGAAGAAGGCGTCTCGACCGAAGCCGACGTCCGCGCCCGCTTCGGCCAGCCCGAAAACGTCTGGGACGGCCCCAACGGCGAGCGAATCTACGAGTACAACCGCCAGCCCTCGGGCCACAAGAACTACATGATCAGCATCGGCCCGGACGGCAGGATGGTGGCCCTGCGCCAAGTGCTCAACCCGAACAACTTCGCCAAAGTGCAGCCGGGGATGATGATGGAGGACGTGCGCAAGCTCCTGGGCAAGCCGATGAAGATCACGCCGTACGACCTGAAGCGCGAGATCGCCTGGGACTGGCGTTTCATGGAGCCGCCCAACAGTTCGATGGTGTTCACCGTCTGGTTCAACCCTGACATGCGTGTGCTGCGCACGTCGGCGGCGCCAGATCCGGAGGCGATCGAGAATCGCGGCGGGCGATAGGCGCTTCGCTTGCACCTCGGCGGAAGTGATGGCGGTCACAATTTGGGCGCGCGCCCCAAGTGATACTCCCCCGGCAATACATCAGGGAGCATCGAATGAATGCAACGAAGCGGCTGCGCGTCGGCGCGCAGGTTCTCGCGGTCGCCGTCTTGGCGGCCTGCGGCGGCGGTAGCGGCGATGCACCGCCACCGGAGTGGAGCGAGCCGGTGTTGCTTGCGACGACCCCAGGGGCGCTGAGTGGGATGACGGCCAAGGAGGATGCCTCCGGTGCCTGGACGGTCGCCTGGTGGCAACCGTATCCCAAGCCGGGTTCGTCGGGCTGGCTGCATCGCGGTGCGCAAGGGGCGTGGTCCTCGATTCCAGGGGTGCCGGTTCCGGCCGAACCGGACCGGAACAGCCTGGCGGCGTTTGTCACCAGTCCCGACGGGCCGCTGGGCGCACTCGTCTTCGACGATGGCTATCGCTTTGACGAGGCGGCCTGGGTGGACACGGACCCGCGGCCACGGCACTTCGAACCCTTTGTTCGTTCAGCGGGCGTTTGGCAGAGCCAGCCAGAAATGGCGCCCGGGATTCCAACACCGGCGTGCGTCCAGTCCGCCGCGAGCCAAGGCCTTTGCCTGCTGAGCGACCCGGCAGATGGTTATCCCCGTCCTGCGGTGCTGCGCTTTACGCCTGCACAGGGCTGGGTGCGCACTGCCGAGACCCTGGACATGGGGGCTGACGAGGTCCCCAATGGCGCGCACATCCGTTTGCGCAGCCTGGCCATGAACCCGGAAGGCGACGCGCTGGCCATCTGGGAGCGCGGGATTTTCTCGACGGGTGTGCCGCTTCACACGGCCTACCATTTCTATCAACCCGCCACCGGGTGGAGCGCATTGGGCGTGCTGCCCGACGTGGATACCTATACCCGCCAGGGCGCTGCCATCGGAACCGGAGCCGGATCATTCATGGTGCCGTATGTGGCCTGCACGCCCAATACCCCGAGTTCTGAGGCTGAGCGACCTTGCGCGCCTGGCGTCGCCCGCTACACGCCTTCGGGCGGTTGGCAAACGCTCGAACTCGTGCCCCGCATCACCGTCAAACCGTTCTACGAACCCGGATACGGTGCCAGCGTGAGACCCATCATTCGCAACCCCGAGTTGCACCTGGGTGCCGCCGGCCAAGTGCTGGCGTCGTGGTGGGTCGACTCGCAGCAATGGTCGCGCGTGTTTCATCCCCAACAGGGTTGGGGGCCGGTCGCCGCCGTCCAGCCGAGTGCACCATACATCTACGCCGCCCACGTGGACAGCGAAGGAAACGCGCTGATTGTCGACCAGCAGGGCGTGATGCGCTACTCGCCGCAGACGGGATGGCGTCGGATCGCGCCGTTGCCGGCGGGCGCTGCCGGCAACGATGTCTACGGCCGCCTGGCCACGATTGATTCGGAGGGCAATGTCACCCTGGTATGGGCCAAGACGGTGACCGCTGGCGGGGTCACTACCAGCCCGATCTTCACGGCGCAGTTCAAACCCTAAGCCGCCAGTTCTACCAAAAACCCCGCACGCGCCAGTACCTCTTGCGGCTGCGCCTGCAGGTAGTCCAGGCGCAGCCGGCCGCCACGCAGCTGGACGGCTTTCAGAAGTTGCCGCAGCGCGTCCAGGCCGCTGGTGTCCATGTGCACCAGGTGCAGCGTGTCGAGCACCACCACGGGCCCGGCCGGGCCGTTCTCCACGGCTTGAACCACCTCGTCGATCTTGGCGACAGCGCCGAAGAACAGCGAGCCATAGAGCTTGAAGCGCACCTCGGCCACGTCCGCGGAGGGTACCGCCTCCACGCTGAACAGCCCGCTCATTCGGCGGATGAACAGGGCACAAGCCAGCAGCAGGCCCACCTGCACCGCCACCGTGAGGTCGAACACGACGGTGAGGAAGAACGTGCCGAGCATCAGCATGCGGTAGTGCGTGCTGTACTTGCGCAGGTCGCGGAACTCGTGCCACTCGCCCATGTTCCACGCGACGAACAGCAGGATGCCCGCCAGCACCGAGAGTGGCACGTGCAAGGCGAGCGGCGCCGCCGCCAGCACGATGGTCAGCAGCGTGGCCGCGTGCACGATGCCGGCGACAGGCGAAGTTCCGCCGGAACGCACGTTGGTGACGGTACGCGCAATGGTGCCCGTGGCCGGCATGCCGCCGAAAAACGGCACAAGCATGTTGGCGGCGCCCTGGGCCATCAGCTCCTGGTTCGGGTCGTGCTTGGGCAGCGTCGTGAGCTGGTCGGCCACTCGCGCGCAGAGCAGCGACTCGATTGCGCCTAGCAGGGCGATGGTGATCGTCGGCGTGACCAGCAGCTTGACCGTCTCCCAAGAAAACGCAGGCAGCTCGAACACGGGCAAGCCCTGCGGGATGCTGCCGAATCGCGTGCCAATGGTCTCCACCGGCAGCTTGAAGTACCACGCAGCGAGGCTCAGCGTCACCAGGGCCACGACGGGCCCGGGAATGCGCGCGTTGACCACGATCGCTTGCCGCACGAACGGCGTATCGGTCAGTGCCTGCGGTAGCGGCGTGCGCCCGCCCCACAGCCGCGGCCAGACGAACAGGCCGACGACGCAAACGCTGCACAGCGCGAATGCATAGGGGTTGAAGCTGTGGAGGTTGGCGCCGATCACCTTGAGCTGGGCGAAGAAATCCGCCGGCATCTTCGCGATGTCCAGGCCGAGCCAGTCCTTGATCTGCGACAGGGCGATCAGCACGGCGATGCCGTTGGTGAAGCCGATGACAATGCTCACCGGCACATAGCGCACCAGCCGCCCCAGGCGCAGCAGCCCCATGGCGAACAGCAGCACGCCCGCGCATGCGGTGGAGATCAGCAGGTTAGGCAAGCCGTAGCGCTCGACGATGCTGTAGACAATGACGATGAAGGCACCGGCCGGCCCGCCGATCTGCACGTTGGAGCCGCCCAGCGCTGAGATGACGAAGCCGGCGATGATCGCCGTCCACAGGCCGGCTTCAGGTTTGAGGCCGGACGCAATGGCGAAGGCCATGGCCAGCGGAAGGGCGACGATGCCGACCGTGAGGCCCGCCCCCAGGTCGCCCATAAGGCGGTCACGGCCATAGCCGCGAAGTGCGTCCACCAGGCGGGGACGGAATACGAAGGAAAAGGTCAATGAGGGCTCCGGAAGTTGAACGGACAGGCGTCAGCTCAATTCCGGCGGGTCGCAGTGGTGCAGGCGCGTGATGAAGCGCTTGCGGCGGGAGAGGGGGAGCACGGGTGTGCGGGCCATGAGGCCCCAGTGTACGCCCAGCGGTTTACTTCGCCGGATCGCTGTTCGGCGTCACGACATCCACGGCCGCGCCGACTGCCTTGCCCGTCAGCTTCACGGCGCCCACCGTGGCGTCCACCGCAAGGCCCGCGGCCATGCCGGCGACGGTGACGACGGCGCAGCCGCTCAAGGAAAGGCAGATGGCGGCGGCGAGGATCAGGGATTTCATGGCGGCGTCCGGTACGGCTGAGACACGCGAATTCTAGGGGGCAGGTGTAAGCGATCCGTATCTTGCCGGTAAAGACGCTGCGCCTGCTTCGACGTACGCGTGCACCGAGGTGAGTACCTGGTCGATGTCGGCCTTGAGCGCATCGAATCGCGGCAACCGTTCGCGGGTGCCTTCGTCCATGTAGAGCGCGCGATTGATCTCGATCTGCAGGCTGTGACGGTGCCGCGTCGGGTCGCCGGCCAGGCGCACCAGCTCCACGCCTTCGTACGGGTCGTTCACGGCGACGCTGTAGCCGCGCGCCTTGAACGCGTTCGCGACCATGTCGGTAAAGCCGGTGGAGCAGGTGGTGTTGTGGCGGTTCCCCAGCACCACGTCGGCCAATGGGCGCGCGGGCAGGCCGAGCCGCTCGTAGGCGTTGCTGGGCATCGAATGCAGGTTCAGGTGCCAGTAGCCGCCATGCCGTGCGGCAGCGCTTTCCAATTGCGCGGCCAGGGCCAGCCGGTAGGGGCGCCAGTAGTGCTCGATGCGCACTGCAGCCTGTTCGATCGACAAGCGGCGCGTGTAGATCGGGAGATGTTCCGGTGTGTTCCGCCACATGAGGCCGTTGCCCAGTTCGAGGCACCGCGCGGACGGCAGCACCGTATGCGGCCACGGGCCGTCGATCATCGACAGGTCGATGTCGGCCTCGTCGCGGTTCGGGTCGATATAGCTGCGCGGAAACGTCGCGCAAACCAGCACGCCGCCCACTGCCGCCACACCGGACCACAGTGCGTCGATGTCGGTGTCTTCGCTGCGGCGCAGCGCCGCGCGCTCGACGGAGTGGCCGAAATCCGTGGGGTAGTGCGTGCCGCTGTGCGGTGAGTCGCAGACCAGTGCAATGGCGGTGGCGCTGTTGGCGGGCGGTGTGACGGTGACAGGTTCCACAGCCCTCATTCTGCTTTGATCCCCGCGATCTTGACCACCTGGCGCAATCTGGCCAACAGAGCGGCAGCGTCGTCGGCAAACTCCTTCGAGGTGCTGGGACTCGTTGTGGCCGACAGCGCCAGCGTCTTCTCGACGAAGCCCGGTTCGGCCATGGCCTTGTGCGCCGCCGCGCGAATCCGGTCGACGATCGGTGCGGGCATCTTCGCCGGCCCGACGAGGCCGAACCACAGCGGCTGCGATACCTCGCGCAGGCCCATCTCGGCATAAGTGGGCACATCCGGCAGCACCGACAGGCGCTTCATGTCCCGCACCGCCAGCGCGCGCAGCGCGCCGCTGCGGATGTGCGGAAGCACGGAGGGAATGTTGTCGCTCATCACGTCCAGCTGGCCGGACATCAGGTCGGTGAGCATGGGGCCGCTGCCCTTGTACGGCACCGGCAGGAAGCGCACGCCGGCCAGGTGCATCAGGTATTCCAGCAGCACGTGGCCGGCCGAGCCCACGCCCGGCATGCCGAAGCTGATGCGGCCCGGCTGGGCCTTGCCCTGCTCCAGCAGTTCGCGAAAGTCGCGGGCCGGATGCTTGTTGCCGACCACCAGCACGCTGGGCAGCGTCACCAGTTTGGTGATGTAGGTGAAGTCCTTGACCGGGTCGTAGCGAACGCCCGAGTGCACGGCCGGGCCCGCGCACAGCGTGCTCACGGATGCCATGCCCAGCGTGTAGCCATCCGGCTTGGCCTTGGCCACGAAGTCCGCGCCGACGATGCCACCGGCCCCGGCCTTGTTCTCCACGACCACCTGGCCGCCGAGCAGTGGCCCCAGCCGGTCGGCCAGCAGGCGCGAGAAGTAGTCGGTGTTGGAGCCGGCGGTGAAGGGGTCGACGAGCGACAAGGCTTTGCTCGGAAAGCCGGCCTGCGCAAAAGCGGGCAGGGCCGCAGCGGCGCAGCCGCCGGCGCAGGTTTGCAGGAAGTGTCGGCGGGTGTTCATGGAGTCTCCACGTGTGTTCTGGTGGCGCGAGAGTAGGTTCTGGAGGCGTTGCGCACAAACGACTTTTGCGGCGAGGGTGATGACATGATGTAATCGCGGCCATGCCGATCCGAAGCCCTTCGTTGGTGGAGTTGCATGCCTTCCTGGCGGTGGCACGCACCGGCAGTTTTCGCAAGGCCGCCGACGAACTGTGCGTGACGCAGGCGGCGGTGAGCCGGGCGGTGCTGAGGCTCGAGGAGGATCTCGGCCAGGATGTGCTTCAGCGTTCGGCGGGCGGCGTGACCTTGACCCCGGCGGGGCTCGAGTTGCGCAAGCTGGTGGGCAAGCCCGTCGCCGCGCTCGAAGCGGCTGCGGTGAAACTGCGCAAGAAGCCCGAGCGGCTGCGGCTGCGCTTGTCAGTGATCACCAGCTTGGGCACGCTGTGGCTGATGCCACGGCTGGAGGATTTCCGCGAGCGCCATCCCGAAGTGGAGATCGAGTTTCGGCAATACCACCACGACGAGGACTTCACGCGCGACGACGTGGACGTGTGGATCGACACCAAGCGGAACGAGCGGCAATGGCCGCGGCAGGTTTCGGCAAGGTATGTGATCGGCGGGGAGATCGTGGCCGTCTGCACGCCCAAGCTGGCGAAAGGCGTGCGCACCGCGCAGCAACTGCTGGCCCAGCCCCTGCTGTACCACTCGAACTTTCCTGACAACTGGCCGTTGTGGGCTTCCACGGCGGGCGCGAGCATGCCGGTGAAACCGAAGCGCACCGGTTTCGATCTGGTGCTGAACCTGATCGAGGCAGCACGTTCGGGCATGGGCGTGGCCGTGGTGCAAGAGTGCATGGTGGAAGCCGACCTGGCTTCAGGGCGGCTCGTGATGCCGGTGCCGGTTTCGGCGTCGACCGGACGCGGCTATCACCTGTGCCGCAGGCGCGCGCAGGGCGCACACCCTGCGGCGGATTTGTTCAGCGAGTGGGTACTGGCGCAGGCGCACCAAGGCGTTTAGCGAACGCGCATGCCCGGCTGCGCGCCCGGCCAGGGTTCGAGGATGTAGATGCCAGGGTTGGCCTTCTCGTCGCCGTGGCTCGCGGCCAGCACCATGCCTTCGCTCACACCGAACTTCATCTTGCGCGGCGCGAGGTTCGCCACCATCACGGTGAGCTTGCCGACCAGGTCTTCCGGCTTGTACGCTGAAGCGATGCCGCTGAAGACGTTGCGGCTCTTGCCTTCGCCCACATCGAGCGTCAGGCGCAGCAGCTTGGTCGAGCCTTCGACTGCTTCGCAGTTGACGATCCTGGCGATGCGCAGGTCGATCTTGGTGAAGTCGTCGATCGTGATGGCGGGGGCGATTTCTTCGCCCCCCGGATCACTCCCTCTCCCGCTTGCGGGAGAGGGTTGGGGTGAGGGTGACTCAGCCGGCGCCTCAAACAACGCATCCAACTGCTTCACATCCACCCGCTGCATCAAATGCTCGTACTTGCCAACCGCATGGCCTTCACCCAAAGGCGCGGCCGCGTTGCTCCAATCCAGCGGTTTGCATTGCAAGAAAGCTTCAGCCTGCGCGGCCAGTTCCGGCAGAACCGGTTTCAAACAAGCCGTCATGACCTTGAAGCTCTCGATGCACACAGAGCACACCGCCGCGGCTTCATCCGCCTTGCCTTCCTTCACCAGTTTCCACGGCGCCGCGCCGTCGAAGCGCAGGTTCACCTTGTCGGCATAGGCCATGATCTCGCGCAGTGCCCGGCCGTAGTCGCGGTTCTCGTACAGGCTCTGGACGTTCTGGACCAACGCTGTCTCACCCGGCTCCGCGACGGCAGCGGTCAGTTTGCCGCCGGGGATGAACTTCACTGCCCGGCTCGCGATGTTCACGTACTTGCCGATCAAATCGCTGTTCACCCGCGCCATGAAGTCGTCCGGATTGAAGTCGATGTCTTCATTGCGCCCCGACAGCTTGGCCGCCAGGTAATAGCGCAGCCACTCCGGATTCATGCCCAGCGACAGGTACTTCAGCGGGTCGAGCCCGGTGCCACGGCTCTTGCTCATCTTCTCGCCGTTGTTGACGGTGAGGAAGCCGTGCACGAACACCTTGTTCGGCACCTTGCGCCCGCTGAAGTGCAGCATCGCCGGCCAGAACAACGTGTGGAAGGTGATGATGTCCTTGCCGATGAAGTGGAACTGCTCCACCTCCGGGTCGGCGACGAACTTCTCATAGTCGACACCGATCTTGCCGAGGTAGTTCTTCAGCGAGGCCAGGTAACCCACCGGTGCATCCAGCCACACATAGAAATACTTGCCCGGCGCGTCGGGGATCTCGATGCCGAAGTAGGGCGCATCGCGGCTGATGTCCCAGTCGCCCAGCACGGCCTTGCCGTCCTCGCCCGGCTCCAGCCATTCGCTGATCTTGTTCAGCACTTCGGTCTGCAGGCGCGGCTTGCCGTCGGCATCCGACTCTTGCGTCCATTGCTTCAGGAACGCCATGCTCCGCGGGTCGGACAGCTTGAAGAAGAAGTGCTCCGAGCTTTTCAGCACCGGCGTGGCACCGGAGAGCGCCGAGTACGGATTGATCAGGTCCGTGGGGCTGTAGACCTTGCTGCAGACCTCGCAGTTGTCGCCGTACTGGTCTTTGGCGTGGCAGTTGGGGCACTCGCCCTTGATGAACCGGTCCGGCAGGAACATGTTCTTCTGCGGGTCGAAGAACTGCTCGATCACCTTGCTGGAGACGAGGCCGTTGGCTTTCAGGTCGCGATAGATCTGCTGGGCCAACTCGTGGTTTTCCGGCGCGTCGGTGCTGTGCCAGTTGTCGAAGCCGATGTGGAAGCCGTCCAGGTAGGGCTTGCGGCCCGCGGCGATGCCGGCCACGAACTCCTGCGGCGTCTTGCCGGCCTTTTCGGCCGCGATCATGATCGGGGCGCCGTGCGCGTCGTCGGCGCACACGAAGTGCACCTGGCTGCCCTGCATTCGCTGGTGCCGCACCCAGATGTCGGCCTGGATGTACTCCATGATGTGGCCGATGTGGAAGTTGCCGTTGGCGTACGGCAGGGCGGTGGTGACGAAAAGCTTGCGCTGGGAGGGCATGAGGGTGTTTCCTGGGGAACCGGCAATTTTAGCGATGACCCACGAGGCCTCTAGGCGCGGTGGGACAGAGCAAGGCAAAGACACTGTGAAAAAATCCAGTATTCATCCATAATTGCCCGATGTCCCAACTGCCAGCCAGCGGCGAGTTCTTGCTGTTTCAGACCGAGGACGCGCAAACCCGTGTGCAAGTGCGTCTGATCGACGGTGCGTTGTGGCTGACACAGCGCCAGATGGCCGAGCTTTATCAAAAGGATGTTCGGACGGTCAACGAGCACCTGAAAAATGTGTATGCCGATAGCGAGTTGGACCCGGAGACAACTATCCGGAAATTCCGGATAGTTGCCCGCGAAGGCGCGCGGGACGTGGAAAGGCTGGTGGACCACTACAACCTGGAAGCGGTGCTGCAGGTGGGGTATCGAGTGCGGTCGCCGCGTGGTGCACAGTTTCGCCAATGGGCTACGGAAACGCTCAAGACGTTCCTGGTCAAGGGGTTTGTGCTGGATGACGACCGGTTCAAGCGCGGCGCGGACGCTGGCTACTTTGAGGAACTGCTGGCGCGCATCCGCGACATTCGTTCATCCGAGAAGGTGTTCTGGCGCAAGGTGCTCGACATCTACTCGACCAGTGTGGACTACGACGCGCGCGCCGAGGCATCGCAGCAATTCTTCGCCACGGTGCAAAACAGGATGCATTGGGCGACCCATGGCCACACAGCGGCCGAACTGATAGCGCTGCGCGCCGATCTGGGTAAGACAAATATGGGCCTGACAACCTGGGCGGCCGCGCCACAGGGCGGCGCGCTGCGCAAGGCCGATGTGGCTGTGGCCAAGAACTACCTGAACGAAGAAGAGTTGCAGGTACTCAACCGCATCGTCAACGCCTACCTGGAGTTTGCCGAGTTGCAGGCCCTGGATCGCAAGCCGATGACCATGGCCCAATGGATCACGAAACTGGACGACTTCTTGCGTCTGTCCGGGCGCGAGATCCTGACTCACGCAGGGCGCATTACGGCCGAAGCGGCGCAAGGTCAGGCGGAGGCTGCCTTTGAAGCATATCGCCGCCAGCAATTGTCGGCACCTGGCAGAGCGGAGCAGGACTTTGACGCCGCACTTACCGGGCCTGTCAAGGCGCTTGAGGCGCGGCGCAAAGCAAGACCTGCCGGCAAGACCAAGAGGGGAGGCTCATGACGCAAGCGCTCTATCCCGACTTGCTGCTGAATGGTCACGCACTGCGTGACGTATCCAAGGCCGGACTGGCAATTCGTCACGCGGTGCGTGATGAATTCGAAACGGGCAGCGAATGGCGCTCCGGCTCGCTGGACACGGGTTGTCGTGGACGCACTACCGAATCTGTTGGGGTTCGGGTGCAGTCGTTACACTGGCGCAGGAACAGGAAAATTCACACCCATGGCTACCCAAGATCAGTTGTTACAGGCCCTCGCGGCCGTCACCGACCCGAACACGGGCAAGGACTTCGTCAGCACGAAGGCCCTCAAGAATCTGCAGGTCAACGAAGGCGATGTCACTTTCGACGTGGAGCTGGGCTATCCGGCCAAAAGCCAGATCCCGCTGTTGCGCAAGGCGCTGATCGCCGCGGCGAAGGGCGTGGCCGGCGTCGACAACGTCTCCGTCAACATCTCCAGCAAGATCGTCGCTCACGCGGCCCAGCGCGGCGTGGCGTTGCTGCCCAACGTCAAGAACATCGTGGCCGTTGCCTCCGGCAAGGGCGGCGTCGGCAAGAGCACCACGGCCGTCAACCTGGCGCTCGCGCTCGCCGCTGAAGGCGCGGCGGTGGGCCTGCTGGACGCCGACATCTACGGCCCCAGCCAGCCCATGATGATGGGCATCGAAGGCAGGCCCGAATCGTCCGACGGCAAGACCATGGAGCCGATGGAAAACTACGGCGTGCAGGTCATGTCGATTGGCTTCCTGGTCAACCAGGACGAAGCCATGATCTGGCGCGGTCCCATGGCCACGCAGGCGCTGGAGCAACTGCTGCGCCAGACCAACTGGGGCGACCTCGACTACCTGATCGTCGATCTGCCGCCCGGCACCGGCGACATTCAGCTCACGCTGTCTCAGCGCGTGCCGATGACCGGCGCGGTGATCGTCACCACGCCACAGGACATCGCACTGCTCGACGCCAGGAAGGGCATCAAGATGTTCGAGAAGGTGGGCGTGCCCATCCTCGGCATCGTCGAGAACATGGCGGTGCACGTGTGCAGCAACTGCGGCCATGCCGAACACATCTTCGGTGAAGGCGGCGGCAAGCGCATGGCGGCCGAATACAACATGGACTACCTGGGCGCGCTGCCGCTGGACATCAAGATCCGGTTGCAGGCCGACAGCGGCAAGCCCACGGTGGTGAGCGATCCGGAAGGTGACGTGGCCGGCATCTACAAGGCCGTGGCGCGCCAGGTGGCGATCAAGATCGCCGCCAAGGCGAAGGACTTCTCGTCCAAATTTCCCTCGATCAAGATTTCCAAGGACACGTAGCCGTGGATGCGCTGGCCGAGGTGCGCAAGCTGATCGGCCCGGCGCCCGAGGGCGGATGGCGGCGTGACCTGCTCATGGAGCACCTGTACGCGCTCCACGATGCTCACCGCGGCCTGTACAAGCGGCACCTTTTGGCGCTGTCGCAGGAGATGAGCGTCCCGATGGCGCAGGTGGTGCGGGTGGCGACGTCCTGCCGCGACTTCGAAATCCTCGCCGACGGCCAGGCGACACCGGCGGCCACCGTGCGCGTATGCGAAGGCCTGTCGTGCGACATGGCAGGGTCGAGCGATCTGCTGCAGTGCTTGCCGGGTCTCATCGACGGGGTGAAGGCGGTGGGCGCGCCCTGCCTGGGCTACTGCGACCACGCGCCGGCCGTGCTTGTGGGACAGGCTGCCGTGTCTCGCGCCACGCCCGAAGAAGTCGTCAATGCCCTGATGCGCGATAGCAGCCGCTCGGTGTTTCGAGAAGCGCAGGCGCCCGTGGTGTCCGCGCTCGTGGACTACAAGGAGTATTGCGAGGACGGCGGTTACGCGCTGGCGGCCGCCGTCGCCAATGGCGAGGAGGACGCGGAGTTCGTGCTGCATGCGCTCGACGAATCGGGTCTGTGCGACCTGGGCGGCACAGGCATGCCGGTGGGCGCGACCTGGCGACGGGTGCGCCAGGAGGCTCTCGAAAGCTCGACGCCCGCATCACTGGTGGTCGACCTCAGCGACTGCGAGCCCGGCAGCTTCAAGGACCGCCACTTCCTGGAGCGCGACCCGCATCGCTTCCTGGAAGGCCTGCTGGTGGCCGCACATGTCGTCGGCGCGGACGCGGCATACATCTGCATGCGGAAGGACCACCACTCGATTCGCGTCCTGCTCGAAGCGGAACTGGCCGCGCTCGCGGCGGATCCACCGTGCCGCCTGCCGCGTATCGAACTGCGCCGCGGCGCCGCGCCGGCGGGTCCGGAGGCGTTGATGCAGAGCCTGGAAACCTTGTACTGGGTGCGCGACATCCTGCGCCGGGGGCCACGGTGGTTCACGGATTTCGGCCGCCACGGCAGCCGCGGCCTGCGCATGTTCAGTGTCAGCGGCCGGGTTGCGAAGCCGGGCGTGAAGGTCGCGCCCGCCGGCATCACGCCGTGCGAACTGGTGGACGAGTATTGCGGCGGCATGGCCGAAGGGCACGAGCTGTACACCTGTGTGGCAGACGGCGCCGCGGGAACGGTGATCGTGGCCGGACATGGCGACAAGGCGCGCCTGCAGAAATTCTTTCCGGACGCGGGCAGCTGAGCAGCGCCTGTGGAAACCCCGGCTACGCGGCCGGCGGAACATCGTTAGAGTGGCGTCATGAATCCGCGTCCCAGCATCGAAGTGGCTGTCGTCATGCGCCGCGAGCGCATCGACAACCGTTGGCAGCCGTGGCGCTGGGTGCTGGCCGACGTCGTGCCGCAGGAGGCCGGGTTCGGCGCCGAGGCCCGGCTGCTTTACAAGAGCGACGACGAAGAGCGCTGGCTGCATCCGGGCTTCACCGTCGAGCTATTTCGCGACGATGCCGAAGGCTACTACCTCAACGCCACCACGCCTGCGCCTTGCTGGTTCGTGCTGTGGCGCATGGAAGAACCAGGGCAAGAGGGAGGGCAAGACGGCGAGCCGATGCCCAAACCGACGATGGTCTCGCTGAGCTACCACGACGCGGGCCGTTGGCTCGATGCGCAGGAGACGGTGGAGCAGGTGCCGGCGCCTCAGCACGTCGTCGAGTGGATGCGCGCCTTCGTCGAAGAGCACTACGTGCAGGAGCCGAAGAAGCGCAAACGGCCCGAGAGCTTCAAGCCGCTGCAGGACCGCTTCGGCAATCCGGCGTCGGTATCGACCGAAAAGAAGTTCGGGGGCGGTCATGACTGACGGGTTCCTGGGGCGCTGGTCGAAGCGCAAGCTGGATGTGAACGAGGGCAGGGCGGTGGAGCCCGAGCCGCCGTCCGTCATTCCCGCGGAGGCGGGAATCCAGAGCGCCCTGGATCCCCGCCTGCGCGGGGATGACGAGGTGAAAGAAGAGTCACCTCCCCCAACCCTCGAAGACGTCCAGGCCCTCACCGCCGACTCCGATTTCAAGCGCTTCGTCACCGCCGACGTCCCTGCCGACGTGAAGAACGCGGCGGTGAAGAAGCTGTTCGCCGATCCGCGCTACAACGTGATGGACGGGCTGGACGTTTATATCGACGATTACTCCAAGCCCGATCCGATCCCGTATTCCATGCTGCGCGGCCTGGCCAGTGCCAAGTTCCTCGGCCTGTTCGATGCGGAAGAAAAGGAAGAGGCAGCCGCAAGAGAAGCCGCAGCAGTGACGGCGGAAGGGCCAAGGGATGTTGCGGATAACCCCACGGCGCAAACCGTGGCACAGTCCGCCGAGGCCCCACCAGCAGTGCCCGAGCCGCCCCAACATGCCGACCCTGATTTGCGATTGCAACAAGACCATGCCGCTGCAGGAGAAGATCCTGGGCGCGGCGCTGGATGAGAAGTTAATCCTCCATTCCAGCCTCTGCCGGCGCGAAGCCGGCGCCTTCCAGCAGGCGATCAAGGGCGGCGACGAAGTCATCGTCGCCTGCACCCAGGAAAAGCGGCTGTTCGCCGAGATTGGGCAGAACACCGAAGGGGCAGTCGCCCCGATCAAGTTCGTCAACATCCGTGAGACGGGTGGCTGGAGCCGCGATGCATCCAAGGCCATGCCGAAGATCGCGGCCTTGTTGGCTGCCGCACACCTGCCCGACCCGGAGCCGGTGCCCACGGTCACGTACAAGAGCGCCGGCCGGCTGCTGGTGATCGGCGAGCTCGAGCCGGCCGAGCGCGCCGCAGCCATGCTTGCCGACGTGCTCGACGTCACGCTGTTCACACAAGGCGGCACCGGCGCGCAGGAGCGCCGCTACCCCGTGCTCAGCGGACAGATCGAAAGCCTCAAGGGCTGGCTGGGCGCATTCGAGCTGAACTGGTCACGCAGTAACCCGATCGACCTTGACCTGTGCACACGCTGCAACGCTTGCGTCGCCGCGTGCCCCGAAGGCGCGATCAACCTCGACTACCAGATCGACCTGGCCAAGTGCGCTTCTCACCGCGCTTGCGTGAAGGTGTGCGACGCCGCGGGCGCGATCGACTTCAACCGCGCGCCGGCCGCGTTCAAAGAGCAGTTCGACCTGGTGCTGGACCTGCGCAGCGCGCCGGCGTTCGCGCAGCACGCACCGCCCCAGGGTTACTTCTTTCTCCCTCCCTCTCCGGGGGAGGGCGGGGGTGGGGACATGCACGCCGACCTCTTCACGACGCTGGTCAAGCTGCGCGACCTGGTCGGTGAATTCGAAAAGCCCAAGTTCTTCGTCTACAAGCAAAAGCTCTGCGCGCACAGCCGCAACGAAACCGTGGGCTGCAATGCCTGCATCGAGGTCTGCTCCGCTGAAGCGATCAGCAGCGAGAAGTCGCGCCAGCAGATCAAGGTCAACCCGAACCTGTGCGTGGGTTGCGGCGCCTGCACCACCGTGTGCCCGACCGGTGCGCTGACGTATGCCTATCCGCGCGCGAGCGAGCAGGGCGCGAAGTTCAAGACCATGCTGTCCACCTTCGCCGGTGCAGGCGGCAAGGACGCGGTGTTGCTGCTGCACAGCCAGGAAGGCGGGCAGGCCCTCGTAGAAGACCTCGGCCGCGCGGCCCAGTTGCGCCGCGCGAACGGGGTGCCCGCCAATGTGATCCCGATTCCCGTTTGGCATGTTGCGAACCTGGGCGTCGATGCCTGGCTGAGCGCCGTGGCACTCGGCGCATCGCAGATCGCAGTGCTCACCACCCGTGAAGAAGCGCCGCAATATCGCGACGCTCTCGCCGCGCAAATGGAAGTGGCGCAGGCCATCCTCAACGGCCTCGGCTATGCCGGCCAGCACTTCACGCTGCTGCGCGCGGACAGTCCGACGCAGCTGGACCAACAGCTGGCCGCACTGGCGGCGCAGCGCCCGTCCACGCCAGCGCGTCCCGCCACCTTCGCCGTCGCACCGGAAAAGCGCGCCACGCTCGAGCTGGCGCTGGACCACCTGATCGAGCAGGCGCCTGCTCGCCCCGAAGCGATCGCGCTGCCCGCAGCCGGCGCGCCCTTCGGCACGGTCGACGTGAACAAGGACACCTGCACCTTGTGCCTGAGCTGTGTCAGCGCCTGCCCGGCCAGCGCACTGCAAGACAACTCGCAGTTGCCGCAATTGCGCTTCATCGAAAAGAACTGCGTGCAGTGCGGCCTTTGCGCCACCACCTGCCCGGAAGACGCGATCACGCTGCAACCACGGCTGCTGCTCACGCCGCAGCGCAAGGAGGCGCGTGTGCTGAATGAATCGCAGCCGTATGGCTGCGTGCGCTGCGGCAAGCCCTTCGGCACGCTCAAGGCCATCGAAGCCATGCTCGGCAAGCTGGCGGGCCATTCGATGTTCCAGGGTGCGGCCCTGGACCGGCTCAAGATGTGCGGCGACTGCCGGGTGATCGACATCTACTCGGCCCAGAACGAAGCGAAGATCACGGACCTATGAACGAGCAGCCTGCCACATCGTCCGCGCTGGACGAGGAAACGGCGCGAGCCGAGGTCTATGGCCTGCTCGCCCAGCTTTACTACGCCGCGCCCGAGCCCGGCCTGCTGGAAGCCTTGCGCGTCGCCGTGACCGAAGCGCCGGCGGCCGGTGGGTTCCTGGAAGACCCGTGGCGGGACTTTGTGGGCGTTGCGCGCGAAATGGAAGACGGCGCCATCGCGCGTGAGTATGACTCGCTGTTCGGCGGCGTCGGCAAGCCCGAGGTCTACCTCTTCGGCTCGCACTACCTGAGCGGTTTCCTCAACGAGAAACCCCTGGCGCGGCTGCGCACCGACCTCGCAGCGTTGGGCTTGACGCGCGGCGACGAGATGCCCGAAACGGAAGATCACATCGCCTATCTGTGCGAAGTGATGCGCTACCTCATCGCCGGAGACGACGTGCAGGTCGCCAACCTGTCTCGCCAGCAAGCGTTCTTCGCGGCGCATGTGCAGCCCTGGGTGACGCAGCTGTGCGATGCCGTGGCGGCGCATCCGAAAGCGCGCTTCTATGCGGCACTGGCCACGTTCACGCGGTCCTTCGTGAGCGTCGAGGTGCAAGGCTTCGACATGCTCGACGGCGCGCAGTAGCGCGTCTCTTTTTGAGACAACGCTGCGATGCTGCGTTGCAGCATCGCCCTCTGGCGTGGCTGCGCGCGATGCATGGGTGTTTGCCCCGTGTTTGCATGCTTGCACAAGCCATCAGGGGACGCTACATTCGATTGAGATATGCAGTTGTTTTCCTAGTAGGGGCATATCAGGCAGGAGACCCGAGATGAGCCAGCCCAAGAGCAAGCTGTCACGCAGAACCCTTTTTGCAGGCGCCGGCACCGCCGGTGCACTGGCCGCGGCAGCCACGCTATTGCCCGGCGCGGTGCAAGACACCGCAGCCCTTCCCGAATCCAAAGAGCCACCCGCCAAAGGCGGCGGCTACCAACTGACCGAACACGTCAAGCGGTACTACAAGAGCACCCTCGTCTAATTCCGAGCAGCAGGAGACCTCCATGTTGTTGACCAAGAAATCGGGCGCGGCCCAAGGTGGCGCGCTCGCGCGCTCGCCGTTCACCCACAGCTTGCAGCGGGGCTTGTCCACCGCTCTGCCCACGATGGACCGCCGCGCTTTCCTGCGCCGCTCCGGGCTGGGCGTGGGTGTCGGCATCGCGGCATCGTCGCTGACGCTGGTGAAGAAGTCGCATGCCAAAGAGGGCGCGGCCACGGCGATAGGCGACGGGACGATCCAGGTGCGGCGCACCGTGTGCAGCCACTGCTCGGTGGGCTGCGCCATCGACGCCGTGGTCGAGAACGGCGTGTGGGTGCGGCAGGAGCCGGTGTTCGACTCGCCGCTGAACCTGGGCGCGCACTGCGCCAAGGGCGCGGCCATTCGCGAACACGGCCACGGCGAGTTCCGCCTGCGCTACCCGATGAAGCTGGTGGGCGGCAAGTACGAGCGCATCAGCTGGGACACGGCACTCAACGAGATCAGCGCGAAGATGATGGAGCTGCGCAAGGCCAGCGGCCCGGACTCGGTGTACTGGGTCGGCTCCTCCAAGCACAACAACGAGCAGGCGTACCTGATGCGCAAGTTCGTCAGCTTCTGGGGCAGCAACAACTGCGACCACCAGGCGCGCATCTGCCACTCCACCACGGTGGCCGGCGTCGCCAACACATGGGGCTACGGCGCCATGACCAATTCGTACAACGACATGCAGAACAGCAAGTGCGCGTTGTACATCGGCTCCAACGCCGCCGAGGCGCATCCGGTCTCCATGCTGCACATGCTGCACGCCAAGGAGACCGGCTGCAAGATGATCGTGGTCGATCCGCGCTTCACCCGCACGGCGGCCAAGGCCGACGAATACATCCGCATCCGCTCGGGCTCGGACATCCCGTTCCTGTTCGGCATGCTGTACCACATCTTCAAGAACGGCTGGGAAGACAAGAAGTACATCAACGACCGCGTCTTCGGCATGGACAAGGTCAAGGAAGACGTGATGGCGAAGTGGACGCCCGACAAGGTCGAGGAGGCCTGCGGCGTTCCGGAAGCAACCGTATTCAAGGCCGCGCAGATGATGGCCATGAACCGGCCTTCCACGCTGGTGTGGTGCATGGGGCAGACCCAGCACACCATCGGCAACGCCATGGTCCGTGCCTCCTGCATCGTGCAGCTGGCGCTCGGTAATGTCGGTGTGTCGGGCGGCGGCGCGAACATCTTCCGTGGCCACGACAACGTGCAGGGCGCCACCGACGTCGGGCCCAACCCCGACTCCCTGCCCGGCTACTACGGCATCGTCGAAGGCTCGTGGCGGCATTTCGCCAAGGCCTGGGGTGTGGACTACGAGTGGATCAAGAAGCAGTTCGCCAGCCCCGCCATGATGAGCAAGCCCGGCATCACGGTGTCGCGCTGGATCGACGGCGTGCTCGAGAAGAACGAGAACATCGACCAGGACCCGAACCTGCGGGCCATGGTGTTCTGGGGCCACGCGCCCAACTCGCAGACCCGCGGCCTGGAAATGAAGAAGGCCATGGACAAGCTGGACCTGCTGGTGGTGATCGATCCGTACCCGTCGGCCACGGCGGCGATGGCGGCCATGCCCAGCGCGGCGGGCGACCTCAACGCCAATCGCGCGGTGTACCTGCTGCCGGCTGCGACGCAGTTCGAGACCAGTGGCTCCGTGACGGCGTCGAACCGCTCGATCCAGTGGCGCGAGAAGGTGATCGAGCCGCTGTGGGAAAGCCGCAGCGACCACATGATCATGCAGCAGCTGGCCGACAAGCTGGGCTTCGGCAAGGAGCTGTCCAAGAACTACAAGATGCAGAAGGTGAAGGGCATGGACGAGCCCGTGCCCGAAGACATCCTGCGCGAGATCAACAAGTGCGTGTGGACCATCGGCTACACGGGCCAGAGCCCGGAGCGGCTGAAGGCGCACATGAAGAACATGCATGCCTTCGACGTCAAGACCTTGCGGGCCAAGGAGGGCGCCAAAGACAAGGACACGGGCTACGACCTCACTGGCGACTACTTCGGGTTGCCCTGGCCCTGCTTCGGCACGCCGGAACTCAAGCACCCGGGCTCGCCCAACCTGTACGACACGAGCAAACACGTGATGGAAGGCGGCGGCAATTTCCGCGCGAACTTCGGCGTGGAGCGCGAAGGCAAGAACCTGCTGGCCGAAGACGGATCTGCGTCGAAAGGCGCGGACATCCAGACCGGTTATCCGGAATTCGACCACGTGCTGCTCAAGAAGCTCGGTTGGTGGGACGAGCTCACGGCCGCCGAGAAGGCGCTGGCTGAAGGCAAGAACTGGAAGACCGACAACTCCGGCGGCATCATCCGCGTCACCATGAAGAACCATGGCTGCCACGTGTTCGGCAACGCGAAGGCGCGCGCGGTCGTGTGGAACTTCCCGGACGGCATTCCGCAGCACCGCGAGGCCCTGTATAGCACGCGCCCGGACCTGGTGGCCAAGTACCCGTCGCACGACGACAAGAAGGCTTTCTGGCGCCTGCCCACGCTGTACAAGACCCTCCAGCAGAAGAACATCGCCGACAAGGTGGCGGAGAAATTCCCGCTGATCCTCACCTCCGGGCGCCTCACGGAATACGAAGGCGGTGGCGAAGAAACGCGGTCGAATCCCTGGCTGGCCGAACTGCAGCAGGAAGCGTTCGTCGAGATCAACCCGAAGGCGGCGGCCGCCAAGGGAATTCGCAACGGTGAACGGGTCTGGCTCAGCACGCCTACCGGCGCGCGCCTGAATGTGCAGGCGATGGTGACGGAGCGGGTGGGGCCGGATACGGTGTGGATGCCGTTCCACTTCTCGGGCCGGTGGCAGGGTGCCGACATGCTTGCCTATTACCCCGCGGGTGCCGCACCCGTGGTGCGCGGCGAAGCAGTGAACACGGCGACGACGTATGGCTACGACAGCGTCACGATGATGCAAGAAACCAAGACAACGGTTTGCAATATTGAGAGGGCCTGACCATGGCACGCATGAAATTTGTCTGTGATTCGGAGCGCTGCATCGAATGCAACGGCTGCGTCACCGCGTGCAAGAACGAGCACGAAGTGCCGTGGGGTGTGAACCGCCGCCGCGTGGTCACTCTCAACGACGGCGTGCCGGGCGAGAAGTCGATCTCGGTCGCCTGCATGCACTGCTCTGACGCGCCTTGCATGGCCGTGTGCCCCGTCAACTGCTTCTACCGCACCGAGGAAGGCGTGGTGCTGCACGACAAGGACACCTGCATCGGCTGCGGCTACTGCAGCTATGCCTGCCCGTTCGGTGCGCCGCAGTTTCCCGCGGCGGGCACGTTCGGCGTGCGCGGCAAGATGGACAAGTGCACCTTCTGCGCCGGCGGTCCCGAGGCCAACGGCTCGCAGGCCGAGTTCGAGAAGTACGGGCGCAATCGGCTGGCCGAAGGCAAGCTGCCCGCCTGCGCCGAGATGTGTTCGACCAAGGCACTGCTGGCCGGCGACGGCGACGTGGTGGCCGACATCTTCCGCAACCGGGTTCTCAAGCGCGGCAAAGGCGCCGAGGTGTGGGGCTGGGGCACGGCCTACGGTTCCAAGCAGGGCGGCCAGCCCGCAGGAGCGAAGTCATGAAGCGCACGTTGTCACTGTTCGCTGCGGCGGCTGTTGCGGTCGCCATCGCCGGTTGCAGCGAGCAGCCACAGACCATCGGCAACACCGGTTACAAGGCGGACGCAGCATCCTTCCAGGGCACCGGCAAGCCGTACGCCGCGCCCGGCTGGAAGCAGGGCGACAAGACCAGCTGGGAGCAGCACCTCAAGACGCGCACCCAGAACGGCCAGAACGACTACACCAAAGTGAACTAGGGGCCGCCGATGCTGCGTTCATTGTTGTGGGTCTTTTCGCTGGCGCTCAGCCTTTCCGCCGCGGCGCAGACCAAGCCGCAGGATGACCCCATCCCCACGCCGCCCGCCGCGACCGGCGGCATCCAGGGCCAGAACATCTTCGACGTGAAGCCCGAGGTCAAGCCCGACGCGAGCTCTGATCCGAAGTACATGCAGCAGAGCAATGCCGAGCGCAACAAGGTGCAGCCCGGCAACAGCGCGCCGATGTGGCGCGGCGTGGCTGCCGGCGTGGAAGGCTTCACCAGCTATCCCAAGAGCGATGCACCCGAAGCAGGCGTGCTGATCCAGGCGCCGGTGCAGTACCCCGGCTCGCGCATGACGACGGCGGGCGAGGCCTGGCGCCAAGTGCGCAACAACTGGATCGTGCCCTATGGTGGCGCCCTGCTGCTGATCGTGGCGCTGGCCATCGCGATTTTCTACTTCACCAAGGGGCGGCTGGGGCACTCCGAAGCCTTGGGCCGTGGGCGCCGCATCGAACGGTTCACCCCGTTCGAGCGCGCCGCGCACTGGTCGAACGCCACGGCCTTCGTGATCCTCGCAATCTCGGGGATCGTCATGGCCTTCGGAAAATTCTTCCTGATGCCGATCATCGGCCAGACCCTGTTCGGCTATCTCACGTACCTGCTGAAGAATCTGCACAACTTCGTCGGGCCGCTGTTCGTGGTGTCATTGATCATCATCTTCCTTACTTTCCTGCGCGACAACTTCCCGCAGCGCGGCGACCTGCGCTGGCTGCTGCGCCTGGGCGGCCTGATGGGCAAGGGGCCGGAGGTGCCTTCGCACCGGTTCAATGCCGGCGAGAAAGGCGTGTTCTGGGGCGGCGTGTTCCTTCTGGGCACCATCGTCGTCGCCTCCGGGCTGGTGCTGGACAAGTTGATTCCCGGCTTGCTGTACGAGCGCGCCACGATGCAGCAGTTCCACATGATCCACGCCGTGGCGGCGATGCTCATGATGGCCTTGTTCCTCGGCCACATCTACATCGGCACGATCGGCATGCGCGGCGCCTACAAGGCCATGCGCAACGGCTACGTCAGCGAAGAATGGGCCCGCGAACATCACGAATACTGGTGCGACGACGTCGCCGCCGGCAAGATTCCAGCGCAGCGCAGCCAGTCGCTGGTGGTGCCGGATGAGCGGGAAACCGCGCGTCCTGCCTGAGAGAGAACAGGAGACACCGATGAAGAAAGTTCTGCTGACCGGTATGCTGCTTGCAGGCTTCGGCCTGGCCTTCGCCAAGTTGCCCGCGCCGCAACTCGACGACGCGGCCAAGGCCAAGGCGGCCGAGACGACGGCGAAGGCCGCATGGCAGGCCAAGCTCGACGGCTACCAGCTGTGCAAGGCGCAAGACAAGGTGGCCGCGGCCTATCGCAAGACCGCAGCGGCCCCGGCGGCCAAGCCAATGGCTGCAGCGGCGTCGGCCACAGCGCCCGCCGCCCCTGCTGCCTCTGCGGTCGCCACCGCAGCGTCGGGAACGCCCGTTGCCTCCGCGCCCCCGCCGCCCTGTACGGATCCTGGCCCATTTGCGTACAACCCGCCGGAACAGAAGCCGCTGGAAACGTCCGGCGCGCATTCGCCCACCGGCACGGCGGCAAGTCCTCCCAGCGTAAAACCCAACTCAGCGGAGATGGCCCCGGCCAAGAAGAAGTCCTGAGGGGGATAACATGCAGGGCATGCCCCTGCCTTTCCTCACCGAAGCGCGTGCCCCGCTGACGCGCGAGATCGAAACCGTCAACGAACACGGCGACCGCGGCACCATCTCCATCCCCGCCGAACGGCCGCTGACGGTCTATGTCGACAAGCGCGAGCTGGTCACGCTGATGACGCTCGGCGAGCGGCCTGAATGGCTGGTGCTGGGCTACCTGCGCAACCAGCGGCTGGTGAAGTCGATCGATGAAATCGAATCCGTCACCGTCGATTGGGAGGTCGGCTCCGCGGCGGTCAAGACGCGTTCGGGTATCGACCACATCGAAGAGCGCACTTCGAAGCGCGTCGTCACCACAGGGTGCGGCCAGGGCAGCGTGTTCGGCGGCCTGATGGACGAGATCGAGTCTGTGGCGCTGCCGCAGGCGACCATGAGCCAGCAGCAGCTCTACGGCATCCTGAACGCAATTCGCCTGCAAGAGACAACGTACAAGTCCGCCGGTTCGGTGCATGGCTGCGCGCTGTTCCGGGGCGAAGAGATGCTGCTGCTGGTGGAAGACGTCGGTCGCCACAACGCCATCGACACCATCGCCGGCTGGATGTGGTTGCAGGACGTTTCGGTTCAAAGCGGCGACAAGGTCTTTTACACGACGGGCCGCCTCACCAGCGAGATGGTGATCAAGTCCGCGCAACTCGGTGTGCCCATCGTCGTGTCGCGCAGCGGCATCACGCAGATGGGCCACCAGATCGCCGAACAGGTGGGACTGTGCGCCATCGGCCGCGCCCATGGCCGGCACTTCCTGTGCTACAGCGCGCCGCATCGGCTGCAACTGCAGCCCGAACTGGCCGGCCCGAAGCTGGTGCGCACTGCCGCCTGAGCCACACGGCAGTGGCATGATGGCCGCCATGGACGCGGTTTCGAATCAGTACATCCCCATTCCGCCGGTGCGGCTGCGCCTGCGTGACTGGGTGCGCGAAGGCCTGCGTGCGGGCTTCTTCATGCGCCCGCGCGTCGGCCCCCAGCAGCCGTCACCGTTGCAGGTGGTCGCACTGCTCTTGGTCCTGGCGCTGCTGGAAGTCGGGCTCGCGCGGTTCGAAGTGGCAGGCCCCGCCAACTTCGACCTGCGTGGCTGGCTCGCGCCCTGGTGGAGCACCGGCGTGCTGCTGCTGTTGGCCTGGTGGGCCCTGCCCGCGCCCGACCCCGGGCACATCGATGCCGAGCGGCCCCGCGGCGCGGCGACGTGGCTGGCGTTGTGGTCGGCCACGGCCTTGCCCGCCAATCTGGTGGCGCTGTTGCTCGGCATCGCGCAGTCGCACCAGGCGCTGCCACAGCTGTTCGAGACATCGGCCGCGGCGGCTTGGGCCTTGTATCTGTCTCTGTGGGCTTGGGCCATCGGCGCGGCTTTGCGCCTGTCGTTCCACTTCGGCGTGACGCGCGCGCGGTTGGGCGTGCTGGGCCTGGGCATGGTGGCCCTGTTCTCGCTGGTCGCGTGGCAGTTCCCCGATCGGCCCTGGCAGGCGGACCTCTCCCAATTTCAGGCAGAGCGACCGCCGCAACTGGAGTTGAGCCAGGAAACGTTCGAAGCACAGCAAGCGCTGTGGCAGAAAACCGTCGACACGCTCGCAGCCGAGCGGCCGGGCGTTGCCGACGTCTATGCCTTGGTGTTCTCGCCGTATGCCAGGGAAGACGTATTCCTGCGCGAAAGCACGATGGTGGCCAAGGTGCTGGAGGAGCGTTTCGACGCGCAAGGCCGCGTCGTCCAACTGGTCAACCACCCCTCCACCGCGCAGACCTATCCTTGGGCCACGCTCACGAACCTGGGGCGTGCCGTCGAGGCCATCGGCGCGCGCATGGACCGCGAGAACGATGTTCTCGTGGTGTACCTCACCTCGCACGGCGCGAACGACTTCAAGCTCGCGGCCGCCAACGATCCGTTGACCGTGGAGCCGATCAGCCCCGGCGAGCTGCGTCAGGCACTGGACAACGCGGGCATCCGCAACCGCGTGATCGCCGTGTCGGCTTGCTACGCCGGCGGCTGGCTGGGCCCACTGGGCGGCGATTCGACGCTGGTGATAACGGCTGCGGACGCCGATCACACGTCCTACGGCTGCGGCAAGCTGTCGGAACTGACGTTCTTCGGGCGTGCCGTGTTCGACGAAGCGCTGCGCAAGACGCATTCGTTCGAGCAGGCATTCGCTGCCGCTGTGCCGGTCATCCGGCAGCGCGAGGTCGAGGCCGGCAAGCCCGATGGTTTTTCCAACCCGCAGATCAGCGTTGGCGAGAAGATCCGGCTGGTGTTGAAAGCGCTGGAAGAGCGGCTGGACAGCGCGGTGGCGAAATAGACTGTCGCGTACGCCAAATCGCCCGTCGCGCACGCCGACCCTAATCCCTGCCTGAGTCTTTGGCCTTAAGCTGGCGACCATGACTCGATCTTCGTCCTGGCAGCTGGGCTGGCGCACGCTCTGGCGTGACCTGCGCGCGGGGGAATTGCGCCTCCTCATTGTGGCGGTGACCCTGGCCGTCGCCGCGCTGACGGCGGTGGGCTTCTTCGCCGATCGGCTCAAGGGCGGTCTCACGCGAGACGCGCGCCAGATGCTGGGCGGCGACGCCGTGGTGAGCAGCGACAACCCGACGCCGCAGGCATTCCTCGACAAGGCCCGGTCGCTCGGTCTGCAGAGTGTCGTGACGCTGGGGTTCCCGACGATGGCGCGCGCGCCCGAGTCGCAAGGCGGGGGCGCCAAGCTCGTGGCGCTCAAGGCCGTGCCGCAGGGTTATCCGTTGCGGGGCAGCTTGACCGTGGCGTCGCAGCCGGACGCGACGGGCGCGGAAACGCGCGAGATCCCCGCGCGCGGCGAAGCCTGGGTTGACGGGCCGGTGCTGGACGTCTTGGAGCTCAAGGTCGGCGACTCGCTGCTGCTGGGCGATGCGCGCCTGCGGATCGGCCGCATCATCGTCACCGAGCCGGATCGCGGCGCCGGCTTCGTCAATTTTGCGCCGCGCGTGATGATCAACGAGGCCGATCTGCCCGCCAGCAAGCTGATCCAGCCGGCCAGCCGGGTCACGTATCGCTACGCGGTTGCGGGCGCCGACCGGCAGGTGAGCGCCTTCGTCAAATGGGCCGTCGATGAAGCGAAGAAGCCCGGCGTGCGCGGCGTGCGGGTCGAGTCGCTCGAGGGCGGCCGTCCCGAGATGCGGCAGACGCTGGATCGCGCCGAAAAATTCCTGAACCTGGTCGCCCTGCTGGCCGCGCTGCTCAGCGCGGTGGCTGTGGCGCTGGCCGCTCGCGGCTTTGCGGCCGCCCACCTGGATGACTGCGCGATGCTGCGCGTGCTGGGACAAAGCCAACGCACGATCGCGTGGAGCTACAGCTTCGAATTCGCGATGATCGGCATCTTTGCGAGCGCGCTGGGCGTGGCCATCGGCTACGCGGTCCACTTCGTGTTCCTGATCCTGCTCTCGGGGCTGGTGGGCACGACTTTGCCGGGGGCCACCATCTGGCCGGTGGTGTTCGGCATGGGCATGGGCCTGACGCTGCTGTTCGCCTTCGGCTTGCCGCCCGTGCTGCAACTGGCGCAGGTGCCGCCGTTGCGCGTGATCCGGCGCGACCTGGGCGGGCTCAAGCCCGCATCGGCCGGTGTGCTGGCCATCGGCGTCATCGGCTTCGCCGCGCTGTTGATGGCTGCGAGCAGCGATTTGCTGCTGGGCGGCATCGCCGTCGGTGGCTTTGCCGCGGCGGCGCTGTTGTTCGCGGGGCTGAGCTGGCTCGCCGTCAAGGCGCTGCGATGGTCGGTCAATGAAGCCACGGCGCCGCGCTGGCTGGTGCTGGCGACGCGGCAGATTTCCGCGCGTCCCGCCTACACCGTCGTGCAGGTGAGTGCATTGGCTGTGGGTTTGCTGGCATTGGTGCTGCTGGTTCTGCTGCGCACCGACCTGGTGGCCGCGTGGCGGCAGGCGACGCCGCCGGACGCGCCCAACCGCTTTGTGATCAACGTCATGCCGGAGCAGGGAGACGCATTCCAGAAAGCGCTGCGCGATGCGGGCGTGAATCGGTTCGACTGGTACCCGATGATCCGGGGGCGGCTGGTCGCGGTCAACGGCAAGGCGGTGTCGCCGGACGACTACATCGAAGACCGCGCCAAGCGCCTGGTCGACCGCGAATTCAATCTCTCCGCCAGCGCAGCACAGCCGCCGCACAACCCGGTTGTGGCCGGGCGCTGGCAGCCGGATGAACGCGGCGCGGTGAGCATGGAAGAGGGGATCGCAACGACGCTCGGCCTGAAACTGGGCGACGCCGTGCGCTTCGACATCGGCGGCATCGTCACCGACGCGAAGATCACTTCCCTGCGCAAGGTCGACTGGAGTTCGATGCGCGCGAACTTCTTCGTGATCTATCCGGTGCAGCAACTCGCCGATGTGCCGGTCACGTACATGACGGCCTTTCGCGCGCCCGTGCGCAAGGGCTTCGACAACGAACTGGTGCGGGCCTTTCCCAACATCACGAACGTCGACATGACCAGCACCATCACGCAGGTGCAGGGCGTGCTCGACAAGGTGATCCGCGCGGTGGAATTCCTCTTTGGCTTTACGCTCGCGGCCGGCGTGGTGGTGCTGTTCGCGGCAGTGACGGCCACACGCGAAGAGCGCGCCCGCGAGTTCGCCGTGATGCGAGCCGTCGGCGCGAGCAGCGTGCTGCTAAGGCGCGTGCAGCGCGCCGAATTGGTGGGCGTGGGCTTGCTCGCGGGCTTCCTGGCCAGTGTGGTCGCATCGGTGGTGGGTTGGGGCCTGGCGCGCTACACGTTCGATTTCGACTGGACCGCTTCGCCGTGGGTGCCGCTGTTCGGCGCGCTGGCAGGGGCCGGCCTGGCGCTTGCGGCGGGGTGGTGGGGCCTGCGCGAAGTGCTCAATCGGCCAGTGGTGGAGACCCTGCGCAGGGCGCCGGAGTAGGGGACAAGGGCTTTTTCGGTCCGCACGACAATAGGCGGATGCAGATCCAAGACAAACCGCCGTTCGACAGCCCCTTCGAATGGATCGGCGGCGAAGAAAAAGTGAAGGCGCTGGTCGAGCGCTTCTATGACCTGATGGACCTCGAGCCCGCGTACGCCGCGTTGCGCGCCGTTCACGGCAGCGAGCTCACCAAGGCCCGCCAGCACCTGTTCTGGTTTCTATGCGGCTGGCTGGGCGGGCCGCAACACTACACCGACCGCTTCGGCCACCCGAAGCTGCGCATGCGCCACATGCCTTTCCCCATCGGCATCCTGGAGCGTGACCAGTGGCTGGCCTGCATGGACCAGGCGATGGGCGAGGCAGGTGTGCCGCAGGCGCTGCGAACGCGCTTGAAGGACAGCTTCTTCCAGACAGCGGACTGGATGCGCAACACGCACGTGTGACGCGCGCAGTCCTGCCCGCGTGCAGTTCCGCCCACTCTGTGCGGCTAGCGCGCCGCGTCCTGGCTGATGCGCTGTTCGATGGAGCCCATGAGCGACTGGAACGCGACGTTGCATTGCGCTCGTGCCGCCTTGAGCCGGTCCAGGATCTCCTGGGCCACGACGGCTTTGTCGCGTGAGTGTTCCTCGAGGGCGCGCAGCAGCCGCGCTTCCTCTTCCTGAAGGATGGCGAGTTGAAGTTCCCAGCGTGCCTGGGCTGCACGGATCGATGCGTCGGTAAGAACCATGGTGAATGCTAACCCGCGATTCATCAGACGCCTAGCGCTTGAGCCAGGACGGTGTCACAGATGGCAACTGCCGTGCACTAGGTCTTTTGTCGTCGCGCAGCTTGGCCGCTCACAGCGCGAGCGTCATGAAAAGGCTGTGAGGATCTTCCTTGTAGTCCGAAAAAGGACCGCACACCGAAAAGCCAAGACTCGCGTAAAGCTTCTGTGCTGGCACGAACGCATCCACCGTTCCGGTTTCAAGGCTCAACCGCCGGTAGCCGCGCTGCCTCGCCACGTCGACGATGTGTGCCAGCATCGCACGCCCCGCGCCTTTGCCGCGCAACGCCTTCGGCGTGCGCATCGACTTGATCTCGCCATGCTTGGGCGACAGTTCCTTCAGCGCGCCGCAACCAACCAGCATGTCTTCGTCCCACACGGTCCAGAACGTGATCTCCGGACTGCGCAGCTCGGTCGCGTCCAGCGCAAAGACGGTTTCGGGCGGGCCGAGCTCGTACATGTTCGAGAGGTGTTCTTCGAGCAGGGCGATGACTTCCCTGCGACTCAGGTCGTCCACTTCGATCTTCATGCGGCAAGTTTCTCCAGGTAGGGCGTGAGGATACGGCAGCGATGCTCAGCGAAGCGGAGTGGCGAGTCCAGGTTTCAGCAGCACGACCAGCGCGCCGGCCCCGCCTTCGTCGCCGCGTGCTTGCACGAAAGCCAGCACCTCGTTCTTCTGGATCAACCAGCTTTGCACGCGGCCTTTCAGCACCGGTGTCTTGCCGGGCGAGCCCAGGCCCTTGCCGTGCACCACGCGCACGCAGCGCCAGCCGCGGCGATGCGCGTCGCGCATGAACTCCGCCAGGGCTTCACGCGCTTCCTCCCGGCGAAAGCCGTGCAGGTCGATCTCGCCCTGGATGCTCCAGTCGCCTTTGCGCAGGCGCTTCGTCACATCCGTGCCGATGCCGGGCCGGCGGAAGCTCAGGGCGTCGTCCACATCGAGCAGCGTGCCGGCGTCGAACTCGTCGCTGATCGCCTCGTGCAGCACGCGCTGGTCGTCGAGCTGCTGCTGCACCGGGATCGGCGGCGGCTGGTCGGGCGCCAGGTGCACGCGACGGTGCTGCGCCCGCATCGGGTTCACCGCGCCGGCCGCGCGCACGAACAGGTCGCGCTCGGCCGCGGCCTTGAGTTCGAGTTCCACGCGCGCGGCTTCCTGTGCGGCGGCCAGCTTCTGATCTTCGACCAGCTTTTGCTGGATGTGCTGCAGGTCTTTCAGCGATTTCAACTTCATCGCTTTCTTTCCGGTCTACAAGAGACCTTTTTCGGCCATGGAAAGCGAGTCGCCGCGCGTGACGATGACGTGGTCCAGCACGCGCACGTCGACCAGCGCGAGGGCGGCCTTGAGCGTTTGCGTCAGGGCTTCATCAGCGCGCGAGGGCTGCACCGTGCCGCTCGGGTGGTTGTGCGACAGCACGACCGACGCGGCGTGGTGGTGCAGCGCGCGCATCACCACTTCACGCGGGTAGACGCTGGTCTGCGTCAAAGTGCCGCGGAATAATTCTTCCATCGCGATCAGCCGGTTCTGCGCGTCGAGAAACAAGACGGCGAACACCTCGTGCCCTTTCTCGGCCAGGTGCAGTTGCAGGTACTGCTTCACGGCCCCGGGCGAACTGAAGACTTCGCGCTCCTTCAACTGCTGCGTCAGCGCGCGGCGCGCCAACTCCAGCACGGCCACCAGCTGGGCGCGCTTGGCCGGGCCGCGCAGGCCGTTGATGCGCTTCAAATCGTCGGCGGTGGTGTGCAGCAGGCCGGCGATGCCGCCGAAACTGTCCAGCACTTCCTGCGCCATCTGCAGCACGCCGCGCCCGGGGGTGCCGGTGCGCAGCAGCAGTGCCAGCAGCTCCGGGTCGCTCAGCGACGCTGGTCCACGCGCCAGCAGCTTCTCGCGCGGCCGGGCGTCGGCGGGAAGGGTATTGAGGGACATGGTGGAGCGGGCCGGGCGGGGTTTCTACAATGGAGGCAGTTTATCGGGACTTCCATGGCCACCACCGCGCACCGCATCCAGGCGGGCTCTTTCCTCACGCTGCACTACCGGCTGGCCGGGCCGGACGGCGACATCATCAACACCTTCAAGGACAAACCCGCCACCTTGACGCTGGGCACGGGCGAGCTTTCGCCGGCCGTGGAGAAGCGCCTGATCGGCCTGGAGGAGGGCGCGCACGCCACCTTCGACATCCCGCCCGGCGAGGCTTTCGGCGACCGCAACCCCGAAATGCTGCAATGGGTGGCGCGGCGCCTCCTCAACGAAATGGGCGACCCGAACGAGAACTACCAGGTCGGCGACGTGGTGCAGTTCCCCACGCCCGACGGCATGGCCAGCTATGCGGGCAGCGTACGGCAGGTGGGCAAAGACGGCGGGAATGGAGAACTTCCCGACGGCAAGGCGGACGCGGTGCTGTTCGACTTCAACCACCCGCTGGCAGGCCAGCCCGTCACGTTCGAAGTGCAAGTGATCGGCGTGCTATGACTCCCGACATGGAAATTCTGCTGGCGGAACCGCGCGGCTTCTGCGCGGGTGTGGACCGCGCGATCGAGATCGTCGAGCGCGCGTTGCAGAAATTCGGCGCGCCGATCTATGTGCGCCACGAAATCGTGCACAACACCTTCGTCGTCAATGACCTGAAGGCCAAGGGCGCGATCTTCATCGAAGACCTCGCCGAGGTGCCGCCGGGTTCCACGCTGGTGTTCTCGGCCCACGGGGTGAGCAAGGCGGTGCAGGAAGAGGCGCGGGCGAGGGGCTTCGACATCTTCGACGCCACCTGCCCGCTGGTGACCAAGGTCCACATCGAAGTGGCCAAGCTCGCAAAAGAAGGCTACGAGTTCATCATGATCGGCCACAAGGGCCATCCGGAAGTGGAAGGCACGATGGGCCAGCTGGACCACGGCATTCACCTGGTGGAAGATGTGGCCGGCGTGGCTGGTGTGCAGCCGGAGCAAACCGCCAAACTGGCCGTCGTCACGCAGACCACCTTGTCGGTGGACGACGCCGCCGAGATCATGGCCGCCGTGCGCGAGCGCTTTCCCAGCATCCGCCAGCCCAAGCAGCAGGACATCTGCTACGCCACGCAGAACCGGCAGGACGCGGTCAAGGTCATGTCGCCGCAGGTCGATGTGATGGTGGTGGTGGGCAGCCCCACCAGTTCCAACAGCAACCGCCTGGCCGAACTGGCGCGCAAGCTGGGCGTGGACAGCTACATGGTCGACAACGCGGGCGAGCTGCGGCCCGAATGGTTCGAGGGCAAGTCGCGCGTGGGCCTCACGGCCGGAGCGTCGGCCCCCGAGGTGCTGGTGAAAGAAGTGATCGCGCGCATCAAGGAGTTGGGCGCCGTGTCGGTGCGCAAGATGGACGGCATCGAAGAGACGGTGAAGTTCCCGCTGCCGAAGGGGCTGAAGCTGTGAGCCGCTCTGAAATCGAGAGCGCGAACGCAAGATTCCGCGAGGGCTACGGCCATTTCATTCGCCGTACGCCGTTGTGGCAGCTGCCCGGTGCGGCGCTGGGTGTGGAATGCGCCGAGGTCTGGCTGAAGCTCGAGCAGTTCCAGGTCGGCGGCAGCTTCAAGGCGCGCGGGATGCTTAATCGGCTGCTGTCGAACCCGGTGCCGGAAAGCGGCGTCATCGTGGCTTCCGGTGGCAATGCGGGCATCGCCACCGCCGCGGCGGCGAAGGCGTTGGGCGTGAAGTGCGAAGTCTTCGTGCCCACCGTCAGCAGCGCGATGAAGCAGGCCAAGCTGCGCGAGCTGGGCGCGCAGGTGGTGGTGACCGGTGCGGTGTACGCCGAGGCGCTGGAAGCCTGCCTGGCACGCCAAAAGGAAACCGGCGCGCTGCTCACGCATGCGTATGACCAGCCCGAAGTGGTGACTGGCGCCGGCACGCTGGCGCAGGAGATCGAAGAGCAGGGCGGGTTGCCTGACAGCGTGCTCGTGAGCGTGGGCGGCGGCGGCCTGATCGCGGGCATCGCGTCCTGGTTCGAACAGCGCGCGCGTGTGGTGGCGCTAGAACCCGAGCTCGCGCCGACGTTGTATGCCGCACGCCGGGCCGGCGAGCCAGTGGACGTAGCGGTCAGTGGCGTCGCCGCGGATTCACTGGGTGCCAAACGCATCGGCGGCATCGCGTGGGAGATCACGCAGCGTCACGTGAAGGATTCACTGCTGCTGCCCGATGCCGCCATACGCGACGCGCAGCTGTGGCTGTGGAAGCAGATGAAGCTCGCCGTGGAGCCGGCGGCGGCGCTGGGGCTAGCCGCCTTGCAGACGGGCGTCTACAAACCACGTGCGGATGAGAAGGTTTGCCTCGTCATTTGCGGGGCGAACCTGGATCCGGCGACGCTCTCCTAGGCTCGACATGCCGGGTCGGGATCGGGGCGGCGAAATAAAGGAGGAGGGAGGCCGGAGGCCGACGGGGGACATTCGCTGCATCGGCCACCCGGTGTCCATGGCCGCTCGGACCCGCGTGCTTGGCAACTAAAATCGGCCAATGCTCGATATCACCCTGTTACGAAAAGACTTGGCCTCGGTCGTGGCCCGCCTGGAGACGCGCAAAAAGCCGCAGGCCTTCCTCGACGTTCATGCCTTCACCTCGTTGGAAGCGGAACGCAAGACCATCCAGACCCGCACGGAAGAATTGCAGGCGCAGCGCAACCAGCTGTCCAAGCAGATCGGCCAGCTGAAGTCCAAGGGCGAATCGGTCGACGGCGTCATGGCGCAGGTCGCGTCGCTCAAAGCGGAACTCGACAGCTCGGCCGCCCGGCTGGAGCAGATCCAGCCGGAGATGCAGTCGCTCCTGCTGTCCGTGCCCAACCTGCCGCACGAAAGCGTGCCCGTCGGCGCCGACGAACACGGCAACCAGAAGGTGCGCGACTGGGGCACACCGCGCCAATTCGACTTCGCGGTCAAGGACCACGTGGACATCGGCGAGAAGCTGGGCCTGGACTTCGAGATGGGCGTCAAGCTGAGTGGTTCGCGCTTCACGGTGATGAAAGGGCAGATTGCCCGCCTGCACCGCGCGCTTGCGCAGTTCATGCTGGACGTGCAGACGCAGGAGCACGGCTACACCGAGTGCTACACGCCCTACATCGTGAACGCCGCGACGCTTCGCGGGACGGGCCAGCTGCCCAAGTTCGAAGAGGATCTTTTCGCCGTCACCAAAGGCGGGCAGGAAGGCTTTGCCTCTGAAGAGCAGCAGGCGCTGTACCTCATTCCCACCAGCGAGGTGTCTCTCACGAACTTCATGCGCGACGAGATCGTGGCGCAGGACCAACTACCGATCCGCCTGACCGCCCATACGCCCTGTTTCCGTTCGGAAGCGGGCAGCGCCGGGCGCGACACGCGCGGCATGATCCGCCAGCACCAGTTCGACAAGGTCGAGATGGTCCAGATGGTGCACCCGGACAAGAGCTACGAAGCGTTGGAAGAAATGGCCGGCCACGCCGAAACCATCCTGCAGAAGCTGGGTTTGCCCTACCGCGTGATGCTGCTTTGCACCGGCGACATGGGGTTCACCGCGGCCAAGACCTACGACCTGGAAGTCTGGCTGCCGGCCCAGGACACATACCGCGAGATCAGCTCGGTGTCGAATTGCGAGGCTTTCCAGGCGCGGCGCATGCAGGCCCGGTTCAAGTCCGCGCAGGGCAAGAACGAGCTCGTCCACACGCTCAACGGTTCCGGCCTGGCCGTCGGCCGCACGCTGGTTGCCGTGCTCGAAAACTACCAGAACGCCGACGGGTCCGTCACGGTGCCGGAAGCGCTCCGGCCGTACATGGGCGGGCTTGAAACGCTGAAACCGTGATCGGTTAGAATCACGGGCTTCGCACCACGCGAACCGAATCAGGAGCGGTGGCAGAGTGGTCGAATGCGCCGGACTCGAAATCCGGTGTACGGTTATGCCGTACCGTGGGTTCGAATCCCACCTGCTCCGCCAAGACCCCATGCTCCATGCGGCTCGTAGCCTCATGGGGCATTTCTCTTTGTTCGACCCCGTTTTGAACCCCGGTATCGCAGCACGGATCAGCGCGCTTGCGGGTCGTCCGTCGGCTCGTGCGACCCCAGCGGATTCTGGAGCTGGGCTCCTAGGAGACAAATCCCAGTGGAATGAGGACATTTTGGCCTTGTGCCAGGGTGCAGCTGCCAGTCCACTTGAAGCCTTCGACATGGCGAGTTTTGCATCATGGACAAGTCTTCGTTCGCTCTCGGCGCTGCCGCTGTATTGATAATTTTCGGCGGATCCCACCTCGCGTCGAAGTTTTCACCCGAGAAAGTGTCCGCCCAAATTGAAGCCGCCCCAATTCCCACTAAGCGCGACTGCCGGGAAGGCGCCGCCGTGCTCGAGAAAGCGACGCGCTATGCGGAAAAGACTGCCAATCTCATGAAGCTAAGTAGGGAAGGCAGGGTTGCGACGCAGCTCATGCATGCGGAATCGAGGGGCGGCGAAATTTGGGAGGTCAGTCACCTGTCGGCGTGCTCGGAGCGCGCTCAAAAAGCCTACAACGACTACACGGGCGCGCTGGGTCAGCTTGTTGACGGCCCCAAACTGTCCAACTGGAATGACCTCACCTCAGCGCAACAGGAAGCCGGGTTGCGATTGTTCGCCCAACGAAGTGATGAAGCCAAGTCGGCACTGCGGGTGGAGCTGAACAAATTGCGCGAGGACGGGTACTCACGGTAAATTCTTGGCCGCCGATAGGGCCACTTAAGGGAATCAATGAACCACTTCGCCGCCTATCACAATCCGGACACGATGGGGTATGGCGCGTTGGACATCAACGTCCATTCGCAACTTACCGGTCAGCGCATTGCAGACCCAACCCGGTTCATTGGTGCGCGCTTGTGGACCGTGACGGGCGAGCGACTGGCGGGTTCGCCTCGCAAGCACTACTCCTTGCGCAACACCTTCGTCATCGACAGAATTTCGCCCTACACCGGTGCGGTCCAGGGCTTCGACAAGATGGTGACGGGCAGCGATGGCATGATGTTCAATCCGATGATCCCGCTCAGCGACCTGGACTGGTTCCCGGAGTTTTTGAAGCGCATGGGCAACTTCGGCTTCGGCATTCACCCTATCATGAACTCGGAGTACATAGCCGCCCTGCAAGCGATCACGCGGGCATAGGTTGCTCGCCACCACTGGCAAGGCCCGATAGCCGCCAAAATCATCGGCAGCTCAAAGTTGCCGGGCCTCGCTGCTAGTGAATGATCGGCGGAACGAGTTCCTTGGCTTTATTGGAGTCCGTCTTCGCCAACCGCAAGCCCATCGCCTTGTCGTCGAAGATCAAGGCCACCACAACTTCACTTGAGTGGTCAGCCTCTTCGATCATTTGCTGGAGCCCAATGGCCATTTCACCGTTGAAGTACTTCGGGACCATGTCCTTTGTGTAGAACATGCCTGTACTTTGAATACCGTTCTTCTTCGCATCCCAAATGAAACAGCCAGGACCTTTCGACGCAACCATCGGAGCTAGGCTTCTTCGGGTCCACTCTGAAATCATCGAGTCGGCGATGCTGTGGTAGTTGCCAATAGAGAAATCCATTTCGACCGTCCTTGGAAATGTGCTGTCCAGCAAGGTGTTAAAGGCACCTCAACAAGTGCATTGATGTGGGCGTCACGCTATCACAGGCGGCCCCAGAAGCGCCAAAAAACTCCCTGGACGTCGCGTCACAATTGAGTGGCGCGGTCGAGTTGCCTTTGAAGGCCGCGATGGCTACGCTGAGTCCTTGACTACTTCTTTGGTGGGGTGAAGCCATGGACGACCAAGCGATGATTGACCGGGCGCTGACCGTGTACAGGCGCGCCGTCGGGCCGGTGGGGTATACGCCCAGCCGCCAACTCTGCACGGTGGAGGATGTCGGGGAAATGCTGTGCGTGGTATTGCGCAATGGCTCTGACATCCTGGGCGTTTACGAGGTCGTCGGGCCGCCGCTGGGCAATTGGAGGCTGCGTACCTTGCATGAGGTGCCGGAAGAACTCGCCGAGGGCTGACATCTGCCCAAGAGGCGACCGAGGTGGCCGACCACTTTTGGATCGACGAAACGGTCGCCGATTTAGCGGGCCTGCTCGCACCGCACGGCATCGATGCCGCCACGCTCCAAGCCGAGCTTGGAGCGCTGTTGGGCGCATATCGCAGCAACCTCCGCGTCGGAGCGAGTCTGCCCCCGAGCGCCGTTCTACGCGCGGCTGCGGCCACGCTGGAAACTAGTACGAGAGCGTGGCTGACATGGTCTTGCATCAGCGGCGCTTGAACGACGAGCGGGCGACGTGCGCGGCCCGAGCGTTCATGGACAGTCTTCGAGCTGAGGGCTACAGCGCACAGGCAGGGGTAGAAGAAGCGATTACGCTGCGTTTGCTCATGTTGCTCAACGAACAGCTAGAGCGGGACTCGGCAGGAATCGCTGCGAGGCTGGGAGAGCCAGAAGGGCCGGCGCAACTGCTTCACTGACAAGCCCTACCAGAGGCTCCGCCGGGTTGAGAAGAGGCTGTGTGTTTGACAGATTGGTCAAGGTGTCGAAAAGCTTAGATCGAGCGTGATGGGTTTGTGGTCCAATTTGGCTGTGCAGAACAAGCAGCAAATGTCCAAACCGAAAGCATCGCCCCACTTGGCCGTCAGCGTAGGCCGCCACCGTCGGTTCATCACACCCGCGCTGCGGCGCACATCACGGTAGGGTTGCTGGCACAATGAAGACGTGCTCATACTGTGGCCAGAGTGCTCCGCTTACCAAGGAGCATATTTGGCCCAACTGCTTGATTGAAAAGTATGAGAGCTTGCTAACGTATTCGAAGAGGGAATCCAAGTTCTATAAAGGAGACCCAACGATCAAGGACGTTTGCGCACACTGCAATAACGTTCTTCTCAGCAAGCTTGATTCCTACCTTGCCTCTCTTTATGACGCTCACTTCCACCAGATCTTGCTTCCAGGGGAGCAGGCGTCTATCTCGTATGACCATGAATTGCTCCTAAGGGCGCTGCTAAAAGTATCATTCAACTCCGCCAGAGCAGATGCCTCTGAGAAGGTTGTTAAAGCACACAAGGGTTTGATCAACTTCATGCTTCACGGCGGCTATCGCCCCCCAGTTGAGCTCCGCCTTCAGATTGTCACTGCTTCGAGGGCGATCAATTTAAACGAAGGAACTGAGAAATTTCTGGAGCCGAGGCACTTACGATGTGCGGAGATTCCATACGATGGTCCAATGTCTCATCGCTTCGTAGTCCGTATGATCGCAATTAACTGCTATTGGTTCTTCCTTGTTCTTCCTTACAAGAACGAGCCGCCCCACAAGTGGAGAGATCTGGTCTGCGGGCTCACGGCGTGGCGCATGAATTTAGGCGTCAAGTTGCTACCCAGCGTCTCTACGATGATCATTCCAGTGAACAAGACCACGTATCTCCAGCCCACTCTTTTAGGCAACCTGGTTCATGCATTTCACGTGTAGCGGAAGACTAACCTGTCAGCCAAAACCGACGCTCAAGCGCCGGTTTCTTTGGGCTAATGCGCCGGGGAGACAGTAGGATGTCAAAGAGCATTTACAGCGTTCTGGTCATTTTCCGTGGTCGACAGAACGACTATCGTCTATTCTGGAATGAGGGTAGAAATGTGAACGGCGAGGGCGTGGAACTTAAGTCAGACGAACTGAGTTTCCCCGTCACCGTCGAAGCAAGGAACGAGGCGGAGGCCATCCGAATGGTTCAGAAAATGCACCCCGACGACATCGTGTCTCGCGAAGGTACGGAGCGGATCGGCAAGGCTTAGAGAACACACGGACGCCCAGACGCGGTCGGCCCTCGATTCTGACGCTATGCTGGAGATTTGACGCTTGATTTATAGGTAGGGGACGAAGATGAGCTTTGTGTACAACGAGAATGCATGCACGGATATTCGAGATTTTTTCCTCAAGCGACTTAAAGTGATTCAGCACGACATCGCATTCTTGCAAGGTGAGGTTGGTCGCGCCAAAGAGCTCGCCGTCCAGTTTGCGTTGCAAGAGGAGTTGAACCGGCGGAAATTCGACGAGTCGGTTGCACAGATCAAGATCGAAGAGATGGAGCAGATCCTTGCCTTCCAATCTAAAGGCTAGCGTGTCCTGGCACGTGCGATCGTAGAAGGCAGTCCCGCGACGGACGCAAGGGCGTCCTTGTGCTAGACACTCCGAAATACTTCGCCGCCGCTGCATCTACGCTAAAGGGGTCATCATGGGCTTCCACGTCAGCACTCTTCACAATCTACCTACCGGCGGAATCGAATACTTCGTTCACGTCCTAGACATGTCGTCCGGTGTGCATGCGCGATGGATTGGCGACAACCTTCAAAGCTTGGCCGCGTCATTTGGAAAGAACGCTGGGCTTGTCACGGGACCCCGAGACCTTTCCGAGGAGCTGTATCAGTTTTTGTCGCGCAACTTGGCGGGTGGACTTGGCGCGATCGAGGGCATTCTCCACTCAACTACGTGTCTCGTAATTTCGGAAGGGAACTTGGCGCATACCCAGCAGCCGGTGTATTTGGTTCCACTCGCCACCTCGGAGGCAAGCGAGAGCGCTCACGACCTCATACAGACGCTCCTCCGAATGATCGCGGGTGCGCTGGGTGCGGGCAAACTCCAAGAGTTGGTGAGATCGCTCGGCGCCCACGAGCTCCAGCTGTCTGCTACAGGCAGAGGGTTATTTGTCGTCAACCTTCGGCGCCTGAATAGGGTGATCGAACTGAAGCCCAACGTAGCGGGCCTAGGTTTGAATTTGAATGCTGTGATAGAGGCGTTGCTGCCGCCCGAAGCGCGTCAGATATAAGCCAGGCTCTCCAACCCTGCCATCAGGACCTACCTCCGATGTTTTCCTTGCCGGTGGAGACGTTGCGGCAGCTCAATGCGTCGAACGCACAGGTTGGACTGGCGCCCCGGGGGGCCGTCCACACGTTGCTGCTCGCTGAGTCCCAGGTATTCACTTCAAACAGCGAGCTCCACCCCTAACAGTCTGTCGTCCCGACAACTGAACCAGATCTAAAAGGCGTCGCACGTGCAGCGCGAGCGGATTTATCCGGACTGCCGAACGTTGAGGTCCACTGCGTTTCACAGCCTTAAGGCTGCCGTACTGTAGGAGCGATTGGCGAAGGTCCACGCGACTCTCGATCGGAGTCTGTGGTATCGCCGCTCAAGCGCGAGGGCTTCTAGCAGCGCGTCGCCACGGCGTGGGAGGGGCCAAATCCGGCCAAAAAACCCACAGGGGCGGACTAATCCGCTTAGCCAAAGACTCAGCGCGGCCCGCCCCAGCGACGCAAATCCTTGGAGTCGGGGGCCATGTTGCATTGCTCCAAGCCCCTAATAGCCTACTTATTTTGTCTAGTTATTGGTTTCCGTGCGCGCACGCGCAACGCGATCGTAATTCCCAGAGGCGCGACAGCACTTTTTGCAAGAATTCGATGGCATTTTGTGCTTCAGATATCGCCTAATTTAGCAAAGATTTTTACGGCTATTTGACAAGGAGATTTGTCGCCAATATGATCTGTCTTTTCGGAAAAGGAGAAGCCCGTGGAATCCGCGACAAAATCGAAATCGGTGGTCAAGGAACTGACCAGCGCGAAGCGTGAAAAGTTCGTTCTACTAGCGGAGAACCGCACCATCAATGCGATCCGTGCCATCCGAGTTATCGGCAAGCTCGGCAACAAGTCCCACTATCAATACGACGAGGCTGACGTAAAGAAAATCGTCAACGCCCTGAACAAGGAAGTCGATGCCCTGAAGGCGCGCATGACCGAGCAAGGCAGTCGTGTTGCCGTCGAGTTCAAGCTGTAGTACCGGATCTCACCTTTCACTACCAAGGGCAACCATGCACTCCAACACCGCCAAGGATCTCTGCGAAAAACTCATCCATGAAGACTCCGAGGCGGAGGTAATCGCCCTTCTCAAGAACGCAGGCTATTGGGACAACCCGGCGTGCTGGCGTTATTACGGCGACAACGAGTTGAATTGGTCGCAGGCGGGCGGACAGCAAGGGCGCGCCGACTTCGCGTTGAACGAAAAGAACATCAACTCGATCGACTCTGTTCTGACGTTGAAGTGTCTGCTCGAAGGGATTGATCCCGAAGGCCCCACCGCGCCGAAGTCCATTCGCGAAGCGGTGGCGAAGTTCATCGAGCACACGGCCAAGCTCACAACGTCGGGTGGCCGGGTCGAAGATTGGCCGGTCAGTTTTCGCACGAAGGTCGCGGAGAATATCTCCGTTTTTACGACAGAAGCGCCCGGCTCCAAATCTTCAACGAAGCCCTCGGTAAACATTGCCGACCTGGGAGAGGGTCATACCCCCGAAGCGTTCCCCGATACCTTGGTCTCCTTAGGCAAGCGCAACAAGGCATCCGTCCCGTTCGTCCAGGGAAAATTCTGTCAAGGCGGAAGCGGAGCCATTCGCCATTGCGGAAATGCCAAGCTTCAGCTCATCGTTTCGCGCCGGCACCCCAAGCTCATCGGGGCGCCCAACGTTTCCGCAAATTACCCCAAGCACGAGAGCGACGATTGCTGGGGCTTTACCATCGTCCGGCGCGAGGAGGCCACAGCGACCAGCAAAATTCCGGTGTTGACTTATCTAGCTCCATTGGGTGCCGATACTGAGCCACGAAAGGGCGGGGTTCTTCGCTTTAAGGCGCCGACGATGCCGCTCTTTCCCAAGGGGGATGTGGCATACAAGCGCGATGTGGAATCTGGAACCCTAATAAAGCTGTATGCCTACCAGCTGAAGAGCACAGGCAACATCATTCGCCGTGACGGCTTGCTGTACAAGCTCGACCTACTCTTGCCAGACCCGGCTCTACCCATTCGAATGCACGAGTGCCGCAAGCGCGCCCATGGGGTAGGCGAAAAGGGGGCGTCCGAGCAGTCGACGACCATGGCCGGACTATTCGCGCGTTTGCAAAAAAGTGACAACCTCGAAGATACGCCGCCAATGAGCATGCCCATCACTATCCAAGGCAAGCAGATTATTGCGCGCGTCTTCGCGTTCAAGCCTACGAAGGCAGCCACGTACAGGAGCAATGAAGGTGTCATCTTTACGGTGAATGGGCAGGCACATGCGGATATCAAGGCCACCATATTTGCCAGGAAGCGCGTTGGGCTTCAGCGGCTCGCCAGAGATCTTCTTGTCGTCGTGGATTGCTCTACGCTCGATGCCAACCAGAGGGATGATTTGTTCATGAGCAGCCGCGACCGCGTGGCCGAGGAATCGCCCCTGTTCACGGAACTGGAACGAAACCTGGAGGACGCACTGCATGAGCACCCGGGGCTGCGCGAGTTGCGCAATAAACGCGCCCAGCAAGACCTTCAAGAACAGTTGAGCGACAACAAGCCGCTCGAATCTGTGCTTAAACACGTGCTGAAGAGTTCGCCGGCATTGGCGAAGCTGTTCGGAAAGGGTGAACGTCTTTCCACACCGTTCAAGCCGGAAAAAGTGCAACCCGACCCCGCGCCGCCCAAACTGCATTCACACCCAACGTACTTCCATTTCACTGGCAAGGAACCAGGCGTGGAACTCAAGAGGGCGGCTCATATGGATCAGAAGTGCCGCGTCATCTTCGCGACGGACGCGGAAGACGCCTATTTCACGCGCAAGTACGATCCTGGAGTGTTCAAATTCCACCGTCTCACGGATGGTCAGTCAGAGCCCATTCAGTCGTTTAATGGACCGAATTTGGTCCGCGGACGTGCCACGATTTCATTCGATCTGCCCGCCAGTGCGAAACCCGGCGACACGCTTATCTACGAAATGATCGTCGAAGACGAAATCATGCAACGCACGTTCAAGAACGTGATGACGTTGCTGGTCGCCCCCGCTATGCACGTAGTCAAGAGCACGCCGTCAGTCAAGCCGCCGCCGCCGGGCAGTAAGCCTGGCCCCGTACCAGACGGTGAAGGGGGAATAGCGCTCCCAACGGTAATCCGCCTGAAGAAGTCGGATCCCAAGTGGGCCGAGCATTTTTCGGATGAGAATTCATGCCTCGATCTCATTGAGGACATCAGTGAGGTTAACGGCAAGTCCGAAATCAGCTACATGTTCTATCTCAATGAGGACAATCTTTCCCTGCAGACAGAACTGAAGGCGAGCAAGTCAAACGCCCAAGTCTTGCTGAAGCAATTTGAAGTTGGTGCAGTATTGATCGGCATGGGTCTGATACATGAGCATCTGCACAAGAAGCCCGGCGCAGCGGCGAGCGACGAGAAAGACGCGGAGGCTAACCTTCAGGACCACGTCCGCGTTTTCAGCCGTGCGGTCGCTCCAGTACTCTTACCCATGATCCAGACCCTGGGGGAATTGGGCGAAGACGACTTGGACGAAAGTGATTTAGCGGGCTTGGCGGAGACCAACGACGTGGACGCGGCCGTCGAGGAAGTTTTATAAACGCTTACGGTGAAACAAGACGACCTCTTGGCTACTGCTAGTGTCGCCGCGTTGGTCCGCGTACCACTTGCGATTTGGCACTGTCCGCCAAAGGCGGCCATCCGATGCGTGATTCACATTTGGCAAAATGCATTCGATCAACCCGACGTCATCAGCTACCGACAAGTAGCGAGGTAGCTGCCATTCCGGCTCCGAGAATGCAACGACCTGCACGACCATGGTTTCCCTTGAACACAGCGCCGCGACGGACTTCAGGGACGCACGCAAATTCGCGAAGTAGGTGTTGAGCTGCACCGTATTGCGCGCGCCCATCGTGTAGTAAGCGGCACCATCGCCGTCCAGTCGATTGGCGATCCAGAACGGAGCCGGAGTTTCTTTTCGACCGTCAACTTGCCATCGGTGATACAGGACATGCACGCCAGGATACGGAGGCGAAGTAACAACCAGCTGGGGCGCTTTCCCAGTGGCAAATATCTTTTCGGTTTCAAGGCCATTCGTTGTCCGATTCAAGCAGTGAACTTTGACCTCAGCGTGGCCCCCAGTCTTGATGGCTTCACGCAGTGCCCGTGATCCTTCAATCATCGCGGCAGCGTCGGTGCACAACATCTCGCGAAAGTCGTCGATCGTCGGCAGCTTTTTGCGTCCATTCAATGCCCATTGCGCGGTACGGAGCACGACACAGCGCGCGAAGGCTTCTAGTCGGCTGCTGTTCAGCAGTCTGGCCGTCTGTAGCACCTGCTCGATGGCCTTCTTTAAGCGCCAGGTCGCCGCACCGTCAAGATTGCGCATGTAACCCGCGTTCTCATACATGACATCCTGAGTCACAGGTGCCCAGATGTTGATCCCCGCTGCGATCGTGCCTGCCCACTTCGTTAATCGTTCCAACTCGGCGTCAGTGAAGAGGGTCGTTTTTACCTCACTGACGAATGTCGCGAGGGAGCTGATATCGGAGCCGATAGCATGGCGGCCTGAAACCATCGCCTCGACGAGCGTGGTGCCACCACCCACAAATGGGTCAAGCACAAGATCGCCCGGATCAGTAAAAGCGTCTATGGCTGCACGGACAAGTTTGGGCGAGAAACGCGCGGGGTACCGATAGAAATTGTGCGTAAGGCCAGCTATGGGCGATGAATCGCAGGCGGCCTCCACCAGATTAGCCAGGCATGCGGGACTTCCCCGGACTCGTTCCGCAATGGTCATTGCCTCACTCCTTCCTCTCTAGCAGCGGCCATCGCTCGCTGACATATTTTTCTGTCGCATCCCGGATGACCCAGGCGACTGACAATTTCTGCTGTTCAGCGATCTGCTCAAGCGTTCGATACAGATCACTGGGGAAGGTAACGGACGTCCGGCGTGTGGTTGTCGTACTCGATTTGGACTTCTTCTGGGCCATGGACAATACCCGTAGCAGAGGTGCACCACTTTACACCATAGTGATGCACGACGAAAGCAGGAGAACCAGGCCACAACTGAAAGGCAGCTAGGCGCAAGGTCGGGCCCTGCAAAAGTCCGCTCACGTTGGTTCGATTTCCATGACCTTGGGTCCCGCCAGGAACTGTGCCCACGCCTCCATCAGCTGACGCCGCTTTTCCAGCAGGTCCGATCTCATGTAGGCGGCTTCCACGCCACCCAGGGCGTGAGCCAGCGCTTGTTCGGCCAGCTCGGACGGGAAGGCCGTGTTTTCGCCAACCCAAACCCGGAAGGCGCTTCGGAACCCGTGAACCGTGGCCTTCACTTTCATGCGCTTCAGCACGGCGAGCAGGGTCATATCGCTCACCTGCCCCAGCTTGTTCGACGGGAACACCAAGTTGCAGTCCTCGATCCGGGGCACGCCCCGCAGCAGCAGCACCGCTGCGTCGCTGAGCGGCACCCTGTGCAGTTTGCCGCCCTTCATTCTTCCGGCAGGCACGGTCCACACCGCCGAGTCCAGATCGATCTCGTCCCAGGTTGCGCCGCGCACCTCGCCCGACCTCGCGGCGGTCAAGACCAGCACTTGCAAGGCCAACGCGCCCATCCCGGCTTGCCCACGCAGGTCCTTCATGAAACTGGGCATGGCGGCGACTGGCAACGCGCGCAGGTGCTTCACCGGCTTAAGCTTCTTGGGATTGCGCAGCTCGGTGTCCAAGTTTCCTTTCCATCTTGCCGGGTTCGGCCCCGAGCGCAGTTCGCTGGATGTAGCCCAATCCAGGACAACGCTAATCCGCTGGCGGAGGCGCTCGGCGGTTTCGGTCCGTGTGTGCCAAAGAGGCTCAAGGACCTCTAGCAGGTGGCTCTTCTTCACCTCATTCACTGGCATGTGCCCGATCTTCGGGTAGGCGTACGTCTCCAGGGTGGCGCGCCACTGCGCGGCGTGCTTGGCGCTGCGCCACTCCGGCGACTTCACTTTCATGAGCCGCTCCGCAGCCTCCTTGAACGTGACCAACTTGGCCTTTGCCTCAGCAGCTGCCTCGGCGGCCTTGGCTTCCGCAGCCAGCTGGTCCGCACGAGCCTTCGCCTGCGCGCCTAGATTGGCCCCTCGGGCCTCTCGCCGGTCAAGGATGGGGTCAATGCCCAACGCCACCAGGTCGCGCGCCTCGCGGCCCTTCTGGCGCGCCTGAGCCAGCGTGACCTCGGGGTATTTGCCCAGCCCCATTTCATGCCGCCGCGCGTCCACCGTGCACCGCAACACCCAGGACGGCGACCGGTCGGGCATCAGTTGCAAGCACAGGCCCGGCGTGCCGCCTACTGCGTGCAAGCGGCGGTCATCGCGCATCTTCAGCCGCGCAACCTCAGCCGCCGACAACTGCTTAGCTATCCGTGCCATAAATCCACAGACCCCGTTTTCGGACCCCGTTATTGATACGGAATTCTGCGCTGGCCTAAGAAGGCCTGAGGATGGAAGGGGAACCGCTCGTACCTCTGAGGAAGCGTGAAGGCGCGCGGCCAAGATGGCCTGCGGAGGCCTAACGGGAGCTCGACGGGCGGGCACCTGCTCCGCCAGCCATCAAGTCCGGCCGCTATCGAAAACGTAGCGGCCGGCTTTTTTTTGGCGTTCTCCATGTAGGAAAAGGATGACGCCCAGGTGCGACTTCTGCTGGTGCTGGACCATGGGGGCGGCCGGTACGATGCGCATCAAATGCTAATCCGCAAGCCTGCCGACGTAAGCAAGGATCTCATCGCGCCCCGATCTGGCCATGGCGCTGCAAGCGTCATCCCCCACATGAATCTGGAGCGGCAGCGCAGGCGTGAATCCGATCCGGACGAAGCCGGCGTGGACGACGTCCAGTTCGCCGAGCCTTCTGAACCGGTGACGCTGGCCAAGCTACGCCGGGAACGATGACGCGGCGCCCAGGCCGCGCGTCGCCGCGACACCCGCCACGCCTTCCAGCTTCACCGCGAGCGCCTGCGTGGCAGCGCGGTGCAGCCGCCACAGTGCCATGAATTGCGTGTCGGCTTCGGACAGCAGCCAAGCCTCCGTGTCCGTCAGCCGAAGCGCTTGCTGCGTCCACAGGAATTCCGCCAATTGCGCGTGGGCGGCGTACAGCTCCTGCGCCTCCCGTTCCAGAGGCGCGAACCATTGCCGCTGGATCGTGCGCACTTCTTCCAGGGCCGCGTCACCGCCCCAGGCATCCGGTTGGAACAACATGGCTTGCCTTTGCGCGGCCACCCATGTCGAGCAACGATCCAGGGCATCGAACAGCTGGGCGGCCATCGCCTGGCGCGTCCACCCCAAGCGTAGGTGCCGGACGATCAAGCCGCTGGCCAGGGCGATCACCGAGAGGCCCACGCCGAGCCAAGCCAGGTAGTAGGCGGTGGTTGACACGGGGGCGCCTCTGGACGCGGTTCGCTAGCGGCCGCCGAACAGCGCGGGAACCAAGAGTCCCAGCCCGCCGCGTGGCCGGTCTTCCTGGCGGGCCAGGCGGTCGGCCTGGGCGGTCCAGGTGCGCGCCAGGCGCGCGAAGGAAGTGCGGCTGTCCGCGCTGAAACATTCGGGTTGCTGCTCGAGCAGCGCGAAGTTGCTGGCGATCTTGCGCGCGAGCAGGTAGCGGTGCGCGGGCGCTGTGTTGTGCATGAAGGCTGTCATCAGCGACAGGGTGGCCAGCCAGAGGGCATTGCAGGCCTGCGCCAGCGCTGCGACATTGGCCTCATGAAGGAGGGCGGCGGGGGCATTCATCGAAACATCGTAGGGCCTGCCGCGCCGAGGCACTGTCAGTGCCTCGGCCCAAGAACGGCCCGCCGTGTCCTACAGCGGGGCGGTCGCGGGAGAACGCGCATCAGCGCTTGCCGGCGGCGCTGCCGTCCTTCGGCTGGTGGCGCTTGCGCCCGGCGACGCGGGCTTCTTCGCTATTGAACTCGTGCGCGTGGCCACTCTGATGCGCGGCGCGGCCACCAAGGCTCGCGATCTCACGCTGGCGTTGCGGATCCATGGCGGCGAAACCACGCGGGTTGCGGCGCGCCGCGATCGGGGTGTCCTTGACCTGTTCCGTGTATTCGAGAGACATGTGGCGTCCTTTCTAGACGGGGGGTTGAAGAGAACTGTCTAGTGGCAATCTTCGTGCCCGCCGTGCGCGCGCGCTATGTTGTTGATTTGCAAGGATTCGGATGTGCGTCGGTTTCTGCCCATCGGTAAATCTTGCGGCAATGCCGAGCAAAGCTCTTTCTTCCGCAGGCCCTAAAGGCCGTATTCTTTCAGGCGGTTGTAAAGGGTCTTCAGGCTGATCCCCAAGCCGGCGGCCGTTCGCTCCTTGTGGAAGTCGTGGTATTCCAGCGTCGCCAGGATCACCCGGCGTTCGACTTCGGCGAGCGGCATGCCCAGCGGCATTTGTAGCGTGCCATCGTAAGCAGCAGTCTGGGCATCCTGCGGCAGCCACTGGTCGCCGATCTCGGGGCCTGCCGCCATCACGTAGGCCCTCTGCATGGCGTTGCGAAGCTCGCGCACGTTGCCCCGCCAGCGGATCGCGGCCAGCCGCTGCTGTGCCGCCGGCGTGATGCGCTTGAAGGCGCCTTCGCGCTGGCCGATCTGCTGCAGGAAATGGTTGGCCAAAAGCGGAAGATCCTCGGCGCGTTCGCGCAAGGTTGGCATGTGCAGCGGAAAGACGTTGAGGCGGTAGTACAGATCTTCGCGCAAACTGCCCTGGCCGACAGCCCGCAGCGGGTCTCGGTTGGTGGCCGCGATGACGCGCACGTCGGTTTCCTGCGGCACGGTGGACCCGACGCGCATGAAGGTCCCCGTCTCCAGCACGCGCAGCAGCTTGACCTGCAGCGAAGGCGGCATCTCGGTGATCTCGTCCAGGAACAGCGTGCCGCCGTGCGCTCGTTCGAAGAAGCCCAGGTGTTGGCGCTCGGCGCCGGTGAAACTGCCTTTTTCGTGGCCGAAGATCTCGCTTTCCATCAGGTGTGGCGAGATCGCGCCGCAGTTGATCGCGAGAAACGGATGCGCCCGCCGGCGGCTCAGGTCGTGCAGGGTGCGGGCCGCCAGTTCCTTGCCGGTGCCGCTTTCGCCCGTGATGAGCACCGTGACCGAGGTGGCGGCGACGCGGCCGATCTGCTCATACACGCGCTTCATCGCGTCGGAGGTCCCCACCAGGTGCCCGAAGCGGCCCGTACGGTTCAGGTCGAGCCGGAAGTTGTCGACCTCCGCCCGCATCACCGCCGGCGGGCTGACGCGCGACAGGACGCTGTGCAACTGCCGCGCACTGACGGGCTTGATCAGGTAGTCCGCAGCCCCATAACGCAGGGCCTGGATCGACGTTTCCAAGGTGGCGTTGCCCGTCATCAGCACGATTTCGGAACTGCCGATCAAGTCGTGCTCATCCAGCAGCGACATGCCATTGCCGTCCGGAAGGCCCAGGTCCAGCAGCACCACGTCGGGGGTTTGCAATGCGATCTGGCGGCGGGCATCGTACAGCGATGGCGCCGTGGCGGCCGAAAAGCCCTTCTGCGTCACCAGCGTCGCCATCATCCGCGCCGAGTCGACGTCATCTTCGACGATCAATGCGTGGCTCATCGTTCAGATCTCCTGCCTGGAAGCGATGGTGCGTCCGATGCGCACCAACTCATCCAACACACTCCCCATCTGGCGTACCTGGCGCGCGATCACGGCGCGTGCCGAGGCGTCGTCCGGCGATCCGGGCGTCACGGAGTCCAGTACTTCGCTTGCCGCCAACAGTGCGCCCAACGGTGTACGCAACTCATGGTTGAGCAAGGCGATGAATTCATCATGCCCGAACGACTTGCTCTCGCAGAGAGCTAGGGCTTGCTCAAGGCGTTGCATTTGCTTGCATAAGAAACGTTGTGCAGAGAGCCAGCGTACTCCGGCCGGGCTGATTTCGGTTGTAGGACGTGTCTGGCAGGCGTGTCGGACAACGCCGTCAACAATGGCGCCTTTGGTCCCTCCGACTTACATCGATGTTCTAGACTCGGGCCCATGAAACCCGACGTCCAGCCCGTGATCGCCACGCCCGCAGAGGCCCAGTGGGTCGAGGCGGAGCTGATCCGCAGCCTGATGCGGACGGCGCGTACCACCCAGCTGGCCGGATGGCTGCTGATCCCGATCTTCGTGGGCGTGCTGTGGGACGACGCGACCGTCGGCGTGCTGCTGCTGTGGGCCGGCGTCGCCCTGATGGTGGCGGCCGCCCGTTTTTCCATCATCCGCAAGTACGTCGCCCAGGTGATGGCGCGCGGGCCCGCGGGCCACCTGGCCTTTTTCAGGCGCTACCGCATTCTCTGGCCGATCAGCGCTTTCGTGTGGGGGCTGACGGCGCTCCTTTATTTCGACCGCTCGTCGCTGGCCGACCAGTTCATCTGCTGGCTGATCATGGCGGGGCTGGCGATGTTCTCGATCAACAGCCTGTCCAGCCACCTGGCGACCATGCGCGCCTACCTGGACACGCTGGCCTTCACGGCGCTGGCGGTGATGGGCTGGCGGGTGGGCATCGAGCTGCAGTTCCACGGCCCGTACTATCACTACTGGGTGATCGCGCTGCTGGTGATCTTCTGGCAGGTGCTGCGCCAGGCGGGCCTGCGCCTGCACGTCACGCACCGCAAGAACTTCGAGCTGCAGTACCGCAACAACCAGCTGATCGAATCGCTCACCCGGCAGACCCAGGCCGCGCTCGACGCGGTGGAAATCAAGAACCGGTTTCTCGCCAGCGCGGCGCACGACATCCGCCAGCCGGTGCACGCGCTCAGTCTCTATGCCGACTGGCTGGGCAGCGAGCCGGAACTGGTGCACGAGATCGCGCCCAAGATCGTGGAATCGACCAAGGCCGTCAACGCGCTGTTCGATTCGCTGTTCGACCTGGTACGGCTGGACTCCGGCAAGATCAAGCTGAACATCGAGGCGGTCGACCTGGGCAAGCTGCTGCACGACCTGGAGCTGCAGTACCGGCCGCTCGCCCAGGCGAAGGGCCTCGAATTTCGGGTCCATGCCTCGGCGGGCACGGTGCTGTCAGACCCGATTCTCTTGCGGCGCATCGTCGGCAACCTGGTGTCGAACGCCGTCAAGTACACGCAGCGCGGCGGCGTGCTGCTGGCGTCGCGCTCCACGGCCAACGGCCCGCGCATCGAGGTGTGGGACACTGGGTTGGGCATCGCACCGGTGCACCAGCGCGAGATCTTCCGGGAGTTCTACAAGGTGCCGAGCCACGCTGGCACCGAAGACGGCTTCGGCCTGGGGCTGTACATCGTGGCCCGCCTGGCGGCCATCCTCGGCCATCCGCTGGGCCTGGCCTCGCGGCCGGGGCGCGGTACGGTGTTCCGGCTGATGCTGCAGCCCACCGACGCGCAGGATGCGGCCGATCGCGCGGCCGCGTCCGTCGCTCAGCTGGTGAGCATGCCTTGACCAGCTTCAGCTGGTCAACATGCCATGCGTGCGGGCGTAGTGGATGGTCTGGGTGCGGCTCTTGACGCCGAGCCGCCGGAACAGGCGCCACAGGTGGACCTTGACCGTGTGCTCGCTGATGCCCAGCTCGTCGGCGATCTCGCGGTTGGACAGCCCACGATCGAGCATGACGATCAGCTGCTTTTGCCGCTTGGACAGCTTGTTGTCGGTGGGCGAGAGTTCTTCGAAGCCGCCGTCGGCGTTGATCAGCGCGCGCAGCGCATTGCCGATCTCCTGGGCGCCTGAAGACTTCTCGATGTAGATGTCGGCGCCGGCGTCGATGCAGTGCTCTTCGGCGTCGGCCGCCGGGGATGCGGACAGCACGGCCAAGGGCGTGTCCGAAAAGCGGTTCTTCATCTCGTGGATGCCGGAGGTGCCGGTGGTGTCCGGCAGCTTCAGGTCGAGGCAGATGAGATCGGGCGCGCCGTGCTGCTTGACCGCGGCTTCGACACCGCCGATGCGGTCGAGCTCGACGATGGTGGCGCCGGGGCGCAGCCTGCGCAAAAGCATGACCACCGCCTCGCGCATCAACGGGTGATCGTCGATGACGTAGAGGATCATGGGCTTGGGCGGCGTGGTCGGGGTTTTGATATCAGCGGACATAAGAAGGAAGGATAACCTCGATTGGCGGATGCGCGCTAGGGATTGCCCTTTAGCATGCCATCAGCGGCGAGTCTTTCCTCAGGCCTGAGCGAGCAGCGCAAGCGCCTGGGTCAGCGCGGCCGGCGTGACCCCGTCAGCCAGTTGCAAGGTGTCCTGCAGGCCGTCGAGCCGGCCCTGTTTGAGCTGGGCGACGGCCCGGCCCGCGTCCTGGGGCGAGCCGAAGCCGGTGCTCTGGGCCAGCAGGGTGCCGCCCGCATCCACCACCTTGAAGTAGTGCAGGCCGTCGGCCTCGCGGTATTGCTTGAACGACGGCAGCGCCGCCTTGGCCTGCTTGTCCTTCTTGGCCGGGGCGGCCTGGCTGGCCAGGCTGCGAAGACCCACGGCCTCGCGCAGCTGGCGCATGTAGGGCGTGGCGGTGGCACGGGCCTTCTCGGCGCCCCGCCGCAGCGTCGCCTCGATCAGCGCCGGGTCGGCGATCAGGGACTCGTAGCGTTCGCGCAGGGGAGAGATCTCCTGGTCGATGCGCTCGAAGAGCTGCTGCTTGGCGTCGGCCCACGAGATGCCGGCCGCAAAGGCCTTGGCAAACTGCGCCGTCTCGTCGACCGAGGCGAAGGCTTCGTAGATCTGGAACAGGGCCGAGCCCTCGGTGGCCTTGGGCTCGCCAGGCGCGCGCGAGTCGGTCACGATGCCCGCGATCAGCTTGCGCAACTGCTCGCGCGGGGCAAAGAGCGGGATGTGGTTGTCGTAGCTCTTGCTCATCTTGCGGCCGTCAACGCCCGGCAGCAGGGCCACCGTCTCGTCGATCTGCGCCTCGGGCAGCACCAGCAGGTCGCCATACAGGTGGTTGAAGCTGTTGGCGATGTCGCGCGCCATTTCCACATGCTGCACCTGGTCGCGCCCCACCGGGATCTTGTGGGCCTTGAACATCAGGATGTCGGCGGCCATCAGCACCGGGTACATGAACAGGCCGGCCGTCACGTCGACGTCCGGATCGTTGCCGGCGGCCAGGTTCTTGTCGACCGACGCCTTGTAGGCGTGCGCGCGATTGAGCACGCCCTTGCCCGTGAGGCAGGTGAGCAGCCACGTCAGCTCGGGGATTTCGGGGATGTCGGACTGGCGGTAGAACAGCACCCGCTCCGGGTCCAGCCCCACCGCCAGCCACGTGGCCGCGATCTCCAGTGTGGAGCGCTGCACCCGCGCCGGCTCGTCGCACTTGATGAGCGCGTGGTAGTCGGCCAGGAAGTAGAAGTTTTCGGTGCCGGGGCGGCGGCTGGCTTCGATGGCCGGGCGGAACGCGCCCACGTAGTTGCCCAGGTGGGGCGTGCCGGTGGTGGTGATGCCGGTGAGGAAGCGGATGGGGGCGGTCGGGCTCATGGCGAAGTCAATGGAAGAGGGCAGTCAGGGGCGTCAGCAGCAGGGCGATGGCGCTGTAGCCTGCCGATATCAAAGGCCGCAGCCAGTACGCACCCATCAGGCCGGGCGGAATGGCGACAAGGGCCAGAACGATGAAGAACCCCCAAGGCTCGATACGGCTCACCGCGTGGGCTTGGCGGTACGGCAGCAGGCCCACCAGGATGCGCCCGCCATCGAGCGGCGGCAGCGGGAACAGGTTGAAAGCCCACATCACCAGGTTGACGAGGATGCCGGCCTTGGCCATTTCGATGAAGAAGCGCTCCTCCACGCCCGAACCTGCCAGCGCCGTGAAAGCGATCGCCCAGGCAATGGCCTGGACGAAGTTGGACGCGGGGCCTGCGAGCGCGACCCAGATCATGTCGCGCTTGGGCCGGCGCAGGTGGCCGAAGTTCACCGGCACCGGCTTGGCGTAGCCGAACAGAAAGGCGCCCGACGTCGCGAAGTACAGCATCAGCGGCATCAGGATGGTGCCGATCGGGTCGATGTGCTTGATCGGGTTGAGGGTGACGCGGCCCATCATGTACGCCGTGTTGTCGCCCAGCGCACGTGCCACGTAGCCGTGCGCGGCCTCGTGGATCGTGATGGCGAACAGCACGGGCAGTGCGTAGATGAGAACGGTTTGGATTAGGTTGGTGGTGTCCACCGAGGGATTGTCTCAGACGGGCAATGACAGTCAGAGACCCAAAGCCGCGATGTCGCCCCGTCCCTCGCGCACCACGACCGCTTCACCACCCGTCCCCATCGGCGTCAGGTCGATCACGCTGGTGGGCTCGGACGGACAGGCACCTGCGTCGATGACGCCGGCGATCTGCTTCTCGAAGCGGTCTCGAATCTCGTGCGCGTCGTTGAGCGACTGCGACTCGTTCGGTGCGATCAGCGTCGTCGCCAGCAGCGGCGCGCCGTGCAGCGCCAGCAACTCCTGCAGCACCTTGTGGTCCGGCACGCGCAGGCCGATGGTCTTGCGCTGCGGGTGGCTCACGCGGCGTGGCACTTCTCGCGTGGCTTCGAGGATGAAGGTGTAGGCGCCGGGTGTGGCCGACTTGAGCAAGCGGTATTGCCGGTTGTCGACGCGCGCGTAATTGGCCAGCTCGCTCAGGTCGCGGCACAGCAGCGTGAGGTGATGCTTCTCGTCCACCTGGCGGATCTGCCGCAGCCGGTCGGCAGCGGCCTTGTCGTCCAGGTGGCAAGCGAGCGCATAGCTGGAGTCGGTGGGCACGGCGACCACGCCGCCCTTTTCGAGCAGCGCGACGGCCTGCTTCAGCAGGCGCGGCTGCGGATTGTCAGGGTGAACTTCGAAATACTGGGCCATGGTGTTTCAGGGTGTGTTCAAGCTTCCGCGGCTTCGGCAGTTTCCATGGGGCGGCGGCCCTCGCGCACGGTGAGCCAGGCACCGGCCGCGCCGCACACCGCGATCATCACCATGCCGATCATGGCCCAGCCATCGGGCACGTGGGAGAACACGAGCCATCCGCCCAGCATGGCGAACGCGATCTGCGCGTATAAATAGGGCGTGAGTGTGCCAGCAGGCGCGCGCTGGTAGGCCAGGATCAGCATGAAGTGGCCGACGGTGCCCATCAGACCCATGAAGAGCAACCCGGCCCACAGCCACCACACGGGCAGCGCCGTCCAGACGAAGGGCAGGGCCAGCGACGCGATCAGCGTGCCGACCCAGCCGGTGTACAGGTGCATCGTCACCGGGTCCTCGGTGCGCGCGAGCTTGCTGGTCAGCACCTGGAACCATGCATTGGAGGCCACCAGGCCCAGCGGCAGCAGGCTGGCCCAGTTGAAGGCGTCGCCGCCGGGGCGGATGATGACGAGCGTGCCTGCGAAGCCGCCGGCCACCAGGGCCCAGCGCATGGCCGACACTTTCTCCTTGAGCACCGTGGCGGCCAGCACGGTGATGGCCAGCGGCGCGATCATGACGATGGCTGTGAATTCGCCCACCGGCATGTACTTGAGGCTGGCGAATGCGAACAGGCTGCTGGTGAGGAGCAGCACGCCGCGCAGCACCTGGAACTTCGGGTGCAAGGTGCGCAGCGCGCGCATGCCGCGCAAAGGCAGCACCACGGCGGTCGTGGCGACCGCCTGGAACGCGTAGCGGAACCACAGGGCCATCAGCAGCGGCACCGACGCGCTGACGAACTTGGTCACCGTGTCCAGTGCGGCGAAGCAGGCGCCGGCCGCCACGACCAGCGCGATGCCGGCCAGCGACCGGCTGGCGGCCATGGTGCTGCCGGGCGCGGGCGTCACCGGATGCGATCGGCCAGCAGTTCCCACACGGGCGTCAGCGTGCCGGGCAAATAGGGGAGCTGGCCCAGGTCGGTGTGGCTCTCATCGGGGCTGTGAAAGTCGCTGCCGCGCGAAGCGGCCAGGCCGAATTCACGGGCGGTTTCGGCGTACGTCACGTATTCCGCGGCGGTGTGGCTGCCGACGACAACCTCCACGCCCTTGCCACCGTGGGCCTTGAACTCGGTGAACAGCGCGTATTCCTCGTTCGCCGTGAAGTGATACCGCGCCGGGTGCGCGATGACCGCGATGCCGCCGGCGCGCGTGATCCACCGGATGGCCGGGCCCAGCGCGGCCCAACGGTGCGACACATAGCCCGGTTTGCCTTCGACCAGGAAGCGCCGGAAGACTTCACTCGTGTCCTGGCAAACGCCGCTGTCCACCAGGAAACGCGCGAAGTGGGTGCGCGAGATCAGCTCGGGGTTGCCCACGTACTTGAGCGCGCCTTCGTAGGCGTCCTTGATGCCCACCCGTGCCAGGCCCTCGGCCATCTCGCGGGCGCGTGCGCCCCGGCCGCCGCGCGTCGCCAGCAGGCCCTGCTTCATCTCCGGGTCATCGGCGTCGAAGCCCAGGCCTACGATGTGGACGGTGTGGCCCGCGAAGGTGACGGAGATTTCGGTGCCGGTGAGGTACTTCATGCCGTGACTTCGCGCGGCCGCTGCGGCGCGGTGCTGGCCGGCGATCTCGTCATGGTCGGTGAGAGACCACAGCTCGACCCCGTTGGCCGCCGCGCGGGCCGCGAGCTCTTCGGGCGTCAGCGTGCCGTCGGACACCACGGAGTGGCAATGCAGGTCGGCGTTGAGGATGGACACGACCCGATTTTAGGGCGCGGGCCATTTCCCGTGCCGGGCTGCGTGTACGTTGCGCTGTAGCCTGCTGCCACTTTTCAATTCAGGCTACCGGCTTCCTTGCGAATATCTTGTGCTGTGACGAGCGCGCAGGCGATGGCGACCTTGATGCCTTGGACGATCTCGTCCAGCCGCATCGAGGGCTGGCCCTGCGCCGGCAACCAGGGGACATGGATGAAGCCGCCGCGCGTGCGCTGCAGGTCACGCTGCGTCGCCAGCTCGTGCATGAGCCCATAGAACACGTGATTGCAAACGAAGGTGCCGGCCGTTTGCGATACCTCTGCGTTGATGCCCTCGGCCAGGAGGCTGGCCAGCATCGCCTTGATGGGAAGGCTGGTGAAGTAGGCTGCCGGCCCGCCCGCGACCACGGGGGTATCGACCGGCTGGACCTGGTCGTTGTCCGGAATGCGGGCATCGTTGACGTTGATCGCCACACGTTCCAGCGACAGTGCAACGCGGCCCGCGGCTTGCCCGGCGCCAACGACGAGGGCCGGACGGTGCCGATGCAGCAGGCCCCGCAGCACCTCCAGCGAATGGCCGAAGACGCAGGGCAATTGCGCGCCGATGAGCCTGTGCCCAGCGACTGTCCGGCCATGCAGCGCCTGCGCGGCCATCCAGCTGGGGTTGACGTCTTCGCCACCGAAAGGCTCGAAGCCCGTTACCAACACCGTGGGAAAGCGCCCCACGGCTGGGCCTGTTGGAGATACCATGGATTCACTGTACCGCAGCGGTGGTACCACGAAAGCACAGGAGACAAGCATGCGTTGGGAAGGCAATCGGGAATCGGACAACGTCGAGGACGCGCGCGGCAGCGGCGGGGGAGGCGGCGGTTTCGGCTTCGGCGGCCGCAGCATCGGCATCGGCACGATCGTCATCGCGCTGGTGGGCGGCGCCATCTTCGGCATCAACCCGCTCACCATCCTGGGCGTGCTCACAGGCGGCGGTGGCCCGGCGCCGGTGCAGCAGCAGGGTCCGGCGCAAGCGCCGCCCGCCAACGACCAGATGGCGAAGTTCGTCTCCACCGTGCTCGCCGACACCGAAGATGTGTGGACCGGGCTCTTCACCAAGGGCGGTGCGACGTACATCAAGCCGAAGCTGGTGCTGTTCCGCGGCGCCGTACGCACCGGGTGCGGACAGGGCCAAGCGGCCATGGGCCCTTTCTACTGCCCGGCCGACCAGAAGGTCTACATCGACCTGGACTTCTACGAAACGCTCAAGACGCGCCTGGGCGCGCCCGGCGACTTCGCGCAGGCCTACGTGATAGCACACGAAGTCGGCCACCACGTGCAGAAGCTGCTGGGGCTCACCGACAAGGTGGACCAGTTGAGGGGCCGCGCCAGCCAGGCCGAAGGCAACGCGATGAGCGTGCGGCTGGAGTTGCAAGCCGACTGCTTTGCGGGCGTGTGGGCCCACCACGCCCAGAACGCCCGCCAGATTTTGGAGCAGGGCGATGTGGAAGAAGCCATGAATGCCGCGGCCAAGATCGGCGACGACGCGCTGCAAAAGGGCCGGGGTGCCGGCGCCGTGGTGCCGGAAAGCTTCACCCACGGCACCAGTGCACAGCGGCAGCGTTGGTTCTCCACCGGCCTGAAATCGGGCAGCGTGAAGGCCTGCGACACCTTTGCCAGCAACAACCTTTGACTCGAAATAGCCCTTAAGTCCTAGTTTCTGGTGGTCCTGATTTCTCTTTGCGTCCGCATCCGACCCCGCCGGGTGCGACAATAGAGGGTTCATCAACGACTGCCGATGCCTAGTTCCTTCTCCAATCTTTCGCTGGCCGCCCCGCTGGCCCGTGCCGTGGCCGAAATGGGCTACGAGCAAATGACACCCATCCAGGCGCAAGCCATCCCGGTCGTGCTGACGGGGAAGGACGTGATGGGCGCGGCGCAAACCGGCACCGGCAAGACAGCGGCGTTCGCGCTTCCGCTGCTGCAGAGGCTCCTCAAACACGAGAACACATCGACTTCGCCCGCGCGCCACCCGGTGCGGGCGCTGGTGCTGCTGCCGACGCGAGAGCTGGCCGACCAGGTCGCACAGCAGGTCAAGATGTACGCCAAGTACACCAACCTGCGCAGCGCGGTGGTGTTCGGCGGCATCGACATGAAGCCGCAGACGATCGAATTGAAGAAAGGCGTCGAAGTGCTGGTGGCGACGCCGGGCCGATTGCTCGACCACATCGAAGCCAAGAACGCGGTGCTGAACCAGGTCGAATACGTGGTGCTCGACGAAGCAGACCGCATGCTGGACATCGGCTTCCTGCCCGACCTGCAGCGCATCCTGTCCTTCTTGCCCAAGGCGCGCACCACGCTGCTGTTCTCGGCCACGTTCTCGCCCGAGATCAAGCGCCTGGCCAACAGCTACCTGCAGGATCCGATCACCATCGAAGTGGCGCGCCCCAACCAGGAAGCGTCCACGGTCGAACAGCATTTCTACAGTGTGTCCGACGAAGAGAAGCGCCACGCGCTCAAGCAGATCGTGCGATCGCGCGGCTTGAAGCAGGCCTTCGTGTTCGTCAACAGCAAGCTCGGCTGCGCGCGTCTCGCGCGTTCGCTCGAACGCGAAGGCATGAACACCACCGCACTGCACGGCGACAAGAGCCAGGACGAGCGGCTGAAAGCGCTCGCCGCGTTCAAGGCCGGCGAGGTTGACCTGCTCGTGGCCACCGACGTCGCGGCGCGCGGCCTGGACATCAAGGATGTGCCGGCAGTGTTCAACTTCGACGTGCCCTTCAACGCCGAAGACTATGTGCACCGTATCGGCCGTACCGGCCGTGCCGGCGCCTCGGGCCTGGCCGTCACGTTCGTTTCGGGCAGCGACGCGCGCCTGGTCGGCGATATCGAAAAGCTGCTCAAGCGCAAGATCGAGCTGGAAGCGCTGGAGTTCGACGAGGACACGCCTCGTGGCCGCATCAACGACGGCCGCCGCGCCTGGCGCGAAGCCGGCGAAGTGGGCGACCCGCGCGACGTGCTGGACGCCCCGCGCGATCGCGCACCGCGCCCGCAGCGCGAGTACCGCGCCCCCGCGGCCCCGCGCGACCCGTTCTTCGACCAGCCTTACCAGGCACCGTCGACCGATGCGCCCCCCGCGTGGGAGGCCGGTGCCAAGCCCGCGACCAGCCGTGTGTCGACGAACATCAAGCCCAAACGCAAGGTGGCGGCGCTGTTCAAGGCCGAAGAGGCTTAGTCCCCAGGCACCTGCGCCTGCTCGCACTTCTCCTGGATCAGTTCATGCGTACCTTGCGGTCCCAGCCGCAGCGCGCTCAAACAGCCGCCCCACACGCAGCCCGTGTCCAGTGAAATGATGTCTGGCCGTTGCATGAACCCCAGCGTCGACCAATGCCCGAAGGCGATCGTTTCACGCGCGGTCTTGCGTCCGGGAACATCGAACCACGGCAGGTAGCCCGGCGGCGCATCGCGCAGGCCGCCCGAAGCCCGCAAGTCCATCTCGCCTTCAGGCGTGCAGAACCGAAGCCGCGTGAGGGCGTTAACGATCACGCGCAAGCGATCCGCGCCTTGCAAGCTGTCGTCCCATTGCGCCGGCTCGTTGCCATACATCCGCGCCAGGAAATCCACCAACCCTTGCCCGCGCAAAGTGGCCTCCACTTCCGCGGCCAGCGACAAGGCCTGCGCCAGGTCCCATTGCGGCAGCACACCGCCGTGCACCATGAGCACGCCATGCGCGTGGATGGCCATGCGCCGGTGCCGCAGCCACTCCAGCATCGCGTCCCGGTCCGGCGCCAGCAGCACGGAGTCCATCGTGTCGTTGCGGTGCGGCGCGCGAAGGCCGTGCGCCACCGCGAGCAGGCTGAGGTCGTGGTTGCCCAGCAGGCATTGCGCGGCGTCGCCATAGCCCGTGAGCCGGCGTAGCACTGCCGCCGATTCGGGCCCGCGGTTGACCAGGTCGCCCAGCAGGTAAATCGTGTCGCGGCTGGGGAAGAAATCGATCTTTGCCAAGAGGCGCGCCAGGGGCGCGTCGCAGCCCTGCACGTCTCCAATCAAGTAAAGTCCCATGGTGTTTGATTCTCGCCCCGAATTGTGGAAATCCTGCTGATTGCGCTGCTGACGCTGCTCAACGGCGTGTTCGCCATGTCCGAGATGGGCCTGGCCTCCAGCCGCAAGGCGCGGCTGGCCGCGATGGCGGAGGCGGGCGACGCGGGGGCGGCCGCTGCGCTGAAGCTGATGGAAACGCCAACGCGCTTCCTGTCCACCGTGCAGGTGGGCATCACGTCCATCGGTGTGCTCAATGGCATCGTGGGCGAAGCAGCCTTCAGCGATTCGCTGGCGCGCTGGCTGCAGGGCCTGGGCATGGGTGCGCGGCCTTCGGGCTATGTGGCCACGGCCATCGTCGTCACAATCATCACCTACATCACCATCATCTTCGGCGAGCTGGTGCCCAAGCGCATCGCCCAGCTTCATCCCGAGGCGGTCTCGCGCTGGCTCGCACGGCCCATGGCGTGGCTGGCCCGCGCCGCGGGGCCGTTCGTCAAACTGCTTTCGGCTTCGACGCAGGCCGTGCTGAAGCTGCTCGGCATCGATACCACGCTCTCGCGCGGCATGACCGAAGAAGAAATCGCCCACAGCCTCGAAGAGGGCGTGGACGCCGGCGTCATCGAGCAGCACGAGCGCCAGATGGTGCAGAACGTGTTCCACCTCGACGATCGCCCGCTCACGTCGATGATGATCCCCCGCTCCGATGTCGAGTGGCTGGACGCCGGCCTGGGTGTTGCCGCTGCGTTGCGCAAGATCGGCGACGATGGCGCGCACTCGTGGTATCCGGTGTGCCGCGGCTCGCTCGACGATGTGCTGGGCGTCGTGAGCGTCGCACGGCTGCTGGCGCTGGAGCGTGATCCGGCAGGAACGCTGGAGGCGCATGCCACGCCCGCCCTCTTCGTGCCCGAGACGCTGAGCGGCATGGAACTGCTGGAGCAGTTCCGCTCGCGCTCCGGCCGGATGGTCTTCGTGGTGGACGAATACGGCGTGGTGCAGGGCCTGATGACGCCGCACGACCTGCTGGAGGCCATCACCGGCGAACTCCAACCGGGTGCGCAGGCCGATGCGTGGGCCACACAACGCGCGGACGGCTCCTGGTTGCTCGATGGCCTGATGCCGGTGGCCGAACTCAAGGCGCGGTTGGGCATCCGCGAGCTTCCGGAAGAAGACAAGGGCCGCTACAACACCGTGGCGGGCCTGTTGATGTCGGTGTCGGGTAGTTTGCCCGAGGTCGGCGAATGCATCGAATGCGGCGACTGGCTGTTCGAGGTGGTCGACCTGGACGGCAGGCGTATCGACAAGGTGCTGGCCAGCGCGCGGGGGCAGGGCCACGCCGTGCCGGCCGAAAACAACGCGGCCCCTGCCCGGGCCCCAACCTGAAATCCGAGGAGACGATGTCGGACACCATGTACTACGAAAAGCCGGTGCTGCTCGAGCGCGACAAGCATCGCCATCGCCGCGTGCGGCCCAGCACCAGCTTCGCATTCGCGCGCAAGGCCAACTCGCTGTACCTGGCCGGCGCGGAATTCGCCGAAGCTTGCAAGGAGTACCCGATCGTCTTCACGCGCAGCGGCGGTGCCGTCGTGCCCGTGGCCATGCTCGGCCTGCGCGCACGGGAAAACCTGTTCGTCAACGAGGAGGGGGAGTGGACGGGCAAGTACATCCCCGCGTTCGTCCGTCGCTACCCATTCGTGCTGACCGAGCTCGCCGGACAGGCCACCATGGGCGTGTGCATCGACGAGGCCTTCCCGGGACTGAACGACACGGAAGGCGAGGCGCTGTTCGATTCGCAGGGCAACGTCACGCCGTTCCTGAAGAACGCCGTCGACTTCCTCACCCGCTACCAGCAGGAGTATCGCCGCACCGAAGCCTTCTGCCAGCGCCTGGTGCAAGCGGACCTGCTGACCGAGATGAACGCGAAGGCGGACCTTTCCGATGGCCGAACCTTCACCGTGAACGGGCTCCTGGTGGTCGATGAAAAGAAGCTGATGGCGCTTCCGGACGCGGTCGCGCTGTCGCTGTTTCGCGCCGGCGAGCTGCACCTGATCTCGATGCACCTGATGTCGCTGCCCAACATGAAGAAGCTGGTCGACCAGATGGCCGGCCGCAAGGTGCAGCTGCAGCCGGCGCCGAAGCCCGCCTGACTACCGGGCCGAGGCCGCAGGGAATTTGGAGCCGTCGATCACGTCGACGGCGTCCTGGGCCACCAGGCGTGCCAGCAGGCGGTCGACGTCCTGGGCGCGCAGCTTGGAGTTGGAGAGGATCCACTGGCGGTTGACGGGGCGGTTGCTCATGACCGAAAGGGCGCGCAGCACGTCCGCCGTCCGGCTGGCGGACGGCAGCTCGGGCCAGTGCTTGAGGCGATAGATCAGCCCATCGCCGACGTTGTCCAGGTCGTCCCGCTGCGACGGCATGAAGCGCAGGTCGGCGAACGACGTCGTCGTCTTCCTGGCCCATTCGCACAGCGTGTCGTAGACACTTGGCATCACCCGTCCCTCGTTCAAAGCTATGGACCGAGTCTGGCTTGCCGGGCGGGCGGCGCTTTAGGGGAATCGTCGCCGCGAGCTTAGGGAATTTTCTTAAGGTGCGAGCTCAGGCCCGCAGCCAGGCCACGGTGGCGATGCCCAGGCCGGTGAGCGCAAAAGAGCCCAGCATGTGCGCGAACGCCGTGGCCAGCGCCCATGGCACGTGGCCTTGCTGCAACTGTGTCACGACTTCGGCGGAAAACGTCGAGAACGTGGTCAGCCCGCCCAGGAAGCCGGTGACGACGAACAGCCGGTACTGTGGCGGCAGCTGCGGCATGGTCGCGAACACCGCCACCGCCACGCCGATCAGGTAGCCGCCGATCAGGTTGGCCGCCAGCGTGCCCATGGGCAAGGCGGGGAACAGCGGGTTGAAGCGGCCGGCAAGCCCCCAGCGCAACAGGGCGCCCAGCGAGGCGCCCGCGCAGATGGAGAGGATGGAGGCGAGCATGCTTGCGCCAGATTCTAGGGGCTCATGACCAGCAGGTAGCGGCAAGCGGTGCGCCCCATCGCCTTGAAGACCAGCGGCCGGTCGACGCCGAAGTCGAGGCAGTCCCCCGGTGCCAGCTCGAAGCTGTCCTTGCCGTACTCCAGCCGCAGCGCGCCCGCGAGCAGCCACAAGCATTGGCGGTAGGGCTTGCCACCCCAGCGCGGGTAGCTGACCTGCGCACCGCGTGGGAGCTCGATCTCGACCAGCTCGACGTCGCTGCCGGCGCCGCGCTCGCGGACCTGGCGCCGGCGGTAGCCCGAGTCGGGGTCGCGCCAGGTTTCCTGCTCCTCGCGTTTTCGCAGCATGCGGCCCGGGCTTGGGTCTTCGGTCAGCAATTGCGCCAGCGACACGCCCAGGCCGGCCGCCAATTTGCCAAGGAGCGTGGCGGTGGGGCTGCTCTCGGCGCGCTCCACCTTCGAGATCATTCCCTTGCTCACGCCGGAAGCGTCCGACAGCTGGGTCAGGCTGAGCCCTCGCGCCTGGCGCAGCGCCTGCAGCCGCGCAGCGATGAGGGTGTCGATGCCGGAGTCCGTGGCCGGGGTGCGTGCAGACCGGATGGAAGACGTGTTTCTCATATTGGATTAGTATTCTCCTATATTTGACGACATCCGGCTGCGAAAGGAGTCCCCATGCATCTCGTCCAATGCACCGAAGAGCGCCACGCCGGTGCGATCCTGGCCATCTTCAACGAAGCGATCGTCAACTCGACGGCCCTGTACGACTACAAGCCGCGCGCGCCGGAAGCGATGTCGCCGTGGTTCGCCACCAAGCGTGCCAACGGATTCCCCGTCATCGGCGCGGAAGACGACAGCGGCCGGCTCCTGGGCTTCTCCAGCTACGGCACCTTCCGCGCGTGGCCGGCCTACAAGTACACGGTGGAGCACTCGATCTACATCGAGGCGGGCCAACGCGGCGCGGGGCTGGGCCGCACGTTGCTGGAGGCGCTGATCGCCAGTGCCCGTGAGCATGACGTGCACATCATGGTGGGAGCCATCGACCTGCAGAACACTGCGAGCATCGCGCTGCACGAGCGCCTGGGCTTCGAGCATGCAGGCACCATTCGCCAGGCAGCGTTCAAGTTCGGACGTTGGCTCGATCTCGCGTTCTTCCAGCTCGTTCTCGAAACGCCGCTGAAGCCGGTCGACGGCTAGAACGACTACCGCCCATTGGTTGCACCGAGGGCCTCGAACGCAGTTCCTGTACGTTCTAGGTGCAGTTGGTGAAATCCCTGGCAGGCCTTCGAAAGAGAGTACAGCCAAAGCCGCGTCGAGTATCAATGTCCGACACGCGAACTCCTATTGTTCAGTCTGTCAACGCAACCGGAGCGTTTGACGACGTTCCCACCCAAACAGGTCTTAGGAGACATCGCATGAATTTCAAAACGACACTGGTGTTCGCGGCCGCGCTGGCGGTGGCGGGCGCCGCGCACGCGGCCACCGAACTGGTCATCGCTACCGTGAACAACGGTCACATGATCGAGATGCAGAAGCTCGGCAAGCACTTCGAAGCGGCCAACCCCGACATCAAGCTGAAGTGGGTGACGCTCGAAGAAGGCGTGCTGCGCCAGCGCGTGACGACCGACATCGCCACCAACGGCGGGCAGTTCGACGTGATGACCATCGGCATGTACGAAACGCCGATCTGGGGCAAGAAGGGCTGGCTGCAAGAGCTGAAGACCGATGACGCCTACGACGTCGACGACCTGCTGCCCGCAATGCGCAACGGCCTCTCGGCCGACGGCAAGCTGTATGCCGCGCCGTTCTACGGCGAGAGCTCGATGCTGATGTACCGCAAGGACCTCGCCGACAAGGTGGGCGTGAAGCTGCCCGATCGCCCGACCTGGGCGCAGGTGAAGGATCTTGCAGCGAAGATCCACAACCCGAAGGCCGGCGTCTATGGCATCTGCCTGCGCGGCAAGCCGGGCTGGGGCGACAACATGGCCTTCCTCACCACGCTCGTCAACACGCATGGCGGCCAGTGGTTCGACATGAGCTGGAAGCCGCAGCTCGAATCCAAGCCCTGGAAAGACGCGATCACGTTCTACGTGGACCTGCTGAAGAACTACGGCCCACCCGGCTCGTCGGCCAACAGCTTCAACGAAATTCTGGCGCTGTACAACGCGGGCAAGTGCGGCATGTGGGTGGACGCGACCATCGCGGCGAGCTTCATCACCGACCCGAAGCAGTCGAAGGTGGCGGACAAGGTGGCGTTCGCGCAGGCGCCGACCGTCGTCACGCCCAAGGGCGCCAACTGGCTGTGGGCCTGGGCCCTTGCGATTCCCGCGGGCTCGCAAAAAGCCGTCGAGGCGCAGAAGTTCATCAGCTGGGCCACGTCCAAGGACTACATCCAGCTGGTGGGCAAGACCAATGGCTGGGATCATGTGCCGACCGGCACGCGCAAGAGCACGTATGCCAACCGGGGCTTCCTGTCGGCCGCGAAGTTCGCGCTGCCGGAGCGCCTGGCCATCGACACCGCCAACCCGAACGACAGCACGCTGCCCAAGAGCCCGTACGTCGGTGTGCAATACGCCGCCATTCCGGAGTTCCAGGCCATCGGCATCGCCGTCGGCCAGCAGATGAGCGCGGCGCTCGCGGGCAAGAGCACGGTAGACGAGGCGCTCAAGGCCTCGCAGGCCGCCGCCGAGCGCGAGATGAAGAAGGCCGGCTACTACAAGTGAGCGCCTAACTCAAATATCGGCCGCACCCGCAAGGCGTGCGGCCGATTCAACGTGGACGAACAACACCATGCGGCGTGAAGACATCCTGCTGAGAGAAGCCGCGCGCCGTGGGGAACCCGGCGCCTGCCTCGAAATGGCAAACCGGCTGTTCGCCGGAAAAAACGGCTTTTCCCGGAACTTCAAACTGGGCCTAGCTTATATACAACAGGAACTGGACCGCCAATCCAGTGCAGCGATCCTGCTCGTGGCGGACATGGTGCCGCTCGAAGTGCTGATGGCCCAGCAAACAAAGGACACGCTGGTGGCTGCCACGCGCTTCGGCTCCACTGCCGCCATGCTGAAGCTGGGCGTGTGGCAAACACTTTGCGGCAGACACCGGCGAGAAGGCATTGACTGGATCAATCGGTCCGCAAGACTCGACCGCGAATACAAGCCGCAGGACTTTGACGATCCGCGCGAATTTGCGCTGCAGCTCAAAGCGCAGCTTCACCCGGACATCCTCGATGCCGGCGAGGTGTGCCTGGCCGGCACGCGCGAAGCGCTGAAAGAGCAGGACGCGCGGGACGTGGGCTATTGCATCCGGGCGGCCGCGCAAGTGATGGAGCACCCTGGCCAATTGGCGCAAGCCGTATCGGCAGCCGTGCGGCTGGCCGCCACCACCATCATCCCGCTAGGCCTGCCGGCGGAACTGGTCGAGACCTGCCTGGCCAGCCGCAGCGAGCATGGCGAAGTGGAAGCGCAGTACGGGCTGGGCTGCGCGTTTGCCGGCATCCCGTATGGACACCTGCTGCCGCAGGAGCTCGCGACCCGCACCAACCTGCGGCGAGCGGCAGCGCTGTTGTTGCGTGCCGCCGACGCTGGCAAAGCCGAGGCCTGGCTGAACCTCTACGAGATCGCGTCGGACCCCAAGAGCGCGGCAGGCAATCAGGAAGCGGCGCGCTTCTTTCTGGAAAAGGCCGCGAAGTGCGGCGTAGTGCTGGCGCAGCGAAAGCTCGGCGCGCTGCTGCTCGGCGAAGCCACCAGCCTCGAAAGGGCGGAGGCGGGTGTGCACTGGCTCAATGCCGCGGCCGAAGGTGGGGACGGCGCGGCACGCGAGTTGCTGGAGACTTTGGTGCTGCCGCTGCCCACGTTGCCGGCGGGTGTCGAAACAACGATCGTGGAAAAGGTGCGCGCCGTGGATGCCGAACTCGCGGCGCGGCTGGCGCTGGCTCGCGCCTTCCACCTGACCCGAAGGGAAGCGCTCAACTTCAACGCGCGGCGCGACATCCGGCCCTGGGGCGTGCTGATCCCCGGCACGGCCAAGGAGAATCCCAAAGGCCGCCTGGCGCCGGCGATCCACGAACCGATGAAAGCCGAGCTGCAACGCGCTGCGTCGTTCTTTAATGGGTCTTCGTCGTTCGACAACATCTTCGCGCTCCACAAAGGACGGACGCAAAGGGAGATGTTCAAGGCGCTCTCCATCTCGGAGAGCATGTTCTTCCCGGCGGAGATTGGCCGCTCGTGGTCGCACTACGGATTCGGGCGGCATTGGGCGGCGAAGGCGGCGCCGTTGCTGAAGGAGTTGCTGGAATAGCAATTGGTTCTTCACTGAGCTGCGTGCTGCGTGCTGAGACCTCGCGGCAACGCCGCGCATGGCTGGGCCGCGGCGCGAGGGCTACGACGTCCGGCTGCGGTGCTTCGCACCTATAGCCGGATTCCCCGCGCTGAACGGTCTTGCGGCCCGCGCGGCGCAACTCACCCCGCCTTGCGGGGTTCAAACAGGCGCCGCGAGCATGAGACGGTCGCGTCGCCAGCGACGCTGGGCCGCAAGACCGTCCACCGCGGGCGTCTGTGCTTTATTCGCGCCGCGGCCCAGCCATGCACAGCTTTGCCGCGAGGTCTATGAATGCTTCGAAGGGGGTCAAGAAAAGCGCGTGCCGAACAGCGAATTCATTGTCGGCACCGAAGGCACGTCGCCGCACCGCAACGCCGTACCTCTAAAGAAACTCGCGCGAGTACTCCAGGCTTTGCGTGATTTGCAGCATCGCTGATGCAATGAATTGCGGCATCCGAATGGATGCTGCGTCATTCCAAATCAACTCCCCGGAGAAAATCTACATGAGACATTCCATCATCGCTCTCGCAGCGCTGGCCGCCATCGCTGCCGGTTCGGCGCAGGCCCAATCGTCCGTCACGCTGTACGGCCTCGTCGACGCGGCGCTGGCCCACGGCTCCGGCGACATCTCCAACAAGACGCAACTCAAAGGCTCGGGCTACAACAGCTCGCACTTCGGCATGCGCGGCACGGAAGACCTGGGCGGCGGCCTTTCCGCGTCCTTCGCGCTGGAAGCCGGCGTGAACAACGACAGCGGCGCCGGGCAGGGCACCAACACCAACAACCAGCCCAGCGGCGGCACCGGCGGCAATGCGCTGACGTTCAACCGCCAGTCGTGGCTGAGCCTCGCCGGCAGCTGGGGCGAACTGCGCGTGGGCCGCGACTACACGCCGCAGTTCCGCAACACCGACGTGTTCGATCCCATGGGCACGAACGGCGTGGGCACCAACCTGCTGCTGTTCCCGATGGTCGACTACATCCCGACCTACGTGCGCGCTTCCAACGGCGTCGCGTACCTGTTCAACACCAACGGCTGGAGCAGCGGCCCGGGCTTCTACGGCACGGTGCAGTACTACCTGGGCGAGAACAACAGCGGTGCCGCGACTTCGAGCGACGGCAATGGCGCGGGCGCGCGCATCGGCTACGCCACCGGCCCCTTCAACGTCTCGCTGGCCGTGAGCCGCACCAAGTACGCGGCGGGCGATGCCAAGCAGAACAACGCCGGCGTGTCGTACGACTTCGGCGCGGCCAAGGTGATGGCGCAGTTCGCCAGCGACAGCCTGGGCTCGGTCGATGGACGCGGTTACCTGGTGGGCGGCCACGTGCCCGTCGGTGCCGGTGTCATCCGCCTGTCCTATGCCCGCTACTCCCTGGATATGGCCGGCGACCCGACCAGCAAGAAGCTGGCTGTCGGTTATGTGCACAACCTGAGCAAGCGCACGGCGCTGTTCGCCACGTTTGCCCGCGTCAACAACCGTGGCACGGTGGCTTCGAATGCGGGCACGATCAACGCTTCCATCGCGCTGAATGGCGCCGTGACGGGCCCGAGCGGCTCGTCCAGCGGCTACGACTTCGGCATCCGCCACAGCTTCTGACACCCACCGCCAAGGTGTACGAAATCGCATAACTTGGTGAAATCCCTGAGACTTGCGCGATTTAAAGTACCAGCAAGCCTCAGCCGAGTATCAGTCGCGCCGCGGGGAAGACTTATCGTTCACCCGTCGGCGCCCAAAGCGATTCGCGTCGCAAAAACCCTTTACCGGTTTCTCTAGGAGACATACATGAAATTCAAAGCGACTCTGGCGCTCGGCGCCGCGCTGGCCCTGTCCTGCGCTGCCCAGGCAGCCACCGAGCTGGTCATTGCCACCGTGAACAACGGGCACATGATCGAGATGCAGAAGCTCGGCAAGAACTTCGAGGCCGCCAATCCCGACATCAAGCTGAAGTGGGTCACGCTGGAAGAAGGCGTGCTGCGCCAGCGTGTGACGACCGACATCGCCACCAAGGGCGGCCAGTTCGACGTCATGACCATCGGCATGTACGAAACGCCGATCTGGGGCAAGAAGGGTTGGCTGCAGGAACTCAAGCCCACCGCCGCGTATGACGTGGACGACCTGCTGCCCGCCATGCGCAACGGCCTGTCGCTCGACGGCAAGCTGTTTGCCGCGCCCTTCTACGGCGAGAGCTCGATGCTGATGTACCGCAAGGACCTGGCCGACAAGGCCGGCGTGACGCTGGGCGACAAGCCGACCTGGGCGCAGGTGAAGGACTTCGCGGCCAAGGTGCACAACCCCAAGGAAGGCGTCTACGGCATCTGCCTGCGCGGCAAGCCGGGCTGGGGCGACAACATGGCCTTCCTCACCACGCTGGTCAACACCAACGGCGGCCAGTGGTTCGACAACAGCTGGAAGCCGCAGCTGGAATCGCAGCCCTGGAAGGACGCGATCAACTTCTACGTGGACTTGCTGAAGAACTACGGCCCGCCGGGTTCGTCGGCCAACAGCTTCAACGAGATCCTGGCCCTGTTCAACGCCGGCAAATGCGGCGCCTGGGTCGATGCGACCATCGCAGCCAGCTTCATCAGCGACCCGAAGCAGTCGAAGGTGGCCGACAAGGTGGCCTATGCGCAAGCCCCGACGGCCGTGACGCCCAAGGGTGCCAACTGGCTGTGGGCCTGGGCCCTCGCGATTCCGGCGGGTTCGGCCAAAGTCACCGAGGCGCAGAAGTTCATCGACTGGGCCACGTCCAAGGACTACATCCAGCTGGTGGGTAAGACCAACGGCTGGGGCACGGTGCCGACCGGCACGCGCAAGAGCACCTACGCCAACGCCGACTTCCTGAAGGCCGCCAAGTTCGCCACCGCCGAGAAGGCCGCGATCGACACTGCCAACCCGAACGACAGCACACTGCCCAAGAGCCCGTATGTGGGCGTGCAGTTCGCCGCCATCCCCGAGTTCCAGGCCATCGGCATCGCCGTGGGCCAGCAGATGAGCGCGGCACTCGCGGGCAAGACGACTGTGGACGCGGCGCTGAAGGCCTCGCAGAACTCGGCCGAGCGCGAGATGAAGAAGGCCGGGTACTACAAGTAATCCGCCGCAACACGTTCGGCAACAGCAAGGCGAATTCTCGATGACCCGGTTCCTGCCCCGCGCGCTGATGGCGCCTGCAGTGGGCGCGCTCTTCCTCTGGATGATCGTGCCGCTGCTGATGACCATCTACTTCTCATTCATCCGCTACAACCTGATGCAGCCGGAGGTGATCGGTTGGGCGGGGCTGGCCAACTACGAGTTCTTCGTCACCGACCCGTCGTTCACGGTGGCCGTTGGGAACACGCTGCTGCTCCTGGGCAGCGTGATTGCAATCACCGTGGTCGGCGGTGTCGCCCTGGCCCTGCTGATCGACGCGCCCTTCCCGGGGCGCGGCGTGGTCCGCCTGCTGCTGATCTCGCCTTTCTTCGTGATGCCCACGGTCAACGCGCTGCTGTGGAAGCACATGATGATGAACCCGATCTACGGCGTGCTGGCCCAGGTCTGGATCTTCTTCGGCGCGACCCCGGTGGACTGGCTCACCGACCTGCCTCTCTTCAGCGTGATCATCATGGTCGCCTGGCAGTGGCTGCCGTTCGCCACGCTGATCTTCATCACCGCGCTGCAATCGATGAACCGCGAGCAGCTGGAGGCGGCGCGCATGGACGGTGCCAACTACCTGCAGCAGCTGCGCTACATGGTGCTGCCGCACCTGGGCCGGTCGATCGCCGTGGTGATCATGATCGAGATGATTTTCCTGATGAGCGTGTTCGCCGAGATTTTCACCACCACCGGCGGCGGACCCGGCGACGCCAGCACCAACATCGCCTTCCTGATCTTCAAGCAGGCGCTGCTCAATTTCGACGCGGGTGTCGCGTCGGCCGGTGCGCTGTTCGCGGTGCTGCTCGCCAACATCGCCGCGATCTTCCTGATCCGCATGGTTGGCAAGAACCTGGACTGATCATGAACTTGCCGTATCGCTTCACCCCGGCCCTCGTCGCCCGCACGGCCGCGGCCTGGATCGTCACGCTGATGATTTTCTTCCCGCTCGGCTGGCTGTTCATGATGGCCTTCAAGACCGAGTTGCAGGCCATCAACGTGCCGCCGCTGTTCTTCTTTTCGCCCACGCTGGAAAACTTCCACGAGGTGCAGCAGCGCAGCGACTACCTGCTGTACGCCAAGAACTCCGTCATCACCAGCGTGCTGTCCACGCTGATCGGCCTGGCCATCGCCGCGCCCGCCGCCTATTCGATGACGTTCTTCAAGACCAAGCGCACCCGCGACATCCTGATGTGGATGCTGTCGACCAAGATGATGCCGGCCGTCGGCGCGCTGGTGCCGGTGTATGTGCTGGCGCAAAAGAGCCACCTGTTGGACACGCAGGCCGGCCTGATCATCGTCTTCACCCTGTCCAACCTGCCGATCATGGTCTGGATGCTGTACTCGCACTTCAAGGACATCCCGCACGAGATCCTGGAAGCCGCGCGAATGGACGGCGCCACGCTGTGGCAGGAGTGCCGCATGGTGCTCGCGCCGCTGGCGATGGGCGGCCTGGCATCCACGGGCCTGCTGTGCCTGGTGCTGTCCTGGAACGAGGCGTTCTGGGCCTTGAACCTGAGCGCGGCCAAGGCCGGCACGCTGGCGGCACTGATCGCCTCCTATTCGAGCCCCGAAGGCCTCTTCTGGGCCAAGCTCTCGGCCGCCTCGCTGATGGCCATCGCGCCCATCGTGGTGTTCGGCTGGTTCTGCCAGAAGCAATTGGTCCAAGGCCTCACCTTCGGCGCTGTGAAGTAATCGCGAAAGAAACAATATGGCATTCCTCCAACTCAAGAGCATCGAGAAGAAATTCGGCGAGGCCCGCGTCATCCAGGGCATTGACCTCACCATCGAGCGCGGCGAATTTGTCGTCTTCGTCGGCCCTTCGGGCTGCGGCAAATCCACCTTGCTCCGCCTCATTGCCGGTCTGGAAGAAATCAGCGCCGGTTCGCTGGAACTCGACGGCCGCGACATCACCAAACTGCCTTCGTCCAAGCGCGACCTGGCGATGGTGTTCCAGAGCTACGCGCTGTACCCGCACATGAGCGTGTACGACAACATGAGCTTCGCGCTGCGCCTGGCCAAGGCCGATCCGGCGGTGATCAAGGAAAAGGTCGAACGCGCAGCGCAGATCCTGAACCTCGGCCCGTACCTGCAACGCACGCCGCGTGAGCTGTCCGGCGGCCAGCGCCAGCGCGTGGCGATCGGCCGCGCCATCGTGCGCTCGCCCAAGGTGTTCCTGTTCGACGAGCCGCTGTCCAACCTCGATGCCGCGCTGCGCGGCCAGACCCGCGTGGAGATCGCCAAGCTGCACCGCGAGCTGGGCGCGACCACCATCTACGTGACGCACGACCAGGTCGAGGCCATGACGCTGGCCGACCGCGTGGTGGTGCTGCGCGATGGCCGCATCGAACAGGTCGGCACGCCTTTGGAGCTGTACGACCGACCGGCCAGCCGCTTCGTCGCGCAGTTCATCGGCACGCCGCAGATGAACGTGGTGTCGGCCGGTGTGCTGCCGCAATTGCAATCGGTGCTGGGTGTGCGGCTGCCCGGCGACGGCGTGGTGGGGCTGCGCCCCGAGAGCGTGACGCTCACTACGGCCGGCAAAGGCCAGTTCGACGGCCGCGTGGAATTGGTCGAAGCGCTGGGTGCGGAGACGCTGATCTACGTGAGCACCGCGAGCGGTGCCCAGCTCACTTCGCGCCAAAGCACCCGCACGCAGCTGCGCGCCGGCGACAACGTCGGCGTGGACGTGGACGCGAATGCGGTGCACCTGTTCGACGCGCAGGGTCATGCCTTGCCCGTGCCGGTGGCCCACTGAACAAGGCTCGCGAAGACAAATGGCCGTTCCCGCTTCCGCAACCGCTTCTTCCGCGCCGCTCGTGATGCTGCATCTCGGGCTGGGCTCCTTTCACCGCGCGCACCAGGCGGTGTACCTGCACCGGCTGATGGAGGCCGGCGACACCGGCTGGGTGCTCGCGGCCGGCAATATCCGTCCCGACATGGCCGAGACCATCGCCGCGCTGCAAGCGCAGGGCGGGGCCTACACGCTCGAGACCGTGACGCCGGCCGGCGAGCGCAACTACGCGCGCATCGCGTCCATCCGCACCGTGGTGCCTTGGGATGCGGAGTTGTCCGGGCTGGTTGCGCGCGGCGCCGACGCCCATACGCGCATCATTTCCTTCACCGTGACCGAGGCGGGCTACTACCTCAACGCGGCCAACCAGCTGGACTTCGCGCTCGCCGACGTCGAGAACGATCTTGCGGCCGCACGCGCCGGCCGGCCCGGCAGCACGATCTACGGCGCGCTCGCCGCCATCCTGCGCGAGCGCATGGCGCGCGGCGCCAGCGGCGTGACGCTGCTCAATTGCGACAACCTGCGCCACAACGGTGACCGCTCGCGCGCCGGCCTGCTGCAGTTCATCGAGCGGTTGGGCGATGCCCGCCTGCTGGATTGGGTGAACACCCACACCGCCAGCCCTAACGCGATGGTCGACCGCATCACGCCGCGGCCCACCGCCGAAGTGGTGCAGCGCGTGAAGGCCGCCACTCGGCACGACGATCCCGCGGCGCTGATGGCCGAGAGCTTCACGCAGTGGGTGATCGAAGAGCGCTTTGCCAATGGGCGTCCCGACTGGGAGAAAGTCGGCGTGGAGATGGTGAAGTCGGTGGATGCGCATGAAGAGGCGAAGATTCGCCTGCTCAACGCCACGCACAGCTGCATCGCCTGGGCCGGCACGCTGGCGGGCTACAGCTTCATTCATGAAGGCACACGCGACGCGCGAATCCGGCAATTGGCCTACGACTACGTGACCGACGACACGATCCCCGTGCTCGAGCCCAGCCCGATTGACCTGGCGCGCTACCGCGACGTGGTGCTGGAACGCTTCGGCAACCCGGCGCTTCGCGACACGAACCAGCGCGTCGCCATGGACGGCTTCTCCAAGATTCCGGGTTTCATCGCGCCGACGGTGCGCGAGCGCATGGCGCGCGGCGAATCCATAGACGCTGTGGCGATGCTGCCGGCGTTGTTCCTGGCCTGCCTGCGGCGCTGGCACGACGGTGAGCTGCCGTATGCGTATGAGGACCAGGCCATGGACCCGCAAGTCGCCCACGCGATCTGCGCCGCACCCGATCCGGTGGCCGCCTTCGCTGCCGACACATCGCTCTGGGGGCCGCAAGCCGGAAACGCCCAACTGCTGGCCGCATTGCGCGGAGCCGCCGAACGGGTGGAGCAACTGCAAAAGGAATACGCATGAGCGAAGTACGAATGCTCGGGCGCCTGCAAGACAAGCACGCGCTGCTCACCGGCGCCGGCGGCGGCATCGGCCTGGCCGTCGCGCAAGCCTACCTGGAGCAGGGCGCCCGCTGCACGATCGTCGACATCGCGCCAACTGCACCCGCCGCCCTCGTGCCGCTGCTGGCGGCGCACGCCGGCCGCGCGCACTATGTCAGCGCCGACATCACACGGGCCGCGCAGATCGACGCCATGATTGCCACTGCAGAAGAGCGCCTGGGCGTACCGCAAATCCTTTTCAACAACGCCGCCGTATTCGACCTGGCGCCGCTGCTGGAAAGCGACGAGGCGATGTACGACCGCCTGTTCGCCGTCAACGTGAAGGGCCTGTTCTTCGTCATGCAGAAAGTGCTGACGCGCATGGTGGCGCGCGAGGTGCGCGGCGCGGTGATCAACATGGCCTCGCAAGCCGGCCGCCGTGGCGAAGCGCTGGTGTCGCACTATTGCGCGACCAAGGCGGCTGTGATCAGCTACACGCAGTCGGCCGCGCTGGCGATGGCGCCCTATGGCATTCGCGTCAATGGCATCTCGCCGGGCGTCATCGACACGCCGATGTGGCAGCACGTCGATGCGCTGTTCGCCCGGCACGAGGGCCTGGCACCCGGCGAGAAAAAAAAGCAGGTCGGCCTGGCCGTACCGCTGGGCTACATGGGGGCGCCGTCGGACATCGCCGGTGCGGCCGTGTTCCTGGGCAGCGACGAGGCCTCCTACATCACCGCCCAGACGCTCAATGTGGACGGCGGCAACGTCATGAGCTAACCTTTCAGCAGGTACCTTCGCCATGGCCAGCATGATGACCCGCCGCCGCAACGTCCCCCGCCAGCGCCAGCCGGAGCTGGAGCACGACTATGCGCGCAGCCCGTCGCTGGGCTACGAGCCGCCGGAGACAGGCTTCATCCGCTGCCTCTCGCACGGCTTCCCCACGCCCCTGGCGCGCTGGCACTACCACGACGAGTACGAGCTGCACCTCATCGTCGCGTCGTCAGGCAAGGCTTTCGTCGGCGATTACATCGGCTACTTCCAGCCGGGCCACCTGGTTCTGACCGGCCCGCGCCTGCCGCACAACTGGATTTCGCTGGACATGCCCGAAGGCGGCATCCCCGAGCGCGACCTGGTGATCCAGTTCCCGCACGCGCCGATCGAGCATGCGGCCGAACACATCCCCGAACTCGGCGAAGTGCTGCCGTTGCTGGAGCGCTCGCGCCATGGTGTCGAATTCTTCGGCTTGTCGGATCACGCCGCCGAGCACTGGCACGACATCAAGGCCAGCCACGGCCTCGCGCGGCTGGGCGTGTTCTGCGAATTCCTGGGCGAGCTGGCGCGCTGCACCGATTACCGGCTGCTGTCGCACGCACAACTGCAGAGCGTCGACGACAACACGCAGCTCGACCAGATCAACGCCATCGTCAGCCGCATCACCGACAACCTGTCGCAGCCCCTGTCCGCCGCCGATCTGGCCGAGGAACTGGGCATGACCGAAAGCCGCTTCTCGCGCTTCTTCCGGCGCGCCACCGGCAACACCTTCACCGACTTTGTGAACCAGGTGCGCATCAACCGCGCCTGCCAGCTGCTGATGGAGTCCGACCGCTTCATCACGCACATCTGCTACGAAGTGGGCTTCAACAACATCGCCAACTTCAACCGCCGTTTCCTGGACATCAAGGGCATGACGCCCAGCGAGTTCCGCCGGCAGGTCGACACGCGCTTCGGCCTCAAGCACTAGCCATGTACCTCGGAATCGATCTCGGCACCTCGGGTGTCAAGCTGGTCCTGCTCGACAGCAATCATCACGTCGTGGCCACGGCCGACGCGCCGCTTGAAGTCTCGCGCCCGCAATCCCTGTGGAGCGAACAGAATCCGCAGGATTGGTGGCGGGCGGTCGAGCAGGCGGTGGCGCAGTTGCGCTCCGCGGCGCCTGCGGCCTGGCTTGCGGTGCGCGCCATTGGCCTGTCGGGCCAGATGCACGGGGCGGTGGTACTCGATGCGGCGCAGCGGGTGCTTCGCCCGGCTATTCTGTGGAACGACGGCCGCGCATTCGCCGAATGCGCCGAACTCGAAGCCATCGAGCCGCGTTCGCGCGAGATCACAGGCAACCTCGCCATGGCCGGCTTCACGGCGCCGAAGCTGCTGTGGCTGCGCAAGCACGAGCCGGAAGTGTTCGCGCAGGCGCGCAAGGTGCTGCTGCCCAAGGACTGGCTGCGCCTTCAGCTGACCGGTGAGGCGGTGAGCGACATGTCCGATGCTTCCGGTACGCTGTGGCTGGACGTGGCGGCACGGCGCTGGAGCGGCGCGATGCTCGAAGCCTGCGGCCTCTCGCTGGAGCACATGCCCCGGCTGGTGGAGGGCAGCGCGCCGACCGGCGTCCTGCGGTCCGCGCTGGCCCTGGCCTGGGGATTGCGCCCCGAGGTCGTGGTGGCCGGAGGCGGTGGCGACAACGCCGCCAGCGCGGTGGGCATGGGCGCGGCGCGCGCGGGGCAGGGTTTCGTGTCGCTGGGCACGTCGGGCGTGGTGTTCCTGGCCGGCGATGCGTTCAGGCCGGCGCCGGAGCAGGCCGTTCATGCCTTCGCTCATGCACTGCCGGGCCGCTGGCACCAGATGTCGGTGATGCTCAGCGCTGCGAGCGCGCTGGCGTGGGCGAAGCGTCTCACGGGCAGCAACACCGAAGCCGAACTGGTGGCGCATGCATCGCAGCTCTCTTCGGCGCAACGCGCGCGGGCGCCGCTGTTCCTGCCCTACCTGTCGGGCGAGCGCACGCCGCACAACAACCCCCAGGCCAGCGGTGTACTGGCTGGCCTGCGCCAGGAACATGGTCCGGCCGACATCGGCTATGCGGTGATGGAAGGCGTGGCCTTCGGCTTGAAAGATGGCTTGATGGCGATGCAGCGCGACGCCGCAACGGGCGAACTCGCGCTGGTCGGCGGCGGCGCGCGCAGCGATGCCTGGGCCCAGTTGCTGGCGTCCGCACTGGGCTGTGTGCTGCGGCGTGCCGACGGTGCCCACGCCGCCGCGGCCGTGGGCGCCGCGCGGCTGGCGTGGCTGGCCGACGAAGGCAGCGAGTCCGACGTGTGCACTGCCGCGGTGGGCGGCCGTGTGTTCGCGCCCGACGCCGGTGAGGCGGCGATCCTGCAACCGCGCTACCGGCGCTTTCGCTCCTTGTACCCAGCGCTCGCGCCGCACTTCGACGAGGTCCCCGCATGACGCGCGTTGCCGTTTTCGGGGAGATGCTGGTCGATCGGTTCGACACCGGTCCGGTGGTGGGTGGTGCACCGTTCAATGTGGCGCGCCACCTGGCGGCGTTCGGCCAAGCGCCGTTGATGATCAGCGCCGTAGGCACGGACGCCACGGCGCAACCGGTGATGGCGGAGTTCGAACGCTACGGCATGGCGCGCGAGGGCGTGCAAATCCTGCCGGCGCGGGCGACTGGCGCTGTGGACGTGGAGACACTGCCGGGTGGCGGCCACGCCTTCTACATCTGCAAGGACAGCGCCTGGGATTTCATCGACCCAGCGCCGGCGAACGGCGCGCTGGCGACGCTGGAACCGGGCGGCTGGCTGTACTGCGGCACGCTGGCGCTGCGCTCGCCGGCGTCTCGCGCCACCGGGTTGGCACTGTTGCGCGCGCATGCCGGCCAGCGCTACGTCGATCTCAACTGGCGCGAGGGCCATGTAGCACGCGAAGACGCATTGCAGGTGGTGCGCCTGGCCGATGTGCTCAAGGTCAACGACGAAGAACTGGCGATGCTGTGCACCTGGCTGGGCCGCAACGCCGTCGACGCGGCGTCAGTGGAGGCGGGTGCGCGGTTCCTGCTGGAACGCCTGCCGCTGCAGATGCTGCTGGTGACCTGCGGCGCCAATGGCGCAATGGCTTTCGATGCGGCGGGGCATTGCGTCGCACGGGACCGCAGCGCGCGGCCGGCGCAACTGGTGGACACGGTGGGCGCGGGCGATTCGTTCTCGGCCGTGATGCTGGCGGGGTTGCTACGCGGCTGGGATTTGCAGGCGGCGCTGGAGCGTGCCAACGAGTTCGCGGGCCACATCTGCGAAGTGCGCGGTGCGGTGCCGGCCGACATCGCGGCCTACGAAACCTGGACCGGGCACTGGCCGCCTCAGGCCTGAGGAGAGTCCGCGGGCATCGAAGGCCGCGCGAACGCCACTTTTTCCAGCAGTTCCACCAGCATGGCCCGTTCGGCCGGGGTGAGCTGGCCCAGCCAGCCTTCGTCCATGTCCTTGGTTGCCGCGCGGGCCTGGCGCAGCAGCTTCGTCCCCGCCGCGCTCAGTGTGATGAACTGCATGCGCTTGTCCTGCTCGGCGCGCGCGCGCTCCAACAGGCCGCGGCCCTCGAGTCGCCGCAGGACGCCCGTCATGTTCGGCTGCGCCACGCCCAAGGCCTGCGACAGCTGCGTCAACGTGGCTTGCCCGTTGCTGGCCAGAAGGACCATGAGCGAGAACTCGACAGGCCTCAAGTCGTGCGACCGGCCGACATGCTCTTCGTAGGCCCGGAAGGCGATGAAGCGTGCCCGCGCGAGGAAGTAGCCCAAGTGCTTCTTCAGCTCGGACTGTTCGAGGCGCGCATTGCCGTTGGGCGGCGGTGCACTGGGCATCTTCTTCGTCATTGCGATCATCTCCCCGCGATGCACGATGGGTCCAACAAGTTATAGACCATTAGAAACCTTCTGGCAAGCAATGCGAGCACTTTCGGCGGCCACTCCCTTCCGTCAAATGAGAAGTTCGAGAGTGGCTAGGGAAACTACTGATCGTTCATAACCATATTGAGCTTGAATTGCTTATGCTTCATATCAATACTTATCCCAACGCAGGGAGTGTTCGCTGGCTCGCAAACAAGCAGCCGCGCCGATCTTCAGGAGCAAGCGCCATGAACTGGTTTTCGTCCAGCCGCGGCCTGGCGGGCAGCGAGCCCGCCGGTGCCGGCCCGGCCCGCGCGACTCACAAGGAACGCACCGAGGCGCTCCGCTCCGCGATGCTCGAAGCGCTGGCCGGCATCAGCGCGGCCCCGGGCGCGCGCGCGCTGATGCACCGCATCCACGTCGCCGGCGATGCCGTCGGCCTGTGGTACATGCGCCCGGAGGTCATGAGCATGCTGGCGTCGTACCACGGTGAGGCCGTGGCCCGCCAGACGCTGGCGCGCCTGGGCATCCATTTCCAGGGCATCTTGCCGGAGGGCTTGGCGTCGCAGCTTCGCCCCACCGGCCGCACCGGAACGCCGGCGTCATTCCCGCCGGCTTGAACCGCACTCGGTCAAAGGCAGCGGTCGAGCGCCTCGATCAGCACGTTGAGTGCCGATTCGAATTCCCGCAGCCGCGGCTCCAGTGGCGCGCCGCGCAGCCCGTCTTTCAGGCCCTGTTCCAGCTCGCTCGCGGCGGTTTGCAACGCGGTGGCACCGATGCTGCCGCTCACGCCCTTCGCGGTGTGGGCCAGCCTCTCGGCGGCTGGTGCATCGCCGAAAACCAAAGCCATCGAAATTTCCTCCACCGCGCCGCGATGGCTGTCGGCAAAACGCCGGAGCATGTCGAGGTAAAGCTTCTTCTTTCCCATCATGCGCGACAGCCCCAGCGCCGTGTCGAGCCCGGGGATGCCTTCCGGCAGGTCGCCCAACGGGTTGGCCGGCGCCGACGGGTCCGGCGCGGTCACCGGCTGCGCGGCGGGCCTGATCCAACGCAGGAGCACGGCCCACAACGACGACGGGTCGATCGGCTTCACCACGAAATCGTCCATGCCCGCATCGATGCAGCGCTGCAGGTCCTGTTCCATCGCGTTGGCGGTCATCGCCACGATGGGCAGGTTGCGCAGCAGCGGACAGCGGCGAATCTCGACGGTGGCGGTCACGCCGTCCATCACCGGCATCTGCATGTCCATGAAGACAAGGTCATAAGGTGACTGCTGCACCATCGCCAGCGCGACCTGTCCGTTGGCGGCGACGTCGACCACGAGGCCCGCGTCTTGCAGCATCTCGCGTGCCACTTCCTGGTTGATGTCGTTGTCTTCCACCAGCAGAATGCGTGCGCCGCGGATCGTCTCCAGGCCGGTGGCGATGCCCGGCCCGACGCCGGCATCGCCTGCCGAGGCGAGTATCGGTTCGGCCTCGGGCGGCTGGCCGGCGCCGATCCCGAGCCGCGCGGTGAACCAGAAGGTGCTGCCTTCACCCGGTACGCTTTCCACGCCGACTTCACCGCCCATCAGCTCGGCCAGTTGCCGCGAAATCGCGAGCCCAAGGCCGGTTCCTCCAAACTGGCGCGTGGTCGAGGCGTCTGCCTGCGAGAAGCTCTGGAACAAGCGCCCCATCTGTTCGGGCGTGATGCCGATGCCGGTGTCGCGCACGCAAAAACGCAGCAGGGCGTCGTTGTCCGTCCGTTCAGCGGCACTCACCGAGACGGTGACCTGGCCACGCTCGGTGAACTTCACCGCGTTGCCCGCGTAGTTGATCAGCACCTGGCCGAGCCGAAGCGGGTCGCCTACCAGGTGAGACGGAACGTCAGGCGCAACTTCGAATGCAAGCTCCAGCCCCTTCGACCGCGCCTTCTCTCCCAGCAGCGCGTGCATGTTGTCCAGCAGGCTCGCCAGCTCGAAGCCGTTGTTCTCCAGGTCCAGCTTGCCGGCCTCCACTTTGGAGAAGTCGAGAATGTCGTTGATCACGCCCAGAAGGTGCCGTCCCGATGTCTGGACCTTGGCGATGTAGTCGCGTTGGCGCGGCGCGAGGTCGGTCTTCAGCAACAGGTGCGACAGGCCGATGATTGCGTTCATCGGCGTGCGGATTTCATGGCTCATGTTGGCCAGGAAGTCCGACTTCATACGCGTGGCTCCCTCGGCGATCTCCTTGGCGCGGCGGACCTCCTCCTCGGCATGGCGGCGTTCGGTCACGTCGCGGCCGATGGCAAGCATGCCGAGGAGTGCGCCCTCCCGATCACGCAAGGGCGAACGCAGCATCTCCTTGTAGTGTTGCGAGCCGTCCGGATAGGCTTGCAGGTCTTCGGTCACGCGTGGCTGCAGGTCGGCCATCAGGGCGCGCTCCTCGTCCCACACCAGTCGGCCCCTGTCCCCGGGGAACATTTCCAGCGCCGTGTGGCCCAGCAGCTCCTCTGGGCGGTAGCCGGTCATTTCGCTGAATGCCTTGTTGCAGCCCAGGTAGCGGCCGTCCGGGTCCTTGAACGTGATGGTGTCGGGGATCGAGTCGATGAGCGAAAGCAGGGTGGCTTGATGGCGGCGGATTTCGCGGTCGGCCGCCCGGATTTCTTCTTCGCGGCGCAACCGTTCGGTGATGTCGCGGAATGTGATCACGCTGCCCACGCATTTGCCGCCCACGCGTTGCGGGCTGACTTCCCGCTCGAGAACGCGTCCGTCAAGCATTTCCACCTGGCCGATGACGGCGTGCTCCGGGTTCCCAAGTAGTTTTTCCGTTCGACGGAACTGCTCCTGCGGATCTTTCACGCGGGTGGCCTGCAGACGCACCAGCTCATCCCGGTCGATGTGCGCGATCTCGGCTTCGGGGATGCCCCACATCTGCGCGAAGCGGCTGTTGAAGTGGAGCGAGCCATCGGAATGCTGAAGCGTCACGATGCCTTCGCTGGCCGCGTCGAGGGTCGACAAAAGCAACTGCTGCGAACTGCGCACCTCGGCCAGTTCACGCCGCAGGCAGGCCAGCTCGTCCTGCGGGTCGTGCAGGCTGGCATCGTGATGCGCAAGCGCGGATATCTCGTGGGGGGCGCGGTCCATAGGCTGGCCTCTGGGGGAGTCGAGCCCCGATCACACCACCCCGCCACCCCCGAAGCTTAGGCAATTTGCCTATGGGGTTTAGGCCCTTTTCGCAGCGGGTCGTGGCCGCGTCAACCCATCCAACACCTGCTCCGTGTCAGCGCCCAAGGCGGGCGCGGCGTGCCGGTAGCGCACCGGCGTCTTCGACAGCCGCAGCGGACTGGCCACAGCGGGCGCCGTGCCGCCAGCCGCATGCGGCATCTCGACACGCAGCCCGCGCGCGATGACGTGCGGGTCGGCGAAGACCTCTTCCAGCGTGTTGATGGGGCCACAGGGCACGTTGGCCGTTTCGAGCAGGGCGATCCACTCCACCGTGGTGCGCATCACGGTGGCTTGGCGGAGCAAGGGGACGAGCGCGGCCCGATTTTCGACACGCGCGGCGTTGGTCGCGAAGCGCGCATCGGCGGACCACTCGAGATGCCCGGCGACGCGGCAGAACGATGCGAACTGGCTGTCGTTGCCCACCGCGAGGATCATGTCGCCGTCGGCGGTGGGGAAGGATTGGTAGGGCACGATGCTCGGGTGCGCGTTGCCAAGGCGCTGCGGTGATCGCCCGGTAACCAGGTAGTTCTGCGCCTGGTTCGCCAGGCACGACACCTGCACGTCGAGCAGCGCAAGGTCGATGTGCTGGCCTTCGCCGGACCTCTCGCGCCACGCCACCGCGGCGAGGATTCCGGCGACGGCATGCAGGCCCGTCAGCACGTCGGTGAGCGCGACGCCGACTTTCACCGGCCCGCCGCCCGGTTCGGTGTCGGGCAAGCCGGTGAGGCTCATGAGGCCGCCCATGCCCTGGATCATGAAGTCGTATCCCGGCCGCTGCGCATAAGGGCCGGTCTGGCCGAAGCCGGTGATGGAGCAGTAGATGAGGCGCGGATTGAGCTTCGCCAGGCTGGCGTAGTCCAGCCCGTACTTCGCGAGGCCACCAACCTTGAAGTTCTCGACCAGCACGTCGGATTGCAGCGCCAGCTCGCGGATGCGCGCCTGGCCTTCCGCGGTAGCCATGTCCAATGCCACCGACTTCTTGTTGCGATTGGCGCAGAGAAAGTACGCCGACTCCACGGGCCGGCCTTCCGTGTCTTCGAGGTAGGGCGGGCCCCAGCCGCGCGTATCGTCGCCACGCTCCGGGTGCTCCACCTTGATGACCTCGGCGCCGAGGTCCGCGAGCATCTGGCTGGCCCAAGGACCCGCCAGCACGCGCGACAGGTCGAGCACGCGCAGGTGCGACAGGGCGCCGGCAGTGCTGTCGGTGGGGTTCGGTTTCTGCATTTCGGGGTGGGGCATCGGGCGACTGTAAGAGTCCGCGCCTTTGGGGTAAAACGATTTGTTCTCACCCTCTCGTGCGAAAATCGCACTTCGAGAACTCCGGGCAGAACTGCATGCGCCGCAAGATCCCCAGCACCAACGCGCTGAACGCTTTCGAGGCCGCCGCGCGGCACGCCAGCTTCACCGAGGCCGCCAATGAACTGGCGCTGACGCAAAGCGCGGTGTGCCGGCAGATCGCGGGCCTGGAGGACTTTTTGGGCGTGAAGCTCTTTCGCCGGTCACGGCGTGGCGTGGTGCTGACCGAAGCCGGCGCCACCTACCACCGCAAGGTGGCGCAGCGGCTGGACGAAGTGGAGCGCGACACGCTCGACCTGATGGCGCACCAGGGCCGCGGCGGCACGCTGGAACTGGCGGTGGTGCCCACCTTCGGCACACGCTGGCTCTTGCCCCGTCTGCCCGACTTTGCGCGCAAGCACCCGGACGTCACGCTGAACCTGTCGAGCCAGAGCCGCCCCTTCCTTTTCGACGAGACCGACTTCGACGCGGCCATCTACACCGGTGACGGCAACTGGCCCGGCACTGTAGCGACTCATTTGATGCCCGAGACGCTGGTGCCGGTGTGCAGCCCGTCGCTGATCGCACCGCGCAAGAAGCTCACGCCGCAGCAGCTGGCGGAATACCCGCTGCTGCAACAGAGCACGCGCCCGCACTCCTGGCGCCTGTGGTTCGAGTCGATCGGCTACAGCCCGGGCAAAGAGCTGGTCGGCCCGCGCTACGAGCTGTACTTCATGTCGCTGCAGGCCGCGACAGTGGGGCTGGGCGTTGCGCTGGTGCCGGAATACTGCCTGGGCGACGACATCAAGTCGGGGCGGCTCGTCATCCCCGTGAAGCATGCGGCGCCGAGCGATCGCGCGTATTACCTCGTGAGCCCGGAGCACAAGGCCGAGAGCCCGGTGCTCGCGGTGTTCAGGGACTGGATGCTGGAGCAGGTGCGGACCTGATTTGCCGGTATTGCGCCCTCTCCCAGAGGGAAAGGGAATAAGTCAGGTCAAAGCGCGGCGATCAGCTCCGGAATCGCGGTGAACAGGTCGGCCTCCAGGCCGTAATCGGCCACCGAGAAGATCGGTGCCTCCGGATCCTTGTTGATCGCCACGATCACCTTCGAATCCTTCATGCCGGCCAAATGCTGGATCGCTCCCGAGATGCCCGCCGCGATGTACAGCTGCGGCGCGACGATCTTGCCGGTCTGGCCGACCTGCAAATCATTGGGCGCATAGCCCGCATCCACCGCCGCCCGGCTCGCGCCGATGGCCGCGCCCAGCTTGTCGGCCAGGGGCGTCATCACTTCATTGAACTTCTCCGAGCTGCCGAGTGCGCGGCCACCGGACA
>NZ_RKMB01000149.1 GCF_003797765.1 Ramlibacter sp. WS9 | reverse complement strand
AGGGGTTGCCATCGAACAGGCCCATCACCCCTTCGATGAGGATCAGGTCGGCCTCGCCGGCGGCCCGCGCCAGCAGGCGTCGCGCTTCGGCCTCGCCGACCATCCACAGGTCGAGCTGGTAGACCGGCGCGCCGGAGGCGCGAGCGAGAATCATCGGGTCGAGGAAGTCCGGCCCGCACTTGAACACCCGCACCCGTCGCCCCTGGCGCGCATGCAGGCGGGCCAGGGCGGCGGTGACGGTGGTCTTGCCCTGGCCGGAGGCCGGGGCGGCGATCAGCAGGGCCGGACAGCGTGCCTGGGTCATGGGCGAAGCGTCTCCGCGCATGGCGCGGGCATCAGAACTCCACTCCTTTCTGCGCCTTGATCCCGGCCTTGAACGCGTGCTTGACCAGGCTCATCTCGGTCACCGTGTCGGCGGCCTCGATCATCCCCGGC
>NZ_RKMB01000148.1 GCF_003797765.1 Ramlibacter sp. WS9 | reverse complement strand
ATTCAACGTTGCGGCTCAAAATCCAGCAGTGACCGCTCAACGCTTCCACTTGCTCGTTACTTAACAACCAACTGGCGAGCCAACCTTTGGTCGCTTGTTCTGCAATAGAGATCGATAATCCTTTGTCTTGCATTAAATGACCGATATGCGTGAGCATAGGTTCATCGACACTCACAACATGTTGTTCCAAATGCTGGTAGATGATCTGTAGTAGTTTTACTCGGCGTTCTAAATCACTTTTCGGACCAAACAATTTCACCTCAATAAAAGGCAGATAAGAACGATACCCCAGCATATACCCTTCCGGTAAGACTAATTTATCCAACTTATCTGAAATGGCCGATTCCGATGAACCCAGAGTGAATAAACGGCTGCACTCTAATCCCGTTTGTTGTGGGTATGTCGCTAGCAAGTCAGGTAAAATCTGTTCAGAGAC
>NZ_RKMB01000147.1 GCF_003797765.1 Ramlibacter sp. WS9 | reverse complement strand
ACCGCGAGTATTTCGAGGAAGGCTGTGCCTGCATCCACAGTTCCAAGACGCTGCAACTTTGCCCTACCAACATGCCTGACAGTGAAGCAGTCGCGTTCTACGAGCAAAATTGCAAGTGCTCACGCAACTACGTCCCGAGTTAAGAGAAATCGCAACCATGTCCCGCTCGCAGGTGATCCAGCGCCACAGTTTTCACAGGCACGCCGTAGATGAAACAGGGATGCCGAACATGGACTACGAGCTTTTCTACCAGCAGGGCATCAGTTGCTACTGCTGGGGGCTACCGAAACCGTATGTCCGACTGGCTCTGCGCGCGGTTTGCAAGCGCTATGCACAGCGTTTTGGCCCTGTAGCGTTTTGGCAGTTCCGTGCCTTCGCTTATGGGCTTCGTGGTCTGAACTACGCCGGCCAGCGAGAAAGGTTCGTCCAGGGTGACT
>NZ_RKMB01000146.1 GCF_003797765.1 Ramlibacter sp. WS9 | reverse complement strand
CCCATACAGGGTTCATCGCCTGCAGCACTTCCGGCTGCTGGATCACCCCGTAGACACCCAGCGCCGCCAGGGCGCCGAACCAGAGCACCATGACCGGGCCGAACAGGATGCCGATCCGCGCGGTGCCGTGCTTCTGGATCAGGAACAGGCCGATCAGCACGATAAGCGCCAGCGGTACCGTCCAGTGCTCCAGGCCGTCGAAGGCGATCTCCAGCCCTTCTACCGCCGACAGTACCGAGATCGCCGGGGTGATCATGCTGTCGCCGTAGAACAGCGCCGCGCCGATCAGGCCGGCAACCACCACGAAGGTCTGCAGCCTGCCGAACGGCGCCGCCGCCCGGCGCGCCAGGGCCGACAGCGCCATCACCCCGCCCTCGCCCTGGTTGTCGGCACGCAGGACGAAGATCACGTACTTGATGGAAACGACCCAGACCAGCGACC
>NZ_RKMB01000145.1 GCF_003797765.1 Ramlibacter sp. WS9 | reverse complement strand
GGTGTAGGGACCGGTACCGCTGACCGTGACCTGCATGCTTGCGTCGTCGCCCAGGCGCCGCGCGGTGAAATTGGTGCCGTCGAAGTCCAGGCGGAAATCGCTGGAATTCAGCTTGCTGGTATCGGTGATGTTCAGGTTGGCGTGGACATTACCGGTGTTGCCGTTCTTCGCCAGGACCCGCAGCGCGGTGATGTCCGGATCGTTGATGTCGCCGAACAGGTTGGCGCCGGCCTTGCCGGCCAGGTCGAGGCCCTGCCCCAGCTGCTTGTTGATGGTATCGGCGAGGGTGATCGCCAACTGCCCGAGCTTGTTGTAGCTGCTGTCCAGGGCGCTGTTGCGGTAGGCCAGCAAGCCACCCATCTCGCCGCCGGACACCAGGCCGGTGACGTTCTGTATGGAGTTGCCGTTGCTCAGTTGCACCTGGTAGCGGGTCGGGTCATCC
>NZ_RKMB01000144.1 GCF_003797765.1 Ramlibacter sp. WS9 | reverse complement strand
GGCGAGGCGAGCCTGGCGATCCTGCCGCTGGGCACCGCCAACGATTTCGCCCGCGCCGCCGGGATTCCCCTGGAACCGGCCGCGGCGCTGGCGCTGCTCGACCAGACGGCGCGGCCGATCGACCTGGGCGCGGTGAACGGCAAGCTGTTCCTCAACATGGCCACTGGCGGCTTCGGTTCGAAGGTCACGGCGAATACCTCGGAGGACCTGAAGAAGGTTCTCGGCGGTGCCGCCTACCTGTTGACCGGGTTGACCCGTTTTTCCGAAGTGCATGCCGCCCAGGGCCGTTTCAGCGCCCCGGACTTCCAGTGGGAAGGCGAGTTCCTCGCCCTGGGCATCGGTAACGGGCGCCAGGCCGGCGGCGGGCACGTACTGTGTCCGCAAGCGCGAGTGGACGACGGCCTGCTGGACGTGAGCATCCTGCCGACGCCGCAGGACATGGTCGGTACCC
>NZ_RKMB01000143.1 GCF_003797765.1 Ramlibacter sp. WS9 | reverse complement strand
CTAACGCATAAATAATAGTGACACCCTATCATTCACAAACCGTGATAATATAAGGATTATCATCATGGCAAAATTAGGTGAAAACACCCCACATATTATCGATGCTACTGTAGATTTTATGGCATCAAGCCAGGCATTTCGTGAGTATCTGAAAAAACTTCCCCCTGATAACACAATACCGCCAGCTCTTACTGATGAGCACGTACCGTTATATATACGAAGGCTGGAATACTATCGTCTGCTTTATCGACCAAAGCAGACAGAATCATATTGAAAAAAACGGTGAACGGTTCGCGAAATTCTTTCGCGGGTCGTGAGGCGTTGGACAAGCGAAGCGCGTCAGTTTTTCCGGCTCTTCCCCGTGACAGGTTTCTCCACCAGTTTATCTTCCAGTGTCACAACTTTCTGATACACCGCCGCTGTGGCGTTGTAGTTCCTGTCGAGTATTGTTTTCATTC
>NZ_RKMB01000142.1 GCF_003797765.1 Ramlibacter sp. WS9 | reverse complement strand
TTGCTGCGGGCGGGACTCGCCGAATGAAACCTTTCAGCCCCGCAATGGGCGTTGCAGAGCGCTTACGCCTTTGGTCCAGTTGCCCTGTCGCGGGGCATGACGGCCTCGAAATCTTGTGTAAAACTCCGGCCCGACCTCAGTTGTAGTCGACTCCCGCAATGCCCACGTTCGCTCCACGAGAGCGGACAGCCTCTTCCGGTGTGCAGTCCTGGAACCTATGACGCCCCGTCGTCGCCCGCTGTGCGGTATCGCGCAGGGGCCGCGCCGTTGGTGAAATCCGCTTCCCTACCCCGACCGTACGAGCGAGTCCGCAACTGATCTATCTCAATAACAAAATGAGGTTGTTCCCATGTCGTCTGTCGGCGAACAGAAGGTTCAAGACGGCTCCCTGAAGCGCGAGCTCGGTGAGCGACACATCCGCCTGATGGCGCTCGGCGCCTGTATCGGCGTCGGCCTGTTCC
>NZ_RKMB01000141.1 GCF_003797765.1 Ramlibacter sp. WS9 | reverse complement strand
ACATCCTCGGGCAGAAGCTGGCGATCACCTCGCGCAAGCCGCAGACCACCCGTCACAACATGCTCGGGATCAAGACCGAGGGCGAGGTGCAGGCCGTCTACGTCGATACGCCCGGCCTGCACAAGAGCGGCGAGAAGGCCCTCAACCGCTACATGAACCGTACCGCCAGCGCGGCATTGAAGGATGTCGACGTGGTGATCTTCGTGGTCGACCGCACCCGCTGGACCGAAGAGGACCAGATGGTCCTGGAGCGCGTGCAGTACGTCAGTTGCCCGGTGCTGATCGCGGTGAACAAGACCGACCGCATAGAGGAGAAGGCCGACCTGCTGCCGCACCTCGAATGGCTCACCCAGCAGTTGCCGAAGGCCGAGGTAGTACCGATCTCGGCGCAGCACGGGACCAACCTGGACGTGCTGGAGAAGCTGGTCGCCGAGCGTCTGCCGGAAAGCGAGCACTTCTTC
>NZ_RKMB01000140.1 GCF_003797765.1 Ramlibacter sp. WS9 | reverse complement strand
ATGATGCCGGCATCCACCGCACCGGCATTGAGTGCTTCGGCGAGGGCGGCGGCGGCGGGGAATTCGAACCAGCGGATGTCGTAGGTCAGGTCGTCCAGCGCGCCGGCAGCCTCCAACTGGGCGCGCATGTTGCCCTTCTGGTCGGCCAGGCGCAGGGTCACGCGCTCGTCGGCACAGGCCTGGCCGACGAGCAGGCAGAGAAGCAGGAACAGGCTCAGGGTCTGACGCATTCCGTAACTCCTCAACGCTGGCCGACGCGGAGGTCGGCGGGCAACTGGCGGGCCACTTCGGCGGCACCGGCGGACAGGCTGAAGTCGAACGCCTGGGCGACCTCCAGCGACTTCGGCAGCACGCCTTCGGCATGGAAGAAATCGGCGGCGGTCTGCAAGGTGGCGGCAACCTCCGGACCGAAGACCACAGGACTGATGCGCGCCTCGCCAACCCAGCGCCGAGTGACTTCGC
>NZ_RKMB01000013.1 GCF_003797765.1 Ramlibacter sp. WS9 | reverse complement strand
CGCCGGTGGCCGGGTTGTACGAGCCGGTGATGTTGGCGGTGTCGACGAACGCGAGCAAGTCGCCCACCTGGAAGCCCACGGAGATGCTGATGGTGGCGCCCGCCAGGGTGGGGGTATCCAGGTCCGTCACGGTGAGCGCGCCGTCCACAACCGCCGTGGCACCGCCTTCGGTGTACGCAGCGGTGCCCGCCGTGGTCTTGATGACGGGCGCGACGGCGAACATGATGGTGCCGGTGACCGCGGTACTCCACGCGCCGGAGAAGTCCCTGACCGAGAAGCTGACGGTTCGGTCGGCAACGTCGGTGCTGGTGGGATTGGTGTTGGAATAGGTGACGGACCTCAAGGCCGCCTGGTACGCACTTACGCTCGCCGTGCCGGTGAGCGTAAGTGTTCCGGTCGCCGCGTTGAAGCTGCCGGTGATGCCGTTCTGGGCAACAAGGCTCAACACGTCCTGGCCCAGCACATAGTGCCCGGTGATGCGCACGCTGGCACCGGCCATGCTTGCGCTGTCCGGATCGGCTACCGTGAGATCGGCATCGATCACTTGCTTCAGGCCCTGCGCGGCCCCGGTGTAGAGCATCGTGTCCAGCCCGGCGATGACGGGCTTGTCGTTGCTGGCCGTGACGTTGACGCTCGCCGAAGAGAACAGAAAGTTCAGCGGGTTGGCGAATGTGCCGTCATCGACTTCGAAACGCACGGTGCGGCTGCCGGTGACGGGCGCGTCGCTGGAGTTGGAGTATTTGACCGAGCGCAATGCCGTCTGGTACTGCGCAAGGGTGGCCGTGCCGCTCAGGGTGAGCACGCCGGTGCCCGCGTTGAAGCTGCCGGTGATGCCAAATTGCGAGGTGAAACTCAGGACGTCCTGGCCGGCCTGGAAGCCGCCGGAGATGGTCACCTTCGCCCCGTAGAGGCTGGGGTTGTCGTCAATGATGATCAGGGAGGGAGAGAGCGCGACTGCCGCGGCATTCTCGGCGTATGCCACTGAAGACGCGGCAATGACTGTGGCTGGAAAATTCGCCATGCTAAACCTCATGGGGTGATCAATCGTAACCAGTATACGGTTGAGCTTTGAGGCAGCAAGGTGGGAAACACCCCTTGCAGCGAGGCGTGGACCCGGACCGAGTCCGGCATGACGCGCTACTTGTCATTGCGGGCTCCGACCCGCAATCCACGTCACGCCCCGAACTGGTACGCGTCCATCGCGATCACGCCATACGTCATCCCGCCATCGATCACGCGCACCGGCGCATCCGGCTGCGCCGCGCCGAAGGCGAAGGGCAGCGGCAGGTAGTGGTCCGGCGTGGGGTGCGCGCGCTGCGCGTGCGGCGCCACGGCGAGGTAGTTGACCAATGCGGCTTCGTCATGGCCGCGCACGGCGTCCCGCGCCCAATCCACGAATTCGACGGCGTACGACGCACTGACCGCGTCGAGCTCCTGGCGGAACTCGTACAGGTTGTGAGTGATGCTGCCCGAGCCCAATAGCAGGACACCCTCGTCCGCGAGCGGCGCCAGCGCGCGGCCGAGGCGCACCGCGCCGGCGGCGTCCAGGTCGCGCGGCATCGACACTTGCAGCACCGGCACGTTCGCGTCGGGGAAGAGGTGGCGCACGGGCACCCAGGCGCCGTGGTCGAGACCGCGGCGGTCATCGGCGGTGGCGTTCCATCCCGCGGCGTTGAGCAGTTCCAGCGCCCGCGCGGCGACTTCCGGGCTGCCCGGGGCTGGGTACTGGATGCGGTACAGCTCGGCAGGGAAGCCGCCGAAGTCGTGGATGGTTTCGGGCGCGGCCGCGGTGGCCACGCGCACGTTCGGCGTGATCCAATGCGGCGACAGCACCACCACGGCCTTGGGCGCGGGCAGTTCGCGCCCGAGCTGGTTCAGCAAAGGGCCGGCCTTTGCGGGCTCGATGGCGAAGGTGGGCGCGCCGTGGGAGATGAAGAGCGAAGGCATGCGGTTCATGGCGGTTGTCCTTTCAATGAATTCATTGTGGGACCGCACCGCCGGTGCATCGACAGGCCGGATTCGCACGCAACGTTCCAATCGTTTGAACGATCGACGGGTTGCCGCTCAAAGGAATTCGTTGATCACGTACACCGCGTTGTCCTTGAACTTGTGCCACACGCCCCGATGGCGCCAGGGTTCGAGCTGAATTTCCTCCGCGCGCTTCACGTACCGTTCGAACACGGCGTCCAGCCGTTGCGCCAGGGCAGCGTCCTTGACGGCGAGGGTGATCTCGTCGTTGGTCTCGAACGAACGGTCGTCGAAGTTGCTGGACCCGATGGCGCTCCATACGTGGTCGATCGTCATGATCTTCTGGTGCAGCAACGTGTGCGGGTATTCGAAGAGGCGCACGCCGTTTTCCAGCAGCTTCTCGAAGTTGCGGTGGCCTGCATGCTGCACCATCGGGTTGTCCGAGCCCTGGGTCGAGGGCATCAACACGCGCACGTCGACGCCCCGTTTCACTGCTTCGCCGAAGGCGTCGATGGCCTCGGGCTCGGGGATGAAATAGGGGTTCTGGATCCAGATGCGCTTGCGTGCGAGGCAGATGGCGGTGTGGTGCAGGATCTTCACGGCCGGGGCCGAGCCGTGCGGCTTGAGGAAGACAGCATGGATCACCGAGTCGCCCGCCGGCTTCAGATCCGGGAAGACGTCTTCGCCCAGGAACAGCTCGCCCGTCTCGCCGACCCAGTTTTCGCTGAAGGCCGACTGCACGCTGTGCACGATCGGCCCACGCAGGCGGACGCTGACGTCGGAAAAGTGCTTGCCGTCCTCGGCATCGCCAAGCCAGTCATCGACGATGCAATGGCCGCCGACGTACGCTTCCCGGCCATCGACGATGACCATCTTGCGGTGGTCGCGGTCGTTCAGAACACCCAGGTTGCGCAGGCCCCGCTTGTGAAAGAACTTGACCGAGCAGCCGGCGTCGCGCATCTGTTTGACCACCTCTTTGCCTGCCCCCTGCGAGCCGTTGGCGTCCAGCATCACGCGCACCTGTTTTCCGCTGCGTGCCTGCGCCGACAGCGCGTCGGCCACGCGCCGTCCGAGCGAACCGTCTTTCCACAGGAACGTCTCGAAGTGGACGGTGCGCTGCGCGCCTTGGATGCCTTCGACCAGCACGTCGAAGAACGCGCCGTTTTCGAACACCTCGACCGAATTGCCGCCCACCGCCGTTCCTAGGGTGAGGCCCGACAGGGACGGGGTCAACTCATCGATGGGAAAGTCGCACTCCACCTTCAGGTTGGGCGCGCGGTGCCGCTTCATCGACCAGATGAAGAGCACCAGGAACACCACTAGGCCCAAGGCCAGCCAGGCCCAGATCGATATGTCCATGGGCCTAGTTTGGCTGAAAGTGCCCGCGGTCGGGGGATAATAAAATTGGGTTAAAGAGGCGGGGTAAATGACACATCAACAAGAGCCGGACGGCCGCATCGAGCCGACCTTGGATGGCGGCGGCCGTCTTGACTACATCAGTTTCTTACGGGGACCAAAGCAACTGGCGGCCGGCGTGTACCTGCGCGCCTCGACCTGGGGGCTGGTCACCGCATATGTGGGCTTCAACCTGTTCGTGGCTCTGTCGAACCGGCGCAGCTTTCCGGAATTGGTGGGGGCGGCCCTGGGCTCGCTCTTGGTCTTAATGATCCCGGTGTGGATTTCCGGTTGGTGGGACGAGAACAAGACCCAGCGCACCCGGTACAAGGTGGCGGCATGCGCCGCCAGCGTGCTCCTGGTGGTGCAGGCGGGTGCATTCCTGAGCCTGCGCGGTACGTTGCAGCAGGTCTTGGGAAAGAACACCGTCCTTAGTTCGGAAGAGCTCGCGCAGCGTGCGTTGCGTTGCCAGCAGAGCGGCGATCTGGCGTGCGCCGAGGCGAGTTGGACCGATTTCCTCAAGCTGCACCCCGACGATGGCCGGGCCCTCACCACGCTGGGCGTGGTCAAGAGCAAGCGTGACGACCACACCGGGGCAATCCAGCAATTCGAAAAGGCAATCGCCACGGGGTCTGGCGCCTACGATCTCTTTGCCTACTACGCCGTCAGCCTGGCAAGCGTGGGCAGGACCGATGAGGCGATCGAGTGGAACTATGCGGCGCTGGCCGCGGTGCCGAAACTCGTGGACGTGCGCGGCGCGCTGGCGCGGTTGTTGGTGAGCAAGTCCAGGCCCTACGAAGCGTTGGCGTTACTCCAGGCGTTCGACTCGCGCCTGGAGGCAACGGGCGGCTCGGCCTACTTCACCGCGCAGCGCACCGCCATCGAAAAGGGGATCACCGAGGTGGGCGCTGCTAAGGACCCCTTGCGCCTTGCCGCGTACGGCGGCCACTTCTTCGCGCCGGTGTCGGTCGGGCCGGCGCGGCCGGCGGCTTTCATGGTAGACACCGGTGCGACGCTCACGGCGCTCAGCCAGGAGATGCTGCGGGCGTCGAATGTCGAATACCGATTGCTGGACTCCGATGCGCGAATGATCACGGCCGATGGCCGGCGGGTGCCGGCGCAGGTTGTGATGCTGGATGCGATCCGCGTCGGCCCACACGAGCTGCGCAACGTCAAGGCGCTGGTTTGCAAGGAATGCGCACCGTTGCTGGGGGCGTCCGCGCTCTCACGCTTCGACATGCAGTCCAGCAAGGTGCGAGGGCTGGAATTTCTTTCTCTGGCGCCTCGAGGCTGAGGCTGGTGGCTAGCGCATCGCCCGCCAGCGCTGGCTTGCCGTTTCCACCAACCCAATCGTCCAGCAGATCGGGCAGCCGCGCATGGCTACGAGCGACAGAGCGCCGGAGAACAATGCCCACCACGGGTGCTGGTGTTGCTGGCTGATGGCGATGTAGAGCAACGCGAACGCCACGGCGCCGCGGACCAAGTGGCCGGTGAACGTGTTGCTGGCGAAGAGGCCGGTTGCGCTGCGGCCCACTGGATTCCGGATCGAGCTCGGCGTGGTGGGCTCGGTCATGCGACCTCCGGCCGAAGGTATTCGCGCACCAGCGCCCGCGCGCGATGGAGGCGGCTCTTGACGGCTTCGCGGGTGACGGCCAATCGTGTCGCCACCTCGGTGATGGTCAGCTGCTCCATGTCGCGCAGCAGGATCACTTCGCGGTAGATTTCCGGCAGCGATTCCAGTGCCCGGACCAGGTCGATGCGCAGCTCGTCCTGCGGCCGGCGCGCGAAATACTCGGCCTCGTGGCGGTCCGTCAGTTCCTCGGTGCCGCGCATCACCCCGAGCGCCGGCAGCATGCACAGGCGGGCGACGACGCGGAACACCCAGGCGGCCAGGGCCGCTGCATCGCGCACGTTGCCGACGCGGCGGTAGACGACGATCAGCGCTTCCTGCACCACGTCCTCGATCGCCGAGCTGCGATGGCACTGGTGCCGCGCATAACGGCGGATGTCCGGCTGCAGCTCGCGCAGCAGCCGCTCCAGGGCCACAGGCTCGCCGGCTTGCGCGGCGGCGAAGACCGCGCGGTCGGGAGCGATCATCCGCGCGGGCCTTCCACGGGCTTGCGGCCCACCATGGCGCAGGCCGGACAGAAGCCGACCAGGCCGGTGGCGGCCGAGACCACGCCGGCGCACGCCAGCAGCAGGCCCAGCGGCGTCACGCCCAGCAGTGCGAGGGAGCAGGCCACCATGGAGCCTCCGGCCACCAGGCGCAGCATGCGTTCCTTGGGCCCGACGTTTTTGCGATAGAACATTGTTTCACCTTGGCTGCCATCAAAACGTGGCATCGAAGCAAGGAGGGGCCGGCCGTGCGAAAGGATTCAAGGCCCGCGGAAAATAATTGGCTAGCGGTACAGGTCGGTCTTGCCGCCCAGGGCCTTGAGGATGGCACCGGTGAAATAATTTCGCTCCACGAAAATCTCGGGCGGCACGTCGGGGGCTTTCAGGACCGAAGCGATGACGATCACCACCTTGGATTCCGGCTGCACGATCAGCTCCTGCCCGAACAGCCCGCGCGCCTGGAAAGTCCGTGTCTTGTACGGGTACAGCCAGGTCTGGTACCCGTAGCCGAAGAATTGGCTGGCCTTGCGAGGGCGCAGGTAGTCCGGTTGCCGTTCAGCGTCGGTCGCATCCAGAAGAAAGTCGCGCGGAACCAGCTCGCGGCCATTCCACATGCCGTCGTTGGCCAGCAGCATGCCCAGGCGGCCATAGTCTCGCAGGCGGGCATTGAGGCAGCAGTTGCCTGCCTCGAGGCCCGATGCGTCGATGAGCCAGGTGGCATCGGCTTCGGCGCCCATCGGCTGCCAGAGCTTCTCAGCCAGATAGGTGCCGAGATCCTGCTTGATGGCGGCGCGCAGCACGACGCCCAGTGCGAAGGTTTCCGCAGAGTTGTAGTTGAAGCGCGTGCCTTGCGGGTGATCGCTGTCCTTGACCCATGACACGGCACTGGCGCCGCCGCGCCCGCGCCGGAAGAACGATTCCACCGCGAGCCGCGCTCCGTCGCTGGCCAGGCCCGGCCCGACCTTGTCGCTCCATTTCACGCCGGACGACATGCGCAGCAGGTTGCGGATCGTCACCGGGCCCCAGGCTGATCCCTTCAGCTCCGATGCATATTTTTCTGCCGGGTCGTCCAAGGATGCGATCAGTCCATCGCGCAGCGCGATGCCGGCCAGGAGGCCGGTAACGGTCTTGGCCATCGAGAACGATGCCAGCCGCATTTCCGGGCGCCGCTCGTACTGGTAGCGCTCCAGCACGACCTTCCCGTCCTTGATGACGAGCAGCCCGGTCACACGCTGGCGGGCAAAGAAGTCGTCGACGGTGTAATTCTTGCCTTCGAAAGGATAGGTCAAGGCGGGCAGCGGGTCCCCCGCGGGGAGGTCGGACGGGACGGGCGGCGCCTTCACCGTGCGCGGCCAGAACGCCTTGTCCATGTGGCTGAAGGTGCCGACCTTGAACTCCTCCTTGAACATGCTGAAGGCCGGTCCGGCGGACTGCGCCGGGTAGCCCTGCGACTTGCCCAGGACGTCTTCGTCAGGAGCTGCCGCTGCGAGGCTCGCAACGAGCGCCAGGCCCGCTAGCGGGATGAATTTGCGTCGGTTCATCCACTCAATGTACTGGCTCGCGGACGTGTTCCATGAAGAACCGCACCATCTCCGCGCTCGCATTCGGGCCCCGAGGGTCGGTGTAGGAACCGGCAGAGTTGCCGCCCGACCAGGCGTGCGGCGAGCCGTGCACGACCCAGTGCTCCGCTGTCACCGGCCCGCCGTCCGCGCGGTGGAGCTCGCGGGTGTAGCGCAGCCCGCCGGCCGCCACGCCGGTTTGCGTTTCGACCTGCGCGCTCGCGTGCACGCTGGCGGCGATCACGTGGCGCCCGTTGGCAGGGTCGACAGTGGCATCCGTGTCACCGTGGAAGACGATGGTGGGGACGCCGTTCCTGGTGGCGGGCACGATCTGCGGCGCCTTCTTCATCGCGCCGAATGCCGATGCCACGTCCTTGGCCGCGCCGGTCGGCAGGCCGGAGTGCACGCCGACGGCGGCAAACAAGTCCGGGTAGGCGTCGCCCAGGATCGCCGCCATCGCGCCGCCCGCCGACAGCCCGGCCGCATAGACGCGTGCAGGGTCGATCGCGTGCTGCGCCATCACCTGGCGCGTCATTCCGGCGATCAGCGCCGGCTCGCCGCGGTCGCGCGCCTGGTGGTTGTGCTTGAACCAGTTCCAGCAGCGGTTGGGATTGAACCGCGGCGATTGCTCAGGGTACAGAACGAGGAAGCCGTGCATACGCGCCAGGTCGTTCATGGCGGTGCCGGCCGCGAAGTCGTCGGCGTCCTGTGTACAGCCGTGGAGCATCACGATGAGGGGCAACGTGCGCGTGCCATCGTGCGGCGGGATATAGAGCTTGTATTCGCGCTGGCCACCGGCGCCGATGTAGCGGCCGGCAATGAACTGCTCGTCCGGCAGCGAAAGCGCGTCCGTCTCGGGGCGCGGTTCGGGCGACGGCGCTTCGTGCATCGGCGGCGGTTCGTATACCGGTGGTTCGACGACCGCCGGTTCGATCACACGCGCGGCGACGTCGATCACATCGGCATGTGGATGAACTTGAGCGCTGGAGGCGGGCGGAGGCGATTCGGGCTTGCCCGCCAGCGCCTGCTGGATCGCCGCGGTGGCGGCCTTGAGGTCGCCGCGCCCGACGAGGCGGGTCGCGCTGCGCATCAGGCGCTGGAAGAATGGGTTCATGGGAGCTGCTTTGGTAGGGGTGCCGTTCAGCCGATGCGCTTGGACAGCGCGGCCTTGACGGCGGCGCTGGCGTGCAGGGTGCCGAGCACGGTGATGGATTCGATGGTGGCCAGCGCAAGCGCCGGGGTGACGTCGGGTGCGATGGACGCAAGGCCCAGCACGCGCACATCGAGTCTCTGGCCCGCTTTTTGCACTGCTTGCAGGTCTGCCTTGCTGAAGTGCTGGATGCCCAGCGTGAGCGTCTTGCGAGACACGGCCGCGCGCACCGCGTCTCCGTGCGACATCAGCTGGTTGCGGATGGCGGTGCGGATGAGGTCGGTGCGGTTGGCATAGAAGCCTTCCTGCACCAGCAAGTCGATCTGCCCCAGGTCCACGCACCCCAGGTTGATCGTGATTTTTTCGTCGGCAGGTTTGGCGCTGGCGACCAGGGATTTGCTGCTGGCTCTTGGCATGGCACCATCTTAGCACCATCCAAGTGGATGGTGGAAAATGCGGCTGGAGCAACAAGGCTAAGATGGAGGCTCAGGAGTTCACCAACGCCGAAGCCGCAAAGACCCAGCGCAGAAACCGGGCCGCGGCACAAAGCCCAATACATACTTCCATGGCAAATATCGGAACGATTCTCAAAAGTGAAATTTCGCGGGTCGCGCGCAAAGAAGTTCGCGGTGAAACGCAAGCGCTCAAAAAGTCGGTATCCCAGTACCGCAGCCAGATCGCCGACCTGAAGCGGCGCATGCAGGCGCTCGAGCAGCAGGTCAAGCGGCTCGGCAAGGTCGCCTCCAAGGCAGCGCCCGCGCAAGCCGAGGAAGAAGGGGCCGGCAACCTGCGCTTCAGCGCCAAGGGCCTGGCCGCGCAGCGGCGCCGCCTGGGCCTGTCGGCGGCGTCGGTGGCCAAGCTGCTCGGCGTGTCGACGTTGTCCGTCTACAAATGGGAAGGCGGCAAGACCCGGCCGCGCGCCAAGCAGATCGAAGCCATCGCCACGCTGCGCGGCATGGGCAAGCGCGAGGTCGCGCAGCGTCTGCAAGAGTAAGGGCGATGGCTCTCCCAACGCCCCAGGCCCGCACGCACATCCATACGCGCGCTGTCGTCTACCGCGGGTACCACCGCGAAGACGGCCTCTGGGACATCGAAGCCGAGCTGTCCGACACGAAGACCTTTTCGATCGAGCGTTCCGAGCGCGGCCTGATGCCGCCGGGCACGCCGATCCACGGCATGTCGATCCGCGTCACGGTCGACGACTCGATGACCATTCGCGAGATCGCCAGTTCGCAGGAGCACACGCCTTTCGACGAGTGCCAGCAGGGCAACCCGCCGATGCAGGCCATGGTGGGCGTGAAGCTCGGCCCCGGCTGGCGCGTGGCGATCGAGCGCGCCCTCGGCGGCGTGCGTGGCTGCACGCACCTGCGCGAGCTGCTGTTCAACATGGCGACCGCGGCCTACCAGACCATCCCGTCCTACCAGCAGCGGCTGCGCAGGCAGGCCGGGCTGCCTGCGCGCGAGAGCAATGAGCCGCCGTACCACCTGGGCAAATGCATCGCCTGGGGCTTCGACGGGCCGGTGGTGGCACGCCACCACCCGGAGTTCGCCGGCTGGCAGCCGATGAGGCGCAAGGTCGACGATCCGCCCAAAAAGGAATAGATTCTCCCCGTCACCAACGGAGGGATTCGTGAAGAGACTGCTGCTGCTGCTTGCCTGCTTCTGCCTGCCCATGAACTTCGCCTTCGCCGCCGAACGCGCCATCGACCAGGAAGTGGTCGTGGCCGCGAAGGTCGATGCGGTGTACCGGGCCTGGACGACGACCGAAGGTATCAAGACCTTCTTTGCACCCGACGCGAAAGTCGAACTCGCGGTCGACGGGCCCTTCGAGGTCTACATCAACCCGTACGCGCCGCCCGGCATGAAGGGCGCCGACAACATGCGAGTGATCGGCTTTCAGCAGGACCGCCTGCTGTCGTTCACGTGGAACGCACCGCCCAGCCTGCCCGAGGCGCGCAAGCAGCGCACGGTGGTGATCCTGCGGTTCCAGGCCGAAGCCGATGGCAAGACCCGAGTGCACCTGCACCACGTGGGCTGGGGCGACGGCGGTGAATGGGACAAGGCATACGACTACTTCTCGGCGGCCTGGCCGCGCGTCCTGGCCAATCTGCAAAAGCGCTTCGCCGAAGGTCCGATTGACTGGGCTCCCTGGCTCGAGCAGATGAAAAAGATGTCCGGAGGCTAGAAATGACCCACCCCCGAAGCGTGGTCGTTGGTGTGCTGCTGGGCACGGCATTCAACTTAACCGCGATGGCCCAGACCGCGCCATGGCCCACCAAGCCGGTGAAGATCGTCGTCACCTTCCCGCCGGGTGGGGCGCCCGACACGCTGGCGCGTGTGCTGGCCGACAAGTGGGGCCAGTCGTCGGGCCAGACCGTCACCGTGGACAACAAGCCCGGCGCGGGCGGCAATATCGGTGCCGATTTCGTGGCCAAGAGCCCGCCCGACGGCACCACGCTGGTCGTCGGCACCGTGGGCACGCATGCCATCAACGCGGCCCTGTACGACAAGATGCCGTACAACCACACCAAGGACTTCACGCCCATCAGCTTCCTGGCGTCGACGCCCAACCTGCTGGTGGTCAACAACAGCGTGCCCGCCAAGACCGTCAAGGAGTTGATTGACCTGGCAAAGAAGTCGCCGCTGTCGTTTGGTTCCTCGGGCAGCGGCACCTCCATCCACCTGTCCGGCGAGCTCTTCAACACCATGGCGGGCGTCAAGATGCAGCACATCCCCTACAAGGGACGCGCGCAGGCCGTGCCGGACCTGTTGGGCGGGCGCATCAGCATGATCTTCGACAACATGCCGTCGGCATTGCCGCTGGTCAAGGCGGGCGAGGTGAGGGCGATCGCCGTGACCAGCGCGGCGCGCTCGCCGGCAGCGCCGAACATCCCCACCATCGCCGAGTCCGGCCTGCCGGGCTTCGAAGCAACGTCGTGGTTTGCGCTGTACGCTCCCGCGGGCCTGCCCAAGGATGTGCAAGCGCGCATCAACGCGGAAACCCTGCGTGTCATGGCGCTGCCCGACGTGAAGGAAAAGCTGGCCGGGCTGGGGCTGGAGATCGCGACGGGCACGCCCGAAGCGCTCGCGACGTTCCAGCAAGCCGAAACCGCGAAGTGGGCGAAGGTGGTGAAGGAATCGGGCGCGAAGCCGGATTGAATGGTGCGGATTGAATCGTGCGATTGACAGTACTATTCAAAGTGCTGACAATCGAGCGATGCCAGCACTGACCGCCAATGATCTCAAAACCAGGGGTGTAGCCGCCATCGAGGAATCGCTGGCGCACCAGCCCGAGGCCGTGATTTCCGTGCGCGGCAAGGACCGTTTCGTGGTGATGGAAATGGCGCAGTACGACTATTTGCGTGAATGCGAGCTGGATGCTGCGCTGGCGCAGAGCCACGCCGACATGGCGGCGGGCCGCTACGTATCGGAATCGGCGCAGGCGCACGCGGCACGGCTTGACGCGCTGCTGGCAGGCGACAGCGCGCCGGCAGGGCCGCCCGCGAAAAGGCCTTCTGCCAAGAAGCCTGTCCGGCGCGCGTCGCGCTGAGGCCGGTTCGGCCGCATGCCCTACCAGCTTGTCTTCACCGAAACGTATTTGAAGCTTGCCTTGCGCTTCCTCAAGCGCCATCCTGCGTTGAGGCCGCAATACGCGAAAGCGCTTGCGCTGCTAGAGGTCAACCCGCACCATCCATCGCTGCGTTTGCAAGCGCTGTCCGGGAAGCACCTGGGGCTGCATTCGGTATCCATCAACCTGTCTTACCGGATCACTGTCGAGTTCGTGATTCGCGATCGGCAGATCATCCCCATCAACGTAGGCGACCACGACGCGGTGTACTCATGAAATCAAAGGCGCGGCATATCGGTATCGTGGCCTGCTCGGCCGAGGGCGCGTCGCTCTGCTACCGCACGATCTGCACCGAGGGCGCGGCCTTGCTCGGGCCTCATGCGCATCCTGAAATCTCCATGCACACGCCGTCGCTGGCGGACTACATGGAATGCATCTATCGCGACGACTGGCTTGGCGTGGGCGAGATCATGCTGGCGTCGGCCGCCAAGCTCGCGCAGGCGGGCGCGGATTTCCTCATCTGCCCCGACAACACGATTCACCAGGCGCTTCCGTTCGTGCAGGAGCGATCGCCGTTGCCCTGGCTTCACATCGCGCAAGTGGTGGCGCAAGAGGCGAAGGGGCGAGGCTTTCGCCGAATCGGCATCACCGGGACGAAGTGGCTGGTGGAAAGCGATGTCTATCCAGAGCAGCTGGCCGCGGCCGGGCTGGAGTTCGTTCGGCCCACGCCGGAAGAGCGAGAGGCGATCAATCGTTTCATCATGGACGAACTGGTGGCCGGCGTGCGCACGCCCGAAGCGGTGGCGTATTTCCAGGAGGTGATGACGCGCATGGAGCAGCAGGGCTGCGACGCGGTGGTGCTGGGCTGCACCGAGATTCCTCTGATCATGAACGATGACAACTCGCCGCTGCCGACGCTCGATTCGACACGGCTGCTCGCGCGAGCGGCCTTGCAGCGGGCCGTGGAAGCGTCATTGCGGGCTTGACTCGCAATCCATCACATCCTGGGGCCGGCCGGATGACGGCCGATGACACGCGGCACCTGTCGCCACCGTGCCATTGCATCCCGCGGCCAACGCCTAAAGTAGCGCGATTCAAGACGGAGACACGCATGCTCACCCTTCACGGCTCACCCATTTCCAACTACTACAACAAGGTCAAGCTCGCCTTGCTTGAAAAGGGCGTTCCCTTCACGGAAGCGTACGCGGCAACGCACAGCTCCGACGAGGCGATTCTCGGCGCCTCGCCGCTGGGCAAGATCCCGTTCATCACCAGCGAAGAGGGCGCGTTGTGCGAGAGCCAGCCGATCATGGAATGGCTGGAAGCGAAGTGGCCGCAGCCGCCGCTGATGCCCGCCGACGCCTTTGCCGCTGCCAAGGTGCGCGAGCTCACCATCTTCATCGACTGGCACCTGGAGATCGTGGCCCGCCAGCTGTATGGCTCGGCATTCTTCGGGGCACCGGCGTTGAGCGAAAGCAACCTCGCGCGCATACGCAAGCAACTGCAAACCAACATCGCCGCGTTCAAGCGGCTTGCCAAGTTCTCGCCCTTCGTGGCGGGTGACACCTTCACGCAGGCCGACTGCGCCGCTTTCAACAACCTGCCGCTGGTGGCGATGGCCAGCAAGGCGGCGTTCGGAGAAGATTTGCTGCAAGCCGGCGGCGTCGACCACAAGGCTTACGCCCGCTTCATCGCGGAGCGTCCCTCGGCGCAGAGGGTGGTGGCCGATCGCAAGGCCGTGCAAACAAAGCCGTAGCCGTCTCTTGCAGGAATAGTTGGCAAAAACCCGCTCATCAATAGATTCAATTGAAACATCGGTGAACTTCGTCTTGTAGGCGCTCTCCCTTCTTTCTTGTAAGAAAGGGACTACATGAAGTTTGCGCACTTGCCCATCTATTGCGCCGTCGGCGGGTTCTGTACGGTTGGGCTGGTTTGCCTGGTGGCGCGCGATCTTCGAGGTCCGCGGCCCGTGGGGCCGAAACTCATCGAGCCTGCGGCCGTCATGGCGCAGGCAGAGCAGCGGCCGGCAATGATGAAGAGCCGGATGCTGCCCATCATGGCCGAGATTGCTTCCGTGCCCACGCCTGCGCCGGTGCTCGCCCGTTCATCCGTGGACGGGCATTACGAGCAGTTGCGCATCAACGTGCGTTGGGTGCAAACCCGGCTCGGCACCGGCCAGTTCGCGACGCCTGACTATCACTCCCGCCTCCTGCTCGCCAAATCCGCCGCGCATCGCGCAGGGCTGGCCGAAGTGGGCCTTGGCTACCACGACGTGTACGGCATCATCACCGCGGAAACGTCGTGGGTGCCGCGGCTGGGCCAGAGCAAGAACGGCACGCCGAACCTGGGCATCGCGCAGTTCGAACCGGCCACCGCGAGGCTGCTGGGCCTGCGCAACCCGAACGACCTGGTCGAGTCGATCCACGTCGCCGCCGTCCACATGAAGGAAGCCGCACTCTGGAGCGCCTCCCGGATCGAGGGGCTGCGGCTCTCCCCCGGCGAGCGCGCCGCCAAGCTGCGCGAGGGCGTTTCGATCTACTACAACCTTTCCAGCCGCGGCCGCGCGGTGTGGAACGGCCGCAATACCGCGCGCCTGCCCATCGAAACGCAGCGCCATATCGCCAATGCCCGCATTGGCGCCCGCGAAGCGGCGCTGCTCGATGGCCAGTTGCGGGCGATGAGATACGGGCAGGGCAGGCCGGTGATGACGGCCAGCGCACTGCGCACCGGCGGATGACTCGCGCGCAAGCCTGACGCCGGCGCAGGCGATGCGCCTACGGTTGAGTTTGCCAAAAGAGCGCATGCTCGGCGCATGACCACACACAGCCCTGCCGCGGGCCCGCGGACCGATGACCGCGACGTCAGCTGGATGGAAGAGACCTATCCGCTTCACGAGGAGTTGATCCAGGCCGCCATCGACCAACTCTCCGCGAGAAACGAGCGAGCCAGCCTCGCCCGTGGCAGCCGCGCGCAGGCGGCCGAGCCGCACCAGCGCGGCAAGCTGCACACCCGCGTCACGGGCCCGGTGGACGGCTACTACGTCGCTTCTTTCGCGAGCCAGGCCGGCAAATGCGAGGCAGCTTTCGTGGGCGAATACAAGGTTTTCGAGGTTCGGCCCAACAGCTACTGGAGCGCGCAGTCCGTGGTCGGCGCGGGTACCTGCCGGCACAGCGAGTCGACGGGTGCGGGCGCGATGGAGCGAGCCGAAGCGCTGGCAGCCACGAGCATCGCCTTGCGCGCAACTGCCACGACCGTCACGGACATCGTGCTCTAGGTCTGGGGGGTCAGAGCTGCGGCAGCTTGCCCGCCCAGAACGAAGGCGAGGGCAATTCCCCTGTGCCCGCCACTGCGTTCTCGCGCATGTGCCGCGGGTTCGATGTGCCGGGAATGGCGCAGGTCACGGCCGGCTGCGACAGTACGAATTTCAGCATCACCTGGCTCCAGGCCGTGCAGCCGATCTCGGCAGCCCAGCCCGGCAGGGGCTTGGCGTGCAGCGCGCGAAGCATCTTCCCGCCGCCCAAAGGCAGGTTCACCAGCACGGCGATGCCGCGCTCAGCCGCGAGCGGAAGCAGGCGGCGCTGCGCTTCTGGGCTTTCCATCGAATAGTTGAGCTGAACGAAGTCCAGCGGTTCTGAGCGCATCACGTGTTCGAGCTCCGTATAGCCGGATTCGGTGTAGTGGGTGACGCCGATGTACGAGATGCGCTTTCCGACCTTCCATTCGCGCAGCGTGGGCAAGTGCGTGCGCCAGTCGACCAGGTTATGCACCTGCATGAGCTCGATGTGGCGGGTGCGCAGCAGCCCCATCGACCGCTCCATCTGTTCGACGCCCGGCTGCCGGCCCGTCGTCCATACCTTCGTGGCAAGAAAAGCTCTTTCCCGTGACCGGCTCGCATGCAGAAGCTCGCCCACCACGAGTTCGGCTGAGCCGTACATCGGTGAGCTGTCGATGAGCGTGCCTCCCCCGGCAAACAGCTCGGCCAGCACTTCGCCCCTCTGCGGCTTCTCGGATGCGGCATTGCCCACGTCGAAGCCGAGCCAGGTGCCGCACCCGATCACCGGTAGCGGCGTGCCGCTGGAGGGGATGGGGCGGGTATGCATGGAGCCGGACGATACATGTACAGCCCGCGGGCCGCAAGCAGAGCAAAATGCGACATGACCCCTGAAGACATCCTGGCCCACTGGGACCGCGGCACGTTGTGGCCCGAGGGTTGCGGCCTCGACCTGCCCGCCGCGTACGAACGCTCGCTGACGCTGCGCCAGTTGCGCATCGCCCGCGGCGAGCGTCCCGTTGGCTACAAGATCGGCTTCACCAACCGCAAAATCTGGTCCCGCTACGGCGTCTTCGCGCCCATCTGGGGGGCCGTCTGGGATACGACGGTGGTGTTCTGCGACGGAGCGGGCACCTTGTCGCTCGCGAAGGCATGCCAGCCACGGCTCGAGCCGGAAGCGGTGTTCGGGATGGCGGCGACCCCGCCCGCGAATGCCACGCTGGACGATCTCCTGGCGTGCGTCGAGTGGTTGGCACCGGGCTTCGAGTTGGTGCAGTCGCACCTGCCGAACTGGGTTTTCAAGGCCCCCGATACCGTGGCCGACGGCGGGTTGCATGCCGCGCTGCTGGTGGGCGCGAAAGTGGCTACGTCGCAGCTGCCGCAGTCCGCGATCGAATTCGACGCGCTGCTGGCGCGCTCCAGCGTCGCTTTGTGCAACGGCGGGCGCACGGTGGACAAGGGCGTTGGCGCCAACGTGCTCGACGGGCCACTGCACGCGCTGCATCATTTCCTGGAAGCGCTGCGGCAATGCCCCGGCGCCACCGATCTGCAACCGGGCGACGTCGTGACGACCGGCACGTGGACCGACGCCTGGCCGGTAGCCGCGGGCGAGCAGTGGACTGCCCAGTTCGATGGGCCCCTGCCGCCGCTGCAAGTCACCTTCACGTAAAGCGCTACCATCGCGCATGAAAAAAACCTTTGCACTTCGCATCGAAGGCAAGCACCCCGACCGGGTGCTGGATGCGGTCAAGCATGAAATCCGCAAGTACGTGAAACGTGAGCGCCGCCGCGACGTCCCGGCCGGTGCCGACTATTGGGATTTCGACTGCAAGTTCGGCTTGGCGCCCGAGAGCGCCGAGGCTGTCCATCTCAACGGTATCGTTCCCGCCATCGATGCGGCTGCCAAAGAGGGCGCGGAAAGCTTCTACGTCGAGATTCTCGCCAAGCCCGGCCACCGCAAAGCCAAACCCGCCGAGCAGGGCGATACGGTCGAGCCAGCCTGAGGCGACTGTCGGGTTCTTGTCCTACCTGCGTCCGGTCAACGCACGTCCACTCTGGGCGTTGGTCATTCAGGCTTCAATCTCGAAGCCGGCCATCCGTCCCCGGAGACACACATGTTCAAGAAGATCCTCATTGCCGGCCTGGTCGCGGCATCTTTCGCCAGCGTTCCGCTGGCGTCTGTCGCGCAACAGCGCACCATCATCATCCGCGAAGCACCTCCGCCCCAGCGCGAGGAAGCGCAGCCGCAAATGCGCCGCGGCTACGTCTGGGCCCCGGGCCACTGGGAGTGGCGCCGTGGCCAGCACGTGTGGGTGGCCGGCCACCAGGTGCGTGCGCGCCGCGGCCACCATTGGGAAGCCGACCGCTGGGTCGAGCGCAATGGCCGTTGGGAACTGCAGCGCGGCCGCTGGGCCCGCGGTGACCGCGACGGTGACGGCGTGCGCAACCGCGACGACGCGCGCCCGAACAATCCGAACAAGAGCTGACCTGGCGACCTGACCGCCCCGGCCTCGCCCCGGCCTTGCTTAGGTGAGGCCGAGTTCGTGGAACACGCGGACGGCGGCGTATGCGTCGTTGGCCGCGTAGACGAGTTGCGCTTCGGTCAGCCGTGGGTTGGCCCAGTTCGACGTCGTCGCCTTGCGCGATTTGATGAAGCGGCGGTTGAACAGCACGGCCACCGCGGCCTTGACGCCCATGTCCTTGCGCCAGCCGCGCTCGCGGAACACCGTGTTGAGCTCCAGCACGTCGGCGGGCTCCACACCCAGCTTGGAGACGATCCGCCTGCGGTCGTCGCCCAGGCCGAAGCCGGCCTTGATGACGCCCGCCTGCGCCAGCAGCCCGGCCACCACGGCGCGGCATTCGACGTCGTGGAGCTGAAAGACCCAGGCCTTTTCCAATGTGGCCAGCTGCACCACGTGCGGGCCTTCGGAAGCCTCGTTCTTCAGGAAGGTCGGCTTCGACTCGGTGTCGAAACCGAGCACGCGTGCCCCAGCCATTTCGGCCCGTGCCTCGTGTGCGTCCCCGGCGCTGGCCACCAGGCGAATCCGGTCGAGGCCCAGGCGGTCGAAGGGCTCGAGCAGCGCGATCTGGTCTTTGTCGGGGACGGTGTGCTGCGTGGTCATGGGTGGCGCGAGGATAACCGCGTTCCCCGGGGGGTCGCGTGCTGGACAATAATCCCCGGTTGTTCCTGCACCTGCCACGATGACTTATTCCATCACCCTGTACGAAGCCGATGTCTCGCCGGAAGAGCGCCGCCAGGCCGAGGCGCGCTTTCGCGGTGCGCTGGAAGAAGCATTGGGCGACGAGCAGTTGGTGGCGCCGGTCTATGCCGCGTACTTGCGCATCGTCGGCACTTATGGCGAAGCGCCCGCGCCCGACACGCTGACCGACGCCGAGCAGGCCATCTTCGATCAGTGGCGGGCGGCCGAGACTGCGGGCGTGGCGGCAGCGTTCGGCCCTAACCGCTACATGGGAGACGCGATGTACGAAATCCGGATCGAGGGGTGATGGTGGCTTTTCCGATCGACTCCGCTTCCGTCACGCACGGCATCCAGCTTGCCGTCGCGCCGGTGTTCCTGCTCACCGCCGTGTCCGGCATGATCGGCGCGGTGGCCGGGCGGCTCGCACGCATCATCGACCGGGCGCGCACGGTGGAAGACCGGGCCCGCACAAGCACCGACGAGGAGTTTCTGGCGCGTGCCCAGGTCGAGCTGGGCGAGCTGCGGATGCGCGGCCGGCTGGCCAATGGCTGCATCGCTTTGCTCACGACATGCGCTTTCCTGATCGGCGTCACGATCATCGTGCTGTTCCTGGGTGAGACGACAGCGTCCCAGATCAGCCGCTTCGCGATCGGGAGCTTTCTGCTCGGTGTGGCGTGCTTCCTGCTGGCGCTGCTGTGCTTCCTGGCCGAGACCGTGGTGGCGACGAGGCTGCTGAACTTCCACATGCTGAGGTAGGCGCGTCTGCGTCGTGACGGAATCGATGCGGCACCAGGGCTGTCACTCCGGGCTCGGCGTCATCGCACTTGCGATGCGATCTCGTAGGACCGGCGCCGATGGGTCGGGTCGAACATGTTGCACGCGATCATCAATTCGTCGGCCCCCGTGCGCGCGATGAAGGCGCGCAGGCTCTCACGCACGGTTTCGGCGGAACCGATGGCGGCGCACGACAACACGCTATCAAGTAACGCCCGCTCCGCGGGGCCGACCTTCTCGCGGTAGCCCGCCACCGGAGGCGGCAGCTTCGACGGCCGGCCGCTGCGCAGGTTGACGAACGCCTGCTGCATTGACGTGGCGCGCAATTGCGCTTCCTCGTCGGTGTCGGCGGCGAACACGTTGAAGCCCAGCATCACATACGGTTTGGCCAGTTGCGCGGAAGGCTTGAACGTTTCGCGGTAGATCTCGATTGCCTGCATCAATTGCTGCGGCGCGAAGTGCGACGCGAACGCGTAGGGCAACCCCAGCATCGCCGCAAGCTGCGCGCCGAAGGTGCTGGAACCGAGGATCCATACCGGCACGTTGGTGCCCATGCCCGGCACGGCGCGAATGGCCTGGCGGGGCTGGTCGGACATCAGATCCATGAGCTCGACCACGTCGCGCGGGAATTCATCGGCGTCGGACATCAGGTTGCGGCGCAAGGCGCGCGCGGTGGCTTGGTCCGAGCCGGGCGCGCGGCCCAGGCCCAGGTCGATGCGGCCCGGGTAGAGCGATTCGAGCGTGCCAAACTGCTCGGCGATGACCAGCGGCGAGTGGTTGGGCAGCATGATGCCGCCCGCGCCCACGCGGATGGTCTTCGTGCCGCCGGCCACATGCCCGATCAGCACCGACGTGGCGGCGCTGGCGATGCCCGGCATGCCGTGGTGTTCGGCCAGCCAGTAGCGGTTGTAGCCCCAGCGTTCGGCGTGCTGCGCCAGCGCGAGCGTGTTGCGAAACGACTCGCCAGCGTCGCTGCCTTCGGTGATGGGGGAAAGGTCGAGGACCGAAAAGGGGATCATCGGCCCATTGTGGCGGCGTCCGGAAAACCGCGGCGGGGCGGGGGCTTGTATGCTTTGCCCATGAGCACAGCCGTTCCGCGCCGCATCCTGCCGGTGATCGTGCTGTCGCAATTCGCCGGCACCTCCCTCTGGTTCGCAGTGAACGCCGTGATGCCTGACCTGCAGCAGGCTTGGGGCCTGCCGGCCGCGTCTGTGGGCACGCTGACGTCCGCGGTGCAGCTTGGCTTCGTCGCGGGGACGCTGGTGTTCGCGCTCTTGATGCTGGCCGACCGCTTCGAGCCGCACAAGGTGTTCCTGGTCTGTTCGGTGCTCGGCGCAGCGCTGAACGCCGCCACGTTGCTCGCCGACGGCCGGCTCCCCTTGCTCGTGGCCGCGCGTTTCGGTGTGGGCTTTTTGTTGGCGGGCATCTACCCGGTGGGTATGAAGATCGCGGCCAGCTGGTACCGTGAACGCCTCGGCGCCGTCATGGGCGTGCTCATCGGCGCGCTCGTTCTGGGGACGGCGCTGCCCCATGGATTGCGTGCCCTGGCGGGGGACGCCTCGGGCGGCGCGGTACTGCTGGCGGGCGACTGGCGGCCTTGGCAGGCCGTGGTGGTCGGGGTGTCGATCCTGGCGGCGCTCGGGGGCATCGCGACCGCGTTCTGGGTTCCCGTCAATCCCGAGGCGCCGCGCGGCTCGCGGATCACGCCCAAGGCGCTGGGTGCGATCTGGTCCGACCGAAGGCTGCGCGCATCGGTGTTCGGCTACTTCGGCCACATGTGGGAGCTGTACGCCTTCTACGTGCTGGTGCCGCTGGTGGTGGCCACGCGCGTCGCGGGGGCGGCTGTGAGCGCCGCGGCGTTCTGGACCATCGCCGCCGGGTTCGCAGGCTGCGTCGTGGGCGGCCTGCTGGCGCGGCGTTGGGGGAGCGCGCGGATTGCCCAGGTTCAGCTGGCGGCCAGCGCGGCCTGTTGCCTGGCGGCCCCGTGGATGCTGGCGGCGCCGCTGGGGCTGTTCCTCGCATGGCTGCTTTTTTGGGGCGCCACGGTGGTGGGCGACTCGCCGCAGTTCTCGACCTTGACCGCACGGAATGCGCCGCCCGCGGTGGTCGGCAGCGTGCTCACGTTCACCAATTGCATCGGGTTCGCGATCTCGGTCGTGAGCATCGAATTGTTTGTGCGCGCCTCGCAAGTTTGGCCGCTCGCGCTCGTGCTGCCGTGGCTGGCGCTGGGGCCCGTGCTGGGCCTGTGGATGCTGAGGCCGCTGCTGGTTCGGAGCGGCTCGGGCCCCTGAGCGTTGTCGTCGCGGTGGAGCCCGCGACGCCTATCGCTGCGTCACCAGTTGCGGCTTCTCGCGCCACACCTCGGGCATCACGGCCTTGAGGTTCGCGATCTTCGGCAAGTCGAACGTCGCGATGTAGGGCTGCGTGGGATGCAGCGTTGCGTAGTCCTGGTGGTAGTCCTCGGCCGGATAGAAAGCCGCGTACGGCGTGAGCTGCGTCACGATCTTCGAGGGAAAGGCGCGAGCCGCATCGAGCTGCGCGATGTAGCGCTCGGCGACTTGCTTCTGGCCGGCGTCGGTGTAGAAAACGGCGGATCGGTACTGCGTGCCGTAGTCTGGCCCCTGGCGATTGAGCTGGGTCGGGTTGTGTGCCACCGAGAAGTAGACCTGCAGAAGCTTGCCGTACGAAACGACCTTGGGATCGTAGGTGATCTGGACCGCCTCGGCGTGCCCGGTCGTACCGCTGCCGATCGCGCTGTAGTTCGCGGTCTCCTTCGATCCCCCGGAATAGCCGGACACCGCGTTGAGCACGCCCTGCGTGTGCTGGAACACGGCCTGCACGCCCCAGAAGCAGCCGCCGGCAAACACGGCGGTCTGCGGCGCCGCCGCCACTGCCGGGTCGAACGCCGGCGGCGGCAGCTTGACGGCACTCTCGGCCGCGGCATTTCGCGCCATGTAGAAGCCGATGGCGCACGCGATCAGCACGGCGATCACCAGCACCTTGTCGGAGAGGAACGCCATGGCCTTGGAGGGCAGGGAACGAGGTTGCGTGTCCATGATGGAAACAGTGATTTTGAACCTTGGCATCAGTCGCCGCACGCCACGGGTTCTTACACCCCGGCGCGGCCATAATCAGCGCTTTTGTACAGGAGGGATAGCGATGGACAAAAGAAGTTTCCTGGCGGCAGCCGCACTGGGTGGCATGGCATTGACGCAACCGGCGCGGGCCGCGGGTGGGGCAGGCGCCTCGCCGGTGCTGCTGACGGTGAGCGGCGCCATCGGCAAGGGCAACCGTGGGCCGGTCGATCCGTTGCTGGACCAGATGATGGTCAAGCAGAAGGTCGCTTTCACCAAAGCGCACACTTTCGACTTCGGCCAGCTCGCCGGGATGGCGCGCACCACCGTGAAGCCGACGCTGGAATACGACAACAAGCGCCACACGCTGGCCGGCCCGCTGCTGGCCGACGTCCTGAAGGCAGCGGGCGTCAAGGCCGACGCGCCGGTGCGCCTGGCCATGCGCGCGGTCGACGGCTATTCGCCGGTGATCGCCCTGGCCGAAGCGCGGCGGCTCGGGTTCATCGTGGCGACGCACATGGATGGCAAGCCATTGGCCCTGGGTGGCCTGGGCCCGTTGTGGGCGGTCTATGAACCCGACCGGTTCCCCGAGATCGTGGCCAAGCCGGTCAGCGACCGCTTCGCGCTGTGCCCCTGGGGCGTGTACCACATCGACGTGCAGGCGGCCTGACGGCGAAAGGGCGGCCGCGCGGGTCCGCCTGCTTGCCCGGCCGCGCGGCTGCGACTACCATGGGCCCGCGCCTTGTGCGCAGCCCGTGTCCAGGTTCTCCCGGAGGTTCCCATGCCGCAACTCATCGCATCGGTCGAAGGTGTCGAGATCAAGCACGTGTACCTGCAGAAGGACCGCACGACGCTGGGCCGCAGCGCCGACAACGACATCGTGTTCGACAACATGGTGGTCAGCGGCCACCACTGCGTGTTCGAGCTCCACGGCCTTGCGGACGTGTTCATCGAAGACCTGCACAGCACCAACGGCACGTACATCAACGGCGAGATGGTCAGGCGCCAGCGCCTGCACGACGGCGAAGTCATCGCCATCGGCAACTTCAAGATCCAGTTCCTCGCGGCGTCGGAACGCCCGAGTGCCTTCGGCGCGACCTCCGCGATGAAGCTGGACGCCGGCGGCCAGCCGCGGTTGCCGCACGCGGTGTTCCAGGTGCTGAACGGCTCGTCCGAGGGCCTCGAGATGCCGGTGATGAAAGCGGTGACCACTTTCGGCAAGCCCGGTGTGTCGGTCGTCGCTGTCTCGCACCGGCGCGACGGCTACTATGTGGCGTATCTGGACGGCACGGCCAAGCCATCGCTCAATGGCGATGCCATCGCCGACGTGCCGGTGATGCTCTCCAATCACGACGTGCTGGAACTGGCCGGCACGCGGATGCTCTTCATGCTCAAGGACTGATCGACGTATGGGAATGTTGAACGCATGGGAATGCTGAAAAAACTGTTTCGCAGGGCAGGCCCCGATGCCGAGCCCGCCGACGCGGACCTGGGCGATGCGGTGGTGCACCAGCCGGCCGCCTCGCAAGCCCGGCACCGCGAACTGATCCAGGTGGTGTTGCGCGACTCGATGGGCAAGCACGCCATCCCTTCGGACTGGATGGAGTGCCGGATTCTCTCCGTTGCCACGCCCCAGGGAAGGTCGGGCGTGCACGTGCAACTGATCGTCCGGCAGGGCGAAGAAAGCCTGCTCAAATTCGTGCTTCCGTTCCAGGAGACTTTCTGGCGGCAGCTCGAAAAGGTCGAGGCCAGGCCCCGCGAATGGCTGTTCAGCCTGGCTTGGCAGTTCGACGGCGACCACGGTGCCAACGGCGGCATCGTCGTCCCCGCCGCCGCAGCGGCAGCCGCCGAAGACTGGTGCGAAGACACGCAGCCGCCTGAACACGACACGCAGCCTCCCGACACAACCGACAACACCGACACCACCGTAACCTGGATCGACGATACCGAGGATCAGCTGGCAAGCGACCTGCAGGCGCTCTATGCCATCCGTGACGCGGCCTTGTCGGAACCGGCGCACCCCGCGGACACCCCCGCCGGCCGCCCGGCCGCCAATCCGGGACCCCGCTGAGGCGCGGCGGCACCCGGATGAGTCAGGATTGACTTGTCCACGGCAGCGTCGCCATACTGCTGTTGTCCCATGGACGGAGGCGGAACATGGCTAGTCTCAGCATCTCGAACGCCGTTGCGGGCCTGGACGGAATCGAATTCACGGGCACCGCGGGCGCCCTCCAGCAGAGGTTCGTTCTGTACCGCGACGGCCTCGAAGACCTGGAGTACCAGCTGTTCGAGACCGACGAGGCGCTGATGCAGGCGTTCCTGCGCCACAAGCTGCACATCGCCAAGGTGGCGGCCAAGGCGCTCGACGAAGGCAAGGCCGGACCCCGCATGATCGTGCTGCAGAGCCTGCTGCTGTAGCCGCCGATGCTGGATTCGACAGCCATCAGGATGCAGGCTGCGCCGGGGCGTGGGCTCTACGAATCCTTCTACTTTCGGGGCACCGGCGCGGACGGCAAGCACGCGTTCTGGCTCAAGCACAACATGCTGCGGCACAAGGGCAGCCGCGACGTCCGCCTCGAGGGCGCATTGGTGCTGTTCGACCGCAACGCGAACAAGACCAGCGCCGTCTACTCCTGCGAGGTGATCGACGCGCAGCGGTTCGAGCGCATGTCGCACCAGGCCATCGATTGGGAGCACGTGGCGCTGCAGCTGCACAACGGCTCGTCGGTGCAGATCGGCCGCAACTACCTTTCGGGGCACATCACGGGCGAAGGCGGCTCGGCGCGCTGGGACCTGCAAGTGCAGCGCAGCGGCATGAAGCTCATGCCGTTTCCCCACGAGAGCATGTACCGGCTGCCCTGGCCGTCCAACAAACTGCTCACGTGCGACTGCCACGTCGATTTCCACGGCAGCCTCTGGGCCGGCGAGCTGGCCTTCAGTGGCCGCTTTCACGGCATGAACGGCCACAACTGGGGAACAGGGCACCCGCATTGCTATGCCTATGCCAACTGCGCGCAGTTTCGCGGGCGGGACAGCGCGTACTTCGACGGCTTCAGCGCGCAGGTGCCTCTGGCGGGCGGCCTGGTGGTGACGCCGCGCCTGAGCGTTGGTGCCCTGCATGCGCGCGGCCAGTGGCATATCTTCAACAGCCTGCGCCGCGTCGCAGGCCACCCGGTGCGCCGCCTCGACGACTACGGCTGGCAGGTCGAGCTGTCCAACGACAGCCACCGGCTGGAGGTCGACGTCGATGGCGCGTCACCGCAGGAATTGCCGTGGGTGGCCCTGAACTACGAGCACCCCGACCGGCACCGGTCGCCCATCAAGAGCACCAAGTTCGCCTCGCTCAAGCTGCGCCTGCTGCGGCGCAACGGCGAGGTGGAGGACGAGCTGTTCAGCGACGCGTGCGAACTGGAAACGCTGCTGCCCGCAAACCGGCCGGCGACCGAGGGCTACGTCGGCGTGCCTTGACCCTTGCGGGCAGAGGCTGCTACAGCTTCGGGATGTGCAATGTCTTGCTGATCATCAGGCTGCCCGAGAGCACGAACATCAGGGCCAGTGGATGCAGTTCCCACGGGCCGGCGTTCCACACGCCGCCGTAGATGTTGTCGCCGATGCGGCCATACCAGGCGGCCAGCGCCAGCAGGCCCGTCAGCAGGACGCTGGTGGGGATGGGCGTCCCTTCGAAGTACTTCACCTTGCCGCTCGCGCCGGAGAGCTGTTCGGCTGTCACGTTGTAGCGCGCCAGCCGGCTCACGCCGCAGCACACGAAATACACCAGTGCCGCCGCATCCCAGCCCCCTTGCAAGCCGGCGGCAAAGCCCAGGGCGGCGGGCGCGACGCCAAACGAGATGATGTCGGACAGCGAGTCGAGTTCACGACCCAGGGCAGAGTGCTGGTGCCGCGCGCGGGCGATGCGCCCGTCGAGCACGTCGAAAATGAACGCCGCCGGCGCGAGGGCCGCCGCGGCATAGAAATGGAAGGCAAGGCCGCTTCGCATGTAGAGCATGGCGAAGAACACCGCGCCCACCCCGCAGGCTGCGTTTCCGAGCGTGAAAAAGTCGGCGAGGTGAAAGCCCCGCAACATGGAAAAGTGGCGGGGTGCGGCTTGCTGCTCCATAGGTCGTCCTTTGGCGTCGATGCCCTATTAGGCCCCATGTCTGCAGCCCATCGGTCGGACCGATGCCCCGCGGGGTGTCGGCGCTTTCCGACGGTTGACCCTCGGAGGGCGCCGGGGCGGGCAGGAATATAGTGAAGGCCCCACATTTTTTGCAGTCCGTGTCGAAACAGCGCTTGCGGGCGCGTCATTGTCATAGCGGCGCATGTTGCTCCGCGTCAACCCACCAGGAGTGAAAGATGCAATACATGCTGATGATCTACGGCAGCGAAGCGGCCGAAGGGTCCATGACCGAATCGCAGATGGGCGAAGTGATGGGCGCCTACAAGGCGTACAGCGAGGCGCTGGTGAAAGCCGGTGTGATGGCGGGCGGCGAGCGCCTCAAGCCCACAGCGGCGGCCACCACGGTGCGCGTTGTCAGCGGCAAGACCGAAGTGCTGAACGGCCCCTATGCCGACACCAAGGAGCAGCTGGGCGGCTACTACCTGATCAACGTGCCTGACCTCGACGCCGCGTTGTCGTGGGCGGCGCGCTGCCCGGGCGCCAGCCACGGCACCGTGGAAGTGCGTCCCGTCTGGGCGATGTAGCCGCAATGGGGGACACGGGCGAGCCCGCCCGCCGGGCCGCGCACGACGCAGCCCGGCGCAGCTACGGCAAGCTGGTGGCCTTCCTGGCGGCGCGCACGCGCGACGTGGCCGGCGCGGAAGATGCGTTGGCCGAAGCCTTCGCCACCGCATTGGCGAAATGGCCCGAGCGCGGCGTCCCCGACAATCCCGAGGCGTGGCTGTTGACGGTGGCCCGCCGCAAGATGATCGACGCGCACCGCGAGCGCAGGCTGGACGAAAGTGCTGCCGAGCACCTGGCGCTGCTGGCGGAACTGGCCGAGAAAGACCCGGACGACGCGCAGATCCCGGACGACCGGCTGGCGCTGATGTTTGCGTGCGCGCACCCGGCGATCGACCGGGGCATCCACGCTCCCCTGATGCTCCAGGCCGTCCTGGGGTTCGATGCCGCGGCCATCGGCTCCGCCTTCCTGGCATCGCCGGCCACCATGGGCCAGCGTCTGGTGCGCGCCAAGAGCCGGATCCGGCAGTCCGGCATTCCCTTTCGTGTGCCGGGCGAAGCCGACATGCGCGAACGCCTGGAGACCGTGCTCGATGCGATCTACGCGGCCTATGCCGAAGGATGGGACGACGCGGCAGGCACCGACGCGCGCCGGCGCAATCTTGCGGAAGAAGCGATCTGGCTCGGCGGACTGGTCGCGTCGCTGCTGCCGCAGGAGCCCGAGGCGCTGGGCCTGCTGGCGCTGATGCTGCACGCGCAGGCCCGTCGCGCAGCGCGGCGCGACGCGGCGGGTGCCTATGTGCCGCTGAACGAGCAGGACGTCTCGCTGTGGGACGCGGGCCTGATTCAAAGGGCCGAAGCCCTGCTCGAGCGTGCCGCCGCGATCGGCGCGCCCGGGCGATTCCAGCTGGAGGCGGCGGTGCAATCCGCGCACGTGATCCGCCGCCGCAGCGGGCGCGCCGACTGGGCCGCGATCGAGCAGCTCTATGCGGCGCTGCACGGGTTGACGGCGTCGCCCGTCGTGGCGATCAACCGTGCCATTGCGTTGGCGGAAACACAGGGGCCGCAAGCCGGGCTGGCGATGCTGGACAGCGTGGCCGGCGACGCCCGCCTGGCCGATTACCAGCCGTACTGGGCCGCGCGTGCCGGCTTGCTCGGGCGGTTGGGTAGCGTACGCGAAGCCGACGCCGCATACGAACGCGCGATCGGCCTGGAGCGCGACGCCGCCGTGCGCCAGTTCCTGCAAGGCCGCCGTGAAGCCTTGACGCGCTAGCATCCGCGCATGGCGCGCCGCCCGCACTATCACGTCTACGTCGTAGAACTCGCCGATCAGGTGTGGAACGCCGCGCGCTTTCGCCGCGCGAATCCGGATTACCAACTGGGCAAGCCGTTCGTCTACGTGGGCATGACGGGGCTCGACCCGGACGTGCGTTTCGACAAGCACAAGGCCGGCATCCAGTCCAACACATACGTGCGCAATCACGGCCTGCGGCTGCTGCCGGGGCTGTACGAGAAGTACAACCCGATGCCCTACGAGGCGGCGCGTGAGATGGAAGTGGAGTTGGGGATCGCGCTGCGCGCAGCTGGGTATGGGGTTTGGCAGGGTTAGGTGTCGCCCGGCAACGCGGCCAGCAAGCCGGCCGCCCGTTGGACTTCGATGCGGATCTCTTCCGTCAGCCGGGCCTTGAGTTCCACAAATACAGGGGTGGTCTTCACCGAGTAGTGGCGCGGATGCTCGATGGGCACCGCGAGGTCGCACTTGATGCGGCCGGGGCGTGCGCTCATCACCACCACACGGTTGCCCATGAAGATCGCCTCGTCGATGTCGTGGGTGACGAACATCACCGTCTTGCGCTCGGCTTCCCAGATGCCCTGCAGCAATTCCTGCATCAGCTCGCGCGTCTGGTGGTCCAGCGCGCCAAAGGGTTCGTCCATCAACAGGATGCGCGGCGCGTTGGCCAGTGCCCGGGCCAGCGCGGTGCGCTGCTGCATGCCCCCGGACAGCTGCTTGGGAAAGTGGCCCTCGAAACCCTTGAGCCCTACCTTGGCAATGAACTGCATCGCGATGGCATGCTGTTCGGCCAGCGGCAAGCCCTTTTCGCGCAGGCCGAAGCAGACGTTCTGCAGCACCGTGAGCCAGGGAAAGAGCGTGTAGCTCTGGAAGACCATGCCGCGGTCCGGCCCAGGGCCCACGACCGGGCGGCCGTCGAGCTCGATGCTGCCCGCGGTGGGCGTATCGAGACCGGCCACCATGCGCAGCAGGGTGCTCTTGCCGCAGCCCGACGGGCCCAGGATGGTGATGAAGTCGTTCTCTTCGACTGAGAGGTCGGTGGCTTGAAGCGCCACCGTGCCGCCGTTGGCTCCGGCGAACGTCTTGGACACGCGGGTGATTTCGAGAATGCTCATGGGACGATTACCGGCCAAGTTGCGCCCATGGGAAGAGCTTCCTGTTGAATGCCTTGAAGGCGAAGTCGCTGGCCAGGCCGATCAGTCCGATGACGATGATGCCGAAGATGATCTGGTCGGTGGCCAGCAATGCCTGGCTGTCGGTGATCATGTGGCCGATGCCGCTCGAGGCGCCGATCAGCTCGGCGACGATCACATAGGTCCATGCCCATCCCAGCACCATGCGCAGCGTCTCGGCGATCTCCGGCGCGCTGCTGGGCATCAGCACCCGCGTGACGATGCCGCGGTCGCCGGCGCCCAGTGTGTACGCCGCCTCGACCAGGTCGCGCCGGGTGTTGCCCACGCTCACGGCAATCATCAGCACCAGCTGGAAGAACGAGCCGATGAAGATCACGGCCAGCTTCTGCGCCTCGCCGATACCGGCCCACAAAATCAGCAATGGGATGAACGCGGAGGCGGGCAGGTAACGCGCGAAGCTCACGAACGGTTCGAAGAAGGCCTCGACCGGCTTGTACGCGCCCATCAGCACGCCCAGCGGCACGGCCAGCACGGCCGCGATCGCGAAGCCGCCCAGCACGCGCCATACGGTCATCCCGATGTCCTTGATGAACCCCTGGTTGGCCAGCAGGTCGTAGCCCGAGCGGACCATGGTGATCGGGTCCGCGAGGAACGTCTTGGAGACGAAGCCGCCCAATGTGGCGGCGGCCCAGACCAGGAAGAACAGGACGAAGAAAGAGATGCCCAGCGCGACGCGCGTGCCGGGAGCGACTTGGACGAGTGGGCGCACGTTACTTGAGGAAACGTGTGTCGGCCAGCTTGCCCATGTCGGGCATCGACTTGATGATGCCCGCCTCCATCAGCAGGTCAGCGGCTTCCTTGCTGAACGCCGCATGCTCGCCACTGAAGAACTTCATGTTGGCGGCACGGTCTTGCCAGCGCAGGAAGCCCGCGGATTTCGCGAACGCTTCGCCGCTTTGCTTGACGTCCGCGCCCATGATTTCGTAGCTTTTCGCCGGCTCCTTCTGGATCATCTCCAGGGCGTCGAAGTAGGCGTCGGCCAGGGCCTTGGCTGCGCGGGTGTTCTCGGCGAGGAACTTGGGTGTGCAGCCGAACGTGTCCATCACCATCGGGTAGTCCAGCGTCGTTGCGATGATCTTGCCGGCTTCGGGTTTGGCGCGCACAGCACCGAGATACGGCTCGTACGTCATGGCCGCATCGACGCCGTCGGTGCCCGCGATCATCGCGTTGGCCGCGGCCTGCGGCTCCAGGTTGACGACCTTCACGTCCTTGATCGACATGCCGTTCTTCTTCAGCATCCATGCCAATGCGAAGTAGGGCGACGTGCCCGGTGCGCTGGCGGCGACGGTCTTGCCTTTGAGGTCGCTGATCTTCGTGATGGCAGGCTTGACCACCATGCCGTCTGCGCCGTAGCTTTTGTCCAGCTGGAAGATCTGCGTGGTGGCGACGCCGTTGGCGTTCCAGACCACCCAGGTTTCCACCGTCGTCGCGGCGCATTGCACGTCGCCGGAGGCGATGGCCAGGTGGCGGTCTTTTTGCGGAATCTTCTTGATCGTGACGTCCAGGCCGTGCTTCTTGAAGATGCCCGCTTCCTTGGCCAACGTCAGCGGCGCGAAGCCCGTCCAGCCGGAAATGCCGATGGCGACCTTGGTTTCCTGCGCGTGCGCCGCGAGGCAGGCGAGGGCGGTGAGCGAGAGGGCAAGCAACTTCTTCATGGTGAGACTCCGTGGGTTGAAGGTGAAGGTGGTCAAGGCAGCATTCATGCCAATCTGAGGGCTTGTAGCGCGGGAATCTGTGCTTCGATGGCGTGCCCGATGTCGCCGGCCGCGACAAGGTGGTGCACCGCTTCGATGTCGCGCGCCAGGCTGCGGTCCTGCATCATGGCCGGCGAAACGCTGCGCACCAGGCGCAGCACGCCCTCCAGCCCCGGCGCGCTGGTGAGCGGACGGAGGAACTCGATGCCTTGGGCTGCGGCGAGCAACTCGATCGCGACGATGTGCGCCGTGTTCTTCAGCATCGGCTGCAGCCTGCGGGCGGCGAACGTCGCCATGCTCACATGGTCTTCCTGATTGGCGGAGGTGGGCAGGCTGTCGACGCTGGCCGGGTGGGCGAGCGACTTGTTCTCGGACGCCAGCGCCGCCGCCGTCACGTGAACGATCATGAAGCCCGAGTTCAGCCCGGGATCGGGCGTGAGGAAGGGCGGCAGGCGCGACACCACGGTGTCGACCAGCATCGCGATCCGCCGTTCGGTGATGGCGCCGATCTCCGCAATGGCGAGCGCAAGGCCATCAGCGGCGAGCGCCACCGGCTCGGCGTGAAAGTTGCCACCGGAGACAAGCTCCCCCCCGAAGTGGCCTTTGGCCACCTCCCCCTCAAGGGGGCGTCGCCAGTGGCCCGGCAGAGCCGGTTCCACGGCGCCCCCGCGAACTTCCGCCTGCTCCGGAAAGACCAGCGGGTTGTCGGTGACGGCGTTGGCTTCGCGCACCAGCACCAGCGCCGCGTGCCGCATCTGGTCGAGGCATGCGCCCATCACCTGCGGTTGGCAACGCAGGCAGTACGGGTCTTGCACCCGGTCATCGTCCTCGAGGTGCGACTTGCGGATCTCGCTGCCCACCGCCAGCGCACGATAGGCCGCCGCGCAAGCGATCTGGCCCGGTTGGCCGCGCACTGCATGGATGCGCGGATCGAACGGCCCGTCGCTGCCGCGCGCGGCGTCGAGCGTCAGCGCGCCGGAGATCACCGCCGCTTCGAAGAGGCGGTCGGTGGCCAGCAGTGCGTTGATGGCCAGCGCCGTCGACACCTGGGTGCCGTTGATCAGCGCCAGGCCCTCCTTGGCGGAGAGCTTGATGGGCTTGACCCCCGCGCGCTCCAGGCCGTGTGCCGCAGGCATGCGCTGGCCCTGATAGAACACCTCGCCTTCGCCGATCAAGGGCAGGCTCAGGTGGGCCAGAGGCGCGAGGTCGCCGGACGCGCCGACCGAACCCTGGCAAGGGATGACGGGCGTCAGGCCCTGGTTGTGCAATGCCAGCAGCGTGTCGACCACTTCTTCACGCACGCCCGAATAGCCGCGCGCCAGGCTTGTCGCCTTGAGCAGCAGGATCAATCGCACCACGCGCTCATCGAGCGGATCGCCCACGCCGACCGCATGCGAGCGCAGCAGCTTGAGCTGGAGGATCGCGAGATCTTCTTTCGCGATGCGTGTCGTGGCGAGCTTGCCGAAGCCGGTGTTGACGCCGTACACGGGCGCGTCGCCTTCGGTGGCCTTGCGCACCAGTTCCGCACTCGCGCGGATACCGGTGCGGCAGGCTGGGTCTAGCGCGACCTGCAGGCGTTCGGTCCCGCTCAGCCGGCGCAGTTGTGCGAGCGTGAGTTCGCCGGGGTGGAGTAATTCCGTCATGCGTTGTTCGTCTTGAGCTTGGCCACGGATCACCCGAGCATCGGCAGGTTGAGGCCGTTCTCGCGCGCACTGGCCTTGGCGATTTCATAGCCCGCGTCGGCGTGGCGCATCACGCCCGTAGCGGGGTCGTTGAAGAGAACGCGCCCGAGTTTTTCGGCCGCATCCTGCGTGCCGTCGCAGACGATCACCACACCGGAGTGCTGCGAGTAGCCCATGCCGACGCCGCCTCCGTGGTGCAGGCTGACCCAGGTGGCGCCGCTCGCGGTGTTGAGCAGCGCGTTGAGCAGCGGCCAGTCGCTCACGGCATCACTGCCGTCCTTCATGCTCTCCGTTTCGCGGTTCGGCGACGCGACGGATCCGCTGTCCAGATGATCGCGGCCGATCACGATGGGCGCCTTGAGTTCGCCGCTCTTCACCATTTCGTTGAAAGCCAATCCGGCGCGATGGCGCTCGCCGAGGCCGATCCAGCAGATGCGCGCAGGCAGGCCCTGGTAGCTGATGCGTTGCTCCGCCATGTCCAGCCACTGGTGCAGGTGCTTGTTGTCCGGGAACAGCTCTTTCATCTTGGCGTCTGTCTTGCGGATATCTTCCGGGTCGCCTGAGAGCGCCACCCAGCGGAACGGACCGACGCCGCGGCAGAAGAGCGGGCGGATGTAGGCCGGAACGAAGCCGGGATAGTCGAAGGCATTCGCCACGCCGAAATCCTTCGCGACCTGCCGCAGGTTGTTGCCGTAGTCCACCGTGGGAATGCCCATCTCGTGGAAATCGAGCATGGCCTTGACGTGCACCGCGCACGACTCGCCGGCGGCTTGCGTCAAGCGCGCGTGCTGCGCAGGGTCTTTCTGCGCGGCCTGCCATTGCTCTACGCTCCAGCCCGCGGGGAGGTAGCCGTTGATGATGTCGTGCGCGGAAGTCTGGTCGGTCACGATGTCGGGCCGGATGCTGCCTGCTTTCGCTCGGCGCACGAGCTCGGGCACGATCTCAGCCGCGTTGCCGCACAGGCCGATGGAGATCGCCTCCTTGCGCAACGTATGGTGCGCGATGAGTTGCAGCGCCTCGTCCAGGTCCTTGGCTTGCTTGTCCAGGTATTTGGTGCGCAGGCGGAAGTCGATGCGGCTCTGCTGGCACTCGATGTTGAGCGAGCAGGCGCCCGCGAACGACGCGGCCAGCGGCTGCGCGCCGCCCATGCCGCCCAGGCCGGCAGTTAGCACCCAGCGGCCGCGCAAGTCGCCGTTGAAATGCTGGCGTCCTGCCTCGACGAAGGTTTCGTACGTGCCTTGGACGATGCCCTGCGTGCCGATGTAGATCCAGCTGCCGGCCGTCATCTGGCCGAACATCATGAGGCCCGCGCGATCCAGTTCGTTGAAGTGTTCCCAGGTGGCCCACTTCGGGACGAGGTTGGAGTTGGCGATCAGCACGCGCGGCGCACCTTCATGCGTGCGAAACACACCCACCGGTTTTCCCGACTGCACCAGCAGGGTTTCGTCGGGCCGGAGCTTGCGCAGCGAGTCGAGGATGGCGTCGAAGCAGGGCCAGTTGCGCGCCGCCTTGCCGATGCCACCGTACACGACCAGCTCATCCGGGTTCTCCGCGACGGCGGGATCCAGGTTGTTCTGGATCATGCGGTAGGCGGCCTCGATCTGCCAGTTGGCGCAGCTGAGCTGCGTGCCCTGCGGCGCGCGCACGGGGCGGGCCTTGCTATCGAGGTAGGGAGTCTTCGAAAGATCTGACATTGCGTGCCTCCAGAGAGCTGTCATGCCGGGCTTGACGGCATCCAGGTGTTCAATGCGGCGAATCGTAGTTGTCTATACAACTTGTGTCAACTGGGGTATTCTTCGGCCCATGGGAAAAAACGACGTCCCCGCCTACGAACAGGTCAAGGCCTGGATCAGGCAGCACATCGCCAGCGGCCAGTGGAAGCCGGGCGACCCCGTGCCCAGCGAAGCGGCGCTGATGCAGCAATTCGGGATCAGCCGCATGACGGTGAACCGCGCCTTGCGCGAACTGGCCGCGGAAGGGCTGGTGACACGGGTGCAAGGGTCGGGCACGCGCGTCGCGCAGCTGCATCGCATTTCGTCCCGGCTCACCATTCGAGACATCCACGAAGAAGTGGTGGAGCGCGGCCACACGCACACCACCCGCGTGCTGAGCGCGGAGCGTGAGAAGGCGAATGGGGATCTGGCGGTGTCCCTGGGGCTGCGCCCGGGCGCGTCCGTCTTCCATACCGTGCTCGTCCACATGGAGAACGGCGTGCCCATCCAGTTCGAGGACCGCTACGTCAACCCCGCGGCAGCACCAGGCTACCTCGACACCGATTTCACGCAGACATCGCCCACGCTCCATCTGCTGGAGAACGCGCCGCTGACGGAGGCCAGCTATTCGATCGAAGCGTGCCTGCCGACGGCGCAGGAGGCGAAAGAGTTGGGGATCAAGCGCGCCGAACCTTGTCTGGTGATGATGCGGCGCACCGTGAGCGGCGCCCACGTGGCCAGCGTCGCGCGCCTCATCTACCCCGGGACGCGTTACAGTTTCGCAGGACAGTTCCAGGCATGACACCATGAGTTGGCACCGCATCGCTCTTCAAGACGTCCGCCCCGCGCCCTGGCGCAATGGCGGCGGAACGACCCGTGAACTGGTCGCCTTCCCCGTGCGCGACCCATGGCATTGGCGGTTGTCGGTGGCGGACATCGCGCAAGACGGGCCATTTTCTGCGTTCGAAGGCGTGCAGCGGTGGTTTGCCGTGCTGCAGGGCGCGGGTGTCCAGCTGTCCATCGATGCCGCGGATCACACGCTGACGACGGAGTCTCTGCCGCTGGCCTTCGACGGCGCGGCATCGACAATGTGCCAGATGATCGCCGGCCCGACGCAGGACTTCAACCTCATGGTGCGACTGGGCCGCGGGCTGATGGAGCGCGTGCGCGGTGACGCAGCCAAGGCCGTCTCGTCCGGTAGCGCGATCGGTTTGTGGTCCGGCGGATCACCGGCGAAGGCAACCTTCGAAGGCCAGACGATCGAGCTTACGCCCCACACCTTGGCCTGGCGGCATCTCGATCTCGGTGGACGGGTCGAAGTGAGCGCGCCGGACGGCTTGTGGGTGGAGATCGCCGAGTGAGCCTCGAACTCTGGACCGGATGCCGCGCAGCGACCATGCAGCGGGACGCCCCCGTTCCCTATGGCTTGATCGAGGATGCGGCCATCGCAGTCGAAGGTGACCGCATCGCATGGATCGGCCGCCGCCAGGATTTGCCGAAGAACGTCGAAGCGAACTGCAACCGGCACCACGACGCCCGCGGCGCGCTTGTGACCCCGGGCCTCATCGACTGCCATACGCACCTCGTCTACGGCGGCGACCGCGCGCATGAATTCGAATTGCGCCTGGGCGGTGCGAGCTACGAGGACATCGCACGCGCCGGCGGGGGCATCGCCTCGACGGTCAAGGCGACACGTGCCGCGAGCGAAGCGGAATTGTTGGCGCAGAGCCTGCCGCGCTTGAGGGCGCTGATGGGCGAAGGCGTCACCACGATAGAGATCAAGTCCGGCTACGGCCTCTCGCTGGAGCACGAAGCCAAGACCCTGCGCGTGGCCCGAACGCTGGCCGAACAAGAACCCGTCGACGTGCGCACAACCTTTCTCGGTGCGCACGCATTGCCGCCGGAATTTGCCGGCCGGGCCGACGACTACATCGATGAAGTCTTGGCGATGCTGCCCGCCTTGCATGAGCAGGGGCTGGTGGATGCCGTGGATGCGTTCTGCGAGCGCATTGCCTTCAGCACGGCGCAGACCGAGCGCGTGTTCGAGGCGGCGCGCAAGCTCGGCTTGCCGGTGAAGCTGCATGCCGAACAGTTGAGCGACAGCGGCGGCGCGCAACTGGCCGCCCGCTATGGCGCTTTGAGCTGCGACCACCTGGAGTGGCTGGGCGAGGAGGGCGCCGCCGCGATGGCGCGCGCCGGCTCGGTGGCGGTGCTGCTGCCGGGCGCTTTCTATTTCTTGCGCGACACGCGGGTGCCGCCGATCACAATGCTGCGCGAGCACGGTGTACCCATGGCCGTGTCGACCGACTGCAATCCCGGCAGCTCGCCTTGCACCTCGCTGCTGCTCATGCTCAACATGGCCTGCACGCTGTTCCGCCTCACGCCGCAGGAGGCGTTGGCGGGCGCCACGCGCAACGCGGCGCAAGCACTGGGCCTCAAAGACCGCGGCGTGCTGTCACCCGGATTGCGCGCGGACTTCGTCTTGTGGGACGTCGAGCAGCCCGCGCAATTGAGCTACGCGATGGGATCGAACCCCCGTCGCCAGACGGTGCACGGAGGCCGACCGGCATGAGCCTGATCTTGAACCGGGGCACCGCGCCGTTGCTGGTGAGCATGCCGCACATCGGGACCGACATCCCTGCGGAGTTGCGAGAGAACTATGTGCCGCGCGCCCTCGACGTCGAAGACACCGATTGGCACCTGGTGCGCCTGTACAACTGCCTGCCGGCACTGGGTGCATCCGTGCTGCGCCCGCGCTGTTCGCGCTACGTGATCGACCTGAACCGCCCGCCCGACGATGCGCCGATGTATCCCGGCGCATCGAACACCGAGCTGTGCCCCACGCACTTTTTCAACGGCGACCTGCTGTACCGTGAAGGGCACGAACCGCCCCCGCACGAGCGACAGCGGCGGCGCAGCTTGTACTGGCAGCCGTATCACGACACGTTGCGCACCGAGCTGGAGCGCATCAAGGCCGAGCACGGTTTTGTGCTGCTGTGGGACGCGCACAGCATCCGCTCGCGCATCCCCTGGCTGTTCGAGGGCGTGCTGCCGGACCTGAACATCGGTACCGCGAGCGGTGCCAGCGCGCACGAGTCGATCGCACGGGCAGTGGCCGCGGCCGCTGCGGCTTATGGCGACGTGAGCCAGGTCATCAACGGCCGCTTCAAGGGCGGCTACATCACGCGGCAATACGGCGACCCGGCATCGGACGTCCACGCCGTGCAACTCGAGATGTGCCAGAACCTCTACATGAGCGAAAAGCCGCCTTTCCGGTACAAGGACGACCGGGCCGCGCGTGTGCAGCCGGTACTGCGCGACATGATGTCGGCCGCGTTGGCGGCTTGCAGGAAGCTGTATGGCCGCTGAAGCAACTCGCTACTGGGCGCCGGCCGCCTGGGTGAACGGTGCGTGGGCGCAGGACGTGCTGCTCGCCGTTGGCGCACACGGCCGCTGGGCCGAAATCATTCCTGGTGCTGCACCCGAAGTGCGGCAAGGTGCGCGTCCGTTGAGTGGCCCGGTGCTGCCCGGCCTCGTCAACGGGCACAGCCACGCATTCCAACGGGCGATCGCCGGCTTGACCGAACGCAGCGCCAGCGGTGAAGACGATTTCTGGCGCTGGCGTGACCGCATGTACAGCGCGGCCAACCGTGTCTCGCCGCAGCAGCTGGAAGCCATCGCGGCGTTTCTCTATTCCGAATTGCTGCGCGCGGGCTACACACAGGTCTGCGAATTCCACTACCTGCACAACGGCCTGGACGGCAAGCCCTATGCCGATCCGCAGGAGATGTCGATGGCCCTGGTGCGGGCCGCGCAAAGATCCGGCATCGGTCTCACGCTGCTGCCCACGCTCTACATGCGCTCCGGTTTTGCCGCGAAGGGATTGCGAGAGGACCAACGGCGGTTTGCTTCGACACCGGAGTCGGTGCTGAGGATCGCGCAGTCGGTCGCGCACGAAGCCGGTGACGACGGCTTCGTCACCGCCGGCGTGGCGCTGCATTCTCTGCGCGCCGTGGATGAAGCGTCTATCCATGAGGTCGCGCAGGCCGCGGCCGGCATGCCGATCCATATCCACATCGCCGAACAGCAGCTGGAGGTAGACGACTGCATCGCCCGCCACGGCCGCCGGCCGATCGAGTGGCTGCTGGACAAGATCCCCCTGGACAGCCGTTGGAACCTGGTCCATGCGACGCAGACCACGCCTCAGGAGCTCGAAGGTTTGCGCGGCAAGCGCGCCTCCATCGTGTTGTGCCCGAGCACGGAAGCGAACCTTGGCGACGGCGTCTTCGACCTGCCAGGCTGGGCAGGGCAGAGCGGGAGCTGGTCCATCGGCTCCGACAGCCACGCGACGCGCAGCTGGCAGGAAGAGCTGCGCCTGCTGGAATATTCACAGCGCCTGACGCTGAAGCAACGCAACGTTGTTGCACGAGCCGCGTTGTGCGAGAGCAGCGCGGCCGCGCTGTTCCAAGGCGCGTTGGAAGGTGGCACGGCTGCTGCCGGCGCGCCGCTGGGCGGACTCGCAGTCGGCCAGCGGGCCGACTTCATGGTGGTCGATATGGATTCTCCCGCCCTGGTGGGCGTGCCGGCCGATCACCTGCTCGACGCCCTGGTGTTCTCCAGCCCGGAAGCGCGCTTCACTGAGGTCTACGTCGCGGGCCGTGAGCGGCGCCCGGCGGGGACCGGCGCGCAACTGGCCGATGAGATGCGCCGCGCGATGCGCGAACTTTGGAGTTGACCGCGCTCGCTGCCGCTCAGGTGCCGGCGGGCGAGCGGCCGGCCTGGAAATGGCTCGGCGGCTGCCCCATCGCGGCCTTGAACATCGCGGTGAAGGCGCTGTCGCTTGCATAGCCGCTGGCCGCGGCGACGTGGCTCACCGGCACGCCGCGCGCCAACATCGGCAAGGCGTGCGCGAGGATCGCTTGCTGGCGCCATTGCTGGTAGCTCGTGCCCAGTTCGTCGCGAAACAACCGCGCCATGGTGCGCTCGCTCGCACCCACCTCCGCCGCCCACTCCGCCAGCGTGGCGCGCTGCGAAGGCGCGCGCAACACGTTTTCGCACAGCACGCGCAACCGCTTGTCGCCGGCCTGCGCGTGGGGCAGGGGCACGCCCAGCGCCTGGATATCCGCATGCGTGATTTCGTCGAGTGCGAGGCCGGTGAGCTGTTCTTCGCGAGCGCGGGCTAACGGCTGTGGCGCGTCGAGCGCCTGCACCAATTCGCGCAGCAGCGGAGAAACGACGATGACACGGCAACGCGACCAGCCTGGGGGCGTGGCCGATGCGTCGATGTAGAGCGTGCGGAACTCGGCTTGCTCCAGCACGTGCACGGCGTGGCGCGCACCGGGCGCGATCCAAACCGCCCGCGATGGCGGCACGATGAAGGTGACTTCATCGCCCGTGCCGACGTGCTGCTCGGTCGTCACTTGCATGATGCCGGCGGCGCAGTAGGCCAGTTGCGACCACGCATGCTGGTGCGGCTCGAAGTGGCTGTCGGCGCGCAGGCTGCGCGCACGCACCCGCACCGGCCGCTGCCGGGTCGGCTCGAAGCCATCGGTGTCGCCGACCGGTGTGAGGTGATGAGTGTTCGTCCGAGCCATGGAAACGCTTTGGCGGATTTTCGCCGAAACCTGTCGTTCTGTCGCATTTCAGAAAAGGCAGCCGACACTACGATGGGGGCATGAGCACAACGACAGCAAATGCCGGCGCCGCGGCAGTCCCATGGCGCGACGACGCCGGCGTGATCGGCCTCGTCGGCCTGGCCCACATGATCAGCCACTTCAGCCAGCTCTTGCTGGCACCCCTGTTTCCGTGGCTGAAGGAGGCTTTCAACGCGAGCTACACCGAACTGGGCTTCCTGATGACGCTGTTCTTCGTCGTCTCGTGCGCGGTGCAGGCGGCCTCGGGTTTCCTGGTCGACCGCTACGGTCCCCGCCCCATCCTGTTCGGCGGGCTTGCGCTGCTCGGCCTGGCGGCATTCGGTTTTGCTTTCAGCCCCGACTACTGGACGATGGCGCTGTTCTCCATCGTCGCGGGGGTAGGCAACGGCGTGTTCCACCCGGTCGACTACACGCTCATCAACCGCAAGGTCAGCGCGCCGCGGCTGGGCCATGCGTACAGCTTTCACGGGATCACCGGCAGCCTCGGGTGGGCACTCGCGCCCGCGCTGCTGGTGCCGCTGGCCATCGCGTTCTCCTGGCGCGTGGCCTTGATGGCGGCGGGCGCACTGGCCTATGCCGTGCTGCTGGTGCTCTGGCTCAACCGGTACAAGCTGGACCTGGCGGCCACGGCCCCGCGGCATGCGGCGCAGACGGCCGGCGAAGGCAGCTTCAGCTTCTTGCGTATCCCAGCGGTGTGGATGTGCTTCGGGTTTTTCTTCTTCTATGCGGTGGTGCTGAGCGTCATCCAGGCATTCGCGCCGGAAGCTGCGCGCCAACTGCATGGCGTGCCCATGGCGCTGGCCGCGCTGTGCCTCACGGTGTACATGGTCTGCAGTGCCGGCGGCATGCTGGTGGGCGGCTTCCTGGCGTCCGATCCGGCGCGCTGCGAGCTGGTGGTGGGCGCGGGGTTCGGCATCGCCGCGCTCATTGCACTGATCATCGGCATCGCGCCGGTGCCGGCCCTGGCCGTGCCCGCGCTGTTCGGCGCCATGGGTTTCGCCAGCGGCATCGCCGGGCCGTCGCGGGACTTGCTGGTCAAGAAGTCCACGCCCGACAATGCCACGGGGCGCGTCTACGGCATCGTGTACTCGGGCCTCGACATCGGGCAGGCCGTGTCGCCTCTTATCTTCGGCGCGCTGATGGATCACCGCCAATACCAGGCTGTGTGGCTGGGACTTGTGTTCGTGCAGGCCGTGCTGATCACCAGCGCGTTCAACGTGCGCAAAGTGAGACGAACGGCTCTGGCCTCGGCTTGATCAGGAGCGGGTTGCCTTTGCGACTGCTCGCCTTTTGGCCGCCCGGTAGGGTGCCGGCGGCTCGTGCACCGCGGCCGGCACGAGAAAGGGATTGACAAGTTCGAGGTTACCGAACCGCATGCCGTGTTGCATGTCCTCGGTGTAGAGCGTGGTGCATCCTGCGTCGAGCGCGGCCTGGACGATCAAGGCATCCCACACCGACAGCTGGCTGCTTTGCTGAAGGGCAAATGCACGCAGGACCAACTCGGGTGTGCTGCTCACGACTTCATTTTCCGCCCACGCCTGAACCAGGGTCGAGGCCTGGGTGGGAGAGAGCAACTGCCGTCTCGCGGCGACGGCGTAGAACTCTTGCATGACCTGCGTGCTGATCGTGAATTCACTTGCGCCTATGGCTTCCTGGACCAGTTTGCGGGCAGTGGACTGTTTGGCTGGATCGAGAGCGTCCTGCGCATAGACCAGGACGTTGGTGTCGAAGAAACGCATCAGGAGGGTGCCTTCCGAGGACCTTTGCCTGGGCGGCGCAGCGTGGGGTGGCGTTCGTCCAAGACCTGCTCATACATCTCGTCCCGGCTTTTCCATACGGCGGGCAGGGGAGGACTGCTTCGCGGCGCGGCATCGATCGCGGCCTGCACGCGCAGGTAGCGCTCCAGCCGTTGCGAGCCGGACGCGCGCGCATAGGCTTCCAGTGCCTGGCGGCATATTTCGTTGACGCTGGTTCGCTCCTTGACGGCACGCACGCGCGCAGCCTGGAGCAGCTTATCGTCAATGGAAAGCGTGAGATTGGCCATGACCAAAGTCTACACGGGTTATGTGTAGCGCGGGATGTGTGCCGGACAGGATCGCGGCGGAAACGAGCGGCGCCCGCGTGCCAAAGGCAGGGCGTTATCCTTGCGCCCATGTATGCGCCCTATTTCGGACTGAAGAGCGAACCGTTCTCGATCGCGCCGGATCCGCGCTACCTGTTCATGAGCGACCGCCACCGGGAGGCGTTGGCGCACCTGCTGTACGGGCTGGGCGGGGGCGGCGGCTTCGTGCTGCTGTCGGGCGAGATCGGCACCGGCAAGACGACGGTGTGCCGCCTGTTCCTGGAGCAGATCCCGCAGGACTGCAACGTCGCCTACATCTTCAACCCCAAGCTCACCGTGATCGAGCTGCTGCAATCGGTGTGCGACGAATTCCACATTGCCGTGCCGCAGAGCCTTCGACAAGCTCAGGCCGATCGGGGCGGGCCCACGGTGAAGGACTACCTGGATCCGCTGAACGCCTTTCTGCTCGAAGCCCACGCTGCGGGGCGCAACAACGTCCTCATCATCGACGAGGCGCAAAACCTCTCTGCCGAGGTGCTGGAACAGCTGCGCCTGCTGACCAACCTGGAAACGCGCGAGCGCAAGTTGCTGCAGATCATCCTCATCGGGCAGCCCGAGCTGCGCACCATGCTGGCACGGCCCGAGCTGGAGCAATTGGCTCAGCGTGTCATCGCGCGCTATCACCTCGGTGCGCTGACGCCGGCGGAAACGGCGCAGTACGTGCAGCATCGCCTGGAAGTCGCCGGGCTTTCCCGGCCGCTGCCGTTCGACCGCAAGGCATTGCAGCGCGTGCACGAGCTGTCGCGCGGTGTGCCGCGCCGCGTCAACCTGCTGTGCGACCGGGCGCTGCTCGGCGCGTTCGCCAACAACCAGGCTTTGGTGGATAAGGCCACCGTCGACAAGGCCGCCGCCGAGGTGTTCGACAAGCCCATGCCCGCACCGTCGGCGGCGCGCCGCACGGCCGCGGTGCTGGGCCTTGGCGTGGTGGCGGGCGCGGGCCTGCTGGCGGCGGTGAATCAGGTGGTGCGAGAGCCCGCACGGGCGCCCACGCCGGTCGTCGCCAAGGCCGTGCCGGCCAGCGCACCCGCCAGCACAACCGTGATCACGCCTGCAGAAAAGGCGCCTGCCATCCAGGTTCCCGCAGCGGCCGCCAGCGTCGCCGCGCCCGTCTTGCTGCGCGATTCCAACGAGGCCTGGCGCGAACTGGCGCAGGCATGGAAAGCGGTGCCCGAAGGCAAGGACCCGTGCAGGGCACTGCAAAAAGAACAGCTGCAGTGTTTCAGCAAGAACCTCAACCTGTCGTTGATCCGCGAACTGGGGCGGCCGGGCATCCTGACGCTCGACGCGGAAACCGGCGCGCCCACCTACGCCGTGCTCACGGCCCTGGGCCGCGACAGCGCGACCCTGCGCGCCGGCGGCACCGAACAGACGGTGACGCTGGCGGCGCTGGCCGCGCGCTGGCGGGGTGAGTTCTCCACGCTTTGGCGGGCGCCGCCGGGATACAACAGCCGGGCCGCCGCCGCGCCGGGTGCTGAGACGGTGGACTGGGTGCTTGCACGGCTCGCCGCGACGAACGGCACCTCCCTCCCCAAAGACAGGCGCGAGGCGCACGCCGCGCTGAAGCCGCAACTGCGTGCTTTCCAACTGGCCCATGGATTGACGGCCGATGGCCATCCTGGCCCCTTGACGTACATGCAACTCAATCGCGCCGCGGGCGTCGAAGAACCGCGCCTGCGCACCGAGCCTTAGGCCCCAGCCATGTCATACATCCTCGACGCCCTGAAAAAAGCCGACGCGCAGCGCGAGCGCGATCCCGCGCGTGGCATCCACGCGCAGTCCGCGCGAACCGCGATGGGGGAAGGGCCGCGGCGCGCGGGCAGCACGCCATGGGTCTGGGCGGGCGCCGCGGCGGGCCTTGCCGTGATTGCGGTCGGTGGCTGGTACGTGCTGCGCGATGCGCCCACGCCTCGTCCAACATCCGTCGTAGCGGTGCAAGAGCCATCTTCCGTCGTGATCGCGCCTCCACTCGCAGCCCCGCCGGTCCCGCAGCCGGTGGTAGCGCGGGCCGTGATGCCGCCTCCTGTGGTTGTGGAGCCGCCGGTCGTCGCGCCGCCGATCAGCCCACCGCCAACCGGCTCGCCGCCGCAGTCTGCGCCTGTGCCCAATCGCGCGGATCGTATGCGGGGAAGGCCGTCGATGCCCGAAGGCACACCACCGGCTCCGCCGCCGGGCATGGCGCCACCTTCAGGCGCCGCACCCTCCGGTCCCGCACCGTCCGTTGCGCCCGCGCCCACAGCCCGGCCTGCGCCGCTGTCACCGGGTGCTGCGCCGTCTGCAGCTGCCCCGCTTGCCGCCCCCGTGGCCGGCTTGCCTCCGGACGCGCCCAAGCTCACGATCACAGGCGGCGTGTATTCCGCGAGCAAAGCCCAGCGCATGCTCATCGTGAACGGCAATGTGGTCGCGGAGGGCGCTGACCTGGGCTCGGGCGTAACGCTCGAAGAGATCAAACCCAAGACGGCGGTGCTCGGCTTCCGTGGCGCCCGCTACACCGTGGGGTATTGATGGCCCGCACGCGCACCGCGGCGTCACGTCCCTGGTGGGTGGCGGTGTTGCTCGTGTGCGCGTGGGCAGCACCCATTGCGGCGTTTGCCGACGAAGCGGTGTGGAAGCTGCTCAAGGGCGGCGGCCAGGTCGTGTTGATGCGGCACGCGGTCACCACGCCCGGAGTGGGCGACCCCGAAGGAATGGTGCTGGCCGATTGCAGCACCCAGCGAAACCTCAGCGACGAAGGCCGTGCCCACGCCAGGCAGATCGGCGAAGCGTTCCGCGCGCGGAGTGTCGCGGTCACGCAGCTCTATTCCAGCCCCTGGTGTCGCTGCCTGGAGACGGCGCGGCTCGCGTTTCGCAAGGACCCCGAAATCTCGCCCGCCCTGGCCAACCTGTTCGGCCGGAGCGATCCCGACGGCCGGCAAGTGGCGCAGCTGCGCGCGCTGGCCTCGCGCAAGCCCGCGTCAGGCAACGTCGTGATGGTGACGCACGGTTCAACTGTGCTTGCCTTGACGGGAGTTTCGCCGGCAACCGGTGAGATGGTCGTCTTGACGCCGCAAGGTGGCGGCAAGTTCACAGTGGCGGGGCGGCTCGAAGTCCCTGGGTCGCGGTAGTTTTTTCGATCTCGCAAGTTCTATGCGTCACTTCTCTCCGAAGTCGGTGCTCGTCGACCTCGCGGCAAAGCTGTGCGTGGGCGGGCTGCGGCGCGATGGCTACGGCGTTCGGCATCGCTCGCTTCGCGAGTCTCCAGCCGAATTCCTTGCGCCGGGAGACCCCGCGACCCGCGCGAAAAAACTCTCTCCGCTTTGCTCCGTTCAAACAATTTTCGCGAGCATGAGACGGTCGCACGGCTGAAGCCGTGCTGGGTCGCGGAGTCACCCGCCGCAAGCACCTGGGCTTTATTCGCGCCGCAGCCCGCCCACGCACAGCTTCGCAAATCATCGAGGCGCGCCACCGGTAGAGTGCCAACACTTCACGGGGCCGCCGACACGTCGGCGCACCACCGCTGGCACGCCACGCTGTCACTGCAACGCCGTGCATGGCCGGGCCGCGGCGCGAATAAAGCCCAGGCGCCCGCGGTGGACGGTCTTGCGGCCCAGCGTCGCTTGCGACGCGACCGTCTCATGCTCGCGGCACTTGTTTGAGTCGCAGCGTAGCGGAGGCGAGTTGTGCCGCGCGGGCCGCAAGACCGTTCAGCGCGGGGACTCCGGCAGGAGCTTGCGAAAGCAAGCGATGCCGGACGCCGTAGCCATCGCGCCGCGGCCCGGCCATGCACGGCGTTGCCGCGCGGTCCACGATCGCCGCTCTTGGGAAGCAGACGCCAAAAGGAGCGGGCAAGCTAGTTCGTATCGGCCTGCGCAATCGCCGGCTGGAACACCGACCAGCGCCCATCCTTGAACAGGTACAACGCGGACGACAGGCGCGCACCGGAGCCGCCGCCGGCATAGAGTGCCGCAGCACCGAATCGCAGATCGGCGACGGCGGCTTCGTCGGACACGGGCGCATAGACCAGGCCGCCACGGCGCGGCACGGCCACGACGAGGCCTTGGGGGTGCTGCGCCTGCAACTCGCGCCAGAACTCACGATCGAGAAAGTAGCTGCTGTTCAAGTCCGTCGACTCGCTCTGCACCTGCATCAGCGCGCCGCTCCAGGGCTGCGCGGCCGGCGCGCCGTAGAGGCGCTTGAGGTTGGACACAGCGACCTTCAGTGCTTCGTCGGGGCTGAGGCGCAGCCGAGCCAAATCCTGCGACGACGCGCTTTGCATGCTCTGGCCGCCGTCGAACACGAGCCGGATATGCATGTCGCCAAGATACTTGTACCAGCTCGTGTCCAGCTCGATCTCGCGGCCGTCAGCCAGCACCCCGCGAACCTTGCCGAAAGGCCGCAGCGTTTCGTCCTGCTTGTTGGCGCCCTTGGATTCGCGCAGTACGACGATCAGGTTTTCGGCGTTGGTGTTCACAGACGCCGAATCCTGCGCGATGCCAAGCGCAGCGGCGAACACGCTGCCGCAGACCAGGATTGACTTCAGGACGTTGCGGAGTCGGGGCGCCATCGAATTTCTCCTCTGCTCAGCAGCAATGGTGCTCCAGCAGGTTGCTCACGGCAACATCTGTTTACGCAGAGTGCGGAAAAAGTCGCAGACACATCTTTTGCACGTCTGAAGCGGGCAACGAACTTGGTTACCGAACTTGCTCGGCGGCGTGAACATGTAATGCCGCCCATCCGTAGCATCGGCAGCTCATTCAACGCCACTCAGAGGAAGTACAAACCATGGCAATGCAATCCCCCTTCTTCAACAAGCGCGAGCCCGACGCGTACAGCCAGCGCAACCCCGGCAACCCGAATGCCGCGGCTGCGTCCGGCGCGGCGGCTGCCGCCGCGGCGCCCACCACGCCTGCGGCCAACACCGCGCCGGCCAAAGAGGGTGAAAGCAAGCTCACCGTGGGCCCGAACATCAAGCTGAAGGGCGTCGAGATCACCGATTGCGACACACTGGTGGTCGAAGGCTCGGTGGAAGCCACGATGGATTCGCGCGTCATCCAGATTTCCGAGCGCGGCTCGTTCAAGGGTTCGGCGGACATCGACATCGCCGAAATTCGTGGCCAGTTCGAAGGCAACCTGACGGTGCGCCAGAAGCTCACCATCTACGCGACCGGCAAGGTGACGGGCCGTGTGCGCTACGGCAAGGTGGTGATCGAAGAGGGCGGCCAGCTGTCCGGCGAGATCGACTCGGGCACGGCGGCCAGCCGCAGCACCAGCAACACGACCAGCGGCGGCGGCCGCACCGGCCTGCAAGTCGCGGGCTGACGAATCAGACCGCGGCGCGGTGCCGCTGGACGCAAGTGTCCAGCACCTCGCCGTGGTCCTTTTGCCACCAGTTTCCGGTGGAAAAGATCTCCACCTCGCTGTAGCCGGCGAACCCCTGTTCCTCCACCCACCCGCGGATGCGCGGGATGTCGATGACGCCGTCGCCCATCATGCCGCGGTCGTTGAGAAGGTCGGTGGTCGGGGTCATCCAGTCGCAGACATGGAACGCCAGCAGGCGGTCCTTGCCGGCGCGCATGATCTGCGCTTGCAGCTTCGGGTCCCACCACACGTGATAGACATCGACGGCGACGCCCAGCGCGCCCGTCCGTCCGGGGTCGAGCTCGTCGCACACATCCAGCGCCTGTTCCATCGTGTTGATGCACGCGCGATCCGCCGCATACATCGGGTGCAGCGGCTCGATGGCGAGCGGCATGCGCAGCGACCGCGAATAGTCCAGCAGTTCGGCGATGCCGTCGCGCACCTGGCTGCGTGACAGGGCGATGTCCTTGTGCGCGGCCTTGCCGGCCAGTGCGCCGGGCAATCCTCCCACCACCAGCACCAGGCACGCTGCGTTCAGCTCACACGCTTCGTCGACCGCACGCCGGTTGTCGTCTCTTGCAGCGCGAAGGCCTTGTGCATCGGCCGCCGGGAACATCCCGCCTCTGCAGTAGCCCGAGAGTTCCAGGCCGTGGGTCTTCACAAGGCTTGAAATTGTGTCCAGCCCGGCAACCGCGACCTGGTCGCGCCAGGGCGAGATGGCGCGAATGCCTCGGCGCGCACAGGCTTCGATGATGTCCGGCAATGGCAGGTCCGCGCCGCGGCTCTTGCGCACCGTTGCGGTGTTGATGGAAAGCCAACGATGGTCTTGTGAGAAGTCTCGCATGGGTTCAGTGAGAGTCGGTTCGGTCGCGCCACCACTGGCGGATGATCGCTGCATTGTCCAGGTCGCCGTCTCCGGCTGCGATGGCCCGGCGCATCAACTCGGCGTGGGTCGTGGAGAGCGGCAGTGGTTGGCCGGCAGCGCGTGCGCTTTCCAGCATCAGGTTCACGTCCTTCAGGTGCTGGCGGATGCGCGACTGGGGTTCGAAATTGCCGCTGGCCATCAGGGGACCTTTGATTTCGGCCGCCGCGGAGCGGGCCGGTGTCGCCAGCACCAGAGCCAGAAAGGCTTCGGGCGCGATGCCCAGGCTCTCCGCGAAGGCCATGCCTTCGGCGAGCGCGGCGCGGTTCAGGCCCAGCACGAGGTTGGTGGCCAGCTTGGCTTTGGCCGCCATGCCGGCTTCGCCCACATGGATTCGCTTGTTTGCAATGGCTTCCAGAACGTCGAGGCTGGCAGTAATCGCGTGCGCCTTGCCGCCCAGCAATTGGGTCGCTTCGCCAGCGGCGATCTGCTGGCTGGAGCCCGAGAGCGGGCCTTCGATCAAGGAGATGTCCAACGCTTCGAGCCGTGCGGCCAGCGCTTGCAGCGCATCAGGTGTGCCTGTGGAGCAATCGATCACCGTGTCGACGACATGGCCGGGCGCAAGCAAAGCTTCGGGTCCTTCCAGGACGCCGATCACATCTTTCGTGTCGAACACGGCGAGGACGACGCACCCGCAATGGGCACCAACGTCACGCACGCCGGGCTCCGCCACACCGCCCATTGAGCGCAGCGTGTCTCGCGCTTCTTCCCGCAGGTCAAAGCCGCGGACGGTGAAGCCTGCTGCCAGCAGCCGCTGCGCGAGCGCAGTGCCCACCAGGCCGAGGCCGACGAGTCCGACAATTCGAGAGGGTTCGTTGGAAAGCATAGCTAGGCACCCAGCGAAGCACCGCCGCAGATCTGGATGTCCTGGCCGGTGATGGCCGCGGCGGCCGGGGAGAGCAGATACGCGGCGAGCGAGGCGACTTCTTCGGGCTGGATCAACCGGCCGATGGGCGGCATGCGCGGCGGCGTCTGTTCGCGCGCCGGGTCGCGCAGCATCGGCGTCTGCGTCGCGGCTGGCGACACGATGTTCACCATCACGCCGCGGGTCACCACCTCGGCCGCCCAGCTGCGCGCCAGGGATGCGAGTGCAGCCTTCGTGGCGGCATACTGGCTGCGGCCAGCGATTCCGCGAGCGACACGGCTGCCCACCAGGACCACACGGCCTCGGCCGGCCTGTGCCATAGCGGGCAACACGTGATTGGCCAGGCGTGTGATCGCCTGCACGTGCAGGCCCCACATCATTTCGCCGTCAGTGGGTTGAAGGGTGCCAAGCGCGCCGGTCCGTAACACCCCTGCGGCGTGCACCAGTGCGTCAGGCGCGCCCGCAGCGCGCGCTGCAGCGTCGACTGCGGCGCCGTCGAGCATGTCGATCTTCACAGGCTCAAAACATGGATGTTCGATGGCGGGCGGGGCGACGTCCCATCCGCTCACCTGCCAGCCCTCGGCGAGCAGGCGCTGCGCGACAGCCAGGCCGATGCCCGAGCTGCTGCCCGTCACCAGCGCCCGACGGCCTTCATTCGACACGAATATTGCCTTCGGTGATGATTTTCTGCGAGCGCACCATGTCGGATTGTTGGAACTTGGCGAAGTCGTCCACCGAGCCGGGCGTGAGCAGCAGACCTTGCTGCACGAGCTTGTCCTTCATGTCGGTCGCCAGGGCCTTGTTGACCTCCGTGTTCAAGCGCTGCGTCACTTCGGCGGGGAGCTTCGCGGGGCCCCACAGGCCGTACCAGCTGTAGAACTCGTAGCCCGGAATGGTCTCACCGACGGTGGGCACGTCCGGCAGGTTGGGCGCGCGCGTGGCGGATGTGACCGCGACGACGCGCAGCAGGCCCGCCTTGTGATACTGCAGCGAGCCGAGGATGGGGTCGATGAACCCGTGGATCTGGCCGCCGATCAAGTCCTGGAAAGCCGGGGCCGTGCCCTTGTACGGCACGATCAGGTAGTCGAGGTTGCCGCTGCGCTTGAGCAGTTCGGTGGAGAGGTGACCGGCGGATCCGATGGAGCCGACGGCGAAGGTCATCTTGCCCGGGTTCGCCTGAGCGTACGCGAGCAGCGACTTGATGTCCGTCACCGGCAGGTTCTTGTTGACGGCCACCGAGAGTGGCGCCTTCGCCACCAGGGCCACGGGCTGGAAATCCTTGGTCACCGAGTACGGAACCGACTTCATGGTCATCGGGGCCGTCACGAACGTCGATGCGTTGAACAGCAGCGTGTAGCCGTCGGCCGGAGCCTTGGCCACCAGATCGGCGCCGATGGTGCCATTGCCGCCGGGCTTGTTCTCCACGACGAAGGTCTGCCCCAGCTGCTCGCCCAGCTTCAGTGCCAGTTGGCGGCCAACCGTGTCGAGCGTGCCGCCCGGCGGGAAGGGGATGATGACCTTGACCGGCCGCGTGGGCCAAGCCTGCGCCGACGCGGCGATGGCGGCGGCCGCGAGGACGGCGCCGAGTGCGAGTTTGAAGAACGGTTTGAGCATGGTGTTGTCTCCTGGTTGCTGTTATTCGATGCCGTGGAGGGCGAGAAGTGTTTTCATCCTGCGGGTGGCCACGTCCGGCTGTTCGAGGAGGTTGGCCGCGTCGGCCAACCGGAACAGTTCGGCGAAGTGCGGCAGGGACCGCGTGCTTTGCTGGCCGCCGACCATCGTGAAGTGGCTTTGGTGGCCGTTCAGCCAGGCCATGAAGACGACGCCTGTCTTGTAGAAGCGCGTGGGCGCCGCGAAGATGTGGCGCGACAGCGGCACGGTGGGGCCGAGGATGGCGTGGAACTTGTCGAGGTTGCCCTGCGCCAGTTCGCCCAGTGCCGCGCTCGCGGCCGGCGCGATGGCGTCGAAGATGCCGAGCAGCGCGTCGCTCTTGCCGTGCGTCGGCTCCTTGCCGAAGCCGTCACCGGCGATCAGCTCCGCGTAGTTGAAATCGTCGCCCGTGTACATGCGCACGCCCGCGGGCAGGCGTCGCCGCATCGCGATTTCCTTGTCCTTGTCCAGCAGCGAGATCTTGATGCCATCGACCTTGGAAGGGTTGGCGGCGATGATGCCGAGCGCCGTGTCCATGGCCGCATCAACGTCCTTCGTGCCCCAGTACCCCGCCAATGCCGGGTCGAACATGTCACCCAGCCAATGCAGGACGACGGGCTGCTTGGCCTGCCGCAGGATGCGGTCGTACACGCGCTCGTAATCGGCCGGGCTCTTGGCGACGCGCGCCAATGCGCGGCTGGCCATGACGATCAGTTTGCCGTCGAGCTTCTCGATCGCCGTCATCTGTTCTTCGTAGGCGGCGATGACCTCATCGACGGTCTTGACGTTCTCCAGCACCAGGTGGTCGGTACCACAGCCCGAAGCGACCAGTGCACCGGGCGTGTCTTTGGCCGCATCGAGCGACCGGCGGATCAGCTCCAGTGACGTCGGCCAGTCCAGGCCCATGCCGCGCTGGGCCGTGTCCATCGCTTCAGCCACGCCCAGCCCGAGCGACCACAGGCGCTGCCGGTAGGCGATGGTCGCGTCCCAGTCGACGGCGCATTGCAGCCACGGATCGATGGCGGCGCGCGGGTCGGCGACCACGTGCGCCGCCGAATAGGCGATGCGGTCGAACTTGACGCCGGCGGCCGGTTTGACGGGGGCCGTGCCACGCAGTGTGTAGGTGGCGAGGTCGCCGCCCGACGAGGGAAGTTGCAGCGAGAGCGCCATCTCAGACCTCGAGCTTCGGCACGTCGATCCAGCGCCGCTCTTGCCACGACTGCAGTGCGGCCTCGACCAACTGCACGCCCTTGGCGCCTTCGGGTAGCGTCCAGCGATAGGGTTCGTTCTCCACCACGTGGCGGATGAAATGCTCCCACTGGATCTTGAAGCCGTTGTCGTAGAACTGCGAGTCGGGCACTTCCTGCCACTGGTCGAAGAAGTTCATCATCTGCTTCTCGTCGGGGTTCCACACCGGGCGCGGCGTGGTCACGCGGCTTTGCGCGCGGCACGACGACAGGCCAGCGACAGCCGACCCATGCGTGCCGTCGACGTGGAAGGTGACGAGGTCGTCACGGCGCACGCGCGTGGCCCACGACATGTTCATCTGCGCGATCACCGGCTCGCCGTTGTGACCCACCAATTCAGCCGTGGCGTAAGCGGCGTCGTCAGCCGTGGCCTTGTAGGGTTTGCCGTTTTCGTCCCAGCGCTCAGGAATGTGCGTGGCGCCGATGCACGAAACGGACTTGACCTCACCGAAGAGGTTGTCCAGCACATAGCGCCAGTGGCACATCATGTCCAGGATCATCCCGCCGCCGTCTTCCGTGCGGTAGTTCCAGCTCGGGCGCTGGATCGGCTGCAGGTCGCCTTCGAACACCCAGTAGCCGAACTCAAGGCGAACCGAGAGCATCTTGCCGAAAAAGCCGGCGCGGCGCAGCATGTCGAGCTTGCGCAGGCCCGGCAGGAACAGCTTGTCCTGCACGGCGCCGTGCTTCAGGCCCGACTTCTTGGCCAGCCGTGCGATCTCCACCGCTTCGTTCAGGTTGGTCGCAATCGGCTTTTCGCAATAGACATGCTTGCCGGCACGGATCGCCTTGGCCAGCAAGGTGGGGCGCATCTGCGTGGTGCCCGCATCGAAGAAGATCGTGTCTTCCTTGTTCTCCAGCGCCTTGTCGAGGTCCGTGCCCCAGCGCTCGATCTTCCACGTCTTGGCCAGCGCTTCCATCTTCTCGGCGTTGCGGCCGATGAGGATCGGGTCAGGCATGACCTTGTCGCCGTTGGAAAGCGTCACGCCGCCCTGGTTGCGGATGGCGACGATCGAGCGGATCAAGTGCTGGTTCATGCCCATGCGTCCGGTGACGCCGTGCATGATGATTCCGAGTCTTTGGGTGGGCATGTTTCGCTCCTTCAGTTCTTTTGCACTTCGAGGCCGGCGGCTTTCACCAGCACGGCGTTCGACTTGATCTCACCTGCGATGTACGCGTCGAATTGCTCGGGCTTGAGCGTCCAGGCATCGGCACCCAGCGCGGCGAAACGCTCTTTCACCTCGGGCGTGGCCAGGGCCTTCAACACCTCTTCGTTCAGGCGATTGACGATTTCCTTCGGCGTCTTGGCGGGCGCCATCATGCCGATCCAGAAATTGAATTCCGAACCGGGCACCCCGGCTTCAGCCGTGGTCGGCACATCGGGCAGGGCGCTGGCACGCTTCGGCGAGCCGACAGCGAGGGCCAGCAGCTGGCCGTTCTTGATCTGGCCGATCACGGGTGCGATGGGCGAGAAGTAGTAGTCCACCCGGCCAGACATCACTTCCGTCACGGCCTCAGCGGAGCCCTTGAACGGGATATTGGTGGCGTCGATCTTCGCCGCATGCTTGAACTTCTCGGCGTTCAGGTGCGTGGCGCTGCCCTGGCCGGCCGAGGCGAAGTTCATGCTGCCCGGTTTGGCGTGAGCGGCGGCCAGCAGGTCCTTGAGCGACTTGATGTTCTTCGACGGCGAAATGACCAGCACGTTCGGCGTGCTGGAAATCGGCGTGATGCCGACGAAATCCTTCTCGGTGTCGAACGGCAGCTTGGCGAACGTCGACGGGCTCACCGTGTGCGACGAGCTGTGGACCATGATCGTGTAGCCGTCCGGCGCGGCCTGCGCCACAGCGGCTTGGCCGATGGTGCCGCTGGCGCCGCCGCGATTGTCGATCACGAGCGTCTGACCCATGCTCTGGCCCATCTTGTCGGCGATGGCGCGGGCAATGATGTCGGTGGTGCTGCCGGCCGCGAAGGGGACGATCACACGGATCGGCTTGTTGGGGTAGGCGCCTTGTGCAAGGGCGCCGATGGGGGCCAGTGCGGCGAGGCCGGCGAGCGAGAGCGCGAGGATGCGGCGAGTGGGATTCACGGGAGAGTCTCCTTGTGGGTCAAAAACTAATTAACCGTTCGGTGAATTATAGGGAAAAAAAGACCGGGCGCAAGCCCGGGGTCGCGGCGTGGCTAGCTCCTCAGCACATAGCCCAGGATCACGTCGCACATGTGGGCCAGCCGCTCGTTCTTCGCTTTGGCGGACAGCAGGTCGCGCCCGAAGATCGCTGACAGCGTGTGGCTGTTGGACAGGTAGAAATAAGAAAGGCCGGCAATGGAGACGTAGAGCTGCAACGGGTCCACGCCGCCGCGGAACGTGCCGTCCTTGCGGCCCCGCTCCAGGATTTCCGCCAGCATCTCGATCAGCGGCGAATTCATTTCGCGCGCGCGCTTGGATTCCTGCAGGTGGCGGGCGCGGTGCAGGTTGGCGCTGTTGAGCAGCGTCAGGAATTCGGGGTGGGCGAGGTAATAGTCCCAGGTGAACTCCACCAGCTTGCGCAAGGCTTCTGCCGGCTTGAGCTCCAGCAGGTTGAGCTTGCGCTCTTCCTCGCGGATGTCGCGGTAGGTCTGCTCCAGCACGGCGCGGAACAGCTGTTCCTTGTCCTCGAAGTAGTAGTAGATCAGGCGCTTGTTGAGGCCCGCGCGCTCGGCGATGCGGTCCATCCGTGCGCCGCCCAATCCGTGGTCGGCGAATTCATCGCGCGCCGCCGCTAAGATGGTGGCTTGCGAGCGGTCGGCGTCGCGCAGCCGCTCTTCGGCGGCTATGGCAGGTACTCGTGGCATAGCGGCATAATTCACCAAAACGTTAATCAAGTCAAGCTTATGAGCACAGTTGAAGGCGGGCAGATCGCGGGCCACCTGATCGTGGAATGCCTGGTGGCGCAAGGGGCGACGCATGTCTTCGGCGTGCCGGGCGAAAGCTACCTCGCGGTGCTCGACGGCTTTCATGCGTACCGTGAGCAGATCCGCTTCATCATCAATCGGCAGGAGGGTGGCGCGGCCTATATGGCGGAGGCCCACGGCAAGCTCACCGGCCGGCCAGGCGTGTGCTTCGTCACGCGTGGCCCAGGCGCCACCAACGCGTCGATTGGCGTCCACACCGCATTCCAGGACTCGACCCCGATGGTGCTGTTCGTCGGCGACGTCGCGAGCGACCAACGTGACCGCGAGGCCTTCCAGGAAGTGGACTACTGCAGCTTCTTCGGCCCCAGCACCAAGGGCATGGCCAAGCGGGTGGAGCGGATCGACGAAGCGGACCGCATTCCCGAATACATCGCGCGTGCGTTCGCGACGGCGATGAACGGCCGTCCCGGCCCCGTGGTGCTGGTGCTGCCGGAGGACATGCTGATCAAGATGACGAGCGCGCGGCCGATGCCGCGTGTGGAGCCGGTGCAGGCGTGGAGCGATCCGGGGTCATTGCGCGATTTGCGCGAGATGCTGCTGCAGGCGAAGAAGCCGTTCGTCATCGCGGGCGGGGGCGGTTGGACGCCGCAGGCGGCTCAGGCGCTGCAGCGCTTTGCAGAGAACTGGAAACTGCCGGTGGGCAACGCCTTCCGCTTTCAGGACACTTTCGACAACCACCATCCGCTCTACGCCGGCGACGTGGGCATCGGCCTGAACCCGAAGCTCGCGGCGCGCATCAAGGAGGCCGACCTGATCCTGGCGATCGGCCCGCGCCTGGGTGAGATGACGACGGGCGGCTACACATTGCTGCAGCCACCCAAGCCGAAGCAGAAGCTCATTCACATCCACGCGAGCGCCGAAGAGCTGAACCGTGTTTACCAGGCGGATCTGGCCATCAACGCCACCATGAATGCCGCTGCGCGATCGCTCGAGGTGCTGACGGCGCCCCCCGAAGTGCCGTGGGCCGGGTGGGCCGAAGCCGCGAATGCCGACTACGAAGGCAACATGGTGCCGCAGGCGCTGCCCGGCGACATCGACATGCCCGCGATCGTCGGCATGCTCAAGAAACATCTGCCTGAAGACGCGGTGCTGACCAACGGCGCGGGCAATTTCGCGAGCTGGGTGCATCGCTTCTTCAAGCACCACGGCCTGGTCAAGGGGCACAAGACGCAGCTCGCGCCCACGGTCGGCGCGATGGGCTACGGCGTGCCGGCCGGCATCGCCGCCAACATCGTGAGCGGGCGCATCGCCCTCACGATGGCGGGCGACGGCGACTTCCTTATGAACGGGCAGGAACTGGCCACAGCCGCGCAGTACGGCGCCAAGAGCATCATCGTGCTGCTCAACAACGGCATGTACGGCACGATCCGCATGCACCAGGAGCGCGACTACCCGCAGCACGTGAGCGGCACCGAATTGCGCAACCCCGATTTTGTGGGGTTGGCTCGCGCGTATGGCTATGCCGGCGTGCGCATCACCCGCACGGCAGAGTTCGAGCCGGAATTGCTGGCGGCGCTCGAGCGCAACCAGGGGACGCTGATCGAGGTGATGCTGGATCCAGAGGTGATCACGACCCGTGGGACGCTGAGCGGAATCACGAAGGCGGCGCTGCAGAAGAAGCAGTAGCTGCTAGAGCGTGAAGCGGAAGCCCTCCACCAACGCCCCCGGCGCCGTCACGCTGCGCAAGTGCCTCTCCTCGTAGGTCGCCGAATCCGGCACCAGCTCGGGCGCCTCGGTCAGGCCGATCAACCCGCTGCCGAACATGCGCAGCAGCGAGTCGTCGAAACGCATCACCGGGATCGGCGCCACCAAATGGCCGTTCTCGACCCAGAAACAGGCGAAGCGCGTCATGCCGGTCATCCGGCAAGCCTGGCGGTCGCTGTAGTTGAGGTAGTGCAGGTCGCTGATGTAGACGCCCGTTCCCAGTGCCCGCAGCACGTCCGCTTGCGCCAGCAAGCCGCCCGCCATCGCGAGCGATTCCGGCCACTCCTCGCTGTTGGCGCCGTTGGCCTGGGTGCCGTACTCGGTCGCCGTGCGTGGCGACACCAGCGTCCCGGCGATGGCGCCGGCTCCAACGAGTGCAACGGAATCAGGCTTGACGAAGCCGTCGGCCTGGAAGCGCGGCGCGATGCCTTGCGCCGTGTCTTCGACCAGCGTGACGGACGGATGAAATGCGGCTTCTCCGCGGTGAGCCTTGATGAGCGTGCTCACGCCCGTCTGCACATCCTTGTGGCCAAACCCGCCCCAACTGAGCGTGCCGAGCAGGTCGGCCACGGCGACGGGGCTGAAATAGACGCGGTACTCGCCGGGTTCGAGCGTCTTGCGGGGGCGCGCCAGCAATTCGACCTGTTCGCGCGCGGCCGCGACCTTGGCCGCGAAGGCGGTCTCATCCCAATGCGTCCCTGCATAGGCTGACTTCACCGCCTGGTCGCCGGAGCGGTACAGACACCACTCGAAGTGGAAGCTTTCCACCCGGTGCCAGTTGCGCTGGCCGCGGCTATCGGCAAAGCCGCGCGAAACCGGCCCGCCCGCGTAAAACCCGACGAGATCGGTTCCTGCCGCGTGCACGGTGACCGCATCGATGACTTGTTGTGCAGACGGCAGTTCTCCTTCGGCATCGCGCTCGGTCGGCGCGATCGCCGTCGGAAGCTGCAGAAACGCGTCTTCGGGGACCAGCGGCAACTGCTCGATCAGCAGGTCGCGCTCCGCGAGCAGGGACTGCACGTCCGCTGCCGCGTCGCCGCTGAGCGAGATGCGACCCGTGGCCTGCCGGGCGCCGGCGACCACGGACACGCTGCCGTAGCGCTGCGAGACATGCGTGGCCTGCCGTACGGCAGCGCGGTTGAAGCGGATGAAATCCGAGACCTCTGCGCTGTAGTAGAGAGTGACCCGGTCGATGCCGGCAACAGGCTGGCAGATTGCGTCGGCGAGGTGTTCGAAGTAGGGGCGCATCAGCGTGCTCCTCCAAAAACCGACACGCCGGTGAACTTGCAGGCAGGCGCGGCATGGCCGACTCGGATCACCTGGTTCGGCTCGCCTTTGCCACAGTACGGCGTGCCCATCACCTGGAAGGTGCTGCGGTCGCCCACCATGGCCAGCGAGCGCCAGAAGCGCGAAGAGATGCCGCGGTAGTTGGGCCGTTTCACCACCTCGGCCAGCTTGCCGCCGCGGATCATCTGGCCGTATTCGCACCCGAACTGGAACTTGTTGCGGGAGTCGTCGATGCTCCAGGAGGAATTGGTGCGCATCATCACACCGAGCTCGATGCTGGAGATCATCTGTTCGAGCGTCGAATCGCCCGCCTCGACGTTGAGGTTGCTCATGCGGTCAATGGGTGCGCGGTTCCAGCTCGCGGCGCGCGTGGTCGAGACACCGCCGATACCGGGGCGCAACTGCTGCGCACGCGCTTGCGAAACGGTGCCGCCGAGCGGGCGCTGCAGGATGCCGCGCTGGATGATCCATTCGCGCTGCGCCGGCGCGCCGTCGTCGTCGTAGGCGAAGCCGGCGAATTCGGCCGGCGTGTCCGGCGCGAAGCTCACGTTGAGCAGCTCGCTGCCGTATTGGTAGTGGCCGAACATATCCAGCGTGACGAAGCTCGTACCGGCGAAGTTGCGCTCATCGCCCAGGATACGGTCGAGCTCGAGGGGATGGCCGATGCTCTCGTGGATCTGCAGCATCATCTGGTCGGGCATCAGCAGCACGTCCATCTCGCCCTCGGGGCAGTTGGGGGCGCGCACCAGCTCCAGCGCTTCGCGGGCGACGCGCGGCCCGTCTTGTGCGAACCGGGCACGTTCCAGAACCTCGAGCCCGCCCTGCTGGCAAAAGCCGTTGTACTGGCCGGCGGCCGAGCGGATCTGCGTGTCGCCGTTGGCGCTGGCCACCGCCGTGATGCCGGGCACGATGAAGTCCCACACCTGCTCGATGCGGCCACCGTCCGGCGTGATGTGCAGCTGTTCCGTGTGCGTGGTCCACAACGATGCGGTGCGGTCGACGATGGCGTCACCGATGTTGGCGCTCACGCAGACTTCGCGCAGAAGATCGAACTTCTCCGCGAGCGAAAGACCGGCGGCGGGCCGCTCGTTGGGCGACCGGTAGCTGCCCGACGCCTTGGGAAGGCCCGCTTCGCGGTAGTCGAACACAGTGCGGCCGATGCTGGCCTGGGCCAGTTCCGTGGCGCGAGCGAAGGCGTTGCGCACGCCCCATTCAGACATGTCGCTGGTGGCCGCATAGCCCAACGCGCCGTCGCGCACCACGCACAACATCACGCCCGCATCGCGCTGCTGCTCCGGCGCTTGCGGAACGTCGCGCCGCACGGCGAGTTTTTCGGACGTTTCCGTCACGGCGCGCGCAGACCAGTAATCTGCCGCGGGGGCGTTCCTACGGACGAGTTGTTCGAATGAGTGCATGGAACGATTGTGAAATGAAAAAGGCCGGTTTGCACCGGCCTTTCAAGTACCCGAGAAGTACCCGGGAGAGGGGACGTCTTACTTGACGTGCTTGCCGATCAGGCCGGCCATCTCGAACATGGAGACCTGGGCCTTGCCGAAGATTTCCTTCAGCTTGGCGTCGGCGTTGACCATGCGCTTGTTGACGCTGTCTTGCAGCTTGTTCTTCTTGATGTAGGCCCACAGCTTGCTGACCACTTCGGTGCGGGGCAGCGGGGCGCTGCCGACCACAGCCGCGAGTTGCGCGCTGGGGGTCAGGGCCTTCATGAACGCGGCGTTGGGCGTGCGCTTCTTGGCCGGAGCCTTCTTCGCAGGAGCAGCCTTCTTCGCGGGTGCGGCCTTCTTTGCAGGAGCAGCCTTCTTCGCCGGTGCGGCCTTCTTTGCAGGAGCAGCCTTCTTCGCCGGTGCGGCCTTCTTCGCCGGTGCAGCCTTCTTTGCGGGGGCCTTCTTTGCAGGCGCCTTCTTCGCAGCTTTTTTCGCAGTTGCCATGATTATTTCCTTCTAGAAGTTGAGTAATCACCATCGGGGACCTTGCATTCCAGCATTCGTCTCCTACGGCACTGCGGATGCTACTGGAGAAAAAACGCGTTTCCAAGCGAAAAATGGCTTTTTTCACTCTGGCGTGTCGTTTTTTTCACTTGGGCGAGGACTGCGTTTTCCCTCTGAAGATCAGAAAAACGCCGGCAAGCACCACGCCGCAGGCGATCCACTCGCCTCCAGTGACGCTCTCCGAGGCGACTGCAACGCCCAGCAAGAGCGCGATCAGCGGGTTCACGAAGGCGTAGCTCGTGGCCATCGCGGGCGACGCATGAGCCAGCAGGTAGAGGTACGCGCTGAACGCGATCAGCGATCCGAAGACGACGAGATAGAGCCACGCGGCCGCGGCCAACGGCGTCGGCGGCCAATGCGGCTGCTCACCCAACGCGAGAGAAATCACCATCAACACCGCGCCACCACACAACATTTCGCTGGAAAAGCCGGCAGCGCCCGGCGCCAGCGGCAGCTTGGTAGTGAGCACCGATCCCAGCGACCAGGCCATCGTCGCGGCCGCGATGCTCACGATGCCGATCGGCGCGGCTGAGAAACTGGCGCCGCGCACCAGCAGCACGACGCCCACCATGCCGACGGCCATGCCCGCCAGCTCGAGCCGGCTCGGCCGCTGCCCGAAGAGAAGGCCCCAGCCGCAGACCAGCATGGGTACGACGGCGATGAACGCGGCGATCAACCCCGAGCCGATGTGCTGCTCCGCGCTTGCGGTGAGCCCCATGCCGCCGCCGAGCATCAGCGTGCCGATCACGAGCGCGTTGCGCCATTGCCGCGGTGTCGGCAGCGGTTGTGGCGTGCCTGCGGTGCGAGAACGCCGCCACAGGACCCATCCCATGAGCAGCGCACCCGCCACGAGAAAGCGAGTTCCCATCTGGAAGAACGGCGGGAAGCTCACGAGCGCGAGGCGGATTGCCAGGTAAGTGGAGCCCCAGACCAGGTAGCAGGCGAGCAGGGCGGGGAGCAATAGGGACGCTTTGCGCGAGGTGGCTGAGGACATGACGGCGGTGTTCATGGATCCATCGTATGTTGCCGATGGCGCGCGATCCATGGATGATTCAAGGTCATCGCAGACCGCCGCCTTAACTTTCAAAGATAAACACGATGCCCACCGAAGTTTCCGAAATGGACGCCTATGACGGCCGCATCCTGGCCGAGCTGCAGCGAGACGCACGCATCACCATGGCCGAACTCGGCCGCCGGGTGCACCTGAGCCAGCCGGCCGTGACGGAGCGGGTCCGCAAGCTGGAGCTCAACGGCGTCATCAAGGGCTATCGAGCCGTCGTCGATTTCCAGCGGCTGGGCTACGGCATCCGCGCCATCGTGCGGGTCGGCCGGGTCGAATACGCCCGGGTGGTCAAGCTGATCGAGCAGACGCCCGAGGTGGTGAACGCCTGGAACGTGACGGGCGAGGACAGCTGGATCATGGAGATCGCTGTGATCGACGTCGAGCACCTGGATGCGGTGGTGACGAAGTTTTGTATCCTTACCGAAACTTCGACCTCCATCGTGCTCAACGCGCCCCGCGAGAATGCCGTGGTGCTGCCGGCGCGCCGCGAGAACATCAAACCCGCCATCAGGAAAGTCACCGGAAAATGACAGCCAAGCCCTTCGCCACCTGCGACCTGTGCGACGCCCATGAAGAAGACACGTCAGGCGCTTTCCGCGTCCTCGCGCCCATGTTCCGAGACTTCGGACTCGCCGCACGGTTCAGCGGGCCGGTAGCCACCGTGCGCGCGATCGAGGACAACTCGCGCGTTCGCGAGGCCGTGAACTCGCCAGGTTTTGTGGACACGCCTTCCGGCCGAGTCGGCCGCGTTCTGGTGGTGGAAGGCGGCGGTTCGCTGCGCCGCGCGCTGGTCGGCGGAAATCTCGCGGCTGCTGCGGCGAAGAACGGCTGGGCCGGGATCGTCGTCGATGGCGCGGTGCGCGACCTCGCTGAACTTCAAGCTGCGGGCATTCCCGTGAAGGCACTGGCGCTCATGCCGCTGCGTTCGGTCAAACGCGGCGAGGGCCAGCGCGACATCGCCATCGAAATTCAAGGGGTTCCGGTGCGGCCGGGCGACTGGCTCTACGCCGACGAGGACGGCATCGTCGTGAGCGCTACGCCGCTGCTCTGACGGGCAGTGTCGCCAGCACGACGCCCACCAAGGCCAAGCCGAAGGCCAGGAGCTGCAAGCCGCTCAGGCTTTCGCCCAACGCGAAAACGGCTACCAGCGCCGCCGATACCGGGAGCATCACGGTGAAGACACCGCCCTGGGCGGCCGGTACGACCTTCAGCCCCGTCATCCAGAGCCACACCGTCCAGACGCTTGCGGCCAGTGAATAGAAGACGAGCAGCACCCAGATGCCGGGCTGGACGCTGCCGAAGTCGAAGCTCAACGCAGCCCAGGCGCCGAATGGCGTCACGAGCAGGAAGCCCCAGAGGTTGATCATCGACGTGATGCGCTTAGGGCCGAGCACGCCGGTGAGCTTCTTGCCGATCACCGCGTATGACGCCTCGCACACGACGGCGCCGAACACCAGCAGATTGCCCAGCCATGCGCGGGCGGCGTCTGCGGCCGCCGCGGAGCCGTCGGTGCCATGGGCGGATGAACCGGGCTTTGCCAGGGCGAGCAGGCCGATGCCCAGGCCGGCACATGCGATAGCCGCCCAGGTTCGCGGGGCGATGCGTTCATGCAGGAATACCCGGCTCAGCAGCGCGACGACGGCGGGGATGGCCGCCATGATCACGCCGGCAGACACGGCGCTGGTCATGCTCACGCCGAACAGCATGCAGATGGAAAAGAGGAAGTTGCCCAGGAACGATTCGAGGAAGACGAGCCGGCGCGTGTGGCCGGACATCGGCAATTCGTTCGCGGGCTTGCGCAGCCAATGCACCATGGCCAGGCCGCCGATGCCGAAGCGCAGCCAGGCGAGCAGGAACACGGGGATGGCTGCGACCATGGGCTTGGACAGCGCGACATAGCTGCCGACCAGTGACATGCTCAGGGCGAGGCACGCGTACGCGGCCAGGCGGTTCGCGCCAAGGCTCATTCAGAATGGCTTCTATTTTTCAAAACCCCCGGATCATGCCCGAAGCCTCTCCCCGCCACGTCTTCGTCTACGGTACGCTGCGCCGGGGCGGGCGTAACGACATCAACCGCTTGCGGCCGGCACCGCGATACGTGGGCATGGGCGAAGTGAAGGGCAGGCTCTACCGCATCGACTGGTATCCCGGCCTCACGCTCGGCGGTGAAGAGGCGGTGACGGTGGTGGGCGAGGTCTACGAAATCGGTGCGGAGCTCGAAGCGGTGCTCGACGAAATCGAGCAGATCATGCCGGGCGAGGCCAGCGAGTATTTCAAGCGCGAACTGGCGATCGAGGTGCTGGGCCGCCCGTTGCAGTGCCTGGTCTACGAAATCAACCCCGAACGGGTGCGCGGCAAGCAGGTCATCGGCCACGGCGACTGGATCCTTTTTCACCCGGCGTAAATCGCGTTCCACATCGTGGAATAGACAAATGCTGCGCCGCGCCAAAATTTCTCAATACGAGAAACTATTTTTCGCATTGAGAAATCACGAGGATAGATCGTTGATTTTATTGAAGATAAAAATATCTCTTGTATAAGACATAAGAGCTTCCAAAAGTCTTGTAGAAGACTTAAAGTTCATCCATCGGCATCGCACTTGCATCGAGCAAGAGCCCGACAAGTTCTCAAGCAACCTTTGGAGTGAACCCATGACATCCTGGACCCACCTGACCCGCGAACAGCAAATTGCCCAGATCGAAAAAGACTGGGCCGAAAATCCCCGTTGGAAGGGCATCAAGCGCGGCTACTCCGCCGCTGACGTGGTCAAGCTGCGCGGCTCGCTGCAGATCGACCACACGCTGGCCAAGCGCGGTGCCGAGAAGCTGTGGAACTCCATCAACACGGAACCCTTCGTGAACACGCTGGGCGCGCTGACCGGCAACCAGGCCATGCAGCAAGTCAAGGCCGGCCTGAAGGGCATCTACCTGTCCGGCTGGCAGGTGGCGGGCGACGCCAACAGCAATGGCGAGATGTACCCCGACCAGTCGCTGTACTCGGTGGATTCGGTGCCGAAGTGCGTGAAGAAGATCAACGCCACCTTCCAGCGCGCCGACCAGATCCAGTGGAGCGAAGGCAAAGGCCCGGGCGACGAGGGCTATGTCGACTACTTCCAGCCGATCGTTGCAGATGCCGAAGCCGGCTTCGGCGGCGTGCTGAACGCCTTCGAGCTGATGAAGGCCATGATCGAGGCCGGCGCCGCCGGCGTTCACTTCGAAGACCAGCTGGCATCCGTGAAGAAATGCGGCCACATGGGCGGCAAGGTGCTGGTTCCCACCCGCGAAGCCGTTGCCAAGCTGGTGGCCGCTCGTCTGGCCGCCGACGTGATGGGCACGCCCACCGTCCTGCTGGCTCGCACCGATGCAGAAGCCGCGGACCTGGTGACCAGTGACGTCGACCCGATCGATCTGCCCTTCTGCACCGGCGAACGCACGGTGGAAGGCTTCTATCGCACGAACAAGGGCTTCGACCAGGCCGTGAGCCGCGGCCTGGCTTATGCCGAATACGCCGACCTGATCTGGTGCGAAACCGGCACGCCGGACCTGAAGTTCGCCAAGGACTTCGCCGACGCGATCCACGCCAAGTTCCCGGGCAAGCTGCTGGCCTACAACTGCTCGCCTTCCTTCAACTGGAAGAAGAACCTGGACGATTCCACCATTGCCAAGTTCCAGAAGGAACTGGGCGCCATGGGCTACAAGTTCCAGTTCATCACGCTGGCCGGCTTCCACAGCCTGAACTACGGCATGTTCGAGCTGGCATACGGCTACGCGCGCAACAACATGACGGCGTTCGTCGAGCTTCAGCAGAAGGAATTCGCTGCTGCCGATCGGGGCTTTACCGCGGTGAAGCACCAGCGCGAAGTGGGCACGGGTTACTTCGACGCGGTCACCACCACGATCGAAGCCCTGTCGTCCACGGCAGCCCTCAAGGGATCGACGGAAGACGAGCAGTTCTTCGAAGAGAAAAAAGCAGCTTAATCGCTACGCTCCAACACGAAACAAGGCCCCGTCGGGGCCTTGTCCTTTTTTGGGGATGTGAGGTTGCCTTATAGGGGTTCGCAGGTGTTGGTCGATTGCCCTTTTCGCCTTAGAGTACAGGTGTAACAAAGAGGACGGCCCATGAGCGCAACCGACGACAAGACCGGCGTTTTCGACGCGAGCAAGCTCAGCGGGGTCAAATGCCCGGACTGCAGCGGCTCGGGCGAGTTGCGGTTCGACAGCGAAAACATCAACGAGCATTTCGAGGTCGAAAAGCAGACCGTGATCACGCCTTGCCCGCGCTGCAGCGCGACTGGTTTCGTGGCCGCGGGTTAGAATTTGGGCAATTCCCCCTTGCAAACAAGAGCGAGAAAGGCAACCTGGTTATGACACCGCGAACTACACCGGAAGGTTTTACGGCCCTTTAGAGGCCGGGTAGTCGCGTGCACTGAGTTCCTCTCGAGCATCATCAAAGCGCGGCTCTCGTCCGCGCTTTTTTCATGCGCTAACAAGCGCTTCGCGCAGCTGTAAGTGCATGAGCAACCGCCAAGGCGGTTGTTGTTTAAGTAACGATTCAATCATGATCCAAGTCACGCTCCCCGACGGTTCCAAGCGCGAATATCCCGGCCCGGTCACGGTCGCAGAAGTGGCCGCGTCCATCGGCGCCGGCCTGGCCAAGGCCGCCCTGGCCGGCAAGGTCGACGGCAAGGTGGTCGACACCAGCTACACCATCGACAAGGACAGCCCGGTGTCCATCGTCACGGCCAAGGACGCCGACGGCCTGGAGGTGATCCGCCATTCCACGGCCCACCTGCTGGCTTACGCCGTGAAGGAGCTGTTCCCCGAGGCGCAAGTCACGATCGGCCCGGTGATCGAGAACGGCTTCTTCTACGACTTCTCGTACAAGCGGCCGTTCACGCCGGAGGATCTGGTCGCGATCGAAAAGCGAATGTCGGAACTGGCGGCCAACGACGAGCCGGTGACGCGCCGCGTTCTTCCGCGTGACGAGGCGGTGGCGTACTTCAAGAGCCTCGGCGAGCACTACAAGGCCGAGATCATCGCCAGCATCCCGGCGGGCGAGGACGTCTCGCTGTACCGCGAAGGCAAATTTGAGGATTTGTGCCGCGGCCCCCACGTGCCGAGCACCGGCAAGCTGAAGTTCTTCAAGCTGATGAAGGTGGCCGGCGCCTATTGGCGCGGCGACCACCGCAACGAGATGCTCCAGCGCGTTTACGGCACGGCCTGGGCCAGCAAGGAGGAGCTGCAGCAGTACCTCACGATGCTGGAAGAGGCCGAAAAGCGCGACCACCGCAAGCTCGGCCGCGAGCTCGACCTGTTCCACATCGACGACCACGCGCCGGGGGTTGTGTTCTGGCACCCGAAGGGCTGGACGGTCTGGCAGGAAGTGGAGCAGTACATGCGCCGCGTCTACCGCGACAACGGCTACCAGGAGGTCAAGGGTCCGCAGCTGCTGGACCAGTCGCTGTGGGAAAAGACGGGCCATTGGGACAAGTACCGCGAGAACATGTTCACGACAGAGTCGGAAAAGCGCGACTACGCCCTGAAGCCGATGAACTGCCCGGGCCACATCCTGATCTTCAAGCAGGGCATCAAGAGCTACCGCGACTTGCCGCTGCGCTACGGCGAGTTCGGCCAGTGCCACCGCAACGAGCCCACGGGCGGCCTGCACGGCATCATGCGGGTGCGTGGGTTCACGCAGGATGACGGCCATATTTTCTGCACGGAAGACCACATCCTTCCCGAATGCACGGCCTACACCACGCTGTTGCAAAAGGTCTACAAGGACTTCGGCTTCGGCAAGATCATCTACAAGGTCGCCACCCGGCCGGCGCAGCGCATAGGTTCGGAGGAGAGCTGGGACAAGGCCGAGCATGCGCTGATGGAGAGCCTGCGCGCCTCGGGCTGCGAGTTCGAAATTTCCCCGGGCGACGGCGCGTTCTACGGCCCCAAGATCGAATACACGCTCAAGGACGCCATCGGCCGCCAGTGGCAATGCGGCACGATGCAGGTGGATTTCTCGATGCCGGAGCGGCTGGATGCCGAATTCGTGGGCGAGGACGGCGCCCGGCACCGGCCGGTCATGCTGCACCGGGCCATCGTCGGCAGCCTCGAGCGTTTCATCGGAATTCTGATCGAAGAGCATGCCGGCGCGCTGCCCGCGTGGCTGGCTCCGGTGCAGGTCGTCGTGCTCAATATCACGGATTCGCAGGCCGATTACGCCCGGGAAGTGGCCAAAACGCTGCAGAATCAAGGGCTTAGGGTTGAGGTTGATCTGCGCAACGAGAAAATAACGTATAAAATACGCGAGCATTCGATGCAAAAGCTGCCCTATATCCTGGTCGTGGGTGACAAGGAGAGGGCTGCAGGCGCTGTCGCAGTGCGCGCACGGGGCAACCAGGACCTCGGCGTGATGTCCGTTCAGGCCTTCTCCGAAAAGATCGCCCAAGACATCGCCAACAAGCTCTAGTTTGCACGTGGTGCAAAGGCTGATTTTGAATCGGTTACCAGCTTGCCCGCGCGCACAGTGGCAGTTTCGCTATCTTTCCGATAGCAATGTTTAAAGGATTCGAACCATCGCTACTGAATTTCGCGACCGTCGCCACCGCGAGGAACGCAAGCACCGCCTGAACCGGGAAATCATGGCCCCGGAAGTACGCCTCTCGGGGCCCGAGAACGAACCGCTGGGTATCGTCAGTCTGTCCGAAGCGCTGCGCATGGCGGGCGAGGCGGACGTGGACCTGGTTGAAATTGCCGCCACCGCGAACCCCCCGGTTTGCCGATTGATGGACTACGGCAAGTTCAAGTACCAGGAACAGAAGAAGGCGGCGGAAGCGAAAGCCAAGCAGACGGTTATCGAAATCAAGGAAGTCAAGTTCCGGCCAGGCACCGACGACGGTGACTACAACATCAAGATGCGCAATATCAGGCGCTTCCTGGCCGAAGGCGACAAGTGCAAGATCACGCTGCGCTTCCGGGGCCGCGAGATCACGCACCAGGAAATCGGCATGGCGTTGTTGAACAAGATCCGCGACGAACTGGCGGACATCATCATCGTCGAGCAGTTTCCCAAGCTGGAAGGCCGGCAGATGATCATGATGATCGCGCCGGGCAAGAAAAAGGTGGCTGCAAAGCCCGCCGCCGAAGCCGCTGCTCCCCAGCCGGCTTCAGCGTAAAGAATCTGAGCCCCCGCAAGGGGGTGATGACAGCGAGTTGAGAGACTCGCACAAGAAGTGTCTCGGGGCCTACAAGGCGCGGAATCGATCCGCGACGCCTCACGAGCACAAATTAACGGAGCATTCAATGCCCAAGATGAAGACCAAGAGCGGCGCGAAAAAGCGTTTCCGCGTTCGTCCCGGTGGTACCGTCAAGCGCGGCCAAGCCTTCAAGCGTCACATCCTGACCAAGAAGACCACCAAGAACAAGCGTCACCTGCGTGGTGCGGTTGGCGTGCACGAGACCAACATGGTTTCGATGGCCGCCATGCTGCCCGGCCGTGGCATCTAACCCGACGAACAAGGAGTAATCACATGCCTCGCGTCAAACGTGGTGTAACGGCTCGCGCCCGCCACAAGAAAGTTCTCGCCCTCGCCAAGGGCTTCCGCGGCCGCCGCGGCAACGTATTCCGCATCGCCAAAGAAGCGGTGATGAAGGCTGGGCAATATGCCTACCGTGACCGCCGCACCAAGAAGCGCGTTTTCCGTCAACTCTGGATCGCCCGTATCAACGCGGCCGCCCGTGAATGTGGCCTGACGTACAGCCAGTTCGCCAACGGCATCCGCAAGGCCGGCATCGAGATCGACCGCAAGGTGCTGGCCGACATCGCCGTGCACGACAAGGCTGCTTTTGCCGGCATCGTGGAGCAAGTCAAGGCCAAGCTGGCTGCTTGAGTTCACGGTGGGGGCTGGGACGCTCGCGTCCCTTCCGAATGCGGCAGTCCCCGGTGCAACCAACCAAGAACAGGGCTAGGGCTTGAGGCGCTAGCCCTGTTTTTTCATTTATGACCACAAACGATCTGGATTCCATCGTCGAGAGCGCCCGCCAGGCATTCGCCGGCGCGCCCACGCCAGCCGAGCTGGAAAACGCCAAGGCGCTGTTCATCGGCAAGGCCGGCCGCATCACCGAGCTGATGAAGGGCATGGCCGTGCTTAGCGTCGAAGAGAAGAAGACGCGCGGCGCCGCGATCAACACCGCCAAGCAGGCGATCGAAGCAGCGCTGAACGATCGGCGCCAGGCGTTGGCCGATGCCGAGCTCGACATCCAGCTCAAAGCCGAAGCGCTCGACGTCTCGCTGCCCGGCCGGCTGCGCGAGCCCGGCGGTCTGCACCCAGTCAGCCTGACGATGGAGCGGATCGAGCTGATCTTCGCGAGCATGGGTTTCGACGTGGCCGACGGCCCGGAGATCGAAAGCGACTGGCACAGCTTCACGTCGCTCAACAACCCGCCCAACCATCCCGCGCGTTCGATGCAGGACACGTTCTACGTGGACATCAAGGGCGACGACGGCATCCCGTACAACCTGCGGCCGCACACCAGCCCGATGCAGGTGCGCTATGCGCACGCGCACATCAAGAAGTTCGCTGACGCCGTGAAGCGCGGCGAACCCATGCCCGAGATTCGCGTCATCGCGCCGGGCCGCACGTACCGCGTCGACAGTGATGCCACTCATTCGCCGATGTTCCACCAATGCGAAGGCCTCTGGTTGGGCGAGAACGTGAGCTTCAAGGACCTGAAGGTCGTGTTCACGGACTTCTGCCGCACGTTCTTCGAGAGCGACGACCTGGCGCTTCGCTTCCGCCCCAGTTTCTTCCCGTTCACGGAACCCAGTGCCGAAATCGACATTCAGTTCCAGAGCGGTCCGTTGTCCGGCAAATGGCTGGAAGTGGCGGGGTCGGGACAAGTCCATCCGGCGGTTGTGCGCAACATGGGCCTGGACCCGGAGAAATATATCGGCTTCGCTTTTGGCATGGGCCCCGACCGGCTCACGATGCTGCGCTACGGTGTCAACGACTTGCGCCTGTACTTCGACGGCGACGTCCGTTTCCTTCGCCAGTTCCGCTAACCGAACTCACAAAAGCACATGCAATTCCCCGAGTCCTGGCTGCGCGAATTCTGCAACCCGCCGCTGTCCACGCAACAACTGGCCGACACGCTCACCATGGGCGGGCTGGAGGTCGAAGAGCTGCGGCCCGCCGCGCCGCCATTCACCAAGATCGTCGTCGGCGAGATCAAGGAAGCTGCCCAGCATCCGGACGCCGACCGCCTGCGTGTCTGCAAGGTCGACGCGGGGCAGGGCGCCTTGCTCAACATCGTTTGTGGCGCGCCCAACGCCCGCGTGGGCATCAAGGTGCCTTGCGCATTGGTGGGCGCTGAGTTGCCGCCGGGTGACGACGGCAAGCCGTTTCTCATCAAACTGGGCAAGCTGCGCGGCGTCGAAAGCCAGGGCATGCTGTGCTCGGCGCGCGAACTCAAGTTGAGCGAAGACCACGGCGGCCTGCTGGAGCTGGCTGCCGACGCGCCGGTCGGCGCGAACGTGCGCGAAGTGCTCAAGCTCGACGACACGCTGTTCACGCTCAAGCTCACGCCCAACCTGGCCCATGCGTTGAGCGTTTACGGTGTAGCGCGCGAGCTTTCCGCGCTGACCGGCGCGCCGCTGAAGCAACCGACCTTCACGCCCGTGAAGCCGGCCCATGATGCGAAGCTCAAGATCAAGGTGGCAGCCCCCGACCTGTGCGGGCGCTTTTCCGGGCGCATCGTGCGCAATGTCGACACGAAAGCCAAGACGCCGCAATGGATGGTCGATCGCCTGGCGCGTTGCGGGCAACGCAGCGTTACGGCACTGGTCGACATTTCGAACTACGTGATGTTCGAGTTCGGCCGCCCGTCGCACATCTTCGACTACGACAAGATTCACGGCGCGCTGGAAGTGCGCTGGGGCAAGCCGGGCGAGCAGCTGAAGCTTCTCAACGGCAATACGGTGACCGTGGACGAGAACGTCGGCGTGATCTCCGACGACAAGGAAGTCGAGTCGCTCGCCGGCATCATGGGCGGCGACGCCACCGCAGTGTCGGACGACACGCGCAATGTCTACGTCGAGGCCGCCTTCTGGTGGCCGCAAGCGATCCAGGGCCGCTCGCGCCGCTACAACTTCTCCACCGACGCCGGCCATCGCTTCGAGCGAGGCGTCGACCCGAGCCAGACGGTGGAGCACATCGAGCACGTCACGCAGCTGATCATCGACATCTGCGGCGGCGAAGCCGGGCCGATGGACGACCAGGTCGCCAAGCTGCCCGAGCAAGAGCCAGTGACCCTGCGCGTCGCGCGCGCGGCCAAGGTGATCGGCATGCCGGTGACGCAAGAGCAATGCAAGGACGCGCTGTCGCGCCTGGGCCTGCCGGTTACGGCCGGCGAGGGCACGCTCACCGTCACGCCACCCCCGTATCGCTTCGACCTCACGATCGAGGAAGACCTGATCGAAGAAGTGGTGCGCATCATCGGCTACGCGAACCTGCCGACCACGCCGCCGCTGGCGCCCATCACGGCCAAGCTGCCGCCCGAGTCACGGCGCAGCCGCTTCGCGGTGCGCCGGCTGCTCGCCGCGCTGGGCTACCAGGAAACCATCAATTTCAGCTTTGTCGAAGAAAGCTGGGAGCGCGACCTGGCGGGCAACGCCGACCCGATCCGCCTGCTGAACCCGATTGCCAGCCAGATGAGCGTGATGCGTTCGTCGCTGCTCGGCTCGCTGCTGCAATCGCTCAAGTTCAACCTGGACCGCAAAGCCGAGCGCGTGCGCGTGTTCGAGTTGGGCCGGGTGTTCTTGCGCGATGCTTCCGTGGTAACCACCGACAGCACCGTGCGGGGCATCCACCAGCCGATGCGCGTTGCCGGCCTGGCGTATGGCGACGTGGATGGCTTGCAATGGGCGCGCAAGGGCGCGGGCGCGGACTTCTACGACATCAAGGGCGATGTGGAAGCCTTGCTCTCGCCGCTGAAGGCGCAATTCAAGCCGGGCACGCATCCTGCGCTGCATCCCGGGCGATGCGCGACGGTGTGGGTCGATGGCCGCGAGATCGGCGTGGTCGGCGAACTGCATCCACGCTGGCGGCAGGGCTGGGAGCTCGCGCATGCGCCTGTCCTGTTCGAACTGGACCTGGACGCGGTCGTGGCGCGGCAGGTGGCCGTGTTCGAGCCGGTGCCCAAGTTCCAGCCGGTGCAGCGCGACATCGCTGTGATCGTCGCCGACGCGGTGACGCACGACGCCGTCATGGAAGCCGTGCATTCGGCACCGACCGGGGGGCTGCTGCAAGGCGCGATGCTGTTCGACCTGTACAAGCCCAAGCAGGCGTCGCCCGGACTGGGCACCCACGAAAAAAGCCTGGCCGTTCGCTTGACGCTGGCGAGCACCGAAGCCACACTGACCGACGATCAGATCGACGCGGCGGTCAAGGCTGTGGTCGACCGCATCGCCGCCGGCCTCGGCGGCCGTTTGAGGGGATAAGGGACGATGGACGCGCTCACAACAACAGTGCAGCAAGACGACACGATGGACTTCGCGGTCGAGAGCCTGGAGACCCCCGCGCTCACGAAGGCCCAACTGGCCGAACTGCTGTTCGAGCAGATCGGGCTGAACAAGCGCGAGTCCAAGGACATGATCGACGCCTTCTTCGACCTGATCTCCGACAGCCTGGTCGAGGGCAAGGACGTCAAGATTTCCGGCTTCGGCAATTTCCAGATCCGCACCAAGGCGCCTCGCCCCGGCCGCAATCCGCGCACCGGCGAAGCGATTCCCATCGATGCGCGCCGCGTGGTCACCTTTCATGCGAGCCACAAGCTCAAAGAGCAGATCCAGGGCAACGGCGGCCCGCCCGAAGCCGCCTGAGTCGCGCCGGTTTTGGGGCGCTCGCCCCAAAAGCAACGCAGTGTGCGGTATTGCCTATGCAGACCCGCCTGTCTTAGAGTAACCTAGCAGCTTTCTCTCCTACAACATTGATTTCAATGGAGAAAGCCCTCCCATCGATACCCGCCAAGCGCTACTTCACCATCGGTGAGGTCAGCGACCTGTGTGGCGTCAAGCCTCACGTGCTACGGTATTGGGAGCAGGAATTCACGCAGCTGCGCCCGATGAAGCGGCGCGGCAACCGGCGGTACTACCAGCACCACGAGGTGCTGATGATCCGCCGCATCCGCGATTTGCTCTACGATCAGGGCTTCACGATCAGCGGCGCGCGCAACAAGCTGCAGGAGCTGGTGCAGGTCGAGCGCGACAAGCGCAAGGCCGGCGAGGTGATGCTGGACGGCGTGGAGGTGATCGAAGTCGAGGATTCGACTTTCGAGGACTTCGAGGACAGCGCGCCGCCCGATGAGCGCGACCTGGTTTCGCAGAAGCTGCTGCTGGTGCGGCGCGAGCTGTTCGAGATTCGCGACCTGCTCTCGTCGACGCATTGACCCATTCGTGAGCCATCGCGGAACCGGCTTTGCCGGGCCGCTGATGGCGCCCCCTTGAGGGGGAGGCGCTGAAGGCGCATCGGGGGTGGGTTATACTCCGAGGCTCGGCGTGTAGCGCAGCCTGGTAGCGCACTTGCATGGGGTGCAAGGGGTCGAAGGTTCGAATCCTTTCACGCCGACCAATCGATCAGAAACTATGGGCCATGACGGCGACGTCATGGCCCATTTTGTTTGGGCAACCGCATCGTGAACACCGTGCCGTTTTCAGGGTCCGATGCGACTTCCAGCGTGCCGTGATGGCCCAGCGCCACTTCACGCGCGATGAAAAGACCCAGCCCGAGATTGGTCGACGGTTCCTTGCCCGTCACCGACTGCGCCGAGAGCTGGACCAGTGGATCGAAGATCACCTGCAGCGACTCCGCGGGGATCGGTTTGCCCTGGTTCTTGACCTCGATGACGATGTCGCTGCTGGTTCCCGTCGCGGTCAAGCCGATGGGGGAGGCCGGGTCGCCGTGCTGAACCGCGTTGTTCAGCAGGTTCGACAGCGCTTGCCTCAAGCGTCCACTGTCGACTTCCGCAGCCAGGCCGTCCGCCACGTCGATGTCGAACTGGCGGCTGGGCTGGCCCGTCTGGACCTCGGCGAGGGCTTCCTGGCAGATCATGCCAATGGAACACGGCGCGGGGTGGATCGGGATTCCTTTGCCGAGCCGGGTGCGCGTGTATTCGAGCAGGTCGCGGATCATCTCGCCCATTTCCTTGGCGCTGCGCTGGATTTGGACGGCCTGCTTTCGGGCTGCCTCGGTCGCGCCCGATTTTTCCATCAGGTGCCCGATCATCCGGATGGCGCTCAGCGGGCTGCGCAAGTCGTGGGCGAGGATGGCCATGAAAGTGTCGCGCGAGAGGGCGAGTTCAGCCGCATAACGCGATGTGGATTCGGCGACCGCCTGATCCACTGCCTCATTGAAGCGGATCATGTCGTCGACGAAGTCTGCGTCGATACCGTCCGGCCTGGCTTTCATCCACAACCTGATCACGCTGGCGCGCAGCGCGCGGTATTCGGCGCCCAGCTGGTTCAAGTCGAATCCCGCGACTTGCCGCAAGGCGCCATGGGTTGCCGCAGCCGTCTCGCGGGTCGACAGGGTCTCGGCCCACCCCTTTGCTTTGTCGGCCTGAGCCGCCGCAGTCTGGCTGGACTCCAGGTCTTTGGCGATAGCCAGCAGGATGGGCTTGGCGTGATCGCGCAGCGCCAACACACTCATGGTGGTCGCCGCCGGCTCCATGGTCTTCGCGAAGGCAAGCCATTCTTCGACGATTGCCTCCATGTTTTCCTTGATGAAGCTGGATAAGGTCATGGCGGTGGGTAGCGTGGGTATTGAATGTTCTAACACAAGCGCGGCCGCGCGGCGTTCCTCCCGTCCGGGCGCGCCCGCACCAAGACGGACTGCCGCCGCCCGCATCGGTTTTTCATTGTTGCGGTTGCCGTCATAGAATCTCTGCGAATGGCTTCTCCACACTTTCGAGCCTGCGGGCGCTGACACATCGTGGCCACCGTCGTATTTGCTGACCTGGTCGGAAGCACCGGCATATTCGAACGGCTCGGGGACGAGGCCGCCGGGCGGTTCGTCACGCAGCTCACCACCGCGTTGGCCAAGACCTTTGAAGAGCACAACGGGCGCGTGGTCAAGCTGCTGGGAGACGGCCTGTTCGTGGTGTTCCCGGCCGAAGGCGACGCGATGGAGGCGTGCGTCGCCATCCAGAAGCGCCTGCAGGAAAGGCCGGTCTACCCGGGCGGCGAGGGCAAAGCCGTCCAGATGCAAATGGGCATCGAGGCCGGCGAGGTGGTCGAGATCGACGGAGATTGCTACGGCGACGCCGTCAACAGTGCGGCCCGCCTGGCCGACCTGGCGGGGGCCGAGCAGATACTCACGACGCAGCGGGTGCGCGAGCAGCTCGTGCCGGAGCAAAAGGAGCAGTTGCGGGCATTGGGGCCTATGTACCTGCGGGGCAAGAACGAGGCCACCCATGTCTTTCGTGTGGAGTGGCAGACCGGCCAGGACGCCGACCAGACGGTGATGGGCGTGTCGATGTCCAAGGTGGTCAAGTCGAGCCAGCTCGAACTCTCCGCGTTGGGCCAGAGCTTGCGCCTGCTCCCGCAGGGTGAAAAGCTCACGCTCGGGCGGGCCACCACAGCCTCGCTGTCGATCAACGATGCGCGCGTCTCGCGCGTGCATGCCACCATCGAGTGGCGCAGCGGGCATTTCGTCTTGAGCGACAACTCCAGCTTCGGCACCTGGGTCTACATGGGCAACCAGAGCGAACCCGTCATCTTGCGGCGTACTGAGTGCTACCTGGTCGGGCAGGGCCAGATTGCCCTGGGTTGCGGACGCGACGCGGAGACCGCGCCGATCGTCGCGTTCTCGGTGAAAGCCTGACTGGACCGGCGCGGCCATGGCGCTACAACTTCACGTCGCGGGCCCCGGCCTCGATGTGGTGCGCAGGATCGAAGCCGGCGATCCCGAACTGGTGCTTGGCCGCGATGCGGACTGCAGCGTGTGCCTGCCCGATCCCCAGCGCAATGTTTCACGCAGACACCTTTCGATCTGGCTGGAGGACGAGGAATTGCATTTCCGCGTCCTGTCTGTTGTCAACGGCGTGGAGATGCCGTTCGGCGAAGCGCCCCCCGGCGCGCGGGGTGTGCTGCCTCTCGGGCAGACATTGAGGGTCGCCGACTACAGCGTCAGCGCCACGCTGGCGCCAGCAAACACCGAGGCACCGCAGTCGACGCCGGCACCGGCGGACCCGTGGGCTGTGTTCAACCGGGACGGCTCGGACGTGAGCCCGGTTCAGGCCGTCCAGCGCGCTTCTCTCGCATCAGGGCAGACGGGGGGCTTTTCGGCGGCGCCGTCGGCCGAGGACGACCCGTTCGGCGACTGGGGCTTCGAAACCACCTTCGGCCCGCCCAAAGTCGCGGGGGCCGGGCAAGAGGAGGCTGACCCGGTCGAGACCGGCGACTTGGCCGCGTTCTTTGAAGGCCTGGGCCTGGATGGTGCGAACCTCGGCGCCTTTGGCGCCGTTGAAAGCGAAGCGCTGGGGCGGCTGGTGCGCACGATGGTGATGGGCCTGCTGGAACTGCACAACAGCGTCGCCGGCGTCAAGAAGGACTTGCGGTCCGAAGACCGCACGATGGTCGCCGTCCGGGACAGCAACCCATTGAAGACCGACTGGCCGGAAGATATCAAATTGCGATTCCTTTTCGGCGGGCGCGTTTCGGGTGTGGGCTTCGTGACGCCCGAGCGCGCGGTGCGCGAGCTGCTGGTCGAACTCATCGCGCACAACAATGCCAGTGCTGCGGCCGCGAGATCGGCGCTGGAGTCGACGTTGCGGGAGTTCGCGCCGGAAGCCCTGAAGACCAGATTTCTGGGCGAGGGACCCAAACTGTTCGAAGGCACCCGAACCTGGGATGCCTACGCCCGGTACTACCAGGAACAGGAGCACGACATGCCCAAGTGGGCGCAGCGCCTGCTCGACAAGTACTTCACCGAGGCCTACCTGCGGGAAAGCGTGCGTATCCGCCGCGAGACACCACCGCGCAAGCGTTGACGTTTACCCGGGGGGCGCAGGCTAGAATCTGTTTCTCCCCGTTACCGCACACCAGTTGTTGTGAGTCTCAAAAAGCTTGGCCGCTATGACCTCGTTCGCGTTCTCGGCAAAGGCGCGATGGGAGTGGTGTACGAGGGCAGAGACCCCAACCTCGACCGGCGCGTAGCCATCAAGACGGTGAAGGTGGAAAACCTCTCCGAGGAAGCCGCCACCGAATACGAACACCGCTTCCGTACCGAAGCCAGGTCGGCCGCGCGCCTGCAGCACCCGAACATCGTCAGCGTCTACGACTCCGACCGCGACGGCGACATCGCCTTCCTGGTCATGGAATACATCCATGGCGACGACCTGAAGCACCACCTGGACAAGGGTGTGCGCTACTCGCTCGAGCAGTCGCTGAAGATGGTGCGCGACCTGCTGTCGGCGCTCGACTACGCACACAAGCAGAACATCGTGCACCGCGATGTCAAGCCCGCCAACTTGCTGATCGAACCGGGCGGGCGCGTGAAGCTCACCGACTTCGGCGTCGCCCGCATCCAGGATTCCGGCGAGGCGACCCGTACCCAGGGCAGCATGGTCGGCACGCTGAAGTACATGTCGCCCGAGCAGGTGCAGGGCCAGAAGATCGACTCCCGCGCCGACCTTTTCTCCGTCGGCGTGGTGCTCTACCAGTTGCTGACGGACAAGCGTCCTTTCGACGGCGACAACGACTTTTCCATCATCCACCAGATCATCGGACACACACCGGCGGCGCCGAGTACCTTCAACGGCCGCCTGCCGACAGCCATCGACGCCGTCGTGGCCCGCGCGCTGGCAAAGGATCGCGACCAGCGCTTTGCAACGGCGCGCGACTTCGCGAGCGCCCTGCAGTCGGCCATCCGCCGCGCCGAAGACGCCACCGTGGTGCCGCCTGCGAATCCGCTGAAGACGGACGAACGTGCGGGCACGGGCTCCAAGCCGGGCCGCACCGGGACCAACGCCAGTGCCACCACCCCCGGGGGGGGCACCGTGACGCAGGAACTGGAACTGGTGTACTGGAAAGACATCAAGGACTCCACCGAACCGGACGAGATCGAGGGCTTTCTGCTCAAATTTCCGGATGGTATCTATGCCGATCTGGCGCGCAAGCGGTTGCGCAAGCTCGAGGGCAGCGGCATTGTGGCCGACCAGACGATCTTGAGCGACACCCGCATACGCCTGGACCAGGATCAGGATCTGGATGCGACGCGCCTGCTGCATTCGGGCACGACGCCTTCAGTCATTGCGCCTCCAGTTGCCCCGGCCGGGCCGGCGACCGAAGACCCGACGGCTCCCCCGGGAGCGAAAGCCGACGCGTCGGTTCCGCTGTCGGGTTTGCCCCACGACGCCGCGGTGACGTTGATCCTGTCGCCCGGCAAGGCGCGGGGAACGGTTGTCTATGAGACCGATTTCCCCGAGACCATCGTCGCGCCCGATGAGGCGGCATGGGCTGCAGGTCTTCTGCCGAAAGAGGCTCCCCCTGCGCCTTCGGACGCCCCCGCGCCGGCTGCAAAGCCCGCGGCCAAGCCGGTGAAGAAGGCGCCGGTCGGTCTATGGGTTGCGGCCGGTGCTGTCGCGGTGGCGGGCATTGCCGCCATATTCCTGTTTGTGGGGCGCGGTGATGCAGACCCCGCTGCGTCGGCGCCTTTGAGCGCGGCTTCGGCGCCTGCATCGGCGGCGGCCCCGCCGGTGGCCGTCGCCGCCGCACCCGAGCCTGGTCCCGCCGAGCCTACACCATCATTGACGGTGCCCCCGGCGGCTGGGCCTGGCGTGCCTCTGCTCCCCGCGCCAGCATCTTCTTCGCCTGTGCCTTCCGCGGCGCAGCCGGCAAGGTTTGCGAGCGCAGCCGCCGCCAAACCCGCAAGCGCGCCACGGCGAGTGGCCAGCGCGGTCAAGCCGAAGGCGGCTCCCGCTTCAGTGGCCGAACCGCCGCGCCCCGTTCCATCCGAGCCGCGCCGCGAAGAGCCGCGAGTGGTGGCTTCGGCGCCGGTGCCGGTGCTGCCGACGGTCAGTCCCGTCGACGACTGCAAAGACAGGGTGTTCCTGTCGCGCGAGTTCTGCCTGGCTGAACAATGCGCCAAACCCGGCACGCGCAATCACCCGCTGTGCATCAAGCGGCGCGAGGAAATCCGGCTGCGCGAAGACAGCAAGGTCCGCCAGGGTCCGCAGTAGCCCGCTCGGGGCGCGCCCCGGCCAGGGCCGATTGACAGGTCCTAGGCGATGTCGATGTTGTGCACCTCGAAGCGGCCGCGGCGGCGGTCTTCGAAGAAGCACAGCAGCGTTTCCTTCACCGTCTTGAATGCCAGTTCTTCCCAGGGGATTTCCGCTTCCGTGAACAGGCGGGCCTCGATGGTTTCATGGCCCGGATCGAACCGGTCGGAAACCAGCTTGGCCCGGTAGTAGAGGTGCACCTGGCCGACAGCGGCCACGCTCAGCACGGCCTGCAGGCCCTCCATCTCGAACTGGGCCCCGGCTTCCTCGTCGGTCTCGCGTGCCGCGCCCCCCATCGTCGTTTCGGCCAGCTCCATGAACCCCGCAGGCAAGGTCCATTTGCCCCAGCGCGGCTCGATGTTGCGCTTGCACAGCAGCACCTGCTCGCCCCAGTACGGCACAGTGCCGACCACGTTGAGCGGGTTTTCGTAGTGGATGGTGTCGCAAGCCGGGCAGACCGCGCGTTCGCGTGTGTCGCCGTCGTCGGGAACGCGGTAGACCACGGCAGCGCCGCAATTCCGGCAGTGTTTGATGGGGGTGCGAAACGGCATGGCCCCAGTTTACGGGGAATGACAAATGACTTCGCGCCGTGCGCTCAATGACAAATGACCAGCACAGTCATTCGTCATTCGTCATCTGTCATTTCTTCGCGGGTGCAGCGGCCTTGCCGTGCTTTTCGATCAATGCGCGGGCGGTCTCGAGCAGCTTCTTGCCGTCGTGGCCGCGCTTGTTCATGTCTTCGACCCATTCGACTTCGACCAGGCGCGACTTGCGCTTGAATTCCTGCGCGTCGGCGGCCGGGATGGTGTAGATCGTGTTCTTGCGGTCTTCCGCCGCCTTGCGGCCATTCGGGTCGTTACCCTGCTGCACCTTGCCCAGCCAGCCCGAGGTGGCCATGCCGGAGTTGTTGTCGATGACCTTCTTCAGGTCGGGCGCGAGCGAGTTGTACTTGGCTTTGTTCATCGCCATCACGAAGGTCGTGGTGTACAGGGCGCCGCCGGCCGGCTCGAACTCGCTGTGGAACTTGGTGAGTTCGTGGACCTTGACCGAAGGCACGACTTCCCAGGGAATGACGCAGCCTTCGATGGTGCCCTTGGACAGCGCATCGGGAATCTGTGGCAGTGGCATGCCCACCGGCGTTGCGCCGAGGTAGCCCAGCATCTTGGTGATCTGGCGCGTCGGTCCGCGCACCTTCATGCCCTTCAGGTCGTCCGCCGTCTTGATCAGCTTTTCCTTGGTATGGAACATGCCGGGACCGTGCACGTGCAGGGCGAGCACCTGGACGTCCTTGAATTCGTCCGGTGCCATCGTCTGGAAGTACTCCCAATACGCCTTGGACGTGGCTTCGGCGTTGTTCATGATGAACGGCAGCTCGAACACTTCGATGCGCGGGAAGCGCCCGGCCGTGTTGGCGGGCAGGGTCCAGACGATGTCGACCACGCCGTCCTTGGCCTGGTCATAGAGCTGCACGGGCGTGCCACCCAACTGCATGGCGGGATAGGCCTCGAACTTGATGCGGCCGCCGGACTCCTTCTCGACCTTGTCCATCCAGGGCTTGTGCATGCTCAGCCACACGTTGGACTGTGGCGCCATGAAGGTGTGGAACTTGAGGGTCACGGCCTGCTGGGCGAGGGCGCTCAGCCCCGGCGCGCCGAGTGTCACGGCAGCAGCGGAGGACTTGAGGAGGGTACGGCGTTGGATCATGTTGTTCTCCAGGAAGGGTGCTAACTTAACGCAGGGTGCGGGACCGGGACTTCGGGGCTTTCCCTCAACGGGTCAATTGATGTACTTCACCAGCCAGAGCGAAATGGCGGGGAAGAAGAGCAGCAGCAGGGTGCGCAGCGTGTCGCTGATCAGGAAGGGCATCACGCCGCGGTAGCTTTCGCCGATCGGGACATCCTTTGCCATGCCGTTGACGACATACACGTTCAGGCCGACCGGCGGCGCGAGCAGGCCAAACCCCACCGTCATCAGCACCATGATGCCGAACCAGATCGCCACCGATTCCTTGGGCATGCCGAAGTCCAGGCCCATCACCATCGGGAAGAAGATCGGGATGGTGAGCAGGATCATCGAGAGCTCGTCCATCACCGCGCCCAGCACCACGTAGAAGAGCAGAATGGCGGCCACCACGGCCACCGGTGCCAAGCCCCAGCCGGCCACCACGGCCGCGAGCTGATTCGGAACCTGCGTCAGGGCGAGCGCCGAGTTCATCAGGTCGGCGCCGATGAAGATCATGAAGATCATCGCCGAGCTTTCGGCCGTCGCGTAGAAGCATTGCTTGAACTTGGCCCAGGTGATCTCGCGCTTGATCAAGGCCGCGACGAAGGTGGAAGCGGCGCCGACGGCCGCGCCCTCCGTTGGCGTGAACAGCCCCCCGTAGATGCCGCCAAAGACGATGGTGAAGACGATCGCGATGGGCAGAATGCCCCAGAGGGCCTCCAGCGTGAATCGGGGCGCCTCGTCGTGCTCGGGTGCATGGCCGGGCACGACTCGCACGTAGATGGCGATGGCGATCATGTAGCCGACCATCGCGATGATCCCCGGGATCATCGCAGCGGCGAACAGCTTGGCGATGTTCTGCTCGGCCAGGATAGCGTAGATCACCAGCGGCACGGAAGGCGGGATGAGGATGCCCAGTGTGCCGCCTGCGGCCAGCGTGCCCGTGGCGAGGCGGCCCGAATAGCCGTGGCGCTTCATCTCCGGCAGCGCCACGGAAGTGATGGTGGCGGCCGTGGCCACGGAAGATCCGCAGATCGCGCCGAATGCGGCGCAGGCCATGACGGCGGCCATCGCCAGCCCGCCCTTGAAGCGCGACATCACCACGCTCGCAAAACCGAACAGCGCCTTGGAGATGCCACCCTGCGTCGCGAAATTGCCCATCAGGATGAACAGCGGAATCACCGAGAGGTCGTAGCTCGCGAAGCGGGCGAAGGCCTGGGTGTTCAGAAAGCTCGCCAGCGGGGCCCAACCGGCCTGGAGCACATAGCCGATGCAACCGGCGACGAACATGGACACGGCGATGGGCGCGCGCAGCGCCATCAACAGCAGCATGATGCCGAAGATGAGAAGGGTGAGAACCAGCGGGCTCATTCGGTGACCCCTTCGACCGTGAACCCGCGCACGCTTTGGGCTAGCCCGATCACGGCCGTCAGCACCAGCGGCGGAACCATGGCGGCATAAACCACCCATTCCGGAAAGCCCAGCATCATCGTCCCCGAGTTGGTGTCGTAGGCGTTGAGCCCACCCAGCGTCGCACGCCACGCCAAGAGCGCCATCATGGCGGCCAGCAGCAGGGCGCCGGCGCGATCCAGGCCGGCGTTCGTTCGCTCACTGGCCTTGGCGGTGAAGAAGTCGACGATGATGTTGCCGCGCCTGAGTTGGCACCAGGGCATGAACAGCGCGATGGCCGCACCCGCCGCGACGCCCGTCAGTTCGAAATCGCCCGCCAGCGTGGCGCCGAACAGGTTGCGGCCGATGAGGCTCACGCACGTGATGAGCGTGATCGTCGTCAGCAGGACGCCGGCCAGGATGGCGCACAGCTTGGCCAGTTTTTCTAGGACGCGCAAACGGTTTCTCCTCTTTGCGGGATTGTCGAACCCGCCCCGCGGCGCGGCGGCCTGCGTCGGGACAGTTGCGCGATTATCGAACAAGCCGTCCGATCAACGCGCACCCAGCCTTCAAGCGCCTGTGATCCGGACCGAAAGCGTCTCCAGCCCGGCGATGCCCCCTACCAGCGTATCGCCCTCGACCACGGCAGCGACGCCTTCCGGCGTGCCGCTGTAGATCAGGTCGCCGGGCGCCAGGTCCCAGGCGGCGGAGACGTGCTCGATGATCTCGCCGATGTTCCAGATCAACTTGGCAACATTGCTGCGTTGCTTGTCCTTGCCGTTGACCTGGAGGTAGATCTCCGCATTGGCCACGTCACCGGCCTGCGCGGCGGGTGTGATCGGGCCGATCGGTGCCGATTGCTCGAAAGCCTTGCCGATGCACCACGGGCGGCCCTGCTTCTTCATCTCGCCTTGCAGGTCCCGCCGCGTCATGTCCAGGCCCACGGCATAGCCCCAGATGTGCTTGTGCGCGTCGGCGGCCTTGATGTTCCTGCCGCCGATGCCGATGGCCAGGACCAGCTCGATTTCGTGTTGCAGGTCCTTGGTGAGCGTGGGGTAGGCCACGGTGCCCGTCTCGCCCGCGTTCACCGGCACTGCCGTGTCGGCGGGCTTCAGGAAGAAGAACGGCGGCTCGCGGCCGGTGAAACCCATCTCCTTGGCGTGCTCGACGTAGTTGCGGCCCACGCAGTAGATGCGGTGCACCGGAAAACGTTCGGTGCGCCCGACCACCGGCACCGACGCGGCCGGTGCGGGATTGAAAACATAGCTCATGACAACCTCTCTTCTTGGTGGATGCCCAGCGCCTGGTGCACCGGGCGGTCGGAAAAACTGAATAGCACGCAGCCACGCTCCGACGTGAAGCGGGCAGTGTGCCATGACGGCACGACGAAATGGTCGTGCGGCCCGAAGGCGTAGCGCCATGTCTGAGCGCCATGCTCGATGACGGCTTCGCCTTCGCCTTCGACCACGCTGTACACGGCGCCGTCGGTCTGGCGCCACGGCTTGCCCACGAATCCGGCGGGCAGTTTCTGCATGAACGTGGCCATCGTGGGCATGGGCGCGCCGCCGGTGAGCGGGTTGAGGTAGCGCAGCTTGACGCCGTCCCAGGCGTCGACCGGTGCGTCGCGCTCCAGCCGCTCCAGCGCTTCACGGCTGCGTTCGTACGGGTAGCTGAAGATGGGGGATGTCTTGCCGAACGGCGCATCGTGCCGCACAGGCGCCATGTTGTGGCCGTAGCGCGCAAGGCTGGTGCCCTCGGCGCGGCTCACGGCCTGCGACTTGCTGGCGCCGTTCTCCGCGAAGCCGGCGTCGAAGAAGCGGATCATCGGGATGTCGAGGCCGTCGAGCCAGACCACCGGCGCATCTCCGTCGTGCCCATGGTCGTGAAAGGTCCAGCTGGGCGTGATGATGAAATCCCCGGGACGCATCGTTGTCCGCTCACCGTCCACGGCCGTGTAGGCGCCAGAGCCTTCGACGATGAAGCGCAGCGCGCTTTGGGTGTGGCGATGGCTGGGCGCCACTTCGCCCGGCAGGATCAACTGCAGGCCCGCGTAGAGCGATTGCGTGATCGCGGACTGGCCGCGCAGCGCGGGGTTCTCGAGGATCAACACGCGGCGCACTGCTTCTTCCGCCGTGATGGCTTCGCCCGCGCGCATCAGGAAGGGCCGCACCTCGTCGTACTTCCACAGCGCCGGCACGCACGGGGTGGCCGGCTGCTGCGGCACCAGCGAATGCAGGACCTCCCACAGGGGGGTGAGGTGGTGGGGCGCCATGTCCCGATAAAGCTGTTCGCGAATGTTCATTTCAAATACTTCTTCCCAGGTAGGCGCCTTCGGTCTCCAGGCGCGATTGCAATGCCGCCGTGTTGACTCATGTGTCGAACAGGTTGGCGGGAGATATGCCGTCGTACATCCACTTCAGGCCCGCGAATCCAGCCGACTCCTTGCCGCTCTGGAACATCTGGTTGCGCAGTTCGCGCTGCACGCCGGCGGCGTGGTAGATATCGCCATAGAAACGCGCCGTCAATTGCACGCGCCCGGTTCGCAGGTAGCGGGCTTGCTGGTACTTCTGGAAGGCTTCTTGCACATTTCCATCCGTGAAGCGCAGCGCCTCGCCCAGCACCACTGCGTCCTCGATGGCCTGGCCCGCGCCCTGCGCGAGGTATTGCAGCATCGGATGCGCGGCGTCGCCCAGCAGCGTGACTCGCCCGTCGCTCCAGTTCTTCACCGGATCGCGGTCGCACAGCACCCACATCTTCCAGGTCTCGATCTTGCCGAGCAGTTCGCGCACTTGCGGCACGGCTTGCGCAAAGCGCTCGTTGAGTTCGGCGGTGTCGCCGAAGGTGTTCCAGCCCTCGTCGTATTTGTTGCTGTGGAAAACGGCGACCAGGTTGAACAACTCGCCGCGGCGCAGGGGGTAGTGCACCAGGTGTGTCTTCTCGCCGCCCCAGAGCTGCACGTCGTCGCTCCACAGGTGCGCGGGCACGTCCTCGCGCTTGAGGACCGCGCGGTAGGCGATGTGGCCCGATACGCGCGGCTTGCCGTCGCCGACCACGGCTTCACGGATGCGGCTCCACAGGCCATCGGCGCCAATGAGTGCATCGCCGCGCAGCTGCTCGCCGCCCGCTAGCCGCACCGTGATGCCTTCGCCGTCCTGGGCGAACGACTCGACCTTGCTCGACGTGCGGAGGACGACGCCGGGCAAGGCCTTGCAGGCATCGAGGAAGACCTGGTGCAGGTCGGCCCGGTAGATCACGCCATACGGATAGCCGTACGCAGCCCGCGCCACGTCGCCGAGCGGCACGCGCACGACCTTCTCGCCCGTGCGTACGTCGTTCATCCCGAGCCCGGTGGGGAAGAACGCGACCTGGTTGACTGCCTCGGTGAGGCCCAGGTATTCGAACATCTTGAAGATGTTGGGGCCGAGCTGGATGCCGGCGCCGATCTCGCCGAACGCTGCGGATTGCTCGAGCACAGTGACGCGATGGCCAGCGCGCGCAAGCACGTGGGCCGCGGCGAGCCCGCCAATGCCGCCGCCCGCGACGATCACGTTCAAGGGCTTGGCCATTCGATGCTGTCTCCGTGTGTTTTGGAAAAAAGATAAGCATACATATTATTTGTCGCAACTGCAAGCGCCGGCCGTCGCTACACTCGCCGCATGGCAAAGAGCTTCGATTTCCAGCATGCACCCGGCCACCTCATCCGGCGGGCGCACCAGGTGGCCGTGGCGATCTTCATGGAGGAGACCGGTGGGTTCGATGTGACACCGGTGCAGTTCGCGATCCTGAATGCATTGATCGAAGACCCGGGCGAAGACCAGGTCACCCTGGCCGGCAAGGTCGCCTTCGACGCCGCGACGTTCGGCTCGGTCATCGGCCGGCTGGAGGCCAAGGGCTGGGTTCGCCGCGAGCCGGATGCGGTGGACCGCCGCCGGAAGCTCTTGTGGGTCACACCCGAGGGCGAGGAAGCAGCGCTGCAGATGAAGCGCGCCGTCGGCAAGGCGCAGAGCCGCATCGTCTCGCCACTGGAGGCGGCGGAGCGACAGCAACTGGTGAACTTGCTCGGCAAGCTCGTGGCCGGCCACGAGTCAGGCTGACGCCGGCAGGCGCTTCAGTACTGGTTGGCCGGCAGGTCCGCAGTCAGGCCGTCCAACCCTTCGGTGAGCGCGATCTGGCATGACAGGCGGCTGTTCGCGCGGCGCGGCGAGGCGGTGAACCCGAGCATGGCGTCCTCATCGGCGCTGCGCGGCGGCAACCGGCCGGCATACGGTTCGTGCACATAGACATGGCAAGTGCCGCACGTCATCATGCCGCCGCATTCGCCTTCGATGCCCTTCACGTTGGCCGCCACCGCGGCCTGCATCAGGCTCTGGCCGGTTTTGCATTGAAGGTCGAGCGGCGCGGCAGCGCCATCGGGGACAAGGTGAACGGTGATCATCAAAAACGGCTGAAGTATTCGCGCCGCTGAAAGTCCTCTTTGTCCTCCGCCTCGTCCCAGCGCGTGAGCTCTTGCTGCTTGATGCGGCTGAAGTAGCGGACGAACGGTTCCCCCAGCGCAGCGGTGAGGACGGTGTCGGCGTCCAGCGCTGCCAGCGCCTCGCCCAGGCTGGTGGGCAGCATCTGCGCGCCGGTGGCGTAGGGTGCATCGGTGGCGGGTGGCGCCTTCAGCCGGCGTTCCAGGCCGTCGAGGCCCGCATGAATTTGCGAGGCCATGTACAGATAGGGGTTGGCCGCCGGCTCGCCGATGCGGTTCTCGATGCGGGTGGACGCGTCGCCGCACTCGCCGATGACGCGCAGCATCGCGCCGCGGTTGTCACGCCCCCACAGCACGGCTTGCGGAGCCAGTGCGTTGGGCCGGAAACGGCCGAAGCCGTTGACAGTGGGCGTGCAGAACACCGCCATCGCGCGCGCGTGTTCGAGCAGGCCGGCCAGGTAGTGCTCGCCGGGTTCCGACAGGGTGTAGCGGGCGTCCGCGGGCGTGCTGCCTTGAAGCGGCGCGTCGCACATGAAAATGTTCTTGCCGCTCTTCGCATCGACCAGCGACTGGTGCAGGTGCCAGCCACTGGACATGATGTTCGGAAACGGCGGCCGGCACATGAAGCTCGCGTGGTAGCCCGCGCGGCGCAGGGCCTGCTTCACGCCATTGCGGAACAGCACCATGTTGTCGGCGGCCGTGAGGGCGTCGGTGACGTCGAACACAGCCTCCACCTGGCTGGGCCCAAGCTCGATTTCCAGCGAGAGCAACGGCAGGCCCAGCGCCTGCGCGGTGTGCTGCACGATGCGCAGCGGCTCCTCGGCCATGTCGAACCAGGCTTCGTTGAGGAGGTTGTAGCCGGGGTGGACCATGCTCACCGCCGGCGGGGGGCCGGGCCAGCCGGCTTGCATGGGATCGAGCTGCGCCCGCGTGTCTTCGATGCGGTAGATGTGGAACTCGATCTCGAGGCCGCACTTCATCGCCAGGCCCGCGTCATCGAGCCGCGCCAGCGCGCGCTGCAATACGCGGCGCGTGTCCAGCTCCACCGGTGCGCCATTCTGGAACCACGGTTGGCTCAGTACCCAGCCGGTCCCGGGCGTCCACGGCAACTGCCGGAAGCTGGATGGCTCCGCCAGCAGCAAAAGGTTGCTCGCGAATTCGAATCCCGGCAGCTCGGCGACCCCGCCCGGCTCGAAGATCTTGAACGCCGTGCGGTCGGAGCTGTCCTTGAGCATCAGGCTGCTCACCATGCCCACGCCTTCTTCCATCGCCCGCTTCGCTGCGGACGCGACCAGGGTCTTGCCGCGCGTGACGCCGTGCAGATCGCACCAGGCGAAGCGCATCAGCTCCAGCCCGGTGGCGTCGATCGTCCGCGCCGTCTTGCGCAGCGCCTGTTCGCGCCGTTCGTCGTGGATGCCGCAGCGCTGCGCGAAGGTGGTCATGCGGCAACCGCGGGCGTCGCCGCTGCCGCCCAGGGTGCCTTGTCGCGTTTCGCGCGCGCCTGTTCGCGCCACCATTGCGGCCACGTGCCCGCGGGTGCGATGCCGTCGACGGTGTCGGGCCCCGCGATGGCCCCAGCCTGCGCACCGTCGGCAACACCGGGGGCCGTGCCGCCCGATTGAACTGCCTCGATCGCCTTCAAGAGGTTGCGGCGGTTGGCCATGATGACCTTGTCGCTGGTGCCCAGGTGCTCGAGGGTCCGGTCCTGGATGGGCCCCATGCTTTCGACCGCCCACTGGTCGTGAACGTTGATGTCGTCTTCGCCCATGCCGAGGTAGGTGCGCGTCATTTGCTCTTCGGCGTTGAAGCCCCAGTTGTTGTGCCGTCCGGCCTTGGGGATGTAGTCCGGCAAACTGATGTACTGCAGCCGCTGGTTGCGCATCGCTTCCTTGTCCACCGGGCCGCCGAAGCTGGTGAAGACGGTGTACCAATAGGTGTGGGTGTCGTCCACCGGCAGGTGCATCTGCGTGATGGTCAGCGTTTCGGACAGCGGGATCACGAAGGTGTGCGGGAAGACCGCCTGCGTGACGCGCACGTGCGTCAGCTGTTCGGTCATGGGGCGCAAGGCCGTGAGCTGCAGCCCCCAGGGCGTGGGCTCGAAGCTGATCTCGGGCTGGTGGAACTCGCGCATGATGCGCGTCATCGGCCAGCGCTCGCCGCCCGCATCGCCGGCGCTGGCGCTGCGGAACTGCTTGCCGCCGGCGTTGTCACCGATGTTCTCCAGCGCTTCGTCCTGCAGGTAGCGATGCAGGAAAGAAGGGTGGGCCGGGTCGATGCCGACTTCGAAAGCCTGCAGCCAGTTGCATTGCCACAGCCCCTTGAAGGCGAAGGTGTGCGACGCGGGCGCGGCGAAGCAATCGAAAGCGGGGAAGGGCGGCGGCGTCGTGCCCTCATCGCCCAGCCATGCGAACACGATGCCGCTCTTTTCCAGCACCGGGTAGCTGCGTTGCCGCACGCGCTCGCACAGTTTGCTGCCCGCGGGCTCGGCCGGCGTCTCCATGCAGCGGCCGTCCGCTGCGAATTTCCAGCCGTGGAACGGGCAGCGCAGGCCATCGCCTTCGTTGCGGCCGAAGGACAGGTCCGCGCCGCGATGCGGGCAGGCACGGTCGAGAAGGCCGAACTGCCCCTGCGCGTCCTTGAAGAGCACCAGGTCTTGCCCCAGCGCGCGCAGAGCCTTGACGGGACGCTGCGCCATGCGCGGGTCCAGCGCCGGATCGAATTCATCCACCAGCGCCACCGGTTGCCAGTAGCTGCGCATCACGGCGCCGCAGGCCGTGCCGGGACCGATGCGTGTCAAGAGTTCGTTCTGGTCGGACTTCATCAAGGGTTCCTGCCGGGGGTGCTGCCAATGGAAAAACCAGTGTAAGGCGACTTCGCCGCGCTCGCCAGGCGAGGAGGGGCGCGCATGGGGCCGATCAGGGTTTATCCTTCTCGCATGAAGCTATACAACTACTTCCGATCTTCCGCGTCTTTCCGGGTCCGCATCGCGCTGGAACTCAAGGGGCTTTCGTACGACTACCTTCCCGTCCACCTGGTGAAGGGCGAGCACAAGCAGGCGGACTACGCCGCCGTGTCGCCCACGCTGCTGGTGCCCACGCTGGAGCTCGACACGGGCGAGCACCTCGGGCAATCGATGGCCATCATCGAGTACCTGGACGAGACCCATCCCGAGCCGGCGCTGCTGCCACGTGACGCGCTGGGCCGCGCCCACGTCCGGGCGCTGGCGCAACTGATTGCGTGCGAAATCCACCCGCTGAACAACCTGCGCGTGCTCAAGTACCTCACGCGCGAGTTGAAGGTGGAGGAAGAGGCCAAGAACACCTGGTACCGGCACTGGGTACGCGACGGGCTGGAGGCCTTCGAGCGCGAACTGTCGCGCCTGCCTGCCTCGACGTTTTGCTACGGCGACACGCCCACACTGGCCGACTGCTGCCTGGTGCCGCAGATTTTCAACGGCAAGCGGTTCAACTGTGATTTCGCTGGCCTGCCGCGGACCATGGCCGCGTTCGACGCCTGCATGGCGCATCCCGCCTTCCAGAAGGCGCAGCCTTCGAGCTGCCCGGACAACGAGAACTGAATGTCATTTCCCGCCGACTGGATCGTGCCGGATTGGCCCGCGCCGCGGAACGTCCGCGCAATCTGTACCTCGCGGGCAGGCGGGGTCTCCATCGCGCCTTATGACAGCCTGAACCTGGGCGACCACGTGGGCGACGATCCCGCTGCGGTGCGCCGCAACCGCCAGGTCTTCAATGACGCGCTTGGCGCACGGCCCGTGTTCCTTGCGCAGGTGCACGGCGTCAAGACTGCCTCGCTGTCACCGGAAACGCCCGACGGCACAACGGCGGACGGATGCGTCACCGGGCACAGGGGCGTCGCCTGCACGATCATGGTCGCCGACTGTTTGCCCGTGCTGCTCACCGACGTGCGTGGCACTGCCGTTGGCGCCGCGCACGCGGGCTGGCGTGGTTTGGCCGAGGGCGTGATCGAAGCCGCCGTGACGGCGATGCCGCGCGGCGAGCGCATGGCATGGCTTGGCCCGTGCATCGGCCCCGATGCGTTCGAAGTGGGTGCGGAAGTGCGAGACGCGTTCGTTTCGCGGGACGCCAGCGCGGCACAGTACTTCAAGACGCATGGTGAAGGCAAGTTCCTGGCGGACTTGCCCGGGCTCGCGCGGCAGCGATTGCAGGCGCTGGGCGTGACTGCGATCTATGGCAATGACAGCAGCACCCCGTGGTGCACCGTCAGCAATCCTTCAAGGTTCTTTTCGCACCGGAGGGACCGCGTCAGCGGCCGGCTCGCCGCCTCCGTCTGGCTGGCGTGACTCTTGCGCCGCGTGCTTCGCCAACTCATCCGCTTCCCGCGCCCTGATCGCTTTTCTGCGTGCGGGCGTGCCGATCAAATAGATCACCAACGAGACAGGACCGACGCCGTAGAGTACAAAGGTGAAGAACGCACCGACGACGGAGCCCACCGGGCTGGTGGCTTCGGCGACGGCCATCATGAGCGCGACATACAGCCAGGCGATAACGATCAGATACATCGATGGGAGGCTAATTGATGTTGCACTGCAGCATGAGAACTGAGATACTTCGGGTAAACCCGGATAAAACGGGATACAGGAGACAAAGATGAATTCTGAACCAGTCTGGGCGCAGGCCGCCCAGCAGTTCCAGCAGACCTTCGGCGACCAGTGGGGCAAGGCCCTCCAGTCGTTCGGCGGGCTTGACCTGGGGCAAGGCATGTCCAACATGCCCCAACTGAGCTTTTCCCCCGAGAAACTGCAGGCGTTGCAGCAGGCGTACCTGTCCGAGGCCGCCGAGCTGTGGAACACGGGGCTCACGGCGAGCCCCACCGCAGTCGACAAACGCTTTTCGGCGGACGCATGGGCGTCCAACCCCGTCGCCGCGTTTTCCGCTTCGGTCTATTTGTTGAACGCCCGCACCTTGCTCGGATTGGCGGAAGCAGCCGAAACAGACGCGAAGACCAAGGCGAAACTGCGCTTTGCTGTCGAGCAGTTCATGGCGGCGTCCGCCCCCAGCAACTTCATGTGCCTCAACGCCGAAGCGCAGAAGAAGGCGATTGAAACGAAGGGCGAAAGCATAGCCAAGGGCGTGCAGAACCTGCTCAAGGACATCCAGCAGGGCCACGTCTCGATGACCGACGAGAGCCTGTTCGAGGTCGGCAAGAACGTCGCCACCACCGAAGGCGCCGTGGTGTTCGAAAACGACCTGTTCCAGCTGATCGAATACAAGCCGCTCACGGCGAAGGTCTACGAAAAGCCGTTCCTCGTGGTGCCGCCGTGCATCAACAAGTTTTATATCCTCGACCTGCAGCCGGAAAATTCGCTGATCCGTCACCTCGTGGCCGAGGGCCATCGGACGTTCGTGATCAGCTGGCGCAACCCGGACGACTCGCTCCAGGACAAGACCTGGGACGACTACGTCGGCGACGGCCCGATCAAGGCCATCGAAGTGGTGCAGGAGATCAGCGGCGCGAAGGAGATCAATGCACTGGGCTTCTGCGTCGGCGGCACGCTGCTGGGCACGTCGCTCGCGGTGCTGGCTGCGCGCGGTGAAAAGCCGGTGGCGTCGGCCACTTTGCTCACCACCTTCCTCGACTTCAGCGACACGGGCATTCTCGACCTCTTCGTCGACGAAGCCTTCGTCAAATTCCGCGAGATGCAATTGAGCCGCGGCGGCATCCTGAAGGGCCAGGAGCTCGCGTCCACCTTCAGCTTCCTGCGCCCGAACGACCTGGTCTGGAACTACGTCGTCGGCAATTACCTCAAGGGTGAAACGCCGCCGCCGTTCGACCTGTTGTACTGGAACAGTGACTCCACCAACCTGCCGGGGCCGATGTACACCTGGTACCTGCGCAACACCTACTTCGAGAACAACCTCGTGAAGCCGGGCAAGGTCACGGTCTGCGGCGAGAAGGTGGACTTGTCGAACGTCGATATCCCGGTCTACATCTACGGCTCGCGCGAAGACCACATCGTCCCCATCGGCGGCGCGTACGCATCGACGCAGCACTTGCCGGGCAAGAAGCGCTTCGTGATGGGCGCGTCGGGCCACATCGCCGGCGTGATCAACCCGCCGTCCAAGAACAAGCGGTCCTACTGGACCAACGACAAGTTGCCCAAGACGCACGAGGAGTGGGTCAAGGGCGCGAAAGAACATCCCGGCAGCTGGTGGACCGACTGGTCGAGCTGGCTGAAACCCCACGCGGGCAAGCAAATTGCTGCGCCCAAGAGCTACGGCAAGGGCAAGTACAAGGCCATCGAGCCCGCGCCCGGCCGGTACGTAAGAGCCAAGGCTTGACCGGCCTTCGCGTTCAGGAACACATTACACAAGTCACCCTTCAGGAGAAAAACATGGAAGACATCGTCATCGTTTCAGCCGTCCGCACAGCCGTCGGCAAGTTCGGCGGCTCGCTCGCCAAGATCCCGGCCACCGAGCTGGGCGCGCTCGTGATCAAGGAAGCCCTGGCGCGTGCCAAGGTCGATCCCGCGCTCGTGGGTGAAGTGATCATGGGCCAGGTGCTGGCCGCAGGCGCCGGGCAAAACCCAGCGCGCCAGGCTTCGCTCAAGGCCGGCCTGCCCAAGGAAGTGCCCGCGCTGACGATCAACGCCGTCTGCGGTTCCGGCCTGAAGGCCGTGATGCTGGCCGCGCAAGCCATCGCCTGGGGCGACAGCGAGATCGTGGTGGCCGGCGGCCAGGAAAACATGAGTGCCGCGCCGCACGTGCTGCCCAACTCCCGCGACGGCCAGCGCATGGGCGACTGGAAGCTGCAGGACACGATGATCGTGGACGGCCTGTGGGACGTCTACAACCAGTACCACATGGGCGTCACGGCCGAGAACGTCGCCAAGGCGCACGACATCAGCCGCGACGCGCAGGACAAGCTTGCGCTCGGCAGCCAGCAGAAGGCCACCGCCGCGCAGGAAGCCGGCAAGTTCAAGGATGAGATCGTCACCGTGACCATCCCGCAGAAAAAGGGCGACCCGGTTCTCTTCAACGCCGACGAGTTCATCAACAAGAAGACCAGCGCCGAAGCGCTGGCCGGGCTGCGTCCCGCGTTCGACAAGGCGGGCAGCGTCACGGCCGGCAATGCCTCCGGCTTGAACGACGGCGCCGCCGCGCTCGTGCTGATGAGCGCCAAGAAAGCTGCTGAGTTGGGCCTGAAGCCCCTGGCACGCATCAAGGCCTTCGGCACCAGCGGGCTCGATCCCGCCACCATGGGCATGGGCCCGGTGCCCGCGACGCGCAAGGCACTCGAGCGCGCCGGCTGGACGGCCGCCGACGTCGACCTGTTCGAATTGAACGAAGCTTTCGCCGCGCAGGCGTGCGCCGTCAACAAGGAACTCGGCATCGACGCATCGAAGGTCAACGTGAACGGCGGCGCCATCGCCATCGGGCACCCGATCGGTGCGTCCGGCGCGCGCATCCTGGTAACGCTTCTGCACGAGATGCAACGGCGTGAAGCCAAGAAGGGCATCGCTGCCCTGTGCATCGGTGGCGGCATGGGGGTTTCCCTCGCTGTCGAACGCGCCTGAACCTGTACAACCAACAACAACCTCAAGGAGACTCGAATGAGCCAGAAAATTGCATACGTGACCGGCGGCATGGGCGGCATCGGTACCTCGATCTGCCAGCGCCTGCACAAGGAAGGCTTCAAGGTCATCGCCGGCTGCGGCCCGACGCGTGACTTCGAAAAGTGGATCGGCGAGCAAAAGGCGCTGGGCTACACCTTCTACGCATCGGTCGGCAATGTCGGCGCCTGGGAATCGACGGTCGAAGCTTTCGGCAAGGCCAAGGCCGAGCACGGCCCGATCGACGTGCTGGTGAACAACGCCGGCATCACCCGTGACCGCATGTTCATCAAGATGACGCGCGAAGACTGGGACGCCGTGATCGAGACCAACCTCAACTCGATGTTCAACGTCACCAAGCAGGTGGTGGGCGACATGGTCGAGCGGGGCTGGGGCCGCATCATCAACATCTCGTCTGTGAACGGCGAGAAGGGCCAGGCGGGCCAGACGAACTACTCCGCCGCCAAAGCCGGTATGCACGGCTTCAGCATGGCGCTGGCGCAAGAGCTGGCGAACAAGGGCGTGACCGTCAACACCGTGAGCCCCGGCTACATCGGCACCGACATGGTCAAGGCGATTCGTCCCGACGTGCTGGACAAGATCGTCGCGACGATCCCGGTCAAGCGCCTGGGCCAGCCGGAAGAGATCGCCTCGATCATCGCGTGGCTGGCTTCGGAAGAGGGCGGCTATGCGACCGGTGCCGACTTCTCTGTGAACGGCGGCCTGCACATGGGCTGACGCGCGAAGCGCGCCTCAATGACAAAGCCCGCCATCGGCGGGCTTTGTCTTGTCCATTTACTCCACCAAATCCTCGATCACGAGGTGCCGGTACTTCTGGCCGTAAGAGATCGGCGCGTCTTTCAGCACCTCCATGATGTGCCCGGTTTCTTTGCCGGTTGGTGCATGGATCATGAGTGCGCAATGGCCCTGGCTGGCAAGCTGGGCAAAGTGGCGGACCGTGTCGGCCTCGGTTCCCGCCGAGGGCAGCGGGATGTCGGCATTGCCCACCGTGCGGGCGACCTTCTCCTGGATGTCTTGCGAGGTCAAGAGCGAGATCGATTCGCCACTGTAGCCATCCTCCTCGAGCGCATGCTCGGCGTTCCGGGCGTCCTGTTCAGTCGGGAACATGAGGAACATGTAGCCGGTGGGGTAGAACACGCCGCGCATCGTCAGCATGTTGGGTTCAAGCGCAAAAGGCTTCATATCGGCTCCTTCGAGTTGTGAACCAATGTACGGCGCACGGCTGGGCCCGCCTGTCAGCGGCTTCTCGTTGGGCTTGTAGGACACGCTGCCGTTGGGTGCCTGCCGGATACCGCTGGCAAATCGGGGCGCGCTTGCGTACATTCGCCCCACAAACCGTCTAAAGGATGCGCACTTGATTTCGGAACGGCCCCGTCAACACATTCCCGCCTGGACGGTGGTGGCTGCATTGAGCCTTGTCAGCGGATGCGCAACGACGCCTCCAAGCGGTCGCCCGGTATACGAAGAGCCAGCTGTTGCACCGCCAGCTTTTGCACCGAAAAAGTCAGCTGCAGCACCGAAAGAACCTCCTGTTGCCCCGACAGAGTCTGCTGTCGGACTGGAAGAGGCAGCTGCTGCGCCGACCAGGCCGCCGGCCGCCGTGATTGGCCGCGGCAAAGCCTCTTGGTATGGACCACGCTTCCACCGCAAGCGCACGGCGAACGGTGAGCGTTTCGACATGAACGAATTGACGGCGGCGCATCGGACGCTCCCGTTTGGCTCGCTTGTGCGCGTGCGCAACCTTCAAAACGGCCTGGAGGTGGTCGTGCGCATCAACGACCGCGGCCCTTGGTTCCGCAATCGCATCATTGACCTCAGCAAGGCAGCGGCCGCAGCGCTCAATTTATTGGTGGAGGGCGAGGCCTTGGTCATCCTGACCGAGCCTTGACGAAGCCTGAACGGCGCGGTTCAGCCCAACTCAAAACTCGTGATCCCGTAGAGGCCTTGCATGTTCAGGGCCGGCGGCCGGCCCGTGTACATGCGCGCGGTCTCGAACACGATGCGCATGTCGTGGCGCTTCGCGAGCGCCACTGCAGCTGCGTTGACCTCCGGCAGATCGAGATAGATTGATTCGTCTGCGCTCGCCTGGGAACACAGTGCGAGGAACAGTCCCTCCGCGATATGTTCTCGTTCTGCGAATAGCGGCCCGATCTTCCAGCCGCTGCGGCAGCGGCGGACCACCCCGTAGCCTTGCAGCCGGCCATCCTCGATCCAGCCGCGCGCCGCGGCGTCAGGCTGCGTGAGCCAAGCCCGAAGGAAGGCCGTCCGCTCGGCGGGGAAGTACGCCTTGTCGAATGTGCAAACGGTGGACAAGGGCAGGCGGGCGAGGTCGACGACTCGCGCGTCATCGGGCGCGGGCGTTCCGCCGCGTCCCTCATAACGCACGTTGCGCCAGGCCAGCTCGAACCCCGACTTCCGGTAATTGGCCTGCTGCGCAACGACGCCGTCGAGCCCGACCTGCCGACCCGCGGCGGAAGCCATCCCGTGCTCCCACAGTGCCCAGCCCAAGCCGCGGCCGCGCCATTCCGGCCGCACGATGTACAGGCCCAGGAATGCGAAGCCGGGTTCGTACTTGACCACGGAGATCGAGGCCGCCGCCTCGCCATTGCGCGTGCCCACGAAGAAGCCTTGCGGGTCGGCGGCGCGAAAGGTCTCGGCGTCGTGCAGGCCGGGGTTCCAGCCTTCTTCGGCGGCCCACTCGATCGCGAGCGCGACCTCGTCGCGGCTCATTGTTCGAGTGACGTAGCCTGTTTCCATGTCGCCATCCTAAATCCCCGTCTTCCCCTCGTAACGCCGCTATTATGGTGCGCTGCAACATACGCACGTTGAGGTTTATGCACGTCGAAGACCCCTACCACGATCTCGGTCTGCGCCCCGATTCGACCGATGAAGAGGTGAAGGCCGCCTGGCGCCGGCTCTCCGCGCAGTGGCATCCCGATCGCAACAAAAGTCCCCACGCGCTGCGCAATATCCAGCGCATCAACCGCGCGCTGGAGGAGATTCGCAGGGCCCGCAAGAACCCAGAGGCCGGCGCGGACGAAACCTCTACGCCGGCCGCTCCTGCGGCGCAACACGTTGTGCACCTCACGCTCGAAGAGGTGGTCACCGGCTGCACGAAGGAAGTGCGCGGCGAGCTGGTCGAGGATTGCAGCGACTGCGCAGGTTCCGGGTTGCAGCCCCATGCGAGCCAATGCAAGGAGTGCGATGGCTCAGGCCTCATCCGGCAGGGTCTCTGGTTCGGGTGGGTCTCTCAGACCGTGGAATGCAGCGCGTGCCAGGGGCAGGGCACGACGCGTCCAGCATGCGCAGCCTGTGGTGCCAGCGGCAAGGCTCTCGCGATCAAGTACGCCTGCCGGGCCAAGGTCGCACCGGGTGCCCGTGCCGGCGACATGTTGGACGTCAGCGCGCGCGTACAGGGCCGCAAGCGCACGCTGGCCCTGCGGCTGCGCGTGGAGTTGCATCCACACGACCTCTTCACGGCCGATGCCGACGGGACACTGAACTGCGTCATGCCCGTCGACGGCTTTGCCTGGATGGCCAATCGATGGATCGAAGTGCCCACGCCGCGCGGACTGCAGCAAATGAAGCTGCGGCGCGACGCCTTGGGCTATCGCATCAAGGGCGCGGGCCTGCCCTGGGGCAGCGAAGGGAGAACAGGCGATTGCATCGTCACCGTGGTGCCGTTGTTTCCGGAGGTGCTGAGCCCCGAGCAGGAAGCCGCGGTCGATCTGCTGGTCAAGAGCAACTCCGGCGCGGCTGGAACAGCGGCGGGTGCTCGGACCGCGGAGTGGAGGCGGCTTCTGGAAAAGTGGCAGAGTCGAGCTTTATGAAGCAACAAGATGGACGATGGCGCATGAGCGTCGCACCGATGATGGACTGGACCGACCGCCATTGCCGCTACTTCCATCGACTGCTGAGCCGCCACGCGCTGCTGTACACCGAGATGGTGACGACCGGCGCCTTGGTGCACGGCAATGTGCCGCGCCACCTCGACTTCAGCGCGGAAGAACATCCGGTGGCGTTGCAACTCGGTGGCAGCGACGCGGATGAGCTCGCCTTCAGCGCCCGCCTGGGCGCGCAATGGGGTTACGACGAGATCAACCTCAACTGCGGCTGCCCGAGTGAGCGGGTGCAGCGCGGCTCGTTCGGCGCCTGCCTCATGTCCGAGCCGAAGCTCGTGGCCGACTGCGTCAAGGCGATGGTGGATGTGGTCGACGTTCCCGTGACCGTGAAGCACCGCATCGGCATCGACAAGGACGAGAGCTACGAGTTCGTGCGGGACTTCGTGGGCACGGTGAGCGAGGCGGGTTGCAAGGTTTTCCTCGTTCATGCGCGCAATGCCTGGCTCAAGGGCCTGTCGCCGAAGGAAAACCGCGAGGTCCCGCCGTTGCGCTACGAGACGGTGCGACGCCTCAAGCAGGATTTTCCGGATCTGCTGTTTGCCGTGAACGGCGGCATCACGACCCTTCAGCAGGTGACTGAGCAATTGGCGGTGGTCGATGGGGTGATGGTCGGCCGGGAGGCGTATCACAACCCCTGGTGGCTTTCGCAGTGGGACGCGCAGTTCTACGGGGAGCCCGAGGCTGGCCTTACCCGCGAATCGGTCGAGCAGCAGATGACGGAGTACATGGTTCGGGAACAGAAGGAACGCGGTACGCCCTGGAGTTCGATTGCCCGCCACATGCTGGGCTTGCGCAACGGCCTGCCGGGGGCGCGCCGCTGGCGTCAGGTCTGGAGCGATCACAAGCTCAAGGAGTTGCATCCACGCGACGTGATGGCGCTGGCGCACAGGACAGTGGATACGCGCGCGGCGGCGCTTTGAGTCCGCGACCGCTTGCCGCCAGCTTCGTGACCGGCACCACTCTGGATCTCAACGGTGGGCGCTTGATGCGCTGAATCGGTGCTTGCACTGCCACGGTGCCTGACGCTAAAATACTTTAACTCTAAACAAATTAGAAATAAAGTAAATCCGATGCAAGCTGGAGAACGCGCATGAACATCGTCTGCATCGGCGGCGGCCCCGCCGGCCTCTATTTCGCGCTGCTGATGAAGCAGCAGGACCCGTCGCACGAGATCACGGTGGTCGAGCGCAACCGGCCATACGACACCTTTGGCTGGGGCGTGGTGTTCTCCGACCAGACGCTGGGCAACCTGCAGCAGGCCGACCCGCCCACGGCGGCGCTGATCCTGGATGCCTTCAGCCATTGGGACGACATCGAGGTCAACATCCGCGGCCACAAGATCGTCTCGGGCGGCCATGGCTTTTGCGGCATCGGCCGCAAGCGTCTGCTCAACATCCTGCAGCGGCGCTGCGAGGACCTGGGCGTGAAGCTGGTGTTCGAGACCGACGCGCAAAGCGACGCGGACTATCCGGATGCCGACCTCATCATCGCCAGCGATGGCCTGAACAGCCGCATCCGCACCCAGCATGCCGCGAGTTACCAGCCCGACATCGACATGCGCAAGTGCCGGTTCGTCTGGCTGGGCACGAACAAGCTGTTCGAGGCCTTCACCTTCGCGTTCGAAGAGACCGAGCACGGCTGGTTTCAGGCGCACGCCTACCGGTTCGATGCCGAAACCTCCACCTTCATCGTCGAAGCGCCGGAAGACGTGTGGCTGAAGGCCGGCCTGGACAAGATGGAGAAGGAAGACGCCATCGCATTCTGCGAGAAGCTGTTTGCCAAGTATCTGGACGGCCACAAGCTGATGTCCAATGCCAGCCACCTGCGCGGCTCCGCGCAGTGGATCAAGTTTCCGCGCGTGGTCTGCGAGCATTGGGTGCACAACGGCGGCGCCGACGGCATGACACCGGTGGTGCTGATGGGCGACGCGGCGCATACGGCGCATTTCTCCATCGGCTCGGGCACCAAGCTGGCGCTGGAAGACTCGATCGAGCTGGCGCGCTGCATCGGCAAGCGGCCCGGTGACCTGGGCGCCGCGCTGCAGGACTACGAGGCCGTGCGCAGCATCGAGGTGCTGAAGATCCAGAACGCCGCCCGCAACTCCACGGAGTGGTTCGAGAACGTCAAGCGCTACGTGAACCTGCCGCCGGAGCAGTTCGCCTATTCGCTGCTCACGCGCAGCCAGCGCATCAGCCACGAGAACCTGCGGCTGCGCGACAAGGGTTATGTGGAGCGCTACGAGGACTGGATCGCCGAGAAGGCGGGCGCGTACCGCGCGCCGGCGCAGTCTCCGATCCCGCCGATGTTCACGCCCTTCACGCTGCGCGGCGTCACATTGAAGAACCGCGTCGTGGTTTCGCCTATGGCGCAGTACTCCTGCATCGACGGCTTGCCGGCCGACTACCACCTGGTGCACCTGGGCGCTCGCGCCACGGGTGGTGCCGGCATGGTAGTGGCTGAGATGACCTGCCCGACGCCCGATGCCCGCATCACACCCGGTTGCCCCGGCCTGTGGAGCGAGGCGCAGCGCGATGGCTGGAAGCGGATCGTCGACTTCGTGCACGTCAACAGCGACGCGAAGATCGCCATGCAGCTCGGGCATGCGGGCGCCAAGGGTTCGACCCGTGTGCCGTGGGAAGGCGAGGACCAACCTCTCGCACAGGACAACTGGGCGCTGATTTCCGCGTCGCCGCAGCAGTACCTGGACGGCGTGAGCGACTGGTCGCGCGCGATGACTCGCGCCGACATGGACCGCGTGCGCAATGATTTCGTCCACAGCACGCGCCTGGCCGCCGAGGCCGGCTTCGATTGGCTCGAACTGCATTGCGCGCACGGCTACCTCTTGTCCAGCTTCATCTCGCCGCTGACCAATCTGCGCACCGACGAGTACGGCGGCTCGCTGGAGAATCGTCTGCGCTACCCGCTGGAGGTGTTCCATGCGATGCGGGCGGTGTGGCCCGAGCAGCTGCCGGTGTCAGTGCGGATTTCGGCGCACGACTGGGTCGAGGGTGGCATTTCGCCCGACGACGCGGTGGAGATCGCCCGGGCTTTCAAAGCCGCGGGCGCCGACATGATCGATTGCTCGTCCGGCCAGGTGAGCAAGAAGCAGAAGCCGGTCTACGGCCGTATGTATCAGACGCCGTTTGCCGACCGTATCCGCAACGAGGCCGGTATTGCGACCATCGCCGTCGGCGCGATCTCCGAGGCCGACCACGTCAACAGCATCATCGCCGCCGGCCGTGCCGACCTGTGCGCGATCGCGCGCCCGCACCTGGCCAATCCGTCGTGGACACTGCTCGAAGCCGCCAAGATCGGCTACCTGGACGTGGCATGGCCGAAGCAATACCGATCGGCCAAGACGCAGCTCGAACGCAACCTCGAGCGCGAGCGCAGCATAGCAGCGCAAGCCGGCGGCCTGTCGGCCATCGAGCAGGCCAACCGCGCGTTGGGGGTTTGATGAAAGGCTCGTTACTTGACGCCTCCTACCGCGCGCTCGACGCGGCTCACGAACTCGGGCACGAGGCCAGGGCGCAAGGCGCGGACCACGCGACACTGAAGCTGTGGCTGCGCATGCTGTCCTGCGTGACCGAGATCGAGGCCGAAATCCGCGGCCGCCTGCGCGAACGCTTCGGTATCTCGCTGGGGCGCTTCGACTACCTCGCCCAGCTGCACCGGCATGCCGAAGGGCTCAAGATGAGCGAGTTGTCGCGGCACCTGATGGTGACCGGCGGCAACGTCACCACGTTGACCGACGACCTGGAGCGCGAAGGATTGGTCGCGCGCGAAAGCTGCCCGACCGACCGCCGCGCGTGGATCGTGCGCCTGACGCCGCAGGGGCGCCGCGGCTTCGAGACCATGGCGAGCGAACATGAACAATGGATTTTGGAGCTGTTCGGCGGGCTGGATGCCAGGACCGTGCAGCAATTGCACCAACAGTTGGGCGCGCTGCGCATGCACGTGGTGCTGAACGAGACATCCGCTTAAGGAGACCCCATGAACGAGAACGACACTTCCCGCATCGACCCAGGCCTCTTGGCCGGCAACCGCAAACAGCTGGCCGGCTACCGCGCCACGCATTTCCTCTGGGAAGTCAAGGACGCGGTCGCCACCATCACCCTCAACCGGCCGGAGCGCAAGAACCCGCTGACGTTCGAGTCGTATGCGGAATTGCGCGACCTGTTCGGCCAACTGAAATACGCGACCGACGTGCATGCGGTGGTGGTGGTAGGTGCCGGCGACAACTTCTGCTCCGGCGGCGACGTGCACGAGATCATCGGTCCGCTGGTCAAGCTGAAGGCACCCGAGCTGCTGATGTTCACCCGCATGACCGGCGACCTGGTCAAGACGATGCGGGCCTGCCCGCAACCGATTGTGGCCGCGATCGACGGCGTGTGCGCCGGCGCCGGTGCCATCGTGGCGATGGCCTCTGACTTGCGCCTGGGCACTGTGCGGAGCAAGACGGCGTTTCTCTTCAACCGCGTGGGCCTCGCGGGCTGCGACATGGGCGCCTGCGCCATGTTGCCGCGCATCATCGGCCAGGGCCGCGCCAGTGAGCTGCTCTACACCGGGCGCTCGCTCGGCGGCGAGGAGGGCGAACGCTGGGGATTTTTCAACCGGCTGTGCGCGCCCGAGACCGTGCTGTCCGAAGCCCAGGCACTGGCGCGTGACCTGGCGCAAGGCCCGACTTTTGCCAATGGCATCACCAAGACCATGCTGCACCAGGAATGGGCCATGACCATCGAGCAGGCGATCGAAGCCGAGGCGCAAGCCCAGGCGATCTGCATGATGACCGAGGACTTCACGCGCGCTTACGACGCCTTCGTGGCGAAGAGCAAGCCACGTTTCGAGGGCAACTGAGAGCTGAACATGAGCGATAGCCAATACCTGGCCTGGCCGTTCTTCGAGGAGCGGCATCGCGCGCTGGCCCGCGAACTGGAAGCCTGGGCTGCTGCGAATGTGCCGCACGACCACAGTGCCGACGTCGATACCGAATGCCGGACTCTCGTGCGTTCGCTGGGTGCGGCCGGCTGGCTCAAGCACGCCGTCGGTGGCAAGCCATACGGCGCGGCAGACGCCATCGACACGCGTGCGATCTGCCTGATCCGCGAAACCCTGGCGCGGCACAGCGGCCTGGCGGATTTCGCCTTCGCGATGCAAGGACTGGGCTCGGGTGCGATCAGTTTGCAGGGCACGCCGGAGCAGAAGGAGCGCTATCTTTCGCGCGTGGTTAGCGGTGAGGCCATCGCGGCCTTCGCGCTGTCGGAGCCGAATGCGGGCTCCGACGTCGCTGCGATGCAGTGCAGCGCGCACGTGGAAGGCGACGTGGCCATCCTCAACGGCGAAAAGACCTGGATCTCCAACGGCGGCATCGCCGACTTCTACGTCGTGTTCTGCCGCACCGGTGAGGCACCGGGTGCGCGCGGCATCTCCGCGTTCATCGTCGATGCCGGCACGCCGGGCTTCGAGATCGCCGAGCGCATCGACGTGATCGCGCCGCACCCGCTGGCGCGCCTGCGCTTCACCGACTGCCGCGTGCCCCTGACCCAACGCGTGGGCGAGGCGGGCGAGGGCTTCAAGGTGGCGATGCGCACGCTGGATGTGTTCCGCACGTCGGTCGCCGGCGCCGCGCTCGGCTTCGCGCGACGGGCGATGGACGAAGCGCTGCAGCGCGCCACCACGCGCAAGATGTTCAATCAGGTGCTGGCGGACTTCCAGCTCACGCAGGCCAAGCTGGCGCAGATGGCGACCACGATCGACAGTTCGGCACTGCTGATCTACCGCGCTGCGTGGCAGCGCGACCAGGGAAAGAGCGTGACGAAGGAAGCGGCGATGGCCAAGCTCACCGCCACCGAAGGCGCGCAGCAAGTCATCGACGCCGCCGTGCAGATGTTCGGCGGGCAGGGCGTGGTGAGCGGCGAAACGGTCGAGCGGCTGTATCGCGAGATCCGCTCTCTCAGAATTTACGAAGGCGCGACGGAAGTGCAACAGCTCATCATCGGGCGCGAACTACTCAAGGAAATGAAGGCATGACCAGTGAAGTGATCCTCCCGGCCGGATGGCCGCGCCCCAAGGGCTATTCGAACGGCGTCGTCGCCAGCGGCCGCATGCTGTTCATCGCCGGCATGATCGGATGGGATTCGCAGGGGCAGTTCCACACCGACGATTTCGCGGCGCAGGCCCGCCAGGCGTTGCAGAACATCGCGGACGTGCTGCGCGAAGCCGGCGGCAAGCCGGAACACATCGTGCGCATGACGTGGTACGTGACCGACAAGCGCGAGTACATGGCCGCTGCCAGGGAAATTGGCCAGGCGTTTCGCGAAATCATCGGCTCCTATAACGCAGCGATGACGGCCGTGGAAGTGAAGGCGCTGATCGAAGACCGCGCGAAGGTGGAGATCGAGGCGACGGCCGTGTTGCCCTGAGCCTTCTCGGGTCGGCCGCCTTGGCCGACTCGCGTCACGGGCTATGCCGCCGCTTCGAGCCCGTTGCTGAAGTGCTCCTGCATCCTGCGCACGGCGCCCTTTGCGTCGCGGTGCGCCAGCGCCTCCATGATGGCCCGGTGCTCCAGCATCGACTCCTTCACTCGCCCTGACTTGAGCAGCGAGTTGTGGCGATTGAGCTTCATCACTTTGCGCAGGTCCGCCACCATCTGATCGCGCCAGCGATTGCCCGCGATCTCCAGCAGGCGCATGTGGAAGCGCTCGTTGATGGTGAAGAACTTGTCGCGGTTGCCGGCGGCGGCTTCGAGCTGCTTGTGGAGTGCCTGCAGGTCAGCGATCTCTGCGTCCGTGGCGCGCTCGGCCACCACGCCGGCAGCGTCGCTTTCCAGCAGTGAAAGCAGGTGGTAGACATCGGTCAGGTCTTTCTCCGATACCTCGGTCACATAGGCGCCACGGCGCACTTTCATCGTGACCAGGCCTTCCGCCGCCAGCACCTTGAGCGCCTCGCGCAGCGGGGTGCGGCTGATGCCGTATTCCTCGGCGAGCTTCATCTCGTCGATCCAGCTGCCGGGCTCCAGCTCGCGCTTGAAGATGCGCTGGCGCAGCAGTTCGGCAACCTCCTGGTAGAGGGCGCGGGGGGCGAGTGAGACGGCAGCGGCCATGGCAGTGATTTTAGGGGTAACTCAATTCTTTATCAATAATTATGAATGATGTAAGATACGGGTAAACGCGCACAGTTGCACTTGAACCGTGGCCCTTGATACTTGCCAAGCCGCGACCAACCGGAACCGACCCATGAGCCAGCCCGACCCCGAATTCGCGCCTACCAATCTCGAAGCCTGGGCGCTGGCCGCCGCCAAGTCAGCGCCGGGCGGTGACCTCAATCGCCTGAGCTGGGTCACGCCCGATGGCATCGAAGTGAAGCCGTTGTACACGGCGCGCGACGTCGAGGGCTTGGCCTACACGGATACCTTGCCCGGCTTCGAGCCGTACCTGCGCGGCCCGCAGGCGACGATGTACGCGGCCCGTCCGTGGACCATCCGGCAGTACGCGGGCTTCTCAACGGCCGAGGAATCGAATGCCTTCTATCGCAAGGGCCTGGCGGGCGGCGGGCAGGGCGTGTCGGTGGCGTTCGACCTGGCCACGCACCGCGGCTACGACAGCGACCACCCGCGCGTGACCGGCGACGTCGGCAAGGCCGGTGTCGCGATTGACTCCGTGGAGGACATGAAGATCCTGTTCGACGGCATCCCGCTCGACAAGGTCTCGGTCTCCATGACCATGAACGGCGCCGTGCTGCCGGTGCTGGCGGGCTACGTCGTCGCGGCCGAAGAGCAGGGCGTGTCGCAGGACAAATTGAGCGGGACCATCCAGAACGACATCCTCAAGGAGTTCATGGTCCGCAACACGTACATCTACCCGCCCAAACCGAGCATGCGGATCATCGGCGACATCATCGAGTACACGGCGAAGAACATGCCGAAGTTCAACTCGATTTCGATCTCGGGCTATCACATGCAAGAGGCGGGCGCAAACCAGGCGCTGGAACTGGCCTTCACCCTGGCGGACGGCAAAGAGTACGTGAAGACGGCGCTGGCCAAGGGCCTGGATGTGGACGAGTTCGCCGGCCGGCTCTCGTTCTTCTGGGCGATCGGCATGAACTTCTACCTGGAAGTGGCCAAGATGCGCGCCGCGCGCTTGCTGTGGTGCCGGATCATGAAGGGCTTCAACGCCAAGAGCCCGAAGAGCCTGATGTTGCGCACGCATTGCCAGACCTCGGGTTGGTCGCTGACCGAGCAGGACCCGTACAACAACGTGGTGCGCACCACCATCGAGGCCATGGCGGCGGTGTTCGGCGGCACGCAGTCGCTGCACACCAATTCCCTGGACGAGGCCATCGCGCTGCCAACGGCTTTTTCCTCGCGCATCGCTCGCAACACCCAGCTGATCATCCAGGAAGAAACCCACATCACCAACGTGATCGACCCCTGGGCCGGCAGCTACATGATGGAGAAGCTGACGCAAGACATGGCCGACGCGGCCTGGAAGATCATCGAGGAAGTGGAAGCCATGGGCGGCATGGTGCGCGCCGTCGACTCCGGTTGGGCCAAGTTGAAGATCGAGGCGGCAGCCGCCGAGAAGCAGGCGCGCATCGACTCGGGCCGCGACGTGATCGTGGGCGTCAACAAGTACCGGCTGGACAAGGAAGACAAGCATGACATCCTGGAGGTCGACAATGTCATGGTGCGTGACCAGCAGATCGCGCGGCTGAAGTCCATCCGGACCAAGCGTGATGCGGCGAAGGTGCAGGCCGCGCTGGACGCGCTGACGGCGGCGGCCGAGAAGGGAGCATCAGGAAGCGACGCTCAAGGCGCCGCGGGCAACCTGCTCGACCTGAGCATTCAGGCCGTGCGCCTGCGCGCCACGGTGGGTGAGGTGTCCGATGCATTGGAGAAAGTTTTTGGGCGCCATCGCGCCGATACGCAAAAGGTGACCGGTGTGTATGCAGCTGCTTACGACTCGGCCGAGGGCTGGGACAAACTGAAGTCCGAGATCGCGGGCTTTGCCGAGGAGCAGGGCCGCCGCCCGCGCGTGATGATCTCGAAGCTGGGCCAGGACGGCCATGACCGCGGCGCGAAGGTCGTGGCCACGGCCTTCGCCGACCTGGGTTTCGACGTGGACATGGGCCCCTTGTTCCAGACGCCGGAAGAGTGCGCGCGCCAAGCCATCGAAAACGACGTGCACGCTGTCGGTGTGTCCACCCTGGCGGCGGGCCACAAGACGCTTGTTCCCGCGATCATCGAAGAGCTGAAGAAGCAGGGCGCGGACGACATCATCGTCTTCGTCGGCGGCGTGGTGCCGCAGCAGGACTACGAGTTCCTCTACAACGCCGGCGTGAAAGGCATCTACGGCCCTGGCACGCCGATCCCCGCGAGCGCCAAGGACGTGCTCGAACAAATCCGGAAGGCGCTGGCGGCCAAATGAGGTTCGCGCAGCGCTTCTTTCACCCTCTCCCTCTGGGAGAGGGCCGGGGTGAGGGCGCATGAGCGTCGGAATCTTCGCCGCGAAAATCGCGCTCGGCCCGGTGCTGTTGCCGCAGGCCCGTTGGCTGCGGCGCACGGCGCTGCGTTTGCCCGAGGCCGCGGGGCCGCGGCAGGGCCAGGTGGGCGAGGGCGAGACGGTCTTGCGCGTGCTCGTGGTCGGAGATTCCGCGGCCGCGGGTGTGGGCGTGACGGACCAGACGCAGGCACTCACCATGCAGCTTGCACACGCGCTTTCCGACGCGTTGCGCGGCGCTATCGGCTGGCAACTGGTTGCGCAGTCGGGTATCAATACCGCGGAATGCAGGGCACTGGCCGCGCAGGCGAACCTGCAGGCGGCGGACGTGGTTGTGACCGTGCTCGGCGTCAACGATGTGAGTTCGCAGACGACGGCCTCGCGTTTTGCGCAGGGGCTTTCGCTGCTCTGGGCAGACCTGCAGCAGCGCACGGGCGCGCAACGGCTGGTGGTCTGCGGCGTTCCTCCGATGCATCTCTTCCCGGCGATTCCCCAGCCGCTGCGCTGGTACCTGGGCCGGTATGCCATGTGGCTCGACCGGGCCGGCCAGCGTTGGACCGAGCAGGAGCGCCTGGGCTATTGCCCTGTCGACTGGCCGGCGGATGACGGATTCGTGGCGGCCGACGGCTTCCATCCCGGCGCGGCGTTGTATCCGTTGTGGGCGCAGCGGTTGGCGGGCCTGATTGCTGGCCAGAGGGTCCCGTCGTGATGAACCTGGCCGAACAAGTGCTGGGTTCGCCAGGCGCGGCGCAACGCCGAGCCATCGCCAAGGCCATCACGTTGCTGGAGTCCACGCGGGCCGACCACCGGCTGCGCGCCGATGAGTTGCTCACCGCGATCCTCCCGCACGCCGGCAAGTCTTTCCGGCTCGGCATCAGCGGCGTTCCGGGCGTGGGCAAGAGCACGTTCATCGAAGCGCTGGGCTTGTATCTCATCGCAAAGGGCCATCGCGTCGCGGTGCTCACCATCGATCCCTCGAGCACGGTGTCCGGCGGTTCCATCCTGGGCGACAAGACGCGCATGGAGAAGCTCTCGGTGCACGAGATGGCCTACATCCGGCCCAGCCCCTCCAGCGGGACGCTGGGTGGCGTGGCCGAGAAGACGCGTGAGGCCATGCTGGTGTGCGAGGCGGCGGGCTACGACATCGTCATCGTCGAAACCGTGGGAGTGGGCCAGAGCGAAACCGCCGTGGCCGGCATGACCGACATGTTCGCGCTGATGCAACTGCCCAATGCGGGCGACGATTTGCAGGCGATCAAGAAGGGCGTGATGGAGCTGGCGGACCTGGTGGTGATCAACAAGGCCGATCTGGATGCGGATGCGGCGACTCGGGCGCAGGCGCAGATTACGAGTGCACTGCGTTTGTTCGGGCAGCACGGCCATCCGGGCCATGCGCATCATGACCAGAAGATTTGGCATCCCACCGTCATCCAGCTGAGTGCCCTGCTGGGCCAGGGTGTAGACCGGTTCTGGGACGAGGTCGAGAAGTTCAAGACACTGCAAACTTCGAATGGGCAACTGGCCGCACGGCGCCGGCACCAGGCGCTGGCCTGGATGTGGGAGCGGATCGAAGCCGGACTGAGGCAGAACTTTCGCAGCGACCCGCAGGTGCGCGAATTGCTGCCCGGGTTGATGAAACAGGTCGAACAGGGGAAGCTGGCGTCGTCGACAGCCGCCAGGCAACTGCTCGATATGCACAAACACATGGATGCCGGATCAAGTCCGGCATGACAGGAACGGTACGGAGAACATCAAATGCACGACATCCTCGACCAACTTGAAAAGAAGCGCGCGGCGGCACGCCTGGGCGGCGGTCAAAAGCGCATCGACGCCCAGCACAAGAAGGGCAAACTGACGGCGCGCGAACGCCTGGAACTGCTGCTGGACGAGGGCACCTTCGAAGAATGGGACATGTTCGTCGAACACCGCTGCACCGACTTCGGCATGGAGAACAACAAGGTTCCAGGCGACGGCGTCGTGACGGGCTACGGGATGATCAACGGCCGCCTGGTCTTCGTCTTCAGCCAGGATTTCACGGTGTTCGGCGGCGCGCTGTCGGAAGCCCATGCCGAGAAGATCTGCAAGGTGATGGACCAGGCCATGAAAGTCGGCGCACCGGTCATCGGCCTGAACGACTCGGGCGGTGCGCGCATCCAGGAAGGCGTGGCATCGCTGGGCGGGTACGCCGATGTCTTCCAGCGGAACGTCATGGCCTCGGGCGTGGTGCCGCAGATCAGCATGATCATGGGTCCTTGCGCGGGCGGCGCCGTGTATTCACCCGCCATGACCGACTTCATCTTCATGGTGAAGGACAGCTCGTACATGTTCGTGACGGGGCCGGAAGTGGTGAAGACCGTGACGCACGAGGAAGTGACGGCGGAAGAACTGGGCGGCGCGATCTCGCACACCACACGCAGCGGCGTGGCCGACCTGGCGTTCGACAACGACGTCGAGGCGCTGCTGATGCTGCGGCGCCTGTACAACTACCTTCCGCTCAACAACCGCGAGAAGGCGCCCGTGCGTCCCAGCAAGGACCCGGCGGATCGCATGGACCTGTCGTTGGACACGCTGGTGCCGGACAACGCCAACAAGCCCTACGACATGAAGGAGCTGATCGCCAAGACGGTGGACGACGGCGACTTCTTCGAGATCCAGCCCGAGTACGCCAAGAACATCATCGTGGGCTTCGGCCGCATGGAAGGCCAGACCGTGGGCATCGTCGCCAACCAGCCGCTGGTGCTGGCGGGCTGCCTGGACATCAAGAGCTCGATCAAGGCCGCGCGCTTCGTGCGCTTCTGCGATGCGTTCAACATCCCCGTCATCACCTTCGTCGACGTCCCGGGCTTCATGCCGGGGACCAGCCAGGAGTACGGCGGCATCATCAAGCACGGTGCCAAACTGCTATACGCGTACGCCGAGTGCACGGTGCCGAAGATCACCGTCATCACCCGCAAGGCTTACGGCGGCGCGTATGACGTGATGAGCTCCAAACACCTGCGCGGCGACGTGAACTTTGCTTGGCCGAACGCCGAGATCGCAGTGATGGGCGCCAAGGGCGCGGTGGAAATCATCTTCCGTGAAGACAAAGGCGACCCGGCCAAACTTGCCGCCAAAGAGGCCGAGTACAAGGCCCGCTTCGCCAACCCGTTCGTGGCGGGTGCCCGCGGCTTCATCGACGATGTGATCCTTCCGCATGAAACGCGCAAGCGCATTTGCCGCTCGCTCATCATGCTGCGCGACAAGAAGCTGGAGAACCCGTGGCGCAAGCACGGGAACATCCCCCTGTAGAAATGGCCCACCCCCGAAGCGCCTTCGGCGATGCCCCCGTGAAGACACGTCTGATGGAGAAGATGGCTTGCCTCTTCGCGGGCGTGCTGCTGATCGCCGACGCGATCTTCCTGATGTCTCTCGGCGTGTTCAGCGTGGGTGTGATGCTGCCGCTGGCGATGGGCTTGACGCTGCTGGGCCTGGGTCTGCGATGGACTGCGATGCAGCAATGGCTGGCTGCGCGGCGGCGCCGCCGCATCGCGTGGCGGTGGGCGTGGGCAGCGTTGACGGCCTGGGCCGTGACGGTGGTGATGTTCTGGTCTGTATTGGCCCGCGCCGGAAGCGACTCGACCGGTGCGCCGGCGCCCGCGGCCATCGTCGTGCTCGGCTCCGGCACGCCCAATGGAAAAGCTTCACCCGTCCTCTCAGCCCGGCTCGACCTGGCGTTGAAGCAAGCGGCGCTCTATCCGCAGGCCATCGTGGTGGTGAGTGGCGGGGTGGACTTCGGGCAGACCCGCAGCGAGGCCGCGATCATGGGCGACTACCTGCGTAGCGCAGGTCTCGGCGCGGAGCGCATCGTGCAGGAAGAGCGAAGCACGAGCACTGAAGAGAACCTGCTGTTTACCAAGCCTTTATTGGAGCAGCGTGGGCTGACGCTGCAAGGCCCGGTGCAACTGGTCACCAGCGACTTCCACACGCTGCGCGCGGGCTGGATTGCACGCAGCGCCGGCTACCAGCAGGTTTCCATGGCCGGGGCGCCGACGCCTCTGTACGTTCGCTACAACGCGTGGCTGCGCGAGTATTTCGCGGTGCTGCTCGGGTTTGTGCGGCGCGAGTTCTAGAAAAGAAGACAACCATGTTCACGAAAATCCTCATCGCCAACCGTGGCGAAATTGCCTGCCGCGTCATCAAGACCGCGAAGAAGATGGGCATCAAGACGGTGGCCGTCTATTCCGATGCCGACCGCGACGCACGCCACGTGGAGCTGGCCGATGAGGCGGTGCACATCGGCGCGGCGCCGTCGCGCGAGTCCTACCTGCAGGCGGACCGCATCATCGCCGCGTGCAAGCAGACCGGTGCGCAGGCGGTGCATCCCGGCTACGGCTTCCTGTCGGAGAACGAGGCGTTTGCGCGCCGAGTCGAGGAAGAGGGCATCATCTTTATCGGGCCCAAGCACTACTCCATCGCGGCGATGGGCGACAAGATCGCGTCCAAGAAACTGGCCAACGAGGCCAAGGTCAACACCATCCCGGGCTGGAACGACGCGATCCAATCGGCCGAGCGCGCCGTGGAGATTGCGAAGGACATCGGCTACCCCGTGATGATCAAGGCCTCGGCCGGCGGCGGCGGCAAGGGATTGCGCGTTGCCTTCAACGACAAGGAAGCGTTCGAAGGCTTCACCGCGTGCCAGAACGAGGCGCGCAACAGCTTCGGCGACGACCGCGTCTTCATCGAGAAGTTCGTGGAGGAACCGCGCCATATCGAGATCCAGGTGCTGGGCGATTCGCACGGCAACGTGATCTACCTGAACGAGCGCGAGTGCTCCATCCAGCGCCGCCACCAGAAGGTGATCGAGGAAGCGCCTTCTCCCTTCATCAGCGACGAGACGCGCAAAGCCATGGGCGAGCAGGCCGTGGCGCTGGCCAAGGCCGTGAAGTACCAGAGCGCGGGCACGGTGGAGTTCGTGGTCGGCAAGGACCAGAGCTTCTATTTCCTGGAGATGAACACGCGCCTGCAGGTGGAGCACCCGGTGACGGAGTGCATTACGGGCCTGGACCTTGTCGAACTGATGATTCGAGTGGCGGCAGGTGAGAAGCTCCCCATCGCCCAGAAGGACGTGCAGCGCAACGGCTGGGCCATCGAATGCCGCATCAACGCCGAGGACCCGTTCCGCAACTTCCTGCCCAGCACCGGCCGGTTGGTCCGCTTCCAGCCGCCGAAGGAAAGCATGTGGGCTTCGGACACCGAGCACCTGCAAGGCGTGCGCGTGGACACCGGCGTGCAGGACGGCGGCGAGATCCCGATGTATTACGACTCGATGATCGCCAAGCTCATCGTGCACGGCAAGGACCGCAACGAGGCGATCGGCAAGATGCGTGAAGCCCTCAACGGCTTCGTGATTCGCGGCATCAGCAGCAACATCCCTTTCCAGGCCGCGCTGCTGGCGCACCCGAAGTTCGTTGCCGGTGATTTCAACACCGGCTTCATCGCCGAGCACTACGGCAAGGGCTTCCACGCCGAGGACGTGCCCCATGACGACCCGGACTTCCTGGTGGCGCTGGCGGCCTACGTCAACCGCCGCACCTTGCAGCGCGCGGCCGGCATCAGCGGCCAGATGCCCGGACACCAGTTCACGGTGGGCGAGGACTTCGTCGTCGTCCTGCTGGGCGCGGATGGCCAACACGAGCGCAAGTCCGCGAGCGTGCGCGACTTCGAAGCCCAGTCCGGTTCCAGCGCCGTGGAAACAGCCGGCAAGCGCTATGAGATCTGCAGCCCCAGATGGCACCTGGGGGCGGGCCGGATCCGCGGCACGGCCAACGGCCAGGCTTTCACTGCGCAGGTGGAACGGGGCGTGGGCAAGAACCCGCTGGCGATCCGCGTCATCCACAACGGCACTCGGCTCGACACTTTGGTGCTGACGCCGCGCGCGGCGGAACTGCACGCGCTGATGCCCTACAAGGCGCCCCCGGACATGAGCCGCTACGTGCTGTCCCCCATGCCGGGCCTGCTCGTGGAAGTGGCGGTGCAGCCGGGCCAGAAGGTGCAGGCGGGCGAACGTGTCGCCGTGATCGAAGCCATGAAGATGGAGAACGTATTGTTCGCCGCGGCGGACGGCGTGGTGGGCAAGGTGCTGGCGGCCAAGGGCGAGAGCCTCGTCGTGGACCAGCCCATCGTGGAGTTCACCTGATGATGAAAAGACGTGAGCTGCTGGCCGGCGGCATTGCACTCGGTGCAGTCGGTGCGCTCGCAGGCTGCGCGGCGCCCAAGGTGCGGCCCGCCATCGCGCCGGCCTCGGCCGACGCTGCGCCGCTGCGCCGCATTGCCTTTGCCTCGTGCATCGACCAGAACAAGCGCGAGCAGCCGATCTGGGACACGGTATTGGCCGACCAGCCGGACCTGTTTATCTTCGGCGGCGACAACGTTTACTGTCCCGTTCCGTATTCGCTGGCCAACCTGCGCCGCGCGTACGCCATGGCTGTGGAGCAACCCGGCATGGCGCGCCTTCGCCGCACCGTGCCCCATATGGCGATCTGGGACGACCACGACTACGGGTCCAACGACGGCGGCGCCGAGTTCGCCTACAAGGGCGAGTCCAAGACCGAATTCCTCGAGTTCTGGAAGGTCCCCGCCAACGATCCGCGCCGCGGCCGTGATGGCCTGTACCACGCGCAGGTTTTCGGCCCGCCGGGCCAGCGCGTGCAGGTCATCCTGCTGGATGCCCGCTGGTTCCGGTCGCCGTGGAAGGTGACCGACCAGCGCAATGCGCCGGGCAAGGAGCGCTTCGTGCCGGACACCGACGCGAACAAGACCATGCTCGGCGAAGCGCAGTGGGGCTGGCTGGAAGCGCAGTTGAGGGAACCCGCGCAGGTGCGGCTCATCGTTTCCGGCGTGCAGGTCGTGACCGAAGGCCACGGCTGGGAGCGCTGGGGCAACTTCCCGCTGCAGCGCGAACGCCTCTACAAGCTGGTTGCCCACACGCGAGCCCAGGGCGTGGTCTTCCTGTCCGGGGACAGGCACATCGGTGCGCTGTACCGTGAAGAGGCCGGCACGCCTTATCCGTTCTACGAGCTCACATCCAGCGGCGTCACCCATCCCTGGCGCGACGCCGTGGAGGCGGGACCGAACCGTCTTGGAGACCTTTTCAAAGAGCAACACTACGGCGCCGTGGAGATCGACTGGGACGCAAAGGCGCTGCGCCTGGCCGTCAAGGACATCGCCGGGGCACCGGCGCGCAGCCGGCTCATCGCATTCAACGAACTGGAGGTTCGCACATGACCCCACGCCCCTTCAAAGTCCTGGGCATCCAGCAGATCGCCATCGGCGGGCCCGACAAGCTGCGGCTTCAAAAGCTGTGGGTCGACATGTTCGGCCTGCAGGTCACCGGCACCTTCAAGAGCGACCGCGAGAACGTGGACGAAGACATCTGCACGCTGGGCAGCGGGCCCTTCAAGGTCGAAGTGGACCTGATGCAGCCGCTGGACCCGGAAAAGAAGCCCGCGGTCCACCAGACGCCGCTCAATCACATCGGGCTGTGGATCGACGATCTGCCCGCCGCCGTGGAATGGCTCAGCGCGAACGGCATGCGCTTCGCACCCGGCGGCATCCGTCGGGGCGCGTCGGGTTTCGACATCTGCTTCGTGCATCCAAAAGGTAACGAAGAGTCTCCGGTGGGTGGCGAGGGCGTGCTGATCGAACTGGTCCAGGCCCCTCCTGAAGTCGTGAACGCTTTCGCGCAGCTGGAACTGGACCGCTGACGCGAAACTGACGCGGCAGCGGCGGGGCTGGGGAATCCCCCGAGAGCCTGAAGGGTTGACGCAAGCGTAGACTGGCCGATGGGGCAACAATGCCCCCAGACCCGCAAGCCCCGACCGGGGGCGACGACGCGGGCAAGGCAAGGAGACAGCGTTGCAGCGAACCGATATTGCCGACCCGGCCTATTTTCACAAGGTCGTTGATTGCCAGTACGCCTGTCCGGCGCACACCCCCGTTCCCGAATACATACGGTTGATCGCGCAGGGCCGCTACAGCGACGCCTACATGATCAACTGGGTGTCCAACGTGTTCCCGGGCATCCTGGGCCGCACCTGCGACCGGCCGTGCGAGCCCGCCTGCCGCCGCAGCCGGGTGGAAGAAAACAACACGGGGGCGCCCGAGCCGGTGGCGATCTGCCGGCTCAAGCGCGTCGCGGCCGACATGAAGGACGACGTGGCCGGGCGCATGCCGAAGGTCGGGCCCAAGAACGGCAAGCGGATTGCCTGCGTCGGCGCAGGCCCTGCCTCGCTGACCGTCGCGCGCGACCTGGCACCGCTGGGCTACGACGTCACCATTTTCGACGGCGAGGCCAAGGCCGGCGGCTTCATGTGGAGCCAGATTCCGCGCTTCCGGCTACCGGAGTCGGTCATCGATGAGGAGACTGGCTACATCCTGAACCTGGGCGTGAACTTCGTCAGCGGCAAGCGCATCGAGTCGATGAAGGCGCTGATGACCGAGGGCTACGACGCCATTTTCGTGGGCTGCGGCGCGCCCCGTGGCCGCAACCTCGAACTGCCGGGCCGAGCCGAGGCGGCGGCCAACATTCACATCGGGATCGACTGGCTGGCGTCGGTCTCGTTCGGCCATGTCACCAAGATCGGCAAGCGGGTGATCGTGCTGGGCGGCGGCAACACGGCCATGGACTGCTGCCGTTCATCCCGCCGCCTCGGCGGCGAGGATGTGAAGGTGATCGTGCGCAGCGGCTTCGAGGAGATGAAGGCGTCGCCCTGGGAAAAGGAAGACGCGATGCACGAGGGCATCCCGATCGTCAATTTCCACGTGCCCAAGGCGTTCGTGCACGAGGGAGGCAAGCTCAAGGGCATGACCTTCGAGATCGTGAAGGCGGAGTACGACGCCAAGGGCAAGCGCCAACTGGTACCGACCGGCGAGCCTGACGCCTTCTTCGAGTGCGACGATGTGCTGGTCGCTGTCGGCCAGGAAAACGCCTTCCCGTGGATCGAGCGCGATTGCGGCGTCGCCTTCGACGAGTGGGGCCTGCCCAAGCTGTCCAAGGACACCTTCCAATCGAGCGTGCCCAACGTCTTCTTCGGCGGCGACTCGGCCTTCGGGCCCAAGAACATCATCACCGCCGTGGCGCATGGCCATGAAGCGGCGGTGTCGATCGACAAGCTGCTGCAGGGCGAGGAAACGCATGTCCGTCCGGCGCCGATGACCAACCTGATGTCGCAGAAGATGGGCATCCACGAGTGGAGCTACGACAACGACACCAGCAACGACCTGCGCTACAAGGTGCCATGGGCCAAGGCCGAGAAGGCTCTGGCGAGCATCAAGGTGGAGGTGGAACTGGGCTTCGACGTCGCCACGGCGATCAAGGAGGCGGGGCGCTGCCTGAACTGCGATGTTCAGACGGTGTTCGTGGAAAGCGCGTGCATCGAGTGCGACGCCTGCGTCGACATCTGCCCGATGGACTGCATCACCTTCACCAATGACGGCGAAGAAGCCGACTTGCGAACGCGGCTGAAAGCGCCGGCGCTGAACCTGGCGCAAGATCTTTATGTGTCGGGTGGACTCAAGACGGGACGGATCATGGTGAAAGACGAAGACGTCTGCCTGCACTGCGGCTTGTGCGCCGAACGCTGCCCGACCGGCGCTTGGGACATGCAGAAATTCCTGCTCAACACCACGCAGGCGGGGCCGGCCTGCCGCAGCAAGGTCGAGGAGGCCGTGGCATGAGCAGAATAGAAGCCGTCAACGATTTCGTCATCAAGTTCGCCAACGTGAACGGTTCGGGGTCGGCGTCCGCCAACGAGCTGTTCGCCAAGTCCATCCTGCGCATGGGCGTGCCTGTCAGCCCACGCAACATCTTTCCCAGCAATATCCAGGGCCTGCCCACCTGGTACGAGGTGCGCGTGAACGAGCGCGGCTACCAGGGCCGGCGCGGCGGCATCGACATGATGGTGGCGATGAACCCGCAGACCTGGGACGCCGACGTGGCCGAGCTGGAGCCGGGCGGCTACCTCTTCTACGACAGCACGCGGCCGCTGCCGCCATCGAAGTTCCGGCCCGACATCACGGTGATCGGCATGCCGCTCACCGAGATCTGCAACGCGGTCTATAGCGACCCGCGCCAGCGCCAGCTGTTCAAGAACATCGTCTATGTCGGGGCGTTGTCGGTGCTGCTGGAGATCGAACCCGAGGTCATCGAGAAGCTGTTCGGCGAGCAGTACAAGGGCAAGGAAAAGCTGCTGGCCTCCAACGTTCAGGCTCTGCACCTGGGCCGCGACTTCGCCAAGGAGCACCTGCAGGGCCCGCTGGGCATTCGCGTGAAACGTGCCGACAAGGTGGGCGACCATATCTTCGTGGACGGCAATGCCGCGGCGGCGCTGGGCTGCGTGTACGGCGGCGCGACGGTCGCAGCCTGGTACCCGATCACGCCGTCATCGTCGGTTGCCGAGGCGTTCCAGAAGTATTGCGGCAAATTCCGTGTGGACCCGGCCACCGGGCAGAACAAGTTCGCCATCGTGCAGGCCGAGGACGAGATCGCCTCGATCGGCATGGTGGTGGGCGCGGGCTGGAACGGCGCACGGGCTTTCACGGCGACATCCGGCCCGGGTGTGTCGTTGATGACGGAATTCATCGGCCTGGCCTACTTCGCCGAGATCCCGGTGACCATCATCAACGTGCAGCGCGGCGGGCCCTCTACCGGCATGCCCACGCGCACACAGCAGGCCGACATCCTGTCGTGCGCCTATGCCTCGCACGGCGACACCAAGCACGTGCTGCTGCTGCCGGAAGACCCGCACGAGTGCTTCGAGCATGCGGCCTGCGCGCTGGACCTGGCCGACCGTTTGCAGACGCCGGTGTTCGTGATGACCGACCTGGACATCGGCATGAACCAGCGGTTGTGCAAGCCCTTCGCCTGGAATGACAGCCGTTTCTACGACCGGGGCAAGGTGATGACGGCCGAGGAACTGGAGGCCGGCAAGGACTTCGGCCGCTACAAGGACGTGGATGGTGACGGCATCCCCTGGCGCACGCTGCCGGGCACGCACCCGACCAAAGGCAGCTACTTCACGCGCGGCACCACGCGCGACCCGTACGCGCGCTACAGCGAGCGCGGGCCGGACTACATCTACAACGTCGAGCGCCTGCTCAAGAAGTTCGCGACCGCGGCGACGCTGGTGCCGCAGCCCGTGTTGCGGCCCGCCGCGCGCAAAACGCGGCAGGGCGTCATCTACTTCGGGTCGACGAGCCCGGCGATGCAGGAAGCACTGGACGTGCTGCCGGAAGAGGATATTCACCTGGACGCCCTGCGCTTGCGGGCCTTCCCATTCCCGGCCACGGTGGCGCAGTTCATCGCCGACCACGACGAAGTGTTCGTGGTGGAACAGAACCGCGACGCCCAGATGCGCAGCCTGCTGGTCAACGAACTCGACGTGGACCCGAACAAGCTGGTCAAGGTTCTGCACTATGACGGCACGCCCATCACCGCGCGATTCATCATCAACGCGATCATCAAGCACGCTTCCTCCCAACCCTCCCGGGGGCGGGCTGAGGTGGCGGCACGGGTGCAGGAGGCCCAACCATGACCTACATCGCCAAACCGCGCCTTCGCCACCCGACGCTGGAAACCAACAAGGTCGGCTACACCCGGCGCGACTACGAAGGCAAGATTTCGACGCTGTGCGCGGGCTGCGGGCACGACTCGATCTCCGCCGCGATCATCCAGGCTTGCTGGGAGCTGGACATCGAGCCGCACCGCGTGGCCAAGCTGTCGGGCATCGGGTGCAGCTCCAAGACGCCGGATTATTTTCTTGGTGCCTCGCACGGCTTCAACACGGTGCACGGGCGCATGCCTTCGGTGCTGACGGGCGCCAATCTGGCGAACCGGGATCTGCTCTACCTGGGCGTTTCGGGCGATGGCGACTCGGCGTCCATCGGCTTGGGCCAGTTCGCGCATGCGATGCGGCGCGGCGTGCGCATGGCCTACATCGTCGAGAACAACGGCGTCTACGGGCTGACCAAGGGCCAGTTCTCGGCCACGGCCGACAGCGGCTCCAAGAGCAAGAAGGGCGTGATCAACAGCGACAGCCCGGTCGACCTGGTGGCCATGGCGCTGGAGCTGGGCGCGACTTACGTGGGCCGTGCCTTCTCGGGCAACAAGGAGCAGCTGGTGCCGCTCATCAAGGGCGCGATCTCGCATGGCGGCGCGGCTTTCATCGACGTGATCAGCCCTTGCGTGGCGTTCAACAACCACCCGGGCAGCACCAAGAGTTACGACTATGTGCGCGAGCACAACGAAGCGGTGAGCCGCATCGACTTCATCGCTCACCGCGATGAGATCACTGTCCAAGCTGCGCCGGGTGAAGTTGTCGACGTGCGGCAGCACGATGGCTCGCTGCTGCGCCTGCGCAGCCTGCACGCGGACTACGACGCGACGAATCGTTACAGCGCCATGGCGTACATGCAGCAGCATCAGGCACGGGGCGAAATCGTGACCGGCTTGCTGTACGTGGATCCACTCGCGACCGACCTGCACATGGCACTGAACACCAGTGCGGCGCCACTCAACACACTGGAAGCCGCGCAGCTGTGCCCGGGTGGGCCCGCTCTCGACAAAATCAACGCGTCGCTGCGCTAGCGGCGCACTAGTTGGCGCATTCTTTGCAAGGCTTTCATCGCTCAACAGGGGTCGCACCATGACCGAACGCACCGTCTTCCAGTCCATGTCCCACAAGCACGTGCTCAGCCTGGGGCCCACGGCCAGTGTCTGGGAAGCGGCGTGCGTGATGACGCGCGCGAGCTGCGGCAGCGTGTTGATCATGGAGCCGCCCGAAAAACTGCTCGGCATTGTCACTGAGCGCGACCTGATGACACGGGTGCTGGCGAAGGCGCTCAACCCGGAGAAGACACAGGTCTCGGCGGTGATGACGCACAACCCGCAATGCGTGTCGCCCGAAACGGCGGTGTCCGATGCCGTCGTCATCATGATCGAACGGGGCTTTCGCCACCTTCCCATCGTCGGGCCGGGGGGCAAGATCCTGGGTGTGTTCTCGGTGCGCGATGCGCTGCCGCGCGAGATCGGCGCGGCGATGAGCGTCACTGAGTTCAACGAGACGGTCAACGACGCGCTGGGTTGAAGCGCGCCGGTCTTTGGCGCCTAGACAGCGACAGGCGCCGCGCCGTTGGAGCCACCGTCCACGAGCGGCGGATGCGTCACGATGCTCTTGAGCTCGGGCCTCGGCTGCTCGAGCGCGGTGAAGTCCGGCACGGGCCTGGCCGTATCGGCATCGCCGGCCCATGCCTCCTCGAGCGCCTTCGCTGCCCGCAGCAACGCGGCGTCTTCCCGCAGGCGCCCGATCACCTGCAAGCCGAACGGCATGCCTTGTTCGTCGCGGCCGCAAGGCAGCGACAGCGCCGGGTTCGTGGCGAGCGTCACGACGTAGGTCAGGCCCAGCCAGTGGTAGTAGTTGCGCATGGCCTGGCCGTCGATCTCTTTGGCATACAGCTCGGTCCAGGGGAAGGCGGACACCGGCGTGGTCGGCGCAATGATCAGGTCGTAGCGCTCGAATGCGCGGGCGAACTGCCGGGCAATGTGGGTCTGCTGCAGGTGAGCCCAGGCGCGATCGCCGAGGGTGATCGAGCCGGCCATCTCGACGTTGGCGCGCACGTTGGGGCCCAGGGTTTCCGGCGCGTTCTTGTAAACGTCCGCGTAGGCGGCAACGAAAGCCTCGGCGCGCAGCACGTCGAAGGCGCGGTCGGCGTCGCCCAACTCCAGTTCAATGGGCTCGCACGCCGCCACCAGCGGCCGAATCGACTCGACGCGCGAGCGGAATGTGCGGCGAACGCCTGGGTCGACGATGCACAGGCCGAAGTCCTCGGTGTACCCCACGCGCAGCCCCGACAAATCCGCTGCGCCTGCGGGCCAGAACGCCTCGGGCGCGGCCGCATGAGAGAGCGGATCGCGCGTGTCGACGCCCAGGCTTGCGGAGAGCATCAGCGAGACGTCGTCGACGGATCGCCCCATCGGCCCCAGGACGGAAATCACCGACCAGCCCAACGCACGCGCATTGTTGGCGACGAGCCCCGGCGACGGGCGCAATCCGACGACGCCGCACAACGCAGCCGGAATGCGCAGCGATCCGCCGGTGTCCGAGCCGGTGCACAGCGGCAGCAAATCGCACGCCAGCGCTGCGGCCGACCCGCCGGACGAGCCGCCGGCGTTGAGCGATGGATCGAACGGATTTCCGGTGGCACCCCATACCGGATTGCGGGTGTTCGCCCCCGCGCCCATGTCGGGCACGTTGGTCTTGGCGGTCACGATCGCGCCGGCGCGCCGCAGCCGTGCGACCAGCGTGTTGTCGGCAGCCGGCACGTTGCCGCGCAGGCCGACGTTGCCGTGCGTGGTGAGCAGCCCGGCCGTGTCCTGCAGGTCTTTGACGCCCAGGGGCAGCCCGTGCAGGGGCCCGAGGGCGTCGCCGCGCATCACGGCGGCTTCCGCGGCGCGTGCGTGCTCCCGCGCCCGCTCGAAGTCGGTGGCCGTGACCGCATTGACCGCGGGGTTGTACCGTTCGATGCGTGCGATGCACGCGTCGAGCAATTCGACCGGGGATATCTGGCGCGTGCCGATCAGGCGCCGCAAGCGCGCCGCGCTGAGCTGGGGTAGGTCGTGATCGTGTGCCATGCCGTCCTCTTCAATCCGCCTGAATCTTCGCCTTGTGCACATAGGCGCGCAATTGCGGCAACTCCCTGGCCACCTTGGTGTCGTACACGCTGCCGGGCTGGTAGGCCACATCCAGGCCGGCCTTCTGAAGGCTGTCGCGAATGACCGGGTCCGCCAGTGTGTCGATCAGCGCCTTGCTCAAGGCTTTCTGCACGGGCTGCGGCAAGCCGCGCGGTGCCACGACAGCGATCCACGGCACCATCTCGAAATCGGGGTAGCCCGATTCGGCGATGGTCGGCACGTTGGGCAGCGACGGCGAGCGCTGCAGCGAGGTGACCGCGATGGCCTTGACGCGGCCGGCCTGCAGCATCGGCAGGGCAGCAACGTTGGTATCGAAAGTGAACTGCACCTGGCCCGCGATCAGGTCCGTCATCGCGGGTGCGCTGCCTTTGTATGGCACGTGCAGCAGGTCCGCGCCGGACACCAGCTTGAACATCTCGCCGGCAAAGTGCGATGTCGTTCCCGAACCGAACGATCCATACGCCAGCTTGGCGGGCCGCGCCTTGGCCAATGCCACGACTTCCTTCACGTTGGCGGCGGGCACGGACGGGTTGGCCAGCAACACGAGCGGCGACGTGCCGATGAGGCCGATGGATTCGAAGCTCTTCTGCGGATCGAAAGCGAGCTTGGGCCGCAGCGCGGGCGTGACGGTGAACGTGGTGTTGGAGCTGATGAGGAGCGCGTAGCCATCGGCCGCCGCCTGGGCTACCGCGGTCGCGCCGATGGCCGTTCCCGCGCCGGCCTTGTTGTCCACGACCACCGGCTGCCCCAGCCGCTGCGCCATGCCCTTGGCCACGATGCGGCCGATGACGTCGGTCGCTCCGCCGGGTGGGTAGGGCACGACCAGAGTGATGGGGCGGTCGGGGAAGGCCGCAGCCGAGGCGCTTGCGACGAGGGCGGCCAGAAGGAATGCGAAGCGTTTCATGAGTGTCCTTGCAAGTGAAGTGTTCAGCGCAGGCGGTTCGGCGAGACGAGGCGCGCGTCCACACCCTGCGCATGCAGGGCCGCAGGCAGTGGCTCGTGGAGCACGAGTGCGGCCGCCAGTTCGGAGGCGCCGGCCGCACTCTGGATGCCATAGCCGCCTTGGCCGGCGAGCCAGAAAAATCCCTCGCAGCCGTCGTCCCAGCCGATGACGATTTCGCCGTCCGGTGCAAACGTGCGCAAGCCGGCCCAGGTTGCGCTGGGGCGCCGGATGCTGAGCGTCGTGGCGGTCTCGATCTGGTGAATGCCCATCGCGATGTCGAGTTCCTCCGGCACCACGTCGTGGGCCACGGTGGGGTCTGCGTTCGCGGGCGAGCCGAGCAACTGCCCCGCGTCCGGCTTGAAGTAGTAGCTCTCGTCGATGCCCGCCACGGCCGGCCAGGCGGAGACATCGACGCCCTCGGGCGGCTTGAATGTGAAGGCGCTGCGCCGGCGTGGCTCCAGGCCAAGCGGTGCGGCGCCGAAGACGCGCGCAACCGCGTCAGCCCAGGCGCCCGCCGCGTCAACGACGACGCGCGCGCGCAGCAACTCTCCGCCCGTCAATTCGATTTTCCAGGCATCGCCATCGCGCGTGGCACCCACAACTTCTGCGCCGGTGCGCACGACGCCACCCGACGCGCGAAGCCCGCGCAGGAAGCCCTGGTGCAGTGCACCGACGTCGATGTCCTGCGCGTCGCTCTCGAACAGTGCGCCGTGCACCGTCTCGGGCCGCAGGCAGGGCGCTTTCGCCAGCGTTGCGGCGGCGTCCAGCCGCTCGACGCGGCTGCCGGTGGCCTCCAGCTCGGCCTGCGTCTCGCCCAGCAAGTGGGCTTGCTCGTGCGTGGCGACGTACAGCGCGCCGCGCGGGGCGAGCAGGGCATGCTCCGCAAAGCCGGCCGGCGGTGCCTGGTAGAAGGCCCGGCTGGCACGGGTGAGGGCGCGCACCATCGGCGGCCCGTAGCTTTCCATGAACATGGCGGCGGACCGGCCTGTGGCGTGGTAGCCGGGCTGGGTCTCGCGCTCGAGCACGGCCACTGCGCAGCGCGGGGCCAGTCGGTAGCCCAGGGAAGCCCCGGCGATGCCGGCGCCGATGATGGCAACATCAAATTCTCGCATTTGAGAATTCTCTCATGCGAGAATCATGCCATGAGCTCAGGGAAAACCATGAGGAGAGTCCCGGCGGCGCAGGCGCTGCCGGACCGCGCGCGTGTGGGCGCGCGCCTGCGTGAAATCCGCAAGCAGCGGCGGCTGACCTTGAAGGCGCTGTCCGCGAGCTCGGGCGTGGCGCTGTCCACCTTGTCGAAGATGGAACTCGGCCAGGTATCGGCCAGTTACGAAAAACTTGCGGCCGTGGCCCGCGCGCTCTCTGTGGACATCGCGCAGCTGTTCGGCGCGGCGGGAGCGGAGCCGTCGCCCGATGATGCGGGTGCTCCGCTGGCCGTGCGGTCGGTGCTGGCCTCGGCGCCGCGCTACGACACCGAGAACTACGACCTGCGCATGCTGGCCACGGCTTTCCCGACCAAGCGCATGACGCCCGCGTGGGGCCGCATCGACGCGCGCTCGCTCACCGAGTTCAACGATTTCGTGCGCCACCCCGGCCAGGAATTCGTGATGGTGCTGTCGGGCAGCGTGCGTATCCGGTTCGAGACGGGCGAGTCGATCGCGCTCAAGCGCATGGAGAGCGCGTATTTCGACAGCGGTGTGGGCCACGTGTACCTCAGCACCAGCAAGCAGCCGGCGCAGTTGGTGGTCGTGATGTCGCCCGCGTGAGGCTCTAGCCGCGATTGGCGCGCGCGCGGGCGAGTGCCGCCTCGATCACCGAGCGCTTGCGGTCGGCCTCGGCGCCTTCGGCGCCATGCGTGTGGGACGGCAAGTCCGCGAGCTTGGCCTTCGCCTTGGCTTCAAGCCGCTGCGCGTTTTCTTCTTCTTCGCGGGCCATACGCATGAGGTGAAATTCGTACCTTTCCAGCCCCTCGGCGGCTTGTGCCGCTGACCACGCCTGCCAGCCGGTACGCTGTCCGGTCACGTTCTCCAGGCTGATGCAGTCCACCGGGCAGGCCGGGATGCACAACTCGCAGCCCGTGCAATACGGCTCGATCACCGTATGCATGAGCTTGTTGCTGCCCATGATGGCGTCGGTCGGGCAGACCTTGATGCACAACGTGCAGCCAATGCACCAGGCTTCATCGATCACGGCGACCGCGCGCGGGCCTTCGACGCCGTTGGCCGGGTTCAATGGCAGAACCGGCCTGCCAGTGATCGCGGCCAGCCGGGCAACGCCTTCCGCGCCGCCTGGCGGGCACTGGTTGATCTCTGCCTCGCCCGCGGCAACAGCCTGCGCGTAGCCCGCGCAATCCAGATAGCCGCAGCGGGTGCACTGGGTCTGGGGCAGGGCGGCGTGCAGCCGCGCGGCCAGCGCGTCCACGATAAGACTAGGCCGTCGTTCGCTGGCGGCCTGCTGGCTTTTTCACGGTCACGGGCTTGGCCGCGGCGCTCGACCGCTTGCCGCTGTCCGCAAGCACCGGGCCTTCGCTGAACTGCTTGATGAAGTCGCGCACCTGCGGGTACACGAGCTCGCGCCAGCGGCGGCCGCTGAAGATGCCGTAGTGGCCGGCGCCCTTCACCTCGAAGTGCTTCTGGCGCGACTTGGGCACGTTGAAGCAAAGCTCGTGTGCCGCTTCGGTCTGGCCGGAGCCGGAAATGTCGTCCAACTCGCCTTCGATGGTGAAGTGCGCGGTGGTCTTGATGTCTTCCGGGCGCACGCGCTCCAGGTCGCCCTGTTCGCTGATGACGTCCCACGTGCCGTTGACCAGCGCGAACTCCTGGAACACCACGCGGATGGTCTCGAGGTAGTAGTCCGCGTCCATGTCGAGCACGGCGTTGTACTCGTCATAGAACTTGCGGTGCGCCTCGGTGCTGGCGTCGTCGCCCTTGATGAGGTTCTTGAAGTAGTCGTAGTGGTTCGACGCGTGGCGGTCGGGGTTCATCGCCACGAAACCGGTGTGCTGCAGGAAGCCCGGGTACACCCGGCGGCCGGCACCCGGGAAGCTGGACGGAACGCGGTAGATCACGTTGTTCTCGAACCACTCGTAGCTCTTGTTCATCGCCAGGTTGTTGACGGCGGTGGGCGACTTGCGGGCGTCGATCGGGCCACCCATCATGGTCATGGTGAGCGGCGTCACTTCGCCGCGCGAGGCCATCAGCGACACGGCGGCCAGCACCGGCACCGTGGGCTGGCACACGCTGATGACGTGGCAGTTGCCGTAGATGCCTTGCAGGTGGCGGATGAATTCCTGCACGTAGTTGACGTAGTCGTCCAGGTGGAACTCGCCCTGATCGAGGGGGACGGTACGCGCGTTCTTCCAGTCGGTGATGTAGACCTTGTGGTCTTTGAGCATGGTGCGCACCGTATCGCGCAGCAGCGTCGCATAGTGGCCCGACAGGGGCGCAACGATGAGCACGGCGGGCTGGCCCTTGAGCTTGGTCAGCGTGGCGGGATCGTCGGTGAAGCGCTTGAACCGGCGCAGGTCGCAAAAGGGCTTGTCGACTTCCACCCGTTCGTGGATGGCGATTTCGGTGCCGTCGATGTCGAGGTGCGTGAGGTTGAATTCAGGCTTCTCGTAGTCCTTCCACAGCCGGTACATCAGGTCATAGCTGGCGGAGACGCGTTGCGCCAGCGGGTTCTGGCCGAAGGGCGACAGGGGATTGCTGTACAGCTTGGAAGCCGCCTGCGCAAAGTCGGCAAAGGGCTCCATCAGGGAGCGCTGGGTTTCGTAGATCTGATAAAGCATGTGGTCCCGTCCGTGTTGCAGTGCAATATAGCACTTAGTAACAAAGGCTGGTTAGACGTAGAACTACCAATGTGTGAGGGGAACTTACGGTGTGTAAGTTTCTCCGATTATCGTTATAACTATGAACGTTCTCATATGCGACGACGCGATCTGGTGGGTGCGGCGGCTGGACTGGCCGTGGCGGGAGGGTATTTGATGTCGGAAAGCACGAATGCGGCGGCCCTGGGCCAACTCACGCAACTGAAGAAGTCGCCGCGGATGCCGGTGTTGTTCCTGGGCCATGGCAGCCCCATGAACGCCATCGAGGACAACGAATACCGGCGCAGCTGGCAGGCCCTGGGCGCCGAATTCGGCAAGCGGCTGCCGCAGCCGCAACTGATTCTGTGCGTATCCGCGCACTGGATCACCCGAGGCTGGTGGCTGACGGGGATGGACAAGCCGAAGACCATCCATGATTTCGGCGGATTCCCTCAGGAGTTGTTCGACCAGCAATTTCCCGCGCCGGGCGCGCCGGTGGTGGCGCAGGAGATCAGCCGCGGTTTCACGCAGCCGCCGATCGGCCTGGACAACAGCGAATGGGGGTTCGACCACGGCACCTGGTCGGTGCTGAAGCCCATGTTCCCCAAGGCAGACATCCCGGTGATCCAACTGAGCATGGACTATTCGCGCCCGCCGGCCGAGCATTTCGCGATCGGCCAGCAACTGAAGGCGCTGCGCGAGCGCGGCGTGCTGATCGTGGGCAGCGGCAACATCGTCCACAACCTGCGCGCGACGCGGCGCGGAGTCGCGTCGAACCAGGCCTACGACTGGGCGACCGAGTTCGACACGAAGATCGCGGGCCAGATGGAAAAGGGCGATCTGGCCGGGCTGGTCGACTTCCAGAAGCTGGGCCAGGTGGCGCAACTGGCCCACCCGACCTACGACCACTACCTGCCGTTGCTGTATGCGGCGGGCGCCGTGGACCCCAAAGAGCCGCTGCGCTTCTTCAACACCAACTACCAGTCGGCGTCGATCTCGATGCGGTCGGCGGTCTGGGGCTAGAGCACCTTCGCGATCGACGCGCAGACGTAGTCGATGTTCTTGCTGTTCAGCGCGGCCACGCACATGCGGCCGGTGTCGGTGCCGTAGACGCCGAACTCGTTGCGCAGGCGCACCATCTGGTCCTTGGTGAGGCCCGAGTAGCTGAACATGCCGATCTGCTGGGTGATGAAGCTCATGTCCTGCTTCACGCCCGCGCCCTTGAGTTTTTCGACCAGGGCCACGCGCATCTGCTTGATGCGCGTGCGCATGTCGGCCAGCTCCTTCTCCCACAGCGCGCGCAGTTCCGGCGTGTTCAGCACCATGGCGCAGACCATGCCGCCGTGGATAGGCGGGTTGCTGTAGTTGGTGCGGATCATGATCTTGAGCTGCGACAGCACGCGGCCGGCTTCTTCCTTGTCCTGGCACAGCACGGAAAGGGCGCCGACACGCTCGCCGTACAGGCTGAAGCTCTTGGAGAACGAGGTGGACACGAAGAAGTTCTGGCCCGAAGCCACGAACTTGGCGATCACGGCGCCGTCTTCGGCGATGCCGTAGCCGAAGCCCTGGTAGGCCATGTCGAGGAAGGGCACCAGCTTGCGGGCCTTGACGGCGGCGATCACCTGGTCCCACTGCTCGGCCGTGATGTCGTAGCCGGTGGGGTTATGGCAGCAGGCGTGCAGGACGACCACGGTGCCTTCGGGCGCGACGTTCAGCGCCGTCAGCATGCCGTCGAAGTCGATGCCGCGCTTGGCGGCGTTGTAGTACGGGTAGCTCTCGACCGTGAAGCCGGCCTGGGCAAACAGGGCGCGGTGGTTTTCCCAGCTCGGGTCGCTGATCAGCACCTTGGCGTTGGGGTTGAGCCGTTTCAGGAAGTCCGCACCGATCTTCAGGCCGCCGGTGCCGCCCAGGGCTTGGACGGTGGCCACGCGGCCGGACTTGACCGGGTCGCTTTCGGCCCCAAATACCAGGTTCTTGACGGCGGAGTCGTATGCGGCGATGCCGTCGATGGGCAGGTAGCCCCGGGCCTTCGGGTCTTCCATCATCTGCTTTTCCGCGGCCTGGACGCACTCCAGCAGGGGCAGCTTGCCGTTGTCGTCGTAGTACACGCCGACGCCGAGGTTGACCTTGTGGGGATTGGTGTCGGCGTTGAATTGCTCGTTGAGGCCCAGGATCGGGTCGCGCGGGGCCATTTCGACGGCGGTGAACAAAGACATGGAGTTCCTCGGGAAGTTTGTCAGTAGCTTGGGGCGGGTAACCGTGTGCAAGCGCACGGTCGGCCGGGGTTGCGGTACGCTGTCCGGTTGCTCCCATTTTAAGCCGTTACTCCGGGTTTCCCCCGACAAGGTCCATGCCAGAAGTCTCTGAAGTCATACCGGAAAGCAAGCCCGGCGAATTCATCAGCTTTCCCGATTCGCCGTTCGAGCTGTTCCAGCCCTATCCACCCGCGGGCGACCAGCCCGCCGCCATCGACAAGCTGGTTGAAGGTGTCCGGGACGGCGAGGTTTTCCAGACCTTGCTGGGCGTCACGGGCTCGGGCAAGACGTTCACCATGGCCAACGTCATCGCGCGGCTCGGTAGGCCGGCCATCGTTTTCGCGCCCAACAAGACACTGGCAGCCCAGCTGTACAGCGAGTTCCGCGAGTTCTTCCCCAAGAACGCCGTGGAGTACTTCGTCAGCTACTACGACTACTACCAGCCCGAAGCGTATGTGCCGCAGCGCGACCTGTTCATCGAGAAAGACAGCTCGATCAACGAGCACATCGAGCAGATGCGGCTTTCGGCGACCAAGAGCGTGCTGGAGCGGCGCGACACGGTGATCGTCGCCACGGTGAGCGCGATCTACGGCATCGGTGCGCCGGAAGACTACACGCAGATGCGGTTCATCACGCGGGTGGGCGACAAGATCGGGCAGCGCGACATCATCAGCCAGCTGATCCGCATGCAGTACAACCGCAACGAGCAGGACTTCTCGCGCGGCACGTTCCGGGTGCGCGGCGACACCATTGACATCTTCCCGGCGGAGCACAGCGAGCTTGCCATCCGCGTCGAGTTGTTCGACGACGAGATCGAATCGCTGCAGCTGTTCGACCCGCTCACGGGTCGCATCCGGCAGAAGGTGCCGCGCTTCACGGTCTACCCGTCCAGCCACTACGTGACGCCGCGCGAAAAGGTGATGTCGGCGGTGGAGACGATCAAGATCGAGCTGGCCGACCGGCTGAAGGAGTTCGTGTCCGCGGGCAAGCTGGTCGAAGCCCAGCGCCTGGAGCAGCGCACCCGCTTCGACCTGGAGATGCTCAGCGAAATCGGCCACTGCAAGGGCATCGAGAACTACACGCGCCACCTGTCGGGCGCGCCTCCTGGCGCACCGCCGTCTACGTTGACCGACTATTTGCCCAAGGACTCGCTGATGTTCCTGGACGAGAGCCACCAGATGATCGGCCAACTGGGCGCCATGTACAACGGCGACAGAGCGCGCAAGCTCACGCTCGTGGAGTACGGCTTTCGCCTCCCCTCGGCGCTGGACAACCGGCCGCTGAAGTTCGAGGAATTCGAGGCGCGCATGCGCCAGGTCGTCTTCGTATCCGCCACCCCAGCCGACTACGAGAAGACCCATGCCGGCCAGGTGGTCGAGCAACTTGTCCGGCCCACCGGCCTGGTCGACCCGGAAGTGGAAGTGCGCCCCGCCACGCACCAGGTGGACGACGTTCTGCAGGAGATTCGCATCCGCGTCGAAAAGAACGAGCGGGTACTGATCACCACGCTGACCAAGCGGATGGCCGAGCAGCTCACCGATTACCTGTCCGACAACGGCGTCAAGGTGCGCTACCTGCACAGCGACATCGATACCGTCGAGCGGGTGGAAATCCTGCGCGACCTACGGCTCGGCGCTTTCGACGTGCTGGTGGGCATCAACCTGCTGCGCGAAGGCCTGGACATTCCCGAGGTGTCACTGGTGGCCATCCTCGACGCCGATAAGGAGGGCTTTCTGCGCGCCGAACGCTCGCTGATCCAGACCATCGGCCGCGCCGCGCGGAACCTGAACGGCAGGGCCATCCTGTACGCCGACCGCATCACCGAGTCGATGAAGAAGGCCATCGGCGAGACGGAGCGGCGCCGGGCCAAGCAGCTCGCTCACAACATCGAGCACGGCATCACCGCGCGCAGCATCAAGAAGGAAGTGCGCGACCTGATCGACGGCGTCTACAGCGCCAAAACCGGCCGCGAAATGGAAAAGCAGGAACTGCAGCGCGCGATGGTGGAGGACATGTCCGAAAAGGACATCGCCAAGGAAATCAAGCGGCTCGAAAAGCAGATGCTGGAGCACGCGCGCAACCTGGAGTTCGAGAAGGCGGCGCGGGTGCGCGACCAGTTGGTGGTGTTGAAGGAGCAGGCTTTCGGTGCGGTGGTGCACGACAACGTGATTCCGATCCAGGCCGGCGCCAAGGGGTGATGCGATGGCGATCAAGTATTCGGTCTTGATGGCCTGCATGGGAAACATTTGCCGCAGCCCGACGGCGGAGGGCGTTCTGCGCCACCTCGTCCGCGAAGCCGGCCTGGAAGACCAGGTACACATCGACTCGGCCGGCACGCTGGACTATCACGTGGGGTCTCCGCCGGACGGGCGCAGCCAGAAGCACGCGCTCAAACGCGGCTACGACCTGTCGAACCAGCGGGCTCGGCAGGTCAGCCCGCGCGATTTTGAGAAATTCGACCTGGTCCTGGCCATGGACTGGCAGAACCTGGAAGAACTGCGCGAGCTGTGTCCGGCCCAGCATCTGCACAAGCTCAAGCGCCTGATGGAATTCGCCCCGCCGGGCATCTCAGATGTGGTGGCTGACCCGTATTGCGGCGGCCATGACGGCTTCGAAAGCGTGCTCGATCACATCGAAGTGGCGTGCAGCGGCCTGCTGATCCATATCCAGGCCGCGCTGCAGCGGGGCTGATAGGCCGAATGCCCGGAGTACCCGAGCGATCCGGTGGGGTTCTGCTATACTTGACGGAAACACTCAACAACAACTCCAGAGAAACCCTTAGTCATCAATGAGTTAGCTCGTCGGTGGGGCGGTAGGAAGCCGAGAAATGGGCAGGGAAGGGCTTCGGGGCACGCCCCGGAAGTGGATTGAAGGTAGCCAAGCATTAAGGAGCTTGCCATGCGACTCACGACCAAAGGCCGCTTTGCGGTCACCGCGATGATTGATTTGGCTCTGCGCCAGAACAATGGTCCCGTCACGTTGGCGGCGATCAGCCAGCGTCAGCAGATTTCGCTTTCGTACCTCGAACAGCTGTTCGGGAAACTGCGCCGGCATGAGCTGGTGGAGTCCACCCGCGGCCCGGGCGGCGGCTACACCTTGGGCCGCAAGGCCACCGAGATCACCGTGGCGGACATCATCGTCTCGGTGGACGAGCCGATCGACGCCACCCAGTGCGGCGGCAAAGAAAATTGCCAGGGCGACGGCGGCCGCTGCATGACGCACGAGTTGTGGGCGGCACTGAACCAGCGCATGGTGGAGTTCCTGGACTCCGTCACGCTGCAAAAGCTGGTCGATGACCAACTGGCCAAGGGCATGCAGATCGAGGACAAGCCGGCGGTCAAGCGCGCCATCTCGAGCCAGCCGGTGGTCAAGCCGATCCGCGTCAACGCACCGAATTCGGTGTTCGCGCTGGGCAACTCGTACGCCAAGTCCTGAGTTCCGTGAACCGCTTGCGTGCATCGTGGGCGGTCCGGGTTTCCTGAAGCTTCATTGTTTACTTGCACCATGGACATGACCCCGCATTTCCCGATCTACATGGATTACGCCGCCACCACGCCGGTGGATCCGCGCGTCGTCGACGCGATGATCCCCTGGCTGCGCGAGCATTTCGGCAATCCGTCATCCCGCAGCCACGCCTGGGGCTGGGAAGCGGAACAGGCCGTTGAAAATGCGCGCGGCCAGGTGGCCGACATGATCGGCGCGGACCCGCGCGAGATCGTGTGGACCAGCGGCGCGACCGAGTCCATCAACCTGGCCCTCAAGGGCGCGGCGCAGTTCTACAAGACACGCGGCAAGCACCTCATCACGCTCAAGACCGAGCACAAGGCGGTGCTCGACACCATGCGTGAGCTCGAGCGGCAAGGCTTCGAGGTCACCTACATGGACGTCCAGGAAGACGGCCTGGTTGACCTGGAAAAACTGAAGGCGGCCCTGCGCCCCGACACCATCCTGGTCAGCGTGCTGTTCGTCAACAACGAGATCGGCGTCATCCAGGACATCCCGGCCATCGGCGCGATGTGCCGCGAGAAGGGCATCCTGTTCCACGTCGACGGCGCGCAGGCCACGGGCCGCGTCGAGATCGACATGGCGACGCTGCCCATCGATCTGATGAGCATGACGGCGCACAAGACCTATGGCCCCAAGGGCATTGGCGCGCTGTACGTGCGGCGCAAGCCGCGCGTGCGGCTCGAAGCGCAAATCCACGGCGGCGGGCACGAACGCGGCATGCGTTCCGGCACGCTGCCCACGCACCAGATCGTCGGCATGGGCGAAGCCTTCCGCATCGCCAAGGCCGAGATGGCCGAAAGCAACGCCAAGGCGCGTGCGCTGCAGCAGCGGCTGCTGGACGGCCTGAAGGACATCGAGCAGGTGTTCATCAACGGCAACCTGGAAAAGCGGGTGCCGCAGAACCTGAACATGAGCTTCAACTTCGTCGAGGGCGAATCGCTGATCATGGGCATCAAGGGGCTGGCGGTGTCGTCCGGCTCAGCCTGCACATCGGCGTCGCTCGAACCGAGCTATGTGCTGCGCGCCCTGGGCCGCAGCGACGAGCTTGCGCACAGTAGCCTGCGCATGACCATCGGCCGCTTCACGACCGAGGAAGAAATCGATTACGCCATCTCCACCATCAAGCAGAATGTGGCCCGTCTGCGCGAGCTGAGTCCGCTGTGGGAGATGTACCAGGATGGAGTCGACATCTCGACCATCCAATGGTCCGCTCATTGAAGCATTAGAGATTTACGAGGTACCCGAAATGGCCTATTCTGAAAAAGTCGTTGACCACTACGAAAACCCGCGCAACGTCGGCTCGTTCGACAAGGGCGACGAAAGCGTCGGCACCGGCATGGTGGGTGCACCCGCCTGCGGCGATGTGATGAAGCTGCAGATCAAGGTGAACCCGCAAACCGGCGTCATCGAAGACGCGCGTTTCAAGACCTATGGCTGCGGCTCGGCCATCGCGTCCAGCTCGCTCGTGACCGAATGGGTCAAGGGCAAGACGCTCGACGAGGCCGCTGCGCTGAAGAACAGCCAGATCGCCGAAGAACTGGCGCTGCCGCCGGTCAAGATCCACTGCTCCATCCTGGCCGAAGACGCCATCAAGGCGGCGGTGGAAGACTACAAGAAAAAACACACGCACTGATCGTCCGGTAGCAATGAGCATCTCTCTGACAGAAGCAGCAGCACGCCACGTCACCCGATACCTCGGCAAACGCGGAAAAGGCGTGGGCGTACGGCTGGGCGTGAAGACGACAGGCTGCTCGGGCCTTGCCTACAAGCTCGAGTATGTGGATGAGATCGCGCCCGAGGACGTCGTGTTCGAAGACCACGGCGTCAAGGTGCTGATCGACCCCAAGAGCCTGGCCTATATCGACGGCACACAACTCGACTTCGTGCGCGAAGGCCTCAATGAAGGCTTCAAGTTCAACAACCCCAACGAGCGCGATCGCTGCGGCTGCGGGGAATCTTTCAGAGTGTGAATCTTCAATCGAGCGACTTCGAGCTGTTCGGCCTGCCCGAGCAGTTCGCGCAGGACCGGGCCGCCATCGATGCGCGCTGGAAGGACCTGCAGCGTGAAGCACATCCCGACAAGTTCGCCGCGCAAGGGCATGCCGCCCAGCGTGTCGCGCTGCAGTGGTCCGTCCGTATCAATGAGGCGTATCAACGCCTGAAGGACCCGCAGAAGCGCGCCGCCTATCTGTGCGAGCTGCGCGGCTGTCCCATCGACGCCGAGAACAACACGACGATGCCGGCTGATTTTTTGGTCGAGCAGATGGAATGGCGCGAAGAGCTGGACGAAGCACGCAGCATGGCGGACCTCGACGTCCTGGAGGGCGAACTCGACCGGGCACGCAGCGACACCCTCCAGCGGATCGCGCGGATGCTCGACGACCAGGCCGATGCAAGAGGCGCGGCCCAGCAGGTCAGAGCCCTTATGTTCATTGAGCGCTTTGGCCGCGATGTCGAGAATCGCGTCGAGCAGCTGGGACAATAGAACGTATGAAACCCCCACGCTCATTTTATTCGCTGCCCCCCGAGGGGGCGTCAGTGCCCTACGGGCGGCCGGGCGGTCACTGATGGCCTTATTGCAAATTTCAGAACCCGGGCAATCCCCCGACCCGCACCAGCGGCGCATCGCGGTGGGCATCGACCTGGGCACCACCCATTCACTGGTCGCCGCTGTGCGCAACGGGGTGGCCGAATGCTTGCCGGACGGGCAGGGCGGTGTAATCCTCCCTTCGGTCGTACGCTACCTCGAAGGCGGTGGCCGTCAGATCGGCCATGAAGCGCACGCCGCGCAGGCCGACGACCCCGAGAACACCATCGCGTCCGTCAAGCGTTTCATGGGCCGGGGGCTCGCTGATATCGCCAATCGCGACAAGCTGCCTTACACCTTCATCGACAAACCCGGAATGGTGGCGCTGCAGACTCGCGCCGGTGAGAAGTCGCCGGTGGAGATCAGCGCCGAGATTTTGGCGACACTTCGCTATCGCGCGGAAGACACGTTCAACGACGATCTCTACGGTGCGGTCATCACTGTGCCGGCTTACTTCGACGAAGCCCAGCGCCAGGCGACGAAGGATGCCGCCAAGCTCGCCGGCATCAACGTTCTGCGCCTGATCAACGAGCCCACCGCGGCCGCCATCGCCTATGGTCTGGACAACGCCAGCGAAGGCATCTACGCGGTGTACGACCTGGGTGGCGGAACTTTCGATATCTCGATCCTCCGCCTGACGAAGGGTGTGTTCGAAGTCGTCGCTACGGGTGGCGATTCGGCGCTGGGCGGGGACGACTATGACCGTGCACTGGCCGATGCGATGCTTGCGAAAGCCGGCATGCGGGCCACGAACGCCGGCGACAAAGCCGCGATCAAGATGGCGGCGCGTTCTGCCAAGGAAAAGCTTTCCGCGCAGGAGTCGGTTTCAGCGCAGTTCCGCGTGGGCGATGCCGCTGCCGAGGTGTCTATCTCGCGTGCGGAGTTTGAAACACTGACCGCTGACTTGACAGCGAAGACGATGCTTGCTGTGCGCAAAGCCTTGCGTGACGCCAAGCTGGCGAAGGATGAAATCCAGGGCGTTGTGCTGGTGGGCGGCTCCACCCGCATGCCGCAGATTCAGCAGGCAGTGGCGGAGTTCTTCGGCCGCGCACCGCTGACCAATCTGAACCCGGACGAAGTGGTGGCGCTGGGCGCCGCCGTACAGGCCAACCAGCTGGCCGGCAACAACGAGGCAGGAGACCTGCTGCTTCTCGACGTCATTCCGCTCTCGCTGGGCATCGAAACCATGGGTGGCTTGGTCGAGCGCATCGTGCCGCGCAACGAAACGATTCCCACGGCGAAGGCGCAGGACTTCACGACGTACAAGGACGGCCAGACGGCGCTCGCGTTGCATGTGGTGCAGGGCGAACGTGATCTGGTCGCCGACTGCCGCAGCCTCGCGCGCTTCGAACTGCGCGGCATTCCACCGATGGTGGCGGGCGCGGCGCGCATCCGCGTCACCTTTACCGTGGATGCGGATGGCCTGCTCAGTGTCAGTGCGAAGGAGCAGGGCAGCGGCGTCGAAGCGCGCATCGACGTCAAACCCTCCTATGGCCTTTCCGACGACGAGATCGCCCGCATGCTGCAGGAAAGTTTCACCACAGCAGAGCAGGACATCCGGGCCCGTGCATTGGCCGAAGCCAAGGTGGATGCCGAGCGCATGCTGCTCGCCACGCAGACTGCGCTGAGTATCGATGGCGGCCTGCTGTCCGCCGAGGAGCGCGCGCACATCGACGCGCTGATGGACCAGTTGCGCAATGTGGCCGCGGCGAGCCACGATGCCGGCGCGATCGAAGCCACAACCAAGGCGCTGGCGGACGGCACCGAATCCTTCGCCGCCGAGCGCATGAACCACAGCATCCACCAGGCGCTTGCCGGCAGGAACGTGGAAACCCTCTAGAAGAACGACATGGCCATCATCAAGATCCTGCCGCACCCCGAGTATTGCCCCAAAGGCGCTGAGGTCGACGCGCCCGCCGGCACGTCGATCTGCGAGGCCCTGCTGGATCACAAGATCAACATCGAACACGCTTGCGACATGAGCTGCGCCTGCACTACATGCCATGTGATCGTGCGCGAAGGCTTCAGCTCCCTGAACGAGATGGACGAGAGCGAAGAAGATTTGCTCGATCGCGCGTGGGGCCTGGAGCCCAACTCGCGCCTGTCGTGCCAGGCCATCGTGGCGCAGAAAGACCTGACCGTGGAGATCCCGAAGTATTCGATCAACCACGCCAAAGAGAATCACTAGAGCGCCTCTACAATCGGGCGCACCATGCGCCAGATCGTTCTCGACACCGAAACCACGGGCCTGTCCGCCGAAGGCGGCGACCGCATCATCGAAATCGGCTGCGTCGAACTGCTCGCGCGCAAGCTCACGGGCAACAACAAGCATTTCTACCTGAACCCCGAGCGCGACAGCCACGAAGACGCGCTCAAGGTGCACGGCATCAGCAACGAGTTCCTGCGCGACAAGCCGAAGTTCGCGGCGGTGGCTGACGAATTGATGGAGTACCTGGCCGGCGCCGAGATCATCATCCACAATGCGGCTTTCGACGTGGGCTTCCTGAACAAGGAACTCGAACTTCTCGGTAAGCCGCCCTTCAAGACCTGCGTGGGCCAGGTCACCGACACGTTGGCGATGGCCAAGGAGATGTATCCCGGCAAGCGCAACAGCCTTGACGCGCTGTGCGACCGCCTGGGCGTCGACAACTCCAGTCGCACGCTGCACGGCGCACTGTTGGATGCGGAGCTGCTCGCCGACGTCTACATCAACCTCACGCGCGGCCAGGACGCGTTGCTGATTGATATTGCCGACAGCAACACGGCCGGCGGCATCGTGACGCGAGTGGACCTCACCGCGTTCACGCTGCCGGTCTTGCTGGCCAACGACCAGGAAAGCGCCGCGCACGAAGAGGTTCTCAAACAGCTCGATAAGGCCAGCGGCGGCAAGACGGTGTGGCGTATCCAGACCGCGCCCGGGCCTGTGGCATAATTCGAGGCTTTCCTGCAGAGCATCGGCTCGCGGGAAGGGGTGATTAGCTCAGCGGTAGAGCACTGCCTTCACACGGCAGGGGTCGCAGGTTCAAACCCTGCATCACCCACCAGATTGCACAAAGAAAAAGCCGGCCTCGTGGCCGGCTTTTTCGTTTCCGATGAGGGTCGTATTCAGACCTGCGGCGTCGCCACGACAGTCCCATTGCGGAACGCGACGTTGGCCGGCGCGAAGTTCAGGGGGATGCTGCCGATGCGTCTGCCGGACAGAGCAACGACGGCGATCTCGTTGCGGGAAGCATCCGCGACATACGCGTACTTGCCGTCGGTTGCGACGTCCCAAGGGAGCACCCAGCCGGAGCCCAGTTCGCCCTGCACACGGCCGCTCGCGCCAAGCAGGAGAACTTTGCGCAGGCCCGGGTCAGCGACCAGCACGTTGGAGCCCAGGACCGTGAGCCCGCGCGGCGCGCTGAGGGCACCGGCGCCCAGGACGCGCGTGATGCGGCCGTCGAGGGAGAAGCCGACGATGCGCGAATGGCCCGAGTCCGAAACCAGTATCTCGTTCAGCCCCGCGGCGATCCCGTTGGGATAAAGCAATTCGCCTTCGCCGATCAATTTTCGTGAGGCACCGCTGGAATCGAATACCTGGACACGATGGTTGCCGGTTTCCAGGACGTATGCCAGACCGTTGATCACCACAACGCCTGCCGGGAAGTTGAGCTTGCCCTGTGTCTTGCCGACACCGCCGTAGCGCCTCAGCCGGCCATCGGTGCCGGTGATCGCCAGCGAATGCGTGCGGGCCACCGCCCGGAACTGCGGGCCGCTTGTGGAGGCTCGCATGGGCGCCTCGGCGTCGGCGACGGCAACCGACGGCATTTCGTCGTCACCGCCTCCGCCGCCGCAACCAGCCAGGGGGAGCAGGCCCAGTGCGGCAGCACCGCCGCCCAGGGATAAAAAAGAACGCCGGTCAATGGAACTCATTCACAGATTCTAGGTGCCATTCACACCTTGTTTCAAGAACAATTCCGTGGCATGCGTGGATAAGTAACGCTTTTGGCTCCGGCACGGGCGTGCGGCAAATTCGAGTGTGCGCATGGGCAGACATGGCCCGCCTGTTCGCTGCCGGGGTTCGCAGTGCGTGACAATCGCTTCATGAGCCTGCAGGTTGCAACCCTCGCGGGCACCACGCCGCTGGTGCTCGATTCGCCCCATAGCGGCGTGGCCTACCCTGACGATTTCCGCCACGCTTGCGATCCGGCTGCTCTGAGGCAGGCGGAGGACACGCACGTCGAAAAGCTGTACGACTTCGCGCCCGCGCTGGGTGTGGCGTGGGTCGAAGCGCTGTTCCCGCGCAGCTACCTGGACGTCAACCGGAACGTCACGGAGATCGACGTCGCGCTGTTCGAAGAACCGTGGCCCGGCCCGGTCGAAACCGAGGCGAAGGCACTGTCCAAAGTGAGGCTGGGCAAGGGACTCGTCTGGCGGATCACCGATGAGGGTTTGCCGATCTACGACCGGCCGCTGTCCGTGCGGGAGGTGCAAGCGCGCATCGAGCGCTGCTGGCAGCCGTACCACGATGCGGTGCGCGCGGCCATCGACGCGGCGCACGCCCGCCACGGCTACAGCATCCACCTCAACTGCCATTCGATGCCGGCCGTGGCGGGGGACTATTCCACGGACTTCCCGGGGCTGGTCCACGCCGACTTCGTGGTCGGCGATCGCGACGGCACCTCGGCTTTGCCGGCACTGTCGCGCATGATTTGCGATCACTTGAGGGCGCTCGGCTACAGCGTCGAATACAACCACCCCTACAAGGGCGTGGAACTGGTGCGGCGCTACGGCGACCCGGCGCATCACAGGCACAGCATCCAGCTCGAGATCAACCGGCGGCTCTATATGGACGAAGACACTTTGGCCTTGAATTCAGGATACGGACCGCTCAAGCAGAACTTGCGCTCGCTCGTTGAGCTGCTGCTGAACATCGACCCGCGCCGGAAATCCTGATGGACCAGGTCGATGCCATCGTCATCGGCGCCGGCGCCGTCGGGCTCGCCGTGGCTCGCGCATTGGCGCAGGGTGGGCGCGAGACCATCGTGGCTGAAGCGCAGGCTGCCATAGGGCAGGGCGTGAGCTCGCGCAACAGCGAAGTCATCCACGCCGGCCTGTACTACCCACCGGGCTCGCTGAAGGCGCAGCTGTGCGTGCGCGGCAAGGAACTGCTGTATGCGATGTGCGCGAGCCACGGCATCGGCCAGCGCAACTGCGGGAAGCTGGTGGTGGCGAACAGCGATGCCGAAGCGGCGGCGTTGCGCGGCCTGCAAGAACGTGCCGTGGCGAACGGCGTGCCGGTGCAATGGCTCGAAGCGGGCGAAGCGCAAGCGCTCGAGCCCGCGTTGCAGTGCACGGCCGCGCTGTTGTCGCCCACCACCGGCATTGTCGACAGCCATGGGTTCATGCTCGCGCTGCAGGGCGACCTCGAGAATGCCGGGGGCATGGTGGCGTTCGGGTCCGCAGTGGATTCCGCCGTGCTCGGGCGTGGCGGCGCGCCGCACGTCGTCCGCCTGGCAGATGGCAGCGAGGTGGCGGCCCCCGTCGTCGTCAATGCGGCGTCGCTTCACGCGTGCGCATTGGCGCGGCGCTTCGACGGACTCGATTCGCGCTTCATTCCCCGCGAGTACTTCGCCAAGGGCAGTTACTACGCGCTCGCGGGCCGGGCGCCATTCACCCGCCTGGTCTATCCGGCGCCCGCCGATGCCTGGCTGGGGGTGCACCTCACACTCGACCTGGGCGGCCAGGCCAAGTTCGGACCGGATCTCGAATGGCTCGAGGCCGACCGGCCGGAGAACATCGACTACAAGGTCGATCCTCGGCGCGCCGACGGCTTCTACGCCGAGGTGCGCCGCTACTGGCCCGCCTTGCCCGACGGCGCGCTGCAGCCCAGCTACAGCGGTGTGCGGCCGAAGATCTATGGCCCTGGCGAAAAGGCGCCCGATTTCAGAATCGACGGTCCGCAGCTGCACGGCGTCGCCGGGCTCATCAACCTGTTCGGCATCGAGTCGCCGGGCCTCACCAGTGCGCTCGCCATCGCCGAATACGTGGCGGCATTGCTGGAGCCCAAGCGTCAATGAAGCGGGTGGGCAGTTACGCCTTCTGAGCGGCCCCGCGCGGGCCCATGGCCTTGATCGCGCGAGCAGACTGGCTCACCAGGTCCGGGCCGCGGTAGATCAAGCCGGTGTAGATCTGGACCACGTCGGCACCCGCGCGGATCTTGCTCACGGCATCGTCCGCGCTCATGATGCCGCCCACGCCGATGATCGGAAACTTCGGGCCGAGCGCCGCGCGCAACAAGCCGATCACGCGGTTGCTGGCTTCCAGCACCGGGCTGCCGCTCAGGCCGCCCGCTTCGCCGGCATGCGGCAGGCCCTTGACTGCGTCGCGGCTGATCGTGGTGTTGGTGGCAACGACGCCGTCCATCGCATGCCGCTTCAGCGCGGCGGCGATCACCTCGACTTGCGCTTCATCCAGATCCGGCGCGATCTTCACGAAAACCGGCACCTTGCGGCCATACTGGCGCGCCAGAGTCTCGCGCCGCTGCGCGATCGCGCCCAACAAGCCTTCGAGCGCCTCGTCGCCTTGCAGCGAACGCAGGTTGCTGGTGTTGGGGCTGGAGATGTTGACGGTGACGTAATCGGCATGCGGATAGACACCGTCCAGGCCTACGAGGTAATCGCTCGTCGCGTTTTCGATGGGTGTCGCGGCGTTCTTCCCGATGTTGAGGCCCAGGATGCGGCCCTTCTTCCGGAACGACGACCGCTTGACGTTGGCGACGAAGGCTTCCAGGCCGTCGTTGTTGAAGCCCAGGCGGTTGATCAGCGCATTGGCCTTCGGAAGGCGGAACATGCGGGGCTTGGGGTTGCCCGGCTGTGGCAGCGGCGTCACGGTGCCCACTTCGACGAAGCCGAAGCCCATGGCGCCCAGGCCGTCGATGCACCGGGCGTTCTTGTCCAGCCCCGCGGCGAGGCCGACCCGGTTGGGAAATTTCAGCCCCGCGAGCTCGATGGGGTCGTCGACCATGCCGCTGCAATAGGCCCATTCCAGTGGCGTGCCCTGGACGCGCGCGAGCGAGTGCATGGTGAGCTCGTGGGCGGTCTCGGCGTCCAGGCCGAACAGGAAGGGACGCGCGAGCGAGTAGGGCAGCAGGGGCATGGATAATTTGCGGTTGAACTACCCAATTGTCTCAAATGACCTCAATGACCCAGGATGAACTGAAAGCGCTGGTCGGCCAAGCTGCCTTGCAATACGTGGTGGGCGGTGAAATCGTCGGTGTGGGAACCGGTTCGACGGTGAACAAGTTCATCGACGCGTTGGCTACGATAAAGAGCAGCATCCCCGGCGCGGTGTCCAGTTCCGTCGCGTCGACCGAGCGGCTCAAGGCGTTGGGCATCCCGGTGTTCGACGCCAACGACGTCGGCGAGATCGCCGTCTACATCGACGGTGCCGATGAGATAGACGCGCGCGGCAACATGATCAAGGGCGGCGGTGCGGCCCTCACGCGCGAGAAGATCGTGGCCGCGCAGTCGCGCCGCTTCATCTGCATCGCCGACGAGTCGAAGCTGGTGGAGGCTCTGGGCCGCTTTCCCGTGCCGGTGGAGGTGATTCCGATGGCCTCACAGCGCGTCATCCGCCAGTTCCAGGCCATGGGCGGGCAAGCGCGCGTTCGCCTGAAAGACGGGCAGCCCCTGGTCACGGACAACGGCCAGCACATTTTGGACGTGAGCGGCCTCTCGATCACCGAGCCGCTGCAGTTCGAAAGCGATGTGAACCAATGGCCCGGCGTGGTGACTGTGGGCGTATTCGCCCATCAAAAAGCCGCGGTGTGCCTGCTCGGCACCACCAGCGGCGTCAAGACGCTCGCGTTCTGATCAGAACTTGATGCCGGCCGGATTCTCGGCGGGCGCAGGCGCTGGTGTCGTCGCGGCACTGGGGCTCTGAGCCGCCGGAGCGGGAGCGCGAGGCGCCTGCGCTTCCTGCGCCGCGACCAGCGGAGAAGCCGGGCGCTGCACGTAGCCGGCAGGCAGCTGAGAGGTTGCCGGATAGCCGGCAGCATCCAGGAATTGCACCCATTCAGGCTGCGAGTAGCCCGTGATCTGCTGGCCGCCGATGGTGAGGAAAGGCAGGCTCGTGGCGCCCATGCGCTTGAGTGCCTCAATGTCTTCGCGCGACGTGACCGTTCTTTCGGAGAAGGGGACGCCGCGGCCGGAAAGCATGCTGCGCCCAGCGCCGCAAGGCCCGCAATCGGGCGCCGTATACAAGACTACCGGGTACCGGGTGGCGGCTTGGCGAAGGGCAAACGGCAGGGCTGCGACATCGGTGCCGCCGCCGCCGGGCAGGGCCACGGATTTCGCGGCGCTGGCCCGCGTTGCCGGATTGAGGGGCGCCTGGTCCGAAAAGGTCACCTTGCCGTCGGGGCCGACGATGCGGTAGACCTGTTGCGCATTCGCGTCAGCAGCACCCAGGCCGGCCAGCGCGGACAGGCTCACGGCGCCGGCGGCAAACAAGGAACGGGCTTTAATCATCGGTCAAGGCTCCAGTTCAGTAAGGGGTTCAGGCCATTCCCTGGTGCCGAAGCAGGGCGTCCAGGGACGGTTCGCGGCCGCGGAAGGCCTTGAACGACTCTATCGCAGGCCGGCTGCCGCCAGCCTCCAGGATAGCCTGCCGGTATTTTCGTCCGGTTTCAATGCTGGGCAAGCCGTCTTTACCCGCAGTCTCCTCGAAAGCGGCGTAGGCGTCCGCGCTCAGGACTTCGGCCCACTTGTAGCTGTAGTAGCCCGCGGCATAACCGCCCGCGAAGATATGGCTGAACGTGTGCGCCGTGCGGCTGAAGGGTGGCGGCTGGATCACCGCGACCTCCTGGCGCACCTTGGCCAGCAGCGGCATGAAGTCCTGCGCCGGATCATGGTCGGTATGCAGCAGCATGTCGAAGAGCGCGAATTCGATCTGGCGCACGGTGCCCAGGCCGCTCTGAAAGTTCTTGGCCGCGATCATCTTGTCGAACAGTTCGCGCGGCAGCGGCTGGCCGGTGTCTACATGCGCCGTCATGTGGCGCAGCACGCTCCATTCCCAGCAGAAGTTTTCCATGAACTGGCTGGGGAGCTCCACTGCGTCCCACTCCACACCGCTGATGCCCGACACATCGCGCTCGTTGACCTGGGTCAGCATATGGTGCAGGCCATGGCCCGACTCATGGAACAGGGTGATCACATCGTCATGCGTGAGCAGGGGCGGCTTGCCGTCCACGCCCTCCGCGAAATTGCACACCAGATGGGCCACGGGCGTCTGCAGCTTGCCGTTGTCGGGCCGCAACCAGCGCGCACGGACATCGTCCATCCACGCGCCGCCGCGCTTGCCGTTGCGCGCGGCCGGGTCGAGGTAGAACTGGCCCACCAGCTCGGTCGACATGCGTTCGCCGTCGCGGCGTTCGCGCTCGATGCGATAGAACTCCACGCCCGGGTGCCACACCGGCGCAACGTCGCGGCGGATCGTCACCTCGAACAGCGTTTCGATGATCTTGAACAGGCCCGCCAGCACCTTGGGCGCGGTGAAGTACTCCTTGACCTCCTGCTCGCTGAAGGCGTAGCGCTCTTCCTTCAGCTTCTCGCCGATGTAGGGCCAATCCCAGGCTTTGGGGTCTTGCAAGCTGAGCTTCTCGGCCGCAAACGCGCGCATGTCGGCGATGTCTTTTTCCGCGTAGGGCTTCGCGCGCCGGGCCAGGTCGCGAAGGAAGTCGACCACCTCCTGCGGCGACTGGGCCATCTTGGGCACCACCGACACTTCGCCGAAATTGCGGAACCCCAGCAGCTGCGCTTCTTCACGGCGCAGCGCCAGGATTTCCTGGATCAGGGCGCTGTTGTCGAACTTCGGGTCACCCTGGTCGCTTGCGCGGGTCACGTATGCGCGGTACATGCGCTCGCGCAGCGGGCCGCTGTGCGCGAACTGCATCACGGGCAGGTAGCTGGGCATCTTCAGGGTGAGCTTGTAGCCGTCCTTGCCATCAGCCTGCGCAGCCGCCCGGGCCGCCTGTACGACGTCGTCGGGCACACCGGTCAATTCGTTTTCAGCGGCGTAGTACGAGAAGGCGTCGGTGGCGTCCAGCGCGTTCTCGCTGAACTTCTGGCTCAGCTCCGCCTGGCGCTCCTGGATCGCGGCGAAGCGGTCGCGTGCGGCACCGGTCAGTTCCGCGCCGCCCAGCACGAAGTTGCGCACGGCGTTCTTGTGTGCCTGGCGCTGTTCGGCATTCAGCGTCGCGGGATCGATGGCCTTGTACTTGGCGTAGAGGCGCTCGTCGGAGCCCAGGCGCGTCCAGAAATCCGTGACCTTGGGAAGCGCCTCGTTGTAAGCGGCGCGCAGCTCGGGCGTGTCCGCCACGCTGTTGAGGTGGCCCACCACGCCCCAGGCGCGGCCGAGGTTTTCGGTGGCCGTGTCCAGGACCTTGGCGATGTCTTCCCAGCGGTTGGGGAAACCCACTTCGGTCACTGTCTGCAATGCTTTGTCGGCCGCGGCCAGCAGCGTGTCGGTGGCCGGCGCCACGTGTTCCGGCTGGACCTTGTCGAAGAGGGGGAGGTCGGTGAAGTCGAGGAGGGGATTGCTCATGACGCACATTTTGCGTCATGACAAATGACTTCGCTTCGCTCAATGACAAATGACTGAGTCCATCCGCGCTTCATTCGTCATTTGTCATCGCGCCGCGCGCTCGGCCGCTTCCAGCGTATTGACGAGCAACATCGCGCGCGTCATGGGGCCCACCCCACCGGGCACGGGGGTGATCCAGCCGGCGACTTCCTTGACACCGGCAAAGTCGACGTCGCCGCAGAGCTTGCCTTCGTCGTTGGTGTTCATGCCCACGTCGATGACCACCGCGCCGGGCTTGACCATGTCGGCGGTCAGCACGTTGCGCTTGCCGACCGCAGCCACGATGACGTCGGCCTGCAGGGTCATGGCCTTCAGGTCCTGGGTGGCGCTGTGGCAGATGGTGACGGTGGCGTTCTTGCCCAGCAGCATCATGGCCATGGGCTTGCCCACGATGTTGCTGCGGCCGATCACTACTGCGTGCTTGCCGCGCAGGTCGTAGCCGATCGATTCGAGCATCTTCATGCAGCCGTGCGGCGTGCAGGGCCAGAAACCCGGCTGGCCGACCATCAGCGCGCCGGCGCTGGCGACGTGGAAGCCGTCGACGTCCTTGGCCGGCGAAATGGTTTCGATGACCTTGTGCGCGTCCATGTGCTTGGGCAGCGGTAACTGCACCAGGATACCGTGGACGGCCGGGTCTTCGTTGAGTGTGCGGATGCGGGCGAGCAGCTCGTTTTCGGCCATGGTGGCCGGGTAGCGCTCCAGCGTGGCCGCCAGGCCCGTCTCGGTGCTGTCGTTGACCTTGTGCTTCGTGTACACGGCGCTGGCCGGGTCGTCGCCGACCATGATGATGGCCAGTGCGGGTTGGACGCCGCGGGCCTTCAGGGCCTGGGTCCGGCCCGAAACCTCGGCGCGGATCTGCTGGGCAAGCGCCTTGCCGTCGATCAACTTCGCTGCCATCTCAAGCCTTGGGTGCGTTCTGGCCCAGCGCGATCTTCAAGAGGTCGGCGACCGTGTTGGCGTTGAGCTTTTCCATGATGTTGGCGCGGTGTGCTTCCACCGTCTTGATGCTGATGCCCAGGTCGTCGGCGATCTGCTTGTTCAGGCGCCCGGCGACGATGCGCTCGAGCACCTGAGCTTCGCGCGACGTGAGCTTGGACAGCAGGGCATCGCGGCTCGCGGCGCTCTGGTACTCGGCGAAGGCGCCTTTGGCGTGTTCGAGCATGCGCTCGACCAGGCTCACCAGTTCTTCTTCCTTGAAAGGCTTCTGGATGAAGTCCATCGCGCCTTTTTTCATCGTGTTCACGGCCATCGGGACGTCGCCGTGGCCGGTGATGAAGACGATGGGCAGGGGTGACTTGCGCTCGATCAGCCGGTCCTGCAGCTCGAGGCCCGTCATGCCGCCCATGCGTATGTCGACGATCAGGCAGGCCACTTCGCGCGGGTCGTAGCGGGAGAGGAAGGACTCGGCGGAGTCGAAGCAGCGGACGCGATAGTCCTTGCCTTCGAGCAGCCATTGCAGGGAGTCGCGCACTGCTTCGTCGTCGTCGACGACATACACAGTACCCTTTTTGGGAATCAAACTCATGCAGTCACCCCAGCGTCTTTATTTACTATCGAATTCGTAGCGCCGGAGACAGGAATCCAGAAGGAAAAACGGCACCCGGCGACTTCGGTGCCATTGTAGATGTTCTCGGCCTGCATCCGGCCCTGGTGCGACTCGACGATGGTCCGGCACAGGTTGAGGCCGATGCCCATGCCTTCGACCTTGGTCGAGAAGAAGGCTTCGTAGAGGCGGTCCATGACTTCGGGGGCCAGGCCAGCGCCCGAGTCCAGCACCGAAAACTCCACGACCGGCTGCTCGTCCACCTGCTTGGGGATCACTCGCAGCTCCACGCTGCGGCGCGCGGCCGGGCGCTTGGCATGTTCGATCGACTCGGCGGCGTTCTTCAACAGGTTCACCAACACCTGCTCGATCAGGATCGGGTCCACCAGCAGCTTGGGCAGGCGCGCCGCCACGTAGTGCGACAGGCGCACGTTGCGCCGTCGCAGCTCGATCTCCGCCAGTTCGACCGCCTCGTTGACCATCAGCGTCACGTCGGACAGCGTGCGGTTCGGCTCACTGCGCTTCACGAAGCTGCGAATGCGCTGGATGATCTGGCCCGCGCGCTGCGCCTGTCGCGCGGTCTTGTCCAGGGCGGCCAGCAGGTCGTCTTCGTTGATCTGCTTGCCCTTGATGCGCGACACCAGGCCGTTGCAGTAGTTGTTGATGGCCGTCAGTGGCTGATTCAGCTCGTGTGCGACGCTCGACGCCATTTCGCCCATGGTGATGAGGCGGCTCGCTGACTGCGCGCGTTCGGCCTGCGCGGCCGATTGCTCTTCGGCGTGGCGCCGCGGCGTGATGTCGGTGGCGATCACCATTTGCGCGAGGCGGCCGTCCACCCAGTTCAGGTAACGCGAGCGCACTTCCAGCCATTTGCCCAGCTCGGGAACGAAGATTTCCGCATTCTCGGACAGCGCGGCGGTCAGCGCGCCGGTGGGAAGGCCGACGAACGAGTCGACCTCGTCCGACGATTCGTCGGTGCGCGGGTGTTCCGGCACGCCGGCCTGCGCCACCATCTGCAAGTGCCCCGCCGTCTGCACGCCGAACCACAGGCGATACAGCTTGTTGGCGAACAGCAGTTCCTCGCTGCCGAGCGGCGCCACGGACACGGACGCGTCGAGCGCTTCCAGCACGGTGGTGAACCGCTCGTAGGAAGCCGACAGCTGCTCGCGGATGCGATTGGGCTCGGTGATGTCGGTCATCGACGTCATCCAGCCGGTCTGGTGACCCTTGGCGTCCACAAGAGGCGACACGTAGAGCCGCGCGTCGAAGAGCGTGCCGTCCTTGCGCTTGACGCGCACCTGGAAGCCGCCGGGCGTCGTGCGCCCGTGCAGCTCGTCGTCGAGACGCGCGGCGAGTTGCTCGCGGTCGGCTTCCGGCCAGTAGGGGAATGGGGGAGTGCGCCCGACCAGCTCGGCTTCGCTCCATCCCGTCATCTGGCAGAACGCAACGTTGACGTAAGTGATGCGTCCTTGCATGTCCAGCGCACGCATGCCGGTGAGCATGGAGTTCTCCATCGCACGGCGGAAACTCGTCTCGGCCACCAGCGCCTGCTGCGCCTGCATGCGGCGCCGCGTGTGGCGGAAATTGCCGATCAGCATCCACGCGGTCATCACGCTCAGGGTGCCGACCAGCCAGAACAGGCCGCTGCCAATGACGCCCAGCGAGGTGCGATACGCCTGCGCGCGGATGATCAGCCCATTGCCGACAGGAGAGACCGGGATCTCGTATTCGTTCGCCTGCGCGGCCCAAGGCAACAGCTGCGTTGCAGGGTTGCGGGCCGCCACGGAGTTGCCCGCCAGGACACGGCTCTTGCCGTCGAGCAGGGCCACGGCGTATTTGGCGGCGACTTCGGCAGGAACGCCGTAGCGCAGCAGGCCGTCGATGGAGTACTCGCCGAGGATCACGCCGCCGAACTTGCCCTGTTCCGTCAGGGGCACGTGCAACTGGAGGAGCCCCGTGCCTTCACCGCCTGCGGCCGGCTGCGAATAGACCGGCTGCTGCAGGTCGCGCGCCAGGCTGTAGATGTTCTCCGTCTCGCCCGCGCGCAGCACCGTGCCGGCGGGGCGCAGGTGCTGGCTGGCCACACTGGGCGCGGCATAGCTGGCCTTGATGCGGCGGCGCTCGTCGATCCAGGTCAGCGCCTGCAGCTCCGGGTACTGGATCACCATCGATTCCGCGCGGCCCACGAATTCTTCCGCGTCCACTTCCTTGTTGGAAATGTCCCGTGCGATGCGCATGAGCTGTTCTTGCCGCTCGAGCAGGCGCAGGCGCACGCGCTGCTGCGCGTATTCGACGTCGCGCTTCACGGCTTCCTGCTCTCGATCCATCTCTTCCAGCCGCAGGTAACCGAACGCTGCAATGATGGCAGCGAGGAACAGCACCACCGCGGCAAGCGGCGCCAACATGGCAAAGCGGTCCTGGTGGACCGGGGTCTGGCGGCGCCACCAGTGGCGCCACCACGCCACCGGCGCGACGGCGTCCTGAGGGTCGTTGGCGTGGACGGGGTCTTGCATGAAGCCTCAAGTGTAGGGGGTGAGGTTCGGTGCCCCCATGAGACTCAACGTTCCGGCCTCGGCTTGGACTACGCAGTAACCACAATATGAAATGAGCACGCACCATTTGAAATTTGAAAAAAACTATGCGACACTCGAGTCACGGTACGGGGGCACCGTACTAAATTACGTCAGCCCATAAGGCACAACACAGGAGACAACATGTCAGCACAGCCCGATAACCTGTTCGGCTCGGCCGCCAACGATGCGGATGCGCAGGAGACGCGTGAATGGATCGACGCCCTCTCGGCCGTCATCGAAGCCGAGGGGCCCGAGCGGGGCCATTTCCTGCTGGAGCAATTGCTCGAGCAGGCGCGGCAGCAGGGCATCGACCTGCCGTTTTCCGCCACCACGGGCTACGTCAACACGATCGAATCCCATGACGAGGTGCATTGCCCGGGAAACATCGAAATCGAGGAACGGTTGCGCGCCTTCATGCGCTGGAACGCCATGGCCATGGTGGTCAAGGCCAACCGGCACCATCCGGTGGATGGCGGCGACCTGGGCGGCCACATCGGCTCCTTCGCCTCGCTGGCCCACATGTTCGGCGCCGGCTTCAATCATTTCTGGCACGCCGAGAACGAAAACCACGGGGGCGACTGCATCTTCATCCAGGGCCACGTGTCGCCCGGCGTCTATGCCCGCGCCTACCTGGAAGGCCGACTGACAGAGGAACAGCTGCTCAACTTCCGCCAGGAAGTGGACGGCAAGGGCCTCTCGAGCTACCCGCACCCCAAGCTGATGCCCGAGTTCTGGCAGTTCCCCACCGTGTCCATGGGCCTGGGCCCGCTGATGGCGATCTACCAGGCGCGCTTCCTGAAATACCTGCATGCCCGCGGCATTGCCAACACCGAGAACCGCAAGGTCTGGGTGTTCTGCGGCGACGGCGAGATGGACGAGGTGGAAAGCCTGGGCGCCATCGGCCTGGCCGCCCGCGAAAAGCTGGACAACCTGATCTTCGTCATCAACTGCAACTTGCAGCGGCTTGACGGCCCGGTGCGCGGCAACGGCAAGATCATCCAGGAGCTGGAGGGCGAATTCCGCGGCTCCGGCTGGAACGTGATCAAGCTGGTGTGGGGCAGCGGCTGGGACCCGCTGCTGGCGCGCGACAAGGACGGAGCGCTGCGCAAGCTGATGATGGAAACGCTGGACGGCGACTACCAATCCTTCAAGGCCAACGACGGAGCCTACGTCCGCAAGCACTTCTTCGGCCGCGACCCGCGCACGCTCGAGATGGTGGCCCACATGAGCGACGACGACATCTGGAACCTGAAGCGCGGCGGCCACGACCCGCAGAAGGTGTATGCCGCATACGACCGCGCCGTCAAGCACAAAGGCCAGCCCACGGTGCTATTGATCAAGACCGTCAAGGGCTTCGGCATGGGCAAGATCGGCGAGGGCAAGAACAACGTGCACCAGACCAAGAAGCTGAACGACGAGGACATCAAGGCCTTCCGGGACCGCTTCAACATCCCAATCCCGGACGGCCAGCTCGCCGACATCCCGTTCTACAAGCCGGCGGATGACACGCCCGAGATGCAGTACCTGCACGCCCGCCGCAAGGCGCTCGGCGGCTACCTTCCGCATCGCCGCGTGAAGGCCGACGAGAGTTTTACCGTGCCCTCGATCGAGACCTTCAAGTCCGTGATGGAGCCTACTCCCGAGGGCCGCGAAATCTCGACGACCCAGGCCTATGTGCGCTTCCTCACCCAGTTGCTGCGCGACCAGGCCCTGGGACCGCGGGTTGTTCCCATCCTGGTGGATGAGGCGCGTACCTTCGGCATGGAGGGCCTGTTCCGGCAGGTCGGCATCTACAACCCCGCGGGCCAGCAGTACACCCCGGTGGATAAAGACCAGGTGATGTACTACAAGGAAGACGTCAAGGGACAGATCCTGCAGGAGGGCATCAACGAGGCCGGCGGCATGAGCAGCTGGATCGCTGCGGCCACCAGCTACAGCACCAGCAACCGCATCATGGTGCCGTTCTACGTCTACTACTCGATGTTCGGCTTCCAGCGCATCGGTGATCTGGCCTGGGCGGCCGGCGACATGCAGGCCCGGGGCTTCCTGCTGGGCGGCACTTCGGGCCGCACCACCCTGAACGGCGAAGGACTGCAGCACGAGGACGGCCACAGCCACATCCTGGCGGGCACGATCCCCAACTGCGTGAGCTACGACCCGACCTTCGCCCACGAAGTCGGCGTGATCCTGCACCATGGCCTGAAGCGCATGGTGGAGAAGCAGGACAACGTCTACTACTACATCACGCTGTTGAACGAGAACTACCCGATGCCCGGCCTGCAGCCCGGCACCGAAGAGCAGATCGTCAAGGGCATGTACATGTGCAAGCCGGGGGCTGCGCTGCCCAAGGCACCTCGCGTGCAACTGCTTGGCAGCGGCACCATCCTGCGCGAGTCGATTGCGGCGCAGGAGTTGCTCGAAAAGGACTGGGGCGTCGCAGCCGATGTGTGGAGCTGCCCGAGCTTCAACGAGCTGACTCGCGACGGCCAGGACGCTGAACGGTACAACCTGTTGCACCCGACGGAGAAGGCCCGGGTATCTTTCGTCGCACAGCAACTCGAAAAGCACGGCGGCCCGGTCGTGGCCTCCACCGACTACATGAAGGCGTACGCCGAACAGATCCGGCCCTTCATCCCCAAGGGCCGCACCTACAAGGTGTTGGGTACCGACGGGTTCGGCCGCAGTGACTTCCGCAGCAAGCTGCGCGAGCACTTCGAAGTCAATCGCCACTACGTCGTTGTCGCTGCGCTCAAGGCGCTGAGCGAAGACGGCACGGTGCCGGTCGCCAAGGTCGCCGAGGCGATCAAGAAATACGGAATCAAGGCGGACAAGGTCAATCCGCTGTACGCTTGACGGCAAGAAGAAGAACGGAGAACAAGAACATGGCATCGATAGAAGTGAAAGTCCCCGACATCGGGGACTTCGATGAAGTTTCGGTCATTGAATTGCTGGTCAAGCCTGGCGACACCGTCAAGGCAGAGCAGTCGCTGATCACGGTCGAGTCGGACAAGGCTTCGATGGAAATCCCGTCGTCCTCGGCCGGCGTGGTCAAGGAGCTGAAGGTCAAGCTCGGCGACAAGGTCAAAGAGGGTTCGGTGTTGCTGGTGCTGGAGAGCGCCGGTGGTGCGGAATCCAAGCCGGCTGCTGCTGCGCCGGCGCCTGCCGCGCAAGCGGCCGCCAGCCCCCCGCCTGCTGCCCCGGCACCCGCCGCCGCAGCCGCGAAGACCGGTCCTGTCGAAATCCGCGTCCCCGACATCGGCGACTTCAAGGACGTTGCGGTCATCGAGTTGCTGGTCAAGCCCGGCGACACGGTCAAGGCTGAGCAGTCGCTGATGACGGTCGAATCGGACAAGGCATCGATGGAGATTCCGTCGTCGTTGGCCGGGGTGGTGAAGGAGCTGAAGGTCAAGCTCGGCGACAAGGTCAATATTGGTGACCTGATCGCGGTGCTGGAAGGTGCGGCTGGCGCGAGCCCCTCACCCCAGCCCTCTCCCCAAAGGGGCGAGGGAGCAAGTCCCGCTCCTGCAACTGCTGTTGCGCCTGCACCCGCTGCCGAGCGCACGCCGCCCACGGCCGCGCTGCCGCCGCACGAGCCCGGCACGCCCACCGGCCAGCTGCCGCACGCGTCGCCGTCCGTGCGCAAGTTCGCGCGCGAGCTCGGCGTGCCGCTGGAAGAAGTGAAGGGCACCGGCCCCAAGAGCCGCATCACGCAGGAGGACGTGCAGGCGTTCACCAAGGCCGTGATGAAGGGTGAAGCCACCACCAAGGCAGCCGGCGGCAAGGCGCCGGCGGGCGGTGGCGGCGGCGAGGCCCTGGGCCTGCTGCCCTGGCCCAAGGTCGATTTCGCGAAGTTCGGGCCCGTCGAGCGGCAGGACCTCAGCCGCATCAAGAAGATCAGCGGCGCCAACCTGCATCGCAACTGGGTGATGATCCCGCACGTCACCAACCACGACGACGCGGACATCACCGACCTCGAAGCTTTCCGCGTGATGCTCAACAAGGAAAACGAGAAGTCAGGTGCCAAGGTCACGATGCTGGCCTTCCTCATCAAGGCCAGCGTGGCCGCGCTGAAGAAGTTTCCGCAGTTCAACTCGTCATTGGACGGCGAGCAACTGGTGCTCAAGCAGTACTTCCATATCGGGTTCGCGGCGGACACGCCCAATGGCCTGGTCGTTCCCGTCATCAAGGACGCCGACAAGAAGGGCGTCATCCAGATCAGCACCGAGATGGGCGAGCTCGCCAAGAAGGCGCGCGACGGAAAGCTCGGCCCCGCCGACATGTCGGGTGCGTGCTTCACCATCTCATCCTTGGGCGGAATTGGTGGGCGCTATTTCACGCCCATCATCAACGCGCCCGAAGTCGCGATCCTCGGGGTGTGCAAGAGCCTGATGGAGCCGGTGTGGGACGGCAAGGCGTTCCAGCCCCGGCTGATGCTGCCGCTGTCGCTGTCGTGGGACCACCGCGTGATCGATGGTGCCGCGGCCGCCAGGTTCAACAGTTATCTCGGCGCTATATTGGCGGACTTCCGCCGTACCATGCTGTAAGGAACGCGCCGCGTTCCACGCGCGGCAAACTGGAGCCATAAAAAGAATGACGACCGTTGTGGTGGTAAGAAAAGCGGGCCAGATCGCGATCGCTGCGGACACGTTGGTGACCTTCGGCGACACGCGCCTGGCGAACCGGTACGAGGACAACACCAAGATCTTCAAGGTCGACACCGACACCGGCCCCAGCTACCTGGGCATGGCCGGCACGGTGGCGCACTTCCCGGTGTTGCGCAAGGCGATCGGTTCGATGCCGCGAGAGTTGCTCAAACTCGGCAACCGCGACGAGGTCTTCGACACGTTCACCAAGCTGCATCCGTACCTGAAGGAAAACTTCTTCCTGCAGACGAAAGAGGAAGACAGCGACCCGTACGAGTCGAGCCAGTTCAGCGTCGTCATCGCCAACGCCACCGGCATCTACGGCTTGTACAGCTACCGCGAAGTGTTCGAGTTCAAGGAGTTCTGGGGCATCGGCTCGGGCCGGAGCTTCGCGTTGGGCGCCATGTATGCGATCTATGGCAAACCCAAGATCACCGCGCGCGAGATCGCGGAGGCCGGCATCGCGGCAGGCTGCGAGTTCGACCGTAATTCGGCCGCACCTGCCGATGTGTTCACAATAAAAATGAAAGAAGCCAAATGAGTCTGGTCGAAGTGAAAGTCCCCGACATCGGGGACTTCGACGAGGTGTCCGTCATCGAGTTGCTGGTCAAGCCCGGCGACACCATCAAGGCCGAGCAATCGCTGGTCACGGTGGAAAGCGACAAGGCATCGATGGAGATTCCGTCGACGCACGCGGGCGTGATCAAGGAGCTGAAGGTCAAGCTCGGCGACAAGGTGAAAGAAGGATCGGTGTTGCTGACGCTGGAGAGCGCCGATGCCGCAGTTCCCTCACCCCAGCCCTCTCCCGCAAGCGGGAGAGGGAGCGAGCTCCCCGCATCTTCTCCCTCTCCCGCTCCGGCGGGAGAGGGGCGGGGTGAGGGTAGGCCCGCCCCGGTCGCCTCGACCTATGCCGGCGGCGCCGACATCGAATGCGACATGCTGGTGCTCGGCGCCGGCCCGGGCGGCTATTCGGCCGCTTTCCGCGCCGCCGACTTGGGCATGAAGGTCGTGCTGGTCGAGCGCTACGCCACCCTGGGCGGCGTTTGCCTGAACGTGGGTTGCATCCCCTCCAAGGCATTGCTGCACGTCGCGGCCGTGATGGACGAGGTGAGCCATTTCGAATCGCTCGGCATCAGCTACGCCAAGCCCACGATCGAGCTGGACAAGCTGCGCGCGCACAAGGGCAAAGTGGTGGGCAAGCTCACGGGCGGCCTCGCGGCAATGGCCAAGATGCGCAAGGTCACCGTGGTGCGTGGCAACGGTGAGTTCGTCGACCCGTACCATGTCCAGGTCGAAGAGACCACGGGCAGCGGCCAGGAAAAGACCGGCAAGAAGCAGACGATCAAGTTCAAGAACGCGATCATCGCCGCCGGCTCGCAAGCCGTGCACCTGCCGTTCATGCCCAAGGACCCGCGCGTGGTGGATTCCACCGGCGCGCTCGAACTGGGCGGCAGCCCCAAGCGCATGCTGATCCTCGGTGGCGGCATCATCGGCCTGGAAATGGGCACGGTGTATTCGACGCTGGGTGCGCGGCTCGACGTGGTCGAGATGCTCGACGGCCTGATGCAGGGCGCCGACCGCGACCTGGTGAAGGTGTGGCAGAAGATGAACACGCCGCGCTTCGACAACATCATGCTCAAGACCAAGACCGTGGGCGCCGAGGCGACCCAGGACGGCATCCTGGTGAAGTTCGAAGGCGAACAGGCGCCCAAGGATCCGCAGCTCTATGACCTGGTGCTGCAGGCCGTCGGCCGCAGCCCCAACGGCAAGAAGATCGGCGCCGAGAAGGCCGGCGTCACGGTGAGCGACCGCGGCTTCATCCCGGTCGACATCCAGATGCGCACAAACGTGCCGCACATCTTCGCCATCGGCGACATCGTGGGCCAGCCCATGCTGGCGCACAAGGCGGTGCACGAGGCCCACGTGGCGGCGGAAGTGGCTTCCGGAGAAAACGTGGCGTTCAACGCCCGCGTGATCCCGAGCGTGGCCTACACGGATCCGGAAGTGGCGTGGGTCGGGCTGACCGAAGACCAGGCCAAGGCCGAAGGCATTGCGATCAAGAAGGGCCACTTCCCGTGGACCGCTTCGGGCCGCGCCATCGCTAACACGCGCGACGAGGGCTTCACCAAGCTGCTGTTCGACGCGAATACGCACCGCATCCTGGGTGGGGGCATCGTCGGCACGCACGCCGGCGACATGATCGGCGAGGTCGCGCTGGCCATCGAGATGGGCGCGGACGAAGTCGACATCGGCAAGACCATCCACCCGCATCCCACGCTGGGCGAAAGCATCGGCATGGCGGCGGAAATCGCGCACGGCACCTGCACCGACGTGCCGCCGCCGCGCAAGTGAAGCGCAGTAGCCGCGCCTAGCGGCAGCGCATCGGCAGCAGGCCCACCGGAATGTCGGTGCGGTCTGCGCCCGTCACGGTCATCTTGTCCGGCACCGCTGCCTTGGCGCAGATCCACGCCACGGGCACCATGCGGGCATCTTCGACGCCGGCCGGCCGCAGGCTCAGCGTCTTGCCCTTGAGGGCGCGGTTGGCGCTGTTGCCGAAGCGGATGTGGATCACGCCTTCCTGCATCGTGACCGAACTCACCAGCGTGCTGACGATCTTTTCAGGTGGGGGCAGCCCGGCGGCAGCGTTGTCGGCGGGAAGCGGCTGGCTCTGGCTCCAGGCTGCCGCGACGGGCGGTTTCGCAATGTCCGCGAGCGGCAAGGCTTCGGCGATCTGTTCGCGCGCCAGCTTGTCGACGTAGGTGGGTAGGGCGATGAGGGCCAGGATCGCCATCACCGCGATGACCACCATCAGCTCGATGAGCGTGAACGCCCGGCAGTGGGCCCGTTCGATCAGGGTTGCACCGTCGCGGTTTCGGCCGCGGGCGAGAGCCTCAGCACGCGACGCGCACCGTCGAAGCGCTGTTTCCAGTAGCTCTGGCCCATGTCCTCGACCCGTACCTGGGCGCCAGGCTTGGGCGAATGGATGAACTTGCCTTCGCCGACGTAGATGCCCACGTGGCTGAAGGCGCGCCTCATGGTGTTGAAGAACACCAGGTCGCCGGGCTGCAGGTCCTTCTTGTCGATGGTCTGCGTGGCCGCGGCTTGCTCGTTGGCCCGGCGCGGCAGGACGAGGCCAATCGTTTGCTCGTACATCGCGCGGACGAAACCGCTGCAGTCGAAGCCGGTCTCGGCACTGTTGCCGCCACGGCGGTAGGGCACACCGAGGAAACCCATGGCTGTCACCACGAGGTTGGAAGTGCGCTCGGCCACGGTATGGCGCACTTGCTCCAGCTTGGTGATGAAGAGGCCCTTTTCTTCCATGAAGCGGCCGACGTCGTCTTCGGCCGAAACAGGCGGGCTCGCGTGGGCGGTCAGGGATGCCGCGAGCAGGAAAAGGCTGAGCCACTTGAACATTGGCACGCAGGATAACCGGGTCCGATCTTAGAAGTCAAGTGAGGTGTCGATTGCAACTCGTTGATTTATATAAACAACGCATTGACTTACTTGCCCAAACGACCCCGTGCGGGCCGCTTGTGGAGAACAATGCGGGGATTCCAACCCACGTTTGTCTTGTCAGGAGCACCCATGCGCGCCACCGTCCGGAAGGTTCTGTTCGCCACCGCCTTCGCTATTGCCTGCTTGCCCGTAGTGGCCTCGGCCCAAACGCTGCGGGCCGAGGAGGTGGCGATGGGCCTCGAGAACCCGTGGGCGGTAGCCTTCCTGCCGCAGAGCCGCTATCTCGTCACCGAGCGCCCAGGGCGCATGCGGATCATCGACGCCGGCGGGAGGATGGGCACGCCGCTGGCCGGCCTGCCGGAAGTCGCGGCGGGTGGCCAGGGCGGCCTGCTGGACGTCGTTCTGGACTCGGCCTTCGAGCAGAACCGCACCCTGTACTTCTGTTTCTCGGAACCCGGTGGGGCGGGCAACAGCACTGCGCTGGCGCGCGCCCGGCTGTCAAGGGACGCGTCGCGGCTGGAGGACGTCAAGGTGATCTTCAGCCAGAAGCCCAAGGTGTCGAGCCGCCTGCACTTCGGCTGCCGCATCGTCGAGTCGCGTGACGGCTTGCTGTTTCTCACCCTCGGCGACCGTTTCCAGCGCAAGGACGATGCCCAGACGCTGGACAACCACCACGGCAAGGTCGTGCGGCTGACCAAGGAGGGGTCGCCGGCGCCTGGCAACCCGTTTTCCGGCCAGCCGGGGGCGCTGCCGGAAATCTGGAGCTATGGCCATCGGAATTCGCAGGGCGCGACCCTCGGGCCGGACGGCCGGTTCTGGATGCACGAACACGGCCCGCAGGGCGGTGACGAAATCAACGTGCCGCAGGCGGGCCGCAACCACGGCTGGCCCGTCATCACCTATGGCGAGAACTACGGCGGCGGGAAGATCGGCGAGGGCATCACCGCCCGCGCCGGTATGGAGCAGCCCTTGCACTACTGGGTGCCGTCGATCGCGCCATCCGGCATGGCGTTCCTCACCAGCGACCGTTATGGGCCGGCCATGAAGGGCAACCTCTTCATCGGGTCGCTGAAATTCGGCTACCTGGCCCGGCTTGAACTGGCCGACGGCAAAGTGGTGCGCGAACACAAGCTGCTGCAAGGTGTCGGGCGGGTCCGCGACGTGCGGCAAGGCCCGGATGGGTTGCTCTACGTGCTGACAGACGAGTCCAAGGGACGCCTGTTGCGGCTGCTGCCGCAATGAGGGCTAAGGCTTGACCAAGCCCTTGCGCACTGCGTAGAGCGTCAGGCTGGCGATGTCGTTCAGCCGCAGCCGCTCCATGATGCGAGCGCGGTGCACGTCCACCGTCTTGGGCGACAGGCCCAGCTCATAGGCGATTTCTTTCGACGCACGGCCCTGTGCGATCAGCTTGAGGATTTCGACCTGCCGATGGGTGAGCTCATCGTCCACCGTCGGTTCCGACGGCTGCAGCAGGCGCTGCGCGATCGCCGGGCTGAAGTAGCTGCCGGTGGCCATGACGCTGCGCACGGCCTGCTCCAGTTCGAAGGGTGGGGCGTCCTTCATGAGGTAGCCGCAAGCGCCGTTGGCAACCGCGCGCTTGACGAAATCGACCGTGTCGTACATCGAAAGCACCAGCATGCGCACCTGCGGGTGCTTTCCGTGGATTTCGGAGATGGCCGTGATGCCGTCCATGCCGGGCATGGAGATGTCGGTCATGACGACGTCGGGCATCAGGTCTTCGACCAGCGCGATCAACTCCTTGCCGTCGCGCGCCTCCGCGATCACCTCCACGCCGTCGACCATCGACAGCAGGGCCTTGATGCCCGAGCGGACCAGGTCGTGGTCATCCGCGAGCACGACCCTGATTTTTGGCGGCGGGGTGGTTTTCATCGTTCCTCCTTTTTGTAGCTTACAGGACGGCACGCATTGCCACGCCGTGTCCGGGCCGCGTGCGGATGTGCAGCCGCCCCCCGGCAAGCTCGGTGCGCTCGATCATGCCGTAGAGACCGACGTTGCGCTCGCTCGGCTGGCCGTCCAGCAGCACATGTTTGTCGAAGCCCACACCGTCGTCGATGATGAGCACGCCGATCCGCCCGTCGGGCAGGAAGCGCAAGCGCACGGTGATGAGCGATGCCTGTGCATGCCGCACGACGTTGTTGAGCGCTTCCTGCACCAGGCGCAGCGCCACCGACGCGGTTTCGCCCAGTACCTTGGGTTCCTGCCCACGTGAAGTGACGGCAAAGGCCAGCCCTGCCGGTTCGGCGATGCGTTGCACGGCCGATTGCGCGGCAGCCACCAGGCCCAGAAGATCGAGCTGGGCGGGCCGAAGGGAGAAGGAGAGCGTCTTGAGCTGCTTGACAGCGCCCTGTGCCATGTCCATGGCCGTGTCAGTGTGCTTCTGCGCGGTGGCCGGGTCGGCTGTGCGCTTGGCCGCGTGCAGGTGAATCACCATACCGGTAAGCGTTTGGCCCAACTGGTCGTGCAGCTCGCGGGAGATCACGGTGCGTTCGCGTTCCTGCGCGACCACCAGCCGCGCGGACAGTTTCTTGAGCCGCCGGTAAGCAGACTCGAGTTCGCGGCCCAGGCGTTCCTGTTCGAGCACGCGCTGGCGCTCGGTCATCACCCGCTCGATGATTTGCGGCAGCGTTCCCAGCTTGTCTTTGGTGAGGTAGTCCTTGGCGCCGCAGCGCAACACATGCACCGCGGCTTCCTCGCCGATGGCGCGTGTCACCACCACGAGCGGTGTGCCGCAGCGGCGAGCCACCAGGATCTGCAGCGCCGCGTAGGGGGAGAACCGCGGCATGTTGAAGTCGCAGAGGATGACGTCGAAATCCTGCTGCAGCGCTTCCGTGAAACCGGGGGCGTCGTCGACCCGGTGCAACACATAGCGCCGGTGCGGATCGGCACGCTCCAGCGCGATCGCCATCAGTTCCACATCGTCGGGGTTGTCCTCGACGCTCAGCAGCCTGATGGTGGCGGGTTCTGAGGCGTTGGTCACGGCATCATTGGAAGTTGCATCAGTTTACCTGCTGGCGCGCGCTGTGGTGGGTTGTCTGGGTACCTTGTTCTTAAGTCGTCTTCCCTGCTTGACAGATGTATCCATCCGGCCAAACTCTACCGAGACGTTGTTGGTTCGTCACCGCGTACGGGCACAGATCGCGAGCGGTGCGGAGGGTCGTCAAGGCTCTCTCATAAAACACAGGGATTCCTGTAGTGTTGCGTACGTTTGGCCTGCGGGCCGCGCTGACGTTGCTTGTGCTGATCGCCATCGCGCCGGTGTTTGGCATCGTCGTGCAGGCTTCGCTGTCCGAGCAGCGCAGCCGCGTCGAGCGAGCGGAAGGCAGCCTGCGTTCCGTGGTCGACCTGGCGGATGCACAGCAGGAACGCTTCATCGACGGCGCCCGCCAGGTGCTGGCCGCGATGGCGCACTCGCCCCCCTTGTACGGCGAGGACGCGGCGGCATGTGCCGCGTACCTGAAGCGCCTGCAGCAGGAGTATCCCGTCACCTATGGCGCGTTCGGCTTGCTGGACACGCAAGGCCAGCTGACATGCCGCGCCACCGCGCCGGCCACGCCTGTGAATTCGAGCGATCGCCTGTTCTTTCGCAAGGCAATCGAAACCGGTCGATTCAGTGTGGGGGAGTTCACGCTCAGCCGTGCGAGCGGCCGCGCGGTGCTGACATTCGGGCTTCCGGTCTACCGGAACGACGAGTCGCGCAGCCTGCGTGGCGTCGCCTACCTGGCCATGGACGTGGCGCAGGCACATGACCACCTGCGCAAGCTGGCCCTGATGCCCGAGATGACCTTGTTCGTGGCCGACCGCAACGGCGTGGTGATCGCCGCCTCGGGCGCCAAGGAGGTGCGGGTCGGCTCGCCACTCCCCGAGCCGTTCCTGCGGCAGGCCATCGCCCGCGGCCAGCCGCGCTTCGAGCGCGGCACCGGGGCCGACGGCGCCGAGTGGCTTTACGCGGTGAGGCCCGTCGGGCGAGCGGACGAAGGCCTCCTGCACGTTGCCGCCATGGTGTCCAGCGCCGACCTGCTGGCACCGGCGACGCAGCGGCTCCATCAGCAGCTGGGCGCGCTGATCGTCATTGCCTTGTTGGCCGGCGCGGCGGCGTGGGTGTTCGGCGACCGGATCGTCGTGCGGCCCGTTGCGCGGATGCTGCAGCGGGTGGATGCGCTGCGCAGGGAAGAATCCGCGCTGGACGGCTCGGTGCCGCCCGGCGGCTTGCTGGAACTGCGCGAGCTGGAGGAGCGCTTCCAGGACATGGCCCGCGGCCTGGCCGAGCGCTCGATCCAGCGCGATGGGGCGATGGCCGAAATGGCCGCGCAAAAGACCTTGCTGGGATCGATCTTCGACAGCATGGCCGAAGGCGTGCTGGTGGTCGGCCGAGACGGCCGCTTCAATCACATCAACGCAGCCGCGCACGCGATCATGCCGGGCCTCGCGCAGCTCAATCGGCAGGCCGACCCGGTGCGCGCGTCCGCCGAAGAGTGGGGGGTGTACCACCTCGACGGCGTGACGCCGATGGACCCGGAGGGGCGGCCCGCGCTGCGCGCGCTGTCCGGGGAGAACCTGGACAACTTTCGCTACGTCATCCGGGGGCGCTTGTCCGGCGGGCCTGACAAGATCATCCAGGGCCACACGCGCACCTTGATGTCGCCGCAAGGCGAGCGGGACGGCGCCGTGCTGGTGTTTGCCGACATCTCCGCGGCGTACAGGGCCGAGCAGGCGCTGAAAGACAGCGAACAGCGTTACCGCGCGCTGTTCGAGTCGAACCCGCACCCGATGTGGGTCTACGACCTCGAGACGCTGCGCTTCCTCACGGTGAACGACTCGGCCGTCGCCCATTACGGCTATTCGCGGGACGAATTCCTGGCGATGACCATCAAGGACATCCGGCCGGCGGAGGACGTGCAGGCGCTTCTCGCCGCCGTGGATGGCAACGATGGGCTGCGCACGCTGGAGCCCTGGAAGCACCGCCTGCGCGACGGCCGGTTGATCTATGTGGAGATTTCGTCGCACACCCTGGACTACGGCGGGCGCCGCGCGAGGATGGTCCTGGCGCACGACATCACCGAACGGCGGCTCGCGCAGCAGGCGCTGGAGCACATCAACGAGACGCTGGAGCGCCGCGTGGGCGAGCGCACGCGCGAGCTGGACATGTCCAACCGCGAGCTGGAGTCCTTTTCGTATTCGGTGTCGCACGACCTGCGCGCGCCGCTCCAGGTCATCGACGGATTTGGCCGCGCGCTGGTGGCCCGCTATTCGCAGGCGCTGGATCAGCAGGCCCGGCACTACCTGGATCGCATCCGCGACAACACCCGCCAGATGGGCGAGCTCATCGACGACCTGCTGTCGCTCGCGCGCGTGACGCGCACGGAGATCCGGGCCGAGCCGGTGAATCTTGCCCCCAAGGCCACCCAGATCATCGAACGCCTGCGCCAACGCTGGCCCGACCGGCAAGTGGCGGTCGAGATCGACGAAGACATGAGCTGTTCGGGCGACGCGCGGCTCCTGGCCGTGGTGCTGGAAAACCTCATCGAGAACGCCTGGAAATTCACCGCGCGCACGCAGGGCGCGCGGATCCGCATCGGCCGCAAGGCCGGGGAGGCCGGCGAAAACGTCATCTACGTCTCGGACAACGGCGCCGGCTTCGACATGGCGTACGCGGCCAAGCTCTTCAACGCCTTCCAGCGGCTGCACGCGGCCAGCGAATTCGACGGCACGGGCATCGGCCTCGCCACCGTGCACCGCATCATCACGCGCCACGGCGGCCGGGTCTGGGCCGAAGCCAGCCTGGGGCAAGGCGCCACGTTCCAGTTCACCCTGAAAGCAGTCAAACATGAAGAACAGCCGCATCCTGCTGGTCGAAGACAATCCGGACCATCAGGAGCTGACCCTGATGACACTGGCCGAGAACAATGTGCTCAATGAGGTTGTCGTTGCCAGCGACGGCATCGAGGCGCTTGAATACATGTTCGGAACGGGCCGCCATGCGGGGCGCGACGCGCGCGACGTGCCCGCCCTGGTGCTGCTGGACCTGAAGCTGCCCAAGCTGGGCGGGATCGAGGTGTTGCGGCAGATTCGCGACGATGAGCGGACGCGTCATGTCCCCGTGGTCATCCTCACGTCGTCGAGCGAAGAAGAAGACATCGTCGCCAGCCTGGAAAACGGCGCCAACAGCTACGTGCGCAAGCCCGTCGACTTCGGCCGCTTCGTCGAGCAGGTGCAGCGCCTGCAGGTCTACTGGCTGCTGGTTCATGAGCCGCCGGGCGGGCGCAAGTAGGGCAAATTCTTAAACCGGTGCGCCGCATTTGCCTAAGTGCGGTGCGTGTCCGCATGTTTTCATTGTCTCCAAGCGTAAGCCGCACGGCATGCGCAGGAGAGAACGATGACCGCACCCGCCCCCTTGAACACCGATTTCCCGTCCCAACGGTCCGCCGGACCGGTGGCCGCGGCCCCGAGCGACTGGATTTCGCACAGCCTGCGCCACCTGGAGCGGTGGGTGGCCTGGTCGATTGCCGTCTACACCGCGTGGCTGGCCGTCTTTGCATTCCCCGGCGTCCCGGGCATCTGGCTTTTTGTGCTGTATGCGGGGCTGATCGGCAAATGGGCCGAGGCGCGGCCCGCCCGCCATCAATCCGACATGGCCTGGCGCGGCCTCGCGCTGATCGCCGGTGCCTACGTGCTCCACACCCAGACATCGGCTGAGGTCGGCGGCCCCGGAGGCCTCTTTTTCTTCTGGCTTACGATCACCTGCCTCTACTACGCTTTCATGCTGAAGCCCGCGTGGGGTGCTGGCCTGGTTGCGATCGCGGTGCTTGAATTTGCCATCGGATCGTTGCAAGTGCAGAACCCCGCCCCGGTGGCCGACATCCTGGCGCAGGGCGGCTTCCTGTGCATCTTCCCGCTGCTGCTGGCCATGAAGTTCGGCGCCGTGATGCGCCGTCCCGACGAGACCCTGGAGAGCGGCCGCATCGACGGCAGCACGGCCTTGTACAACATGGAGGGCTTCACCGCCCACGGTGACGAGATGCTCGCTGCCTGCAAGCGCGATGGCCGCCCGGTCTCGGTCACCGTCTTCGATTGCTCGGACTTGCTGGAAGTGCGAACCATCTACGGCAGCCGCATCGCGCACAAGCTGCTGGCGCGCATCGTCAGGAAGCTGAACGCGCTGTGCGAAGGGCGTGGCCTGGCCGCCCGCACCGGGCCGGCCGAATTCACCGTCATCCTGCCGGGCATGCATCGCGAGAAAACCCTGGCCGCGATCCAGCGCGTGCTGGGTAACCCGATGCGCATCGAGCTGGACGCGGGCGACAGCGAGATCGTGCTGGTGCCGGACTTCATGATCCAGACGGCCAACGCCGAAACCGCGTCGGTGCAGGAACTGCATGGCGAACTGCGCCGCGCACTGGCGCGTTCGCAGGAGCATGAAGCGCGCCGCCACCACCACATGCAGCGCGATCGCGAGCGGCATTCCCGCCCGATGGGCATCACGGCGCTGCCGCGGCACCACGCCAGGCCCCGCGGCGCCCCGGTGGTGTGCCTGGACGCAACCGGGCCCGCTTCACTCGCCGCGTCTTAGGGTCTTCGCACCCCGCAATAATGGAGGCATTCCAACGAATGCCTTTCATGCTGCTCGACGCCGACGAATCACAACTCGTGCTGGTGGACTACCAGTCCGCCTTGATGCCCTCCATTCACGAGGGCGAAGCGGTCTTGCGCAATGCCCTGCGCCTGGGCCGCCTCGCCCGCATGTTCGACGTGCCCGCCTGGGGCACGGAGGAAAACCCGCAGGGCTTGGGGAGCAGCCCGCCTGAGCTGCGCGAGCTCTGCCGCAAGACGCTCACGAAAATGCACTTCAGTGCCGTCGCCGACGGCCTGACCGAGCTGCTGCGCCCGCCGGCGAAAGCGCGGCAAGGGGGCAACGCCCGCAGCCTGCCCAAACACTTGCAGAAGCCCGCGCCGGAGCCCGAGGAGCAGCGCAACACCGTGGTGATCGCAGGGTGCGAAGCGCACGTCTGCCTGTTGCAGACCGCGTTGGACCTGCTCGAGGAAGAGTTCGAAGTCTGGGTGGTCACGGACGCCTGCAGCTCGCGCACCGAGCGCGACCGCGACGCCGCCTTCGACCGGTTGGCCGGCGCCGGCGCCGAGCTCGTCACCACGGAGATGGTGGCTTTCGAATGGCTGCGCACGGCCGAGCACCCGCTATTCAAGGATGTGTTGAGCCTGGTCAAGTAGGCGCTCCGGCTGCGTGCGCGGCGTCAGCGTGCGGCAAGCCAGGCAGACAGAATGGGCGGGCTGCACAAAGAGGAGACAAGACATGAGCCGCTACGAAGAGTTCCACCGTCGATCCATCGAAGACCGCGACGCCTTCTGGGCCGAGCAGGCCGCGTTGATCGATTGGAAAACCCAGCCGGGAACCATCTGCGACGACAGCCGCCCGCCCTTCACGCGCTGGTTCGCCGGCGGCACCACGAACCTGTGCCACAACGCCGTCGACCGCCACCTGACGGACAGGGCGGACCAGCCGGCGCTCATCTGCGTTTCCACCGAAACCGGCGCCGAGCGCATCTACACATTCCGTGAATTGCACGGCGAGGTGCAGCGGGCGGCCGCGGCGCTGAAGAGCCTGGGCGTGCAAAAGGGCGACCGCGTGCTGATCTACATGCCGATGATCGCGGAGGCCGCCTTCACGATGCTGGCGTGCGCGCGCATCGGTGCCATCCACTCCGTCGTGTTCGGCGGCTTCGCGTCAGTGTCACTGGCCTCGCGCATCGAGGACGCCACGCCGAAGGTGATCGTCAGCGCCGATGCGGGTTCGCGTGGCGGCAAGGTGGTGGCGTACAAGCCCCTGCTGGACGAAGGCATCCGCCTTTCGAAGCACAAGCCCGATTCGGTCTTGCTGGTGGACCGGGGCCTCGCGGCCATGGAACGGGTCGCGGGGCGCGACCATGACTGGGCGCTGCTCACGCAGCAACAGTCCGGCACCCAGGTCGATTGCGAGTGGCTGGACGCCACCGACATCAGCTACACCATCTACACGAGCGGCACCACCGGCCGGCCCAAAGGCGTGCAGCGAGACGTCGGCGGCTATGCCGTGGCACTGGCCGCCAGCATGAAGCACATCTTTCTGGGCGCGCCGGGGGAAACCTTCTTTTCCACAAGCGACATCGGCTGGGTGGTGGGCCACAGCTACATCGTCTACGGCCCGCTGATCGCCGGCATGGCGACGATCATGTACGAAGGCCTGCCGATCCGGCCCGACGCCGGCATCTGGTGGAGCCTGGTCGAGAAATACAAGGTGACCGGCATGTTCAGCGCGCCCACGGCGGTGCGCGTGCTCAAGAAACAGGATCCGGCGTTCCTGAAGAAATACGACTTGTCGAGCCTGAAGGCCCTGTTCCTCGCGGGAGAACCGCTGGACGAGCCGACCGCTCGCTGGATCAGCGAAGGCCTGGGCGTGCCCATCATCGACAACTACTGGCAGACCGAAAGCGGCTGGCCCATCCTGACCATCGCCAATGGCGTGGAGCCCAAGCCAAGCCGCCTGGGCAGCCCGGGCGTTCCGATGTACGGCTTCGACGTCAAGCTGGTGCACGAAAGCACGGGCGAGGAGCTCACCGCGCCGGGCGAGAAAGGCGTCGTCGTGATCGAAGGGCCGACGCCGCCGGGCTTCATGCAGACCGTGTGGGGCGACGACGAGCGCTACGTGAAGACCTACTGGGAGACAGTCCCTGGAAAGACGGTCTACAGCACCTTTGATTGGGGAATCCGCGATGCAGACGGCTATTTCTTCATTCTTGGGCGCACCGATGATGTGATCAACGTCGCCGGCCACCGCCTGGGCACGCGGGAGATCGAGGAAAGCATCTCCAGCCATCCCAACGTGGCCGAGGTGGCGGTGGTGGGCGTGGCCGACCCGCTCAAGGGGCAGGTGGCAATGGCTTTCGTCGTCGCCCGGGACGCCGCCGCGTTGGGCGAGGCTGCGGCCCGCCTCAAGCTCGAAGGCGAGATCATGAAAGTCGTGGACGACACCCTGGGCGCCGTGGCGCGGCCTTCACGCGTCCATTTCGTGAACCTGCTCCCCAAGACCCGCAGCGGCAAGCTGTTGCGCCGCGCGATCCAGGCCGTGGCTGAAGGGCGCGATGCGGGCGACCTGACCACCATCGAAGACCCCTCGGCCCTGCAGCAGATACGGGATTTGATCGCCAACGGATGACTCGCTCCCTCTCCCCATCGGGGGAGAGGGCGGGGGTGAGGGGGTTCCTGAGACGCCCCTCGGGGCCGGTTGCGAGGGCACTGTGCCACGGAACGTGGCACAATCGCCCTCGCAACAAAGGCCCCTTCCATAGCCACAGTCGCATCCGCCATCCGGTTCAGCCGTGTCGCGGAAGGTTTCCTAAACCAGCTAAATGTCTCCTGCAGGGAGACGGAAAGTAGCGCAAGCATGAGTGATCCCGGCACCGTCTACACGGCCTACCAGGGCAATTCCTATCTCTTCGGCGGCAACGCGCCCTATGTCGAGGAGATGTACGAAAACTACCTCGCCAATCCGACCAGCGTCCCCGAGACCTGGCGCGAATACTTCGACGCGCTCCAGCACGTCCCGGCCGGGGACGGCAGCAACGCCAAGGATGTCCCGCACATGCCGGTCATCAACGCGTTCGCCGAGCGCGCCAAGCAGGGCGGCACCAAGGTGGTCGTGGCCAGCCAGGACGCCGAAATGGGCCGCAAGCGCACGGCCGTGCAGCAGCTCATTGCCGCCTACCGCAACGTCGGTTCCCGCTGGGCCGACCTGGATCCGCTCAAGCGCACCGAGCGCGAGAACATCCCCGAACTCGAAGCTTCCTTCTACGGATTTTCCGACTCCGACCAGGAAGCCGTGTTCAACATCAGCAACACGTTCTTCGGCAAGGAGACGATGTCGCTGCGCGAGTTGATCAACTCCCTGCGCGAAACCTACTGCGGCTCCATCGGCGCCGAGTACATGTACATCAGCGACCAGAACAAGAAGCGCTGGTGGCAGCAAAAGCTGGAATCGATCCGCAGCAAGCCCAACTTCGGCGCGGAAAAGAAGAAGCACATCCTCGACCGCGTGACGGCCGCTGAAGGCCTGGAACGCTTCCTGCACACCAAGTACGTCGGCCAGAAGCGCTTCTCGCTCGAAGGCGGCGAGAGCTTCATCGCCTCGATGGACGAACTGATCCAGGGCGCCGGCGCCAAAGGCGTCCAGGAAATCGTCATCGGCATGGCCCACCGCGGCCGCTTGAACGTGCTGGTCAATACGCTGGGCAAGATGCCGGCCGACCTGTTCGCCGAGTTCGACCACACGGCGAAGGAAGACCTGCCGGCCGGCGACGTGAAGTACCACCAGGGTTTCAGCTCGGACGTGACCACCCCCGGCGGCCCGGTCCACCTGTCGCTGGCGTTCAACCCCTCGCACCTCGAGATCGTGAATCCCGTTGTCGAGGGCTCGGTGCGCGCCCGCATGGATCGCCGCGCCGACCCGCAAGGCAAGCAGGTGCTGCCGATCCAGGTGCACGGCGACGCGGCCATCGCCGGCCAGGGCGTCGTGATGGAAACCCTGGCGCTCGCCGAGACGCGCGGCTACTTCACCGGCGGCACCGTCCATCTGGTCATCAACAACCAGATCGGCTTTACCACTTCCGATCCGCGCGACGCCCGCTCGACGCTGTACTGCACGGACATCGTGAAGATGATCGAAGCGCCGGTGCTGCACGTGAACGGTGACGACCCCGAAGCCGTGGTGCTGGCCACTCAGCTCGCCCTCGAATACCGCATGGAGTTCGCAAAGGACGTGGTGGTCGACATCGTCTGCTTCCGTAAGCTCGGCCACAACGAGCAGGACACCCCGTCGCTCACGCAGCCGCTGATGTACAAGAAGATCGCGGCGCACCCCGGCACCCGCAAGCTGTACGCCGACAAGCTGGCCGCGCAGGGCATGGGTGAGTCGCTGGGCGACGACATGGTCAAGGCCTACCGTGCCGCCATGGACGCCGGCAAGCACACGGTGGACCCGGTGCTGACCAACTTCAAGAGCAAGTACGCGGTCGACTGGAGCCCATACCTGAACAAGAAGTGGACGGACGCCGCCGACACCGCCATCCCCATGGCCGAGTGGAAGCGCCTGGCCGAGAAGATCACCACGGTGCCGGCGGACTTCACGCCGCATCCGCTGGTCAAGAAGGTCCTCGACGACCGCGCGGCCATGGGCCGGGGCGACGTCAACGTCGACTGGGGCATGGGCGAGCACATGGCGTTCGCGTCGCTGGTGGCCAGCGGCTATCCGGTGCGCCTCTCCGGTGAGGACTGCGGCCGCGGCACGTTCACCCACCGCCACTCGGTGCTGCACGACCAGAACCGCGAGAAATGGGACATCGGCACCTATACGCCGCTGTGCAACGTCGCCGAGAACCAGGCCCCCTACGTCGTCATCGACTCCATCCTGTCCGAAGAGGCGGTGCTGGGCTTCGAATACGGCTACGCGTCCAACGACCCGAACACGCTGGTGATCTGGGAAGCGCAGTTCGGCGACTTCGCCAACGGCGCGCAAGTGGTGATCGACCAGTTCATCGCCTCGGGCGAAGTGAAGTGGGGCCGCGTCAACGGCATCACGCTGATGCTGCCGCACGGCTACGAAGGCCAAGGCCCCGAGCACAGCTCGGCGCGCCTCGAGCGCTTCATGCAGCTGTCGGCCGACACGAACATGCAAGTGGTCCAGCCGACCACGGCCAGCCAGATCTTCCACGTGTTGCGCCGCCAGATGGTGCGCAACCTGCGCAAGCCGCTGATCATCATGACGCCGAAGTCGCTGCTGCGGAACAAGGACGCGACCTCGCCGTTGACCGAGTTCACCAAGGGCACCTTCCAGACCATCATCCCCGAGAGCCGCGAGCTGAAAGCCGACAAGGTCAAGCGCATCGTCGTCTGCTCGGGCAAGGTCTACTACGACCTGGCCAAGAAGCGTGACGAGCGCGAGGACGACAGCGTCGCCATCCTGCGTGTCGAGCAGCTCTACCCGTTCCCGCACAAGACATTCGCGGCCGAGTTGAAAAAGTACCCCAACGTCACCGACATCGTGTGGGCGCAGGACGAGCCGCAGAACCAGGGCGCCTGGTTCTTCGTGCAGCACTACATCCACGAGAACATGCTCGAAGGGCAGAAGCTCGGGTACTCGGGACGCGCGGCTTCGGCCTCGCCGGCCGTGGGTTATTCGCACCTGCACCAGGAACAGCAAAAAGCGTTGGTGGACGGCGCTTTCGGCAAGCTGAAGGGCTTCGTCCTCACCAAGTAATGTTATTTCGGACGCCGAAGGCGCCGAAATAACTCCGCGCGGTCGAAGCGGACCGAAGGGCCGGTCACCGCGCGGATGCTTACGAACAAGAATCCAGGAAAAGAAAATGTCTATCGTTGAAGTCAAAGTCCCGCAGCTGTCCGAGTCGGTTGCCGAAGCAACCCTGCTGCAGTGGAAGAAGAAGCCCGGCGACATGATCGCCATCGATGAAATCCTGATCGAGATCGAGACCGACAAGGTCGTGCTGGAAGTGCCTGCGCCCGCCGCCGGCGTGCTGGCCGAGATCGTGCAGGCCGACGGCGCTACGGTTGCTGCCGAACAGGTCATTGCGAGAATCGATACGGAAGGCAAGGGCGCTGTTGCTGCTCCCGCCGCCGCTGCAGCACCCGTCGCCGCCGCGCCTGCCGCATCTGCATCCGCACCCGCCGCAGCCGCGGGATCCAAGGCTGGCATCGCGATGCCTGCTGCCGCCAAGCTCATGGCCGACAACAACCTGGCTGCCGGTTCGGTGCCGGGCACTGGCAAGGATGGCCGCGTGACCAAGGGCGACGTACTCGGCGCGGTTGCCGGCGGCGCCAAGCCCGCCGTCGCTCCGGTCGCCGCGCCCACGGGCGTGCCGAAGACGGCGCTGCCGCAAGTCGCTTCTCCGAGCGCCGCGCCCGACCTGGGTCAGCGCCCCGAGCAGCGCGTGCCGATGAGCCGCCTGCGCGCCCGCGTGGCCGAGCGCCTGCTGCAGTCGCAGTCTTCCAATGCCATCCTGACCACGTTCAACGAAGTGAACATGGCGCCGGTGATGGAAATGCGCAAGCGTTTCCAGGAGAAGTTCGAGAAGGAGCACGGCGTCAAGATCGGCTTCATGAGCTTCTTCGTGAAGGCTGCGGTGCACGCGCTCAAGAAGTACCCGGTGCTCAACGCCTCGGTCGACGGCAATGACGTCGTCTACCACGGCTACTTCGACATCGGCATCGCCGTCGGCTCGCCGCGTGGCCTGGTGGTGCCGATCCTGCGCAACGCCGACCAGATGAGCTTTGCCGACATCGAGAAGAAGATCGCCGAATACGGCGCCAAGGCGCGCGACGGCAAGCTGGGCATCGAGGAAATGACCGGCGGCACCTTCTCCATCTCCAACGGCGGCGTGTTCGGTTCCATGCTCTCCACCCCCATCATCAACCCGCCGCAGTCGGCGATCCTGGGCGTTCACGCCACCAAGGACCGTGCAGTCGTCGAGAACGGGCAAGTGGTGGTCCGGCCGATCAACTATCTGGCCATGTCTTATGACCACCGCATCATCGACGGCCGCGAAGCCGTGCTCGGGCTGGTGGCGATGAAGGAAGCGCTGGAAGATCCGGCGCGCCTCCTGTTTGACATCTAAGGAGACATAGATGTCCAAACAATTCGACGTCATCGTCATCGGCGGCGGTCCCGGTGGCTACATCGCCGCCATCCGCGCGGCTCAACTGGGCTTCAACACCGCTTGCGTCGACGAGTGGAAGAACAAGGACGGCAAGCCGGCCCTTGGCGGCACCTGCACCAACGTAGGCTGCATCCCCTCCAAGGCGCTGCTGCAGTCGTCCGAGCACTTCGACCATGCGGGCCACCACTTCGCGGACCACGGCATCTCCATGACCGGCATGACGCTGGACGTGGCGACCATGCTCAAGCGAAAGGACACCGTCGTGAAGCAGAACAACGACGGTATCCAGTTCCTGTTCAAGAAGAACAAGGTCACGTTCTTCCACGGCCGCGGTTCGTTCGCCAAGGCAACTGAAGGCGGGTACGAGATCCAGGTTGCGGGCGCGGCGGAAGAAACCATCGCCGGCAAGCACATCATCCTGGCGACGGGCTCCAATGCCCGCGCGCTGCCCGGCACTCCGTTCGACGAAGAGAACGTTCTGTCCAACGACGGCGCGCTGCGCATCCAGGGCGTGCCCAAGACGCTGGGCCTGATCGGCTCGGGTGTGATCGGCCTGGAGATGGGTTCGGTCTGGCGCCGCCTGGGCGCCGAGGTGACCGTGCTCGAAGCGCTGCCCACCTTCCTGGGGGCGGTGGACGAGCAGATCGCCAAGGAAGCAAAGAAGGCTTTCGACAAGCAGGGCCTGAAGATCGAGCTGGGCGTGAAGGTCGGCGAAATCAAGTCCGGCAAGAAGGGCGTTTCCGTCGCGTGGACCAATGCCAAGGGCGAAGCGCAGACCTTGGAAGTGGACAAGCTGATCGTCTCGATCGGCCGCGTGCCCAACACCATCGGCCTGAACGGCGAAGCCGTGGGCTTGAAGCTCGACGAGCGCGGCGCGATCCTGGTGGATGGTGACTGCAAGACCAACCTGCCGAACGTCTGGGCGGTGGGTGATGTCGTGCGCGGCCCGATGCTCGCGCACAAGGCGGAAGAAGAGGGCGTGGCGGTGGCCGAGCGGATTGCCGGCCAGCACGGCCACGTCAACTTCAACACCATCCCCTGGGTGATCTACACCAGCCCCGAGATCGCGTGGGTCGGCCAGACTGAGCAGCAGCTCAAGGCGGCGGGCGTCAAGTACAAGGCCGGCACCTTCCCGTTCATGGCCAACGGCCGTGCACGTGCGTTGGGCGACACGACCGGCATGGTGAAGTTTCTTGCGGACGCCACGACGGACGAAATCCTGGGCGTGCACATCGTCGGCCCGATGGCCAGTGAGCTGATTTCCGAAGCCGTGGTGGCGATGGAGTTCCGCGCTTCGGCGGAAGACATCGCCCGCATCTGCCATGCACACCCGTCGCTGTCCGAGGCGACGAAGGAAGCGGCGTTGGCCGTCGACAAGCGCACGCTGAACTTCTAGCCGATGCGAGAACACGTGCCGTCGGTTCGCGAAGTCTACGAAGCCGAACTGAAGGCACGCGGCTACCAGAGCGATCCCGCGCAGTTGCGCGCCGTCGAAGCGCTGGACCGCTGTGCGCGTGAATGGGCTGAGTTCAAGGAGCAGCGCTCCAATGTCTTCAAGAAGCTGATCAACCGGCCGGAGATCCCGCGAGGGGTCTACATGCACGGCGGGGTCGGGCGCGGCAAGAGCTTCCTGATGGATTGCTTCTACACGGCCGTGCCGCTCGTGCGCAAGACACGGCTGCATTTCCACGAGTTCATGCGGGAAGTGCATCGCGAGCTCTCCGACTTGCAAGGCACCGTGAACCCGCTGGATGAACTGGGCGAGCGCATGTCGCGCCGCTACCGGCTGATCTGCTTCGACGAATTCCACGTGGCCGACATCACGGACGCGATGATCCTGCACCGGCTGCTGGACGCGCTGTTCGACAACGGCGTGGGCTTCGTCACCACTTCGAACTTCAAGCCGAATGATCTCTATCCGGACGGACTGCACCGCGACCGGATCCTGCCCGCCATCGCGCTGCTCAACGAGAAGCTCGAGGTCATCAGCGTCGACAACGGCGTGGACTACCGCGCCCGCACCATGGAACAGGTAAAGCTGTACCACACGCCGCTCGGTCCCGAGGCGGATGCGCAGATGAACGAGGCCTTCACGCGCCTGGCCGAGTCGCACGACGAGGACCCGGTGCTGCACATCGAGGCACGCGAAATCCGGTCCCGGCGCAAGGCCGGCGGCGTGGTCTGGTTCGACTTCAAGACCTTGTGCGGGGGCCCGCGATCGCAGAACGACTACCTCGAGATCGCGAGCCAGTTCCACACGGTGCTGCTTTCCGATGTGCCCTACATGCCCGTGCGGATGGCTTCGGAAGCGAGGCGCTTCACGTGGCTGGTGGATGTCTTGTACGACCGCCGCGTCAAGCTGATCATGTCGGCAGCCGTGCCGCCAGACGCGTTGTACACGGACGGGCCGCTGGCCCATGAGTTTCCGCGCACGGTTTCCCGGCTGAACGAGATGCAGTCGACCGAGTTCCTCGCGCTGGAGCACCGCACCGTGGACACCCGCCTCACATGAAAAAACTGCTTCTGCTGCTCGCGTTCCTGGCCCTGCCGCTCGCCTCGTCGGCTGACGAGCCGGAAGCCGCCAAGGCCCAGCGCGCGCGAATCGCCACCGAGCGGGGCGCGGCGGAGACGGAGTTTCGAACCGCGGAAAAGGCCTGTTACGGCAAGTTCGCCGTCAACGATTGCCTGAACGAAGCGCGCGCCAAGCGCCGAGGCGTGCTGTCGGACCTGCGCCGCCAGGAGATCCAGCTCAATGACGCCGAACGCCGGCGAAAGTCCGATGAGCGCGTGCGGCTGTCCGAGGAAAGCCTGGCGGCCGACAAGCAGGACGAGGCCGCGCGGCGCGCCAAGGCTGCGGCCGGGCAGCAGGGGCGCGAAACCCGCGCTGCCGAGAAGGCCGCCGACCGCGCTGCGGCTGACGCATCGCGATCGGCCAAGGCGGCCGGGCGCCAGGACGAGGCCGCGCGCAAGAAAGCCGAGTCGCAAGAGGCGAAGCAGCGCCGCGACAAGGATGCGGCCGACGCCGTCAAGCGCCAGGAAAAGCGCGTGGCCGAGGCCGAGGAGCGCAAGGCAGCGCTCGAAAAACGCTTGGCCGATCGCAAGAAGCCGGCTGCCAAGCCGCTGCCCGAGGCGCCGTAAACCGGCGCTCGCGCGCTTGTCAGCTGTCCAGCGGCTCCAGCTTGGCGACCACCAGCGAGAGGTTGTCGCCCCCGCCATGCCCGCGCGAGCGGGCCTTCTCGATGAGGAACTCCGTCGCCTCCCGCGGCGACAGGGACGACAGCACCGACCCCAGCTCGCTGGGGCTGAAGTAGTGCCAGATGCCGTCGCTGCAGGCCAGCAGCACGTCGCCGGGCTTCAGCATCGGGATCAGGTGGTGGTCGGCCGGCGGATCGTCCTCGGCGCCCAGGCAACCCATCAGGATGTTCGACTGGGGGTGGACGTTGGCTTCCTCTTCCGTCAGCTCCCCGCGTTCGACGAGCGTCTGCACATAGGAATGGTCCATCGTGCGTTTGACCAGCTTGCCCGCATGAAAGTGGTAGATGCGCGAATCGCCGGCGTGGATCCAGTGGCAGTCGCCCGCCGGGTTGATCAGGAAAGCGGCCAGGGTGCTATGCGGCTCCTGTTCGGAGGACACGGCGGTGAGCTTGATGACGATGTGCGCCTCTTGCACCATTTGCTTCAGCAGCGAGTGGGCGTCGTCGTGGTCCGGCGAGTAGCGCTCGAACAGCTGGCGCGCCGTCATCATCACCTGGTCGGAGGCCTTGCGGCCGCCGCTGCGGCCGCCCATGCCGTCGGCAACGATGCCCAGCACGCACCCCGTCTGCCGTGGGTGGCTGAGCAGGACGACCTGGTCCTGCTGGTATTCGCGGTCACCCTTGTGGATGCCGGTCGATGCGGTGAGTCGGTAACCCTTGCTGGCCATGCTGTGAATATCGATGACGCCGGTTGGCGGTGCGCTCGATTATTGCCCCTGAAACACGTATTATTGAGCGAACCCGACCGTAGCGGCATGCAAGCAGCCGCAGATTCCTTGGATTCCAACCTCCACTCTCCTGAACGCCGCCTGATCGAACTGAGGATGGAGCATGCCGATCTGGACGCGATGATCGACCGCGCCAGCCTCGAATCGCCCGTGGACGAGTTGATGATGCGCCGCCTCAAGAAGAGGCGGCTCGCGCTGCGCGACCAGATCGCCCGGCTTGAATTGGTCCTAGACCCCAAAGAACCCGCCTAAATGACCTTGCAAGATCCGGTTCGCGACGCCTTCGCGCCCGAAGGCGTTTTGTCGCGTGCTGCCGATCACTTCCATCCTCGCGCCGAGCAGACCGAGATGGCGATGGCCGTCGCGCGCACGATCGAAGACGGCGGCGCTTTGGTCGTCGAGGCCGGTACCGGCGTGGGCAAGACGTTCTCGTACCTGGTGCCCGCCTTGCTCAGCGGCGAGCGGGTGCTGCTGTCGACCGCGACCAAGACGCTGCAAGACCAGCTGTTCGGCCGCGACCTGCCGCGCCTGGTCGAAGCACTGGGCTTGCCGGTGCGCACCGCCTTGCTGAAAGGCCGCGGAAGCTACCTCTGCATCCACCGGATGGAGCAAGCCCGGCACGATGCGGCGCTGCCAGATCGGGGAGCGCTACGCACCCTGGCCAAAATTGAAGAGTGGTCACACGCCACACGCACCGGTGATCTGGCCGAGCTCCCCGGACTGGACGAGCGTTCGCCGCTGATCCCGTTCGTGACCTCTACGCGCGAGAACTGCCTCGGCGCGCAATGCCCGAAGTTCCGCGCATGCCACGTCAATTTGGCGCGGCGTGAAGCGTTGGCGGCCGATGTCGTCGTCATCAACCATCACCTGTTCTTTGCCGACCTCGCGGTGCGCGAATCGGGCATGGCGGAACTGCTGCCCACGGTGCGTATCGCAATCTTCGACGAGGCGCACCAGCTCAACGAAACCGGCGTCCAGTTCCTGGGCGCGTTCGTCACCACCAATCAGCTTCTGGACTTCGGGCGCGACATGCTGGCTGCGGGCTTGCAGCAGGCGCGGGGCTTGGTCGATTGGCAGGCCGCGGCCTCCGCGGTGGAACGCGCTGCGCGCGAGCTGCGGCTGGTGGTGGGCAAGGCGGCGCCCGGCGCCCGGCTGCGTTGGGTGGGCGAGGCACCTGGCGATGTCGATCCGGAAAGCTGGGTCCGCGCCCTCGATGACCTGCATGAAGCCTGCGCGCTTGCCATGGCCGCGTTGTCCACGGTGAGCGAGTTGGCCCCGGACTTCGTGCGTCTGCACGAACGCGCCGAGAGGATGGCGCGTCAGGTAAAAGCCTTTGCCGGCCCCTGCGAGCCGGGCGCTGTGCGTTGGGTCGATGCGGGCACGCAGCTGCGCCTGGTCGAGTCACCGCTGGACATCGCCAAGGCGGTGCAGGAAAAGCTTTTGCGCGCGGGCGGCGAGGAAGCGACCCGCCGCTCGTGGATTTTCACGTCGGCCACACTCGGCGACGACGCGAAGCTGTCGTGGTTTACCGAACCCTGCGGGCTCGACTCGGCCGAAGTGCTTCGTGTCGGCAGCCCTTTCGACTATGCGTCGCAGGCGGCTGTTTATGTGCCGCGGCACCTGGCCAAACCGAATGACCCGGCGCACAGCGGGCAGGTCGCGGCGCTGGCCAGCGAGGGTGCGCAGCGGCTGGGTGGGCGAACGATGGTCCTCACCACCACGCTGCGGGCGCTGCGGGCCATCGGCGAAGAGATGCAGCGCCGCTTCGACGGTTCCGCCGACATCGAGGTGCTGGTCCAGGGCCAGTGGCCCAAGCGGCGGTTGATCGAGCGCTTCCGCGAGGGTGCCTCCGCAGGCGGGCGTGGGTGCGTGCTGGTGGCGTCCGCTTCATTCTGGGAAGGCGTGGACGTTCCCGGTGATGCCTTGCAACTGGTGGTCATCGACAAGCTGCCGTTCCCGCCGCCGGGCGACCCGCTGGTCGAGGCGCGCGCCCAGCGTCTCGAATCTCAGGGCCGCAGCCCTTTCAACGACTATTTCATTCCCGAGGCCGCAGTGGCATTGAAGCAGGGGGCGGGGCGGCTGATCCGGCGCGAGTCGGACCAGGGCGTGCTGGTGGTCTGCGACACGCGCATGGCCACGATGGGCTACGGGCGGCGGCTGATGGCGGCGTTGCCGCCCATGCGCAAGCTGTCGACGAACGAAGAATTTTTGGAAGCGCTGGAGAGGCTGGCGGCTACCAGAGCTTCCACCACGGATCCTGCTTGGACTTGAAGCCGCGGGAGAGGTATTCGCTCTTCGGGTAGGTCTTCTCCATCACGCGCTTGGAGTCGTCGCGCAGCTGGGTCATGCCCAATTCGTCGTACGAGCGCACAAGGATGTACAACGCCTCCTCCAGCGCCGGCACGTCCTGGTAATCGGTCAGCGCGTTCTGCGCGCGGTTGATGGCGGCCACGTAAGCGCCGCGGCTGAAGTAGTAGCGCGCCACGTGCACTTCATATTGAGCCAGCGAATTGACGATGTACGTCATGCGCGCCTTGGCATCGGGCGTGTAGCGTGACTCGGGGTAGCGCGTCACCAGTTCCTTGAAGGCGTCGAACGATTCCTTGGCGGCCTTCTGGTCGCGCTCGGCAAGATCCTGCTTGGACAGGAAGGCGAAAGCGCCCAGGTTGTCGTTGAAGTTGACGATGCCCTTCAGGTACAGCGCGTAGTCGATCGCGGGGCTCGAAGGGTGCAGCTTCATGAAGCGGTCGAGCGTGGACAGAGCCGAAGCCTGGTCGTTGCCCTTGTACTGCGCATAGGCCTTTTCCAGTTGCGCCTGTTGGGCCAGCGGTGTGCCGGCGGCGCGGCCTTCGAGTTTTTCGAACAGCGGGATCGCCTTGTCGTAGGCGGCCGCGTTCATCTCGTCCTTGGCCTCGGCGTAGATCTTGTTCGGGCTCCAGTTCTCGGTCTTGTCGTCTTTCGTCGAGGCGCAGCCGGCCACCAAGGCGGCAACGGCGATGGCCAGCGCGGGGACGACCGATAATTTGGCTCGAAGCATGAATCGCAACTTTCTTGAAACAGGGCAAATTCATTATATCGACCGACCCCTTTGACCCGGCCGAGGACAAGCCTCCAGCCGCTGACACGCAGCCGCTCGACGACGAGGTGCTCGACTCCGCGGAGACCGGTGTCGAGATCGACTTGAGGCCCTTCGTGATCGATGCCGCGCACCATGGCGAGCGGCTGGATCGCGCGCTGGCCGTCCTTGCACCGGAATTTTCCCGCAGCTACCTGCAGCAGCTGATCGAGTCGGGCGCCGTGTCGCTCAAGGGGGCGCCCGCCACGCGTTCGTCGCAGAAGGTGAAAGCCGGCGACGAGGGCGTGATCGAGTTGCGACCCACGCCGCAGAGCCAGTCATTCCGCCCGGAGCCCATGGCACTGGATGTGGTCTACGAAGACGAGCACCTCCTGGTGGTCAACAAGCCGGCCGGCCTGGTGGTGCACCCGGCACCCGGCAACTGGAGCGGCACCTTGCTCAACGGACTTCTGGCCCGCGACCCGAAGGCGATGCTGTTGCCGCGCGCCGGCATCGTGCACCGGCTCGACAAGGACACCAGCGGCCTCATGGTGGTGGCGCGCACGCGGGCCACGATGGACGCCCTGGTGCAGCTCATCGCTGCACGCGAAGTCTCGCGCCAGTACGTGGCACTGGCGCACCGCGACTGGGGCGGGACTGCAGTGCGGCACGTTGACGCGCCGATCGGGCGTGATCCGCGCAACCGCCTTCGCATGGCCGTCGTCGAGAGCGGCAAGGCCGCCACCACGACGTTCGAGTTGCTGCAGGCCGCCGCCGCGGGCTGCTGGGTTCGCGCGACGCTCGGGACGGGTCGCACGCACCAGATCCGCGTGCACATGGCCCACATCGGCCACCCGCTGGTGGCAGACGTGCTCTACGGCGGCGCGCCCGCGGCCGGGTTGGCTCGGCAGGCGCTGCACGCCTTCCGGCTCGCCTTCGCGCATCCCGTCACGGGGAAAGCGGTGGAATTTCACGCTCCGCTGCCTGCCGACCTGCGCGAGGCGCTGGGACTGTGGGGCCTGCGTTACAATGATCTGGAATGGCTTACGAGCCACGCCCCCTAGGCTTCAGCACAGCCTGTGAAAGCACCGGGGCGGCCCGCCCCGCAACCGATTTTGCGACGGGCCCGCGAGACGAATCGCCCCTAATAGCCTTTGTTCAGCCTTTGATTTGCGCGCCAGTGGCGCCTTTTCCCCGGAACGGCAAGACCATGAATACGACGGATGCGAAGCGCGTCCTCGAAACCGCCCTGATTTGCTCGCAGCAGCCTTTGCCGGTGCGCGAGCTGCGCGTCCTGTTCAACGACGAACTGGCTGCCGACACCATCAAGGCGTTGCTCGCGGACCTTCAGAACGACTGGACCCAGCGCGGGGTCGAACTGGTGCATGTCGCCAGCGGCTGGCGCTTCCAGAGCCGCCCGCAGATGCGCGAGTACCTGGACCGCCTGCACCCCGAAAAGCCGCCCAAGTACACGCGGGCCGTGCTGGAAACGCTGGCCATCATCGCGTACCGCCAGCCGGTGACGCGCGGCGATATGGAAGACATCCGCGGCGTGACGATCAACGCCTTGATCTTGAAGCAGCTGGAAGACCGGGGCTGGGTCGAGGTCATCGGCCACCGCGAAACGGTGGGCCGGCCCGCGCTGTTCGCCACGACGCGCCAGTTCCTGGACGACCTGGGCATCGAGTCGCTGGACCAGTTGCCCGTCCTCGAAGGACCTGCCCAGGCCAACTTGCTGGCATCGCTGGGCGCGGGCATCGAGGAACCAGGGCAGCCGGGCCTTGCGATCGAGCCGGACGCCGAGATCCCCGCCCAAACGCCCGCCGAAACCCCAGTCGAGACAGCTGCCGAGGCATTTGCCGATACCACCCCCGTGACATCTGCCGAGCCTTCGGCGGAGACAGATCAAGCAGCAAGCACTATCGAAGCCGCGACCGAGGCTGCGCCCGAAACGCCCGCCGAGGCCGCCGGCCCGGACTCATCCACCCCCGAGGGCGCCGCGGACGATGCGCCGGAAGCCGTCGAGAACTGACCATGAACCAACCCCTGCCAGACGCCGTTCCCATGCCCGCCGCCGACGAAGCTGAGGACAAATCCCTCGCCGATCCGGCGCCGACCGCCGCGCCGCCGGTTCGTGCGTCCGATGAAGACGACGAGGAGCTGTGGGACGACAGCGATGAGGACCAGGACGGCGATGAGGGCGAGCAGGCTGCGCCGGCACCGGCCGAGCCCACCGTGCCCATCCGCTTCGAAGATGTGATCTCCGGCCAGTTCGACGCCGAGGTCGAAAGCCCCGAAGTCACGCTGCCCAAGCGTGTCCTCTCGCCGCAGGCGGATACGCCCAAGCTGCACAAGGTCCTGGCCCAGTCGGGGCTTGGCTCGCGCCTGGAGATGGAGCAGCTCATCACGGAAGGCCGCATCTCCGTCAACAACGAGCCCGCCCATATCGGCCAGCGCATCCAGTTCGGCGACCAGATCAAGGTCAACGGCAAGCCGATCCGCTTTCGCATCGCGCCGCCGCCGGCACGCGTCATTGCGTATCACAAGCCCGTTGGCGAGGTCGTCACGCATGACGACCCGCAGAACCGGCCCACGGTGTTCCGCAAGCTGCCCCGGCTGGTGCAGGGCAAATGGCAGTCGGTCGGCCGGCTGGACCTGAACACCGAAGGCCTGCTGCTGTTTACGAGCTCGGGCGAACTGGCCAACCGGCTCATGCATCCGCGCTTCGGCCTGGAGCGTGAATACGCCGTGCGGGTGCTGGGCGCGCTCAGCAACGAGGAAAAACAGCGTTTACTCGACGGCATCGACCTGGAGGACGGCCGGGCCCAGTTCGGCTCGATCGAGGATGGCGGCGGTGAAGGCGCCAACACGTGGTACCGCGTCACCATTTCCGAAGGTCGCAATCGCGAAGTGCGCCGTCTGTTCGAGGCGCTGGGCCATGCCGTCAGCCGGCTGATCCGCATCCGATATGGCGCAATGATGCTGCCGCGCGGGCTGAAGCGCGGCGCCTGGATGGAGTTGGACGAGCGCGACATCCGCTCGCTGATGCAGGCTGCCGGCGCCGGCAATGGCGAGCGGCCGGAACGCCGCGAAGGCCAGGGCGAGGGCGAGGGCGGCAACAAGGGCGGGCGCAATCGGCGCCGTGGCAACCGCACTGGCGGGCCACGAAGCGGCGGCGGTGGCAACAACAATGCGCAACCGCGCGGCCCGGGGCAAGGGC
>NZ_RKMB01000139.1 GCF_003797765.1 Ramlibacter sp. WS9 | reverse complement strand
GGCTCAGGGTCCGTTGCCAGCTCAGTAACGTACAAAGGTGCATAAATTCGATCCTGCACGACAACATAGCTACCGAGATCGAGCACATGATCGGGAACCAGCTGATCAGATATGCGCGGCGGCATCAAAGCTGTCCAATCAGGAGCAGCTTTGTCCTTTGTCGTGTTTTTCCTTGAGTACTCAGTCACTTCATCGGTAGGCCGCAGACGCATGTCGGCCGGTCTCAGCTTGGCCTTCCATGCCTTCGACGTTGTTGATGGAATGAGAGAGTGACGCATTGCCCAAAGCGATGCATAGCTGTCGAGACGATCAGCGTCGTAGCCGAACTTTGCGCCCTCCAGGAAGGTAAGCACCTTGTTGACCTGTTGCTCGTGGATAGCGTCGAGCGCGCGCAGGCCAATGCCTCGACGTGCTGATCCAATAGCCTTAACCTGGGTCTTTCTATCTTCAACAGCGGCGCTATAA
>NZ_RKMB01000138.1 GCF_003797765.1 Ramlibacter sp. WS9 | reverse complement strand
TACGGGGTCGTCGAACGCTTGCGCACCGCCTCGTCCAGTTCGTCGAGCATCGTGTTGCCGAGGTGAAGCCGCGCCAGGTCGGCCAGGGCGGCCGCGCCGATGAGCGACTCGGAGTCTTTTCGCACCAACAGCGTCGCGTTGTCGGTCGCTCCGAGAACCAGTCTCGGATCCTGTAAGCGGCGGATCCGGAACCGCTTGTGCAGTGCCTGTGGATGCCAGAACGGGATCACGACCCACCGGCGCTGCGCGACCGCGTCGACGAAGCGGCCGATGCACTCGTCCTCTGTACCGTGCGCGAAGTGGTATCCGGCGTCGTCCAGACCGTAGGTCTCGATCGCTCGCGGCGACATCTCGCTGATGCCCGCTCCCGGCGCCATACCCTGGATGAGTCGCTCCATGTGATCCGCGGCAGGCGCGGCGAGCAGGTCGGGGATCGACGCGACCTGGGCCGGCACGTACTCGGGT
>NZ_RKMB01000137.1 GCF_003797765.1 Ramlibacter sp. WS9 | reverse complement strand
GCCTTCATGACGATCAACTCGTCGGCGTAGCGGCAGGCCTGGTTGAGATCGTGCAGCACCGCCACCACGGTGCGGCCGTGCTCGCGGTTGAGCATCGCGAACAGGTCGAGCAGTTCCACCTGGTGCGCGATGTCCAGATAGGTGGTGGGCTCGTCGAGCAGGATCAGGGGCGTCTGCTGCGCGAGAACCATTGCGACCCAGACGCGCTGGCGTTGCCCGCCCGACAGTTCGTCGACCAGTCGTGCCGACAGTTCGGTGACACCGGTGTGCCGCATGGCGTCGGCGACCGCGGCCGCGTCGTCACGTGACCACTGCCGGAACACCTTCTGATGCGGAAAACGGCCACGCGACACCAGATCTGCCACCGTGATACCCTCGGGCGCGATCGAGGTCTGCGGCAGCAACCCGAGTCGGCGCGCCACGTCCTTGGTGTGCATGGTCGCGATGTCGTGCCCATCGAGGATCAC
>NZ_RKMB01000136.1 GCF_003797765.1 Ramlibacter sp. WS9 | reverse complement strand
TCGGCGCCTGATCAGGCGTTCCCCGGCGTGCGCCGCGACGGCCGCAGCGCGCGGCCTTCCGCCAGGCGCTCGACGGCGCGGGCGGCGGCGACCATGCCGAAGGTGGCGGTGACCATCATCACCGCGCCGAAGCCGCCGGCGCAGTCCAGCTTCACCCCTTCGCCGACGAAACTCTTCGACTGGCACACCGTGCCGTCCGGCTTCGGGTAGCGCAGTTGTTCGCTGGAGAACACGCAGGGCACGCTGTAGGTGCGCCCCGGCGTGCGCGAGAAGTTGTAGTCGCGGCGCAGGGTGGAACGCACCTTGGCCGCCAGCGGGTCGTTGAAGGTCTTGTTCAGGTCGGCGACCTGGATCTGCGTCGGGTCGACCTGGCCACCGGCGCCGCCGGTGGTGATCACCGGGATCTTGCGCCGCTTGCACCAGGCGATCAGCGCGGCCTTGGCGGCCACGCTGTCGATGCAGTCGATC
>NZ_RKMB01000135.1 GCF_003797765.1 Ramlibacter sp. WS9 | reverse complement strand
CTTGTAATAGACCTCTATCGCGGCGGTGGCGTTGAACGGGCCTAAAATGGGTCTGCTCGTCATCCACCTCAGTTGGGCGAGAAAGTTCTTCGTCACCGTCGTCTGGGTTGGGGTGTAGGGAATGAACTCGAACTCCTTACCGATACTGATGACGCTGCGATCCTCATTGAGGAGCCTGATGCCCACTGTTGGATTGTCCTTGGCCAGCAACGTATCCGTGCTCGACAGGGTGGTATTGCTGGCGGGAATGAACATAGCGTTCAGGCCATAGGCGCTGTTGCAGCTCTTATTGGCGGTGATGCTGAAGGGAAGTTCTTTGATGACCAGATTCTGTGCGGCAAATTGCGATTGCAGTATCTGGAAGTTGAGGGTCTTTGGAGAAATGCTTAGCGTGGAGGTGCAGGCGACGTAGCGGAGGTTGTTCATGCCAAGGGCATACATACGTAGGTTCCGGCCCCCCAGGTTGTT
>NZ_RKMB01000134.1 GCF_003797765.1 Ramlibacter sp. WS9 | reverse complement strand
ATCTTGATCAGGGCGAACCAGAACTCGAACTCGCCGAAGGCACGCACCGCGATGAGGTTGATCGTGCCCATGCTCGCCAGGGCCGCCAGGGCCCAGATCCAGCGCGGCACGTCGGGGAACCAGATGCCCATGTAGACGGCGACGGCGGTGATCTCGGCGACACAGGTCACCAGCCAGAGGAACCAGTAGTTCCAGCCGGTGATGAAGCCCGCCAGCGGGCCCAGGTAATCCTTGGCGTACTGGCTGAAGGAACCGGCCACCGGATTGTGTACCGCCATCTCGCCGAGGGCGCGCATGATCACCAGGATCGCCAGGCCGCCAAGGATGTAGGAGATCATGATGGCCGGGCCGGCCATCTGGATGGCCTTCGCCGAGCCCAGGAACAGGCCGCCGCAGATACAGGCGCCGAGCGCCATCAGGCGGATGTGTCGCTCACCGAGCTCGCGCTTCAGGGAGCCGTCTTGAACCTTCTTTTCG
>NZ_RKMB01000133.1 GCF_003797765.1 Ramlibacter sp. WS9 | reverse complement strand
GGCTTGACCCGGCCGATGTCGGCTTCCGAAACCTGGGCCCAGACGGTCATCGGCGACAATTTGGCGATCCGCAGGATCAACGGGGTCTGCTGCTGGGCATTGAGGGTCTGGCCTTCGCGCGCATCGACCGCCACCACCGTGCCGGACATCGGCGCGTAGATGCGGGTATAGCCGAGTTCGGCTTCGTCGCTGCGCAACGAGGCCTGGGCCTGGCGGATCTGCGCCTGGTACATCTCGATCCGCGCCTGGGTGGCGAGCATCTGCGCCTGGGCGCTCTGCACGTCCTCGGTACGCGTCGCGCCGCCGGCAGCCAGCCGCTGCTGGCGCTGGTACTGCTGGCGGGCGAGGGTGTACTGGGCACGTTGCTCGGCCAGTTGGGCCTTGAGCATCTCGATCGAATAGCGGCCGGCATCGACCTTGGCCTGCTGGGTGGAGGGGTCGATCTCGACCAGCAACTGGCCTTCCGTCACATCGTCCC
>NZ_RKMB01000132.1 GCF_003797765.1 Ramlibacter sp. WS9 | reverse complement strand
CACCGAAGGCTTCAGCAAGCCGCTTCCCACGGTCCTCACGGCGCTCGCCATGCTGGTCAGCCTGGGCCTGCTCGGCCTGGCCATGAAGCACCTGCCGCTGGGCACCGCCTATGCCGTCTGGACCGGGGTCGGCGCGGTCGGCACGGTAATCGCCGGGATCGTCCTGTTCGGCGAATCCATGGCATTGCTGCGCCTGGCCAGCGTCGCGCTGATCGTCTGCGGACTGGTCGGCCTCAAGCTGAGCCATTAGACATCCATCGAATATGCTCCGAGGGGTATCGCTTTCCGCAGTTTTATCGCGTACTCTGCGACCACTGTGCTTGCTTGGGTCACAGTGAATCGTGACCTGGTGTGGTAGATCTCGGTCCGCTCATCGCCTCGGCTCCTCGTACTCTTTGCAACTCAGTACCTACCGGCTCGGATATTTCCGTCGCCGCAATCAACTTTGTTTCAGGAGTTACACCATGTCGAATCGTCAGAACGGCACCGTAA
>NZ_RKMB01000131.1 GCF_003797765.1 Ramlibacter sp. WS9 | reverse complement strand
GGGCTGGGAGAGCAACCGGATCGCCCGCGAGGTGCTGGAGCTGGCCGGCGGCCGGGTGCTCGGCGAGAAGTACGTGCACCTGGGCGGCACCGGCTTCGCCGAGGCGATTCCCACGCTCATGGGCCAGGCGCCCTCGTTCGTGCTGAACAACCTGGTGGGCGAGTCCTCCTACGCCTTCCTGCGCGAGCTGGACGCCGCCTGCGCGCAGGCCGGCATCCGCCTGCCGGTGCTCAGCTGCAACCTCACCGAGGCGGAGCTGGGCGAGGTCGGCGAGCGGCCGAACCTGCGCCTGCTGTCCTGCGGTCCGTTCTTCGAGAGCGTGCATGCCGAATTCAGCCGGTGCCAGCAACTGGTGCACGGGCTCGACCGCTGCTCGCACTACTACACCGGCGCCTACGTGGCGGTGCACGCCTTCGCCGAGGCCCTGCAGCACACCGGCAGCGACGCGCCCGAGGTGATCTGCGACTACCTCTACCGGCATCCGCTGCCCGGC
>NZ_RKMB01000130.1 GCF_003797765.1 Ramlibacter sp. WS9 | reverse complement strand
TGCCTGCTCTACCAACTCGGCGGCCGGGTACACGACCGCTGGGCGTTCCAGCGGGGCCGCCGCAGCCTGACCCTGACGGTCGCCGGCGACCGGGTCTGCGACGACGCCGACGTGGTGCGGCGCTGGGCCCTGGCCGGCAAGGGGCTGGTCTACAAGTCCTGGCTGGACGTGGCCGAGGACGTGCGCGCCGGGCGCCTGCGCCTGCTGCTGCCGGAGTGGCAGGGCGAGGCGACGCCGATGAACCTTTTGTGTACCCACCGCGCCCAGTTGACCCGCCCGGTGACCCTCTTGCGCGCGTTCGTGCGCGAGCGTTGCGACGCATTGCTGGCGGAGGCTCCATGGACGAGGAACTGAACCGGGCGGCGAGCCTGGCCATCGAGCTGGCGGACGTGGACAGCGCCGCGCGCTTGCACGAACGCCTGCGCGAGGCACTGGCGTTGCCGCCGTGGTACGGATGCGACTGGGATGCCTTCTGGGACGCCATCAGCGGCCTG
>NZ_RKMB01000012.1 GCF_003797765.1 Ramlibacter sp. WS9 | reverse complement strand
CCGCCCGGCTGCCCAAGCTATGGCGGCGATCAGCACCGCGTTGACGACCAGGTTGGCCGAATACATGCCCGTGAAATCCCGTTCGTGCTGCAGCCGCGTCGTCCACAACGCGGCCAGCAGGGCCGCCGGCAATGCCAGCGCGCTCCAGGCCAGCGCGGCGGCCGCGATCGGTTGCATCGCGACCGGCAGCCCGGGGGCGAGCAGCGCCAGGGCCGGCTCGCGCGCGATGAACAGCAGCAACGCCAGCACGCCGCCGCCGCCCAGCAAGCACCACGCGACCCGGCGCTGGCTGGCCGCGACCTGCGCCGGGGCTTTGCCCGCCCACGCCGGCACCAGCACATAGGCCAGAGCGCCGCTGGCCAGGACGCCGGCCAGCCAGTCCGGCAAAGTGAGCATCAGCACCACGACGTCGGCGAATGCCGACGTGCCGAAAGCCGCCGCCTGCGCCGACTCGCGCAAGAGCCCGAGCAGCCGGCTGGCAAGCAGCAGGGCCAGGGACAAGGCGCCAGCTTTCAAAAACATGGCGTGGATTATCGAGGGCCCCTGGGACCGCCCCGCCACAAAAAACTAAAATGGGCGGTTTGGCCCGCCAAAACCCTTTCCCTTCCCTTTCATGTCCGACAACAACACCCCTGCCCCGGCTGCGCCCGCAGTCGACGAAAACCAGCTGATCGCCGAGCGCCGCGAGAAGCTCAAGGCCCTGCGCGAGGCGCAGAAGCAAGGCAAGGGCGTGGCTTTTCCAAACGACTTCAAGCCCGGCCACCACGCGGCCGACCTGCAACAGCACCATGGCGACAAGACGCCGGAGCTGCTGGCCGAACAGGGCACGACGGCCAGCGTCGCCGGTCGGATGATGCTCAAGCGGGTGATGGGCAAGGCCAGCTTCGCGACCATTCAGGATTCCACCGGCCGGTTCCAGCTGTACGTGACGCGCGACGACGTGGGCGAAGAGGTCTACGCCGCCTTCAAGCACTGGGACCTGGGCGACATCGTCGGCGCCGAGGGCAAGCTGTTCAAGACCCGCACCGGCGAGCTGTCGCTGCACGTCACTTCCCTGCGCCTGCTGACCAAAAGCCTGCGGCCCATGCCGGACAAGTTCCACGGCGTGGCCGACCAGGAAGTGAAGTACCGCCAGCGCTACGTCGACCTGATGATGGACCCGGCGGCGCGCGACCGCTTCGTCGCCCGCAGCAAGGCCGTCAGCGGCATCCGGGAGTTCATGGTGTCGCACGACTTCCTGGAAGTCGAAACGCCGATGCTCCACCCGATCCCGGGGGGCGCCAACGCCAAGCCGTTCGTCACGCACCACAACGCGCTGGACCAGCAGATGTTCCTGCGGATCGCGCCGGAGCTGTACTTGAAGCGCCTGATCGTCGGCGGTTTCGAGCGCGTGTTCGAAATCAACCGCAGCTACCGCAACGAAGGCATCTCGGTGCGCCACAACCCCGAATTCACCATGATGGAGTTCTACGCGGCGTACTGGAACTACCGCGACCTGATGGACTTCACCGAGTCGCTGATCCGCGATGTGGCGCAACGCTCCGTCGGCACGTTGCAATTGACCTACGCAGGACGCGAAGTCGACCTCACGCAGCCATTCGAGCGCCTGACCATCCGCGAAGCCATCGTGAAGCACACCGAGGCCGGCGCCAATGTCGATGACCGCACATGGTTGACCAGCGCGCTGCGCAAGCTGGGCATGACCGAGGAGAAGGACCGCCTGGCCGCCCGCTCGCTCGCCAGCCTGCAGGTGATGTATTTCGAGGAGACCGTGGAAGAAAAGCTCTGGCAGCCGACTTTCATCATGGAACACCCGACCGAAATCTCGCCGCTGGCACGCGCCAACGACGAGCGGCCGGAGGTGACGGAACGCTTCGAGCTGTACATCACCGGCCGTGAATTCGGCAACGGCTTCTCGGAACTCAACGACGCCGAAGACCAGGCCGCGCGCTTCAACGCGCAGGTCAATGCCAAGGACGCCGGCGACGACGAGGCGATGTTTTACGACCATGACTTCGTGCGTGCACTCGAATACGGCATGCCTCCCACCGGCGGCTGCGGTGTCGGCATCGACCGGCTGATGATGCTGCTGACGGACAGCCCGAGCATCCGCGACGTGATCCTGTTCCCGGCCCTGCGCCGGGAAACCTGACCGCCGATGCCCGGCCCGCAGTACACCCTCGGCATCGACTTCGGAACCTCCAATTCGGCGATCGCGACCGTGGGAGCCGACGGTCTGGCCCGGCTCGTCCCGCTGGAAGGGAAGGAAACGTCGCTGCCCAGCGCCGTGTTCTTCAACGGCGAGGACCGCAGCATCCATTTCGGCCGGGATGCCGTGGCGCTGTATCTCGCTGGTGTCGAAGGCCGGCTGATGCGCTCGCTCAAGAGCCTCTTGGGCAGCAGCCTGCTCAAGGAAAAGACGCACACGCCCAACGGCCTGGTGAGCTTCCAGGACATCATTTCCCGCTTCTTGCAGGAGCTGGGCGAGCGCGCCCGCGCCCACGTGCAAGGCGAGCCGCGCCACGTGGTGATCGGGCGGCCGGTGCACTTCGTCGACGACGACCCCGCCCGCGACAAGCAGGCCCAGGCCGCGTTGCTCAAGGCCGCAAAAGCCGCGGGATTCGATCATGTCTCGTTCGAGCTGGAACCGATCGCCGCTGCCTTCGACTACGAGCGCCGTGTCGGCAAGGAGTCCCTGACGCTGATCGCAGACATTGGCGGCGGCACGTCGGACTTCACCGTCGTGCGCCTGGGCCCTGATCGCGCCGGCCGGCCAGACCGCACGGACGACATCCTGGCCACCACCGGCGTCCATGTCGCGGGCACGGACTACGACCGCAAGCTGAGCCTGGAACAGGTTATGCCGCTGCTTGGGCGGCGCCACATCGGTCCTCAGGGCCGTGAGGTGCCGGCGCCGATTTTCTTCGACCTGGCCACCTGGCACATGATCAACTGGCTGTACACGCCCAAGGCATGGCAGCAGGCCCAGGATCTGCGCACCAACTACACAGATTCGCGGCTGCACGATCGCCTGCTGAGAGTACTGCAGGAGCACCTCGGACATCACCTCGCCGGTGACGTGGAGGGCGCCAAGATCCGGAGTTCGAGCAGCGAGTTCGCAACGCCCCTGGACTTGGGCTACATCGAACCGGGCCTGCGCACGGAATTCGACGCGCAGTCGGTGGAGAAATATCTTGAGGGCCTGCTTGGCCAGGTCATGGACTGCGCCCACGAATGCACGCGGCGCGCCGGGCTGGCGGGCGGCCAGCTCGACGCGATCTATCTCACCGGAGGATCGTCGGCGCTCAAGCCTTTCCAGGCGGCGCTGCGCAGAAGGTTTCCGGGTGTTCCCCTGGTCGAGGGCGACTTGTTCGGCGGCGTTGCCTCCGGTCTCGCATATGCCGGAGCGCGGACCTTCGCAAGCGGCCACCGCGGAACCGGCTCCGCCGGGCCGCTGGTGGCGCCCCCTTGAGGGGGAGAGGGCAACGCCCGAGGGGGCATCGCCGCAGGCGCTTCGGGGGTGGGTCTTGTCTAGGGTATGAGGTCGAGCGCGCGCATGTAGTCGGGATGCGCCATGAGCGAGTCCCAGTCCAGCGCCGGGCCCACCGGCAGCAAGGCGAGGCGCCGCTGCTCGCTGGCCTCGCTGGCACGCCACTGACCCTTGGCCAGCGCCTCGTCCAGCCCGGCCAGCAGTTCGTCCACGGCCCGTCCGTCGCCCAGCGACTGGTTGCACAACGGCACGAGGTCGCAGCCGGCGTTCAACGCGGCCACGGCGGCTTCGGTGAAGCTCACTTCTCGCCCGTCGATCAGGCGCGCCCCGGCCATGCTCAGGTCGTCGCTGATGACGGCGCCGCCAAAGCCCAGCTGGCCGCGCAAGATGTCGTTCAGCCAGCGGCTGGAAAACCCGGCCGGCCGTGAATCGACCTTCGGATAAATGACGTGTGCTGGCATGACGCTCGACAGCGTCGTGCTGAGCCACTCGTACGGCGCGGCGTCCTCCGCCAGGATCGCTTTCAAGCTGCGCTTGTCGACCGGGATGTCGACATGCGAGTCCGCCGTGACGAACCCGTGACCCGGGAAATGCTTGCCGCAATTCGCCATGCCCGCGCGCAGCAGGCCGTGCATCAGGCTCTTGGCCAACACCGACACCAGGCGCGGGTCGCGATGGAAGGCCCGTTTGCCGATGACGCTGCTTTCGCCATAGTCCAGGTCCAGCACCGGGGTGAAACTGAAGTCAACGGCGCAGGCGCGCAGCTCGGCGCCGAGCACGTAGCCGGCGGCCGTTGCGGCATTGGTCGCCGCCATGGCGCCTGTGCCCGTCCCGCCCTTGTCTTTCATCCACATCTCGCCGAACGCGCGCATGGGCGGCAGGTGCGTGAAGCCATCGGTGCGAAAGCGCTGCACCGGGCCGCCTTCATGGTCCACGCAGATGAGGATGTCGGGACGGATGGACTTGACCTCCGCGCACAGCAGCTCGAGCTGCTCGCGGTCGTGCCAGTTGCGCTGGAACAGGATCAGTCCGCCGGTCAGCGGGTGTTCGAGCCGCACACGGTCGGCTTCGGTCAATGCGGTTCCCGCGATGTCCAGGATCAGGGGAGCATGGTGGCTCATGGGGGTGTTTCTCTTTTCTCGACCACGACGAAGCTCGCCGCGTAGTCGGTTTCGTCGGTGACGGTCACGTGGGCAATCCAGCCCTGCGCTTCGAACCACTCTTTCAAGCCACCGTGGAGCACGATCACGGGTTTACCGCTGGGGAGATTCGCGATCTCGCACAGCCGCCAGGTCATCGGCATGCGCAGGCCCAGGCCCACGGCCTTGCTGAACGCCTCTTTGGCGGAGAAGCGCGTCGCCAGGTAGCGCACGCCGCGCTCGGGCCAGCGGGCGCTGCGGGACTTCCACACTGCAAGCTCGCCGTCGCTCAAGACTCTCTGGGCAAAGCGCTCGCCGTGCCGCTCGAACGACGCGCGGATTCGCCGCACATCGCAGATATCGGTGCCGATGCCCTGGATCAAGCCACGGCCCCGCTGTCGAAGGCCCTATCGATGCTGGCGAGGTAGCCCTTGATGGTGGCCGCGTAGCCCAGCTCCAGCGCGTCCGAGACGAGCGCATGGCCGATCGACACTTCGCGCACGCCGGGCACTTCGCGCAGGAAATCGGCAAGGTTCTCGCGGGAAAGATCATGGCCCGCGTTCACTTCGAGCCCCGCGGCCATGGCTGCGCGCGCCGCATCGGCGAATTGCCGCAGCACCTCTGCCTGGAGCGGCGTGCCCCAGGCACTGGCGTAACTCTCGGTGTATAGCTCCACGCGGTCGGCGCCCACGGCCTTGGCGTGCGCCATGGCATCGGGGAGCGGATCCATGAACAGGCTGACGCGAACGCCCAGCGCCTTCGCCTCCGCGATCACGGGCTTCAGCCTTTCGCTGTCGGCCGGCAGGATCCAGCCGCGGTCGCTCGTGAACTGGCCTTCGCTATCGGGAACCAGGGTGCACTGGTGCGGCCGCAGCTCGCGCACGAACTCCATCAGGTTGTGGAAGGGGTTGCCCTCGATGTTGTATTCGACACCCGGCCAGGACTTGAGCAGCTCGTGCAGCGCATGCACATCGTCGGGCCGGATGTGGCGGGCGTCTGGGCGTGGGTGCACTGTGATTCCCTGGGCTCCCGCCTGCAGGCACAACGTTGCGGCGCGCGTGACGCTGGGAATGCCCAGGTGGCGCGTGTTTCTCACCAAAGCCACCTTGTTGAGGTTGACTGACAGCGCGGTCTTGGAAGAAGTCATAAGGCTTGCAGGTCGATCATCAGCTGGCGGGTTCGCAGCGTCGAAACCCCGCAATGGTAGTGCAGCAGCGTGCGCAATTGGGGCTTGAGTTCGGCCATGGTGTGCGCCGCCTGCTGCAGCGTCGCGTTGAACGGGGCGCTGTCGTCGAGCGCGCGCTGCAGGGCCAGCCACTGCGCGCCGCTCAGGCTGGTACGCGCGCCCTCATCACGCGAGGCCACCAAACCTGCTTCGGGCAGCAGGCTGTAGCGGGCATCCGGCTCCAAGGGGCCCAACGACAAAGTCTGCATGTCCAGCGACGGCAGCAGGCCGATCTCTCGCAGCAAGAGGAGCTCGAACGCGCGCAGCGCAGGCTCCAATGCCTCGCCATGCTCCGAAGCCAGCACGCTCACCGCCGCCGCATAGGTGTCGAACAACTGTGGATGCGGGTCGTCGCGTGCCAGAAGGCGCAGGAGGAGCTCGTTGAGGTAGTAACCCGACAGCAGCGCGTCGCCGGTCGGCATGACCTGGCCGCCGCCCCACTCGGCGCCCTTGAGCGTGCGGATTTCGGTGTCGCCGCCGAAAGCCACGTGCAGCGGCTGCAGCGGCAGCAGCACGGGACGAAAGTTGGAGCTTGGCCGCTTCGCGCCCTTGGCTACCAGCGCCACGCGGCCGTGGTGGCGCGTGAACACTTCCAGGATCAGGCTCGACTCGCTCCAGTCGTAACGGTGCAGGACGAAGGCCGGCTCGTCGGAAATGCGCTTGGCCACGGCAGTCTCAAGTCCCCGACGGACCGCCCCTAGGGGAATTGGGCCCCCTCGGGGGGCAGAGCAGCCGCGCAGCGGCAAACGTGGGGGCCAACATCCCTTTATTCGTAGCCGAAGGACTTCACCCGGGCTTCGTCGTCGGCCCAGCCCGAACGGACCTTGACCCAGACTTCCAGGAACACCTTGCAGTCCATGAGCTTCTCGAGTTCCTGGCGGGCTTCGGTGCCGATCCGTTTCAAGCGCTCACCCTTCTCGCCGATCACCATCGCCTTGTGGCCGTCGCGCTCGACCACGATGGTGGCGGCAATCTTGACCATCCGCTTGTGCTTGGGGCTGGGTTCTTCCTCGAACTTGTCAATGATGACGGTAGACGTGTAGGGCAATTCATCGCCGGTGAAACGGAACAGCTTCTCGCGCACCGTTTCCGAAGCCAGGAACTTCTCGCTTCGATCCGTGAGCTCGTCTTCGCCGTACCACCAGGGTTGCTCGGGCAAGTACTTCTCGCAGATGGCGAAGAGACGTTCCACGTCTTTAGCGTTCTTGGCCGACATGGGCACGAACTCGGCGAATGCGTGGCGCTTTTGCATTTCCTGCAGCCAGGGCGCGATGTCGCCGCGGCGATTCACTTCGTCGAGCTTGTTGGCGACCAGCAGCACGGGGATGCCCGGCTTGAGCAGCGACAGCACTTTGGCGTCGGCCAGGGTGAACTTCCCGGCCTCGACCACAAACAGGACCAAGTCGACGTCGCCGATGGCGCCCATCACTGTCTTGTTCAGCGACTTGTTGAGCGCGGTGGCATGGCGCGTCTGGAAGCCCGGCGTATCGACGAAGACGAACTGTGCCGCCCCCACCGTCCGGATGCCGGTGATGCGGTGCCGGGTGGTCTGCGCCTTGCGCGAGGTGATGCTGATCTTCTGGCCGACCAGCGCGTTCAGCAGCGTGGACTTGCCCACGTTGGGCTTGCCGACGATGGCGATCACGCCGCAGCGCTGGACGCCGGCGATGCCGTCGTCTTTCTTTTCTTCGGGTTCCATCATTTCCCCTTCGCCTTCAGCGCCAGCAGCATCGCGGCCGCGGCGGCCTGCTCGCCGGCGCGGCGGGATGCGCCGATGCCCCGCTCGACAGTGCCCAGTTCGGGGATTTCACACTCGACATCGAACGTCTGCTTGTGTGCGGCGCCCAGCGTCGCGGCCACTCGGTAAACGGGAAGCTTCATCCTACGGCCCTGGAGCCACTCCTGCAGTTCGGTTTTGGGGTCCTTGGCCGTCGCGGCCATGGTGGGTTTGATCTCGACGTCCTCGAACAGACGGCGCACCAGCGCCTCGGCGGCGCCATAGCCGGCATCCAGGTGCACGGCGCCGATGACGGCTTCCAGCGCATCGGCCAGGATGGAAGGTCGCCGGCTGCCGCCGGAGCGCATTTCGCCCTCTCCCAGGCGCAGCAGGTCAGGCAGGCCCAGCGTGACGGCCAACTGGTGCAGGGTTTCCTGCTTGACCAGGTTGGCCCGCACGCGCGACAGGTCGCCTTCGGGGAGATCTTTCAACCGGTCGTACAGCAGTGCCGCAACTGCGAGGTTCAGCACGGAGTCGCCCAGGAATTCCAGGCGCTCGTTGTGGTCAGCCGAAAAACTGCGGTGCGTCAGCGCCCGCGCCAGCAACTGCCGGTCGGAGAACTGGTGCTGCAAGCGGGCCTGCAGTGCAATGAGTTGGCCATCCACGCTTGCCTTTTTACTTGGACTGGCCGGCGTATTTGAGGAGCAGCCAAGCCGGGCCAAACATGTGAATTTCCCGCGTGTACGCGAACTTCACGATGACTTTGTCGCCGTTCTTGCTCACGTCCAAGTCTTTGGCGCTGATGGACTTGATGTCGTCAATGTCCGCCGCTTTCTGGAAGATTTGCCTGACCTCAGCCACCGTGCCGCCTTCGGACGCCTTCTGCGTGGCTTTCAGGATGGCCTGGTACTCGACGACCGTCGGAAAAGCCTGCGCCCCAAGGACGCCGAGGCAGGCGAGCACGCCCACCACGAACAGCAGGCCGATGAACGAGAGGCCGGACTGGCTTGATTTGAGTCGACGCTTCATGTGTTAACCCTTCTCCTGCAAAGACACTATTCGAATGCGCCGATGCGCTTGAAACTGCCGAAATTCATCCAGACGAAGAACGCCCTGCCGACGATGTTGCGGTCCGGGACGAACCCCCAGACGCGCGAATCGGCTGAATTATCGCGGTTGTCGCCCATCATGAAATAGTGCCCCTGCGGCACCTTGCAGACGAAACCCTCGACACTGTAGCGGCAATTCTCCTTGGAGGGAAAGTTCATTGCCGCGGAGACGAATGCCGGCGCGTTGTCGTCGTTGAGTATGCGGTAGCGCTTGGTCCCCACCACTTCCTCGAACTGCTTGAAGTAGCGCATCGCGTCTTCGTCGAAGAAATCCGGGACCGTGGTCTTGGGTACCGGCTGGCCATTCACCGCCAGCTGCTTGTTCATGTACGAGACTTCGTCGCCCGGAACGCCAACCACCCGCTTGATGTAGTCCAGGTTGGGTTGGGGCGGATAGCGAAACACCATCACGTCGCCGCGTTGCGGCGCAGTGCCCTCGGTCAGCTTGGTATTGAGCACCGGCAGCCGCACGCCGTAGGTGAATTTGTTGACCAGGATCAGGTCCCCGACCAGCAACGTCGGGATCATCGATCCCGACGGGATCTTGAACGGCTCGAACAGGAATGAGCGCAGCACGAACACGGCCAGGATCACTGGAAACAGACCCGCCGTCCAGTCCAGCCACCACGGCTGCATCAGCAGGCGCTGCCGCGCCTGGGCGACGTCGCCATCAATATGTGTGATGCCCTGGGCGGCGAGATCGGACCGGCGACGCGCCGCGCTCACTTCCAGCCGCTCGGCCGCAATCCGCCGCGCGGGCAGGAAATACAGCCGCTCGGCCAGCCAGTACAGGCCGGTGACGACGGTGGCCAGGAACAGCAGCAGGGCGAAGTTGCCCTCCACGTAGCCCAGGTACCAGGCACCGGCATAACCGGCGAACGCCGCGAGCACCGCGGCCGTCAGGGTTTGCATCATGATGCCGTCCGACGAGCCGCCTCTAGGACGGCATGCGCCCCCTCGGGGGGCAGCGAACGGAGTGAGCGTGGGGGCCTCATTCTTCGACCTGCAAGATAGCGAGGAACGCTTCCTGCGGGACTTCGACCGAACCGATCTGCTTCATGCGTTTCTTGCCTGCCTTTTGTTTTTCGAGGAGCTTGCGCTTGCGGCTGATGTCGCCGCCGTAGCATTTTGCCAGCACGTTCTTGCGCAGCGCCTTGATGGTTTCGCGGGCGATGATGTTGGCGCCGATGGCCGCCTGGATCGCGACATCGAACATCTGGCGGCTGATGATTTCGCGCATCTTGGCCACCACCGCCCGGCCCCGGTACTGCGACTGGGTGCGGTGGACGATGATGGACAGCGCATCCACCTTCTCGCCGTTGAGCAGGATGTCGACCTTGACCACGTCGGACGCCCGGAACTCCTTGAAGGCGTAGTCCATGGACGCGTAGCCCCGGCTGACCGACTTCAACTTGTCGAAGAAGTCCAGCACGATCTCGCCCAGCGGCATCTCGTAGGTCAGCATGACCTGCTTGCCGTGGTACGCCATGTTCAGCTGGACGCCGCGCTTCTGGTTGGCCAGCGTCATCACCGGCCCCACGTATTCCTGCGGCATGTACAGGTGCACGGTCACGATCGGCTCGCGGATCTCCGTGACCTTGCCCTGGTCGGGGATCTTGGACGGGTTCTCGACCATGATCATCTCACCATCGGCCTTGAGCACCTGGTAGACGACGCTGGGAGCGGTGGTGATCAGGTCCTGGTCGAACTCACGCTCCAGGCGCTCCTGCACGATCTCCATGTGGAGCAGTCCGAGGAAGCCGCAGCGAAATCCGAAACCCAACGCCTGGCTGACTTCGGGTTCGTAGTGCAGCGAGGCGTCGTTGAGCTTGAGCTTTTCCAGCGCGTCGCGCAGCGAATCATATTGGTTCGCTTCGGTCGGGTACAGGCCCGCGAACACCTGAGGCTGGATTTCCTTGAAGCCCGGCAGCGCCTCGGTCGCGGTGGCGGCCGCGCCGCCCGTGCCCGTCTTGATCAGCGTCACGGTGTCGCCGACCTTGGCCGCCTGCAGCTCCTTGATGCCCGCGATGATGAAACCCACTTCACCGGACTCCAGCGCATCGCGCGGCTGGCTGCCCGGCGTGAACACGCCCAGGTTGTCGGCGTTGTAGGTAGCGCCCGTCGCCATCATCTTGATGCGTTCGCCCTTGGCGAGGCGGCCGTCGACGACACGCACCAGCATCACGACGCCGACGTAGGTGTCGAACCAGCTGTCGATGATCATCGCGCGGAGCGGCCCTTGCGGATTGCCGCGCGGCGCCGGGATGCGCGCAACGACAGCTTCGAGGATCTCGTCGATGCCCATCCCGGTCTTGGCCGAACAGGGGATCGCATCGCCGGCGTCGATGCCGATGACGTCCTCGATCTCCGCCTTCGCGTTCTCCGGGTCGGCCTGCGGCAGATCCATCTTGTTGAGAACTGGAACGACTTCCACGCCGAGGTCGAGCGCGGTGTAGCAGTTCGCGACCGTCTGCGCTTCCACGCCCTGGCTCGCATCGACGACGAGCAACGCGCCTTCGCACGCCGACAGCGAACGCGAGACCTCATACGAGAAGTCGACGTGGCCCGGCGTGTCGATCAGATTGAGGTTGTAGACCTGTCCATCGCGCGCCGTGTAGCGCAGCGCAGCGGTCTGCGCCTTGATGGTTATCCCACGCTCCTTTTCGAGATCCATCGAGTCGAGCACCTGCTCTTCCATCTCCCGATCCGACAAGCCGCCGCAGCGCTGGATCAAGCGGTCAGCGAGCGTCGATTTGCCGTGATCGATGTGCGCGATGATCGAAAAGTTTCTGATGTGATTCATCAACGGGAACGCTTAAGTGATTGAATTCAAACGGGGGTGGAAAAGAAAAAAGGGCGCGTCGAAGAGTGACGCGCCCTAAACCAACAATCTATGGCAACTGCGATAGTTGGAGCTTCATTGTAGGCAAAAAGCCCAGGGCGTACAGCCGGGCCGGTGCTTGAAGGGGCTCGTTGCAGTCCAGCAACATAGATCTTATTCACAACTTATCAACAATATTAGGGACCAAGTCGTGGGACAACTTGTGGGCGATCTGTGGATCGGCGGTGGACCAGAGGGAATCATCCCGCATGGTGGGTTAGCCGGTTTTTGATATGCCGCTAATGGCCGATGAGGTGCGCGGATTCTATCCAAAAATGTAATTAGCTCCGATTAAAAGTTAGCGATTGCAAACTTACAGGCAATCACGGCCGCGTCAAAAATATTTTTTGACCCTCGTATTTTTTTGGCCAAGGCCCATGAAAAAGCCCCAAACCCGACTGGGGGCTGGGGCTTTCACGGAGTTGAAAGACTGCGCCGGCTCTAGCGGACAGGCCGGATCAAGAGATAGGTCGCCAATTCACCGCGGCGCAGCAACACGGGGATCGGCTTGGTCTTGTCCACCTTCGCGATCACCGCATCGAAGTCCTTGACGCTTGCGATCTCGGTGTTGCCGATGGCAACGATGATGTCGCCTTCATGGATACCCGCACGAGCTGCCGCATCGGTCACGGCCTCGACCTTCACACCACCCTTGAGCTTCAGATCCTTCTTCTGCTCGGCGCTCATGTCGCTCACCGAGAGGCCGACCGATTGCGCGGCCGGCGAGCCCTTCGGCTTTTCGTCCTTGTCGGCCGCGCGGCGCACCGGTTTCTCCGGCTCGATCTCGGCGACCGTGACCGCGATGTCCTTCGATCCGCCGCGACGGAACACGGTCATCGTGCTGCGCGTGCCGGGCTTGGTGTTACCCACCAGGCGCTGCAGGTCGGTGGCGCGCTCGATGGTCTTGCCGTCGAACTTCGTGACGATGTCACCGGCTTCCACACCCGCCTTGTCGGCCGGCGATCCGCTCTCCACACTTCGCACCAACGCGCCCTGCGGCTTGCCCAGGCCAATGGATTCGGCCACGTCTTTGGTGACCTGGTCGATCTGCACGCCGATACGGCCGCGCGTGACGCGACCCGATGCCCGCAGTTGCTCGGCTACGCGGATCGCCTCGTCGATGGGAATCGCGAACGAGATGCCCATGAAGCCACCCGAACGCGAATAGATCTGGCTGTTGATGCCAACCACCTCGCCGCGCATGTTGATCAGCGGGCCGCCGGAGTTGCCGGGGTTGATCGCCACGTCGGTCTGGATGAAGGGAAGGTAGTCGCCCGTCTCGCGCCCCTTTGCGCTCACGATGCCCGCCGTGACGGAATTCTCCAGCCCGAACGGCGAGCCGATGGCCATCACCCACTCACCGACCTTGAGCCGGTTGACGTCGCCGATCTTCACAGCCGGCAGGCCGGTAGCCTCGATCTTGATGACGGCAACATCGGTGCGCCTGTCGGGCGCGCCCACCACCCGGGCCTTGAATTCGCGCCGATCGGGCAAGGTGACCAGCACCTCGTCGGCGCCCTCCACCACGTGGGCATTGGTCATCACGAAGCCGTCGGTCGACAGAATGAAGCCAGAGCCCACGCCACGGGGCTGCTCCTCGTCGGGCTGCGGGCGGTTCGGACGCGGGGCCTGCCGCGGCACACCGGGCATCGGCTGGCCGAAGAAGCGGCGGAAGAACTCCTGCATTTCTTCGTCCATGGCGCCCGGAGCCGCGGCGCCGGTGCGCGTGCGCTCCAGCGTGCGGATATTCACCACCGCGGGCCCGACCTGCTCCACCAGCTCGGTAAAGTCGGGCAGGCCGCGAACCGCCTGGGCCTGCGCCGGACCTGCTGGCAGCAACGACGCGGACCCGGCCAGGGCCAACGCCAGGGTCATGCCCAGGGTACGAGACTTCATCCCATCGAACTTGAACATGTCGACCTTTCAAACACTGGTAATGCTGAGAACGAAAAGCGGAAAAATGGTTCGCGCGGGCGAGCCACTACATTCGCACATCCGCGACAAGCTGGGGGCTTATTTGCGCCGCTCAAGGCTGGCTGCAAATGCCTTGAGGGTCTGGGGCGGCACTTCGCCCACAGCCGTGAGCCACCAGTCCTGGATGCGGCGGGTGAGCGTCTGGGTCGCACCGCTGGAAAACATGCCTTCCTGCACATGCCGCTGCCGGTCGTAAGACTCCACGAACAGCGACACTGCGGCCAAGCCATCGGAAAAGACCCACTGCAGCGTGCCTTCGGGCGCGGGCGTCCCGCTGGCCGGACGCTTGTAGCAGCTGATCGGCTTGAACCCGGCGACGGCGGACTTCAGCTGCCAGCCTTCGGCCCCGGCCGTGGTCTTGACGGCGTCTGCCTTCTCGACGCGCCAGCCTTCCGTCGCACTCATCATCTGGTTGAGCTTGTCGATGCGCACGGGCGCGTCCAGCGCCAGCTCGGAAAACGCCGCCTGCTCCAGCACGTTGCCGTCCAGGTCGACCGTCTGCAGCTTGACCACCAGGCCGGTCTTTTTCTCGCTCCAGACCCGGTAGCCGAAACGCAGGCTGTCCTTGGGAGCGAGCTGCACCACATCTGCCTCGAAGCCGGCTACGCGATCGGCCCCCAGGCGGCGCGCCGTATAGAACTCGGCGATGGCGCCATCGGTGGACTTCAGGAAATTGGGAAACAGCCCGAGCGACTCGCGCTTCTCGGCGCGCACCACGCGCGTTTCCGGCAGGAACGTGACGACCTCGTCGTTGCGCCGGAAGGTCGAACGCGGCGCGCCGGTGAGAGACTCCACACGTTCGACCTGCTGCTCGCCATCGCAGGCGTGCCAGATGCGGGCGCTGGACATGCCGCCATTGTTGGAGGTCACGACAAACGTGCCGATGTAGCTGCGCAGGCGCGATGCCTCGTGCATGCGGACCAGCCAATCCCCGACGCTGCGCTCGGGTTGTTTGACCTGGACGCGCGTGATGGACGGCCCGGGCAGCGCCTGCGGGGTCTCCGCGGCAGCCAGGCCCAACGTGCCTGCGGCCCATAAGGCGGCGGCGCAGCGCGCGGCGAGGATGGCTGTCGGCTTGTCGGCGTATCCCATGCGTGGCCTGCCGCGGTCAGCGGATCGGTCCTTCGAAGGTCGCGTTGCGCAGGAAACCGGCAGGCATCTGCAATGCGGACGCGCCGCCGAGCTGGCGGTGCGCGGCCATGAATTCGTCCAGGCGCGCGTCGCGGATCATCACGCCGCGCTGGGTTTCAGCCAGCACGGCTCCGGTTGGAACGGCGGCCATCTGGGCCTGCTCGGGCTTGCCGTTCGGCCCACCCACCACCGTCCACCCGACGGCGGCGACGGCGGCCAGCGACGCGAAACCGGCGACCACCTTCCAGCGAAAGCTGGTGTCGTTGGCGGCCTGCGCACCCCGGAAATTCTTGATGATCTCGGCCGGGCCTGGCGCGGCCGGCGCTACCGACTGCTCCTCTTGCAACCGCAGTTGCAGGCGGCCAAGAAACGCCGAAGGCACCGTGCCGGACACATGCTCGCCGGAGCGCAGCACGTCACCGATCAAATGGTAGGTGTGCCAGGTTTCGCGCGCAGCCTCGTCGCCTGCGGCGGCTTCGACCCCGTGCGCGAACGCCTCACCCTGGAGCTGTCCATCGGCCAGCGCCGAAATCAATTCCGCTGTGTTCATGTTGTCCATCGCTTCACCTCGCCCATTTCGGCCACTTCTCGACCATCTCTCGGCCACCTCTTCCGCCCGCCCTTCGCGCCTACCAGCGCTTGCCCGACTGGTTTTCCAGCAAGGGCTTGATCCTCGCCGAAATAGCCTCGCGCGCCCGGAAAATCCGGGACCGCACGGTGCCGATCGGGCAATTCATCACTTCCGCGATCTCTTCGTAGCTCAGGCCTTCGATCTCGCGCAAGGTCACCGCCTGGCGCAGCTCCTCGGGCAGCGCGTCCATGGCCGAGTTCACCGCAGCGGCGATTTCCTTGGCCGCCAACACGGTTTCGGGCGTTTCCGCGGTGGTTAGTTCGTTCTCCACGGCGGAAGTTTCATCTTCCTCGTCGCCACCGCCGCGCAGTGCCGTTTCCGACACCAGGGGGTCCCGCTTCAGGTCACCCAAAGCTTTTTTGGCTGTATTGACCGCGATCCGGTACAGCCACGTGTAGAACTGGGCTTCGCCGCGGAACTGGGCGAGCGCCCGGTAAGCGCGGATGAAGGTTTCCTGCGCGATGTCCTCGACCAGGTCCACGTCGCGCACCATGCGCCCGATCAGCCTCTCGATGCGGCGCTGGTACTTGAGCACCAGCAGCTCGAAAGCCTTCTGGTCGCCGGCCACCGTGCGTTCGACCAGCATCAGGTCGGTGTCGGCGGCAGTGGGGGCGGAAGCAGGAGGCGGTTTCGTCATGGTGTCGCTGCGGGGCTGTCCGGTCGCAGCGCTTGCGGTCTGGCGCGCGAATATACAGCACGCCGCAGGTCGTCCCAGCGCTCGCCGCGGTCGCTGCGCGCCAGCCACAGCCAGCGCGACACACCCGCCGCAGCCCAGCGCACCAGCAGGCTGTGTTGCAGGTCGAGGGCAACTTCGATTTGCCCGGCCGTCGCGCCGGCATGGCCCGACCAGCTCCAGGCAGTGCCATCCCATTCCAGGACGCCGCGACGCTGGCGCCACCAGCTCCAGGCAGCGGCCGCGCCCGTGGCCGCCAGCGCGGCCAGCATCATGGCCATGCGCCATCGGCCGGGTGAGTGCGTCCACCAAAGCAGCGCAGCGGCGCAACCGAGCAGCCAGACCGCCGCGAGGATGCCCGCCGCCAAGCGCGAGCGCCCCGCCGGGTAAGTCACCGAGGGGGCGCCGTGCATGGAAAGCCGGGGGCGGAAGTTGCCGGGATGCGGCCCCGCGTCACTGCAGCCGCTTGAAAACGAGAGTGCCGTTGGTGCCACCGAAACCGAAGTTGTTCTTCACGGCAAAGTCGATCTTCATGTCGCGCCCGGTGTTGGCGCAATAGTCCAGGTCGCATTCCGGATCCTGGTTGAAGATGTTGATGGTCGGAGGGCTCTTCTGCTCGTGGATGGCCAGCACCGTGAACACCGACTCGATGCCGCCGGCGCCGCCCAACAGGTGGCCGGTCATCGACTTGGTGGAATTGACCACCAGTTGCTTCGCGGCGTCGCCGAAGGCGGCCTTGATGGCGTTCGTCTCGTTCAGGTCGCCCAGCGGCGTGGACGTGCCATGCGCGTTGAGGTACTGAACCTGGTCGGTATTGATGCCGGCATTCTTCAGCGCATTGACCATGGAGCGGCGCGGGCCGTCCACGTCGGGTGCTGTCATGTGGTACGCATCGGCGCTCATGCCGAAACCCACCACCTCGGCGTAGATCTTCGCGCCGCGGGCCTTGGCGTGCTCGTATTCTTCCAGCACCATGACGCCGCCACCCTCGCCCAGCACGAAGCCGTCGCGGTCCTTGTCCCAGGGGCGCGAAGCCGTCTTGGGATCGTCGTTGCGAGTGGAGAGCGCGCGTGCGGATGCGAAGCCGCCAATCCCCAGCGGCGAGACGGCCGCTTCGGCACCGCCGGCGATCATCACGTCGGCATCGCCCGATTCGATCATGCGCGCGGACAGGCCGATCGCGTGCAGGCCCGTCGTGCAGGCCGTGACCACCGCGATGTTCGGACCCTTGAACCCGTATTTGATCGATACGTGGCCGGAGATCATGTTGATGATCGATGCGGGCACGAAGAAGGGCGACACGCGGCGCGGCCCCCGGTTGATGAGCTCGGTGTGGGTCTGCTCGATCATCGGCAGCCCGCCGATGCCGGCCCCGATGTTGCAGCCGATGCGCGTGGCCAGTTCATCGCCCAGCGCGTCCCCGGTGGGCAGGCCGCTGTCGACGACCGCCTGGCAGGCGGCGGCCAGGCCGAGATGGATGAAACGGTCCATGTGCCGGGCTTCCTTCTCGGCGATGTAGTCGCCGATGTTGAAGCCTTTGACCTCGCCCGCGAACTTGCACGCGAAATTGCTCGCGTCGAAGTGCGTGATGAGGTCGATGCCGGGCTTGCCGGCGAGCAGGTTGGACCAGGATTCCGCCACCGTGTTGCCCACGGGGCTGACACACCCCAGGCCGGTGACGACAACTCGGCGTCGGCTCATTTTCTCGTCAGGCCTTCTGGTGCGAGTTGGCGTAATCGATGGCGTTCTGCACCGTCGTGATCTTCTCGGCGTCTTCGTCCGGGATCTCGATGCCGAACTCGTCTTCGAGCGCCATCACCAGTTCCACCGTGTCGAGCGAGTCGGCACCGAGATCGGCCACGAAGGCTTTTTCACTGGTGACCTGGGACTCTTCCACGCCGAGTTGTTCGGCGATGATTTTTTTGACACGTGCTTCGATATCGCTCATGGTTCCCTCAAACGGGTTGTGAATGAATCCGCGATTTTAGCCGCCACGGGGTTGCTTCCCCTGCAGGCCGCCGCCGGGCGGATAAACCGGCTGGTGATCTTGCCTTCAGGACATGTACATGCCACCGTTGACGTGCAGTTCCTGCCCCGTCACGTAGCCGGCCTGCGGCGAGGCCAGGAAAGCCACCGCGTGCGCGATGTCGGCCGGTTTGCCCAGGTGTCCCAGCGGAATCTGCCCCAACAGGGCTTTCTGCTGCTCTTCGGGCAGCGAGGCCGTCATGTCGGTTTCGATGAAACCTGGCGCCACGCAGTTCACGGTGATGCCACGGCTGCCGAGCTCGCGCGCCAGGGCGCGCGTCATTCCCGCGACACCCGCCTTGGCCGCCGCGTAGTTGGCTTGGCCCGGGTTGCCGGACGCGCCCACCACCGAGGTGATGTTGATCATGCGCCCGTAGCGCTGCTTCATCATGGTGCGCATCACGGCGCGGCTCATGCGGAACACGGCCTTGAGGTTGGTGTCGAGCACGGCGTCCCAGTCATCGTCTTTCAATCGCATCGCCAGCATGTCGCGGGTAATGCCAGCGTTGTTGACGAGGACCTGCAGACCGCCATGCTCCTTCACGATGCTGTCGATCAGCGCTTCGGCGGCTGCGGCGTTGTTCACGTCGAGCGTCGCCCCACGGCAGCCCGCGTGGACGGAAAGAGCGGAGGATATCTTGGCTGCGCCGTCGTCAGTGGTTGCGGTGCCGATGACCTTCAAGCCACGCTGCGCAAGTTCGTGCGCGATGGCGGCCCCGATGCCGCGCGAAGCGCCGGTGACCAGGGCCACCTGTCCTTCGATGGTCGTGTTCATGCCAGAGCCCCTTTCGCTTCAGCCAGCGTAGCCGGGTCGTAGACGGCCAGTCCTGCCAGTTCGGGGTCCACCCGCTTGCACAGGCCCGCCAAGACCTTGCCGGGGCCGCACTCCACGAGCGTCGTGATGCCACGGGCCTTGATCGCCTGCACGCATTCGACCCAACGGACCGGGCCGAAGGCCTGCTCGTAGAGCGCAGCGCGAATGCGATCGGGATCGTTTTCGACCTTGACCTCGATGTTGTTGATGACGGGGATTTGGGGCGCGGCGAATACGGTTGCTGCGAGCTTTTCCTTCAGCTTTTCGGCGGCCGGCTTCATCAGGCTCGAATGGAACGGTGCGGACACGGGCAACAGCAGAGCGCGTTTCGCGCCGTTGGCCTTCAAGATTTCACAGGCTTTTTCCACTGCGGCCTTGCTGCCGGCGATAACGGTCTGCGCGGGGTCGTTGAAGTTGACGGCTTCCACCACTTCGGTCGTGTTGGTGCCGAAAGTCCGCACGGCTTCGGCGCAGCCCTCGATCACTTTCTGGGCTTCCATGCCCAGGATGGCGGCCATCGCGCCGCAACCGACGGGCACTGCATCCTGCATTGCCTGTGCGCGGAACCGTACCAGCGGCGCGGCCTGGGCCAGCGTCAGGGCGCCGGACGCCACCAACGCGGAATATTCGCCGAGCGAGTGGCCCGCAACGACGGCCGGGGCTGCCCCGCCCTCGGCGCGCCATGCCCTATAAGCCGCAACGCCCGCCACCAGCATCACCGGCTGGGTGTTGGTGGTCAGTGCAAGGGCTTCTTTAGGGCCATCCTTGATCAGCTTGCCCACGTCCTCGCCGAGGGCGTCGGACGCTTCCTTCAAAGCCTCAACGACGGCCGGATGGTCACCCCAGGCATCCAGCATGCCGACGGACTGCGAGCCTTGTCCCGGAAAGACGACAGCGAACGGTTTCATGTTCGTTTCCAACGCAATGAGATAGACAGAGAGAGGGGTCGGCGCGAAGCGGCAGCGCCTAGAAGTCCAACAGGACCGCGCCCCAGGTGAAGCCGCCGCCCACGCCTTCGAGCATGAGCGTGTCGCCCTTCTTGACCTTGCCGCTGCGCACCACCGAGTCGAGCGCCAGCGGGATCGACGCAGCCGACGTGTTGCCGTGCTGATCCACCGTGACAACCAGCTTGTCCAAAGGCAGCTTCAGCTTCTTGGCCGTGCTCTGCATGATCCGGATGTTGGCCTGATGAGGGATCAGCCAGTCGATGTCGGCCTCCGTCTTGCCTGCCTTGGCCAGCGTGGCGCGCGCGGCATCTTCCAACACGCCCACGGCGAGCTTGAACACCGCCTGGCCATCCATCTTGAGCAGCGGGTCGCCCAGCACCTGCCCGCCCGACACCGTGCCCGGTACGCAAAGAATGCCGACATGCTTGCCGTCGGCATGCAGGTCGCTCGCGAGGATGCCGGGCATCTCCGACGCTTCCAGCACCACCGCGCCGGCGCCGTCGCCGAACAGCACGCAGGTCGTGCGGTCCGTGAAATCGAGAATGCGCGAAAACACCTCGGCACCGATCACGAGCGCCTTGTTGGCAGCGCCCGTCTTGATCAGGGAATCCGCCACCGTCAGCGCATACACGAAGCCGCTGCAAACCGCCTGCACGTCGAAAGCCGCGCAACCTGCGATGCCCAGCTTGTTCTGGAGGATGCACGCCGCCGAAGGGAACACCATGTCGGGCGTGGACGTCGCGACGATGATCAGGTCAATCTCGCTGGCCGCAACGCCTGCGGCCTCAAGCGCCTGACGCGCGGCGTGGGCCCCGAGGTCGCTGGTCGTCACGTCAGGCGCGGCGAAGTGGCGAGCCCGGATGCCGGTGCGCTCGACGATCCACTCGTCGGAAGTCTCTACGCCTTTGGCGGCCAGTTCGGCAGCCAGGTCGGCGTTGGTCAGCCGGCGCGGCGGCAAATAGCTGCCGGTGCCGGTGATGCGGGAATATCTTGTCATCAAGTCAGGATGCCACCGCTTCGGCCGGATGCGCATCGCTTTCTGCGGCCGCCAGCAAAGGACGGGCATGGGCGATGCGCGCCTGGACGCGGTCGAGCAAGTTGTTTCGGGCCGAATCATACGCCCGGTTCAAAGCCTGCTCGAAGGCGAACTCGTCGGCCGATCCATGGCTCTTGAAGACCAGACCGCGCAGGCCCAACAGGGCCGCACCGTTGTACCGACGGTAGTCCACGCGATTTTTAAAGGCAGATAGGATCGGGTAGGCGACTATTGCCGCAAGTTTGGTAAGCAGGTTGCGAGAAAACTCTTCGCGAAGGAAGCCGCCGATCATCTGCGCCAGCCCTTCGCTCGTCTTCAAGGCGACGTTGCCGACGAAGCCGTCGCACACGACGATGTCGGTCGTGCCCTTGAAGATGTCGTTGCCTTCCACGTTGCCGTAGAAGTTGAGATCGCCGGAATTGGCCGCCGATCTCAGCAGTTCACCTGCCTTTTTGATGACTTCGCTGCCTTTGATGACTTCTTCACCGATGTTCAACAGCCCGACCGACGGCGCGTCGACATGTTTCAGGGCGGACACGAGGGCAGAACCCATCACGGCGAATTGCAGCAGGTGCTGTTCGGTGCAATCAACGTTGGCGCCCAAATCGAGCACCGTGGTGGCACCACCCTTGGCGTTGGGCAATGGGTAGGCGATGGCCGGACGGTCGATGCCGTCCACGGTCTTGAGGAGATAGCGCGCGAGCGCCATCAGCGCACCCGTATTGCCCGCGGAAACCGCCGCCTGGGCCTGGCCTTCCTTCACCTGCTGGATGGCCACCCGCATGGAGGAATCCTTCTTCCGGCGCAGCGCGACTTCCACGGCGTCGTCCATCGCGACGACTTCGGTGGCGGCAACAACGCGGGCGCGAGGGTGGCTGAAGCCGCTCAACGCGTCGGCCATGCCAACCAGCACCAGCTGCGCGTCCGGCTGCTTCTCGAGGAAATGCCGGCATGCGGCCAGTGTGACGCGGGGGCCGTGGTCGCCCCCCATGCAGTCGACAGCCAATGTAGTCATGGGACTCAAATGTAGAACGAAACCGGGACCCACAAAAACAAAGGCCCGTACTGCCGGGCAGACGGGCCTTGGGGGCGTGAAGCCTGGATCAGGCGTCGTTCTTGGTTTTCAGCACCTTGCGGCCACGGTAGAAACCGGTGGGGCTGATGTGGTGGCGCAGGTGGGTTTCGCCGGTGGTGGTTTCGACGGCGATGCCCGGCACGACCAGGGCATTGTGGGAACGGTGCATGCCGCGCTTGGACGGCGATTTCTTGTTTTGCTGAACGGCCATGAGGGGCTCCTGGATTCAAAAGGCCCCGGGCAGAGCGTCCAAGGCGGGTTAATGGGTTTGACGGTAAGCTGGGTTTGACAGTAAGCGCTCCCAGGTGCGTTGCCTGCAGGCGCGAAGCCCATGATTATAGCCCAAGCCACTGATTTGGCTAGGATTTGCCCGACTTGAGCTTGCCCAGCACCGCGAAGGGGTTCTCGCGCTGGACGGAAACGCTGTCGAAGTCAGCATCTTCCACAGCCAGCTTGACCGGCACCGGGCAGGTTTCGTGGCGCGGCGCGAGCGGCATTTCCATCAGCATCTCGTCTTCGACCAGTTCGAGCAAATCGAAGCTGCGGCTGAGCGCCAGCACGTCCTCTTCGGACTCCTCATCCTGCGCGGCCGCGATTTGCTCGTCGGAGACGAACCGGAAGGCGCGGTCCACGGACACAGGCACGTCCACCGACGCCAGGCAACGCTGGCAGGTCAGCGGCAATGTGGCGTTCGCCTGGAGGTGCAGCCAAACTTCCGGCTGTACGTGCAGTGGGTTGCGGATTTCTCCGCTGGCCGTCCAGACCACCGGCGACTCGGCCCCGCGACCCTGTGTCTCGGCCAGTAGGCGTCCGTATTCGCGCAAGCGCTGCTCGCCTTGCACGTGCGCGCCTTCCTCGGCGAAGGCCTTGATGTCCAGCCTGCGGGCCGCGAACTCTTTGCTCATTGGGCCAGTGTAAGAGAATCAGGACATGCCCGAGTCCACGCCGCTCCATCCCACCCGCCCCTTGGTGCTGGGATCCACGTCGCGCTACCGCCGCGAATTGCTGCAGAGGCTGCAGCTGCCGTTCGAAGTGGCCGCGCCCGATGTCGATGAAACGCCGCAGAGCGGTGAATCTCCGGCCGAACTGGCTCGGCGGCTTGCGCTGGCCAAGGCACATGCCGTGGCCGCGAAATTTCCGGATGCCGTCGTCATCGGGTCGGACCAGGTCGCCGACCTGGACGGCGAACCGATTGGCAAACCCGGCACCCACGACAAGGCGACTGCCCAGCTGCGGCGGATGCGTGGCCGCATCGTCATTTTCCAGACTGCTCTTGCCGTGGTCTGCCGGGCCACCGGTTTCGAGCAACTGGACCTCGCCCCGGTGCGCGTCAAGTTTCGCGACTTGAGCGACGCGGAGATCGAGTCCTATCTTCAAGCGGAACAGCCGTACGACTGCGCCGGAAGCGCCCGCAGCGAAGGCCTGGGCATCGCGCTGCTCGACGCCATCGACAGCGACGACCCCACGGCCCTGGTCGGCCTGCCGCTGATCCGCACCTGCCGCATGATCCGCGCGGCCGGCGTCAAGGTGATCTGATGGCTGCTCCGCCCTTGGGCAAGCTCTATCTCATTCCGGCGCCGCTGGACTTCGGCTGCGCGGTGCAAGCGCCGCTGGCCGAAGCGTTGCCCGCCGGCACGCTGGCGGTCGCGGCGGGGCTGACCCACTGGATCTGCGAGAACGCAAAATCGGCCCGTGCCTACCTGAAGCGCATCGACGAGTCCCATCCCCTGGCCTTGCCGCTGCGCGAACAGCAGATCACCGAACTGCCGCGTGAAGTGCACAAGAAGGGCGATCACGACTCCGGCTTCAACGCCAAACCACTCCTTGCCGCTGCGCTTGAAGGACACGACGTCGGGCTGCTCAGCGAAGCCGGCATGCCCGCGATCGCAGACCCCGGGTCCTCGGTCGTGCGCGCCGCACATGAATTGGGCCTGCGGGTGATTCCGTTGGTCGGGCCGGTCTCGCTGCTGCTGACGCTCGCAGCCAGCGGTTTGAACGGACAGAATTTCGCCTTCGTCGGCTACCTCCCGCAGGACCCGGCCCAGCGGGCGCAGCGCATTCGCGAGCTCGAAGCGCTCGCACTCAAAGGCGGCCAGTCACAGCTGTTCATCGAAACGCCCTATCGCAACGCGGCGCTCTGGGATTCGCTGGTCAAGACGCTGCAGCCGGGAACACGGCTGGCCGTCGGCAGCGGCCTGACGCTCTCCAATGCGGTCACGCGCAGCCAGCCCGTAAGCTTGTGGAAACAGCAGGTCGCACCGGTCACGAACGACGTGCCGGCTGTTTTCGCGATCGGCCGCTAGGCCCGCCGCCGTCAACGAATGGCGGGCACCGATTTCAGCGCGCGGATGGCGCCCTCGCCCATCGCAGCGCCGAACTTCTTGGCCAGGCGTTCTGCAACGTTGTCGCGGCGGGTGTAGTCGACCAGGTCTTCGGCCTTGACGATTTCGCGCGCCACGAAGTCCAGGTTCCCCAACTGGTCGGCCAAGCCCATTTCCACCGCCTGCTGGCCCGTCCAGAACAGGCCGGTGAACAGCTCGGGCGACTCCTTCAGCCGCTTGCCGCGGCCGGCCTTCACCACGTCGATGAACTGCTTGTGGATCTGGTCCAGCATGCCCTGCGCGAACACGCGGTGCTTTTCGGTTTGCGGGCTGAACGGGTCGAGGAATCCCTTGTTCTCGCCCGCGGTCATCAGACGCCGTTCGACGCCCAGTTTTTCCATGAGGCCGGTAAAGCCGAAGCCGTCCATCAGCACGCCGATGCTGCCCACGATACTGGCCTTGTCGACGAAGATGCGGTCCGTCGCCGCGGCGATGTAATAGGCCGCCGAGGCGCACGACTCTTCCACCACCGCATAGATCGGCTTCTTGTGCTTGGTCCTGAGGCGTTTGATTTCGTCGTTGATGATGCCCGCCTGCACTGGGCTGCCGCCCGGCGAGTTGATCAGCAGCACGACGGCCTGGGCGCCGTTGTCCTCGAACGCGGTGCGCATCGCGGCCACCACGGTTTCGGCGCTGGCATCGCTGCCGGACGCGATCTCGCCCTTGATCTCGATCACAGCCGTATGCGCGGTTGTCTTGTCTGTGCTGGGCGTGCCGCGGTGCGTCAACGCCCACAACACGAACACGAACAGCGCCAGCCACGCCATGCTCCTGAACATCCTCCAGCGCCGCTGCGAACGCTGCTCTTCCAGCGTGGAGAGCATCAGCTTTTCCAGGGCACTGCGTTCCCAGCCCGGCACGGCACCCAGGCGCTCCGCCTCGGCGCGGTAGCCGGTCGAAGGCGTTTCAGGGGTCCCGGCTTCGGGCGGCAGCGATTCGTTCATTTTCTTAAAACTCGACGGGTTGGAGATTGAAGTCAGTATGCCAGTGCACCACACCGTCGCGCTCGGTGAGGGTGATCTTCACCAGGCCGCCGCGGCAGGGGCCGCCGGCGCACGCACCCGTAGCGGGCTCGTAGGCAGCGCCGTGCGTGCTGCACAGGAGCCAGCGGCCGGTGTCGTCGAAGAAGCGGTTGGGCTGCCAGTCCATTTCCATGGCCACGTGCGCGCAGCGGTTGAGGTAAGCATGGACTCCGCCCCCATAGCGAACGGCGAACGCTCGGCAGGTCTGGCCGCCGAACAGCACATCGAAAGGCACCGCCTCGCCGCCGTCGGCAAGGTCAGCGGAGTTGCAAAGCGGAATTTCTGCGGGGGCCACGGACGTCACGCGTTCTGCTGGAGCCAGCCGTGCAAGTCGCGCACCGAGTGCGCCACGTGCAAAGGCGCCAGGACTTCGAACTCGGCCGGTTCGTGCGCGCCGTAGCTCACGCCCACGCTCGCGCAGCCGGCATTCATCGCCATCTGCAAATCATGCGTCGTGTCGCCAATCATCAGCGTGCGTTCGGGATCGGTTCCGAACTCGCGCATCAACTCGTGGAGCATCCGCGGATGAGGTTTGCCTGCGGTCTCATCCGCCGTGCGCGAGCCGTTGAACACGCCCTTGAGCTGTACCGTCTGCAAGATCTCATCCAGGCCTCGGCGCGATTTACCGGTCGCGACGGCGAGCCAGTGGTGGCGGTCCTTGAGGTCGTCGAGCATCGGGAGCACGCCGTCGAACAGGCTGAGATCGTCCCGGTGCGCCCTGTAATGGTGCTGGTAGCGCGCGCCAAGCTCGGGGTACTTTTCTTTCGGAACGTCCGGCGCCGCATGGGCCAGGGCTTGCATCAAGGCCATGCCGATCACGTAGGAAGCCGCCTTCTCGGTGGGCTGGGCACCGCCAACGTCGACCACCGCGCGCTGGATGCACTGCGTGATGATCCGGGTGGAGTCGAACAAGGTGCCGTCCCAGTCGAAAGCGATCAGGTCGAAGCGGCGTTGGCGGGTGGAGGGCATGCGCCGATTATCCCCAGCCCAGTAGCAGCCATAGGGTCGATCCGGCGGTGGCCCCGTCCAACGAACTTTCGATTTGCACGCCGTGCATGAAGCCCGCCACGCACAGCAACAGTCCCACCAGGATGGGCACCGCGATCTGCCATTCACGCCTTGTCATTCTTTTTCTCCTCCACGAAACGAACCAGTTCCGCAGGCAGCGGCGACAGCAATTCCACGCCCTGGGCCGTCTGCGGGTGCGCGAACGTCAGGCGCCAGGCATGCAGGAACATGCGCTTGAGCCCTTGTTTTTGCAGCGCCCGGTTGAGTTCGAAATCCCCGTACTTGTCGTCACCCGCAATGGCGTGCCCTTGGGAGGCAAGGTGCACGCGGATCTGGTGAGTGCGGCCGGTCTTGATGGTGACTTCGAGGAGCGTGAAGTCGGCCAGCTTCTGCGCGACCTTCACCAGGGTGATCGACCGCATGCCGTCCGGATCGTCCTTGGCCACCACCTTGACCCGCCGCTCGCCGTCGGCCTGCAGGTACTTGTGCAGCGGTACGTCGATGACCTTCTTGTTTGCCGGCCAGGCGCCCACCACCAGCGCCAGGTACGTCTTGCCGGTTTCCCGCTCACGGAACTGGTCCTGCAGCTTTGTGAGGGCGGATCGCTTCTTGGCGACGAGCAGGATGCCCGACGTTTCACGGTCGAGCCGGTGCACCAGTTCCAGGAACTTCGCCGCGGGCCGGGCCTGGCGCAATTGCTCGATGACGCCGAAGCTGACGCCGCTGCCGCCATGCACGGCCACGCCCGCCGGCTTGTCGATCGCGATGAGGTGTTCGTCTTCCAGCAGGATGGGAAATTCCCGCGCCGGCGCCGGTTTCTCCAGTTTTTCGGCGATCTTTTCGGAAACCCGCACCGGCGGCAACCGGATCACATCGCCGGTTTCCACACGCGTATCCGCCCCGGCCCGTCCCTTGTTTACCCGCACTTCGCCGCTGCGAATGATGCGATACACGTGGGTCTTCGGCACTCCCTTGAGCTCGCGGATGAGGAAGTTATCGAGCCTTTGGCCGGCCGAATCTTCCTCCACGGTCACAAATTTGACCTGCGCGCTTGCGGGGGCTGTATCGCCCCCTATAATGTGTTTCACTAGCGTAACGCTGTAAGTGGTTGATTTGCCTTGGAGTTTAGCTCCACGCCCAACCGCCGCCTGCGCTGGAAGGTCGATGCCACCGTTCCCGGAGCTTACAGATTGCCAGCCAGATGCTGTCGATGGTCCGCTCCAGGTGACGTGAAGCCGGCACTTTGAAACACTGATACGGAATACAGCCTGCGGAGCACCGCTTCGCAGGCGGACTAAAGCGAGACATCCTGTGCTGATGGCAATCCTTCTGGCCTGCTGGCGGTGGCTTACAGCCCCGCCGGGCGGCCTGGTATTGCCAACCGCCCGCGTACCGCAGGCCCAGCACGCTACAGACTTTGTAGCGCCCCGGCACCGCCTTTTCGGCGGCCCCCGCCTCGCCCTCCTCCACGCGCCCTTGCCTCGCCGATTGAGCTAGACCTCAGTCACGCGTACGCATACCCGGCAATTCCATCGTTTCAAAGCGCTAGCAGGCATCGTTGACCCGTCATGGGTCGGTGATGTGTTGCGGGACAGGCCAGGATCGCTTGCGATCTGCTCTGTCCCCAACTGACTAAAGGACTAGACGCTATGAAGCGCATGCTGATCAATGCCACGCAGGCCGAAGAACGCCGCCTGGCCATCGTCGACGGACAAAAGCTCCTCGACTACGAAATCGAAATCGAAGGGCGCGAACAGCGCAAGGGCAATATCTACAAGGCCGTCGTCACGCGCGTCGAGCCTTCGCTGGAAGCCTGCTTCGTCGACTACGGCGAAGACCGCCACGGCTTCCTGCCGTTCAAGGAAATCTCCAAGAGCTACTTCGCCCAAGGCGTGCCGGTCTCCCAGGCCCGCATCAACGACGTGATCAAGGAAGGCCAGGAACTGCTGGTCCAAGTCGAGAAGGAAGAGCGCGGCAACAAGGGTGCGGCCCTCACCACTTTCGTGTCGCTGGCCGGCCGCTACGTCGTTCTGATGCCGAACAACCCGCGCGGCGGCGGCGTTTCGCGCCGCATCGAAGGCGACGACCGGGCCGAGCTCAAAGAGAACATGGACCAGTTGGAATACCCCAACGGCATGTCCATCATCGCGCGCACCGCCGGCATCGGCCGCAGCGCGCCCGAGCTGCAGTGGGACCTGAACTACCTGCTCAAGCTCTGGGGCGCCATCGACGGCGCTTCCAAAGGCGGCAAGGGCGCCTTCCTGATCTACCAGGAATCTTCCCTCGTCATCCGCGCCATTCGTGATTACTTCAACCACGACATCGGCGACATCCTGATCGACACGGACGAGATCTACGACCAGGCCCAGCAATTCATGTCGCACGTGATGCCCGAGCACGCCGCTCGCGTGAAGCGCTACCGCGACGATGCGCCGCTGTTCAGCCGCTTCCAGATCGAGCACCAGATCGAGTCGGCCTACGCGCGTGAAGTGAAGCTGCCGTCGGGTGGTGTGGTCGTCATCGACCACACCGAAGCGCTGGTCTCCATCGACGTCAACTCGGCCCGGGCCATCAAGGGCGGCGACATCGAGGAAACCGCGACCCGCACCAACCTGGAAGCGGCCGACGAAGTGGCCCGCCAGATGCGCTTGCGCGACCTGGGCGGCCTGATCGTCATCGACTTCATCGATATGGAAGAGTCGAAGAACCGCCGCGAAGTCGAAAACCGCCTGCGCGACGCGCTGCGGCAAGACCGCGCTCGCGTGCAGTTCGGCACTATCAGCAAGTTCGGCCTGATGGAAATGAGCCGCCAGCGCCTGCGCCCGGCTCTTTCGGAAGGTGCTTCGATTCCCTGCCCCCGTTGCGGCGGCCATGGCCACATCCGCGACACGGAAAGCTCGGCCCTGCAGATCCTGCGGATCATCCAGGAAGAGTCGATGAAGGACGGCACCGCCGCCGTGCACGTGCAAGTGCCCGTCGACGTCGCTTCGTTCCTGCTCAACGAGAAGCGCCCCGAGATCGCGAAGATCGAGCTCAAGCAGCGTCTGTCGGTGATCATGATCCCGAACAAGACGCTGGAGACGCCGAACTACCGGCTCGAGCGCCTGAAGCACGACGACCCGCGCCTGGACAACCTCCAGGCCAGCTACCACATGGCCGAGGAAGTCGAAGACCCGACAGCCGTGACGCGCCGCACGCACGAGCGCACCAACAAGCAAGAGCCGGTGATCAAGGGCGTGCTGCCCGACGCGCCCGCTCCCATCGCCGTGCCCAAGCCCGAGCCGGTGAAGGCTGCCGAACCCGAAGCCCGCAAGCCCGCTGCTGCCGCGCCAGCACCCGTCGTGCCGGCCCCTGCCGAAGGCGGATTCATGGCATGGATCAAGGGCCTGTTCGGCGCTGCGCCCGCCCCGGCGCCCGCGCCGGTCAAACCGGTCGTGGAAGCCAAGAAGGAAGAAAAGCGCGAAGGCGGACGCGGTGAAGGCGGTCGCGGCGATTCCCGCCGGGGCGGCCGTGGCCGTGACGGCGAGCGCCGGGACGGCCGCCGCGGCGAAGGCCGTGGGGGTGAAGGTCGCGGCGGTGAGGGTCGCGGACGCGATGGCGAACAACGCCGCGAGCGTGCCGAAGCCGGCGCAGAAGGCCAGCCCCGCAACGAAGGCGGACGCCAGCGCGATGGTGAACAACGCCGTGGGGAGCGGACGGATCGCGGCGAGGGCCGCGACAACCGCGAAGCCCGTGGCGAAGCACGCGGTGGTGAGCGCGGCGAAAGCCGAGGCGACCGCCAGCGCGAGCGCCGCGACGGCGACCAACGCGCGCCCGAGGGCACGACAGCCAATCTCCAAGCAGGAGCCGATGGCGCGCCGAACGAGCAGCGCCAGGATCGCCCGCCGCGCACCGAACGAGGCGGTGAACGTGGCGAGCGCGGCGAGGGTCGTGGACGCCGTGGCGGCCGCGGCGGAGATCGTGGCCCGCGTGACCAGGCTCCCATCGCCGAAGGCGCCGAAGCAGCGGCATTGGCAGGCGCGGCGTCTTCTGTCGGCGCGGTTGCGGACACCGGACACCAGCAGGCGCCCGCCGCCGACCCGGTGCTGGAATCGCACACCCACCAGGACGTGCGTCCGGCCGATGCGGCTGAAGGCGAAGAGCGCCGTGAACGCCGTTCGCGCGACCGCTACGGCCGCGACCGCCGCGAACGCGGCGATCGCCAGCCGCGTGAAGACGGTGTGCAAGCGCCGGCGGAGAATGTGCAACCCACAGTGGCCGCGAACGACGGTGAGCCCATGCAAGAGCACGGAGAGCGCGGCGAGCGCCTGCGCTACCCCACCGGTTTCGTGAATGACGAATCCGAAGCGCCGGCAACCGTGGCAGCCGCGCCCGTGTATGCAGCCGAACCGGTATCTGCACCGGCGCCTGTCTCAACGGCCGCTCCGGTGGCACAAACCGCCGCGCCTGCCGTCGCGCCCGCAGCGCCCGCCGCTCGCGGCCTGCCCAAGGTGCAACCCTTCCAGCTACCGGTCGACGACCTGGTCCAGGTCGCCGAAGGTTCCGGGCTGCAGTGGGTCAATTCGGATGCGGAGAAGATCGCCGCGGTGCAGGCGGCGATTGCTGCCGAGCCACGTGCACCCCGCGTGCCGCGCGAGCGCCCGCCGGCGATCGTCGTGGACGACGGCCCCCTGGTGCTGGTGGAAACGAAGCGCGACCTGCGCGAAATGAAGCTGCCCTTCGAACAGACCAATCTACCCTTGCAGTAGAGCCTCGCGGCCACTACAAGGCAGAAGCGCGGGCGGCCACTGCGGAACCGGCTTCGCCGGGCCGCTGGTGGCGCCCCCTTGAGGGGGAGAGGGCAAAGCCCGAGGGGGCATCGCCGAAGGCGCTTCGGGGGTGCTTCCTAATCTCCGGCGGCGCGCTTCCAAGCCTGCGCGGCGGTCTGCTCGTCGCCGCGCTCTTCGGCCAGCAGCGCCAGTGCGCGCCAGGCATTGCGGTGCAGCTTGACGTCGCGAAGGCCCATCGCGGCCTGGCTCATCAGCTGCTGCGCCTTGCCCCAGAGCTGGCGCTTCATGCAGGCCATGCCCGCCAGGTATTGCAGTGTGGCGTCTCGCGGATTGGCGCGCTGCGCGGCTTCGATGCGAGCCAGCCAGGCGCCGTCCAGGCTGTCCAGCCCGGCCTCGAGCGTTTGCACCAGCTTCACCTTCATGCCATCGGCCAACTGAGACTCGCGCTCCCACACGGGCAGTAGCCAGTCACGCGCCAAGTGGGCTTCGCCCCCGAGCGCCGTCAGGCGATGTGCCGCGTGGATGGCCAATTCCGGCATCTGGCGTTCCGCCGGCTCGAGTGATGTCCATGCCCGCTGCAGCTGCGCGACGTCGTGCGCACCGTTCAGCAGGTCGATGGCCAAGCCACGCACGATGCTTTCCGCTGCACCGGCCGAAAACGCGCGATGCTTGCCCAGCAGCCGCGCCGTCTCCAGCGCATCCCCCGTCTGCTGCGCCAACCGCGCGGCTTTCAGCTTCATGCGCAGCGCCAGCGTCCGCCGGGCCGCGCCCTGCGGCAAGCTCTTGAGCCAGGTCATTGCCGCCAGAGGCTCGCGGTCGTTCAACGACCAGCGCGCCGCACGCATCAAGGCGCCCTCGCGCGTCTCTTGCGCGTCGCGCGCCGATGCATGCTCCAGCGCCTGCTTCAAATGCTCTTCGCGCGCGGGCCTGTCCTGCAATGCCTGCGCACTTTCGGCGGCCAGCAGGTGGGCCAGCGTGCGCACCTGCGCGGCATTGCCGGTGGCTTGCCCGCCGCCACTGAGCGATCTTTCCTGGCCCAGCGCTGCCTCGGCCGACTTGCGCGCGCGAATGAAACGGCCCGCCAACAGGTGCGAGATCGCATCCAGCAGCGCGCCGTGCATCGACCGTTCTTTTTGCTGCGTGCGCCAGCGCAGCGCCTGGCGCGGCATGTCGAACAGCGCCGACAGCGCCCCCAGCACCGCATGCAAAAACACGAACGCCGCGAACAGCAGCAGCAAGACGAGATTGAGCGAGAGGTCGACCCGGTACGGCGGCCAGAACACGGTCACCGTGCCCTGGTTGTTGCCGGCGAACAGCGCGATCGCCACGGCGACGCCGAACAGCGCCAGGAGCCAGAGGGCAGCACGCATCAGGGGTTACCTTCCGGCGGCGGCGGTTGTCAGCACGGCGAGTGTCTCGTCGATGCGCGGCAGTTCCACCGCACGCAACTGCGCCTGCACTTGCTGCACCAGCGCCGTGGCAACTTGGGTCTTGCGCGCGGCAGGATCGAAGTACTTGCGCAGCGCCGCCGCGGCGGCCGCCACGTCGCCGCGGGCAGATTCTGTCTGCCGCGACAACAGGCCGAGCCGTGCGTTGAGCAGCTTGAGCTTCAGGTTCTCGCGCAGGAAGAACGCCTGGTCGGGTGCGAGCAGCACGGCTTCAGGCTGGTCGATGCGGCTCACGCGCACCAGGCCCCGGGCTTCGTCCCGCACGTCGGCCACCATGCGCTCCCACCACTGCAGCGGTGCCGACGCGGCTTTGCGAGGCGCCGAAGCGCCGCCGGCGGGCGCCACCGCATTGGCCAACGGCAGTTCGTCCACCTGCCGCGCGAGTTCGTCGAGCTTGACAAGCAGGCCCGGCACATCCGTGACGCTGGCCGCCCGCACGCGGTCGATGTCACGCGCAATCGCCGCGCGCACACGGGAGAGCCTCGGCTGGGCGGCGCGATCGAGACGCTTGTCGGCGCTGCGCAGCTCGGCCAGCAAGGGCTCGACGCTGCCGGTGAGCTGGGCCTGCTGCTGCGCGAGGCGCAACCCCGACTCGATATCGACCACGAGGTTCTCGTCGCGAGAGCGCGAGAGGCTTTGCATCAACTCCTCGATCTGGGAGCGCTGCAAGGCCACTTCGGACAAGCGCGTGTCGTTCAGCGCCTGGCGTGCCGCCGTTTCGCGCGCGAGCTCCTGGGCTTGCTTGGCCAGGGTGCGCGCCTCGACCGCGGTGTTGCCGTTGTCGGCGCTCTGCCGCGCGAGCTGTTCCTGGATGTTGGACAGCTTCTGCCAAAGCATGACGCTGGCCGCGAGCGCCAGCGCGGAGACGGCGAGAAACAGGTAGATCACGCCGCGCGACATCAGCACACCGGCGCGCGGCGATGGCGCTGCGTCCACCGGCGGCGGCACTTCCAGCACGGGAACCTGTGACGGGGCTGGGGTTTCGCTGATGGACTCGGGACTCATCGAAACGATTCTAGGGCCGCCACCACAGCGTCCACGGTGGGACGTGACTCGCAAACAACACCGAAGCCGCAGTCGCGCGCAGCGCTCGCGATACGGGGATGCGTCGCGACGGCGCGTGCCTGAGACCAGTCCTGGCCGGGCAGCAGGCCCTGCAAATGCGCCACCGCCTGGGAGCTGCTGAACAGCCACGCGCTGCCGGTGCCCGCCGCATCCCGCGCTTTCTGGCGCTGCGCTTCGCTCCAGACCGGTGCTCGCCGCACATACGCGACGACGGTTTCGACCCGGGCTCCCGCGTCATGCAGCTGGGTCGCCAGCCAGTCGCGCCCGACAGCGGCACCGTCGGCGTCACCGCCGCGGACGATCAGCACGGCGGCGCCCTCTGCGACCTGGCCCCCCACTTGCTGCCACAACGTCTCGGAGTCGAACTGCGCGGAGGATTCCGGCGGCGCGTCGACCAGCGACGCGGGGACAGCCGCTCGCAGCAGCGCGTCGCGCGTTCCGTTGCCGGTGGCCCAGGCGCGGGTCGCCGCGGGCCAGGCCACCCCGTCCGGCCGCTGCGCGAAGAACTCGCGCACCGCGTTGCCGCTGACGAACATCACCGACTGCCGCTGCGCGAGCCGGCGCCACGCCGCGTGCAATGCTGCCGGCTGCGGCACGGGAGCGATGTCGATCAGGGAAAGCAGCAGCGCATCGATGCCGCGCGCCCGCAAGTCTTCGAGCCAGCGCCGGGCCTCGCTTTCGGGCCGGGTGACGACCACGCGCATGGCGCGGCCCGCGTCAGTGAGCGCCGCCGGCGCGCAGCTTCGCCGCGACCAGCGTGCCCAGTTCCGCTGCCTGCGCGAGATCGGCGGCCACGGACGCGGATTGTGAGCGCACCAACGGCGAAGCCGAATCGGGGTCGCCCCATGCCGCCCGAAGCTGCAGGTATTCGCCGGAGAACGTGGCGAAGGCCGCCAATGGCATGGAGCAGCTTCCGCCCATCGCGCGGCTCACGGCCCTCTCGGCGGCCACCGCCATCCAGGTCGATTGGTGCGCGAGCGATCCCAGTAGCTCCAGCAAGTCGGCACGGCCGGCGCGCACCTCGATGCCCAGTGCGCCCTGGCCAGCGGCCGGAAGCATCTGCTCGGGCTCGAAGACCTGCCGGATGCGCGGTTCCAGGCCAAGGCGCTTCAACCCGGCCGCCGCCAGTACGATGGCGTCATAGTTGCCGTCGTCGAGCTTGCGGAGGCGCGTGTCGAGGTTGCCGCGCAGAGGCTCGATCTTCAGGTCCGGCCGGAGCGAGCGCAGCAGCACGACGCGGCGCAGGCTGGAAGTGCCCACCACGGCACCCTGCGGCAGGTCCGAAAGCGTCGCGTATTTGTTGGAGACGAAGGCGTCTCGCGGATCTTCGCGCTCGAGCACGCAGGCCAGTGCGAACCCCTCGGGCAAATCCATCGGCACATCCTTGAGGGAGTGCACGGCCAAGTCGGCGTGGCCCTGTTCCAGCGCCACTTCCAGCTCCTTGACGAACAGGCCCTTGCCACCGACTTTGCTGAGAGACCGGTCCAGGATCTGGTCGCCGCGGGTGGTCATCCCCAGCAGCGAGACCTGGTGGCCGCGTTGTTCCAGCAATGCCTTCACGTGCTCGGCCTGCCACAGCGCGAGGCGGCTTTCGCGGGTGGCGATGACTAGCTTCATGAATCTCGTAACCTGCTTGTAATGCTTTGGGGGTCTCGGATGCTAGCATGCACGCTGCCGAAAAATTAAGCAAAACCATGTCTTCAGCTACGCCGTCCCCGTCTTCGTCCCCTTCCCGGCGCGCCCGCGACAACGAGCGCCCACTGGTGGAAGACATTCGGCTGCTCGGCCGCATCCTGGGTGACGTGATCCGCGAACAGGAAGGCGTCGAGGCCTACGAACTCGTCGAGCGCGTGCGCAAGCTGTCGGTGGCGTTCCGCCGCGACGCCGACCACGACGCCGACAAGGCCCTGAAGTCGCTGCTCAAGTCGCTTTCGGGCGACCAGACGGTGAGTGTGATACGCGCGTTCACCTATTTCAGCCACCTGGCCAACCTGGCCGAGGACCGCCACCACATCCGCCGCCGCGCCATCCACGAGCGCGCCGGCGACACGCAGGAAGGCAGCATCGAGGTCGCGTTGGCCCGGCTGCGCTGGGCCGGCATCGGCACCAAGGCGGTGTCGCAAACCTTGTCGCAAGCGCATCTGTCTCCCGTGCTCACCGCCCACCCGACCGAAGTGCAGCGCAAGAGCATCCTGGACGCCGAGCGCGACATCGCCAACCTGCTCGCGGCCCGCGACGAGATCAAGGCCCGCGCGTTGCCCAAGGACGCATTGGCCCCGCGAGAGCTGGCGGCCAACGAGGCACAGATCCGCGCACGCGTCCTGCAGCTCTGGCAAACGCGGTTGCTCCGCTTCACCAAGCTCACGGTGGCCGACGAGATCGAGAACGCACTCAGCTATTACGAAGCGACGTTCCTGCGCGAAATCCCCAAGATCTATGCCGACCTCGAGCGCGAACTCGGCAACCATCCGGTTGCCAGTTTCCTGCGGATGGGCCAGTGGATCGGCGGCGACCGCGACGGAAACCCCAACGTGAGCGCGCAGACGCTCGAATACGCACTGCGCCGGCAGAGCGAAGTGGCGCTGCGCCACTACCTGACCGAGGTGCACTACCTGGGCGGAGAGCTGTCGCTGTCGGCGATGCTGGTCGGCGTGACGCCCGAGATGCGCGCATTGGCCGACAGTTCGCCCGACGCCAGCGAGCATCGGCTGGACGAGCCCTATCGCCGCGCGCTGACCGGCATCTACTCTCGGCTGGCCGCCACGCTCAAGGAACTCACCGGCGGCGAGGCCGCGCGCCATGCGATCGCCCCGCAAAACCCCTATCTGCGCGCCGAAGAATTCCTGGCCGACCTCCGCACGATCCAGGCATCGCTGCTCGCGCACCACGGCGCCGCGCTCGTGCAGCAGCGCCTTCATCCGCTCATCCGCGCGGTGGAGGTTTTCGGCTTTCATCTCGCGACAGTGGACTTGCGCCAGAGCTCCGACCAGCACGAGGCAGTGATCGCCGAGCTGCTTGCCGAGGCTCGAATCGAGCCGCACTACGCGAAGCTGGACGAAGCCGCACGCCGCACATTGCTGGTCAAGCTGCTGGGCGACGCCCGCGCGCTGCGGGTGATGGGCGCGGAGTACTCCCCTCTCGCACGCGCGGAACTGGCGATCTTCGAGATGGCCAAGCTGATGCGCGAGCGCTTCGGCGCGCAGGCCATCCGCCACTACATCATCAGCCACACCGAGACGGCCAGCGACCTGCTGGAAGTCTTGCTGCTTCAGAAGGAAGTGGGCTTGATGAAGGGGACGCTGGACGACAAGGCCACGAACGAGCTGATCGTCGTGCCGCTGTTCGAAACCATCGAAGACCTGCGCAACGCCGCGCCCATCATGCGCGAGTTCTATGCCCTGCCCGGCATCGCAAAGCTGGTGCAGCGCTCGGGCGCCGAGCAGGACATCATGCTGGGCTACAGCGACAGCAACAAGGACGGCGGCATCTTCACCAGCAACTGGGAGCTGTACCGCGCAGAGATCGCGCTGGTCGCCTTGTTCGACGAACTCGCCAACAGCCACAACATCCAGCTGCGCATGTTCCACGGCCGCGGCGGCACCGTGGGCCGCGGCGGCGGCCCCAGCTACCAGGCCATCCTGGCGCAGCCGCCCGGCACGGTGCGCGGGCAAATCCGCCTCACCGAACAGGGCGAAGTGATCGGCTCCAAGTACGCCAACCCCGAGATCGGGCGGCGCAACCTGGAGACCCTGGTCGCTGCCACGCTGGAAGCCACGCTGCTGCAGCCGACCAAGCCGGCACCCAAGACCTTCCTGCTGGCCGCCGAGGGCCTGTCGCAGGCGAGCATGGCCGCGTACCGCGCGCTGGTGTACGAGACGCCCGGCTTCACCGAGTACTTCTTCGGCTCGACACCGATCCGCGAGATCGCCGAGCTCAACATCGGTTCACGGCCCGCGTCGCGCAAGGCCACGCAACGCATCGAAGACCTGCGCGCCATCCCCTGGAGCTTCAGCTGGGGCCAATGCCGGCTCACGTTGCCGGGCTGGTATGGCTTCGGCACGGCCGTGCAGCAGTTCCTGCAAGAGAACCCGGAGCAACCGAAGCGCGAGGGCCTGGCGCTGCTGCAGAAGATGTACCGCCAGTGGCCCTTCTTCCGTGCCCTGTTGTCGAACATGGACATGGTGCTGGCCAAGAGCGACCTGGCCCTGGCGTCGCGCTACGCCGAGTTGGTGGCCGACGCGCGGCTGCGCAAGCGCATCTTCACGACCATCGAAGCCGAGTGGCATCGCACCGTCGAAGCGCTCCAGGCGATCACCGGTGAAAAGCAGCGGCTCGCGGGCAATCCGGCGCTACAACGCTCGATCCGGCACCGCTTCCCGTACATCGATCCGCTGCACCACCTGCAGGTGGAACTGGTGCGCCGGCACCGCGCGGGCACGCTGGACGACCGCGCGCGGCGCGGCATCCACATCTCAATCAACGGGATCGCGGCGGCGCTGCGGAATACGGGCTAAGGGCCGCTGCGCTCGTCGAGCAAGCGCCCCAGCTCGTCGACCAGCGGGATCAGATCCTCGGATACCGTCTGGTGAACGATCTCATGGTCAACGCCGTCGTAGCCATGGATGATGCGATTGCGCAGGCCAATCGCCAGCTTGAGACCAGCCAATTGATCGGTCAACGCCGGCTCCAGTTTGGCAAGCCGCGAGCAGGCTTCACCCAAAATCTCCAGTTGCCGCTCGACAGCCGACCGCGTCTTGTGATCCAGCAGGTACTGCTCGATCGACAAATCCCCCAGAAACTCGCGGGCGGTCTTGGCCGCCTCGACCGCACCAAGCAGCAGCTTGGGCGCTTTGCCGGTCATAGATCACCACGCGGCTGCTATTGACCGCCTCCTGGAAGAACGGGTTCTGGATGTATCGGGGGCTCACCAGATCGACGGGCCGGCCAAGGAGTTGCTCAAGCGCTTCCGCGAATTCGATCCAACGCCGCGCCTTCGAATCTTTTTCCGCCGGATCGAGCTCCACCAGAAAGTCATAGTCGCTGTGCGCCGCGTCGAACGCGCCGTTGGACGCAGAGCCGAACAACTCCAGATGGCTCACGCCGAATCGCTCGCAGAGCAATGCAATCTGGGCCAAGTGCCTGACGATCCGGGGTTCCATCGGCCCGATTATCCCGTTGGCTCGCAAATTCTCAAAGTCGTCTTCAAGTCCCTAGCAGTTCCCCCACCGGCTTCAGGTGATCGACGCGGTCGCAGATCGCCTTGATCACCATCATGATGGGGATGCCCAGCAGCAGCCCCCACACGCCCCACAGCCAGCCCCAGCCCAGCACGCCGATGAACACCGCCACAGGGTTCATGCGGCTGGCCTTGCTGGTGAGCCAGGGCACCATCAGGTTGCCCTCGATGGTGTTGATGAACAGGGAAGCGCCGGCCACGGCCAGGGCCATGTCGACCTCGCCGAATTGCAGGAACGCCACCGTCCCTGCCGCGCCGGTGACCAGGATGGAACCGATGTAGGGGATGAGGTTTAGCACGCCGGCCGCAAAGCCCCACACCGCGGCGTGCTTCAGACCGAGCGCCCAGAAGACAAGGCCGGTGGTCACGCCCACGGCGATGCTGGCCACCAGTTGCACCAGCAGGTAGCGCTGGATCTGCGAGGTGATCTCGTCCAGCGCCTGCACCGTGATCTTCTTGTTGGCGAGCGTGGGCCCGGTGATCTTCACCAGCTTGCGGCGAAACGTGTCGCCCGAGATCAGCATGAAGTACGTCAGGAACGTCACCACCACCACCTGGCCTATCAGGCTGGCCAGGCCGACGGTGCCGGTCCACAGGTGGTCGCGGATGTTGAACGCGGGCTTCTCGATCACCACGCGCTGCACGCCGCGCGCCGTGGGCGTGGCGGCGCTCGCATCCTGCGCCGCCTGCTCCAGGTGGACGGCCGCTTTTTGCACCGTCACCAGCGGCGTCTCGGTGCTGCTGGTGCGCCGCATCTTGTCGCGCAGTTTCTTGGCGGCCTCCGGCAGCGATTCGACCAGCTGGTTGGCATCGGCGCTGAACGCATAGATCGAGGCGCCGGCCCCGCCGAGAATGCCCAGGATCAGCACCGCCGCGCTGATGGCGCGCGGGATGCGCAGCCGCCCCATCGCATCGACGATCGGCGAGAGCGCATAGCTGAACATGAAGCCGATCATCACGGGGATGAAGAATGCGGCCGCCCACTTGAGCGTGGCCAGAACCGCCAGCACCGTGAGCACGACCAGCGTCACGCTGCGCACGTGCATGGGAACGTGCAGCAGCACGTGCGAAGGATCTTCCGGATCGGCGGCGAGAGGCGCCGGCGCCTCCTTGGGCTCCGAGTCCGGCAACGGGGATACCGGGGCCGCCTTCGGCGGCTGCGACTCGTGGTAATCGGGGTGATCCACTTTTGCGTTCGGGTCAGCCGGACAGCGCTTCGCGCACCGCGCTCAACTGCCGGCGGGAGACCGCCAGGACTTCGTCGATGCCGGTGAGCCTTACGGCCCAGCCTTCACCTTCTTCGGGGTCGTAATGCTTTTCGAGCGCACGCACCGCACGGCGCGACACCAGCGCATTGCGGTGCACACGCAGGAAGTGCGCCGCGTGGCGCTCTTCCAGTTCGCTCAGCGACGCGTCCAGGATGTAGCTCCGGCTGGCCGTGCGCACGGTCACGTACTTCAGCTCAGCCTTGAAGTACAGCACTTCGGCCAGAGGGACCCGCTCGGTGCGCCCGCGATCCTGGATCAGCAGCACCTCGGGCGCCGCCGCGCTTGCCGCGCCGGTCCGCGCTTGCATCACGCGTTCGACTTTCTGCAGCGCCACCTGCAGCCGCTCGAGCCGTACCGGCTTGGTGAGGTAGTCCACCGCGTCCAGCTCGAACGCTGCCACGGCGTGTTCGGTATGGGCGGTGACGAACACCACCGCAGGCGGCTGGGGGAGCGTGCGCAGGGCCTGCGCCAGCACCAGGCCATCGGCACCCGGCATGTGGATGTCGAGCAGCACCGCGTCGAAACGCAGGCGCTGCAACTGCTCCATCGCCGCGGCGGCGTTGCCCGCTTCGCCCGCCACAATGGCCGCGGGCTCGCCGCAATCGCCCAGCAGCGTCCGCAGCCGCGACCGCGCAAGCGGCTCGTCGTCGACCACCAGCACCTGCAAGCTCATACTGGCACCTCCAACCTCACCTGGTAAATCCCGTCCTTCAGCGCCGCCTGGAACTGGCCCTGCACATCGTGCAGCAGGCGCAGCCGGTCACGCACGTTGTTCTGCGCCACGCCGTGGCCGCGCTGGCCCTGGCCTGCCGGCACAGTGTTGGTGACCTTGATCACAACTGAGCTGCCCCTGCGCTGGGTGCTCACCTTGACCTTGGCACCGGCCGCGCTGGGCTCGACGCCATGCTTCACCGCATTTTCCACCAGCGGTTGCAGCATGAGCGGCGGCACGCGCGCGGCGCCCGCGGCCGGGTCCAGTGCCCATTCGACCTGCAGCCTTTCGCCGAACCGCACCTGCTCGATCTCGAGGTACCGCCGCGCCAGCGTCACTTCGTCGGCCAGTGTCACCGATTCGTCCTGCTCCATGAGGGCATGGCGAAACAGCTCGCTCAGGTCTTCCAGGATGGCTTCGGCCCGCGCCGGGTCTTCCCGCACCAGCGCAATCGCGCTATTGAGCGTGTTGAAGAGGAAGTGCGGTCGGATGCGCGCCTGCAGCTCGGCCAGGCGGGCCGCAGTGTCTGCCGGCGCGCGGCCTTTGGCGCGCAGCACCAGCGCGGCAACCAACGCTGCCGCGAGCAGTGCGCCGGCAAAAGCGGATGCCATCCAGGGGGCGCTATTGTCGGTGGCCACCAACGCCATCATCGCGCAGCCATACAGGCCCGCCAGCCCACCCAGCGCCACTCCGCAGGCCTGCTGCCCCGCTGGCGCCAGCCGTGCCAGCACCCGTTTCAGGCTGCAGGCCACGATCAGCCACGCCAGCGTCGCGGGCAGGGCCGCGCCACTGAGCAGAGCAACTCGCAGCAGCCACTCAGCGGGGCCGGCGGCGCCGAACATGGCGCCTATGGACATCACGACCTCGACGAACAGCACGGCCCGCAGCACCACGCCGATATGGCAGGCGTCGAAAACCAGCGCCCGCGCGGGGCGCGCCGGGGCCACCGGGAGGGTCGTCTCCTGGAAGGCCGATAAAATTTGGGAATCTTTCATCAAACAGCGGTTGCCTTCGGCCCGATTATTGGTGATCCTTGCCGCAACCACCCCCGGGGCGAACCCATCCCGGCCGCCTCCAGCCCTCCTTATGAACCAATTCGACAAGAAATCCCAGGCCTGGTCGGCCCTGTTCTCGGAACCCATGAGCGACCTGGTCAAGCGCTACACCGCCAGCGTGTTCTTCGACAAGCGCCTCTGGAAGGCCGACATCGATGGCTCGCTGGCTCATGCGGGGATGCTGGCGGCCCAGGGGATCATCCCCCAAGGCGACCTGTCGGCGATCCAGAAGGGCATGGCACAGATCGCGCTGGAGATCGAAGCCGGGGCGTTCGAATGGAAGCTGGATCTGGAAGACGTCCACCTGAACATCGAGGCGCGGCTGACCCAGCTGGCGGGCGATGCAGGCAAGCGCCTGCACACGGGCCGCAGCCGCAACGACCAGGTCGCGACCGATGTGCGCCTGTGGCTGCGCGGCGAAATCGACCTCATCTCGGCGTTGCTGGCCGAACTTCAGACGGCATTGCTGGATCTCGCCGACAAGAACGTCGAAACCATCATGCCGGGCTTCACCCACCTTCAGGTGGCGCAGCCCGTGAGCTTCGCGCACCACATGCTGGCTTATGTGGAGATGTTCAGCCGCGATGCCCAGCGCATGGGCGATGTGCGCAAGCGCGTCAATTGGCTGCCCTTGGGCGCGGCCGCGCTCGCCGGCACCAGCTATCCACTGGACCGCGAAGCGGTCGCCCGCACGCTGGGCATGGATGGCGTCTGCCAGAACTCCCTGGATGCGGTGAGCGACCGCGACTTCGCGATCGAATTCACCGCGGCGGCTTCCATCGCCATGGTGCACATCAGCCGTTTCTCGGAAGAACTGGTGTTGTGGATGAGCCAGAACTTCAGCTTCATCCAGATCGCGGACCGCTTCACCACCGGCTCGTCGATCATGCCGCAGAAGAAAAATCCGGATGTGCCTGAACTGGCGCGCGGCAAGGCGGGCCGCGTGGTCGGCCACCTGATGGGGCTCATCACCTTGATGAAGGGGCAGCCCCTGGCCTACAACAAGGACAATCAGGAAGACAAGGAGCCGCTGTTCGACACCGTGGACACGTTGAAGGACACGCTGCGCATCTTCGCCGAGATGGTGGGGGGCATCACCGCCAATCCCGAAGCGATGGAAAAGGCGGCTCTGAAGGGCTACGCCACGGCGACGGACCTCGCCGACTACCTGGTGAAGAAGGGCCTGCCTTTCCGGGACGCGCATGAAACGGTGGCTCACGCCGTCAAGGCGGCCGTGTCGCACCGGGTCGATCTGTCGGAACTGCCCCTGGCGGTGCTCCAGCAGTTCAACCCCGCGATCGAGAAGGACGTGTACGACGTGCTGTCGCTGCGCGGATCGCTCAACGCCCGCAACGTCCTGGGCGGAACGGCGCCGCAGCAGGTGCGCGCGCAAATTGCGCTGCACCGCGCGCGTCTCGGCTAGCGTTTACAGGGGAATCTGCGCTACCCTCCAGCTCGCATCAGGAGGGAAGAGTGGGCAAAATCCAAAAAACCATCGTCGCGGCGGCGCTGTGCGCAGCCGCGCTCTCGGCCGGGGCCGTCCAGGTCACCAGCGTCTCGCCGCAAGGCGAAGTTGCCCGGGTACGGCAGGTCGTCGCCAAGTTCGACGAAAGCGCCGTGAATTTCGGCGACCCCAAGGCGCCCGCCCCGTTGGTGCTGGCCTGCAGCGACGCGCAGGCCACCAAGGGCACGGGCCGTTGGACCAGCGACAAGGAATGGGTCTTCGACTTCGAGAACGACCTGCCGCCGGGCGTGAGCTGCACGCTGCAGGTTCGCGCGGGCTTCAAGAACCCCAAGGGTGCGGAGCTGCCGACGGGCAGTGGCTGGAAATTCAACACCGGCGGGCCGTTCGTGCAGCAGGTGCGGCCCGGCACCTACCAGCGCATCGACGAGGAGCAATTCTTCCTGATGCAACTCAATGGCGCTGCCACACCGGCCAGCTTCAAGGACAACGTCTGGTGTTCGGTCGAAGGCCTGGGCGAGCGCGTGCCGCTCAAGATGCTGGAGGGCAAGGAGCGCGCGGACTACCTCAAGTCGCTCGGTATGGAAAAAGCCGCCGCGAAGGACCCGCTGCGTTACCTGACGTTCTCCTGCAACCGGCGCCTCGCACCCAATGCGAAGGTGCAGCTGGTCTACGGCAAGGGCGTCGCCACCCCGAGCGGCATCGCGAACTCCGTGGAGCGCCGCTTCGACTTCCAGGTGCGCGAGCCGTTCGCCGCGACCTTCAGTTGTGAGCGGGAAAACGCGCAGGCCGCATGCCTGCCGATCCGTCCGCTGACGCTTTCGTTCAATGCGCCCGTCGCGCGCGCCCATGCCGAACAGATTCGCCTGAAGTCTGCCAAGGAGAGCCTCAAGCCGGTGCTGGACAAGTCCGACGGAGACGGCGAGACCGTCGTGACATCTGTCACCTTCAAGGCGCCATTGCCGGAGCAGGCGCAGTTCACGCTGGAATTGCCCAAGGACTTCAAGGACGCGTCGGCTCGCCCCCTGCGCAACGCGGACAGCTTCCCGCTCAAGGTCGCCACAGGGGCGATGCCGCCCCTGGCCAAGTTCGCGGCGGCGCCCTTCGGCATCCTCGAGCGCTTCGCCGAACCTGAGGGCGGCCCGATGCTGCCTGTCACCCTGCGCAATGTCGAACCGGGACTGCAGGCCAAGGCGTACGCCCCGGGCCAGGTGAGCGACATACAGCCGCAAACGGACGCGGAGATCATCGCGTGGTTCCTCAAGGTCCAGCGCTATGACGCGTTCAAGGTTTTGCGCAAACAAGCTGCGGTGGACGTGAAGGACAAGCTCCCGAAGGCCGTGGAGCCCGACGAGAAGGAGTGGGTCCAGTCGCGCATGGTCTCGCTGCTGTCCGGGCAGCCGCGCCTGAAGACACTCGACCTGCCCAAGCCCGTCGGGGGCGCCCCGCGGCCATTCGAGGTAGTGGGCATCCCGCTCACTCCGGGCTTCCATGTGGTCGAGATCGCATCGCCGATGCTGGGCCAGTCGCTGCTGGACGAGCGGCACGGCCAGCCTCGCACCATGTACGTCCGCACGTCGGCGCTGGTGACCAACCTGGGCGTGCACTTCAAGCTCGGCCGCGAAAACGCGCTGGCCTGGGTGACAACGCTGGACAAGGGCCAGGCCGTCGCCAACGCCACGGTGCGTGTGTCGGACTGCCGCGGCAAGGAACTGGCCACGGCGCAGACCGACGCCCGCGGCATTGCGAACCTCAAGGGCCTCAACCCCCAAGCGCCGAATTGCATCGGCAGTGCCGACGAGGAGGAGGGCCGCGCTGCCTATTTCATCAGCGCTCGCGCAAAAGATGCACAGGGCGTGCAGGACATCGCCTTCACCTGGAGCGACTGGTACCGCGGCATCGAACCCTGGCGATTCAACGTCCCCACCAGCCGCGAAGCGCTGCCCGACGAGCGCCTGCACACAATCTTCGACCGCACGCTGCTGCGCGCGGGCGAGACGGTGTCGATGAAGCACCTGGTGCGCACGGAAACGCGCAGTGGTTTCGGCCTCCCTGCGTCGGTGCCCGACACGATGGTCGTCACGCATACCGGCAGCGGCCAGCAATTCACGCAGCCGCTGGCCTGGCGCAAGACCGCTACCGGCGGGCAGAGCGCTGAGAGCACCTTTCAGATTCCGCCCGGCGCCAAGCTCGGCCAGTACCAGGTGGAGCTCAAGGGTGGCACGCGAGGCGGCCAGGCGTCAGGCGAATTCCGCGTTGAGGAATTCAGGCTGCCCGTCCTGGAAGGCCGCATCGGCCCGGCCCAGAAGGAAGCCCTGGTCAACGTCAAGGCCGTGCCCACCGACGTGCAAATCAACTACGTCTCGGGTGGGCCCGCGGTGGGCCTGCCCGTACGCGTCTCGGCCCTCCTGCGCGCGAAGCCGCTTTCGTTCCGCGACTACGACGAGTTCAGCTTCTCGCCACCACGTGGCAAGCGCGAAGGCGGCACCGAGGGCGAGGAGGAAGCCGCCGCGTCGCAGGACCAGCGCGTGATCGCCGACAAGCTTCCGCTCACGCTTGATCGCAGCGGCGCGGGCAAGCTCACCATTCCCGAGATTCCCGCGGCACGCCAGCCGCGCGAGCTGCTGATGGAGGCGACCTATGCCGACCCGAACGGCGAGGTGCAGACCATCCGCAACGTGGCGACGCTCTGGCCGGCCGGCGTGGTGGCCGGCATCAAGACCGAAGGCTGGGTTTCGGCCAGCCAGAAAATCCGCTTCCAGGCGCTCGCGCTCGACCTCACCGGCAAGCCGGCGGCGGGCGTGCCGCTTGAAGTGAAAGCCGCTGCGCGCGTCGTCACCACCAGCCGCAAGCGCATGGTCGGCGGCTTCTACACCTACGACAACAAGACCGAGGTCAAGGACCTGGGCCAGGTCTGCAGCGGCACGAGTGACTCACGCGGCCTGCTCCTGTGCGAAACGAAGATCGGCGAGCCCGGCGAGGTGGAGCTCATCGTCTCCGCCAAAGATGCGCAGGCCAACACCATCCAGGCAGCGAGCTCCGTATGGGTGACGCGCCAAGGCGAACTGTGGTTCGGCGGCGAGAACCACGACCGCATCGATGTCCTGCCGGAGAAGAAGGCCTACCAGCCTGGCGAGACGGCTCGTCTGCAGGTGCGCATGCCGTTCCGTTTTGCCACGGCGCTCGTGACCGTGGAGCGCGAAGGCATCGTCGAGACACAGGTCGTCCAGCTGAATGGCGAAGATCCAACGATCAACCTGCAGATCAAGGAAGGCTGGGGGCCGAACGTCTACGTCGGCGTGCTGGCGTTGCGCGGGCGGCTGCGCGAGGTTCCCTGGTACAGCTTCTTCAGCTGGGGCTTCAAGGCGCCGCGCGAATGGTGGACGGCGTATTGGTACGAGGGCCGCGAGTACGTCGCACCCACCGCGATGGTGGACCTCAGCAAGCCGGCCTTTCGCATGGGCCTGGCCGAAATACGCGTGGGCACCAAGGGCCACCAGATCGACGTGGCGGTGAAAGCCGACAAGCCGAGCTACCCGGTGCGCGGCAAGGCGCGGGTCGTCGTCACGGCGAAGCTACCCAATGGACAGCCGGCAGCCAACGCCGAAATTGCGCTGGCCGCTGTCGACCAGGCGCTGTTGGAGCTCATGCCCAACACCAGCTGGAACCTGCTGGAGGCGATGCTGCAGCGGCGTGCGTGGGGCGTGGAGACTTCGACCGCGCAGATGGAAATCATCGGCAGGCGCCACTACGGCCGCAAGGCGGTGCCGGCCGGCGGCGGTGGCGGCAAGGGCCAGACGCGCGAGCTGTTCGAGACGCTGCTGCTGTGGAATCCGCGGGTCGCGCTCGACGCGAATGGCCAGGCGACGGTCGACGTGCCGCTGAACGACGCGCTGACGACGTTCCGTATCGTTGCCATCGCCGACGCGGGCACCGGCCTGTTCGGCACGGGGCAGACCGACATCCGCACGACGCAGGATCTGCAGATCATCAGCGGCCTGCCGCCGCTGGTGCGCGAGGACGACCAATACCGCGCTCAGATCACCCTGCGCAACACGACCGCCAAGCCGATGAAGGTCGAAGTCGCGCCGCGCGCAACGCTGTTGACACTTCAGCCACAGACTGTCGACATCCCTGCAGGAGAAGCGCGCGAGGTGGCCTGGACCGTCACCGCGCCGGCGCAGCTCGCGCAAACGCGCGCCGAGGCCATCCTGTGGGAAATTGAAGCCAAGGACACGCTCGGCGGCGCCCGCGATGCGCTCAAGGCCCGGCAGCGCATCGTGCCCGCGGTTCCGCTGACGGTGCAGCAGGCCACACTGGTGCAGATCGACGGGTCCCTCTCGCTGCCGGTGGCGGCTCCGGCGGACGCCCTGCCCGGTCGCGGCGGCTTGCGGCTCGCGCTGCAGCCGAAGCTGGCGGAAGGTCTTCCCGGCGTGCGCGATTGGTTCGCGGCCTACCCGTTCATCTGCCTCGAGCAGAAGACCAGCAAGTCGGTGGGCCTGCGGGATGGCAAGCTGTGGCAGACGGTCGTCGCTCAGATACCGACCTACCTGGACGGCGACGGTCTCGCCAATTACTTCCCGCCGCGCGATGGTGAGGGCAACCGCGGCAGCGACGCGCTGACGGCCTACCTGCTGGCGGCGACGCACGAAGCTTCAGCGCTCGATCCCGCCTTCGCCATTCCGGACGACGTGCGCGCGCCGATGGAGCGCGGCCTGATCGCTTTCGTGGAAGGCCGCATCCAGCGCGAGTTCTGGAGTCCACGCAAGGACCTGGACATGCGAAAGCTGGCTGCGCTGGAAGCACTGTCGCGTTACGGCAAGGCGCAGGGCCGCATGGCGGGCAGCATCACGATCGCGCCGAACCAGTGGCCAACCCATACGGTGATCGACTGGCTGCTGGTGCTCAAGCGCGTGGCCGATGTGCCTCAACGCGAGCAGCGCATTGCCGAGGCCACGCAGGTGCTGCGTTCGCGGCTGTCCTACCAGGGAACGAAGCTGATCTTCAGCACCGAGCGCGACGACTACTGGTGGTGGCTGATGACCAATGGCGACGTCAACACGGCGCGCCTGCTGCTGGCGGTGATGGACGACCCGGCGTGGAAAGACGACATGGGACGCCTGGCCAATGGCTTCATCGCGCGCCAGCAGCGCGGCGCCTGGCACACCACCACGGCCAACTTGTGGGGCGGGCTGGCGCTGGAAAAGTTCTCGGCGAAGTTCGAGAGCGTGCCCGTCGCCGGTGTGACGCGCGCAGTGATGGGCGCGGGCACGGCTGCGGTCGACTGGAGCAAGGTCGATCGCGTCAAGGCGTCCGACGCAGCCGGCGCCGCGCACCAGACCAGTACGTTCGGCGCGCCCGCGTCTGCTGGGAACCTTCGCAACAACACGATGTTCCTGCCGTGGGCGCAGGATGCCGCGAAGGACACCCTGAGCGCCACCCACCAGGGCGCGGGAAAACCGTGGCTCACGTTGCAGTCGGTGGCGGCCGTCGCGCTCAAAGCGCCTTTCAGCGCGGGCTACCAGATCACACGCACGGTCACGGCGGTGGAACAAGCCGTGCCAGGCAAATACTCGCGCGGTGACGTGCTGCGGGTGAGCCTGGAGGTCAACGCGTCGGCGGACATGACCTGGGTCGTCATCACCGACCCGGTGCCCGGAGGCGCGACGATCCTGGGCGGCGGCCTGGGCCGCGATTCGCAGATCGCCACGCAGGGCGAGAAGCGCGCGGGCTGGTCGTGGCCGGCATTCGAAGAGCGCAGCTTCGAATCCTTCCGCAGCTACTACGAGTACCTGCCCAAGGGCGTCGTGAAAATGGAATACACGCTGCGCCTGAACAACGTCGGCGAGTTCGCGCTGCCGCCGACCCGGGTCGAGGCAATGTACGCACCCGAGATGTTCGGCGAAACGCCGAACGCCAAGGTGAAGGTGGAGGCACGCTGATGTTGCGTACCGCCGCGGCCGTCCTGGCGCTGCTGTGCGGGCTGCCGACGGCGGCCCGCGCGCTGCCGTCGTACGACGAGGTCAAGGCAGATTTCAAGTCGTCGGAAACGCTGGTGCTCGACCGTGACGGCGAAGTGCTCCAGCGCGTGCGCACCGATCTCACGGTTCGCCGCGGCGCCTGGACAGTACTGGGGGATGTTTCGCCGGCGCTGCGCACGGCCATGGTGCTGTCCGAGGACAGGAATTTCTACGAGCACAGCGGCGTCGACTGGAGCGCGGTGTCGGCGTCGGCATGGGGCAACCTGTGGAACACCCGCACGCGCGGCGCCTCGACGATCACGATGCAGCTGGCCGGGCTGCTGGACGAGGACTGGAAGCGCGGCGCAGGCGGCCGCAGCGTCGCGCAGAAGCTCGGCCAGACCGTCGCCGCCCGTGTGCTCGACCGCCGCTGGCGCAAAGACCAGATCCTGGAGGCGTACCTCAATCTCGTGCCTTTCCGCGGCGAACTGGTGGGCATCGACGCGGTGTCGCGCACGCTTTTCGGCAAGGCACCGCACGGCCTCGACGAGCGGGAGGCCGCCGTAGCGGCCGCGCTGGTGCGGGCGCCCAATGCGCGCCCGGCGCAGGTTGCGCGCAGGGCGTGCCAGGTGCTCCAGGCGATGCAGCGCGCGGCCGGCCGGTCGGACTGCGATGCCCTGGACGTGTACACAACAGGCGCCCTCCAGCGCAAGGCGCTGGCTGCATCCGACGGCATCGCCCCGCACGTCGCCCGCGCCCTGGTCAAGCAGTCGCCCGGCCAGGAGCGCGTCGTTTCGACGCTGCGCGCACCGCTGCAGCGCTTTGCTTTGGACACCTTGCAGCGCCACCTGCGCGAACTGCGTGGCCGTAATGTCGAAGACGGCGCCATCGTGGTGCTGGACAACGCGAGCGGGGAAGTGCTCGCCTGGGTCGGCTCATCGGGCGTGCTGAGCGACGCCGCCGAAGTGGACGGCGTCACCGCGATGCGGCAACCCGGCTCGACGCTCAAACCCTTCCTGTACGCGCAGGCCATAGCCGAGCGCCGCATCACGCCGGCGTCGTTGCTTGAGGACTCCCCTGCCCATATCCCCACCGCGGGCGGCCTCTACATCCCGCAGAACTATGACCGCCAGTTCAAGGGCTGGATCTCGGTGCGGACGGCCCTTGGCGGCTCGCTCAACGTCCCGGCGGTCCGCACCCTTGTCATGGTGACGCCCGACGCCTTCGGGCGCCAATTGCGCGCCCTCGGATTGCCGCTGAAGGAGACGGGAGACTTCTACGGCTACAGCCTGGCCCTGGGCAGCGCCGAAGTGTCGCTGCTGTCCCTCGCCAATGCGTATCGCTCGCTGGCCAACGGAGGGGCCTACAGCGAGACCACCACGGCGCGCCGCACGCCGTCGGCGCCCCGGCGCCAGGCCATCGACCCGCGCGCCGCCTTCATCGTCGGGGACGTTCTTGCCGACGGCAACGCCCGCGCACGCACGTTCGGGACCGACAGCGTGCTCGCCACACGCTTCTGGAGCGCGGTGAAGACCGGCACCAGCAAAGACATGCGCGACAACTGGGCCGTCGGCTGGTCACAGCGCTACACCGTGGGCGTGTGGGTCGGCAACGCCAGCGGCGCGGCCATGCACGACGTGAGCGGCACCAGCGGCGCCGCGCCGGTCTGGGCAAGCGTCATGAACCATCTGCATGCGCGGGAACGAAGCAGAGCGCCTGCGCCGCCGCCGGGTCTGGTCATGGGCCCGGCTCGCTTCGGCGATTCCCTGGAAGCGCAGCGCTCCGAATGGTTCCTGCAAGGCACCGAACAGCCGTTGTTCGCGATCGACTCGCCGCAGGACGGAAAGGCCAAGGGCCGTAGCGGTGCGCCGGCGGCCGGCGGCACGGCACGCATCACCGCGCCGGCCGAGGGCACGATCGTCGCGCTCGATCCCGACATCCCGCCCCTACGCCAGCGCCTCGCGTTCAGTGCGCAGGGCGGCGGCCGTTGGCTGATCGACGGCAAGGAGATCGGGCGCGGCCAGGCCGCCCAGTGGCTCCCCTGGCCCGGCCGCCATCGCGTCCAGCTGGTCGACGCGCGCGGCGCAGTCCTTGATGAAATCCGCATCGAAGTGCGCGGCGCCGGTGTGAAAGTCGGGGCCAAGGCCGGCGTGCGGCATCCGTGAGCAAATTTCGGCGGCGTCGCAAATTTTCTCAACCCGGCGCTTCGCCGCTGCCGCTACGATGAGCGACTGCCTGAGGAGACCTGCCCCGTGCCCGTGATCACCAACATCGAAGACCTGCGCGTGCTCGCGCAAAAGCGCGTGCCGCGCATGTTCTACGACTATGCCGATTCGGGCTCGTGGACGGAAAGCACTTACCGCGCCAACGAGGCCGACTTCAACCGCATCCTCTTGCGCCAGCGGGTGGCGGTGAATATCGAGAACCGCAGCACCCGCACGAAGATGGTCGGCCAGGACGTCGCCATGCCGGTGGCGATCGCCCCGACGGGGCTCACCGGCATGCAGCACGCCGATGGTGAAATCCTCGCCGCCAAGGCAGCGAAGAAATTCGGCATTCCCTTCACGCTGTCGACCATGAGCATCTGCTCGATCGAGGACATCGCCGAAGCGACGGGCCGCCACCCCTTCTGGTTCCAGCTGTACGTGATGCGCGACCGCGGCTTCATCGAGCGGCTGATCGACCGCGCCAAGGCCGCCAACTGCTCGGCACTGGTGCTGACGCTGGACCTGCAGATTCTCGGCCAGCGCCACAAGGACCTGAAGAACGGATTGTCGGCGCCGCCCAAGCTCACCATTGCCAACATCGTCAACATGATGACCAAGCCGCGCTGGTGCCTGGGCATGCTGGGCACGAAGCGCCGCGAGTTCGGCAACATCGTGGGGCACGTGCAGGGTGTCGACAACATGGGCTCGCTGTCGGAATGGACTGCCAAGCAGTTCGACCCGGCCCTGTCGTGGAACGACGTCGAGTGGATCAAGAAGCGCTGGGGCGGCAAGCTGATCCTGAAGGGCATCCAGGACGCCGAGGATGCGCAGCTGGCAGTGGACAGCGGCGCCGACGCCGTGATCGTCTCGAACCACGGCGGGCGCCAGCTCGACGGCGCGCCCTCCTCCATCTCCGCGCTGCCCGGCATCGTCGAAGCCGTGGGCAACAAGATCGAAGTGCACATGGACGGCGGCATACGCTCCGGCCAGCACGTGCTGAAGGCACTGGCGCTCGGCGCCAAGGGCACCTACATCGGCCGCGCCATGCTGTACGGCCTGGGCGCGATGGGCGAGGAAGGCGTGGACTACGTCCTGCGGATCATCCACAAGGAGCTGGACCTGTCCATGGCCTTCTGCGGCCGCACCGACGTCACCCAGGTCGACCAGAGCATCCTGCTGCCCGGAACCTACTGAGCCGGCCCGGCGAAGTTCAGGCGCGAGGCCACGGTGACGAAGCCGCAGCGCTTCATGTTGGCCAGCGAGGGGTTGGGCTCGTCAGCGATGGGCTCGCCGGTTTCCGTGACGACGTGGAGCGCCCCGGCTTCGATGGCATCGGCGATGCGCCGCGCCATCAAGGCCCCCTGCCCGCCGCGCCGGCGGTGCGAAGGCAGCACCGCGCCCATGCCCAGCCACGCCAGCTCGCCCGACACGTAGAGACAGCCACCGCCCACCACCAGCGCCCCGTCGGTGACGGCATAGACGCGCCAGTGCGGCTGGCCGTGCAGCGCCGCGAGCCAATCCGCCATGAAGGGCGGCATCTCGAATGCGGTCACGATGGCGCGTATCACTTCGCCGAGCTGCGATGCCGTGGCGGGCGCTATGTGCAGATCCGTCGGGATCTTCGGCGCCGGCTCGGGGCCGTGCAGCACCTTGGCCCAGCTGCGGCGCGCGGGCTGGGTAAAACCCATCGAGGGCAGCATCGCGGGCAGGCTCTCTGGCGTCGAATGCGGATTCCAGTGCAGCCACCAGGTGGGGCACCCGGCCGCGCGATAGGCCTGGACGATCGCATCGACTTGCGCCGCGCCCGCCTCCTGCCGGAGCCCCAGGCCGATGGCGCGATTGAACATCGACTCCGGCAGGCCCGGCGCGAGAAGCAAGGTGGCGTCCGCGATCCGCTCCACCCGCAGCCCCAGCCGCGACTGCAGAGCGGGCGGCGCGCAGGCATAGAGCTCGGCGAACGCGGCTGCTTCCGCGTCGTCGGCCACCGTGGCGGCCCCGTGAGCCGAAAGCACCCCGCTCATGCCAGCCGCCTGCCTTGCGCGAATGCGGCGCGGGTTTCACCCAGCGGCACGATTTCCGGCGACGGCAAGCCGGCCTGCGCCAGGGCGCCGCGGAACTCGGGACTGGCCACGAACGCCTCGTGCACTTCGCGCGTGGGGCAGGCGTCATAAATCTCGATGCCGCCGGGCCTCTCGATGCAGGCGTGGAAATCGAACTTGTCGGTGGGCATGGATGCCAGCAGCCGGCCGTATGCGGCGGCGAGCACGGCGGTGTCGCCCTCGAAGCGATAGACACTCAGGTACATGATGGGCTCCTGCGCTGCACCTTACAGCGTAAAGTCATTGTAGACAAGGAACCATACGGTGTAAAGTCCAGCCATGGCCAAAGCCGGAACCAAGCCGCCCACCCCGACCCGCCGCACCCCGTTGTCGCGCGAGCGGATCGCGCGCTCGGCCCTGGAACTCATCGATGACGAAGGACTGGAGAGCTGTTCAATGCGGCGTCTCGGAGCGCGCCTCGGCGTGGAAGCCATGGCGCTCTACCACCACTTTCCGAGCAAGGGCGACCTGCTGGACGGTGTGGTGGACTGCCTGCTGGAAGAGGTCGAGCTGCCGGCCTCAGGCACGCCGCGGCAGCGCCTGCGCGCCTGCATCCGCAGCTACCGCGCCTGCGCGATCCGCCATCCGCCAGCCTTCGTGCTGCTGGCGGCTCGGCGCTTTAACACCGAGCGGGCCTTTGCGTTCTACGAAGCGCTGCTGGGCGTCTTCGGCGAATTGGGTCTCACGGCGCAGCAGTCCGCCCGCTGGTTCCGATTGATTGGCGGTTTTGCCAGCGGCGCGGGCATGGCCGATGTCGCCAGCCGCGAACGGATAGCGGACGCGACGCCGCTGCGGCTGGAGCGCGCGCCCGAGCTCATCGCCTTTCCGCGCGTACGCGCGGTGGCGCCGCACCTGAGCGTGAAGAACCTGGATTCGGTTTTCGAGTTCGGCCTCGACGTGCTGTTCGACGCTCTGGCGGCGCAGACCGGGTCAAAGGTCTAGGGTCTAGGGCTTGGCGCAGTCGCAGACCTCGTTGCCCTTGTCGAAGATGATGCGCCATTGGCCGGGCGCTTCCAGCCGCCAGACCGAGGTGAACCGCGCGAACAGCTTGCCGTTCGGGTCACGCACCGGGCCAGAGCTGATGGCGAGCGTGCCGGAATCGAGCACCTCGACTTCATCCGGCTCCCACGAGAACGGGGCCTGCGGCTTCTGGTAGAGCCGCGACCAGAAGTCGACCACGGCCTGCTTGCCGTGCAAGGGCTTGGGCCCCGAGAAAAACACCGTGTCGTCCGAGATGAAGCTCGCGAACGCCTTGAGGTCCCGATCGGCCATGGTCTTGGCGAACGCGCGCTCCGTGGCCATCACCTGCTGCCGGGCCTCTTCAGGCGCGACGCGCGGCATCGATGCGGCGCAGCCCCACAACGACAGTGCCATTGCCAACGAAACGAGCGCCTTGAACATGGATGCCTCCTGGTTGCTGGCGCGACGGTGGTCTAACGGCCGCCCGCGGGCCGTGGCGGCACCGTCTTGAGAAATTCGTAAATGGCCTGCGCGTCAACGTCGTTGAGCTTGGCGAGAGATTCGAACGGCATGACCTTGATCGGCGTGCCGTCCGGGCGCTTCCCGCTGCGCAGCATGGTGACGAACGCCGCCGAGTCCTTGTAGCGGGTCATGGCCGAGCCCTCGCCTGGCGTGATGTTGGCTGCCGCCGGCCAATCGGGCGGGCCGCCGGGGATCTTGCCGCCGGAAAGTTTTTCGCCGTGGCAGCCGATGCACATGTTGGCCACGTAAGCACCGTGCTGGACGGTCACGCCGGCAGCCACAGGCTGCGCAGGCGGCAAGGAATGGTCGATCTTGGCGGCCGCATCCTTGATCGCGCCGAAACCGTAGAGCACGCGCACCGGCACCGGCAGTTGCACCACGGCGGCACCGCCAGTCACCGGCGGCAGCCCCCGCACGTAGGCGACGAGAGACGCCAAGTCCTGGTCGGTGAAGCGGTTGTAGTCTTCGCTCGGCATGATCATGGCGGCCTGGCCATTGCTCTTTACGCCGTGGCGAATGATGCGCACCCAGTCGTCCGGCTTGTAGCCCGCCGTCGCGCCGCCGGGCGTGATGTTGGGGCCGGCGAGCTTGAGGCCCTTGTCGTTTTCCACGAAAGTCCGGCCGCCGCCGTTCGCGCCGTGGCAGTCCACGCAGCCGCGCGACTCGAACAGGTACTTGCCCCGCTCCAGCGATTGCGCGTCCGTCACGTAGGCCACCGGCTTCACCGTGACCTCCACCTTGCGCGCCATCTTGCTTTCGGCGAGCTTGTAGCCCACCGCGCCCGCGCCCGCCACCACCACAACGACGGCGCCCACCAGGCCTGCCGTCCACTTGATCCATGTTTTCATCAGTTGGTCTCCATCCTCGTCGTACTCCCCTGCCCAGCCGGCGATTCTAGGAACTGCACGCCATTCCGTCAGTAAACAAAATCACGGGGATCGGACAAGGCCGGCGGTGGCGGCAAAATCGCCGCATGACACTGCGCCGCATCGCCCACCTCGACATGGACGCCTTCTTCGCGTCGGTGGAGCTGCTGCGCTATCCGCAGCTCAAGGGGCTGCCGGTGATCATCGGCGGCGGCCGGCGCACGGTGGACGAGATGGTGCGTCAACGCTTCGCGGACCTGCCATTGCGCGAAATTCCGGCCTCGGCCTTCCCGCTACTAAAGGACTACGTGGGCCGCGGCGTCATTACCACCGCGACGTATCCTGCGCGCCAGTTCGGCGTCGGTTCCGCCATGGGGATGATGAAGGCGGCCAAGCTGTGCCCGCAAGCGATCGTGCTGCCAGTGGATTTCGAGGAGGTGCGAAAGTACTCGCGCCTCTTCAAGAGCACCATCGCCGAGATCGCGCCGGTCATCGAGGACCGTGGTGTCGACGAGGTCTACGTGGACTTCACCGACGTGCCAGGCGGGCAGCGTGAAGGCGGGCGCGTCCTGGCGCGTCTGATCCAGCGTGCGATCGTCGAGAAAACGGGCCTGACCTGCTCCATCGGCGTCGCGCCGAACAAACTCATCGCCAAGATGGCGAGCGAATTCAACAAGCCCAACGGCATTTCCGTGCTGTACGAAGCCGACGTGCAGGCGAAGATCTGGCCGCTTGCGGTGCGCAAGATCAACGGGATCGGCCCCAAGGCCGAAGTGAAGCTGCACAAGCTGCACCTGCACACCATCGGCGATATCGCCGCGCAGGAGCGCGAGTGGCTCATCGACAACTTCGGCAAGTCGTACGGGGCCTGGATGCACGACGCCGCCTGGGGCCGCGACGACCGCCCGGTCGTCACGGAAAGCGAGCCGGTCTCGATGAGCCGGGAGACCACCTTCGACCGCGATCTCCATGCGGTGCGGGACCGCGCGGAACTCGGCACGATCTTCACCGACCTGTGCAAGCAGGTGGCGGGCGACCTGCAACGCAAGGGCTACGTGGGCAAGACCATCGGCATCAAGCTGCGCTACGACGATTTCAAGATCGCCACGCGCGACCAGACGATCGAGCAGTTCACGGCCGACGCGAAGACCATACGGCAGATCGCGGGCCAGTGCCTGAAGCGCGTACCGCTGGAGCGGCGGCTGCGTTTGCTGGGGGTGCGCGTGGGAAAGCTGGCCAAGGCCGGCTCGCCTGAGGCGCAAGCCCCGGCCGAGGCTTCGGCGGCCGGCGTTCATCGCGTGGCCGAGCCCGCGCCCTTCGAAGGGACCCTGGACCTGTTCTGAACGCCGCCTACGCCGTGACGATCTCGTCCTGGTGGTTCGCGATGTGCATGTTGTGGGCCAGCGCGAACTCGGACCGGGTCAAGGCGCCGTAGGCGAAGTGCGGCTTGAGGGGCCCGGTGTAGGCATTGAAACGCGTGATGGCCTGGCGCAGCCGCAGGGCACCCGGCTTCCAGTCCGCTCCGGCTCCAAGCGCGGGCGCGCCCGGGATGGGTTCGGCCAAGCCATGGGTCATGCTTCCGCGCCACTTGAAGTAGGCGAACGCGGCGCCGCCGGCTGTACTCTGGAACAGGGCACTTCGAGGCTGAGGAAACCCATCCATGCTCATCTCGATGCTCTGCGCGAGGTGCTCGAACACCGCGCCGAGCGGCCAGGCGCCCACCGCTTTCGCCTCGCGCGCCTTTTCCAGCCGGTCGAGCCAGCGCAGGGAGTCGTCGAGCGATTGCACTTTGGGCAGGTCTGCCATGGCGATACCTCCAGCACAGGCGATAGGAAAGATAAGAAATTGGCGTCGGTTCATGACTACCAATGGTAACAAGCACCGCCGGCCTTGGCCGCCGTTCCCGATATGGCCAAGTTGGACGAGTCCTACCAACCCATTCCCCCATCGCCTACGTCAGGCCGCAGCTTTCAGCCCTACCGTCATGACGTCAACTTTTTGTTCAGGGGGTTAAATATGAAAGCACAACTGCGCAATCACGTGGCAGCACTGTTCCTGCTGGCACCGATGGCCGGCGCCTTGACGGCGCTGCCCACCGCGGCCATCGCCCAAGCAGGGTCACCCGAGGTGAGCTCACTCCAGGTCACGAGCGATCATGGACTCGCGCCCGGCTCACGCCTGCACTTCAGGCTGGAGGGCACACCACGGGCCAAAGCCAGCATCCGCATTCGCGGCGCACAGGCCCTGATTCCGCTGGCCGAGAGGTCGCCGGGCGTGTACGTCGGGCGATACGTGATCGCCCGCAGCGACCGCATCGAGGAAGGCGACGCCGTGCGGGCGATCATGCGCCGGGGCAACCGGACCGTGACGGCGAGCTATGAGGTGCCGGCGGGGCTGGGCAATGTGGCCACGGCGCCGTCCGCCCCACCCCCGCCGGTGCCCTTGCGTATCGAACGCTTCCAGGTTGCCGCGCTGGACCGTATCCAGCCCGGCGTCGAGATCCGATTCACGCTCGAAGGTGTTCCGGGTGCCGCCGTGTCGGTCGACCTGCCGGGCATGGCCAACGACGTGGCCCTGCGTGAGACACGCCCGGGCCACTACGAAGGCAGCTACACCGTGCGCCGCGCCGATACGATCAACACGGCGGGGCCGGTGGTGGCGACGCTGCGGATGGGCGAGCGTGCGGTGACCATGAACCTGGCGCAGCCGTTGGTGGCAGCCGACACCCGGCCACCCCAGCTCACCAACGTGTCCCCGCGTGAAGGCGAAACCCTGCCCGGGGCACCGGCCACGACCATCTCCGGCAACTTCAACGACCGCGGCGGCACCGGTGTGGACCCGCGCAGCGTGCGCATCATGATTTCCGGCCGCAACGTGACCGACGACGCCCATGTGACGCCCGAGTCCTTCAGCCTGCGCACGCCGCTTCCGCCCGGGCGCCACACGGTAGACGTGCAGGCGCGCGACAACGCCGGCAATGCCATCCGGCGCAGCTGGAGTTTCGACATCGCATCCGGCCCCGCGACCGTGCCGATCCAGATCCTGAGCCATGTGAACAACGGCCAGGTGGACGGCAACGTGACGCACGTGCGCGGCCGCACGGCACCGAACGCCGTCGTGCAGGTGCGGGTCGACGCGATCCCGCCCATGGTGGGCCAGTTCGGAGTCGCGCGGAACGTGTTCTCCCGCGCTGTGGAAGCGGATTCGAGCGGGCACTTCGAGTTCAGCTTCGTGTCGCCCTTCCCGTTGCCCGGAGCACGTTACGACGTGGCGATGACAGCGAGCAAGGCCGACGTGACGACGGAAGCCAAGCTCGTCTTGTTCCAGCGCCAGGGCTGACGCGCCGGTCGGCGCCCATGGAGGGCCGCACCCGGAAGTGCGGCCCTATACTGCGCCGCATGAAACCCGACGGCCTCCCCCTGCAGGAGCTGCTGGCCAAGGCCGCTCGCGGCGACCACGCCGCCTTCGCTTGCGTCTACGACCGCACCCACGCGCATCTGTTCGGCCTCGCGCTGCGTATGTTGGGGCGTGAACAGGCGGCCGAAGACGTGCTGCAGGAGGCCTTCGTGAGCATCTGGAAGAGCGCGGCCCAGTACCGGTCGTCCATCGACGGGCACGAGGTGCAGCCGATGACATGGCTGATCGCCATCGTGCGCAACAAGGCGCTGGACGCCTTGCGCTCGCGCGCGCGCCTGAAGGAGACGGAACTGCCCGACGATGCGCATGACGGCGCCGGCGAGCCGCTGCAAGGGGCCGGGCCCAGCGCGCTGGAACTGCTGTCGCAGGCCAGCCGCACATTGCAGATCGAGGGCTGCCTGAACGGCCTGGACGGCAGCTACCGCCAGAGCCTGGCCCTGGCCTACTACCAGGGCCTTTCGCACAGCGAAGTGGCCGCGCAGATGGGCGCGCCGCTCGGCTCGGTGAAGGCCTGGATCCGCCGCGGCCTGGAAAAGCTCAAGGCTTGCCTCACCATGCAAGGACCGTCGCTTTGAAATACAGCGACCCCAAGCTGGTCGAGTACCTCGCATCAGCCTATGTGCTGGGCACGCTCGCGCACGGTGCGCGCAGGCGCTTCGAGCGGCTGCGGAGGGATCGCGCCGACGTGCAACTCGCCGTGAACCAGTGGGAAACGCGGCTCGGCCGCCTGGCCGAGTCGATCCCGCCCATCCATCCGCCACCCCGCGTGTGGCGCGCCATCGAGGCGCGCACACGCCCTGCCCAGACCTCGCGCGCCGCCGCGGCGGGCGGGTGGAGGCTGGCCGGCTTCGGCCTGGGTGGCGTCGCGGCGGGCCTGGTGGCGGCATGGGCGCTGGTCGCGACCACGCCGGCATTGCTGCTCTCAGCCGACCAGGTGGCGATGCGCACCGGCGAGAAGCTGCCGCAGAGCTACGTGGGCCTGCTCACCGATGCACAGGGCGACGGCAAGCTGCTGGTGAGTTCCCTGCGCCACGGCCGCACGATGACGGTAAAGGTGATCGGCCCCATCACGCCACCGGCCGCGGGCAAGCTGGTGCTGTGGGCTGTGCCCGGTGACGGGCCGGCCTTCATGCTGGGTACGGTGCCCACGACCGGTTCGGCTACGTCGCAGTTGCCGGACACCTCGGAAAAACTCCTGTCCAAAGTCCGCAAGCTGGTCGTGACCCTGGAGACCAGCGACCGCCCGGCGACGCCAGGCACGGTCGTGTTCAGCGGCAACTGCGCCAAGCTCTGGTAGGCGGCGCTTCAGTTCAGGTGTGCGACAGACGCGCGAGCGCGGTGACCGGCCGCGGCGCGTATTCGCTGCGGTCGGATGGGCGCACGTAGCGCGGCGACTGCTGCGGCGAGACTTGCTCGATGAGGCCCAGCGCCAGCAGCGACTGCAGCGACTCCTCGAGCGACCGCGGCGGCATGAACTGGCGCAGTTGCTCGAACCAGGTGCCCGTACCGCACAGCATCAGCACGTCGTGCAGGTAGCGCGACAGGGACCCGATGGTTTGTTCCGGCGTCTCGACCAGGTCCACGCAGGCGCGGCCTTGGACGGTCAGGCGGTAGCAGCCCGATGCGAGGGCCGGCGAGGCAGCAGACAGAGTGGCGTATCCCATTTCATGTCTCCTTCAACAAACGTACTTCTGTGAATTCACTTTGGTACGCGTCACTGACGACACGCTGACTCGGCGCATTGGTACTTACGCTGACCGAAACTGAACCGGTTCTGACAAACCTTCTGAATCCCTTTCCAAATAAAGTGTTATCGCTCCTATTTCAGGAGCGCTTGACGGAAACTTACTCCTAACTTACAGTCGTTCTTACGCCGAACTTACAGCCGTCTCACCCCGCCTCCGGAGTCCGCCATGACGCTCAACGAACTGCAACGCATCAAGAAATGGCACGTCGCGCATCGCGCTCAGCATCCGGTTGAATATCACTTGTGGGACGCGATCCTCACGGTTTGGGTGATGGGGTGGGTGGGCTGGTTGCCGGCCTACGCGTTCGAGCAGTTCCTTTTCCTGCCGTTGTGCGTCCTGGCGATCGCGGCACCAGGCCTCTATACGAGCTGGCGCATGAAGGCGCATCGCGCGCAGAAGCTGCGCTGCGACTGGCTGCGCTCCTAGCGCTTCTCCACCCTCTCCTTTCCCGACCGTTGTCCCGCATTTGCCATGCGGGCGCATCGCCGCGCGCTACAGTGACCCGAACCACTTTTCGTATTCGAGGATCGCCATGGAATGCTTCGCGCTGACGCAACAGGACCACATCGCCCATCTGGTACTCAATCGCCCCGAGGCCATGAACACGATGCACCCGAAATTCTGGCGCGAACTCGATGAAACCCTGGCACAACTGCACCGCGAAGGCACCGCGCGGGCGCTGGTGATCTCCTCGACCGGCAAGCACTTCAGCGCGGGCATGGCGCTGGAGACCTTCGGTGGCGAGATCGCGATGGACGACCGCACCGCCGAAGGCCGCGCCGCGATCTTCGACATGCTCACCGACATGCAGTCCACCTTCACCAAACTCGAAACCTTGCGCATCCCCGTGATCGCGGCCATCCAGGGCGGCTGTATCGGCGGCGCCGTCGACATGGTCACGGCCTGCTGCATCCGCTACGCCACGGCCGACGCCTTCTTCTGCATCCAGGAGATCAACATCGGCATGGTGGCCGACGTGGGGACGCTGCAACGCCTGCCCAAGCTCATCCCGCTGGGCGTGGTCAAGGAACTGGCCTACACCGGCCGCCGCCTGCCCGCGCAAAAGGCGCTGGGCTACGGCCTGGTCAACGAGGTGTTCGACACGCAGGCGTCCATGCTGGCCGCCGCGATGACGTGCGCGGCCGAAATCGCAGCCAAGCCGCCCGTCGCGATCTGGGGCAGCAAGCAGGTCATCCACTACACGCGCGACCATTCGGTCGACGATTCGCTCAAGCAGATGGGTTGGATCCAGGGCGCGATCTGGAGCAACGCGCATGTGCGCGAAGCAGTGACGGCGATGAAGGAAAAGCGCGCCGGCCAGTTCCCCGCCTTGGCGCCGCTGGCTTCGTTTCGCGACCTCGGCTGAGCTACTGCCGCGCCGTGCGGATATTCGGCGGGATGGCCATCGGGTGGCTGGTGCGGAAGGGGTTGATGTCCAGCCCGCCGCGGCGCGTGTAGCGCGCGTAGACCGCGAGCTTGACTGGTTTGCACTGCTTCCACACGTCCATGAAGATGCGCTCGACGCACTGCTCGTGGAACTCGTTGTGGTTGCGAAAGCTCACCAGGTAGCGCAGCAGGCCGCCCTGGTCGATCTGCGGGCCGCTGTAGCGGATCTGTACGCTGCCCCAGTCGGGCTGCCCCGTCACCAGGCAATTGCTCTTGAGCAGGTTGCTGGTCAGCACTTCGTCCACGGGTTTCTCGTCGAACGCGGCCGTGAGCAACTCGGGTGCAGGCGTGTACTGCGTGCACTCGATGTCCAGCCGGTCGAGGTTGAGGCCGTCCAGCTCATGCACCGGCTCCTTGTCGAACTGGTCGGGCATCAGGATGCGAACGCCCACCGACGACTGCGCGGGCGCACCGCGCCAGGCGGCCTCGCTGATGTCGGCACGGATGCGGTCACGCACCTCGTCCGCCGACGCGAACGCGGTATTGGTGAAGCTGTTCAGGTAGAGCTTGAACGACTTGCTCTCGACGATGTTCGGCGTCTCGCAAGGCACGGTGACGTGCACGATCGCCACCTGCGGCTTGCCGCGCGGCGTGAGCCAGCTCAGCTCGAACGCCGTCCACAGGTCGGCGCCGAAAAAAGGCACCGCACCATGCAAACCCAGTTCCACGCGCTTGGGCTGGCGCGAGATGGGGAACAGCAGCGACGCGTCGTAGTGGTCGATGTAGGGCGCGGGCTTGCCCAGCTGCGATTGCTCGGGAGTGTTCATGCGGGGTCGCGATAGGGGTTCAGGCCGCTTGGAGATGCGGCACCAACGGGCCGAGCAGCCGCTCGACCACGCCCGGCGGCAAATCGTGGCCCATGCCGGGAATGGTGATGAAATCGGCGCCGGGGATGCGCCGCGCCGTGTCATGGCCGCAAGCCACGGGTACCAGCGGATCGTCGGCACCATGCAGCACCAGCGTGCGCGCCTTGATGCGGGGTAACTCGTCCGCCCGGCGGGCGTCGGCCGCTATCGCCGTCATCTGGCGCAACGTGCCCGCCGGATGGAAGCTGCGCCGGGTGCCGAGAAGGATGCGTTCGCGCAGCGCCGACTCCTCGACCGGAAAGCCCGGGCTGCCGATCACCTTGAACAGCTTGACGTAGTGGCTGACGATCGCGTCTTCGCCCGAGCCCGAAGGGCGGCTGAACAGGGCGCGCAACACGTGAGGCTTCGGTCCGGGCAGGTACCGGGCTCCACTGGAGCTCATGATGCTGGCGAGGCTGCGGACGCGCCGCGGCGCGGCCAGCGCGACGCGCTGGGCCACCATGCCTCCCATGCTCACGCCGACGATGTGCGCGCTTTCGATGCCGAGGACATCGAGCACGCCGATGGTGTCGGCCGCCATGTCGTGCACGGAATAAGGCGCGTTGACCTTCATGCCCACGCGGTGCTTGAAACTTTCCCACACCAGGTTGGGCGTGCCCAGGTGATCGAGGTGCTGCGACAAGCCGATGTCGCGGTTGTCGAAGCGCACCACACGAAAGCCCGCATCGACCAGGCCCTGCACGAACGCCGGCGGCCACGCCACCAGCTGCATGCCCAAGCCCATGATCAGGAGCACCACCGGACGGCTTGCCTGGGCGCCGCCTGCGCCCGTGTCCTCGACCTCGATGGCGAGGCCGTTGGCCTTGACTTTCATGCGGGGGCCTGGACGGTCACTCGAAACGCCGCTCGCGCAGCCATTTCGTGGCGATCCACTTTTCGCCCGCCAGCACCGGCGCGCCGCCATGCAGCGTTTTGGTGGAGGGATGCGGCTTGTCGTAGCTGAAGAAGACCGCGTTGCCACGTTTGGGCGCGACTTCGAGGTTCACGTCCGGAAAGGTGGTGCCTCCGCCCTTGTCGGGCTCGCCCAGGTACATCACGATCGTGGCGACCCGCTGGCCACCGCGCTTCAGGATGGTGGGCGTGCCGGGCTCGCTGGGATCGAAATAGTCGTAGTGCGGCTTGTACTCGGTGCCCGGCTGGTAGTGCAGCACCTGCAGGCCCTCGCCGTTCTCGACGGGCCAGTCCAGCAGGCGGGCCAGGCGCTCCTCGATCTTGCGCACCACGTCGTTTTCGCCACGCTGGAAGAACATGCCGTTGCTCGTGCGGTCGGCGTTGATTTCCTCGCCGCCGGTTTTTGTCGCCACCGTCAGTGAGCGTGCCAAGCGCGGCTTGGCCAATGCAATCAGCGCCTCGCACTCTTCGTCGGACAGGAGGCCCCCGAAAACCACCACACGCGGCTCGGCCATCGTCTGCAGCACACTGACCTTGCGGTCACCGCCGTCCAGATACAAAGGCGATTCATCGAGTTGGGGCTCCGGCACGGTCGTGGCCACAGGGAGGCCCTGGGCCGCTGCTTTCTGCTCGAGGTGGCCGCGCAGCGTCGATTCCATGGCCAGGGCGGCCACGTCCTCGCTCCAACCCGAGGCGAGCATGGACTTGAGGACGACTTCGGCGGTGAAACCGGCCTCGGCCTGGTCGATGATCCATTGTCGCAATTGAGGCGTGATCGATTGGGTCTGGGTCGTGCTCATGGTGCTGTCATTCGATTTTGCCCCGCTTTCAGCCCCGCCAGGCTCGGCTGGACGTCCATTGGGCACTGGCCACCGCGACCACCAGCGCCGCATAGGTGGCCATCTTGCCATCGACGCCAAAATACCACAGACCGGCTGCGGACACACCGAGGCCGACTATCGAATTGATAGCTGCATTCGCCCACCATGAGCCGCTGTCCGGGCGGCGCGGCAGTAAAATGCGGGCGGCGGCCGCCATTGCGGTGGCGACTGCGAGGGCTGGCGCCATGAAGGCGGCAACGTGAAAAAAAAGCTCCAAAGGGCCCATTCGCGGGGACTTGACGATGCGCAAGCGCTTGATAGTTCAGCAAATTTTATAATCTCTGGATGGCAGTCTGGGCTTTAGGCATTAACCACACGACCGCGCCGCTCGATTTGCGCGGCCGGTTCGCCTATGCCATCGACCAGGTGGAGCCTACGCTCAAGTCGTTGCGCGAGGCGTTGGCGCGCCGGCCCGAAGCGGCCATCCTGTCCACTTGCAACCGAACCGAAATCTATTGCGCGGGCGACCACGGCGACATCGACCCCACCCTGGAGTGGCTCGCCCATTCCGGCGGCGTGTCACCCTCAATACTGCGCTCGCACGCCTACACGTTGCATGACGGCCTGGCGGCCCGGCACGCATTCCGTGTGGCCAGCGGGCTCGATTCGATGGTGCTGGGCGAGCCCCAGATCCTGGGCCAGATGAAGGACGCCGTCCGCATGGCCGACCAGGCCGGCGCGCTGGGCACCACGCTCAACCAATTGTTCCAGCGTTCCTTTGCCGTCGCCAAGGAAGTGCGCACCTCCACCGAAATCGGTGCTCACTCGATCAGCATGGCCGCGGCTGCCGTGCGCCTGGCGGGCCAGCTGTTCGAGGACCTGGGCAAGATCCGTGTGCTGTTCGTCGGCGCCGGAGAGATGATCGAGCTGGCCGCCACCCATTTCGCGGCGCGCAACCCCAAAGGAATCGCCATCGCCAACCGCACGCTGGAGCGCGGCGAACGGCTGGCCACCCGCTTCGGCGGCGAAGTCATGCGCCTGGCCGACTTGCCCAGCCGGCTGCACGAGTTCGACGCCGTCGTCAGCTGTACGGCGAGTACCCTGCCAATCATCGGGCTGGGCGCCGTCGAGCGCGCGCTCAAGGCCCGCAAGCATCGCCCGATGTTCATGGTCGACCTGGCCGTTCCGCGTGACATCGAGCCGGAAGTCAAGGCGCTGGAAGACGTTTACCTCTACACCGTGGACGATCTCGCGCATGTGGTGCAGACCGGCCAGGCCAACCGCCAGGCCGCCGTCCAGCAGGCCGAGGCCATCATCGACGCCGGCGTGCAAAGCTTCCTGCACTGGATGGACCAGCGCGGCAGCGTCCCGCTGATCCAGCAGCTCAACGCGCAGGCCGACCAATGGCGTGTGCTCGAGCTGGCCCGGGCTCGCAAGATGCTCGCCAAAGGCGAGAACGTCGATGCGGTGCTCGAGGCCCTGTCGAAGGGTCTCACGCAAAAGATGCTGCACGGCGCCATGGCCGAACTGCACGCGGGCGACGCCCAGGCGCGGCAACGCGCCAGCACGGCGATCGAGCATTTCTTCTTGCGCAAAGAGCGTTAGCGGCGCTCACATGACGCGCCCTGCGGGCGCATGACCTCGCTGCGCGTCGATGACAAATGACAAAGTAGCGCGGTCATTGAAGCGCAGCGAAGTCATTTGTCATCTGTCATTCCCCCATGAAAACCTTTCTCCGCCAGCAACTCGAACGCTACCCGATCCGCCTGAAAGAGCTGGACTTCTTCCTGCAACAGCCCGAAGTCGTGCAGGACATGGATCGCTTTCGCGCGCTCGGCCGCGAGCACACCGAAGTCAGCGAAGTGGCAGCGCTTTTCGAGCGCTTCCTCGATCGGGAAAGCGGCTTGGCACAAGCCCGTGAAATGCTCGAAGACCCCGAGATGGCCGAGATGGCACGTGACGAGATCGCCGCGCTCGAGGCCGAGATTCCTGGCCTTGAGGAGGAACTGCAGCGCCTGCTGCTGCCAAAGGACCCGGACGACGTGCGCAATACCTTCCTCGAAATCCGGGCCGGCACCGGTGGCGACGAGTCGGCCTTGTTCGCCGGCGACCTGCTCCGCATGTACACGCGCTACGCGGAGCGGCAGAGCTGGCGCGTCGAGATCGTCAGCGAAAGCGAAGGCGAAGTCGGCGGCTACAAGGAAGTGGTGATCCGCGTCGTCGGCGATGGCGTGTACGGGAAGCTGAAGTTCGAGTCGGGCGGCCACCGCGTTCAACGCGTGCCCGCCACCGAGACGCAGGGCCGCATCCACACCAGCGCCTGCACCGTCGCCGCGCTGCCCGAACCCGACGAGGCCCAGGCGGTGCAGATCAACCCGGCCGACTTGCGCATCGACACGTACCGCGCCAGCGGGGCCGGCGGCCAGCACATCAACAAGACGGACTCCGCCGTGCGCATCACCCACTTGCCGACGGGAATCGTCGCCGAGTGCCAGGACGATCGGTCGCAGCACCGCAACAAGGCCAAGGCGATGCAGGTCCTTGCGGCGCGCATCAAGGAAAAGGAGCGCAGCGAACGCGCCGCCAAGGAAGCCGCCACGCGCAAGGGCTTGATCGGCAGCGGCGACCGCAGCGACCGCATCCGCACCTACAACTTCCCGCAGGGGCGCCTGACCGACCACCGCATCAACCTCACGCTCTACAAGCTTCAGTTCATCATGGAAGGCGACCTCGACGAGGTGGTCGAGGCGCTGCTGCTGGCGCGCAAGGCCGAACAGCTGGAAGAGTTGGAAATCGGGCTGGGCGGTCGCTGATGACGATTGCGCAGGCGCTCGCAGCGGCCGCCGCGCTGGGACTGGAGCGGCTGGATGCTCAATTGCTTCTTCTTCATGTGGTGCAACGCGAAGACGAGGGCCGCGCCTGGCTGCTGGCGCATGACGATGACGCGCTGGACCTTGCAGCGCACGAGGCGTTCATGGGTTCTTGCCGCAGGCGTACAGCGGGCGAACCGCTGGCGTACATCGTGGGGCACAAGGAGTTCTTCGGCCTGCGGTTGGCGGTGGATCAGCGCGTGCTTGTGCCTCGGCCCGACACCGAAACCCTGGTGGAATGGGCTCTGGCTGTCATCCGGGGTCAAGCCCGGGATGACAACCCCTCGGTCATCGACCTGGGCACAGGCAGCGGAGCCATCGCCTTGGCGATCAAGAAGCACTGCCCTCAGGCGAGCGTCGAGGCCATCGACGCCAGCGAAGGCGCCCTCGAAGTCGCAGCCGCAAACTCGCGGGCCCTGTCGCTCGACGTGGCTTTTCGGCGATCGTGCTGGCTGGCGGAAGCTGGTGGCCGCTACGACCTCATCGTCAGCAACCCGCCCTACGTCGCCGCCACCGACCCCCATCTGGGCGCCCTCACCCACGAACCCCTGGCCGCGCTTGCCTCGGGACCCGACGGCCTGGACGACATCCGCGCCATCGCCACCCAGGCCCCCGCTCACCTGAGGCCCGGCGGCTGGTTGCTGCTGGAACATGGTTGGGACCAGGCGCCTGCCGTGAGGCAATTGCTGGCCGCGGCGGGGTTCCGCTCGGTGGCCAGCCGCAAGGACCTGGCGGGCATTGAGCGCTGCTCCGGCGGCCAATGGCTTGAACTGGGATAATCCGTCCCAACGTGTCACAGGCCCGCAGCCTGCCCAGGAGATTCCCCATGAGCGCCACCCAGCAACGCATCGACCAACTCGTCAAAAACAGCGACGTCCTGCTGTTCATGAAGGGCAACGCCAGTTTCCCGCAATGCGGCTTTTCCGGCCGCGCGATCCAGATCCTGAAGGCCTGCGGCGTCGATCCGAAAGCCGTGACCACCGTCAACGTGCTGGAAGACGAGGAAATCCGCCAGGGCATCAAGGAATACAGCAACTGGCCGACCATCCCCCAGCTCTACGTGAAGGGTGAGTTCGTCGGCGGCTCGGACATCATGATGGAGATGTATCAGAGCGGTGAGCTGCAGCAAGTCCTGGGCACCACGCAAAGCTGAAGATAAAGCCGTCCCGGACTTGATTCGGGATCCACGGCTTTGATAGCAGTCGCGCAACGCGGCTGCCAGCAGTGATCGCATTTTTCCGACATCCGCTCGGGCTTGCGGTCCCCGCCATTGCCTCCTGGCACGGCTTATGCTGGAATGAGCAAAGCCCGACAGGAGTGTGAAGTGGAATCACGCAGTCTCGTTCCTCATCAGTCTTCTTCGTTCCAGCTGCCCGTGGCAAGCTTGCGAAGCGTGTTCCGCCCGCATGACGTGGAACGCAAGCTGGCCAAGCTGCCCGGCCGCGACCATGAGAGTCTGCGCACGACCTACGAGCGCATGCTCGAACGCGGTCCCGAACGCTTCCAGGTCAAGCCCAGCGGCCTGCCCGACATGGCAAGCCTCTACGAGCAATTGCCCAACTTCACGGACGCGCTTGACGACGTGAAACGCCATGTGGCGCTGTCGCAGGATTGCCGGGACGGCCTCGAAGTCACGCCCATGCTGCTACTCGGCCCGCCGGGCATCGGCAAGACCCACTTCGCCCGCAAGCTGGCCGAGCTGCTGGGCACCGGCATGAACCTGGTGCCGATGAGCTCGATGACAGCCGGTTGGCTGCTGTCGGGTGCATCGTCGCAATGGAAGGGCGCGAAGCCCGGCAAGGTGTTCGAAGCCCTGGTCGAGGGCCAGTACGCCAACCCGGTGATCGTGGTGGACGAGATCGACAAGGCCAGCGCCGACGCGCAATACGACCCTCTCGGCGCGATGTACGGCCTGCTGGAGCACGACACCGCCAGCGCCTTCATCGATGAATTCGCGGAAGTCGCGATCGACGCCAGCCAGGTGATCTGGATCATGACGGCCAATGACGAAAGATCGATCCCCGAGCCGATCATGAACCGCATGAATGTGTTCGAGATCGAGCCGCCGTCGTTCGATGCGGCACGGCAGATCGCACGCAACCTCTACGCTTCCATACGCGCTGAACACGGTTGGGGCGATCGGTTCGATCCGGAACCCGCCGACGATTTGCTCGACCAGTTGGCTGACCTGGCGCCGCGCGACATGCGCCGTGCGTTGATGACGGGCTTCGGCAATGCGAGGCTAGGCCAGCGCGGTGAAGTGTCGGTAGACGACCTGCCGAAGGCAGGAACCGCGAAGGGAAAGATCGGCTTCGTCCAGTAGAGGGGCACTCAGTTAGGCCCGCCGGTGGTGGGCTTTGTGGGGTCGGCGGGCCGCTCGGGGGCCGGGGGCTGATGAAAGAATTCCCAGTTTTTTTTTGCAGCAAGCACGGCGTTGGGATATTGCGGCTTGCCGCGGCTTCCGTTGTAGCGTCCCAGCGCCATGAACAAGTCGAGGCGTTCACGGTCCACCAAGTAGTGGCGCAGTATTACGCATCCGAAACGCAAGTTCACCTGCATTATGAATAGCTTGTCCACCTCACCATTGCCAATCAATCGGGCCCAAAATGGCATGACCTGCATGTAGCCCCTCGCACCGACGGGGCTCACGGCGTACTTGCGGAAGTTGCTCTCGACTTGGATCAGACCAAGCACGAGACTAGTCTCAAGAGCGGCCCGCTTGCTCTCATACCAAACCCACTGAAGGAATGCTTTTCGTTCGTCCCAATTCTGTATCCGACTTCTGAGCCGTCCGCTCATCTGGCCCAGCCAGCGGAGATGAGCAAGTCGCTCATCGATATCACGGAACTCGAGTTCGGGCGGAGCCGAACTGGCAATAGCGGAGCGCAACGCATTGCGAACGGAATCCGCGAGCGCTTCCTCCTGTTGCGCACCAGCCCAGGCCTCTGACGGCAGCCACAGGGACGTTGCGCCTGCGATGCCGGTCCGCAGGCAATTGCGCCGGGTAATCAAGGTTTCAACCGGCCCTTGATGAAACCGAACACCTCGCCCGCCGGCACTTTGGTGGCTTGCGCGTCGCGGCGGTGCTGGTATTCGAGCTGGCCTTCTTTCAAGCCGCGGTCGGAAATGACGACGCGGTGCGGCACGCCGATCAGTTCCCAATCCGCGAACATGGCGCCCGGACGCTCGCCGCGGTCGTCCAGCATCACGTCGACACCCGCTGCCAGCAGTTCATCGTGCAGCTTCTCGGCCGCCGCCTTCACGTCGGCGCTGCGGTCCATGCCGATCGGGCAGACCACGACCGTGAAGGGCGCAATGGCGTCGGGCCAGATGATGCCGCGCTCGTCGTTGTTCTGCTCGATGGCGGCTGCCGGCAGCCGAGTGATGCCGATGCCGTAGCAACCCATCTGCATCAGTTGCGGCTTGCCGTTCTCGTCGAGGAAGCTCGCCTTCATCGGGTCGCTGTACTTGGTGCCGAGGAAGAAGATGTGGCCGATCTCGATGCCGCGCTCGATGGCGAGTGCGCCCTTGCCATCGGGCGAAGGATCGCCTTCCACGACGTTGCGAATATCTGCTCGAACCGCGGACGAAAGATGGCTCAACGTCCAGTTCGCGCCTCTGCGGTGATATCCGTCGCGATTTGCACCGCAAACCCAATCCGACAAACATGCGACCTCAAGATCAACCACTAGGTTCACGCGTGGACGACCAACAGGGCTCGATATGAAACCATCATCGACCGGAAACGGCGGCAGCACAACTTCTTCGGGCTTACCAAACGGCCCGATGTAACCGGGCCGACATCCAAAATTCTCGAAGATTTCGCTTGCTGAAGCGGGTCGCCATCCATTTTCGAAACCTGCGATTTTGGCGACCTTGACTTCGTTCATGGTGTGATCCCCACGAATCAGAAGCAGCCAAATCTTAGGTTGTTGACCGCTGGCCTCTGTAGCCAAGACGATGGACTTGACTGTTTTTGCGAGGGGCACATCCAAAAACTGCGCAACTTGCTCACAGGTTGTCATGCCTGGTGTCTCTACTTCGACGGGGGATTCAATTCCCTCAACAGGTCCGGCTTTCGGCGGCAGCGCCTCGGCTTTTTCCATGTTGGCCGCATAGGTGCTATCGGGGCAGTACACGATAGCGTCCTCGCCCGTCGCGGCGATCACCTGGAACTCCTCCGACAGGTCGCCACCGATCGCACCACTGTCGGCAGCCACGGCGCGGTAACGCAAGCCGAAGCGATCGAAGATCGCGCGGTAGGCCTTGGCCATCGCCTGGTAGCTTGCCTTGGCGCCGGCTTCATCGCGGTCGAAACTGTACGCATCCTTCATGATGAATTCGCGGCTGCGCATGACGCCAAATCGGGGCCGGCGCTCGTCGCGAAACTTCGTCTGGATGTGGTACAGGTTCTTCGGCAACTGCTTGTAGCTGCGCAGCTCCTGCCTCGCAATGTCCGTCACCACCTCTTCGCTGGTCGGCTGGATGATGAAGTCGCGGTCGTGCCTGTCCTTCACGCGCATCAGCTCGGGGCCCATCTTTTCCCAGCGGCCTGTCTCCTGCCAGTACTCGGCCGGCTGCACCACCGGCATCAGCAGTTCGACGGCGCCGGCGCGGTTCATCTCTTCGCGCACGATGGCCTCGATTTTGCGCACCACCCGCAGTCCCATCGGCATCCAGCTGTAGATGCCGGCGCCCAGCTTCTTGACCATGCCCGCCCGCATCATCAGTTGGTGGCTCACCACTTCGGCGTCGGCCGGTGCTTCTTTCTGGGTGGAAATAAAAAACTGGGATGCTTTCATCGGATGGGGGCCGCCGTCTGGCCGCTGAGCTCTTTGCCTGCGCAGAGCGCGCCGTGCATAATGAACTCAGTTTAAAAATTTGGGGTTTGATTATGCTTGACCGGGACGGCTTTCGGCCCAACGTCGGCATCATCCTGCTCAACCAGAAGAACCAGGTTTTCTGGGGCAAGCGCATACGCACCCACAGCTGGCAGTTTCCGCAGGGTGGCATTGACCGGGGCGAGACGCCCGAGCAAGCCATGTTCCGTGAATTGCACGAAGAGGTGGGGCTGCAGCCTGAGCATGTGCGCATCATTGCCCGCACCCGGGACTGGTTGCGCTATGAGGTGCCCGACCGGTACATCCGGCGCGACGCGCGTGGCCATTACAAGGGCCAAAAACAGATCTGGTATCTGCTTCAGTTGACGGGGCAAGACTGGAACCTGAACCTGCGCGCCACCAACCATCCGGAGTTCGACGCCTGGCGTTGGAACGACTACTGGGTGCCGCTCGACGTGGTGGTCGAATTCAAGCGTGGTGTCTACGAAATGGCGCTCACCGAACTGGCGCGCTTCCTGCCTCGGCACGACCACCGCAATCGCTACTTGCGCAGCGGCATGCGAGGCCGCGACCATGAAGGCCACGACATGGAAGCGCCGATGCCGGGCGCGGGGATCGAACTGCCGCCCGGTGCGACTTTCGAGCCTGACCCGCAGTCCAGCCTGAACCCTCAAGGGGGCAAACATGCGCCTTGACCGTGTCCTGGCGCTGGGGCTCGCCTTGGCGGCCTCGCTCGCACACGCCCAACTTGCGCCGGTCGATCCCGACTGGCGTGAAGTCGAGGCGCCGCCGCCGGGCGCAATCAACGTGGACGGGTTGATCACGCTCGACATACCGCGGTCGACACTTCGGTTCGGTGTGGCCCCTGGGTCGGTGACGCTCGGAAGCGACGGCATCGTCCGCTATGTGGTGGTGGCCACCAGTACCAGCGGCGTGGTCAACGGCCTGTACGAGGGCATCCGGTGCAGCACGGGGGAACACAAGGTCTATGCGCGCCACAACCCCGGCAGTGGCTGGGTGGTCGCGAAAGACGCGCAGTGGCAGGCGGTGCAACAGTCACGGCACGCATTGGTGATCGCCCGCACGGGCGCTTGCGTGGGCCACGGCGCGAACCGCTCGGCGTCGAAAATCCTCGGCGACTTGCGCTCGCCGATCGACCGGTTGGACCGGCCCTAGCCGACGGCTAGCGCAGCACCACGAGGTTGGTGCGATGGATCATTTCGGGCTCGGCGACGTAGCCCAGCAAACGCTCGATTTCTCCGGATGGCTTGCGGCACAGCAAGCGCGCTTCGGCGCTGGCATAGTTGGCCAGGCCGCGGGCGATCTCGCTGCCGCCGGCATCGCGCACAGCAATGACATCGCCGCGCGAGAACTCGCCTTCCACCGCCATCATGCCGATCGGCAGCAGGCTCTTGCCTTCGGCGCACACCTTGGCTGCGGCGCCCTCATCCACCGTCACTGCGCCGCGCAGTTGAAGGTGATCGGCGATCCAGCGCTTGCGCGCCTGGCTCTTCTGCGTGGGTGCGACAAGCAAAGTGCCGATCGCTTCGCCGGCCACCAGCCGCAACAGACAATCCCGCTCGCGGCCCCAGGCGATGACAGTCGATGCCCCAGACCCCGCGGCGCGCTTGGCGGCGAGGATCTTCGTGATCATCCCGCCGCGACCGAGGCTTGAACCGGCGCCACCGGCCATCGCCTCGAGCGCCACATCGCCCGCGCGCGCTTCGTGCACGAACGTTGCGGCCGGGTCCTTGCGCGGGTCGGCGCTGTAAAGGCCCTTCTGGTCGGTGAGGATCACCAGGGCATCTGCTTCTACGAGGTTCGCCACCAGCGCGCCCAGCGTGTCGTTGTCGCCGAACTTGATCTCATCGTTGACGACAGTGTCGTTCTCGTTGATCACCGGCACCACGTTGAGCTGCAGCAACGTGAGCAGCGTCGAACGCGCGTTGAGGTAGCGCTCGCGGTCGGCGAGGTCGGCGTGCGTCAACAGCACCTGCGCCGAACCCATGCCGTTCTCGCGCAGCTTGGTCTCGTACATCTGCGCTAGGCCCATCTGGCCCACGGCCGCGGCCGCCTGCAATTCGTGGATTTCGTGCGGGCGCGTCGCCCAACCCAGGCGTTTCATGCCTTCCGCGATGGCGCCGCTGGACACCATGATCACTTCGCGGCCGTCCTTGGCCAGCGCGGCGAGCTGGCGGCACCATTCGCCTATGGCGCCTTCATCCAGGCCCCGGCCGTCGTTGGTGACGAGGCTCGACCCCACCTTGACGACGATGCGGCGCGCGCGCTGCAGGACCGTGGAACTCATTCGGGCGCGTCCCCGGCAAAGCGGGGATCGACGTAGACCGCAGGCTGCTCGGCCACCTGCTGTGCCTTGATGTGCTGCCAGGCAGCCTTGGCCAAGTCCTGGCAACCTTCGTGCGTGAGCGCGGAAATCTGGAACACAGGCCCCTTGTACTTGAAGCGCTTGACGAAGTCCTTGACGCGCGCTTCGCGCTCGTCGGCGTCGATCATGTCGACCTTGTTGAGAACGAGCCAGCGCGGCTTTTCATACAGGCCCGCGTCGTACTTCTTCAGCTCGCCCACGATGGCCTTCGCCTGCACCACAGGATCGACGTCGTCGAACGGCGCCAGATCCACGACGTGGAACAGCAGGCGGGTGCGCTGCAGGTGCCGTAAAAACAGGTGCCCCAAGCCCGCGCCCTCGGAAGCGCCTTCTATCAAGCCGGGCAGATCGGCAACCACGAAGCTCTGCTCCGGCCCGACGCGCACGACTCCCAGGTTCGGATGCAATGTCGTGAACGGGTAGTCGGCGATACGAGGGCGGGCATTGGAGATGGCGGAGATGAGCGTCGACTTGCCGGCGTTGGGCATGCCCAGCAGGCCGACATCGGCGAGTACCTTGAGCTCGAGCTTGAGCTTCTTGGCCTCGCCGGGCCAACCGGGCGTTTTCTGGCGCGGCGCGCGATTGATCGCGCTCTTGAACCGCATGTTGCCGAACCCGCCGTCACCACCCTTGGCGATGGTGATCATCTCGCCGGGTTTGAGCAGTTCGTACAAGACTTCGCCGGTCTCGGCATCGGTGATGATGGTGCCCACGGGCATCTTCAGCACGATGTCGTCGCCGGCGGCGCCGAACATGTCGGAGCCCATGCCGTGTTCACCACGCTTGGCATCGTGGCGGCGCGAGAAGCGGTAGTCCACCAGCGTGTTCAGGTTCGGATCGGCCACCGCGAAGACGTGCCCGCCGCGGCCGCCGTCGCCGCCATTGGGACCGCCGAATTCCTTGTACTTCTCGTGGCGGAACGAGACGCAGCCGTTGCCGCCATCGCCCGCGGAGATGTCGATAAAGGCTTCGTCTACGAATTTCATGATTGCTCGATTTTAAGTACCGACCAACAAAAAGGCCCTGCGCAATGAACGCAGGGCCTTCTTGCAGGAAAGCCTGATGACTTACGCCGGGACCACGCTCACGGTGGACTTGTTCATCGAGCCCTTCACGGCGAATTGCACGTGACCCTCGACCAGGGCGAACAGGGTGTGGTCCTTGCCCACGCCGACGTTGGTGCCGGGGTGGAACTTGGTGCCGCGCTGGCGCACGATGATGGAGCCGGCGCTGATGAGTTCACCGCCGAAAGCCTTCACGCCGAGCATCTTGGGCTGGGAGTCCCGCCCGTTTCGCGTAGAGCCGCCGCCTTTTTTCTGTGCCATGACTAGTGCTCCTTAGCCTGCGATCGCGCCGATTTGCAGTTCGGTGAACTGCTGGCGATGCCCTTGGCGCTTCTGATAGTGCTTGCGACGGCGCATCTTGAAGATGCGAACCTTGTCGTGCTTGCCGTGAGCCACCACAGTGGCAACCACAGTTGCGCCGGACACCAGGGGTGTGCCGACCTTGATCTCGCTGCCGTTTCCGACTGCCAAAACCTGGTCGATCACGATTTCCTGGCCTACGTCCGCAGCAATCTGTTCTACTTTAATTTTTTCGCCGGAAGCAACGCGATACTGCTTGCCGCCGGTTTTTATGACCGCGTACATGTTGACCTCTAAAAAGTGAGTCTCCGCGGACGGATTTCCGCAGAGCCCATGACTATAGCATAGTTTGCAGTCACTCACAACGGCTGACCCGGGCACCACAAGCGACGAGTACCTGCTTCCTATAATCGGCCAAACCCTGAAGCCCGCCCGCCCTTGACTGCCTCCTCCTCCAGCACCGCCTCGGTCCTTTCCCTCATCGCGGACGACATGAACGATGTCGATGGCGTCATCGCCCGCCGGCTCGATTCGGCCGTGCCGCTGGTGGGGCAGGTGTCGCGCTACATCATCTCGGCCGGCGGCAAGCGCTTGCGCCCGGCTTTGCTGCTGCTCGTCTGCGGCGCACTGGGCTACACCGGGCCGCAGCGCTTCAATCTCGCCGCGGTCGTGGAGTTCATCCACACGGCCACGCTTTTGCACGACGATGTGGTGGACGAATCCACGTTGCGCCGCGGGCGGGCCACCGCCAACGAAAGCTTCGGCAATCCGGCCAGTGTGCTGGTGGGCGATTTTCTCTATTCGCGGGCCTTCCAGATGATGCTGGACGCGGGCCAGATGCGCATCATGGAAATCCTGGCCGACGCCACCAACGTGATCGCCGAAGGCGAAGTGCTGCAGCTGATGAACATGCACGACGCCTCGCTGGACGAAGCAGCTTACCTGCGGGTGATCCGCTCCAAGACCGCCAAGCTGTTCGAAGCCAGCGCCCGCCTGGGCGCGGTGCTGGCCCATGCCAGCCCGGAAGTGGAGGAAGCCTGCGCGAACTATGGCCAGGCGCTCGGGACGGCTTTCCAGGTCATCGACGACGTGCTCGACTATGACGGCGATGCGGGCGAGATGGGCAAGAACCTGGGAGATGACCTGCGCGAAGGCAAGGCCACGCTGCCGCTCATCGCGGCCATGCAGCGGGGCACGCCTGAGCAGCGCGGCTTGATCCGCCACGCCATCGAAACCGGCGGTGTTGCCGAACTTGACCGCATCGTGGCCATCGTGCGCGAAACGGGCGCTCTGGAGGTGACGCGCGAGGCAGCGGCAGCCGAAGCGCGCCGCGCCGTGGCCGCCGCGGGTCAACTGCCGCAGAATGGTTATAGCCAGGGCTTGCTGCAGTTGGCCGCTCAACTCCTTCAGCGCCGCAACTGAGGCGCCCTCGTGCGCGACAGCGAGCTGAAGCTTCCGGCCAAGCTGCTGCCGCGCATCGGCGGCATGGCAACCATGCCCAGCCGCCTTGAAAGCCTGCGCATCGCGCTTCCCTACATCGTCGCGCAGGTGGACACGCTCTACCTCTATCTCGACAAATACGAGGAAGTTCCGCAGGAGCTTTCAGCCATGCCCAAGGTTGTGGCGTTGCTGCCAGAAAATCCGGCCAGCAGCCTGGCCACCGCGGGCAAGTTCCATGGATTGAGTCTGCAGCCTGGGCCATGCCTGTACTTCTGTTTCGACGACGACATCATCTATGGTGACGGGTACGTGGATCACCTCGCAGCCGCGCTGCACCGGCACGATTACCGCCCCGTTGTCGGCATGCACGGCGCAGTTTACAAAGTGCCCATCGCGTCCTATGTCAAAGACCGTCAATTGCTTCACTTCAGCAAGGCCCTCAGTTTCGACGTCGTCGTGGACGAACTGGGAACGGGGACCATCGCCTTTCACAGCAGTGCCATCCGAATCGAGCCTGACGGATGGCTGAACCCGAACATGGCGGATCTGCAACTCATGATCGACGCCGTTCGGCAGAAGACCCAACGCATCTGCATCAGGCGCCCTTCCGGCCTGCTGGAGCCGATCGCAGAGAATCAGCCGGATTCCCTTTACCGCCGCTGCCTGGTGGACGACCTGGCAGAAACCCAACTGCTGCGGGCTGCGATGAAGCACTACCCTGGTAGCTGGTGCATGTCTTCCTGAAACATCCACAACGCCTCGTGGGGCACGGCAGGCCCCGGCACGGCGGGCGTATAGGCTCGAATCGAACGGATGGCCGGCGTCAGCTGGCTGGAGTACAGGCCGACCAGTTGCAGCTTGGCCTCCTGCTGGTGCCGGCGATCGAGAATGAGTGACCAACGCTGCAGTTCGCGTCCACCGAGCCACTGCCGCAGGACCTCCAGGCCGCGCTCCCGGCGGACGTTGTTGGCCGCGTAGTGCAGGTCCTCGTAGAAGGCCACGCGGTAGTGTGTCCTGAGTTGGCGCAGCCCCCTGATAACGATGTTGAGCACCGCCAGATGATCCACGTGCGCTCCTATGCCCGCTGGACAAAAGAGCCAGGGCCGGGAGGTCGGACGCCGGCCGACGGTCGGCCCCATCAGGGCGGCGATCAATTTGCCCTGGATCAACTGCGATGCGCCCGCGTACTGCGCCGAGTCGAAAGGCCCCTGGCCCCGGGCCAGCGCGTCCGGATAGTCCAACACGTTGGCGCCGAGGCCACATGCCTGCGCAAACGCGGCATCTTCCGCCAGCCTCCGCCGCGTTGTCGCGAGCATCTGGCCCGCATTGATCGAAGTCTGGTCGGCCCGGTAAAAGCTGATGGGGAAAACGGTGATCAGCGACCCTGCATGCCGTTGCCTCGCCAGACAGCCCAACGAAAAACAGATGTCGTCGGAATGCGGGGACAGGTAGATGTCGTCGTGGCTGGCGGCGCCCAGGACAGATTCAATGGCGGCTTGATCCGGGGGGCGTGCGGCGAGCATGCACCGATGTTAGTCGGGCCGACCTGCTCGGCGGCGCCGGAAAGGCGCTTGCCGGCACATGTGGGCCGCTTTGGTTTTGCTACAATCAGCGGCTTACTGCTGCGGCGCTGCCATCCTATCGAGGGCAATGCGGCGAACAGGCAGACGGGGTGTAGCTTAGCCTGGTAGAGCGCTACGTTCGGGACGTAGAGGCCGGAGGTTCGAATCCTCTCACCCCGACCAGACTTATTGCGACGGCGCGCCGTGACCCCAAATCCCAGCAGCATCCGTCTTCATCCCGAATGGCGTGCCCTTCAGGGTGTTGCCTATGGGCTGAGGGAGCCTACGGCGCAGGGCGGCATCGACGTTGTCCTTCCCCAAGACTACAGCTTCTCGGCGCTGGACGAGGTCATGCGTCCGCTCTTCGACGAAGAGATCGCGCTTCCGCAAGAGACTTCCAGTACGGCGGAATCGATGGTCCACCGCCTGCTGCATTGGCATACGGTGGCACAACGCCAACAAAAGATCCCGGTCTTCGGCAACTCTCGCATTGTCTCCGCGCGTCGTGTTGCAGGTATCAGCCAGTTCATGGTGGCAGTGCCCTATCACTCCCCCCAGGCCACCCAGCAAGCGATGGACTGGATCGTCAAGACCCTCAACGACCTGCTGAACATGCGGGACCCCAAGGCCCACGCCGCCAGGGCCATGCGCGACTTCGAGGGGTTGGTCAAAAGCCTGCGTGTACACGCCCTCGGCGGCATCAACAACTTCCATCTGCTACGCGCTTCGCACGACCTGGACATTCCGGCCCGGGCGCTTTTCGGCGACACCTACTGTTTCGGCTATGGCGCGAACTCGCGCTGGCTCAACAGCACGCAGACCGACCAGACCTCCGCGCTGGGTGTGCATATCGCCGCGAGCAAGCGCAAGACCGCCCATGTGTTGCGCCTGTCCGGCGTGCCGGTGCCTCGCCACTCGGTCGCTCACGACGAGCGCCACGCGCTGGAACTTGCACAGACCCTTGGTTACCCCGTCGTGATCAAGCCCGACGACCAGGAACAGGGGCGGGGCGTATCTGCGGGATTGCGTGATGACGCAGCCTTGGTGACTGCCTACCGGGCCGCTCTCGAGCACTCGAGGACCATCCTCGTGGAGAAGCATCACGATGGTGAAGACTACCGGCTGACGGTCCTGAAGAACCGCGTGGTGAAAATTCTGCGCCGCAGTGCCGGCGGGGTGACAGGCGACAGCGTGCACACAGTCGCTGAACTCGTGGCTTCGAGCCAGGAAACACCTCGCTTCAGAAATTATTTCCGCCAGCACGGCAAGCCATTGCTGCATCTCGATGACGAAGCGCTCGGGTTGCTTTCGGAGTGCGGTTTGTCGCCGGACCACGTTCCGGGCGCCGGCTGCTTTGTCGCGCTACGGCGCAAGAACAACATCTCTGCTGGCGGTATCCAGACGCTGATACCGGTCGCACAAGCCCATCCCGACAACATCGCACTTGCCGTCCGGTCGGTCCGGGCAGCGTTGCTCGACCTCTGCGGTGTGGATTTCTTGATACCGGACATTTCAAAGTCATGGCTTGAGACGGGCGCGGTGATCATCGAGCTGAACTCCAAGCCGCAAGTCGGCTACGCATTGGCGCCCGAGGTCTACGGGCAGACGTTGAAAGAATTGTTGAACGGCGATGGCCGCGTGCCTGTTCACCTGCTGCTCTGCGCCACCGGCCTTGACTGCCCTGACGCGCAGCAGTTGCAGGCGTTCATGCAGGAGCGCAACTGCAACGGCTTGGCCGCAGCCCAAGGTGTGTGGGTGGACGGCGCAAGAGTGGGTGATGCGGAAAACTCCTTCCATGCGGCCCGGATTGCGCTGCTTGACAAAGCGATCACCGGCGCCCTGTGCGTCATGACCGTCGAGGACATTCTTCGCCATGGGCTCCCGGCGGATCGCTTTGACAGCGTGATGATCGCCGGAGAGGACGCGGCGTCCCACGCGGACAAGCTCGCCTTGGCCCACAGCCAAGCCATGCTCAAGGGCGGAGCCGCCCGCGCCATCACGTCTGCGCCGCAATCCTTGCGTTCGCGCTGACGTGGAGCTGCGAAAATTGGCCCGCCCATGGAACCCGTGACCCGCCGTTTGTTCCAGCAGGACCGCCGGAAGGTGCTGGCGGTGGCCCTGGACGCCCCCCCAACACGAGTTGCTGCTGCGATGGATCGCCGAGGGAAAGCTGCCACAACTCCAGAAGCTGCAGCAGCGGGCGTCGGGCGTCGGGCGTCACCATCTCCTCGGTCAAGCGAGACAGCAATGAGCACTGCTGGATACCCATCCTCGCGGGCCGAAGGCGTGACCGCTGGGATCACTGGCTGGATTATTGGAATCCTGCGACCTATGCATTCGACGAGGCCTCGATCTTCGACTGGCTCTCCGCGCCGGTGTTCTACGCGCTTGCCGGACAGCGCCGTGTGGTCGCGTTCGACCTGACGGCGCCCATCGTGCCAGGCGTCGACGGCCTGCAGGTCGTGGGGTTTGCCAGCGAACTCAACGAAGCCTTTCCCCAATCGGACCCACCCGGGCTGATGGAGCAGCTGCTGGACCGGTTCGGGCCCGATCCCAAGATGTCCGACGCCTTGGCCACGGTCAATGACATGTCCCAAAGGCAAGGAGTGTCCTATGCCGTCCCCAGCCTGTACCGGCCGGAAGTGATGCAGGCGTATGCCGAAACCCAGGTGCGTTCGGTCGAGCGGCGCATTGCCGCTTGCCGGCAACTGATGCAAAGCGAAGATTGGGACCTGTTCATCGTGCAGTACTCCGAGGCCCACACGGCCGGCCACCTGATGTGGCACCTGAGTCAGGCACATCCCCTTGGCGTCCTGCGCCAGGGTGACGAGGATCCTTTGCTGGCCGTGCATCAGGCGATCGACAGCTCGATCGGACAGCTGGTGCAAGAGGCCGGCGACGAAGTCTTCGTCGTGTTCTTCACGGTGGATGCCAGCGCACCCGATTGCCTTGAGAACGCACGCGCCGCCGTATTGCCTGAATTTCTGCGATGTCGAGACGGCGGCGAACCGGATTCGGCAACGCGAGATTCCGCAAGCGCCGTCCCGTTCCACCGTCAACCGCCCCGAAACGTTGCTGGCGGTGCTGGCGGGCCGCCCCCACGATATCGCCGATGGCGCTTCGCTCGAACTTGCGCTTGCGCAGCGCGAATTCCTCGCTCGGATGCGGTGGGACGGGTTGCCCCGTTTTTTGACCCGGGATGCGGCGGGGCCGGTCATCGAAACCCTGTCCCATTGGTTCTGCGCAGTGAACGGGAGGGCCGGGAGCGATTTCGAATCGCGCCTCGCAGAACTGGAGCGTCGGTCGCGGTTCAAGGAACGGACCCGGCGGTTCATCGCCGGAACAAAAAGCACCCGATGCGACTTCACGAACCTTGGCGGTATCGACATCGAGTTGTGCAACATTGCCGGGTATTACCCTCGGTTCAAGCTGGCCAGCTCGGCGTCCGACTCGGTACCCCCCCATATCGACGGACCTCGAATCCTCATGTCGTTGCCGCTCGCATTTTCGACGCTGCACCAACGCTCGTAACAAGGCGTTTGGGCACTCCGTCTCATCCTGCCAACTACCGCGCCCCCATTGGCGCTTCCATCATTTACAGGACAAGTCCAATCGGCGATGATCGGCGCGGAGGTTTACAAACGTAGGCATCCGTATCCACACGTACAGACGCCCATGGCCGCAGTCGACCCTTCAGTAACCGAAGCCTCGCCCATGGCGTTGCCGGGTTTGGCGCGCGCACTGATTTCAGCCGGCAAGCTGGGACAGAAGTCGGCGGAGGACATTTCCCGCAAGGCACAGGCCAGTCGCAACAGCTTCATCGCGGAACTGACGGGGTCGGGCGCCGTCTCGGCCTCCGACCTGGCCCACACGATGTCCACCGCGTTCGGTGCGCCGCTGCTCGACCTCGACGCCATCGATCTGCCGCGGCTGCCCAAGAACCTGCTGGACATCAAGATCTGCCAGGCCTTTCGCGTGGTGGTGCTGAGCAAGCGCAACAACCGCCTGATCGTCGCCACCGCCGATCCGTCGGACCAGCAGGCCGCCGAAAAAATCAAGTTCGCCACCCAGATGGGGGTGGACTGGATCATTGCCGAATACGACAAGCTGATCAAGATGGTCGAGGCGAGTTCGGCCACCGCCTCCGAGGCGATGGACAGCATCATCGGCGACGACTTCGAATTCGACGAGTCCACGATGGACACGGGCGTCCAGGAGGACGCCGACACCGTCACCTCGGAAGTCGAGGACGCCCCGGTCGTCAAGTTCCTGCACAAGATGCTGCTGGACGCGTTCAGCATGCGGGCGTCGGACCTGCACTTCGAGCCTTACGAATTCAACTACCGGGTGCGCTTCCGCGTCGACGGGGAATTGCGCGAGATCGCGTCGCCCCCGATCGCCATCAAGGACAAGCTGGCGTCGCGGATCAAGGTGATCTCGCGCATGGACATCTCGGAGAAGCGGGTGCCGCAGGACGGCAAGATGAAGCTCAAGATCGGCCCCGACCGGGTGATCGACTTTCGCGTCAGCACCCTGCCCACGCTCTTCGGCGAGAAGATCGTGATCCGTATCCTGGACCCGTCGAGCGCCAAGCTGGGCGTCGATGCGTTGGGCTACGAGCCCGAAGAGAAGGCCCGCTTGCTGGACGCGGTGTCACGGCCTTACGGCATGGTCCTGGTCACCGGGCCTACCGGCTCGGGCAAAACGGTGTCGCTCTACACCTGCCTGAACATCCTGAACAAGCCGGGCGTGAACATCTCGACGGCTGAAGACCCGTCCGAAATCAACCTGCCCGGCGTGAACCAGTGCAACATGAACGACAAGGCGGGAATGACCTTCGCGACCGCGCTCAAGTCATTCCTGCGGCAGGACCCGGACGTCATCATGGTCGGCGAAATCCGCGACCTGGAGACCGCCGACATCGCCATCAAGGCAGCCCAGACGGGCCACCTGGTGCTGTCGACGCTCCACACAAATGATGCGCCCACCACGCTGACGCGGATGCGCAACATGGGCATCCAGCCGTTCAACATCGCATCCAGCGTCATCCTCATCACCGCCCAGCGGCTGGCGCGGCGCTTGTGCGTCAATTGCAAGGCGCCCGCCGACATCCCCCACGAAACGCTGCTCGAAGCGGGCTTCAAGGAGGAAGACGTCGACGGTACCTGGACGCCCTACCGTCCGGTGGGCTGCTCGATGTGCAACAACGGCTACAAGGGACGGGTCGGCATCTACCAGGTCATGCCCATCACCGAAGATATCCAGCGAATCATCCTGGCCGACGGCAGCGCCCTGGAAATCGCCAAACAAGCCGAAATGGATGGCGTCAAGAGCCTGCGGCAGTCTGGTCTCTACAAGGTCAGGCTCGGTGTGACCTCGCTCGAAGAGGTGCTGGGCTGCACCAATGTATAACGGCAGGGTTTAGAGGAGTACGCCCATGGCAACCGCAGCCGCAACCAAAGTCACCGAATTCGTCTACGAATGGGAGGGCCGCGACCGCAACGGCAAGCAGGTCCGCGGGGAAACGCGCGCCGCGGGTGAGAACCAGGTCAACGCCGCGCTGCGCCGCCAAGGCGTCACGCCCACGAAGGTCAAGAAGCGCCGCATGCGGTCGGGCAAGAGGATCAAGCCTAAGGACATCGCGATCTTTACCCGCCAGCTGGCGACGATGATGAAGGCCGGCGTGCCCCTGTTGCAGGCCTTCGACATCGTGGGCCGCGGCAACCCCAACGCTAGTGTCACGAAGTTGCTCAACGACGTGCGCACCGACGTTGAAACCGGTACGTCGCTCTCGGCTGCGTTCCGCAAATATCCGCTGTACTTTGACAGCCTCTATTGCAATCTGGTCGAAGCAGGTGAAGCGGCCGGTATTCTCGAAGCGCTGCTGGACCGCCTGGCGATCTACATGGAAAAGACCGAGGCGATCAAGTCAAAGATCAAGTCGGCGCTGATGTACCCGATCTCGGTGGTGGTCGTGGCGTTTGTGGTGGTTGCCGTCATCATGATCTTCGTGATCCCTGCGTTCAAGGAAGTGTTCAGCTCCTTCGGTGCGGATCTGCCCGCGCCCACGTTGTTCGTGATCGCCCTGAGCGAGATCTTCGTGAAGTTCTGGTGGTTGATCTTCGGCGGGATCGGCGGCGGCTTCTACTTCTTCATGCAAGCCTGGAAGCGCAGCGAGAAGGTCCAGATCTTCATGGATCGCGCCATGCTGAAGCTGCCCGTGTTCGGCGACCTGGTTTTCAAATCCGTGATCGCGCGCTGGACGCGCACGTTGTCCACGATGTTTGCGGCCGGCGTCCCGCTCGTCGAAGCGCTGGACTCGGTGGGCGGCGCGTCTGGCAACTACGTCTACCAGGCTGCCACCGAGAAGATCCAGATGGAAGTGTCCACCGGCACCAGCCTGACCACCGCCATGACCAATGCCAGCGTATTTCCGTCGATGGTGCTGCAAATGTGCGCGATCGGCGAGGAGTCCGGGTCGCTCGACCACATGCTCGGCAAGGCCGCCGACTTCTACGAGGCCGAGGTGGACGATATCGTCGCCGGCCTGTCCAGCCTGATGGAGCCGATCATCATCGTGTTTTTGGGCACTCTGATCGGCGGCATCGTGGTTTCCATGTACCTGCCCATCTTCAAGCTCGGCCAGGTCGTGTGATGATTGTCTCGCCGATGGCTGATGCCGCGATGGCCGGCGTGCTGGGCCTGCTCGTGGGCAGCTTCCTCAACGTGGTGATCCACCGCCTGCCCAAGATGATGTTCCGCGAGTGGCTGGACGAGTCCACGGACAACTTCGTGCCGGCAGAGGGCATGCCCAGTTTGTGGCAATTGGTCTTCGGCAGCGGTGCCTCCACGCCCAAGGACCTCGCGGCGGCCGCAACGGCGGCCCTGCCGCAAGTGCGAGCCCTTCCTGCCTTGAGCCTGGCCAGCCCCCGGTCGCGGTGCCCGGCGTGCGGCCACGCGATCAAATGGTATGAAAACATTCCTGTGGTGAGCTACATCGCGCTGCGCGGAAAGTGCTCGGCTTGCGCGACCCGCATCAGCCTGCGCTATCCCCTGGTCGAACTGGCCACAGGCGTCGCCTTTATGGTGGTCGCATCCCACTGGGGGCTGACACCGGTCGGCTTGGCGTGGGCCGTGTTCGCCGCGATCCTCATCGCGCAATTTCTGATCGATTTCGACACGCAATTGCTGCCCGATTCCCTCAACTATCCCCTGCTCTGGCTCGGGCTGCTGGTGGCGGCGCTGGGATGGAACATCCGGCTCGATTCGGCCGTGTGGGGCGCGATTGGCGGCTACTTGAGCCTGTGGTCGGTCTACCAGTTACACCATCGCCTGACGGGCAAGGTCGGCATGGGACATGGCGACTTCAAGCTGCTGGCGGCCCTGGGCGCGTGGTTCGGCGCCAAATCCCTGCTGGCGCTGATCCTGTTGTCCTCGATTGTCGGCGCCGCGGTGGGTGGCGCGCTCATCGTCGTCGGCAAGCTGGCCCACAAGGACATTCCCATTCCGTTCGGTCCGTTCATCGCCGGCGCGGGGCTGGTCGCCATGGCCGCCGGGCCCGCGAAGCTCCAGCAGTGGCTGCCTTTCGCCTTCCCCTTCTAGCGGAGGCCCGCGCGTGATGCGGGTGGGCCTTACCGGCGGCATCGGTAGCGGCAAGAGCACCGTCCTGCAGATGCTGGCCGGGCTCGGCGCGGCGGTCATCGATGCGGACGCCATCTCACGCGCCACCACGGCGGCCGGCGGCGCGGCCATTCCGGCCATTGCGCAGCGATTCGGCGCGGAATTCGTCCAGGCCGACGGCGCCCTGGACCGAAACCGCATGCGCGAACACGTCTACGCCGACCCGCGCGCGCGCAAAGCCCTCGAGGAGATCATCCATCCATTGGTGGGCCAGGAAAGCACCCGCCAGGTCCAAGCGGCACTCCAAGCCGGCGCCCGCTGCGTGGTGTTCGACATTCCGCTCTTGGTCGAGTCGGGCCGTTGGCGCTCGCAGGTCGACGAGGTGCTGGTGATCGATTGCTCGCCCCAGACGCAGGTCGAGCGCGTCGTCGCGCGCAGCGGGCTCCAGCCCGAAGAAGTGCAGGCCATCATCGGTGCGCAAGCTCCCCGCGCACTGCGGCTGGCGGCGGCCGATGCCGTGATCTGCAACGATGGCTTGTCGCTGGAACAGCTGCGTGACAAGGTGGTACAGGTGGCCCGCCGCTTCGGGCTATGATTGGTCGTTTTGCGAGAGACCAAGGGCCTGTTCACACTGTTTTTTCCAGATGCGTTGCGAGTCAAAAAGGTCATGCGCAAGGCGCGAAATGCGAGCCGGGGTCGGCCCCCGGCCGCATTTCGTAACGCGGCGCATGGCCTTTTTGGCCGCAACCCGGAGGGAACGTGGTTAAAACCGCGCCACTCGTTGTTGCACTCCTAGCCAAGGCGAAAAGCCTTGGCGTCGTCGCGCGCCTAGATTGGCGCGGTTTTAACCACGTTCGCACTGGCAAAAACAGTGTGAACAGGCCCTAGCGTGATCCTCTACGAATACCCTTTCAACGAACGCATCCGCACCTACTTGCGCCTGGAGCACCTGTTCCGCCGGCTTGGCGAACTGGTGCCGCGCGAGCATCCCATCGATCACCATTACGCGCTGGCCACCATCTTCGAAGTGATGGACGTGGCCGCGCGCGCGGACCTGAAGTCCGACGTGATGAAGGACCTCGAAAAGCAGAAGCAAGCGCTCAATAGCTATCGTGGCAATCCCGCCATCGCAGAGAGCGTTCTGGACGAAGTCATCGGCAAGCTTGAAGGCTGCTTCTCGACCCTGAACAACCTGCCGGGCAAAGCCGGCCAGTCGCTCACCGAAAACGAGTGGCTCATGAGCATCCGCAGCCGCGTGGGCATCCCGGGCGGCACCTGCGAATTCGACTTGCCAGCCTACTACGCCTGGCAGCATCGCAGCGCCACGATGCGCCAGGACGACCTGGAACGCTGGGCCTCGACGCTGGCGCCGTTCGCTGAATCCGTTCACATGCTGCTCAAGTTGCTGCGCGATTCGGGCACGCCACAGAAGGTGATGGCCAGCCATGGCCAGCTGCAACAGACGCTGCCGCAGGGCCGCACTTTCCAGCTGTTGCGCCTGCGCCTGGACCCGAAACTCGGCCTGGTGCCCGAGATCAGCGGCAACCGCTTGATGGTGTCGGTGCGCCTCATGCGCCAGGAAACGGCCGACCGCCTGCAAGCCAGCAACGACAATGCCCAGTTCGAGCTGACCCTCTGCTCGTGAGGTGCACGTGATGGCCCAGCCGGATCAGCCCGAGAACGTCAAGCCGCGCCTGGTACGCTGTCCTGCGTGCGGCGGAGACAGTGTCTACGTGCCCAGCAACCCGTACCGCCCGTTCTGCTCGGAGCGCTGCAAGAACATGGACCTGGGCGCCTGGGCCAGCGAAAGCTTTCGCGTGCCCGAGGCGCCGCCGCGCGATGACGAATGACCCCGGCTGCGCCGGGGATGACAAATGACGAAGAGGTCTTCGCGTCCGTCATTGGTCATTGAAGCGCAGCGATGTCATTTGTCATGCGTCCGGCCCTCGAAGCCGCGCTCCTGCGCGAACCACTGCAGCACCGGCACCGTGCCGGGCAGCACCGGCTCCACTTTCACCGGCAAGGACTCCCAGGCGTACGACTGACCCTCGTGCATGTGCAACTCGCCGGTCCACTCGTAGACCTTGCAGAAGTTGAGGCGCACCAAAGCATGCGGGTAGTCGACACGTTCGATGCGCCACGGGTGGACCGCACCTATCGTGACGCCGATCTCTTCGATCAGTTCGCGCCGCAGGGCCTGCTCCACGGTTTCCCCGGCTTCGACCTTGCCGCCCGGGAATTCCCAATAGCCTTCATAGACCTTGCCCGGCGGCCGCGACGTGAGCAGGAAGGCGCCGTCCGGGCGGAGCAACACGCCCACAGCCACTTCGACTTCCTTGCGGTCGGGGCCGCCCTCACGGGGTCGGTCACCATGGGCGACCAAGGGCTTCGAATCAACGCCGCTCATGCGGGGTGGCGGCCAGCATAGTCGCGGGCGAACTGGTAGGCCACGCGGCCGCTGCGCGAGCCGCGCTCCAGCGCCCACACCAGCGCCTCGGGCCGGGCTGCGGAGATCGCCTCGGCCTTCACGCCGAACCAGGCCAGCCACTGCGCCGTGATGGCCAGGTACTCGTCCTGATTGAACGGGTAGAAGCTCACCCACAGGCCGAAGCGCTCGGACAGCGAGATCTTTTCTTCGATCACCTCGCCCGGGTGCACCTCGCCGTCTTCGGTGTGCGTGTAGCTGAGGTTCTCCTTCATGTACTCGGGCAGCAGGTGGCGCCGGTTGCTGGTCGCATAGATCAGCACGTTGGGCGTCGCCGCCGCCACCGAGCCGTCGAGGATGGACTTGAGCGCCTTGTAGCCCGGCTCGCCCTCCTCGAAGCTCAGGTCGTCGCAGAACACGATGAACTTCTCGGCCAGCGGCGCGACCACGTCCACGATGTCGGGCAGGTCCACCAGGTCGGCCTTGTCGACCTCGATCAGCCGCAGGCCCTGCGGCGCGTATTCGTTCAGGCAGGCCTTGATCAGCGACGACTTGCCGGTGCCGCGCGCGCCCGTCAGCAGCACGTTGTTGGCCGGCTGGCCCTGCACGAACTGCAGCGTGTTGCGCTGGATCTTTTCCTTCTGGACGTCGATTTCTTTCAAGTCCGCGAGGCGGATGGCGCCGACGTGGCGCACCGGCTCCAGCGCGCCGTGGCCGGACGAACGCTTGCGGTATCGCCACGCGGTCGACAGCGTCCAGTCGGGGGCCGACAGAGGTTGCGGCAGGATCGCTTCGATCCTCGAAAGCAGCTGCCCAGCCCGCTCGATCAACTGCTCAAACTTTTCGTTCATGACCTGTAATCAGCATTGATGCTCACGTAGTCGTGGCTGAAGTCGCAGGTCCAGACCGTGTCGGCGGCATTGCCGCGGCCCAGGCCCACCCGCACCGTGATCTCGCTTTGCTTCATCACGCGCTGGCCGTCCTCTTCGCGGTACGCCGGGTTTCGCCCGCCGTTCACGGCGACGTGCACGTCGTCCAGGTGCAGGTCGATCTTCGTCTGGTCGAGGTCGTCAATGCCCGCATAGCCGACCGCCGCCAGGATTCGGCCCAGGTTGGGGTCGCTGGCGAAGAACGCAGTCTTCACCAATGGCGAGTGCGCGATGGCGTAGGCCACCTTGCGGCATTCCTCGCCGGTCTGGCCGCCTTCCACGCGCACCGTGATGAACTTGGTCGCGCCCTCGCCGTCGCGCACGATGGCTTGCGCGAGCAGCCGCGCCACGTCGGTCATGGCGGCCTTCAAGGCCTTGCCGGCGGCGCTGTCCAACGACGTGATGGGCGCATGCGCCGCCTTGTTACTGGCGATCACCACGAACGAGTCATTGGTCGAGGTGTCGCCGTCGACCGTCACGCGGTTGAACGAGCCCTCGGCCAGTTCCAGCGCGAGTTGCTTCATCACACCCGCGTCGACCTTGGCATCGGTGGCCATGAAGCCGAGCATCGTCGCCATGTTCGGGCGGATCATGCCGGCGCCCTTGCTGATGCCGGTGATGGACACAGTGACGCCGTCGATCGCGACCTGCCGGCTGAACGCCTTGGGTACGGTGTCGGTGGTCATGATGCCTTCGGCGGCGCGCAGCCAGTTGTCGGCTTTCGCATCGGCCAGCGCGGCCGGCAAGCCCGCCTCGATGCGATCCACCGGCAGCGGCTCCATGATGACGCCGGTGGAAAACGGCAGCACCTGCTCAGGCGCGATGTCGAGCTTCTGCGCCAGTGCGACGCAGCTCCTCTTCGTGCGCACCAATCCGTCCTGCCCCGTGCCTGCGTTGGCGTTGCCCGTGTTGATGACCATGGCGCGAATGCCGCCGCGCCCGGCCGACTGCTCCAGGTGCTCGCGGCATACCTGCACCGGCGCGGCGCAGAAACGGTTCTGGGTGAACACTCCCGCGACCGAAGCACCTTCGTCGATCAGCACGACCGTCAGGTCCTTGCGGTTGGCCTTGCGGATGCCGGCTTCGGCGATGCCGATGCGCACGCCGGGCACGGGATGAAGTTCGCCGGCCTGCGGCGCGGACAGATTGACAGCCATGGCTCTTGCTCTTGTTACGAGTGAAGAAAAGTCTATTTTCGCGCACGCCATTCGGGGGCCACCGCGGAACCGGCTTCGCCGGGCCGCCGGTGGCGCCCCCTGAGGGGGAGGCGGCCACAGGCCGCTGCGGGGGGGAGCTTCATCCTAACGCTGGCGCCACGGCAGCCCGAGCATGCGCCATCCGCCGCGCTTGCCGCGCTGCGCGTTTTCGTCGGGATCGCCCTCGAAGCCTTCGAGGACGTTGTACGCCTCGATGCCCAATTCGGTCGCGCGCCGGGCGGCGGCGATGGAACGCACGCCGCTGCGGCACAGCAGCAGCGCCTTCTTGCCGGGCGGCACGGCCTCCTTCAGCCCTTTGTCGAAAGACGGGTTCGGCACCATGCCCGGCCACTGCTTCCACGCCAGCGATACCGCGCCCGGCACGAAGCCGACCCATTCGCGCTCGGCGTCGCTGCGGATGTCGACCAGCACCGCGCCGTCTTGCCACCAGTCGTAGGCGAGTTGGGGCGGGACGTCGCCGGCATAGCCTTGCGCCGGCCGGGCGGCCAGCGGGTCGCCGGCCAGTGCCGCGGTCCGTGGCGCTTCCGCATCCTGGCGCAGGCCCGAACTCTGGTTGGCCGGCACGGCTTCATCGATGCGGCGGGGTTTGGGCAGGTTCAATTCAGTCATGACAATCACGAATTCTGCCAGCGTCTTTCCGGCCACACGGGCGTTGCCGGTTTTCTCGGCGCCAATGGTCGAATGGCTGCGGCCGTTGTAGTCGTGGCCCGGCCAGACGATGGTGGCGTCGGGCAACGCGAACAGCACTTCGGTGATGCTGCGGTACAGCGCCGCGGCGCTGCCCGATTGGAAGTCCGTGCGGCCGCAGCCGTTGATGAGAAGCGTGTCGCCGGTGAAGGCGTGGCCGCGCCAGAGGTAGCTCATGCTGCCGGCCGTGTGCCCGGGCGTGTGCAAGGCCTTCAGCTCCTCGGCGCCGAAGCGCAGCACGTCACCATCCTTCAGCTGCACCGCGGCCGTTCCGATGCCGCAGCCCTCCGGCGCCGCCGTGCGCGCGCCCGTGTGTTCGGCCAGCAAGCCGGCGCTGGTGATGTGGTCGGCATGGGTGTGCGTCTCCAGCGTCCATGCCAGCTTGAGCCCGAGCTCGCGCAGCGCCGCCAGGTCGCGCGCCAGTTGCTCGTCGACCGGGTCGATGATCAGCGCTTCACGCGTGCCCTCGTCGGCCAGCACATAGGTGTAGGTGCTGGAGGCCGGGTCGAACAGCTGGATCGGTTGCATGACGGCATTGTGCAACGCCGTGGGCTCAGCACCGGGTAACGGTGGAAAAGCGGCCGAGCCACGCGGCGATGTACATCTGGCCAGGGCTCACCCTTTGGCTGCCGAAATACCTGCGCGGTTGACGAGCGGTTGACGTTTACGTAAACGTCAAGTAAGGTAGGGGTCCAGAATAGCTGAACCCTGGGGCTCTGTGGCCTCGGGCCGGAGACGTTTTCATGACCGACCTGTCCGCCGAATTCAAGGCGCTCGCCAACTACCGCCCCACGCACAAGGTTCGCTTCGTCACGGCCGCCAGCCTGTTCGACGGGCACGACGCCGCCATCAACATCATGCGGCGCATCCTGCAGGGCATGGGCGCCGAGGTGATCCACCTGGGCCACAACCGCAGCGTCGACGACGTCGTCACCGCTGCGCTGCAGGAAGACGTGCAGGGCATCGCCATCAGCTCCTACCAGGGCGGGCACGTCGAGTACTTCAAATACATGGTCGATCTGCTCAAGGCCCGCGGCGGCGCCCACATCCAGGTGTTCGGCGGCGGCGGCGGCGTGATCGTGCCGCCCGAGATCCGCGAGCTGCAGGCCTATGGCGTCAGCCGCATCTACAGCCCGGAAGACGGCCAGCGCATGGGCCTGGCCGGGATGATCGGCGAGATGGTGATGCGCTGCGACAAGGACATCACGCAGTACGCGCCCAAGGATGCCAAGGCCATCGAGGGCCATGGCGAGATGAACTGGCGCGCCCTTGCGCAACTCATCACCGCGCTGGAGAACGGCAAGGCCGACGGCACGCTGATGGACGGCGTCAAGGCGGCGGCGCAAGGCAAGAAGATCCCCGTGCTCGGCATCACCGGCACTGGCGGCGCCGGCAAGTCATCGCTCACCGACGAATTGATCCGCCGCCTGCGGCTGGACCAGGGCGACAGCCTGCGCGTCGCCATCATTTCCATCGACCCGTCGCGCCGCAAGAGCGGCGGCGCGCTGCTGGGCGACCGCATCCGCATGAACGCCATCGGCCCGTGGAGCCAAGGGCCGCGCGTGTTCATGCGTTCGCTGGCCACGCGCGACTTCGGCAGCGAAATCTCGGCCGCCCTGCCCGACGTCATCTCGGCCTGCAAGGCCGCCGGCTTCGACCTGATCGTGGTGGAAACCTCCGGCATCGGCCAGGGCGACGCCGCCATCGTGCCGCTGGTCGACGTGCCGATGTATGTGATGACGCCGGAGTTCGGCGCCGCCAGCCAGCTCGAAAAGATCGACATGCTCGACTTCGCCGAGTTCATCGCGATCAACAAGTTCGACCGCAAGGGATCGCTCGATGCCCTGCGCGACGTGGCCAAGCAGGTGCAGCGCAACAAGGAAGCCTGGGGCAAGAAGCCCGATGAGATGCCGGTGTTCGGCACGATGGCGGCGCGCTTCAACGACGACGGCGTCACGGCGCTGTACCAGGCGCTCAAGCCTCGCCTGGCCGAACTCGGCTTGCAACTCAAGGAGGGTGAACTGCCCTTGGTCAACGCGCGCCACAGCACCAACCAGACACCCGTGGTGCCGGCCGCGCGCACGCGCTACCTGGCCGAGATCAGCGACACCGTGCGCGGCTACAAGAAGCGTGGCCGCGAACAGGCGAAGCTGGCGCGCGAAATCCAGCAGCTGAAGGAAGCGGCGCGGATGCTGAAGGTCGACAAGCCCGACCGCGCGCCCGCATCCGAAGCGGCGCTCGACCTCGCCGGCAAGCGCCTGGCTCTGATGGACCGGGATGCGCTGCAACTGCTCAAGCAATGGCCGGACATGCAGAAGGCTTACGCCGGTGACGAGTACGTGGTGAAGATCCGCGACAAGGAAATCCGTACGGCGCTCACCACCAAGTCGCTGTCCGGCACCACCATCCGCAAGGTCAGCCTGCCGCAGTACGAGGACCATGGCGAAATCTTGAAATGGCTGATGCTGGACAACGTGCCCGGCAGCTACCCCTACACCGCCGGCACCTTCGCCTTCAAGCGCGAGGGCGAGGACCCGACGCGCATGTTCGCCGGCGAAGGCGACGCCTTCCGCACCAACAAGCGCTTCAAGCTGCTGAGCTCGGGCATGCCGGCCAAGCGCCTATCCACGGCTTTCGATTCCGTCACGCTGTACGGCAACGACCCCGACCTGCGGCCCGACATCTACGGCAAGGTCGGCAACTCCGGCGTGTCCATCGCGACGCTGGAAGACATGGAGGTGCTGTATTCGGGCTTCGACCTGTGCAGCCCCACAACCTCCGTGTCGATGACCATCAACGGCCCGGCGCCGTCCATCCTGGCAATGTTCATGAACACCGCCATCGACCAGAACATCGAGAAGTTCAAGGCCGACAACGGCCGCGACCCGACCGATACCGAAGCCGCCAAGATCCGCGAATGGGTGCTGGCCAATGTGCGCGGCACGGTGCAGGCCGACATCCTGAAGGAAGACCAGGGCCAGAACACCTGCATCTTCTCCACCGAGTTCAGCCTCAAGGTGATGGGCGACATCGCCGAGTACTTCGTGCACCACAACGTGCGCAACTTCTACTCGGTGTCGATCTCCGGTTACCACATCGCCGAAGCCGGCGCCAACCCGATCAGTCAGCTGGCCTTCACGCTGTCCAACGGCTTCACGTTCGTCGAGGCGTATCTGGCGCGCGGCATGCACATCGACGACTTCGCGCCCAACCTGTCGTTCTTCTTCTCCAACGGCATGGACCCGGAGTACACCGTGATGGGACGCGTCGCGCGCCGCATCTGGGCCGTGGCGATGAAAGAGAAGTACGGCGCCAACGAGCGCAGCCAAAAGCTCAAATACCACATCCAGACGTCGGGCCGCAGCCTGCACGCGCAGGAAATCCAGTTCAACGACATCCGCACCACGCTACAGGCGCTGATCGCGATCTACGACAACTGCAACTCGCTGCACACCAACGCTTTCGACGAGGCGATCACCACGCCGACTGAGGAGTCCGTGCGCCGCGCCATGGCGATCCAGCTCATCATCAACCGCGAGTGGGGCCTGGCGAAGAACGAGAACCCGAACCAGGGCGCCTTCATCATTGAAGAGCTAACCGAGCTGGTGGAAGAGGCCGTGCTGGCCGAGTTCGAGCGCATCGCCGAGCGCGGCGGTGTGCTGGGTGCGATGGAGACAGGCTACCAGCGTGGTCGCATCCAGGACGAGTCCATGCACTACGAGATGCTCAAGCACACCGGCGAGCTGCCCATCGTCGGCGTCAACACTTTCCGCAACCCGCACGGCGACCAGGTGCAGGACAAGCTGGAACTCGCCCGTTCCACAGACGATGAAAAGCAGAACCAGCTCAAGCGCCTGCAGGACTTCCACGCGCGCAATGCGAAACAGGCACCCGCCATGCTCAAGCGGCTGCAGCAAGCGGTGATCGACAACCGCAACGTGTTCGAAGTGCTGATGGACGCGGTGCGCGTGTGCTCGCTGGGCCAGATCACCAATGCGCTGTTCGAAGTCGGCGGCCAATACCGCCGCAATATGTAGGGCATCCGGACAGTCAGCCTTCTGACAGCCACGCCGCCGGCCCGTGCACGCTATCTTTTGGATAGCGATACTGCCAATGAAATAGCGGATTTCCGGGGCCCAAAAGGAATGCCCCGGGTTCGCGATCACGCAAAACTACCTAAGGCATTACCCGCTATCGCACTGCAACACGGCTCCCTAGCATTCGCCATCCCATCGCGAGCCTCATGGCCCGCGTCCCCGTATCAACAGGAGGCGACTTGGCAGCTGAGTTCATTCTCGAGACGAAAGGCCTGACCAAGGAGTTCAAGGGTTTCGTCGCCGTGAACAACGTGGACCTCAAGGTCCGGCGCGGCCACATCCACGCGCTGATCGGCCCCAATGGCGCGGGCAAGACCACCTTCTTCAACCTGCTGACCAAGTTCCTGCCGCCCACGCGCGGCACGATCACTTACCACGGCGTCGACATCACCAACGAGAAGCCGGCGCAAACGGCACGGCGCGGCATCGTGCGCTCGTTCCAGATCTCGGCGGTGTTCCCGCACATGACGGTGCTGGAGAACGTGCGCGCCGCCCTGCAGCGCAACCTGGGCACCTCGTTCCATTTCTGGAAACCCGAGCAGTCGCTGTTCCACCTGCACCAGCGCGCGCAGGAACTGCTGGCCGAAGTGGACCTGCAAGACTTCGCCCAGGAGCTCACCGTCAATCTTCCCTACGGCCGCAAGCGCGCGCTGGAGCTGGCCACCACCATGGCGCTGGAACCCGACCTGATGCTGCTCGACGAGCCCACCCAGGGCATGGGCCACGAGGACGTGCACCGCGTGACCGAGCTGATCAAGAAGGTCTCCACCGGCCGCACCATCTTGATGGTGGAGCACAACATGAACGTGGTGTCGTCCATCGCCGACCGCATCACGGTCTTGCAGCGCGGCGCCATCATCGCCGACGGCCCCTACGCCGAAGTCTCGGCCAACCCGCTGGTGATCGAGGCCTACATGGGCACGACCGACGCAGCACTGCAAGGAGCGCATTAATGACCCCCACGCTTCTCACTTCGTGTAGTGCGCTGCCCCCCGAGGGGGCCCAGGCCCGCCTAGGGGCGGCCCGTCGGAGGCCTGAGTGATGGCCAAAGAACTCCTCAAGATCGAAGGCCTGAACGCCTGGTACGGCGAATCGCACATCCTGCATGGTGTGGACCTGACGGTGAACGAGGGCGAGGTGGTCTGCCTGCTGGGCCGCAACGGCGCCGGCCGCACCACCACCATGCGCGCCATCGTCGGCCTGACCGGCGCGCGCAAAGGGTCGATCAAGATCAATGGCGAAGAAGCGATCAAGCTGCCGCCGCACAAGGTGGCGCGCCTGGGCGTGGGCTACTGCCCCGAAGAGCGCGGCATCTTCGCCAGCCTGTCGGCCGAAGAGAATTTGATGCTGCCTCCGGTGATCGCCACGGGCGGCATGAGCGTTGGGGAAATTTACGAGATGTTCCCTAACCTGAAGGAGCGTGCCGGCAGCCCCGGCACGCGTCTTTCGGGCGGCGAGCAGCAGATGCTGGCCGTGGCCCGCATCCTGCGCACCGGCGCGCGCCTGCTGCTGCTGGACGAAATCTCCGAAGGCCTGGCCCCGGTGATCGTGCAGAAGCTCGCCGAAATGATCCGCACGCTCAAGGCCAAGGGCTACACCGTGGTGCTGGTCGAACAGAACTTCCGCTTCGCCGCGCCGCTGGCCGATCGCTTCTACGTGATGGAGCACGGCCGCATCGTCAAGCAGTTCGCGCAGCGCGAGCTGGCCGACAACATGGCGATGCTGCAGGAGTTCCTCGGCGTGTAGGTGCCCTTCCCTCGACCGACCCCTTTTATCCAGGAGACCGCAATGAAACTCAAGACACTCGCCCTCGCAATGGCCGTTGGCCTCGGCACCGTGAGCGCCTTCGCCCAAAGCAACTCGGGGCCCGTGAAGATCGGCTTCATCACCGACATGTCCAGCCTGTACGCCGACATCGACGGCCCGGCCGGCGGCGAGATGATCAAGTGGGCCGCGCAGGACTTCGGCGGCAAGGTGCTGGGCCGCGACATCCAGGTGATGACGGCCGACCACCAGAACAAGGCCGACGTCGCCAGCTCCAAGGCACGCGAGTGGATCGACAAGGACAACCTGTCGCTGCTGATCGGCGGTACCAGCTCGGGCACCGCCATCGCCATGTCCAAGGTGGCGGCCGAGAAGAAGCGCCCGTTCATGGTCGTCGGCGCCGGATCGGCCCGCCTGACCAACGAGGACTGCACGCCCTACACGGTTCACTACGCCTACGACACGGTGGCTCTGGCCAAAGTGGCAGGCAACGCGCTGGTGAAGGCCGGCAACAAGAACTGGTACTTCCTGACGGCCGACTATGCGTTCGGCTACTCGCTCGAAGGCGACGCCTCCACCGTGGTCAAGGCCAACGGCGGCACCGTGGTGGGCGCGGTGCGCCACCCGCTGAACGCGTCGGATTTCTCGTCCTTCCTGCTGCAGGCGCAGTCGAGCAAGGCGCAGATCCTGGGCCTGGCCAACGCCGGCGGCGACTTCACAAACGCGATGAAGGCCGCCAAGGAATTCGGCATCAACAAGACCATGAAGATCGCCGGTCTGCTGGTGTTCATCAACGACGTGCACAGCCTGGGCCTCGCCAACACCGAAGGCCTGCAGCTGGCCGACAGCTGGTACTGGAACCAGGACGACGCCTCGCGCAAGTTCGCGCAGCGCTTCTTCGAGAAGTACAAGCGCATGCCTTCGAGCCTGCAGGCCGCCGACTACTCGGCCGCGCTGACGTACCTGAAGGCCGTGAAGGCAGCAGGCACGACCGACGCCGACAAAGTGATGGCCGAGATGAAGAAGACGCCGGTGAGCGACTTCTACAACAAGGGCCAGATCCGCGCCGACGGCCGCATGATCCACGACATGTACCTGTTCCAGGTCAAGGGCCAGAAGGAATCGAGCACGCCGTGGGACTACTACAAGCAGGTCTCGAAGGTGCCGGGCGACCAGGCGTTCACGACGATCGCCGAGTCGAAGTGCGCTTTGGTGAAGAAGTAATTTAGGGCTCTTGCCCCTCACCCCAGCCCTCTCCCCAGCGGGGAGAGGGAGCAACGCAGGCGACTGACGAACCCATGGAAATTTTCGGCATCCCCCACCAGGCATTCCTGGGCCAGCTCATGCTGGGCCTGGTGAACGGCGCGTTCTACGCAATGCTCAGCCTCGGGCTGGCCGTGATCTTCGGCCTGCTGGACATCGTCAACTTCGCGCATGGCGCGCTGTACATGCTGGGCGCGTTCGCCGCCTGGATCATGCTGGATAAGTTCGGCATCAATTTCTGGCTGGCGCTGATCCTCGCGCCACTCATCGTCGGTGCGCTGGGGGTGGCGATCGAGCGCTCGATGCTCAAGCACCTTTACGGGCTTGATCCGCTATATGGCCTGCTGCTGACTTTCGGCCTGTCGCTGATCTTCGAAGGCGTGTTCCGCGACCAATACGGTGTATCGGGACAAAACTACCCGGTGCCGGAGCTGCTGTCCGGCGCCACCAACCTGGGCTTCATGGTCCTTCCCAACTACCGCGCCTTCGTGGTCGTGGCCTCGCTGGTCGTCTGCCTGGGCACCTGGTTCCTGATCGAGCGCACCCGGCTCGGCGCCTACCTGCGTGCCGGCACCGAGAACGCCAAGCTGGTCCAGGCCTTCGGCGTCAACGTCCCGATGATGGTGATGCTGACCTACGGCGCCGGCGCCGGCCTGGCCGCGCTGGCCGGCGTGCTGGCCGCACCCATCATCCAGGTCAACCCGTTGATGGGCTCCAACCTGATCATCGTCGTCTTCGCCGTGGTGGTGATCGGCGGCATGGGCTCGATCCTGGGCTCGGTCGTCACCGGCCTGGGGCTGGGCGTCGTCGAGGGCATGACACGCGTGTTCTACCCGGAAGCCTCCAGTGTCGTGGTCTTCGTCGTGATGGTGATCGTGCTGATCCTGCGTCCGGCGGGCCTGTTCGGCAAGGAGGCATGAACAGCATGAACAAAATGACCAACGACAACAAGCTGATCCGCATCACGTACATCGCCCTGCTGGCGCTGGCGCTCATCGCGCCGCTGATGGGCCTGTACCCGGTGTTCGTGATGAAGCTGCTGTGCTTCGGCCTGTTCGCCTGCGCCTTCAACCTGCTGCTGGGCTTCACCGGCCTGCTCTCGTTCGGCCACGCGGCGTTCTTCGGCTCCTCGGCCTACGTCACCGGCTACTTCATCAAGGCGCAAGGCATGTCGCCGGAACTGGCCATCATCGCCGGCGTCATCGTCGCGGCTTTCCTGGGCCTGGTGTTCGGCCTGGTGGCGATCCGCCGCCAGGGCATCTATTTCGCCATGATCACGCTGGCGCTGGCGCAGATGGTCTACTTCATCTGCCTGCAGGCCTCGTTCACCGGCGGCGAGGACGGCCTCCAGGGCGTCCCGCGCGGCGCGCTCTTCGGCGTGCTCGACCTGGGGTCCGACACCACGATGTACTACGTGGTCGTCGCGATCTTCATCGGCTGCTTCCTGGGCATCTCGCGCATCGTGACCTCGCCCTATGGCCAGGTGCTCAAGATGATCCGCGAGAACGAGCCTCGCGCCATCTCCCTGGGTTACGAGGTGGACAAGTACAAGCTGCTGGCCTTCGTGCTGTCCGCGGGCCTGGCCGGCCTGGCGGGCTCGCTCAAGACGCTGGTGATGGGCTTCGCCACGCTGTCGGACGTGCACTGGACGATGTCGGGAGAAGTCATTCTCATGAGCCTGCTGGGCGGCGTGGGTACGTTCTTCGGCCCGGTGCTGGGCGCCGGCATCGTGATTTCGCTGCAGAACCTGCTGGCCGACAAGGTCGGCAGCTGGGTCACCGTGATCATCGGCGCGATCTTCGTGGTGTGCGTGCTGGCCTTCCGCAAGGGCGTGGTCGGTGAGTTGCGCGCGTGGATGGAGCGGCGCCGCGCGCGGGCCTGACCTGAATCCTAGCTACTCCTCGGCGCGGCGCCAGACAGCCGCCAGCGCCTTGAACTTCTGCCAGGCCGAGAGCCGCTCGTCCGACAGCGCGTCGAGGAAGTCGGACAGTCCCTTGGACTTGGTCATGGTGTAGAAGGTCAGGAAGATCGTGGGGATGAAGACCGCCGCGAAGTAGAACAACTTCTTCGCCGGCGGCGCATCAGCCTCGGCGATGAGATTCATCCCCAGGAAGCCCGTCGTCACGGTGCCGATCAATCCGAAGATCGTGACCACGGTCAGCCGCACCACGGTGTTGGCCTGCCTGCGCAGGCTGTCGGCGTCCAGGTAGCTGTTCATGTCCTTGATGCGCTCCTTCACTTCGGCGTAGAGCGGCTCGAGTTCGAGGTTCTGTTCGCACATGTGCCACAGCGCCTTGACGTGCGACTGCTGCGAGATCTCGTGGAACCAGTAGCGGTGCGTGAAGCGCAGGAAGCCGGCGAAGCTCTCGCGGATGGAGCGCTTGAAGCGGCGGATGCTGGGCGGGTCGGCGATGTCCAGCCGCATCAGGGCTTCGGCCAGCCGGTCCGAGAACATCAGCAGCGCGGCCTTCTGAAAGTGCGCGATCAGGAACAGCAGGAAATGCTGGTGGCGGAACTGCGCCAGCACGCCGCGGTCACGGCAGCTGAAGAACTGTGAATGCGCCTGGCCCACGACGACCAGCGCATGCCCGCTGCACAGGTAGCGCGTGTTCGGCGCGGCGCCGCTGTCCTCCCAGAAGCGGTCATAGCAAAAGCGCTGCTCGAAGTCCTGCAGGTGCTGCGCGTGCGGCATTGCCGCCGGGCCGGCTTCGCCCACGCCGGTGATCAGGCACAGCCGCGCGAAGTCGGCACGGCTCAGCGTCCGCGGGTCGTCCAGCGCCAGGTAGCCCATGAGCGGCATGCGGTAGTACTCGATCTGGCGAAAGCGCAGCAGCCCGGGTTCGCTCGAGTGGTCGCTGACGAGGGGTTGCAGCATGAAGGCCCAATGCGCCGACACCCGCGGCGCCCGGTGCTCGCACACGTGGGCGAGGAACAGCTCGCGCTGCTGCGCGTCCGAGCGCGCCAGCACCTGCCCATCCGCGCCCAGCCATTCGACGCTGGCCATGCAGTGTTGGGGCTGGCCGTCTTCGTCCCAGCCGCCGGGGTAGGCGCGGCCGAAGCGGTACAACAGCTCCTGCGCCTGCGGCAACGAAATCTCGCTGGCGCTGACCTCCAGGTTCAGCAGGACCAGGTCGACGTCGAAGAAAAAGTAGAGGTCGGCATGGACGATGTCGAGCGTCAGCGGCTCGTCGCCGGGCTTCGCCGCCATGCGCACGCGCGCGATGTCGTGGCGCCTGAAGACGCGCATCGGCGAGCCGGTTTCACGCCCTCCGTCCTGGCGCCGCGAACGCCCTTCCCCGTAGAGGAAGCGCTGGACATAGGGCAGGAAGGCGGTGAACTCGTGGTAATGCCGCTCATGGAAGCTGCCGCCGTCGCCGGTGTATTCGTCCACGACCTCGCGCCAGGGCGAGCTGTCGCCCATGTCGCGCAGGATCTGCCAAGGGGCCTTGCGGTTGCCCGCAACAGGCATCAGCCGCAGGGGCCACAGCAGCGCCTGCCTCAGGTGCCGCACCGCGGGCGGCGATGCCGATGCGGGCTCGGTGCTCAGGGCCGCCTCCCAGTGGCCGTATACAGCTCGCTCGCCGGCACGATGCGGCCGTGCAGCGGCAAGATGCGATCCACGTTCAGCCGCAAGCGCTCGATGCTCTGCACCAGGTTGACGTTGTTGGCATTGGGCGGCGCAGGCGGCGCCGCGCCGGGGGCACCTGGCGTGTAGGCATCGGCCTCGATCAGGAGGCGCTCCGCGGGCAGCCACACCATCATGAATCCTTGCGCATGGATGCTGTCCTCGATCATGAAGACCTCCACCGTGCGCGAGCCATCGCTGAAAGTGCGCTGCGTGTTGACGCCGGTCACGGCCACCTTGGCGCCCGATTTGGCGAGCGCATCGGGGCTGACGCTGTTGGCCCGCGCCATCGTGCGCTCGTACCAGGGCCGCGCCTGTTCGCTCACCACCAGCGTCGCGCCTTCGGCGGCGGCGGCGCGCAGGCCACCCGAATGGTCGAAGTGATGGTGGGAGTTGATGGCATAGCGCACCGGCTTGCCCGGCACCAGCTTGCGCGCCTCGGCCAGGACGGCCTGGGCGCGGCCGTCGTACAGCGGGCTTTCCACCAGGATGAGGTGATCCTTCATCTCGATCAGCACGCTGTGGTGCGAGCCACCGGCCAGGTACCACACGCCCTCGGCCGCTTTCTCAGGAGCCACGCGCTCAGCGAATGAAGACACCAGCGCCGGCACTTCGATCCCGGCGGGTACATTCGGCTCGACTTCCTTCACCGCGATGTCGAGCACCGGGAAACCGCCTTGCTCTTGCTGGATGCGTGACGGGAAGCGCACGCCCGCGAAATCGCGGTAGCCCGAGTACAAGGTGATGGTGGGTGTGTCACCCATGACCGGGTTGGGCTGGACTGAATCGATACGCTCGACGAAGCCGTCCGCGGTGATCCAGGCCGATGCGCTGAACCGCCCGGGTTCGTTGAACGAGACGATTCGCTTGCCGCCTTCCGTGCGCAAGGTCGCTGTCGCATTTCGCATGCCGGCCTTCAGAACGCCGTGGGGACTCGTCCACAGGTCGTGCGTGCGCCCGGACAGCGCCACCGGCGACGCGACTGGCGCCGGGCCGGTGAGATTCCAGGCATGTTCGCCACGCACCAACGCGGTTGCGCGTTGCTCGCCCGCCAACGGAAGGCCACTGCCCCCGGTGGTTTCGGCCCGGCTGCGCGCCGCATCTTCGCGCATGGCACCGGTCTCGTAGTCGATCACGCGAGAAAACGAAGTGATGTTGACGCGCGGCCAAGCCATGCCCGGCTGATACGCCTGGCCGAAACTGGCGCCCGTGCCGCTGCCGGCGTAGCGCAGCGACTTGAGGGTGGTGCCGCCCATGGCCCGGTCGGCCTCGCGCAGCACTGCGTGCGCTTCGTTGCCGGGCGTTGCGCAGGAAGCCAGCAGCGACAACGCCGCTCCCGCCATCGTCAATGTCCGCAGAACGTGTGGCCATGTCATGGGTTTTCCTTGTGTGGATGAGCCGGGACGGCCGCCGCACATCCTAGCCTCTGCGGCGGCCGGTGTCATCCAGGTGATTGGCCGGCGGGCGGCGCGGCGCTAACCTGCGGCATCACCACCCAAGGAACCGCCCATGAACGACCTCTTTTCCCTCAAGGGCCGCACCGCCCTCATCACCGGCGGCTCGCGCGGCATCGGCCGCATGATCGCCCGCGGCTTCCTGACCCAGGGTGCGCGCGTCTACATCTCGTCGCGCAAGGCCGCCGCCTGCGACGACACGGTCAAGGAGCTGTCGGCGCTCGGCCCCTGCGTCTCGCTGCCGGCCGACGTGTCGACGGTCGACGGCGCCAAGGCGCTGGCCGCGGCCTACGGCGCCAGGGAAGACAGCCTGGACATCCTGGTCAACAACGCGGGTGCGGCCTGGGGCGAATCCTTCGACACCTTCCCGGAAAAGGGCTGGGACAAGGTGATGGACCTGAACGTCAAGTCACCGTTCTTCCTGACCCAGGCGCTGTACGAGCAGTTGCGCAAGGGCGGCAAGGGCAAGCCCGCCAAGGTGATCAACATCGCGTCGATCGACGGCGTGTCTGTCAACCCGCAGGAAACCTATTCATATGCCGCCAGCAAGGCCGGCCTCATCCACCTGACCAAGCGCATGTCGCTACGGCTGGTGAAGGACAACATCGTGGTCAGCGGCATCGCGCCCGGCGCATTCGCGTCCGACATGAACCGCGACGCGCGCGACCACGGCGACGAAGTGGCGCAGCGCATCCCGGCCGGCCGCATCGGCACGGACGAGGACATGGCCGGCGTCGCGATCTACCTCGCTTCGCGGGCCGGTGACTATGTGGTGGGAGAGACCATCGTGGTGGATGGCGGCGTGACGCTGGCGCGCGGCTAGAGCGTGTAGTTCTGCGGCCCGCGGCTGGCGATCTTGGTCGCGCCGACGCGGTTGCCCAGTTCGGCGCACTTCGCGAGAGACCAGCCTTGCTCCAGTCCGTGGAGCAGCGCGCCGCGCCAGGCATCGCCGCAACCCGTGGGATCGACAATCGAAGCCGCCTTCACGGGCGGGACGATCGTTTTCTCCCCGCCGATCCAGACTTCGCACCCCTCGCCGCCCAGTGTGACGACCAAGCCCTGGACGCGTTTGGAAATTTCCGCGCTGCTCCAACCTGTGCGGTCGCTCAGCATCTTGCCTTCGTAGTCGTTCACCGTCACCCAGGTCGCCTGGTCGATGAAATTGGCGAGCTCCGGCCCGTCGAACATCGGCAGGCCCTGGCCCGGGTCGAACACGAACGGGATGCCGGCGGCCTTGAACTGCTGCGCATGCTGCAGCATTGCGTCGCGGCCGTCGGGCGAGATGATGCCCAGCTTGACGTCGGCGCGCGGCTCGATGCGCGTGATGTGGGCCTGCATCATCGCGCCCGGGTGGAACGCGGTGATCTGGTTGTTGTCGCGGTCCGTCATGATCATCGCCTGCGCGGTGTAGGTGTCATCCACCTGGCGCACGTACTGCGCATCGATGCCCAGCGTCTTCAGGCGCGCAAGGTAATCCGCCCCGTCGCTACCCACTGTCGCCATCGGCAGCGGGTTGCCGCCCAGGAGCTTGAGGCTGTAGGCGATGTTGCCGGCACATCCGCCGAAGTCGCGGCGCAGCGCCGGCACCAGGAACGACACGTTCAGGATGTGCAGCTGGTCGGGCAGGATCTGCTCGGCGAAGCGGCCCTCGAAAGTCATGATGGTGTCGAAGGCCAGGGAGCCGCAGATGATCGCTGCCATAAATTTTCTTTGAGTTGAGTCAGGGATAGAAAGCCAACAGGCGGTAGCCCGCAATGCGCGCGCCCGACCCGTTGGCCGATACCGCGAGCGCCACGGAACCGGACCACTCGGCGGCGGGGGCGATGACGCCCGCGGCGGCCCCCAATTCGGCGGGGGTGAGCACGCGCCGCACGACCGGCTGGTCTTGCACGTCGGTCAGGGTCAGTTCCAGCGCCGGCATCGCCACCGGCATGGGCGCCTGGTTCTTCACGGTGAAGTTGAGCCGGTAGGCGTCGCTGCGCAGCTTGTTGAACGAGGAGCTGTCGATGACGATGGTGTCGATCTGGCGCGGCGGTGAAATCTTGCAATCGAGCGGCCCGCACAGCCCGGCCAGCCAGGGGCGCAGGGCCGGGTGGGTTGCAGCGAGCCGGTCGCGGTCATGGACGCCAACCTGCGCGGCCAACAGCAGCGCAAGACCGACGAGAAGCAGCACCAGGGCGGCGCGAACGCCGCGGCGGCGCCAGAATTCCTGACTGCGGGCCTCGCGCACGAACGAAAGGTCGTGCAGTTCCGGCTCGGGCTCGCGCACGGGTTCGAACCGCGCCGGCCGGGATTCGGAGATACCGCCGTCGTCCTGCCGGCGCAACTCGAAAGGCTGGTCCAGCGGCGTCTCGCGCAGCGCACGCGCCTCGGCTTCGAGCTGCTGCGAATCGAGCGGGTCGAGTGAAATACTGTAGCCCGACTCGATGTTCTGGGAGGAAGCGAAGCCCTGGGACTCGCCCCCGTTTTCGCGCGCGGGCGTGGCCGCGTATGCGACGGGCAGCGGGTCGGGCTCGGTGACGGAAGCATCTGCGGTCGGCGGCGCTTCGGCCTGCAGGTTCGCGGAAGCGTCGAAGACGTCGGCGCAGTGGCCGCAGCGCACCCAGCCTTCGGAGATCCTGAGTTGGTCCGGCACGACTTTGAACATCGTCCCGCAGGCGGGGCAGCGCGTGATCAGGCTCATGTGCCCGCGATTGTAGCCAGCGGGCGCCGCGTCATCCCAAGGCCTAGAACTGGGCGGTCATGAGCACCCAGCCGTCCTCGGTGTCGGAAACTTCGAGACGCCCATGCGGGGCGTACGCGGCTGTCAGCTCGCCGGCCTGGCGCTCCAGGATGCCCGCCAGCACGAGCGAGCCGCCCGGCGCAACGTGGGCGCACAACAGCGGTGCCAGCACCTTCAGCGGTGTGGCCAGGATGTTCGCCAACACCGTCTGGTACTGGCCATGCGCCTTGTCGGGCAACCCGGCATTGAGTTCCACGTCGTTTGCCTTGGCGTTGTCCAGCGTGGACTGCACGGCCGCCGGGTCGATGTCCACCGCATCGATCTGCGCCGCGCCGAAGCGGGCCGCGCCGATCGCCAGAATGCCCGAGCCGCAACCGTAGTCGAGCACGCGCTGGCCCTGCGTGCCGTGACGCGCAATCCAGCGCAGGCACATGCGCGTGGTCGGGTGCGTGCCGGTGCCGAATGCGAGGCCGGGGTCGAGCCGGATAATCTGCCGGGCCTGCGCGGGCGGTTCATGCCACGTCGGCACGATCCAGAATTCGGGCGTGATGGAAACCGGCACGAACTGCGATTGCGTCAGGCGGACCCAATCCTGGTCGGCCACCGGCGCGATGCCCAGCAGCTTGCAGCCGCCGAAAAAGTCCTGCAGCTCAAGCAGCCGCGAAGCGTCCCGTGCATCGGGCTCCGTGCCGAACAGGGCCAGCACGCGGGAGCGCTGCCAGCCTTCCTTCGGCGGCGGCATGCCAGGCTCGCCGAAGAGCGCCTGCTCGGCGTCGGTCTGCGCGTCGGCGTCCTCCACCGAAACACTCAGCGCATCGAGCGCATCGAGGGCGTCGCAGAGGGTTTCGACCTTGTCCTCGGGACACAGCAAGCTGAGTTCGAACATCACACCGGGCTACCGTTTGTGATGCGACAGCCACTCTTCCAGGTAGTGGATGTTGGTGCCGCCGTCCATGAACTTGGCATCGACCATCAGCTCGCGGTGCAGCGGGATGTTGGTGTTGATGCCTTCCACCACCGTCTCCAGCAGCGCCGTGCGCATGCGGGCCAGCGCCTGCTCGCGCGTGTCGCCGTGCACGATGATCTTGCCGATCATCGAGTCGTAGTTCGGCGGGACGAAGTAGTTCGTGTAGACATGGGAGTCGACCCGCACGCCCGGCCCGCCGGGCGCGTGCCACATCGTGATGCGGCCCGGCGACGGCACGAACTTGTACGGGTCTTCCGCATTCACGCGGCACTCGATCGCGTGGCCGCGCAGCACGATATCGCGCTGGGCGAAAGGCAGTTTCTCACCGGCCGCCACCATGATCTGCGTCTTGACGATGTCGACACCGCTGATCAGCTCGGTGACTGGATGCTCCACCTGCACACGGGTGTTCATCTCGATGAAGTAGAACTCGCCGTTCTCGTAGAGGAACTCGAAGGTGCCGGCGCCGCGGTAACCGATCTTCTTGCAGGCGGCGACGCAGCGCTCGCCGATCTTCTCGATCAGCTTGCGCGGAATGCCCGGGGCCGGCGCCTCCTCGATCACCTTCTGGTGGCGCCGCTGCATGGAGCAGTCGCGCTCGCCCAGGTACACGGCGTTCCTGTGCTTGTCGGCCAGGATCTGGATTTCGATGTGGCGCGGGTTCTGGAGGAATTTCTCCATGTACACCGCCGGATTGCCGAACGCGGCGCCGGCTTCGGCCTTGGTCATCTGCACCGCATTGATCAGCGCCGCTTCCGTGTGAACCACGCGCATGCCGCGCCCGCCGCCGCCGCCGGCGGCCTTGATGATCACCGGGTAGCCGACGGCCTTGGCGGTACGGCGGATGATGACCGGGTCATCCGGCAGCTCGCCCTCGGACCCCGGCACGCAAGGCACGCCCGCCTTGATCATGGCCTGCTTGGCCGACACCTTGTCGCCCATCGTGCGGATGTTGTCGGGCGTCGGGCCGATGAACTGGAAGCCGCTCTTTTCGACGCGCTCGGCGAAGTCGGCGTTCTCGGACAGGAAGCCGTAACCCGGGTGGATCGCCTCCGCGTCCGTCACTTCGGCGGCCGAGATGATCGCCGGCATGTTGAGGTAGCTCTGGGGCGACGGCGGCGGGCCGATACACACGGCTTCTTCGGCCAGCTTGACGTACTTGGCTTCGCGATCGGCTTCGGAATAGACCATGACGGCCTTGACCCCGAGTTCGCGGCACGCCCGCTGGATGCGCAGCGCGATTTCGCCTCGGTTGGCGACAAGAATCTTCTTGAACATTCAATCTCCGTGGGGCCGCGCTAAGCCATTCGGGAGCACCCGCGGGACCGGCTTTGCCGGGCCGCTGGATGCGCCCCCTTGAGGGGGAGGCGCCGGAGGCGCTTCGGGGGGGAGCTCATTCACTCGACCACGAACAGCGGCTGCCCGTATTCGACGGCCTGGCCGTTCTCGCACAGGATCTTCGTGATCGTGCCGGACTTGTCGGTCTCGATCTCGTTGAGGATCTTCATCGCCTCGATGATGCAGATCGTCTCGCCTTCCTTGACCTGGGTGCCGATCTCGACGAAGGGTTTGGCGCCGGGGCTGGAAGAACGGTAGAACGTGCCGACCATAGGCGACTTGACGATGTGGCCACTCGGCACTTCGGCCGCTGCGGGAACCGGCGCTGCCGCGACCGGTGCCGCTTGCGGCGCTGCCAGGGCCGGGGCACCCATCACCGCAGGGGCGGCTTGATACACGACGGCACCGCCGCCCTTCACAATGCGTACCTTGCCTTCCGCCTCGGTGATCTCGAGTTCAGAAACGTTGGATTCCGACACCAGGTCGATCAACGTCTTGAGTTTGCGCAAGTCCATGTGCTCTCCAACGCGTGCTTAACGAAAGGAAGGCGAATTTACAGCAAAATTCGCTTACTTTGCGCTTCTTCGCTCTTTTTAGTTTATTTTTTCAGCGCCGGACTTGACGCTGCGGCCCGCTTGATGCAGGCCCGGAAGGCCCGCCACGCTACCCGACCTGGGTCCACATCGCCAGGTCGGCGGGCGTGATGCGGCCCATTTTACGCTGCAGCACGTCCCCGCCGGCGCCCAGTACGACTGTGAAAGGCAGCCCACCCGCGAGGTTGCCGAAAGCGTGCCCCAGGTCAGTACCGCCCATGCCGGCCATGCCGATGGGAAAGCTGACCGGCGTGCGCTCCAGGAATTTGCGAACGGCACTCGGCTGATCGATCGCCAAGCCCACAACTTGCCAGCTTTTAGAAGCGTTTTGCTTGTAGAAGGCGTCCAGCAGCGGCAACTCTTCGACGCACGGCGGGCACCAGGTGGCCCAGAAGTTCAACACCAAGGGTTTGCCGCGCAGCGACTGCATGGCCAAGGTGGCACCGGCTGGTGTGTCGAAACTGAGCGCCCAAAGTGCATCGGCGGCGGCACGTCCGGTACCTGCGGCCTGGAATTTCCACCACGCAGCACCCGCCCCGGCCGCTGCAGCTGCCGCGGCCACACCGCCGTAGAGAAGAAAGCGGCGACGGCCCGGTCCAGCGGGACGAGCGGAAATGGTGGGTGTGTCGGCAGATGGCGTCATGCCACGCCATTTTCCACCAGCGCGCGCACGGCGGCGATGTCGCCGCGCGGAGCACGGCCCTTGGCGTCGCGCTTCAGGGCGCCGCGCACGTCGTCGTGGTCGTAGATCATGAGGTGCACGCCGATCGGCTCCCCCAGCTCGCGGCTGATGCTGGACAGGCTCAGGGCCTCCACCGAATCGCCGTTGAATCCGGTGACGGTCCGCGCCTCATAGTCCACCTTGTTGTCGACGAGGGCCATCTCGGCCGACTTCGGATCGTCGCAAAACAGCTGGATATAGATATCGGACAGCCGGGTCGCGGTGCCATGCCAGACGGCGCCGCCCAGATACGGCCGGAACTGCGCCAGGCGTTCCATCCAGGTCAGGGCCAGTTTGCGCAGGGCGGCAAGCTCGGCCGGTTGGGTATCGGCGCAGAACAACTCGATGTATTCACGGACTGCACCCTCGATGGCATCGTTGTCCGGCAATGCGCTGCGCGCGTTCAGTCCCAGCTGGCGCACCGCGCGGCGCTTGGCCGGGCCGTATTCAAGGCCCTCCTCCACAACCATCCGCGCGGCCGTCGCGGCGATTTCCAGTTTCACGCTGTCCATGGGAGCCGATTCTGCATGGATAAACGGATGTGGAAGTTACGGCTCGTGCGCCGTGCCCGGCAGGGCCCCGCCGATAATTGCGGCATGCATATCCACATCCTCGGCATTTGCGGCACATTCATGGGAGGCTTGGCCGCACTGGCCCGCGAAGCCGGGCACAAAGTCACCGGCTGCGACGCCGGGGTGTATCCGCCGATGAGCGACCAGTTGCGCGCGCTCGGCATCGAACTCATCGAAGGCTTCGGCGCCGATCAGCTTTCGCAGAAGGCAGACGTCTGGGTCGTTGGCAACGTGGTCTCGCGCGCCCGCAAGCCCGATGGCAGCGCGCGCTATCCGCTGATGGAAGCCATCCTCGACGGCGGCCTTGCGTACACCAGCGGCCCGCAATGGCTTTCGGAACATGTGCTCCAGGGCCGGCACGTTCTGGCGGTGGCCGGCACGCACGGCAAGACCAGCACCTCGTCGATGCTTGCCTGGATTCTCGAACACGCCGGCCTGCAGCCCGGCTTCCTCGTGGGCGGCGTGCCGACCAACTTCGGCATCTCAGCCCGCCAGGGAAAAGGAAACTGCTTCGTCATCGAGGCCGACGAATACGACACCGCCTTCTTCGACAAGCGCAGCAAGTTTGTCCATTACCGTCCGCGCACCGCGGTGCTGAACAACCTGGAGTACGACCACGCCGACATCTTCGACGACCTGGCGGCGATCGAGCGCCAGTTCCACCACCTGGTACGCACGGTGCCATCGACCGGCCGCGTCATTTTCAACGGATTGGAAGAGAGCCTTTCACGCGTCCTCCACATGGGCTGCTGGAGCGAGCAGCGCAGCTTCGGTGCAGCCATCAGCGACTACAGCGCCCAGGGCGAGCCGCACCGCTTCGACGTGATGGAAGGCGGCCGTGCCTCCGGCCGCGTCGAATGGGACCTGGGCGGCGTGCACAACCAGCTCAACGCCTTGGCCGCGATCGCCGCGGCCGCGCACGTGGGCGTGGCCCCCGAGGCCGCCGCCCGCGCCCTGGGAGAATTTCGCAACGTCAAGCGCCGCATGGAAGTGCGGGGCACCGTGGCCGGCATCACGGTGTACGACGACTTCGCCCATCACCCGACGGCGATCCGCACCACTGTCGACGGGCTGCGGCGCAAGGTCGGCGCGCAGCGGATCATCGCGGTGTTCGAGCCTCGCAGCAACACGATGAAGCTCGGCGCGATGAAGTCGCAACTGCCCTGGAGCCTGGAGCAGGCCGACATCGCGTACTGCCACAGCGGGGGGCTGGACTGGGACGCGGCCCAGGTGATGGCACCGATGGGTGGCAGGGGCCGCGTGAGCGGATCCATCGATGAACTGGTGCGGGAATTGGCGCAGGCCGCCCAGCCGGGCGACCACATCCTGTGCATGAGCAACGGGGGCTTCGGCGACATCCACGCCAAGCTGCTTCGCGCCTTCGCTGCGCGTGAGGAAGCGATCGCCCGCTAGGCAGAATTCGACCGCGGCCTGCGCTCGAGCAAGACAGTCGATGTTCTATCGCGGCCCGAGCCAGGCCGGCGCGGTGAGGTCCGCCACAGCGAGGGGAAGCAGCGGCGCCACATCCAGCCTGCCAGGCAGGCTGCTATTGGGGAGCGAATCGTATTCGCCGGCGCGCGGCGCTTGCCCAGGCCCCGCTCGCTTCGGGTTGGACGTGATGCTGCCCACGAAATACAGCGCGGCCAGGTGGCGGGCCAGTTGCTTCGCTGCGATGCCGGTGCGCCGCTGCAAGGCATCGAAGCCGGCCGGGCCGCGCGCCAGTTCGCGGATCAACAACAGGTGAGAATCGCCCAGCATCCGCTGCGGCAGGCGCGGTGCACGCCGGAAATACAAAAGATCCGCCCGGTAGTGACGGGGGAGCAGATCGGACTGGGTACGCGTCGAGTACTGCCACATGAGCTGCGACATGCTGACGCTCTTCATGTGCTCGGGCGTGCCGGGGCTCTCCCGGCGCGTCCACACCGCGTCCTCGAAATCGGCGGGAGTGGAGCCGGGCAGCACCGCCACATCGCCATGCATGTCGACCACGGCCAGCAGCCGTCCGTTCGCGGACACGTCGAAAACCCCGCTGCCCAGGGCCGCCTCGTGCTCGGCGACCAGAGAACCGAGGCAGAACTGCGCCGTCAGCGGCGACAGCCACGTCTCAAACGCCTCGAGTACCGCGCTCATGCTTCGACGCGAGCCCGCGTCGAAGCTGTACGCCGGAACCAGGCCGTTGCACGCCAAGGGAAGTGAAAACGCCACCGGCCGATCGACGTCGGGCAGGTGAAGGCGCAACGCCCGTTCAGTGGGCGCGCCCGGCGCGACCTGCACGATGTCGCCGGGCAAGAGCTTGGCACGCGCACCGCTCACCCACCAGACATCCGCTTCGGAGACCCGGGCGAGCTCCCACTGCGCAGCGCCGGGCGACGCCGCAGGCAGGGCTGCGGCGATCTGGCTTCTTTCAGCAGCTGAAAAGCCCGCCAGGCCGAGGCGCAAGACGGGGAGCTCAATGGTCATGTGTGCGGACACTCCCTGTCGGGGGCTATCGAATGAGCTGCAAATGTATCCGGTCCGTTACTTTTTGTAAATTCAACCCTACAGTACTGCTCCTACCGGGCGCGCCGGGTCTTGACGGCGTCGGAGAGGAGGTCCAGCACCTGGAGCGAGTCGCCCCAGCCCAGGCAGGCGTCGGTGATGCTCTTGCCGTATTCCAGCTCCATCGGGTCGTCCTTGCCGGGCGAGAACTTCTGGGCGCCCGAGTTGAGGTGGCTTTCCACCATCAGGCCGAAAACACTGTGCGAGCCCTTGGCGACCTGCTCGCCGATTTCCCGGGCCACGTCGATCTGCTTCTCGTGCTGCTTGCTGCTGTTGGCGTGGCTGCAGTCGACCATCAGCGTGGCCGGCAGCTTGGCCGCCTCCAGGTCCTTGCAGGCGGCGGCCACGCTGGCGGCGTCGTAGTTGGGCGCCTTGCCGCCGCGCAGGATCACGTGGCAGTCCTTGTTCCCGTTGGTCTGCACAACGGCGACCTGGCCGTTCTTGTGCACCGACAGGAAGTGGTGCCCGCGCGCCGCCGCCTGGATCGCATCGGTGGCGATGCGGATGTTGCCGTCGGTGCCGTTCTTGAAGCCGATCGGCGCCGACAGACCGGAGGCCAGTTCGCGGTGTACCTGGCTTTCGGTGGTGCGCGCGCCGATCGCGCCCCAGGAGATCAAATCGCCGATGTACTGGGGCGAGATCACGTCCAGGAACTCGCTGCCGGCCGGCAGGCCCAGGCGGTTGATCTCGATGAGCAGTTGGCGCGCGATGCGCAGGCCCTCGTCGATGCGGTAGCTCTCGTCCAGGTAGGGGTCGTTGATCAGGCCCTTCCAGCCCACCGTCGTGCGCGGCTTCTCGAAGTACACGCGCATCACGATCTCCAGCGTGCCGTTGTACTTGGCGCGCGCTTCCTTCAGCCGGCGGGCGTAGTCCAAGGCGGCGCTCGGGTCGTGGATCGAGCACGGCCCGATCACCACCAGCAGCCGGTCGTCCTTGCCGGCCATGATGTTGTGGATGTTGCGCCGGGTGTCGGTGATCAGCGCCTCGACGGCCGTGCCGTGGATGGGGAAGAAGCGGATCAAATGTTCTGGAGGGGGCAGCACAGTGATGTCCTTGATGCGTTCGTCGTCGGTATCGCTGGTCTTGTCGACGGGGTGCGCATACCAGGCATCGCTGGAGGTGGATTTCGCGGTCATTCGTGGGCTCCTTCCGGGTTCAAGAAAATTCTGGGCATAAAAAAACCGCCGGGGGTCCGGCGGTTTTCAGGGAGTTCTGTGTGCGCTATTTCTGGGTACGCTCAGATCTCTCTACCGCCGGGGCATGAGAAAACCAAAAGTAGCCAAAAAAATACGCGCGAGTCGTATGCATGGCTTGCAATGTAGCACATTCGATCACAGGCGCAATTTCTTCCACCATTGCACGGCCCGCTCCATCTGGGGATCCGAGAGCGCGCCCAGTGCAGACGGTTCGGCTCCGGGTTCCTGCGCCATCCACTGCTCGTACATGTCGATCATCAGCACGCCCTCACCCAGCGTCCGCCAGGCCACCAATTCGAAGTCTTCGGCCGACAGCAGCAATTCGGAGCTCCGCGGCCCGCCGTCGAGAAGCCATTGCCCGATCAGCACGCGGAAATTGTTCAACGCCTGCAGGTAAGCCGCGTACTCGTACAGGCCGCGCCAGGACAGGCTGAGGCTCACCACCATGTTGCGATGGCCGCGCAGCACGGTGAGCAGGTCCACCAGCATCGGCGCAACGGCGGTGCGGACGCGGCTCAGGCGCAGGCCGGCGACGATGGCTTCGATGTGCACGGCGAGTTGCGCCATGCTTTCGGACAACTGGCGGCTGTCTTCGTCGGCGACCGCGCCGCGCAGGAAGTTGCTGAGCTCGCCGAACGAGTTGATGCTCGGCAGGTTGGTCGACGGATCGATCGGAACGCGCGGGTTACCCATGACGTATGCCCGCGTCCGGCCAGGGCGCTAAGCCGTCCCGCCGACGGTGAGGCCGTCGATGCGCAGCGTGGGCTGGCCGACGCCCACCGGCACGCTCTGGCCTTCCTTGCCGCAGGTGCCGACACCACTGTCAAGCTTCATGTCATTGCCGATCATGGTGACGCGGGTGAGCGCGTCCGGCCCGTTGCCGACGATGGTCGCGCCCTTGACCGGGTATTGGATCTTGCCGTTCTCGACCCAGTAGGCTTCGCTGGCCGAGAACACGAATTTGCCGGACGTGATGTCGACCTGGCCGCCGCCGAAGTTGGTGGCGTACAGGCCCTTCTTGATGCTGGCCACGATTTCCTCGGGCACCCGGTCGCCACCCAGCATGTAGGTGTTGGTCATGCGCGGCATGGGGATGTGCGCGTAGCTTTCGCGGCGGCCGTTGCCGGTGGACTTGACGCCCATCAGACGGGCATTCAGCGAATCCTGGATGTAGCCGCGCAGGATGCCGTCTTCGATCAGCACGTTGCGCTGGCTGGCGTTGCCTTCATCGTCGACGTTGAGCGAGCCGCGGCGGTCGGCGATGGTACCGTCGTCCAGCACCGTCACGCCCTTGGCCGCGACACGCTTGCCGATGCGGCCGGAGAAGGCGCTGGAGCCCTTGCGGTTGAAGTCGCCTTCCAGGCCGTGGCCGATCGCCTCGTGCAGCAGGATGCCGGGCCAGCCCGAACCCAGCACCACCGTCATTTCGCCGGCGGGCGCGGGCCGCGACTCGAGGTTGGTCAGAGCAGCACGCACCGCGTCGTCCACATAGCTTTCTATGCGCTCGTCGTCGAAGTACGCCAGGCCGAACCGGCCGCCGCCGCCGCCCGAGCCCACCTCGCGCCGGCCGTTCTGCTCGGCGATCACGGTGATCGACAGGCGCACCAGGGGCCGCACGTCGGCGGCCAGCGTGCCGTCGGCACGCGCGACCATCACCACGTCGTACTCGCTCGCCAAGCCGGCCATCACCTGCGCCACGCGCGGGTCCTTGGAACGGGCCAGCTTCTCGGCACGCTCGAGCAGCTGCACCTTGGCTGTACTGTCGAGCGTCGCGATCGGGTCCACGCCCTGGTAGAGCGAACGGCCGCCGGCCACCTTTCGCGCCGGGACCTTGGTGCGGACGTTGCCCGCCGCGGCGGAAATCGTGCGCACGGTGCGCGCGGCGTCCAGCAGCGAGGCTTCGGAAATATCGTCGGAATAGGCAAAAGCGGTTTTTTCGCCGCTGACGGCCCGCACGCCCACGCCCTGGTCGATGCTGAAACTGCCGGTCTTGACGATGCCTTCTTCCAGGCTCCAGCCTTCGCTGCGGGTGTACTGGAAATACAGGTCGGCGTCGTCGACCTTGTGGGCCTTGATTTCGGCCAGGGCGCGCGACAGATGGGTTTCGGTGAGGCCAAAAGGCTCCAGCAGGAGCCGTTGCGCCGTGGCCAGGCGCTCGATGGTGGGTTCGCGGGAAATCATCGAGCCATTCTAGGCTTGTGCCGCGCGCGGCGCTCTCAAATCAGCGCGCGCCGTTCCAGGTCGGCCAGGAGAGATTGCGGCGAATCGTAACGGTCCGCAGGCTTCTTGGCCATCAGCCGCTCCACGACCGGCTGCAGCGCTGCGTGTGCGGGCGGCAGTTCGGGCGTGGGCGCGGACAAGTGCCGCGCCAGCAGCACGTCCAGCGAATCGGCGTTGAACGGCCGCTGGCCCGCCAGCATCTCGAACATCATCACACCCAGGCTGTACAAATCGGACTGCGGAGTGATCGGCTGCCCCGCCGCCTGTTCGGGGCTGAGGTAGTACGGCGTGCCGACGACGTCGCCGTGCCGGGTTTGCGTGAGGCCCATGTTCCTGGGCTGCAGCATCGACTTGGCGATGCCGAAGTCGGCCAGCGCGACGCTGCCGTCGGGGCGGCGCATGATGTTTTCGGGCTTCAGGTCGCGGTGGATGATGCCGCGCGTGTGGATCGCATCCAGCGCCTGCGCCACTTGCGCAATGATGCCCAGCACGCGCTTCTGCGACATGCCCGCAGTGATCTCGGCCCGCAGGTCGCCGTCCTCGAAGTACTCCATCGCGATGTAGGCGTGGTCGTCGGTGAAGCCCTGGTCGTAGATGCGCACGACGTGAGGGTGCTCGATCAGCGACAGCAGCGCATATTCCTGGATGAAGCGCGCCAGATGTTCGCTGACGCCCTTGCCACTCGCGTCCAGCACCTTGAGCACCACCGGCAGGTCGTCGGTTTCCCGGGCCGCGAGGTACACCTCGGTCATGCCGCCCGAGCCGATCTTGCGGCTGAGGCAATAGCCCTTGAGGCGTAGCGGCGCGTCCCCGGCCTTGAACTCGTGGTCCTTGAAGGCCGACAGCTTGGACTGCAGCGCGCCTTTCACGGCGCGCGCGGTGATCTCGGAGTTGATCTGCACCGCGTCGCGCACCTCGTTGGCCCGCTCCGTCAGCGTCGCCATGCCGTGCCGCATGTCCTCGATATCGGTGACCAGCCCGATGATCTCCGCGACGTCGACGAAGACATTCTTGCCCCGGACCGACAGCGACGTCATGCCGCCCGTCTGCACGCCCTCGCCCGCCTTGTCCAGCGCCGCGGTACTGGCCACCACCGTCCAGCCCAGCTCCTTGCTGGCGCCTTCCAGCCGGGCCGCCACGTTGACCGTGTCGCCGATGGGCGTCGTTTCCTTGTTGTTCAGTGTGCCGAGGCGGCAAATCGTCACCTCGCCCGCGTGCAGGCCGACGCCAATGGCGAACGGCGGCAGGCCGCGCTGCGCGAAGCGCATGTCCAGCCAGGTGCGGAACTCGTGCGTGGCCAGCACCATGCCCAGCGCCGCGGACACGGCGCGGCGCGACGCGGACAGCGGCGAGCCGCCGCTCATCGTGTCCGCGAAGACCGCCATGAGCCCATCACCGATGAATTTGAGGTGGCGCCCGCCGTTCTTGAGAACGGGCTCGCAGCTGCGCTCGAAATATTCGGTGAGCAACTCGGCGACTTCGGAAGAATTGAGCTTCTCGGCCAGCGAAGTGAAATTGCGGATGTCCGAAAACAGCACCGTGGCATTCATCACCGTGTCGGCGATCGCACCGTCGGGCGCCTCCAGGCCGAACTTGTCCGGCAGTGCGCTGCCCCCGAGGCTTTCGGTGAAGGCGCGGCGCAAATGCTCTTCGCGCGCCGTCACGGCATGCTGGATGCTGTCTTCGATGCGGACCTTCTTTTTCAAGAGCCCCTGCAGCGCTTCGAGCAGTTCCACCCGGGTGAACGGCTTGGCCAGGTAGTCGTCGGCGCCCGCCGTCATGCCGCGGCGCATGCTCGCCCGGTCGTCCAGCGCCGTGAGCAGCATGACCGAAGTGGACGCCAGATCGAGATCCGCCCGGATCGCCTCCAGCAACTCGAAGCCGTTCATTTCAGGCATGCTCACATCCGAGATCACCACGTCCGGGCGCACTGCGCGCGCCCGCTCCAGCCCCAGTCGCCCGTTGATCGCGGAGTCGATCTCGTAGCCCTCCAGCTTGAGCAGCCGGATGACGTTGTTGCGGATGGCGTCGTCGTCTTCGACGATCAGGATCATGGTCATTGGGGCAAAGTCTAGCGGTATGCCCCCCCGGGTCAAGTGCCGGACAGCAACTTGAACAGGGCCGCGTCGTCCAGCGGCCCGAGCCCGGCCTGCGCGGCACGGGCAAACACGTCGTGGGCGGCTCCCCCCAGGGGGCCTTCGAAGCCCGCCGCTTGTGCCGCCTGCACGGCCAGGCGCGTGTCTTTCTGCAGCAGCGTCACGTGGGCGCGCGGCTCGTAGTCGCCCGCAATGGCCCGCCGCATGCGGTCGGAGCCGATCCAGCTTTGCCCGCTGGACTGCTCGATCACGTCGAGCGTGGCCGCCGGATCCAGCCCCATGCGCTGCGCCATGGCGAGCGCTTCGGCGGCGCCGGCCAGGTTGATGCCGGCCAGGAGGTTGTTCACCAGCTTGGTCCGTGCACCATCGCCAGGGCGCCGGCTGATGCGAAATACCTTATTGCTCAAGACTTCGATGAGCAGGCGCCGGCGTTCGAACACGTCATCTTCGCAAGCCACCATCAGGCTCATGCTTCCGTCCCGCGCACGTGCAGGGCCGCCCGACATCGGCGCGTCGATGGTCGAAATCCCGGCTTCGGCCAGGCGCTGGGCGAAATGTTCGACATCGCCAGGGGCAATCGTCGGGCAAAGCATCACCGTCTGGCCCGCCCCCATCGCCGCAGCCGCGCCGTTGGCACCGAACAGCACTTCTTCGGTCTGCGCTGCGTCGACCACGCAGACGATCAGCACGCCGCAGCCCACCACCGCGTGTGCCGGGTTGTCGCGAGGGATGGCGCCGAGTTTTTGCAAGGCCTCCATCTTCGCCGGGTCGACGTCGAACACATGGACCGGCCAGCGCTGGTCGAGCAGCCGCTGCGCCATCGCGCCGCCCATGTTGCCGACACCGGCGATCGCGACTCCGTAGGTGGCCCCCACGCTTGCGGCCAAGGCCGCTGCGCTGCCCCCCAAGGGGGCGTTCGCGCCTTGGGGCGGCCCGGCGTCGCTCATAGGCCCTTTACGACTGGACGAGGCGCTTGGCCTTGGAGATCGACATCAAAATGCCCAGGCCCATGCCGAGCGTCACCATGGCCGTGCCGCCGTAGCTGATGAACGGCAACGGCACGCCCACCACGGGCAGGATGCCGCTGACCATGCCCATGTTGACGAAGGCGTAGGTGAAGAAAATCATCGTGATCGCGCCCGCCAGCAGGCGCGCGAATAGGGTCGAGGCTTCGAGCGCGATGGCCAGGCCGCGCAACACCAGGAAGATGAAGCCGGCAATCAGGCACAGATTGCCAAGCAGGCCGAACTCTTCCGAGAAGGCCGCGAAGATGAAGTCGGTGGTGCGCTCGGGGATGAACTCCAGGTGGGTCTGCGTACCCTGCATGAAACCCTTGCCGAACAAGCCGCCGGAGCCGATGGCGATCATCCCCTGGATGATGTGGAAGCCCTTGCCCAGTGGGTCCTTGCTCGGGTCCAACAGCGTGCAGATGCGTTGTTGCTGGTAGTCGTGCAGGATCGGCCAGCGGTATCCTTCGGCGCACAGTTGGCCTTCGAAGACCACCAGCAGCACCGCAGCGAGGAGCCCGATGGCCACCGGCGGCAGGATCAGCTTCCACGACAGACCCGCGAAAAAAATCACGGACAGCCCCGCCACCATCACCAGGATGGCCGTGCCGAGATCGGGCTGCTTGACGATCAGGCCGACCGGGATGGCCAGCAGCACGCCGGCCATCAGGAAGTCGGCCGCGCGCATCTGCCCTTCCCGCTTCTGGAACCACCAGGCGAGCATCAGCGGCATCGCGATTTTCAGGATCTCGCTGGGCTGGATCACGATGCCCACATTGATCCAGCGCCGCGCGCCCTTCTTGGTCAGCCCGAAGATGGCGACGGCCACCAGCAGCGCCACGCCGATGGTGTAGAGCGGCACCGCGAAACTCATGAGCCGCTGTGGCGGTACCTGGGCCACGACGAACATGATCACGCCCGCGATCAACATGTTGCGGCCGTGATCGGCGAAACGCGTGCCGTGGTCGAACCCCGACGAATACATGGTCAGCAGGCCCGCGCAGGCCAGCAGGAACACCGCGAAAGCCAGCGGCCCGTCGAAGCCCACCAGCATCGGGGCCACGCGCCGCGTGAGGGATGGTTTTTCGAAGACTGCGGACATCGGCGTGATTATCCGACGAGTGAGACCTTCCAGAAAAAGCGTTTTTGGTGCTCCTGAGAGTTGCGCCCCGAGACCTCGCGGCAACGCCGCACACGGCTGGGCCGCGGCGCGATGGCTACGACGTCCGGCAGCGGTGCTTCGCACCTATGGCCGGATTCCCCACGCTGAACGGTCTTGCGGCCCGCGCGGCGCAACTCACCGAGCTTCGCTCGGTTCAAACAGGCGCCGCGAGCATGAGACTGTCGCGTCGCAAGCGACGCTGGGCCGCAAGACCGTCCACCGCGGGCGTCTGGGCTTTACTCGCGCCGCGGCCCAGCCGTGTGCGGCGTTGCAGTGAGAGCGTGGCGTGCCGGCGTGGCGCGCCGAAAATCTGGGCAGAAGACGCAGGGGTGGCACCTCACCGGTGGCGCGCCGAAATGGTGGTTGCAAAGCTGTGCGTGGGCGGGCTGCGGCGCGAATAGAGCCCAGGCGCCTGCGGCGGGTGACCCCGCGGCCCAGCGTGGCTACGAGGAGCGCGCAAAGCGCGCGGATCGAGCCATGCGACCGTTTCATGCTCGCGGCACCTGTCTGAACGGCGCTTGCGCCGTGAGTTGTGCCGCGCGGGCCGCGGGGGCGCCCGGCGCAGGGAATTCGGCCGGAGGTGCGAAGCACCGAGGCCGAACGCCGTAGCCGCGCCGCAGCCCGCCCATGCACAGCTTTGCCGCGAGGTCTTCGAACGCAAAACAGGCGAAACGCTCCCCCGAACTCCGGAGAAGAACCAAAAGATGGGAATATCCCCCCATGGCCATCACCCACCTGCTCTACCTCCACGGTTTCCGTTCCTCCCCCCAATCCGCCAAGGCGCGGCAGGTTGCCGCCCGCGTCCATGCCGACCATCCGGACGTGACCTGGTGGTGCCCGCAGCTGCCGCCTTCGCCCCAGGCAGCAATGAACATGGTCCTGCAAGGCATTTCCGCCTGGCCCCAGGCCGCGATGGCCGTGGTCGGGTCATCGCTGGGCGGCTTTTATGCCACCAGCGTGGCCCAGGCTGTGGGGTGCAGCGCCGTGATGCTGAATCCGGCCGTGCATCCCGCGCGTGACCTGGCGAAGTACATCGGCGAGCAGGTGTCATGGCACGATCCCAACGAACGCTTCTTCTTCGAACCCGCCTTCGTCGACCAGTTGCGGGCGCTGGAGACCGGGCCGCTCCTGCACCCGGAAAAGTGCTTCGCCGTGATCGCCAAGGGCGATGAGGTGCTGGACTGGCGCGAAATGACGGCGCGCTATGCCGGCGCAAGAATCAAGCTGCTGGAAGGCAGCGACCATGCCCTGACGGATTTCGACGCGCACATCGACGAAGTGTTCGACTTCCTGGATTTGTTGCCCGGGCTTTAACCCCGCGGGACCATGCCGCAGTGCATGGGACAATCCATCCCATGTTTGCATTGTTTGAAGATGCCGGGAAATTCCAGGCGGGACGGGTATTGGCCGAAGCGGAGGCATCGGCCCAGGTCGAGCTCGACAGCGGCAAGCGCGTCAAGGTCAAGGCCGCCAATATCCTGTTGAAGTTCGAGAAGCCGGCGCCCGTGGAACTGATGCGTGAAGCGCAGGCGCTCGCGTCCACCATCGAGCTGGAGCTGGCCTGGGAATTCGCACCCGAGGATGAGTTCGGCTTCGCCGACCTGGCGCGCGACTATTTCAGCGACAAGGCCACGCTGGCGCAGCAGGCCGCGGCGTTGCTGCGCCTGTTCGAGGCGCCGCACTACTTCCGCCGCGCCGGCAAGGGCCGGTTCAAGAAGGCGCCGGCCGAAATCCTGCAGCAGGCCCTGGCCGCCATCGAAAAGAAGAAGCAGGTTCAGGCGCAAATCGAGGCGTGGGCCGCGGAGCTGGCCGCCGGGAGCTGCCCGCCGTCGATCCGCGAACAGCTGTTCAAGATCCTGTTCAAGCCCGACAAGAACGCGCCCGAGTACAAGGCCGTCGTCGACGCTTCGCGCAACACGCATACGGCGCCACTGGACCTGCTGCAGAAGGCCGGCGCCATCGCCAGCCCTTACCAGTTCCACTGGAAGCGCTTCCTGTTCGACAACTTCCCGAAGGGCACCGCCTTCCCGCCGCTGCAGGCGCCCCAGATCCAGGACGAACTGCCGCTGGCCGATGTGCGCGCGTTCTCCATCGACGATTCGGCCACCACCGAAATCGACGATGCGCTGTCGGTGCAGGGCCTCGGCTCAGGCACCGTCACGCTGGGCATTCACATCGCTGCGCCAGGCCTCGCGATGCAGCCTTCCAGCACTATCGACCAGGTGGCGAGGCACCGGCTGTCCACGGTCTACATGCCCGGCTACAAGATCACGATGCTGCCCGACGATGTGGTGCAGGCGTACACCTTGCAAGAGGGCCGCGACTGTCCCGCCGTCTCGCTGTACGCCACCTTCGACGAGGAAACGCTGGTACTGCAGGACACGCAGACAAAGCTGGAGCGGGTGCCGATCGCCGCGAACCTGCGGCATGACCAGCTCGATGCGGTCGTGACCGAGGATTGGCTGCGCGCCGAATCGCCCGGCGACGCGCCCGAAGCCGTTGCCGGCCTGCACGCGCCGCTGTCATTCCTGCACCGCCTCGCCACGCACCTCAAGTCGCTGCGCGAAATCGCGCGCGGCAAGCCCGAAATCTTCAACCGGCCGGACTACAACTTCCGCCTGGTGGGCAACGATGGCGCCGAGCCGATTGGCGAAGAGCAGGTGCAGATCACCGTGCGCCGCCGCGGCGCGCCGCTGGACCTGATCGTCGCCGAAGCCATGATCCTGGCCAACAGCACCTGGGGCAGCTGGCTCGGCGAGCTGGGCGTGCCGGCGATCTACCGCAGCCAGGCAAGCCTGGCGCCAGGCGTCAAGGTGCGCATGGGCACGAAGGCGCTTCCGCACGCGGGCATCGGCGTCAAGAGCTACGCATGGAGCACCTCACCCCTGCGCCGGTACACCGACCTTGTGAACCAGTGGCAGATCATCGCCGCCGCGCGCCACGGCCGCACCGCCGCCCTGGCCGCACCGTTCAAGCCCAAGGACGCGGAGTTGTTCTCGATCATTTCCGGATTCGATTCGGCGTACACGGCCTACAACGGTTACCAAGCCGGGATGGAGCGCTTCTGGACCCTGAGGTACCTCCAGCAGCAGAACATCAAAGAATTGACGGGTGTGGCCTTCAGGGACGGCCTGGTGCGCGCCGACAACCTGCCGCTGGTACTGCCCGTGCTGGGCGGCGGCGAATTGCCGCGCGGTGCCCACGTTCGCGTGAGGCTGGGAGAGATCGACCTGATCACCTTGGACGTCCATGGCACTGTCATCGAACGCCTGGATGTGGCGCCCGAACCACTGGAAAGCGAAGAAGACACGGAAGACGAACCGGAAGCCGGCCCCATCGCCATCGCCGTGGACCTCTCCGAGCCCGAGAGTTCCGCGGGCGCAGACGCGCCGACGGCAAGTTGACGGGCCAGCGGTCCCGTCGAACGCGCCGAGTTATCGCGGTGCGAAGCATCCGCGATAACCCATAATCTGCCCTCGTGAACCTGCGTTCCCTCAGTACCCTGCAGATCGCGCTCGGCGTTTCCGTCGCCGTGCACGCAGTTTTGCTGACGGTGCGCTTCGTCAACCCGGAAGGCTTCAATCGCGTGTTCCACGACACGCCGCTCGAAGTGATTTTGGTCAACACCAAGGCCAACGAGAAGGTCGACAAGGCCCAGGCCATTGCGCAGACCACGCTCGCCGGCGGCGGTGAGGCCGCCAAGGGCCGCGCCACCTCGCCCCTGCCTCCGTCGGCCCTGACCGAGCTGGGCGACTCGTCCGAAGACGCGCAGCGCAAGATCGAAACCATGCAGGAGCAGCAGATGCTGCTTCTGGGCCAGATCAAGAAGGCGCTCGCGGCGCTCCCGCCGCCCGACCCCAAGCAACCCACCAGCAACGCCGAGGCGGCCGCGCGCGAACAGAAGCGCCGGCAGTTGATCAAGCTGCTGGCCGAGATCGAGCGGCGCATCAACGACGAGAACGCCCGCCCCAAGAAGCGCTACATCAGCCCGTCGACGCGCGAAGAGGTCTACGCCATCTACTACGACGGCCTGCGCCGCAAGATCGAGGACAAGGGCACGCAGAACTTCCCCGAGGTTGCCGGCAAGAAGCTGTATGGCGAGCTCACGATGGTCGTCACCGTCAACTTCGACGGAAAGATCCTGGACGCCGAAGTCGCCGAGACTTCAGGCAGCCTGGTGCTGGACCGGCGCGCCCAAGCCATCGCCCGCAACGCCGGGCCTTTTGGCCGTTTTTCCGACGAGATGCGCCGCAAGGCCGACCAGATCGTCGTGGTGTCGCGCTTCACGTTCACACGCAACGAAACGCTGGAAACGAAACAGCTCGCCCGATGACGACCGACCTCTATTGTGTGATGGGCAACCCCGTCGAACACAGCAAATCTCCCTGGATTCACGCCCGCTTTGCGCAGCTCACCGGGCAGGAGCTGCAATACAGCAAGCGTCTCATCCCGCTTGACGGGTTCGTGGAGGGTGTGCGTGCTTTTCGTGCCGAAGGCGGCAAGGGTTGCAACGTCACCGTGCCGTTCAAGTTCGAATCACCCGCGCTCGCGACGCGAATGACACCGCGTGCCGAGTTGGCACAGGCCTGCAATACGTTGCGGTTCGACGGCGACGGAATCTTTGCGGACAATACGGACGGCGTGGGACTCGTCAACGACATCCGCAGCAACGCCGGCGTCGACCTGGCCGGCCGCGACGTGCTGCTGGTCGGCGCCGGCGGTGCGGCAGCGGGTGTGCTGGGTCCGCTAATCGAAGCCCGGCCGCGGCGAATTACGGTGGCCAACCGCACGCGATCCAAGGCAGCGGTTCTGGTCGATCGTCACGCCGCGCTGGCGCGCGAGTTCGATGTCGAACTCATGGCCCCCGAGCTGGGGCTGCTGCAAGGCAGCTTCGACGTGGTCATCAACGGCACCGCGAGCAGCTTGAGCGGCGGCGGCGTTCCGGTGCCGGCCAGCGTGCTCAAGTCCGGCGCACTGGCTTGCGACATGATGTACGGGCCGGCAGCGCAGGGCTTCATGGACTGGGCGCACGAACACGGTGCCGTCCCGCGCGACGGGCTCGGCATGCTGATGGAGCAGGCGGCCGAAGCCTTCCTGGTATGGCGCGGCCTGCGCCCGCCTTCGGCCCAGGTGCTGGCCGAATTGCGCGCGGCCCTTCGATGAAGGCATTGCTGCGTTGGCTCTTGCTGGTCATCGTGGCGGCGGCCGCGCTGCAGGTCTTCTTCATCGCGCGGATCGCATTGATGGCGACGGTGGATCCGCAGTCCACCAGCTTCCAGCGTTCCGAAGCGTTTCGCATCACCGCGCAGAAGGGCCAGTTGCGCTGGCGCCAGCAATGGGTTCCCTACGATCAGATTTCCGACCATCTCAAGCGAGCGGTGATCGCTTCCGAGGACGGCGCGTTCGCGAGCCACGACGGGGTGGATTGGGAAGCGGTGGAAAAGGCCTGGCAGCGCAACAGCAAGGCCGAAGAGCAGGCAGCGCGGCGCGAGGCGGCACGCGCGCAGCAGGCGGCGCGGCCCAACGCGCGCCCGCCCAAGATCGTGGGCGGCTCCACCATCACGCAGCAGCTGGCCAAGAACATCCTGCTGTCGGGCGAGCGCACGTTGCTGCGCAAGGGCCAGGAATTCGTGCTGACCTTCGCGCTGGAGAAGATGCTGTCCAAGGAACGCATTCTCGAGATCTATCTGAACAGCGTCGAGTGGGGCGAAGGCGTTTTCGGCGCCGAAGCGGCGGCACGGCACTACTACCGCAAGAGCGCGGCGCAACTCAGCCCTTACGAGGCGGCACGGCTGGCGGTGATGCTGCCGCGGCCGAAGTATTTCGAGAAGGTGCCGAACTCCGGCTACCTCGCATCGCGCGCCTCGACCATTGCTGCACGCATGCGGGATGCGGAACTGCCGTAGCGGCGCGGCCTAAGAAAGCGGTTTGTTCGCCAGGTCGCCGTACGCCGCGGCTGCCGCCTGTACCCGCAGCAGCACCGCCGGATCGGACGGCGTGTCCAGCGTCGAGCCGCCGTGGTCGGTGCTGGAGGGCACGTCCTTGAAGAGGTTCGGCTGCCAATCGCAGATGCTGGTCACCACCTCGTCCACCCACAAGTTGTAGCTCGCCGCGAGCGCCTCGCGAGGAAGGGCCGGCGGCTGGATTTTCAGCTTGGCCAACACCAGGCTCAATGAGAAGGCGGCCTGTTTCCTGCTCTTTCCTTCGATGTGCCAATCGATCAGGTTCTTGAGGATCCAGTGGTGGGGAACGTAGTGCTTGGTCGAACCCGTGTTGCTGCCGTCCGATCCGGTGTAAGGAACGCTTGAGGGGCGCTGATAGATCACCTGCGCGATGATCTCGTCTTCGAATGGGCCCCGCACCTCGCCAAACAGCACGTCCGCCCGCATGTAGCAGAACAGTACGCGCTGTGCCACTTCGCCACGCGGCTGCGACGGGCCAGCCCCCTCCTGCGGCTTCATCCCCGTCCCCGGCTCCGCGCGCAGTTGCGTGGCCTTGTTGCCCATCTGGTCGGCTTCCTGCTCCAACCCGGGATCGTCGTTCACCGCCGTGCCGGCCACGTCCTGCGTGGCCTGGACCCGGCCCTGCCGCTGCTGCACGACGTGCCACGCTTCATGCGCCAGATGCTTTTCCTGCCCGGGCCCGAGGTGGATGTCGTTGCCCTGCGCGTAGGCCAGCGCGTTGAGTTGCGCGGGCCGCGCCGAGCCCGCGTGCACGCGCACGTCGGACATGTCCATGCCAGACAGCGACTCGATCCCGTTCTTGAGCGAATCGGGCATGCCCGTCCGATTGGGTGCGGGCTCGGCCTTGGCCTGCAACTCTTCATCCTGCGGCCCCATCAGCTGCGCGGCGTCGCCGAAAGAGTCTTGCAGTTGCCTGCGCTGCGCCAGCATGGCCGGGCTGTTGGCGATGTGGGCGTCTTGCTGGGAGCCCGCTGCGGGCTCGGCCCCGCCGGCTTCGCGTTTCTGGGCAAAAGTGCGATTGGACATCGTAGTGCTCCTGTTCTCGAGAAGGCCCTGTCACCCCACGTTCAGGTGCACCTGGACCAGCTTGCCCAGCACCCGCATGTTGATGTTGGCTTGCTTGTCGCTGGGGCGGTAGATGCTTCCCTTGCCCTGCGCGGCCTTGTTGGTTGCCTTGTGCACGTCGCGGATGACGATGCCCGTGCGGTCGTCGCCGGGCGCGGGATTCTGGATTCCCACCGCTTCGTAGTCGCCGCCGCCGTCCAGTTCGTCGATCACCGCGTTGACGTCGGTCACTGTCCATCCGACGCCGATACTGCCGTTGAGGTTGCCCTCGATGAAGAGGCTGACACCCAGCTTCAGCGCCTGCGTGGCAATGGCCGAGAACCCGCCGGCGTCGATTTCGGCGACCAGCCCGGCCGCGGTGACTTGCTGTCGGCGCCCGGCGACGCGCGCCCTGTGCTGGTTCTCGCGCGCCGTGCCGTCCAGGAGCTTGAGCGCACTGTCGGCACCTTCCTCCCGATTCGTGGCAAACCGCAGGCCCAGTTCCCAGTCCGCGTCCTTGAGGTCCGCGGCATCTGCGCCGAGGAGCTCGGTCAGGGCCGCGCGTGCGGTCCCCTCGTCCTTGAAATACCAGGTGGCGTTGAATTTCTTGGCGCCGTGGTCCTCCCATTTCACGAGCTGCGCGGGACCTTCGGCGCCTTCCTGCACAGGCTCGGCCGGCGACAAGCCGAGCTTGCCGGGATCGTCTGCCGCTTGCGCCATTCGCGCGAACGGCCCCGGCTTTCCCTGCGCGACCAACTCCTCGTCGGGCTTGGTCATGGCTTGAAGCTCTTCGTCCGGCGCCGCCTTGGCCTGGAGTTCCTCTTCAGGCGCGGTCTTGGCCTGCAACTCTTCTTCCGCGGGCATGAGCTGCGCGGCCGCGCCGAACGCACCTGCCATCTGCTTGCGCTGTGCCAGCAGCGCGGGACTGTTGGCCAGCAACGCGCCCTGTTGCGAGCCGCGGGCAGACGCGGCCGTCTCGTCTTGGGACGGACGTTGGACTCGGATGCGACTGGACATGGGGAACCTCTTTCAGTTGGACCGTTGGTTGCTTTCGTGGGCGTTGCGCCGGTAGCTGGATCGCAAGGTGTGCGTCGCCGTCACGGTGGGATATCCCGCGGCCGCACCATGAAGTAGACGGCGCCGAGGAACGTTGCGACCAGGAATAATTTGAGCAATTCATTGCCCTCGCGCCACGGCCTCAGCTCGGGATCGCAATTGAGCAACCCGCCGCCGACGAGCACAGTGAGGATCAGGCACGCCAGCATCGCCATCAGCCACTTGCGGCCGATGCAGCCCAGGCCGCCGAACCACGCGATGGCCGCGAGCGCGGCCACGTCGGCCAGCAGGAGCACAAAGAAGGCGGCACGCAGCGGCCAGCGGTTGGTGCACACCAGGTTGCACAGGCTCGTCACCTCGGCGGCGCCATCCTTGCGCATCGCACGGTTGATCGCGGCGTACTGGCCTGCGGCCGCACCATCGTCCATCACCGGCATGCGCCACAGGCCGACCCCACCGAAGTTGTCGCGGAAGTAAGCCAGGTCGTCGGAAAATTGAAGGGGATCGGCATTGTTGTGCGACACGACGGGAACCATCTTTCGCAGCAGCACGCGCCGGTTGTTGCCGAAGAGTCCGCTCGCGTCCTCGATGGATTTGCGCAGCGCCTTCTTGCTGGCGGATGTGGGCTCGGACAGCAGCACCAGGAACTTCACCGTGACGTTGGTTCGGCTCTTGTAGGTCTCGGATTCATCGAGGATGCGGTCGTTCTCCAACAGCGGTTCCTCCGCGCGCAGGACGTGTTCGAACAAGGCGGGATAGTCGAACGGCGCCTTGCCGATCTGGCGGTCCGACACCGCGATGTTGAGCGCATAGGCCCGGCCGCCCTTGCGCAGCTGGGCGATGAACGCCTGCATGACCTTGCCGAAGAAGCCGGAAAACCGCCGCGTGTCCGCGTCGTCCGTGGCCGTCGGGAAGTTGTCGAAGTACAGCGTGATGCCGTCGGCCATGACCGGCCTTTGCGAGTAGAACGGAACGAAGCGCTTCAAGCGTGACGCGCGGTCCCGCAGTGGCGTGTCGGCCGCCTGCACGGCGCTGCGCGCCAGCTCGCGCGCCACGCGTTCCAGCCGCGCGTCGCCCTGCGCCAGCAAGCGCTTCCAGTCGTTGCGGTAGACGATCAGGTCCAGCCGGGTGCCGTGGCGCTGCGCGACCTGGACGAAAGCGGTGTTGTCCGCGTCCCAGTTGGCCGGCATCTGAACGCCGCCTTCGTCGTCGAACGGCAATGCCATGTAGCCGACCCGGCTCAGCAGACTGAAGTTGGTTTCCTGCGGCGCACCCGCAGCCGCCCAGAACGGATAGAAGCCGTACACCTCGCCCAGCAGGTCTTCGTGCACGCACCCGCAGGATCCGCCGGTCCACTCGATGCGCTGGGCCTTCGAGATTTCGTAGGGCTTCTCGGCCAGCGCGACCAGCCGCTGGCGCACCGGCTCCGGCAGCAGGTAGGCGGGCAAGTCGGCGAGAGCGACCACGACAGCCGTTGATGTGGTGGCGAGTGGCGCCGTTGGCACCGGCGCCGATGCGGGTTTCGCCGCGAGCGTGGCGGTTGCCGGCGCAGCAGGACACGGCACACTGCCGGCGGCCGGGGCCGGCAAGCCCTTTTGTTCCGTGGCTTGCTGCACCAGGCCGGAGACGAAACCGCACAGTTGCCAGTCCACCGCACTTTCGAACAGCGCGCGGCTGGGATACTCGACACCCAGCAATGGCGTGAGGATGTCGCGCAGTTGGCGCAGCTGCAGCAGGCGCGCGGCTTCGGCGGCTTCAGCCCTGGCGTCGGTGACCTCCGGCGGCTCGATCAACACGCCGTCCTTGGCCACGGGCGCCGCCGCAAGCGGCGGTTCGACCGGTGGGTTCGCCGGGGCAGTCGTGCCGCCGGGTTCCGGTGCGGGCGGTGGTGCGGGCTTTGGCGCGATGGCGTCCAGGTCGGCGGGCATGAGGCGATAGACCGACACGCCCGGCCCGGCCCGGCCCCGGGCGAACGCATCAGCCTGCTCCGTCGACAGGGTCAACGAAGTCGGTGGCTTGGGCGCCGATGCCGGTGCGGAAGCCGGGCGTGCCGGCGTCTTCGCGGGCGGCCCGGTCACGCGCAGGGTGTATGTTTGCTGCGCCGTACCCGGCGGGCTGGCCTGGTCCGTGGCCTTCAATGTGAAGCGGCTCAATCCCGCCACCGTCGGCGTGCCGGCAAGATCACCCTCGTCGGAGAGCACCAGGCCCGGTGGCAGGGTTCCGTCCTGAATGGACAACTTGTAGCCCGGCACGCCGCCCAGCACGATGCGTGTGCGCTTGTAGGCAGTGCCCACATGACCGGATGGAAGCACTGCCGAGGCCGTGGCGAGGTGCAGGCTGGGAGCTTCAGCGGTACAGGTCTGCGGCTTGTTGGCGGGGACTGTGCAGGTGGCTGCGGGTACTGCGACCGTAGCGGCCGTGGCCGATGCCGCCCCCGATGCGGGCACAGCCGGCGCGACTGCCGCGGTGGACGCGGCCGGCTTCGGAGCCGATGCGGGCGCGCCGGCTTGCGCCACGGTGACCGTTTGCGCATAGGCAAGGCGCAGGGGCTGCGGGCCTGCGCCCGCGGGCTGGAGCCAGAGGGCCAGCCCCAGCGCCAGCAAGGGCCGGCAGCGGGCGGCGATCGCGTTGTTCTTTCGCATGGTCTGCTCCTACGCGGTCCTTCCCTCTTTGCGCAATTCCTTGCTGATGCCCTTGCGCAAGTCGGCCATGGAAATCGTCTCCTGGCCCGCCTGCAGCGCATGGATCGCGCCGTACCGCACCACGTTCGCGATCGCACCGCCCGAAAGCTCGTGCGCCGCCGCCAGCGCGCCGAAGTCCACGTCGGGCCCGACCCGGCCGGTGTCGCCCAGCATGCCCTGCCACAAACGCAGGCGCTGCGAAACATCGGGCATGGGGAAATACACCAGCGACTGGAAGCGACGGGCGAAGGCGTCGTCGATGTTGGCCTTCAGGTTGGTCGCCAGGATCACGATGCCCGGGAAGTCCTCGACCCGCTGCAGCAGGTAAGACACCTCCTGGTTGGCATAGCGGTCGTTGGAACTCGACGTGCTGGTGCGCTTGCCGAAGAGCGCATCCGCCTCGTCGAAGAACAGGATCCATTGGCGGTTCTGCGCCTGGTCGAAGACATTGGCGAGGTTCTTCTCGGTTTCGCCGATGAACTTCGACACCACCATCGAGAGGTCGATGCGGTACACATCCCGCTGCGCCGCCTGGCCGATCAGCGTGGCCGTCAAGGTCTTGCCGGTGCCCGGCGGGCCGTAAAAGAGGCTGCGATAGCCCGGCTTGATGGACTTCTCGAGCCGCCAGTCGCCCAGCAGCGTCGCGCCCTTGTCGGCCCACGTGCGCAGGGCGGCGATCTCCGCCAGCACGTCGCGGCCCAGCACCAGGTCGCCCCACCCCAGCCGCGTGGTGATGAGCTTCGCCGGAAACGACACGTTGTAGTCGGGCTTGTGCCACACCCCCGTCGTCATGCGGTGCAGGTACTCGGTGGAGATGAAGAGCGATCCGGAAAGGAACGGCTCGCCCGGCGCGTCGTGATCCAGCCGCAGGATGCTGCGGCGCTGGAATGCATGCTCCGGCTCGAAAAGCGCCAGCATCTCGAGCCGCTTGGCCACGTTGGCGCCGGCAAGCACGAAAGCCGCGGTCTCGCCCGTGGGCAGGAAGCCGCCGTGCGTGCGCCCTTTCCAGCCGCCGAACTCGGTGAAGCTGCGGTCCAGGTTGCGGTTGCGCACGAACAGCGTGTCCAGCGCTTGCGGCCGCACGTGCGGGATGAGCGCCAGCACGAGCAGCACGCGCTCGGCAAAGCCGAAGGCGCATTCGCGCACGACAGCCGCATAGGGCGACTCGTCGCCGTCCAGTTGCGGCGGCGCGATCTGGTCGACCGCCGACCAGGCGCATGGCTGTTCGAAGTGCAGGCAGGTGCGCGCCTGCAAGACCTCGCCGAACCAAACGAGCTCGCGATCGAGCGTCGCCGCATTGGCCGCCATGTGCGCCGCTTGCGCTTCAGCGCCATTGCACATGGATCATCCTTTCCATCCACGGGTACTTGATCATGGAAAAGCCCCAGGGCAGCTGGTCCAGCAGCATGTCGTACGGGCCTGCCTCGACCAGAAGGTGCCAGTGCTCTTCCTGGCGCACGAGCCGGCCCTGGCGCTGCAGGAAGGTTTCGCGCAGGCCCTCCGGCGTCGTGCCGCCCAGCGCTTTCCAGTGCGCCAGCATGCCTTTGAGCATTCCGTCCACAGTCGCCTTGTCCGACTCCTCGAGCAGGGATTCGCAATCCACCGACTCAGCGAGCGGAAGGCCGCACAACAGCTTGTTCAACACCAGCTGATGCTCGCTGGACTCCTCCACGCCCGTCGCGATGAACTGCAGCAGGTTCACCGCCTTGCTCGCGCAGGCAGGATCGCGGAATGCGGCGCCCTCGGTCAGGCCCAGCATCGTGAACAGGCGCGGCAGGTAGGGTTCGCACAGCACCAGGCCGGCGTTGGCGACATAGATCGGCTCGCCTTGCGCGGGATCGGAGGTTGCCGACGCGCGCGAAACCGGTGGCGTGCGCCTCACCGGCTTGGGCGGGGTCGGGACTGCGGCCGGCCGCGCGGCGACCAGCGCAGCCGCCACCGCTTGGCCCACGGCCTGCCCCGCGCTGCGTTTGTCGCGCGCGGCTTGCGCGGCCACACTCGCCCGCCACTGCGCCGGCTGCGGCACGCGCAGCTGGCCCGCCAGCCATTCGGTGAAGCGGCGCGCGAAGTCGGCCAGCGTGAAGGATCGGCCTTCGACGAACAGGTAGCGAAGGATGAACTGCCATTTCAATGACTGGACACGCGCCCGCGGGGCCTGCGTGCCCACCGCAGCAGCGGCGTCGGCGATCAGGTCGGCGACGCGCTGCAACGCGTGGTGGTGTTCCCGCCGCAACAGCCATATCACGCGGGTCAGCAACCGCACAGGCAGCAGCGCGGCCAGGCGCGCGGCGCACTCGGGCGAGCGCAGCGCCTCTTCCAGCGCGCCCCGTACGCCGGAGTCTCCATGCGCAAGCAGCGCCTGCACGTCTTGCCCGAGCTGTTCGGCGTGCGCTGGCGACAGGGTGTTTGTGCTTCGCAGCGCTTGCATGAAACGCGCGGCCTGCGGCCCCAACGCCGATCGGCTCGCTCCGGCGGGACTGATCTGACCCAACAGCTCGGCGGTCAACCGCAGCATCTGGCGCTGCAACTCGCCTGCGGTGCCCATGGCGCGCAGGGTGGTGGCGAACGCGTCCAGCAGCTCGGCCAGGTCCATGCCCTCTTGCGCGGCCATCTGGCGCAGCAGGCTGCCGATGTACGAGCGCCGGTTGAAATCGCTGCCCCGCTCCACCACCAGGAACGTGAGCGTGAATTCCCAAAGCTGGATGCGGATGTCGCGGGCCATGCCGGCCGGCGCGACGCTGTCACGATGAAGCTGCATCGACTGGGAGAGCGCGGCCTCGATGAAACCGCGCTCGCCGGGGACCATCAGCGCCACCAGCGCCATCAACGCTTCCTCAGGCAGATCGCGCGCCATCCGGCGGCGAAGCGGCTCGCTCTGCGCGCGCACCAGGGTTTCCCGCAGCAGCCAGTTCGCGTCGTGGCGGACGAGATGGCTCCAGGCCAAGTGGGCGGCCGCCCCGCGCAGTTCACCGGTGGCCAACGCGGCCTGCCAACGGAAGCGAATGGCGGGCAGTTCGCGCTGCATCCAGATGGCCGAGCCGGGCACCGGGCCGCGCGCGGGCGCGGCTTCCTCGTCCTCGCGCACCAGCCCCTCGAGCAGTAGCAGCATCTGCCGTTGCAAACCCGTCGGCGCTGCTGCATCCCGCAGGACGTTCGTCATCGACCGCAGCAGTTCGCCATAGTTCAGGCCGCCGTGCCGGGCCATCTGGCGCAACATGCTGCCCAGGTAGGAGCGGCGGTTGAACTCGCTGCCGCGCTCGACCAAGAGGTACGCGAGCGTGAATTCCCACAGGCGCGGACGCAACTCGCCCGGCGGCGCGGCCTGCTCTTTCGCCTCGGCTTGGGCGCGCGCGAACAGGGTGGGCTGGCCCAACACCTCCTGCACGAAGCCGCGCTCGCCGGGCGCCAGCAGGCCGGTCAATTCCAGCAGCATCTCCTGCGCGAAACCGTGTGCCATGCGCCGGCGCACCTGGGCGTCCTGCCCGTGGAGGGTGGCCTGCTCGACCAGCCATGCCGCGTCCCACCGGACCAGCTCCGTCCAGGCGTGGTGCAAGGCGCCGCTCGGCGGCGTGTCCGCGAGCAGAGCGCCCTGCAGCAGCGCCCGAAACTGCTCGAGCTTTCGCTGTGCGGCCTCGTCGTCGGCTTGCCCGTATCGGTCGTACTGCGCGATGAGCTGAAGGCTTGCCGCCTCTTCGCGGTCCCGCACCGGCGCATGGCGGCCTTCGTCCTGCGCCAGTTCATCCAGCAACTGCAGCATTTGCCGCTGCAGGGCGGTGGGCGCGGCCACCCCGCGCAGCGCGCGGCTCATCGCATGCAGCAAGTGTTCGTAGTCCAGGCCTTCATGCCGCGCGGCCTGCCGCAAGAGGCTGCCCATGTACGAACGTCGATTGAAGTCGCTGCCCCGCTCCACCAGCAGGTAGGCGAGCGTGAATTCCCACAGCCGCGGACGCAGGTCACTCGGCGGCGCCGCGGGCGCGTGGGCCTGCTCAAAAACCGCGTGCTGGTCCATGACGTCCGCGATGAATTCACGCTCGGTCGGCACGAACAGGTCCACCAGGTCCAGCAGCATCTCGTGGGTAAAAGCGTGGGCCATCCGCCGGCGCATGTTCGCGGCCTGCCCCCGCAGGCGCAAGCGCTCCGCCAGCCACTGTGCGTCCCAGCGCATCAGCAGCGTCCAGGCCTGGGGCATGCGCGCGTCGAGCGCCCCTTGCGACATCATCGCGGACTCCAGGCCCGACCTCGCCTGCGCGAGTTCGCCCGCCAACAGGCGCAACAAGCGCTGCGACGTCTGCGGCGCTGCGCTGTCCAGCCATCGATCCAACGCGGGGCCCGAATCGCGCACGGTACGCCGGGCCAGCTCGTCCAGCCGGCTGGCGATGCCCGCACCCGCGCTCCAGGGCAGGTAGCCGCGCGCAAGGTAGTGCCTGAGCGTTTCCGCCTCGCTCACATCGGTCGTCAGCGGCGCAGGCGCGTCCACCGCGCCGGCACGCCGGGCACCCAGCTCGTTCAGCAGCGCATCCCGCAGACAGGCGCGCAAGCGCTCGGCCAATTGCGCCTCGAAATCGTTGGCGGCCAAGCGACCCAGATCGAGGGTCAGGCTGTCCAGCACCAGCACTTCGCCGGCGGCGTTGAGCTCGTCGAACACGGATGCGATGGTGTCCACGGCCGGCCCGCGAACCGCCTGAACCAGGCGCGGCTGCCACTCAAACGCTTCCTCTTCCGAGGAGAACGCGACGTTCCACTCCAGCGTCTCGATGACGTGTTCGCGGCTCACTGGACCACCCCCTGCGAGCCCGGATCGGCATGGTGCGCGCTCAGGTTCTGCACCAGTTCGGCGGCCGCGTGATTCAACCGGACGCGAGCCTTGTCGTCGTCCAGCGCGCCGCGACACCACGCCATGCGCGCGGCAAGCCATGCTTCGTACAGCCGCTCGAATTCGCCCATGCGGCGGAAGTCAAGCCACAGGCAGCGCGCGTCGACATGGGCCGGGCAATTGAGCTGCACCGTTTCACCCGCGAGCTTTCGAAAGTTCAGCTCCTGGCTGCGCGCGGGCCACAGCGGGAACACCGCGGTAACCCGCTGCGGCCAGAACTCGGCGTCCACGTCCGCCATCTGGTGCGACGCGCTCGCGCCGACCGGCCGCAGCAGCAGGTGCTCCACCACGTGCATGCCCTCGCTTTCGCGGTTGATCCGCAGCATCAGGTTGCGCACGGAGCCCGCGGCGCGGCGCGCGGCAACGGCGTCGTCGTGATCGCCCAGGCTCCAGTAGGCGCCGTTCTCGTCGGGGCCGAGCACCAGGTGATGCCGCCCGGGAATGGCCGCGTCCAGCCAGTAGCGGTCCGGGTGCGCGGCGCAGCGCAGCAGGGCCTCGTCGAGGTGTGCACCATCGACTGCGGCCATCCGGCCGAGGTCTTCTTTCGCCTGCGGCAGTTCCAGGTCCGCACGGTCCAGCGGCAGGCGCTGCAGCCTTTCGTGCGCCCCGTGCCAATGCGACCGAGCCTGCGGCCCCCGGCTCACCAAGCCAAATTCTCGGCCATCTCCCAGGCCGTGCATGGGCCCGGCCAACGGCCGCTCGTGGCCATGCCGGAACCCCAGCAGCAGGCTCGCGCGCTGCTGCAGCCCGCTGGCGTTGTCCTCGTGCTTCCAGCAGGGCTGGCTGTCGTCGAAGGCCGCCGCGCGGTCACGCCCGAGCACGATGATGTGCCTGGCAAACTGCGCCTTGTTTTCGTGCAGCACAGCCTGCAGCTCGTGCGCGGTGTAGTAGCCGCCGAACTGGCGCAACGAGTTTTGCGAGTAGGTTTCACCGTGAAGCGCCAGCAGGTAGTCCAGCACGCGGCCCTTGCGCTCGTAGAAGTTGTCCATGCGCCCATAGACGCCGTGCTCGATATCGTGGGCCGGGGCGGTGTACAGCTTGCCGGTGATCCCGGGCACGCTCTCGTCGTCCAGCATCTGCCACCAATACGTCTGGCGCGGCGCGCTGTCCACGGCGTAGAGGTCGCGCAGGTGCGCCAGTTGCGCCGCGCTGTGCGCGATCACCTGGTCGAACAGCGCCAGGTAGCCCTTCAGCTGCCAGGCCCAGGCTTTCTCCTGCGGCGTGGCCTGCAACCCGAGCCCGTGGCGGCCGATCCCGTAGGCCGCCGGAAACTGCTCCTGCGTCGCGCTGTAGGGCGTGGCCTCGTGATGGCGCCCGCGCGGGTGGGCCGGTGCAAAGCCGCTGTGGTCACCGCCGCGAAACTGCGCTCGCCGGCTCGCCTGCAGGTCTTCGTACTTGGCATGCACTTCGCCGGCCGGCAACCGGGCGGTGCTGCCGCGGCGCGTCACCACGACACCCGCGCGGCCGCCCTCGCTGCTGGGCACACGCAGCCGGAGCGCCCAGCCCGGGCCGCGGCGCAGCACCGACTGCATGTTGGCCACGTCCTGGCCCTCCGGGTACAGCGCGACCCGATTCACATCGGCAACGCCGTCGATCGCGCGCAGCGAAGCGATCAACTCGCTCATGAACAAGTGGTCGCCTCGCTGCACCGGCGACGCTTCGCGCGGCAGTCCGTGCCGCACCGGCGGTCCCTCGAAAATTTCCTCCAGCGAAAGCCCGCCGGCGAGCGCCTCGTCAAGCGACACGAAACTGCTGCCCCGCGCCAAATGACCGGCACAGGCGTAGTAGACGTCCGCCACGACGTCGACCGGGTCGCGCGCGCCGGCGACCTCGATCTCGGCGAACAGGTCGCACGGGTACTCCCGCACCACCCACAGATCGTCGATGTCCTCGCACAGGTTGCGGTTCGCGCGGAGCAGCGCGCGAGCATCGTGCTTCGCATGGTCCGCGTGCTCGCCGGCGCCGTCCCGCAGGCGCAGCTCGATTCGCCACAAGCCGCTCGCCGCCTGTCCGGCCACGGGGGTGCAGGCAGCATCTTCGACATCGGCAAGCCGATCCAGAAGGACCCGGCGCAGGTCTTCGCCGGTGACGGGCCGGCAGGGGAACACCACTTCGGGCGGATGCAGCGCCAGGCCAACGAAATCGATGTGGCCTTCGGGGCCGGTCAGGTGGTCCGCCACCGAGCGATCGGCGCGGAACACGAGATCGGTGAGCGCGTAGCACACCTGTTCGAGGATGGTGACCCCGGGGTCGTGCAGGTTGTAGTCGGTCCAGACCTGCCCGCTCAGGTCTTGCGTCGCGGCGATGCCCTGGGCCCGCAGGCCCCAGAAGCTGTCGGGCTCGGCTTCCTTGGGCCGGCGCGCGATGAACGGCGCTTCCTTCATGACGCAGCGCCCTGCGTTGAATCGAACCACAGCTGCGTCAAGTGGCAGCGGATCGGCGTGGGCTTGCCGTTGGCCTGCTCGGGATAGGCGCAGTTGGTGCGAATCTGCAAGCAATACTCCGCGTGCTTGCCGAACTTGCCGTTCAGGTTGAACCAGCGCAGCTTCAGCTTGTCGCAGCGCTTTCCGTAGTAGGCGTCGGTCGAGCGGACCGACCGTTTGCCGTCCAGGAACCCGAAGGGCCAGGGGCGGGGGTTGAACGCGTTCATCGCCACCGCATGCAGCATCCCGTAGCGGCCGCTGTTCTCGTTGCCCGCACCCGCCATGACTTCGAACGCATGGCAGCCACGCAGCGGCCCGGTGATGTCGTGCCACTCACCGTCGGCGACGACCAGGCCGTCGGCGTCGACGCCCGCCTCGGTCTTCTTTCCCTGCGCGTCCAGCAAGTTCCTGGGCACGTAGCCACCCAGGCGCCCCCTCATGTGCACGACACCAGCCACGTCGAGTTCGTGCTGGGGATTGGCGGTGTTGATGCCCACGCGCGCGGCGCCCAGCGCGAGCACCGGCTCATTGCTGCCCGACGCCGGCCCCGGGCGGAACACCAGGCGCTGGCTCGCATCCGCGGCGACCGACCACACGGCCGAATTCGCATCGGGCGTGCCGTAGAAGCTGATGAAGGCGGCCTTATCCTTGAGTTTGGAAATCTCGACGCCGTTCTCGGGCGAGCGCCGGAAGCCCTCGTCCTGCATGTTCAGCATGGACTCGATCAGGTCCTCGAAATGCTTTTGCGTCGGCAGCGAGCCGGCGGCAAAGTATTTCTTGAGCGTCTCGCGGTTGTTCATCGCGCCGCCCCCACCACGAAGGTGTTGCCGATTTCCAGCCGGTCGATGCCGGTGGGCACCGGCCCTGTCGGCTCGGCCGCCTCGATGGATCCGATCAGGTGCCGCCGCATCGGCACCGCGATACTCCACGGCCACCGAAAGCGTACCGGCCCGTTCGTGAAGCGGGCTTGCGGCATGCCGGGCCGTGCCGTGTCACCGAGCGAATAGACGTTGTCGTCGCTGGAAGCCACGTGCAGCAGGGACACCTGGCTCACCCCGCGCACGAAGTCCAGTTCGCGGATGCGCGCTTCCAGGTCTTCGGGGCGGATGGTCCACTCGAAATTGGCGCGGTAGCCGTTGTCGTTCCAGGGCGAGAGGTAGTCGAACAGGGCTTGGTTCAGGCGCCGGATGCCGTAGCCCGCGTGCGCACCGGTCGCCCACTCGATGGCGCATCGAACCTGGATCAGTTCGTAGCTGGCGTTGCGCACCTCGATGCGGGCTTGGGGCGGCGCCAGGGCACGCAGGTAGTCCGCGATGCGAAGCAGCTCCACCGCGTTCAGCCGGGGGCCGCGCACGTTCTTGAGCTGGTCGACCGAGCCCAGCTGCGGCACCACCACGACGAGCACGTCGCCGGGACTGCGAATCGCATCGGGTGAGCGAAGGTTGGGAAAGCAGCGCACCTTGAACACCGCGGGAAAGCGCTCGAGCACCAGGCGCTCGTAGTCCCACGGCAGCAGCGCGCGGTTCTTGTGTTTGAGCCTTTCCCCGGTGCGCACCCGCAACTGCTGCAGGTTCTCCTCGGGCCGCATGCCGAACGAGTTGCCGACCTGCGTGACCCGTGCCAGGCCGGGAATCGAGGCGGCTGGCCCCGTCACGCTGCCGGCGGGCAGCACCGTGTACTCCAGCGGCATCGGGGAAGCGGCCGAGCGAACTGCCGACAGCGCCTGCGCGCGCACGCTGTACAGGCCCGCGAAGGCGTCGAAGTCCGCGTCCGCCGAAAGGCGCAGCCAGTAGAGATGCGCGGGCATCACGGTGTTGTTGCGGTCGATGGCGCCCGGAATGTCCAGCCTGACGATTCCGGAGGTGAGGAAACCGTCGGTACTGTCGCCCAGCACCTGGGCGGCCGCGAGTTCGCACCACCGGTTGGACGCGAGATAGGCCCAATGGAGCTTGGCGCTGCGGCGCGCCCGCGGAACAGCCGACTCGCTGCGCAATTCGAACAGCAGGCTCAAGCCCCCCTGGACCGCTTCGCCCGACAGGCCGATGTAGAGGTTGCCGTCCTGCGGCCAGGCGGGCAGCAAGGTGATGGGCGTGGCCCGGCCCGCGGACCGCAGCTGCTCCACGCCGAACGGATGAAGGTGGAACACGGGCGCTGCCGCATCCTGCTGGTGCAAGTGAATGCGGGCCCGCGCTTCGTAGTCGAGTGTCGCGCGCTCGATGGTGGGCGTGTACGGGGGGCGCGGCAACGCCAGCGGCTTCTTGCGCCTGGCATTCGCCGAGACGACGCGCGTGAGCACTTGCGAATACTCCGCGTGGCCGAAGGCCGCATCGGGCTTGCGCAGTTCCAGCCGGAAGAAACCGTTGCGGCTGGTAAGGTCATAAGCGAAACCGTCCGTACCCATCGCCGCCGGCTTGAAATGGGCGCGCAGTGCCGAGGGGCTGACCTCGATCACGCTGCAGCTCTCCAGGCGGCCGCCCGGCCGCTGCGTGAAGAGCGACTGGCCGGTGGCGCCGTCCGGTGCGGTCCGCCACTCGCCGTCCTGAAGCACCGATACCGCGCCGCGAAAACCCGCGTTCGTGAATTCGGAGTCGTAGCCGTCGTAGTACTCGGGAAAACCACCCAGCTCCTGCGGCAAGCCGCTCCAGTCCACATGCAGGCGCAGGCCCGTCAGCGGTTTGCGCGCGGCTTCGGCCGAGCCGAACACCAGGTAGGAGCCTTTGGCGGGCAGGGGGCCGAAGGGCATGAAGGGCTTGGACGGATCGAGCCGGCCGGCGTTGTTGCCCAGCGTGATGTCCCTCGCACCCCGGACACGCACGTCGACCTCCACCTCGAGCAGCTCCTTGTTCTCGAGCAGCGAATAGGCGCACAGCGCGGCCTGCTGGCGCACGCGGATGCACATCAGGGGCTGGCCAGTGTTCCACTGGGCACCGTGCAACGCCGCGGCGCAGCCGGTGATGGCCGGAGCGTCGGGGCCGAGCCTCACCGTGATCTCCAGGCAATCCAGCGCCGCGCCGACCGGCTCGCCCGGGCGGCTGACGAAGGCCTCGGTCGCCTCGTACCAGCCGGTTGCCGTGGTGAGGCTGATGGCGAACAGCTCGGGCAGCGCGCGTTCGAGCTGCCAGCGCACGCGGTCGTCCGCGTCGCCCATGCGCGACCAAAGCTCGCTGGCCTCGTGGCCCGGCGTTTGCAGGGCACGAAAAACGAGGCGGACCGCGATGTCACGCTGCCCTTCCTTCAACCAAAGTAGCGGGCTCGCCACCGCGAGGCCCAGCTCGCCGTCAACGACTGTCTCCGTGCCATGCGCCTGCGCGCCGCCGAACAGCGGCCAGTAGCGCTGCGCCGAGCCCGCGGGCGCATCCGCCGCCGGCATGGGCGCGTCGACGCGCACGCGCTTGACCGGGTAGGCGGTGCGGTCGTCACCCAGCACCATGTTGGCGGTTGCCAGACGCACGGTGCGCAGCGCGGCGACCTTGATGTCGGTGACGGCCAGATCCGATTCGGCGAGGAACTCGATCGGCTGCCGGTTCGCGTCGAAGCCTGCCGCAAAAGCGGTGCCCCGCGCGAGCAGCACATCCAGCGAGGCGCCGGCCACGGGTTCGCAGACGACGTGGATACGGTCGGGCCGCGCGCGGCGCGGGCGCATGTCCAACACATCGTGATAGTAAAAATCGGTGTGGCGCGCGGTGAACCGGTTGACCCGCTCCTGCACCGTGCCGAACAGCTCCAGGAAAGCGATGAACAGCCCGGCCGCCGGGTCATGCCGCTGGCTGGTGCGGGTGGCGGCCAGCTGCTCGCGCACGAGGCCCTGGATGCGCGCGACGCCGTCCTTGAAAGCAAAAAACCGCGAACGCAGGCCGTCGCGCCCCGTGCGCCCGCGCTCGGGCGGCGCCGACGCCCGGGCGTCGAACCACGAAGCATCGAGGCGCTGCAGCTCGTAACCCTTGATGTCGCCGCGCCAGCCGGGCGCCAGCGCATGGCGCGCCACCCACTGCAGCTCGCCGGCCAGCTGCTTTTCGATCAGCGCGGAAATGGCGCCGGCCAGCGTGTGCGCGCCCGGCGCGTCGATGGCGCGCAGCGTTTGCAGCCAGCGGTCGATCACCGAAGCCAGGCGGACGGTCTCGGCCGCAAGGCGGATGGACGACGTGGCGCCGAAATCGCCGAACAACGTGTCCTGCGCCGGCTGGGGATCGTAGTCCAGCATCATGGCCATGACGAGGAGCTCGTCCGCACGGAAGAAGTCGGCCCAGGTGGCATGCGCGCTGCTGCCCTGCTCGTCCACCTCGTGCAAGCGCAGGTGCGCGGCAAGCCGCGCGCTGGCGGCGGCCAATTGCTCGAACCGGGTTTCGTCCACGCGGAAGTAGCCGCCGTCCAGCGCAGAGGGCAGGCGTTCGCGCTGTTCGGTTCCACCGCTCATGCTGCCCCCGGCCCCACGCCCGTGCCTTCGCGCAGGTACAGCGGAAAGACGATGTTGGTGCGGCTGTTGGTGGTGCGCACCGTGTAGTCGATGTGGATCGGCAGAACCCCTTCCAGCAGCTCGGAAGTGTCCAGCACGACCGCGTTGACGGTGATGCGCGGCTCGAAGAACAGGATGGCCTGTTCGACCAGGTGGCGGATCTCGGTGAGCTTGCTCTCGTTGAGTTGCTCGAAGACCATGCGCTTGATGCCGCAGCCATAGGCCGGCTGCATCACGCGTTCGCCAGGGTTGGTGGCCAGCAGGATGCGCAGGCTCTGTTCGATGTCCCGCTCGGCCGAGACCAGCGCCGCGCGAAACTCATGCCCTTCCTGCGCCGCAGCCCCGCGGCGCAGGCGCTCGAAGGCGGGCGGGAAACTCCAGCCCGTGCCGAGAAAGCTGCGGTCTTCCTCTCCGACCCTGGCGAGCTGCACGTCCTGCACGGTCATCGCATCATCCGCCGATCAGGACGGTGGGCAGGCCCATCACGATGGAGCCGCCGTGCGCCGTGCTGTCGCCCATCCGCGCCGCCGGCTTGCCGCCGATCAGCACCGTCGTCGACCCCATGATGATGCTGTCCGGCGGGCCGACGCACACACAGTTGTCGCCGATCACCGCCGCGGGCAGCATGCCGATCAACACCGTGGGCACGCATGGGCCTATCACCGGCCCGCCCACGTGCGGAACGGGCGGCAGGCCGGGTGTGACCATCGGGCACACGTGCATGTCGGTGATGCGGGCGGCGGGCGGCATGGTTCGTCCTCGCGTTCAATTGATCATGACCAGGGCGCCCTTGACAGTGGTCTGGCCGGTGGCGGAGAGTTCGGCGGTGGCGGCGCCCTTGGCGGAGAAGCCAACCTGGGCTACACAGTCCACGTTCAGGCCCGAGGTCTTGACGTTCGACTTGGAGGTGACGGTCACCGCGCCCACGGCGTCGAGCGTGATCGTTCCCTTGGCGGTGACCAGGATATCCTTGGGGCTGTCCAGCGTGATGCCCGAGGGATTGAGCTCCACCTTGTTGTTGTTCTGGTCCTTCATGAGGATGGACTTGTCCTTGTCGCTCAGCACGATGGTGTTGCCGGCGGGCGTGAGCACGGTGATGATCTTGTCCTCTTCGTTGAACTCGATCTTCGACTTGCAGCGCGTGACGACGGCCTTGATGTTGTTCTGCGCCGTGAGCTCGTAGGGCGGCTTGCGCTTGCTGCTGTAGACGCTGCCCAGGATGACGGGATAGGACGGGTCGTTGTTCAGGTAGCCGAGCAGCACCTCGTCGCCGATCTCGGGCACGAAGAAGGTGCCGAAGCCGTCCGAGGCATGCAGTTGCGCGAGCCGGGCCCACACGCCGTCGGTCTCGGCCTGCATGACGGGAACGGACACCTGCACGCGCTGCTCGCCCTCCGGGTCGGCGTCGAGCTTCATCACGACGCCGATCTGCAGGCCTTCCACGCCCGGCAGCAGCCCGGCGGCCGAGGGCCCTTGCACGTCGGCGCGCTGGGTGAACCACATCGGCGACATGCCGAACTCGACTTGCGTCCACCAGTTTCCGTCGGTCAGTTCATGATCGACGGCGGTGACGAAGACCGAGCCCGAGAAGCGTGTGCCCACGCCCGCGAGGTCGATCAGCCCGCCCACCTGGGCCAGCGCACTGCCCTGGAATTTCATCCGCCCCCGCACGCGCGCCAGCCCCGCCTTCAACTGCTGCGCGTCGGCCCAGGTCTTCAGGCTGGCGGACTCCAGGGGCGCGGGCGTCTGCAGCCGGTACGTTTCCACGCCCAGCACCTTGGCCAGATCACTGCCCTTCAGGTCGCCCTGTTTGTTGAGCGATGGAGGAGTGGCCGCCGTCCCTTGAATCGTGGCCTGCGTCTTCGGATCCCAGGCAAAGCCCTGCGCGGAAGCGAGCTGCGAACGCGCGTCGATGTCGGCGTCGAACTCGATGAGGTCGATGCCGTAGGTGACACTGAGTGCCGAGGCGGCGCTCATGTCGGGCACCTTGACCACGGCCTTGCCGTCGGTCACCACCACCAGCATGCCGTTGGCTTCTGCCCGGGCAATCGCGAAGTCCCAATCGGTGCAGTAGTACTGCACCAGCTCCTTGTGCTGCAGGGCCGTGGCGCCGATGTCGGTGGCGAGGCCGGCGTCGGAGAACAGCGTCGAAAGGATGTCGCTGTCCTTCTGGTCGACGTAGTTGGCGTTCTTGCGCCCCACCGTCATCACGGCGGCCTTGTCGCGGCATTCGATGACCAGGCGCGAAAAGTTCTGCCCGGTGATCTTCAGGCCCTGGCGCACCACGATGCCTTCGAAGATGGTGGACTCCTCGTCCTGGTAGCCGGCCTTGATGGTGATCGCGCTGCCGGGTTTGAACAGTTCGCCGTCGCCCACCGGAAACAGCTGCGCCGCCATGTCGCCGTCGGCCACGACCAGGCGTGCGAAGGGGATCGCATTGGCCGCCCGGCTGACGGTGACCGACACCAGGCCCACGGTTTCGGGCAGCTTGGTGCCATTGCTGGACACCGTGATCCGCATCACGCCTTCGGCGGAGACGTTCGGCGAAGGAGCCATGGCCTACCCCAACGGCGGAAAGTGCAGGCGCATCCCCGGCGTGAGCCGCCGGAAGTCGCTCAGGTTGTTGAAGCGGGCGACCTCGGGGTAGTAGGACGAATCGCTGTAGATGCGATGGCACAGCAGCGGCAGCGTATCGCCCTCCACCACCAGCACGGAATGGCTCAGGTCCGGCGACGAGCGGTTGGACACCAGCTCGTTCTCCTTCTTGCTCATCGTGCCGACCACTTGCATGTCCACCTTGGCGCGCAGCGGCTCGCCGCTCGGCTTGAACAGGGTGTACTTCGTGGTCATCGAAGCCATGCGGCCGAAGAAGATCAACGAACCCCACAGCACGCGCACGTGGCTGGGCTCGTGCTTGTCGCTCACATAGGTGTAGACGACCTGGTTGAGCTCCAGCAGGGAGGTCTTGACGTCCTTGGGCGCGCCCGTCGGCGTCGCGGGTGGCACGACACCGGTGCCGTCCAGCACGATCGAGAAGCGCAACCTGTCCGGGTTGATCGCGCTGAACTTCGCGTCGGAGCCCAGCTGCCCCAGGATGGGCCGCATGTTGTAGCTGATGGAGTGCTCGTGCGTCACTTCGGCCGGATTGACCATCGCCGTGAACGTGACCGCGCTGTTGATCGCGATCGACCCGCCCGGGCTGACGGTGTAGCGCGTCAGCGTCATCTGGGTCTTCTGGCCGGCGGTTGCGGAGGTAGCCATGGAGGACTTGCGCTATCGCTCGGCCATGTCGCGCAGCTTGGACTCCAGCAGCGCTTCGCACTCGGCCAACAGCTCCTCGCGGAACTGCCGCAGGTCCGGCGCGCGCGGCGCGTCGGCCGGGGCCGGGGCGTGCTCGTCCCCGACGGACGACTTGATCACCATCTGGCGTACTTCTATGGTCATCTTCTAGACTTCCCGAACGGAATACGCGTAGCTCAATTCGATCTTTTCCATCGCGACTTCGTTGCGCGTCGCCTGGAACGGCCCCACCTCCCAGCGCACCGGCCACGCGTTCTGGAACGACCAGGCGCGCAGCGCCTCGCCCTTCTCGTCCAGCAGGAACACGTGCAGCATCTTGGGATAGATCGGCTTGACCAGCCCGCCCTCCAGCGCCGCCTTGCACCACGACACCAGCCTCGACTCCAACGGCGCGATGCCGCGCTTGAGCGTGAGCTTGGGATAGCGCACGGCCTTGGGCACCTGCAGGGTGTAGCGGTTCTCCCCGCCTTCGGGCAAGGCCTCGGTCTCGAACTCGGGACCGATGCCGCCCACCTCATTGAACGCCGCGTCGCCGTCCGCCGGCTGCGTGCCGAACGTCACGCAGAAGGAGAAAGCAACGGGCGGATAGACGCTGGCGGCAATGGGCATGGACGGCTCGTCAGGCGTTGGCGATGGTCAGCCCTTCGTGTGCGATCTCGATGGTTTCCACCGCGACCTCGTTCCCCTCGGCCTTGAGGTCGGTGCCGGTCACCTTGGTCGGCCAGGCGTTGGTGAGCGTCCAGACCATCGTGGGCTTGCCGTCCTGGTCGAGCAGGCTGATGGTCACCGGTTTTCGCTTGATCGTGTTCATCTTGATCTCGTTGAACCAGTCCCAGAACTTGTTGTCCGACTTGAACACGCCCTTCTTCATGGTGACGTTGCTGTACTTCTTGATGCCCGGCATCTTGACCACCGAGAAGGCCTTGCTGTCGCCGCTGCGGTACTCGATGGGCTGGGCTTCCACGTCGAGGCCCGAGACTTCCTGGAACGACATCACCGCCGAATCCCACTTCACCTCGAAGCGGAACTTCGGGATGGGCCAGACCGATGTCGATTGTGCTGATCCGTCATCTGCCATTTTTCACCTCCGCAAGTTGATTGAGTCCTGATGTTTTGCCGGTCACGACTTCTGCATCTGCTGCTGGAAGGTGATCTCGATGAATTCCGCCGGGCGGCTGATGGCCACCAGCACCGTGACGCGCAAGATGCCTTCGAGGATGTCCTCGGGCGTCATGGTCTCGCCCAGGCCGACGTGCACGCTGAACGCGTCCTCCGGCACCGCGCCGGCGAGCCCGCCGCGCTTCCAGATGCCGGTGAGGAAGTTGGAGATCATGCTTTTCATCGTGACCCAGGTGTTGGCCACATTGGGCTCGAACACCATGGCCTTGGCGGCCAGGCGCACCGACTCCTCCAGCATGATCATCGTGCGGCGCACGTTGATGTAGCGCCAGTCGAGGCTGTTGCCGTCCAGCGTGCGCGCGCCCCACACCAGCGTGCCTTCGCCCTTGAAGCTGCGTATCGCGTTGATCGACTTGCCCTGCGGCGTGACGTTCAGGTCTTCCTGCTGTTCGCTGGAGATCGGCACCGTCGGCGAGACGACGCTGTTCAGGCTGACGTTGGCCGGCGCCTTCCAGACGCCGCGCGCGTTGTCGACCATCGTGTAGATGCCGGCCATCGCGGGGCTGGGCGGCATCACGTTCAGGCGCTTGGCCATCTCGCCCATGATGGCGTTGTAGAACGGGCTGAGGGTGGCCAGGCTGCGGGCCAGGAGCCCCATTTCCACGCCCTTCGCGGCGGGAACCGAGTCGATCTGCTTGGCGACCTGGTCGAAGCGGGACACCGCGGCCTGATCTTCCTTCGGGATCTGGTCCGGCCGCTTGAAGTCGGCCTTGCTGGAGTAATACGTCGCCGCCTTCGGGCCGAGCAGGCTGCGCGCCGACTCGCCCTTGAGCGCGGTAGTCAACACGGCGCGGTTGCCGTCGTCATCGTCGGGCGTGAGGTTGACGTAACTCAGGTCGCGGTCCTGCACGATCGCGGTGTTGACCCAAGGGTAGTAGGCCGCGCCGAAGGCAAGGTAGTTGCTGCCGAGCGCGTTGCGGAAGTTGTCGATGACGTTGGCCGGCGCGTTGCGCTCCTGGTAGCCCTCCCACACGTCGAGGATGGCCACGCGGTTCTTCATGACGTTGCCGCAGTGCATCAGCGCCGCGACCTGCACCTTGGCACACTCCGCGTCGCTGAGCAGGACGGCTTCGGGCATGACGATCATGGTGGGCTCGAGTTCCTTGGTGAGCTCGTCGAGCGCCGCCGTGAACTTCGAGCCGTCGATCTGGATGCCCGCATCGCGCGAATAGCCGCCGGTGGACACCACATAGCAGGGCCCGCCGCCGTTCTGGAAGAAGTGCAGCATGCTCAGGTACAGCAGGTAGAACCCGCCGTTCTGGGTGAGCGTGTACTTGTCGCCGCCGACATTCAGCGAGACGGTGTCGCGCTGGGCGAAGGGCTTGAACACCGGCTTGCCGTCGGCGGGCGCGGACGTCGGTGCGGGTGTGGCGCCCGGGGTCCCGTCGGCCGCCGGCGGCGCGATCTTTTCCAGCTTGAAGCTGGTGTAGGGCGCACCCTCCGACGGCTGCAAGGGGCCGTACCCGAAGTACTGGTGGTACTCCGCCATGGAGGTGATCCGCCACGGCTTGTTGGTGAGGTCCAGGCCGCTGTTCACGGCCCTCTCGGTGTAGCCGATGAAGGCGGGCACCGCGGTGGCCACTTCGACCACCGAGTTCGGGAAGGCATTCTTCTCCAGGATATAGACGCCTGGTGTCTTCATGTTACCCATCACTTCCTCCTGTCAAACGATTGAGCTGTCACACGTAGATTTCCGAAACGGGAACACCGCCTTCACTGCCGCCGAGACTTCCGGGCGAGGCAAAGGGCAGGCGATCGATCAGGACGGCCGCGTCCTGGCCTTCTTCGCGGCTTCGCAGCTGAAAGCGCTGCGTCGGCCGCTGCTGCAGCACGATGGGGCCCGAGGACCTCACCGTCACCGCCGCACGGCCATCGGGAAGGCTCTCGGGCCCGGGGGCGCCGAAAGCGACTTGCCGCGCGAGATCCACCACTTCCACCCCGGAAGCGCTCCACGGCCCGAACAGAAAATATTTCCACAGCGTCGCGCGCGCGGCGAAGCGGATGCGAAACCGTTTGCCCTGCTGCTGCGCGGGGGCCGGCTCCTGGCCCGGCGCGTCGCCGGGGCCGAACGCCAGTTGCACCACAGGCGCAGGGCGCATCAGTCTTTCATGCGGCGCCAGCACGGCGGCGACGCGTTCGTCCGTGCGCGGCAGGTATTGCGCAGAACCCACTTCGGGATCGGGATGCAGGCGCCAGGTAACGGCGTCATCACCAGTGTCGTCGGCCACGGCTGCGGCGCTGGTGAGGAGCAGGACGCGGTCCGGCTCGGACGGGGCACCGCCGGTATAGCTTTCGAACTGGCTGTCGTGCGAGAGCAGCCGGTACGTGAGGCGAAACGGGTCCCGCTCGTCGCGCAGGAAAGCCCGCAGCGCAGGCAACCGGGCCTCGTCCGCATACACGGCAAGGCCGCCTCGCGACCGGGCGGTCCGGCATCCGGCCCGCTCCAGCAAGCTCGCAGTGGCCGGCGTGGGCTGCCACTGGAGCACCGGGCAATGGCCGTCGGCAAAGTAGCCGTGTTCGACCGCCACGCTGAAGAAGGGAAGGAAACCGGCCGCCGTGCTCATGGCATGACGGCGGCTTGCGGCCGCAGAATCGGCGTGTCCTGGCCCGTGACCCGGCCTTCGTCGATGGTCACCATGCGCATGCGGTAGAGGATCGACGGCAGGTACTTGCCGCCGAGGATGCCCCACAGGTTGCTCAGGTCCGCTGTGTTGAGGTTCTCGATCTCCAGCGTCAGCTTGTCGATGCGCGGATCGAGCCCCGGGCTGCTCTGGGGGTCGAAAGCCGGCCGGGCCTGGAAAAACCCGATGGTGCCCGAAAGGAATTTCAGCGCTTCGGCATAGTTGCGCCCACCGAAGTTGGCGGCGAACATCACCAGCAGGTTCAGGTAGACCGGCGCGTTGGTGACGACCGAACGCGCCGGCCCGCCGTGAGGCGCGCCCACGCGATAGGGCATGGTCTCACGCTCCACGTTCACCAGGAAAGCGACCACCTTGTTGGCCACTTCGGGAACGACGCTGCCGTCCTGCTCCAGCAAGCTGGAAATGGCGACCAGATCCTCCGCCACGCCGAACCGGCTGCGCAGCGACTGGTTCAACTGCGCGGCAACGTGGCTGATGGCGACATCGATCATGGGGCCGACGATAGCCAGCCTCATCCGTCCGGTTAATCGGCAAATTGCTGAGATTGGGCTTCCAAACATCCTAGATCGCACTTCCGCGAACGGCGGCCAGCAGCACCGGAAGAGGCTCGCTCTTGAGAACATGGGCACAGGCACCCGCCTCGCGCATGGCGTCGCACAGGCGCGGGTCGTCGTGCATGGAAAGCGCGATGATGCGCAGGCCCACGTGTTCGCGGGCGATCCTTCGGGTGGCGGCGATGCCGCCGCCGCGCGGCATGTCGACGTCCATCAGCACCACGTCGGGAAGCCCGCCGGGCGGCAGCGCGTTCAGCGCATGGGCCGCGGCCACGCCGTCCGCCGCTTGCATCACGACCGAGAGGCCGGGTTGCCGCGACAGAACGTCGGCCAGGTAGTTGCGGAACTGCGTGTGGTCGTCGACCAAAGCGATTCGAATGCTCACCTGCGCAGCATGCGCGGGCAGCCCCGCAGCCGCCATCGGTCAAAGGCTGAGATTGGCGGTAACGAATGCCGAAGTTCGCCTCAGGCCGCGGGCAGCGCCGAGGCTCCGCCGCTGTCAAGCGAGCTCAGTCCCTCGCGCAGCGCATAGCGCGTGAGTTCGGCCATGCTGCCGATGCGCAGCTTCTGCAGGATGTGTTGCCGGTGGGTCGCGACCGTCTTGGCACTGACATACAGGCGCTCGGCGATCGCGTTGGTGGAATACCCTTCCGAGAAAAGCTGCACCAGCTCGCGCTCGCGCGGCGTCAGCACCGAAGCGCTGTCCTGCGGCGCGCCGCCGGTCACGCGGGCTCGATACTCCTGCACCACGACGCCCACCAACTGTGCGCTCAGATAGACCTGCCCCGCAACCACCTGGCGGATGGCCTGGACCAGCTCCTCGAACGAGCATTCCTTGAGCACATAGCCCGAGGCGCCCGCGTCCAGCACGGCCAGTACGAGCCGGCTTTCCGCGTGCACCGAGAGGCAGAGCAGCTTGACCCCCGGTTCGTCGGCGCGAATGCGGCGTATGGCCTCCAGCCCGTTCAGGCCGGCCATCGACAGATCGGTCACCGCGATGTCGGGCTTCAGCTTTCGCGTCAGCCGGGCAAGTTCGGCGCCGTCGGGGGCTTCACCCACCACTTCGAAATCGGGTTGGCCGCGCAGCAGGGCCACCAGCCCGTCGCGCATGATGCGGTGATCGTCGGCGATCACGATTCGGATGGTCATTCGTGTTTCTCCCCATTCGCCAGTGGCAGCAGGATGGTCGCGCGCGTGCCGCGGCCGGGCGCCGATTCGATGTCCAGGCGGCCGCCGATCGCCTGGACCTGCGCCTCGGCGCTGAACAAGCCGTAGCCGCCTTCCGGCCCGAAGCCGATTCGCGATCGTGCCGTGTCGAAGCCGGCGCCGTCATCGGCCACGGCCACGCTCAGCCTGTCTGCCGTGGCATACAGCTGTACCCGCGCCGTGCCGGCCCGCGCGTGCCGCCCGACGTTGGCAACCAGCTCGCGCACCACGCGAAAGACGACCGCCAGCACCTGGTCGGGCAGGTTGAGAGGCGGCAGCGAGCCGCTGACCACCAGGTCGAGGTTGTTGGCCGCCTTGGCCCGCGGGGCCAGACTTTCGATGGCGGCCTGCAGCCCCAGCTGGTGCAGCACAGGACAACTGAGCTCGAAGGTGGCGGTGCGCGTCGCGCGGGACGCCTGTTGCACCAGGCCGCGCAATTCGCCGACCAGCTCGGCACGCGCTGCGGGGTCGGCCGATTCGCCCAGTTCCCCCAGCTTCAGGCCGACGATCGCCAGGACCTGGCCGATGTCGTCATGCAGCCCTGTGGCGATGCGCTCCCGCTCGCGCGCCTCGGCCAGCGTCACCTCGTACGCGAGCGTGCGCAGCTGCTCGTCGGAATGGTGCCCCTGCGGCCGCAAGCCTGCGGCGGGGCGCCCCGCCGGGAGGCGTTCGGGGACATGCAAGCGCGCGGGCGTCGAAGCGGCCGCTGCCGGATTGAGACATGACAAAGCTGATTCCTCCGCTGTGCCCGGTGGGTCAAGGCCCCCGGATCTTGCATTCGACGCGTAGCGTAGCAAAAAGCCATCAGCTTGTCGCCCCCCTGGTTGCCCGCCTCCCCAGCCGCCTTCCCGCGCCCGCATATCATCCAGCCATGCTTGCCAAGCTCATGAGCCTGTTCCTCCTCGGGTTGATCCGGACGCTGACCGGTGCCCAGGCCCGCTGGTACGGCTGCCCGCCGAAAGCGGAACAACGGATCTACTTCGCCAACCACCAGAGCCATGCCGACCTGGTGATGATGTGGGCCGCGCTGCCGGAAGAACTGCGCAGCATCACCCGGCCGATCGCGGCCAAAGACTACTGGACGAAGACCCCGTTTCGCCAATGGATCACGACGGCGGTGTTCAACGCGGTCTATGTGGACCGGGAACGCAAGGGCGACGAAGACCCGCTGCAGCCGCTGGCCGATGCACTGGAACGGGGCGACTCGATCATCATCTTTCCCGAAGGCACCCGCGGCAACGCCGAGGAACCGCAGTCCTTCAAGTCCGGCCTGTACAGCCTGGCGCAGAAGTTTCCCCATGTCGTGCTGGTGCCGGCGTGGATCGACAACATCCAGCGCGTGATGCCCAAGGGCGAAGTGGTGCCGGTGCCGATCCTGTGCTCCGTCACCTTCGGCACGCCGATCCAGGTGGAGCCCGGGGAAGAGCGCCGGCCTTTTCTCGACCGCGCGCGGCAGGCCGTGATCGCGCTGCGGGAAGTCTGATCGCATGAACCATTTCCTTCGCAGCCTCACGCCCAGCCAGCAGGTGGCTGCGCTCTTCATCATCGTCTTCGGCATCCTTATCGCCGTGAGCGTGACGGCGTTCCTGCTCACGTTCCGCGAGAATGCCGACGCGCACGATGAGGCCTGGCACGCCGAGCTGAAGAATTTCAGAAAGCTGCTGGGCACGTCGTGGTTCATGGTGGTCGTGTTCTGGATGGCCTGGGCCCTGGGCGACACGGTGGCGACGCTGCTGTTCGCGCTGATCGCCTTCTTCGCGCTGCGCGAGTTCATCACCCTGTCGCCGACGCGGCGCGGCGACCACCGCAGCCTGGTGCTCGCGTTCTTCGTCGTGCTGCCGATCCAGTTCTGGCTGGTCCGCGCCGAGCATTTCGACCTGTTCACCGTGTTCATCCCGGTCTACGTCTTCCTGGCGATTCCCGTGGTGAGCGCGCTCGCCGGCGACTCGCAGCGCTTCCTGGAGCGCAATGCCAAGCTGCAGTGGGGCATCATGGTGTGCATCTACGGCATGAGCCACGTGCCCGCGGTGCTGCTGCTGGACTTCCGGAACTACGAGGGCAAGGGCGCCTTCATGGTGTTCTTCCTGGTCATGGTGGTGCAGACCTGCATGCTGGTGCAGCACCTGGTCACGCGGCGGCTGAAGCGTCCACCGAGCGCACCCGAGGTCAGCAAGAGCTTCAACTGGTACAGCTGGATGGTGGGGATGGTCGTCGGCAGCTTCGCCGGCGGCGTGCTCTCGTTCATCACGCCGTTCAAGCCCGGGCAGGCGCTGGTGATGGCATTCATCGCCTGCGCCGCCGGCTCGTTGGGACACCTGGTCATGAAGGCGCTCAAGCGCGATCGCGGCGTCACGGCCTGGGGCCAGCGTGGGATGTCGGTCACCGGCGCGAACGGGTTGCTGGATCGTGTGGACGCCCTGTGCTTTGCCGCACCGATCTTCTTTCATTCGGCACGCTGGTATTTCGGGGCCTGACGATCATGCGCATTCTCGGCATCGACCCTGGCCTCCAGACCACCGGTTTTGGCGTGGTCGACATGGCCGGCCATGCACTGACCTACGTGGCCAGCGGAACCATCACCACCACGCACCTGGATCGGGGCAACTTGCCTGCGCGGCTCAAAGTGCTGTTCGACGGCATCGCCGAGGTGAAGGCGCGCTACCAACCCGATTGCGCCGCCGTGGAAATCGTCTTCGTCAACGTCAACCCGCAGGCCACGCTGTTACTAGGGCAGGCGCGGGGTGCCTGCGTGACAGCGCTGGTGGCTTGCGACCTCGCTGTCGCGGAATACACGGCGCTGCAGATGAAGAAGGCCATCGCAGGCCATGGCAAGGCGGCCAAGGGGCAGGTTCAGGAGATGGTGAAGCGCCTGTTGAAACTGCCCGGCCTGCCTGGCAAGGACGCCGCCGACGCATTGGGACTGGCCATCACGCACGCGCATGCGGGTGCGGCCATGGCGCGGATCGCTGAGGCCACAGGTACGGCACGCAAGACCAGCGGGATGTTCAAGGGCGGGCGGACTTACTGACCGTTGCGCCCGGCTGTCGCGCCGGCATCGATGCCGCGTCGAAGTACAGGCGAACGGGATGCGTCATAGTTGGGACTCCAGTGCCGCATGCGGCTTGCGATACATCAGCGACATGGGAATGGCGCCGCCGTGGCCTTCAGGCGTACCAGCTCACGATCGAGTACCTGTCGCCCCAGGCCACCGGCATCACTTCGTGGGTCGTGTCCGCCGTGAACGCGACCAGCATCCCGGCTTCCGCGGAAAGGCTGTAGCGCCCGGACTTGTGGCCTGGGCGCCATTCGGTGAAGACGAGCGCACCGCCGCCATGGGTTCCGGGCCGCGGCGTTTCGGATTGGTGGCTGAGAAAAATCACCACCGAAATCTTGCGCGACTGCTCGGTGTCAGACAACAGCATGCCGGTGTTGCCGTCCTGGTGGGCGACGAAGAAGTCGCCTTCGCGGTAGCGCAGGAACTGCGGATCTTCGCAAGTGGTGAGGGCCACGCCGAAGTGGGCCGCGACCGCGTCGCGCGCATCGTGGAGGCGTTGCGTGACGCGGGCCACGGTTTCGGGCGAGGGGGCGAGGCGTGCGACCTTGCGCACCCGCTCGTCGACTGCCCCTGCCTGGCCGCGGCCGTAGACGGTCGCTGCGGCAGCGGGCGCGACGCGAAGTTCAGCGAGCAGCGCACCGCACTGCCGTTCATCGAAAAACGCCCCGTCCCGGTAGAGGTCGAATGCGGCTGCGTCCGGGCTCATCGCACGCCGGTGCCTAGGCCAGGCGCTCGAGGATCAGCACCGCGAAGAAGGCGAACGCGGCGATCAACGTCCACTTCAAGGTGATGAGGCCGTAGCGTTTGAAGCGCGCCTGCCCTGTCCCCGCATAGAACGCGAAACACACGGCCGATGCCAGCAGCAGCATCAGCATCGCCCAGCGAAACAGCAGCATTGCGGCTACCAGGCCCGCGCCACCTGGGCAAAGCCGGCAGGCGCGAGTTTTTCGTTTTCGAAAGTGACGATCTCGTACGAGCCCGGCTGCGCCAGCAGTTCACGCAACAGCTTGTTGTTGAGCGCGTGGCCGGAACGAAAGGCGCTGTACGCCGCCAGCAGCGGACGGCCGATGAGGTAGAGATCACCCATCGCGTCGAGCATCTTGTGCTTCACGAACTCGTCGTCGTAGCGCAAGCCCTCGGTATTGAGCACGCGGTAGTCGTCCATCACCACCGCGTTGTCCAGGCCCCCGCCGAGGGAGAGGCCGTTGGCGCGCATCATCTCCACGTCCTTGGTGAAGCCGAACGTGCGGGCCCGCGCGATGTCGCGCGCGTAAGAGCCGGTGCCGAGGTCGAATTCCACCGACTGGCCCGTGGAACTGACCACACGGTGATTGAACTCGATCTCGAAACGCAGTTTGTAGCCGTGGTACGGATCCAGCCGCACCCATTTGAGGTTGTCGCCTTCCCCTTCGCGCACTTCCACCGGTTTCAGCACGCGGATGAAGCGGCGCGGCGCGTTCTGCGTCACGATGCCCGCGCTTTGCAGCAGAAACACGAAGGACGCCGAGGAACCGTCGAGGATGGGTGTTTCTTCGGCGGTGATGTCGACGTACAGGTTGTCGATGCCCAGGCCCGCGCACGCCGACATCAAATGTTCGACCGTCATCACCTTCGCGCCACCATTCGAAATGGTCGACGCCATGCGCGTGTCCGTCACGACCTGGGCCGACACCGGGATGTCGACCGGGATCGGCAAGTCCACGCGCCGGAAAACGATGCCCGTGTCCGGCGGGGCCGGACGCAGCGTCAGCTCGACCCGCTGGCCGCTGTGCAGGCCCACGCCGACCGCCTTGGTCAGGGTCTTGAGGGTGCGTTGCTGGAGCATGTGGCAATTTTAAGGGGGCAGGGCTGAAGGCACCATGAAGGGCTGGTAAACCCCTTGTGTTGCGTTCTTGGACCTCGCGGCAACGCCGCACACGGCTGGGCCGCGGCGCGATGGCTACGACGTCCGGCAGCGGTGCTTCGCACCTATGGCCGGATTCCCCACGCTGAACGGTCTTGCGGCCCGCGCGGCGCAACTCACCGAGCTTCGCTCGGTTCAAACAGGCGCCGCGAGCATGAGACTGTCGCGTCGCAAGCGACGCTGGGCCGCAAGACCGTCCACCGCGGGCGTCTGGGCTTTACTCGCGCCGCGGCCCAGCCGTGTGCGGCGTTGCAGTGAGAGCGTGGCGTGCCGGCGTGGCGCGCCGAAAATCTGGGCAGAAGACGCAGGGGTGGCACCTCACCGGTGGCGCGCCGAAATGGTGGTTGCAAAGCTGTGCGTGGGCGGGCTGCGGCGCGAATAGAGCCCAGGCGCCTGCGGCGGGTGACCCCGCGGCCCAGCATGGCTACGAGGAGCGCGCACAGCGCGCGGATCGAGCCATGCGACCGTCTCATGCTCGCGGCACCTGTCTGAACGGCGCTTGCGCCGTGAGTTGTGCCGCGCTGGGCCGCGGGGTCGCCCGGCGCAGGGGATTCGGCTGGAGGGGCGCAGCACCGAAGCCGAACGCCGTAGCCGCGCCGCAGCCCGCTTACGCACAGCTTTGCCGCGAGGTCCAGGAACGCAAGAACACGAAACGCACGCCCGCGCCGGAACAGAACAAAAAAATGGGGGTGGGCCACTTGCAAGACCCACCCCGAAGCACTCCCTCTTGGAGAACACTCTTCTAGAACGTTGTCAGGCCATCCCTTCGCGGGCCACCGCGGAACCGGCTTTGCCGGGCCGCTGGTGGCGCCCCTTGAGGGGAGGCGGCCGCAGGCCGCTTCGGGGTGGGCACTTAATCCGCCTGCTTGCGCAGGAAAGCCGGGATCTCGAAGTCGTCCATGCCGCCGTTGGACAGCGCGTCGACCTTGGCCGCGGCCTGCGTGCGGTTGGTGCGCCACACGCTGGGCACGGCCATGCCGCCGTAGTCCGGCTGGTTGGCTTGCTGCGCTTCGCGCGTGATGATGGCGCCGGGGCCGGCCACGGCGTTGTGGACCGTCGGCACGTTGAACGGCACGTTGTCGGTGCCGGTGCGCAGCACCTGCAGCGGCGGGGCCGTGCGGCGCTGGCCCTGGCGGGACAGGCCGGTGGCGACGACCGTGACGCGGACTTCGTCGCCCAGGTTGTCGTCGTAGGCTGTGCCGTAGATCACGTGCGCGTCGGGAGACGCGTAGGCGCGAATGGTGTTCATCGCCAGCTTCGACTCCGACAGCTTCAGGCTGCCCTTGGCCGCGGTGATCAACACCAGCACGCCCTTGGCGCCCGACAGGTCGATGCCTTCCAGCAGCGGGCAGGCCACGGCCTGCTCGGCGGCGATGCGCGCGCGGTCCGGGCCGTTGGCCACCGCCGTGCCCATCATGGCCTTGCCGGGTTCGCCCATCACCGTGCGCACGTCCTCGAAGTCGACGTTCACATGGCCGGGCACGTTGATGATTTCCGCGATGCCGCCGACGGCGTTCTTCAGCACGTCATTGGCGTGCGCAAAGGCTTCGTCCTGGGTGATGTCGTCGCCCAGCACTTCGAGCAGCTTCTCGTTCAGCACCACGATCAGCGAGTCGACGTTGGCTTCCAGCTCCATCAGGCCCTGGTCGGCGTTGGTCATGCGGCGCCCGCCCTCCCAGTCGAAGGGCTTGGTCACCACGCCCACGGTGAGGATGCCCATCTCCTTGGCGATGCGCGCGATCACCGGCGCGGCGCCGGTGCCCGTGCCACCACCCATGCCGGCTGTGATGAAGAGCATGTGCGCGCCGGCGATGGCTTCGCGAATGTTCTCCACCGCCGCTTCGGCGCATTCGCGGCCCTTCTCCGGCTTGCTGCCCGCGCCCAGGCCGCTGCCGCCCAGCTGGATGGTCTTGTGCGCCGACGTGCGGGCCAGGGCTTGCGCGTCGGTGTTGGCGCAGATGAATTCCACGCCCTGCACCGAGCGGCCGATCATGTGGTCGACCGCGTTGCCGCCGCCGCCACCCACGCCGATCACCTTGATCTGCGTGCCCAGGTGGAACTCTTCCACTTCAATCATTTCGATGCTCATGTGAATCTCCTATATCCGTTGCAGTTGCCTATTTCGTACATCGTTGTCTTGTGAGTCATGAACGTTTGACTGGCGGATCGGTGCACCGCCATCGCTCCTTTCTCTTTGGATGGGGACTTCCTCTTGCGAGCCAGAGCTTGCTGGTCATGGTCAAAAGTTCCCCACGATGAAATCCTTGAAGCGGCCAAAGGCCGTCTTCATCGATCCGTTCTGCTGTGCCACCTTGAAGCCGCGGATGCGCGCGATGCGCGCTTCTTCCAGCAATCCCATCACGGTGGCGGCGCGCGGCTGCGTGACCATGTCGGCCAGCGCTCCCGAATACCTCGGCAGGCCGCGGCGCACCTGCTTCAGGAACACGTCCTCGCCCAGTTCCACCATGCCCGGCATCAGCGAACTGCCGCCGGTAATGACGATGCCCGACGACAGCACTTCCTCGTAGCCGGTGTCGCGGATCACGTTGCGCACGCACAGGTAGATCTCTTCCACCCGCTTCTCGATCACGTACGACAGCGCCTGGCGCGCCATCTGGCGCGGCTCGCGGTCGCCGAGGCCCGGAACCTCGACCTGCTCGTCGGGGTTGACCAGCAGTTCCTTGGCGTAGCCGTTCTCGACCTTGATGTTCTCTGCGTCCTTGGTCGGTGTGCGCAGCGCCATGGCGATGTCGCTGGTGATCAGGTCGCCGGCGATGGGGATCACCTCGGTATGCCGAATCGCGCCATTGGTGAAGATCGCCACGTCGGTCGTGCCGGCGCCGATGTCCACCATCGCCACGCCCAGTTCTTTCTCGTCGTCGGTCAGCACGGACTGGCTGGAGGCCAACGCGTTGAGCAGCAGGTGCTCCACTTCCAGGCCGCAGCGGCGCACGCACTTGATGATGTTTTCCGCCGCGCTCTGGGCGCCGGTGACGATGTGCACCTTGGCTTCCAGCCGGATGCCGCTCATCCCGATCGGTTCCTTCACGTCCTGGCCGTCGATCACGAATTCCTGCGGCTCGACCAGCAGCAGGCGCTGGTCGGTGGAGATGTTGATGGCGCGCGCGGTTTCGATCACGCGGCCCACGTCGGCCTGCGTCACTTCCTTGTCCTTCACCGCCACCATGCCGCTGGAATTGATACCGCGGATATGGTTGCCGGTGATGCCGGTGTAGACGCGCGTGATCTTGCAGTCGGCCATCAGCTCCGCTTCTTTCAAGGCCTGCTGGATGCTCTGCACCGTGGCGTCGATGTTGACCACCACGCCGCGCTTGAGGCCGTTGGACGCGGACACGCCCAAGCCGGCCAGCTTGAGCTCGCCGCCGGGCATGACTTCGGCCACCACCACCATGATCTTGGCGGTGCCGATGTCGAGGCCGACGACCAGGTCCTTGTATTCTTTTGCCATCTTCTCCGCCTTCTTTATCTTTTCGGTGCGTCCGCACTCGTGGTGCCGACGCCCTTCAACCGCACTGCATAACCGTCGCCGTGGCGCAAATCGGCCGACACCAGCGCATCGGGCCGACGGCTGTAGCGCGACGCCGCCTGCGTCAACGTCTGCACGAACCGCTGCGTGCGCGCCACGATCTCCTCCGGCGTTCCCCGCCCCAGTTCCACCTGTGCGCCGTTGTCGAGCTGTGCCTGCCAGCTGCCCCGCGAGGTCAGCGTCAAGTCGTTGATGCCCAGGTCCACCGTCCCGAACATCGGCTTGAGCGCCTGGTACATCGTCAGCACCAGCGCCGACATTTCCTTGGGTCCGGCCAGCCGCGGCAGTTCGTCGGCTTCCACCTCGCCCGCGTTCGCTTCGAACACCTCACCGAAGTTGTTGACCAGCCGGCCTTCGCCTTCCGCCCCCCACAGCGCCACGGCCTTGTGTTCCTCCAGCGACACGCGCAGCCGGTTCGGAAACTCCCGGCGCACCACGGCGCTGCGGACCCAGGGCACAGCCTCGAACGCTTCGCGCGCCTCCACCAGGTTCACGGTGAAGAAGTTGCCGGCCAGGCGCGGCGCCACATTGGCGCGCAGCGTGACCGCATTGTTGTGGGCCACTTCGCCCTGCACCGTGATGCCGGCGATCGCGAACAGCGGATGCCGCACCGCCCACCAGGTGCCTGCCGCCAGCAGCATGACGATGCAAAGCGCGAACAGCGCCGTGGCGGCGAAGTTCATCAGCTTGACGTCGACCGGTGCCGGCACGGCTTTCATTTGCGTTCCGCCCCCTTTTGTTGGTCCAGCGTCGCCGAAGCCAGCAACTGCACACACAGGTCCTCGTAGCTGATGCCGGCAGCGCGTGCCGACATCGGCACCAGGGAATGCCCCGTCATGCCGGGCGAGGTGTTGATCTCCAGCAGGTACGGCTTGCGCGTGGTGCCATCGATCATCACGTCCAGGCGGCCCCAGCCGCGGCACCCCAGCACGCGGTAGGCCTTGAGCACGATCTCCTGGATCGCCTGCTCCTCGCCCTCGGGCAGGCCGCACGGCACCAGGTACTTGGTGTCGTCGGTGAAGTACTTGTTCTGGTAGTCGTAGTTGCCTTCGGGGGCAACGATGCGAATCACAGGCAGTGCGCGGGCTTCATCGCCGGTGCCCAGCACCGGGCAGGTGACTTCGTCGCCGCTGATGAACTGCTCGCACAGCACGTCGGCATCCAGCGCGGCGGCCTGGTTCACCGCTTCGGCCATTTCCGAATAGCCCTTCACCTTGGCCACGCCGATGGACGAGCCTTCGCGTGCGGGCTTGACGATGAGCGGCAGGTTCAAGTCGTCCGGCACGGTGCGCACCTGTTCGCGAGTGAAGGAACCGCGGCGCAGCAGCACGTACTTCGGCGTCGGCAAGCCCTCTGCCAGCCAGACTCGCTTGGTCATGACCTTGTCGATCGAGATGCTGGACGCCATCACGCCCGAGCCGGTGTAGGGAATGCCCAGCAGCTCCAGCGCGCCCTGCACGGTGCCGTCCTCGCCGAAGCGGCCATGCAAGGCGATGAAGCAGCGCTTGAAGCCCTTGCGCTTGAGTTCCGAAACGTCCCGCTCGGCCGGGTCGAACGCGTGCGCGTCCACGCCTTTGGATTGCAGCGCCTTGAGCACGCCGCTGCCGGACATCAGCGAGACTTCGCGCTCGGCGGAACTGCCGCCCATGAGGACGGCGACTTTGCCAAATTCGTTGGTCGACTTGTTCGCGCTCATGCCCCGCCTCCTGTTTCCACCAGCTTGGCCGGCACGCCCCCGATGGAGCCTGCGCCCATGCACATCACCACGTCGCCGTCGCGCGCCATTTCCAGGATGGCGGCGGGCATGTCGGCGATGCTGTCCACGAACAGTGGCTCGACCTTGCCGGCGATGCGCACGGCGCGCGCCAGCGAGCGTCCGTCGGCCGCGACGATGGGCGTCTCGCCGGCGGCGTAGACCTCGCCCAGCAGCACTGCGTCGGCCTGGCCCAGCACTTTGACGAAGTCCTCGAAGCAATCGCGAGTGCGCGTGTAGCGGTGCGGCTGGAACGCCAGCACCAGGCGGCGGCCGGGGAAGGCGCCGCGCGCTGCTGCCAGCGTGGCCGCGAGTTCGACCGGGTGATGGCCGTAGTCCTCGATGACCGTGAAGCGCCCGCCGCCGTTCTCGGCCTTCACCGCAATGTCACCGTAGCTCTGGAACCGGCGGCCCACGCCCGTGAACTCAGCCAACGCCTTCTTCACCGCTTCGTCCGGGATGTTCAACTCCACCGCGACAGCGATGGCCGACAGCGCGTTCAACACGTTGTGCATGCCCGCGAGGTTGAGCACCACGTCCATGTCAGGCAGGGTCACGCCGTTGCGCCGTTGCACCGTGAAGTGCATCTGCGGGCCGGCAGCGCGCACGTTGACGGCGCGCACTTGCGCGTCTTCGCCGAAGCCGTAACTGGTGATCGGGCACTGCACGTCTGGCACGATGTCTCGCACGGCCGCATCGTCCGTGCACAGGATGGCCGTGCCGTAGAACGGCATGCGATGCAGGAACTCGACGAACGCGGCCTTGAGCTTGTTGAAATCCTGCCCGTAGGTTTCCATGTGGTCCGCATCGATGTTCGTCACCACCGCCATCACCGGCATCAGGTTCAGGAACGAGGCGTCCGACTCGTCGGCTTCCACCACGATGTAGTCGCCACCGCCGAGCTTGGCGTTGGCACCGGCGCTGTTCAGGCGGCCACCGATCACGAAGGTCGGGTCCAGGCCGCCTTCGGCCAGCACGCTGGCCACCAGGCTGGTGGTCGTCGTCTTGCCGTGCGTGCCGGCGATGGCGATGCCCTGCTTCAAGCGCATCAGCTCGGCCAGCATCATCGCGCGCGGCACCACCGGGATCTTGCGCTTGCGCGCGGCCAGGACTTCCGGGTTGTCGCTTTGCACTGCCGTGGAGGTGACCACGGCGTCGGCACCGATCACGTTGCCCGCCGCGTGGCCGATGTAGGTCTTGATGCCCAGGCCTTCGAGGCGCTTGAGCGTCGGGCTGTCGGAGAGGTCCGAGCCCGAGATCAGGTAACCCAGGTTGCGCAGCACTTCGGCGATGCCGGACATGCCGGCGCCGCCCACGCCCACAAAGTGAATATGCTTGATAGCGTGCTTCACGTCCTGCTTTCCAAGCTTTCGGGAGCCACCGTGGAACCGGCTTTGCCGGGCCGCTGGTGGCGCCCCCTTGAGGGGGAGGCGCCGAAGGCGCTTCGGGGGGGAGCTTTGCTCACGTGTTTCATGATCTCTTCTTTCGCACCAGCTCTTCGCAGGCTCTGACGACCTCGGCCGTCGCATTTGTCTTCTGCATGGACTTCGCGGCCATCGCGCGCTGGATCAACTCGCCGCGCTCCACCACTTGCAGCAGGTGAGCCAGCCATTCCGGCGTCAGGTCGCTCTGCTGCACCAGCCAGCCGCCGCCCTTTTTGACGAGAAACTCCGCATTCGTCGTCTGGTGATCGTCCACCGCCGCCGGGAACGGAACGAACACCGCGGCGGCGCCGACGGCGGCGATCTCGGTGACCGTGCTGGCCCCGGCGCGGCACACGATCAGGTCGGCATCGGCGAACGCCTGGGCTGTGTCTTCGATGAAGGGTGTGAGTTCTGCCAGAACGCCCGCGGCGGCGTAGTTGGCCCGCAATTCGCCGATCTGTTTGGCGCCGCTCTGGTGCAGCACCAGCGGCCTCAACCCTTCGGGAATGAGCGCCAGCGCTTTAGGCACGGCTTCGTTCAACGCCCTTGCTCCCAAGCTGCCGCCCACCACCAGCAGGCGCAACCGCCCTGCCCGTGCACCGAGCCGTTCGACGGGCCCGGGCTGCTGCAGGAACGCCACGCGCAGCGGATTGCCAACCCATGCCGCCTTCTTGAACACCTTGGGGAAGGCCGTGAACACGCGATCCGCGACGCCCGCGAGGATGCGATTGGCCATCCCCGCGACCGAGTTCTGCTCGTGCAGCACCAGGGGTTTTCCCAGCGCCACGCTCATCATCCCTGCGGGGAACGTGATGTAGCCGCCCAGGCCGATCACCACGTCGGGCTTGACGCGGTGCACGACGCTGATGCTCTGCGCGAAGGCCCGGAGCAGGCGAAACGGCAGCAGGAACAAAGTGGTGAAGCCTTTGCCGCGCACGCCGGAGAAATCGATGGTCTCGTACGCGAAACCGCGTGGCGGAACCAGCTGCGCTTCCATGCTCGACGGGCCGCCGCCCAGCCAATGCACGCGCCACGAGCGTTCACGCAGCGCTTCGGCCACCGCAAGCCCCGGGAAGATGTGACCGCCGGTGCCGCCGGCCATGACGAGTGCGCAACGACTGCTCATGCTCTTCCTCCGCGCATCATCCAAGCCGCGTTCCGCGTCTTGCAGCGCTTCGCGCTGACCTTGTTGTGGCGAAACAATGTCTTCATGCGCGGCCTCCGCGCATCATGACCTTGTTTTCGTAGTCCACTCTGAGAACGACTGCAATGGCGATGAGATTCATCAGGATCGCCGACCCGCCATAGCTCATGAGCGGCAGGGTCAGGCCCTTGGTCGGCAGCGCGCCGAGGTTCACACCCATGTTGATGAACGCCTGGAAGCCGATCCAGATGCCGACGCCCTGCGCGACGAGGCCGGCGAAGACGCGGTCGAGCGCGATGGCCTGGCGGCCGATGTGCATGATGCGGCGGGTCATCCAGAGGAACAGCCCCAGCACCAGGATCACGCCGACCAGCCCGAATTCCTCACCGATCACGGCCAGCAGGAAATCGGTGTGCGCCTCGGGCAGCCAGTGCAGCTTTTCCACGCTGCCGCCCAGGCCGACGCCGAACACTTCGCCCCGGCCGATGGCGATGAGCGAATGCGACAACTGGTAGCCCTTGCCGAGCGCGTGCTTCTCGCTCCATGGGTCGAGGTACGCGAAGATGCGCTCGCGCCGCCAGTCGGAGAGCGCGATCATCAGCACGAAGGCGACGAGCATCACCGACGCGATCAGGAAGAACATGCGGGCGTTGACGCCGCCCAGGAACAGGATGCCCATGGCGATCACGGCGATCACCATGAAGGCGCCCATGTCGGGCTCGGCCAGCAGCAAGAGCCCGACCACGGCCACTGCCGCGGCCATCGGCAGCACGGCGCGGAAGAAGCGCTCTTTCACGTCCATCTTGCGGACCATGTAATCCGCCGCATAGAGAAGCACCGCGAACTTGGCCAGCTCCGAGGGCTGGAAGCTCATGAACCCGAGCGTGAGCCAGCGGCGCGCGCCGTTGACGCCCTTGCCCAGCTGCGGAATCAGCACCAGCATCAGCAGCACCAGCGAGAGCACGAACAGCCACGGTGCGACCTTCTCCCAGGTCGCGACCGGCACCTGGAACGCCAGCAGCGCTGTGACCAACGCCAGCACGATGAAGATGGCGTGCCGCACCAGGAAGTGCGTGTGGGCATAGCGTGCGAATTTCGGGTTGTCGGGCAAGGCGACGGAAGCGGAATAGACCATCACCAGGCCGAGCGCCAGCAGCGCCACCGTCACCCACAGCAGCGCCTGGTCGAATCCCGCGACGGACGCCGATGGCATCGAGCGGGCATAGCCCGCGCCATGGCCGCGCCCGGTCATGTCGTCGATGGGCGCGAGCCCGCCGAACCAGCCCGAGATGCGCTGCAGGGCCGCGTTCATGCGGAACCCTCCATCTGCACGCCCGCGTCGTCGGCGATGGCGCGCACCGCCGCGCGGAAGACCTCGGCGCGGTGCGGGTAGTTTCTGAACATGTCGAAGCTGGCGCAGGCCGGCGACATCAGCACCGCATCGCCTGCGTGCGCGCGTTGCGTGGCGAGCGTCACGGCTTCTTCCATCGACGCCGCGTCCATCAGCGTAACGCCGGCGGGCTCCAGCACGGCGCGGATCAGCGGTGCGTCGCGGCCGATCAACACGGCGGCACGCGCATAGCGAGAGACCGGCGCCGCCAACGGCGAGAAGTCCTGGCCTTTGCCGTCACCGCCCAGGATCACCACCACCTTGCGTTCCGCACCCAGCCCCTGCAAGGCCGCCACCGTGGCACCTACGTTCGTGCCCTTGCTGTCGTCGAAATATTCGACGTCGTGAATCACGCCGATGGGTTCCACGCGGTGCGGCTCGCCACGATACTCGCGCAGCCCGTAAAGCATCGGCCCGAGCGGGCAGCCCGCGGCCGTCGCCAGCGCCAGCGCCGACAGCGCGTTGACGGCGTTGTGCCGGCCGCGGATGCGCAGCGCATCGGCCGGCATCAGGCGCTGGAAGTGCAGTTCTTCGTCGTTGTCTTTGCGCTTCTTGAGCGTCTCGTCGGCCTCCAGCGCGCGCACCAGCCACGCCATGCCGTTGACCACCTCGATGCCGAAGTCGCCCGGGCGTTGCGGCATGTCACCGCCGAAGGTGACGTACGCGCGCTGATCCATTTTTCCACCCTTGAGCCTCACCGGCTCGGGCAGCATCTTCATGACCAGCGGATCTTCGCGATTCAAGATCATCAGACCGTTCTTGCCGAAGATGCGGGCCTTGGCCTGGCCGTAGGCACCCATCGTGCCGTGCCAGTCCAGGTGGTCTTGCGTGAGATTGAGGACCGCAGCCGCGGTCGGCTCGAAATCACCCGCCGCCTCCAGTTGGAAGCTGGAGAGTTCAAGCACCCACGCTTCGGGCAGCGCACCCTCGTCGAGATTTTCCGCCAACGTGTCCAGCAGCGTCGGGCCGATGTTCCCCGCAACAGCGACCGTCTTTCCGGCGCGCTCGATCAGCTGGCCGGTGAGCGCGGTGACGGTGGTTTTCCCGTTCGTGCCGGTCACGGCCAGAACTGCGGGAGCGTAGCCCTGCTCCGCGCGCAGCGATGCCAGGGCCGCCGCGAACAGGCTCAATTCGCCGCCGATGTGCAAGCCGCGCTGCGCGGCGGGCTGGACCACGGGTGCCACCTGCTCAGGCGACAGCCCGGGGCTGCGGAACACCGCCTCCACGCCTTCGAGCAGCGCCTCGTTGAACTCACCCGGGATGAACTTCGCGGCAGCCACGTGCTCACGCAGCGCCTCCAATTGCGGCGGCGCCTCGCGGGTGTCGGCCACCGTCACCTGCGCGCCGGAGCGCGCGCACCAGCGCGCCATCGCCAGCCCGGACAAGCCGAGGCCGAGGATGAGGACGGGCCGGTCTTTCAGAAATTCCACAAAGCCTCCGACGGGCCGCCCCTAGGCGGCTTTGGCCCCCTTGGGGGGCAGTGCAGCGGCGTAGCCGCAAACGTGGGGGCAAACATTTTCACCTCAGTTTCAATGTCGACAGGCCGAGCAGACACAGCAGCATGGTGATGATCCAGAAACGGACCACGACCTGCGTCTCTTTCCAGCCGCTCTTCTCGAAGTGATGGTGCAGCGGCGCCATCTTGAGGATGCGCCGGCCCTCGCCGTATTTCTTCTTCGTGTACTTGAAGTACATGACCTGGGCCATCACCGACAGCGCCTCGACCACGAAGATGCCGCCCATGATCGCAAGCACGATCTCCTGGCGCACGATCACCGCGATGGTCCCGAGCGCGCCGCCCAGCGCCAGCGCACCGACGTCGCCCATGAACACCTGGGCCGGATGCGTGTTGAACCACAGGAATGCGAGGCCCGCGCCCGCCATCGCGGCGCAGAAGATCATCAACTCGCCCGAGCCCGGGATGTGCGGGAAGAACAGGTACTTCGAATACACCGCGCTGCCGGTGACGTAGGCGAACACGCCCAGCGCCGAGCCCACCATCACCACCGGCATGATGGCGAGGCCGTCCAAGCCATCAGTGAGGTTGACGGCGTTGCTGGAGCCCACGATCACCAGGTACGTCAGGATCACGAAGCCGAACACCCCCAGCGGGTAGCTCACCTCCTTGAAGAAGGGCAGCAGCAAGCCGGCCTTGGGCGGCAGGTTCACGTCGAAGCCCGACGCCACCCAGGTGTAGAACAGCTGCAGCACGCGCCAGTTGGAGCTTTCCGAAATGCTGAACACGAGGTACAACGCGGCCACCAGACCGATCAGCGACTGCCAGAAGTACTTCTCGCGCGAGCGCATGCCTTCCGGATCCTTGTTCACCACCTTGCGCCAGTCGTCGGCCCAGCCAATGGCGCCGAAGCCCAGCGTCACCACCAGCACGATCCAGACGAAGCGGTTGGTCAGGTCGAACCACAGGAGGGTGGACACCGCGATCGACAGCAGGATCAGCACGCCGCCCATGGTCGGCGTGCCAGTCTTGGTCAGATGCGTCTCCATGCCGTAGCCGCGCACCGGCTGCCCGATCTTCAGGTGCGTCAGGCGCCTGATCACCCAGGGTCCGGCGATCAGGCCGATGAGCAGCGCCGTCATCGCGGCCATCACCGCGCGGAAGGTGATGTACTGGAACACCCGCAGGAAGCCGAATTCCGGCGACAGGGTCTGCAGCCATTGCGAAAGGCTAAGCAGCATGGCCGGCCTCCTTTTCTTGTTGTTGTGGCTGTGCCTGGATCGCCTCGACGACGCGCTCCATCTTCATGAAGCGCGAGCCTTTCACCAGCACGCTGGCCACCTGCGGCAATTGCGCCAGCACGGCGGTGTTGAGCGCGTCGATGCCGTCGAAGTGCCGGCCCTTCATCGCGACGGACTGGTCACCCAGCGTGAAGAACTGCTCGATCGCGCAAGCGCGCGCATGCTCGCCGACTTCGGCGTGGAACTGCGGACCCTGGTCGCCCACCTCGCCCATGTCGCCCAGCACAAGGAGGCGCGGGCCGGGCAGCTCGGCCAGCACGTCGATGGCGGCACGCACCGAGTCCGGATTGGCGTTGTAGGTGTCGTCGACCAGCGTGATCGTGCGCCCGCCCACCTGCACGGCCAGCGCGCGCGAGCGGCCCTTCACGGGTTCAAAAGCCTCGAGGCCCTGCGCGATGTGAGCGAGCGGCACGCCCGCGGCGAGCGCGCAGCCCACCGCTGCCAGCGCGTTGCGCACGTTGTGGCGGCCGGCGATATGGAGGCGGAAAGTCACCGGGCCGGCGGGCGTTTTCACGCTCACCTGCCAGAGTCCGCCTTGCCATTCAGTCCCGGCCAAAACGATATCGGCATCGGCCGGGGCCCAGGCTTCTTCGCCCTCGCCCTCGCCTCCGCCGAATGTGATCCAGGCACGCGAGCCCGCCAATTCTTTCCAGAGCGGCGTGAATTCCTCGCCGGCGGGGAACAGGGCGATGCCGGTAGGGCCCAACGCCTGCAGCACCGAACCGTTCTCGCGCGCCACCGCTTCGACAGTGGCCATGAATTCCTGGTGCTCGCGCTGCGCGTTGTTGACGAGCGCCACCGTCGGCCTGGTGATGCCGGCGAGATAGCCGATCTCGCCGGGGTGGTTCATGCCCAGCTCGAGCACCGCCACACGATGTTCGGCGCGCAGGCGCAGGAGTTGCAGCGGAAGGCCGATGTCGTTGTTGAAATTGCCTTGCGTGGCCAGCATCGCGTCAGGCTGCCACGCACGCAGGATAGCCGCGATCATCTGCGTAACGGTGGTCTTGCCGTTGCTGCCCGTGACAGCGATCAGCGGAAGGTTGAACTGCGCGCGCCAGTTGGCGCCCAGCGCGCCGAGTGCCAGCTTGCTGTCATCGACTTCGATACCAGGGAAGCCGACCGGCAGCTTGCGGTGATGCGCGATGGCCGCAATGGCGCCTTTGGCCTGCGCCTCGGCAAGGAAGTCGTTGGCGTCGAACCGCTCGCCTTTCAGCGCCACGAACAAGTCGCCGGGCTGAAGGGTGCGCGTGTCGGTGTGCACACGCCGCACGGGCGTCGCGCCATCGCCAACGAGCTTGCCGCCCGGAATCCAGGCCAGCGCTTGCGCGAGTGTGAACATGGCGCTCATTGCGTCCCTCCACCCTCACCCCGGCCCTCTCCCGCAAGCGGGAGAGGGAGGGAACTGCGCTGCGCGTAATTCAGGAGGGCCGCTTGCGCATGGACCTGGTCGGAGAAGGCGTGCTTGACGCCGCCGATCTCCTGGTAATCCTCATGGCCCTTGCCGGCCACCAGCACCACGTCCTGCGGCCCCGCGGCGGCGATGGTCTCGGCGATCGCCAGCGCACGGTCGGCCTGCACGTGCACGCATTCGTGGTGCGACAGGCCCAGCAGGATCTGGCTGATGATGTTCTCGGGCTTCTCGCCTCGCGGGTTGTCGCTGGTCACCACCACGCGGTCGGCATTCTTCTCGGCCACGGCCGCCATCACCGGGCGCTTGGTCGCGTCCCGGTCGCCACCGCAGCCGAACACGCACCAGAGCTTGCCACCGCGCTGGGCCGCCAGCGGCCTCAAGGCCGACAGCGCCTTGTCGAGCGCGTCGGGCGTGTGCGCGTAGTCGACAGCGATGACGGGCTTGCCCGCCTGCTGCAGCCTTTCCATGCGCCCGGGCACGGGCAGCAGGCTGCCGCATGCTGCCACGGCTTCAGCCAGCGGCACGCCCACCGACCGCATCGCGGCGATCACGCCCAGCAGGTTGGAGACGTTGTACTGGCCGATCAATTTCGTGCCGAGCAGGTGCCGCTCGCCGCCCTCGACGACGGTGAAGCGCAGGCCCTGTTCGTCGTAGCCGACCTCCTGCGCCATGACCCGCGCCGGCCGCTGGCAGGACACTGTCCAAAGGTCCAGGCCCCGGTCCTGGAGATGCTGCGCGAGTGCGCCGCCCTTTTCATCATCGGTATTGATCACGGCCGCCTCGAGGCCCGGCCACGCAAAGAGCTCCATCTTGGCGTCCCAATAGGCCTGCATCGTGCCGTGGTAGTCCAGGTGGTCCTGCGTGAAGTTGGTGAAGATCGCGACGCGGATGTGCGTGCCGTCCAGGCGACGCTCCACGATGCCAACCGACGAAGCCTCGATGGCGCAGGCCTTCAGGCCCTCGTCCAGGAAGGCGCGGAACTGCCGCTGGAGCAACACCGGGTCGGGCGTGGTGAGCCCGTTGAATTCCACGTTCGGCGGACGGCCGGTGCCCAGCGTGCCAACGACGCCGCACGGCATCGCGTGGGCACCCCGCACGTTCGACAGCGCCTGCGCCAGCCACCAGGCCGTGGACGTCTTGCCGTTGGTGCCCGTCACCGCCAGCAGCTGCAGCTCTTCGCTGGGCTGGCCGAAGTAGGCCGCGGCGATGGGGCCGGTTGCTGCCTTCAGGCGCGCATAGGCAGCCGTCGCCTCGCCCGCGAAGCCGAACGCTTCGACGCCCGCCCGCTCCACAAGGCAGGCGGCCGCGCCGCGCGACAACGCGGACGACACATGCATGCGCCCGTCGGTTGCCGCGCCGGGCCAGGCGATGAAGCCGTCGCCCGGGGAAATCTTGCGGCTGTCGCAATGCAAGGTGCCGGTGACGCGGCTCTGCAGCCACCGGGCTGCTTCCTGTGGATCGTGGAGTTCGCGCATCAGAACGACTCCTCCACGGCCTGCACCACGATCTGCGGCTTGACGTTCATGTCGGGCTGCACGCCCATCATGCGCAGCGTCTGCTGCACCGTCGTGCTGAAAATGGGAGCGGCGACGTCGCCACCGTAGTACTTGCCGGCGGACGGCTCGTCCACCATCACCGCCACGATGATGCGCGGCTTGTCGATGGGCGCGATGCCCACGAACCAGGAGCGGTATTTGTTGGAAACGTAGCTCTTGCCTACCTGTTTGTGGGCCGTGCCGGACTTGCCACCGACCGAATAGCCCTGCGTTTGCGCCTTCTGGCCGGTGCCGCCGGGGCCGGCCGCCATCTGCAGCATGGTGCGGATTTCGCCGGCGGTCTTCGGGGAGAACACCTTCACGCCCGCGGCAGGCTCGCCCGTCTTGAGCAGTGTGGCGGGGATGATGTTCCCATCGTGTGCGAACACCGTGTACGAACGCGCCATCTGGAACAGCGATGCCGACAGGCCGTAGCCATACGACATCGTCGCCTGCTCCACGGGCTTCCAGGTCTTGTAGGGGCGCAAGCGCCCGGTGACAGCGCCGGGGAAGGTGATCTGCGGCTTCTGGCCGAAGCCGGCCTGCGTGTACAGCTCCCACATGTCCTTCGCCGGCATTTGCAGCGCGAGCTTGAGCGTGCCGATGTTGCTGGACTTCTGGATCACCTGCTGCACCGAGAGGACACCGTGCGGATGCGCATCCGAGATCTTCCTGCCACCCATCATCACGTAGCCGGGCGCGGTCTGGACCGGCGTCTGCGGTGTCACGAGACCCGTTTCCAGTGCCAGGCCGATAGTGAAAGGCTTCATCGTGGAGCCGGGCTCGAACACGTCGGTCATCGCGCGGTTACGCAGTTGCTCGCCCGTCAGGTTCTGCCGCCGGCCCGGCGTGTAGCTCGGGTAGTTGGCCAACGCCAAGACCTCTCCGGTGGTCGCATCCAGCACCACGACGCTGCCGGCCTTGGCCTTGTTCTCGATCACCGCGTCGCGCAGCTTCTGGTACGCGAAGAACTGCACCTTGCTGTCGATCGACAACTGCAGGTCGCGGCCCGGCACCGGGAGCACCTGTTCGCCGACGTCCTCGACAACGCGGCCCATGCGGTCTTTGATGACGCGGCGCATGCCGGGGCGGCCGGCCAGGTCTTTCTGGAAGGCCAGTTCCATGCCTTCCTGCCCGCGGTCCTCGACATTGGTGAAACCCACCACATGCGCCGCCGCTTCGCCCTCGGGGTACTGGCGCTTGTATTCCTTGCGCTGGTAGACGCCCTTGATGTTGAGCGCGGCGATCTGCTTGGCCGCGTCTTCGTCGACCTGGCGCTTGAGCCAGACGAAGGTCTTGTCCTCGTCTTCCAGCTTCTTGTTCAACTCGGCCAGCGGCATCTCCAGCAGCTTGGCCAGTTGGCCGAGCTTCGCGCGGTCGCGTTCCACGTCTTCGGGAATGGCCCAGATGCTGGGCGTGGGCACACTCGATGCCAGCAGCAGGCCGTTGCGATCCAGGATGCGGCCGCGATTCGCGGGCAGTTCCAGCGTGCGGGCAAAGCGAACCTCACCCTGCTTCTGGAAGAAGTCGTTGGCAAACACCTGCACCCACGCTGCACGCCCGGCCAGCACGACAAAGCCCAGCGCAATCATCGCCACGATGAACTTGCTGCGCCAGACCGGCGTCTTGCTCGCGAGCAGCGGGCTGGAGGTGTAGGCGACGCTTCGGGTCATTGCGGCGCGGCCGGCGCGGAGGCCGGTCCCTTCTGGGTGACGTACTGCGTGATGGCCGGTGAAGCCGTGCGCATCTGCAGTTGCTCTTTCGCGAGCTTCTCCACGCGCAGCGGCGTGGCCTGCGCGCGCTTTTCGACCTGCAGGCGCTCCTGCTCCAGCGCGTGCTTGCGTGCCTCGCCCTCGGCCCTGTCGATCTCGGCATAGAGACGGCGCGACTCGTACTGCATGCGCACCAGCAGCAGCGCACTCGCCAGTACGGCGACGAGCAGGACGAGGTTGAGCCTTGTCATACTGCCGTCCTCCGCGCCACGCGCATGATGGCGCTACGCGAACGCGGGTTGCGCGCAATCTCCTCGGCCGTCGGCTTCACCCGCTCCAGCGCTTCCAGCTTCATGGCTTTCGGCGCGGCGAACGGCGCGCGGCGATCGAAGACTTCCTTCGAATGCTTCGCGATGAACTGCTTGACGATCCGGTCTTCCAGCGAATGGAAGCTGATCACCACAAGCCTGCCGTTCGTGTCGAGGATGTCCAAGCTGGCCTCTAGCGCCTGTTGCAGCTCTTCAAGCTCGGCGTTGATGAAAATCCGAAGAGCCTGAAATGTGCGCGTTGCAGGATCCTGGCCCGGCTCGCGGGTTTTGACCGTGCCAGCCACGAGTTGGGCCAACTCGGCGGTGGATGCAAGAGGGCCCCGCTCTTGTCGGCGAGCCACAATCGCCTTTGCAATCTGAACAGCAAACCGTTCTTCGCCGTATTCACGTATCACCTCCGCGATTTGCCCGGCTTCCGCCGTGGCGAGCCACTCGGCCACGCTCTCTCCCCGCGTGGTGTCCATGCGCATGTCCAGCGGACCGTCGCCTCGAAAAGAAAAGCCGCGCGCCGGGTTGTCGATCTGCGGCGAGCTCACGCCCAGGTCCATCAGGATGCCGGTGGCACTGCCCGCTTCCATGTCGCGCAAGCCGGAAAAGCCCTCGTGCCGGATGGAAAAGCGCTGGTCCTCGATGGCATTGGCCACGGCCACTGCTTCGGTGTCCTTGTCGAAAGCAATCAGCCGGCCTGTCGGGTCGAGCTGCGAGAGGATCAGCCGTGAGTGGCCGCCGCGGCCGAAGGTCGCATCGATGTAAGTGCCATCCGGCTTGGTGAAAAGAGCGTCTACTGCTTCGTTCAACAAGACGGTGGTGTGTTGCCATGTGCTTTCCACCGCTTGCTCTCAGAAAGAGAAATCCTTGAAGACACCGGGCATATCGCCGCGTAGCGCCTCCGCTTCCTTGGCCTCGTACATCGCCTTGTCCCAGAGCTCGAAGTGGTTGCCCATGCCCAGCAGCATCGTTTCCTTCTCGATGCCGGCTGCGGCACGCAGTTCGGGCGAGACCAGCACACGGCCCGTGCCGTCGAGTTCTACGTCCATTGCGTTGCCCAGGAAGATTCTCTTCCACCACTGCGCTTCCATGGGTAACGCGGCGATACGGTCGCGGAATTTTTCCCATTCCGGCCGGGGAAAGATCATCAGGCAGCCATGCGGATGGCGCGTGATGGTGAGCTGGTTCTCGGCGGTGGCGGCCAGCACGTCACGATGCCGGGTCGGCACTGAGAGCCGGCCCTTTCCATCGAGACTGAGTGACGACGCGCCTTGAAACACCTGTGTGAGCCCTTGCTACAAATGCAGCGCAACCGTGGAGTGCGAACGCACCATTCACCACTTAATTGCACTTTTTTGCACTGTATCAGGAAAACTCTGCAGCGCAAGCTGGGTTCTGCTGAAAATTCGCAATGAAATCAAAGACTTAGAACGATATTTTAAGCTCGACCGTCACTGAAAATCGTTCTAAATTAAGCACTTAGCTGTGGCTCTGCAAGTGATACGTGAGGCCCCGACACAGTGTTAGCGAATGTGAGCGCTGCCTTGCCGAGCCTTTGCAATCCACGGCGTTGCACCCCCTGCTTCGGTGCTCTCTTCCTGTTTTCTATTCTATTTGCTATTCTCCAGGAGGCAGGTTGCCTTTCGGTATCTATTCACAAATCGATTCAGGGGAGATTTCTTGGACGCTGCGCTGGTTGATCGGGTGCGCCAGGCCATGAAGGCGGCGGGGGCGGCGCGCAGTGCGCAGCTGCAGGACATCTGCCAGGCCAGCCAGGCGTCGGTCTCGCGCGCACTGGCGCCGCTCCTCGCGGCGGGCGAGGTACTCAAGGTGGGCCGCGCGCGCTCCCAGGCCTATGTGATGCCGCGCGGCGTCGAAGGCGCCAGCGCCACTGCGATCGTTCCCATCATGAAGGTCGACGAGCGGGGCGATGTCTCGCCGTTTGGCACCCTCATCCCCGTGACCGAGGGCCGGTTCTGGGTGGACGAGGACGATGGCCCTTCGGCTTTGCACGCCGGCCTGCCCTGGTTCCTGGCCGACATGCGCCCCCAGGGTTTCATGGGCCGCACCTTTGCCCATATGCATCCCGAACTCCGGGTGGCGGCCAACCCCGACCACTGGAGCGACGACGGCGTGCTCAAGGCGCTTTGCCTGGCGGGTGACGACCTGCCCGGCAACCTCATCATTGGCGCCGAATCCTTCGAGCGCTACCTGAAGCTCGGGCCGCCACCGCGCACCGCCGACCGCGACTACCCGGCGCTCGCCGATGCGGCGATGCAAGGCGCCCTGCCCGGCTCATCGGCTGGCGGCGAGCAGCCGAAGTTTTGTACTGTGCGCGAGCGCGACGGCGCGCACGTGATCGTCAAGTTCTCGCCTGCGGGTGCATCGCCCGTCGAGCAGCGCTGGCGTGACTTGCTGGTGGCCGAACACGTGGCGCTGCAGACGCTCGCAACGGCGGGATTTGCGGCCGCGCCGTCGCAAGTGATGGTCGCTTCCGGACGCGTCTTTCTCGAAGTGCGGCGCTTCGATCGCACGGAGGAAGGACGCATCGGCATGGTGTCGCTGCTCGCCTACGACAGCGAATACGTCGGCCAGATCGACAACTGGGCGGCTACCGCCACCCGCATGGCTGCTCGCAGCCTGCTGAGTGACGGCGACGCCGACCGCCTGCGCTTCCTGGAAGCCTTCGGCCGGCTGATCGGCAACACGGACAGGCACTACGGCAACATATCGCTGCTGATCGAACGCGGCGACTGGATCATGGCACCGGCCTACGACACGCTGCCCATGATCTATGCACCGGTGAACGGCGAACTGGTGGAACGCGACTTCGATCCCGGCGCGCTCGCGCCCACGGCCGAGACGCTGCGCCCGTGGAAGCAGGCCGGCGAGCTGGCCCGCACGTATTGGCAGGCCGTCGCGCAAGACGAACGCGTCTCCGGCGAGTTTCGCGCGCTCGCCGAACGTCACGCCGGCCAGCTTGCGCGCGGGCGGCGCGTGGCCCGCGCCACGTCCGCCGAACCGCCTTTCCAGCGGCCTGGCTAAAGGATGTACCGCGACAGGTCGTCGTCGCGGCTCAGGTCCTTCAAGCGGCTGTCGACGTAGTCGGCGGTGATCAAAGTGTGGCCGGCGTGCTTGAGCGCGTTGAAGCTGATGTCGTCGAGCAAGCGCTCCATCACCGTGGAGAGGCGCCGCGCGCCGATGTTCTCGGTACGCTCGTTGACGTCATAGGCGATCTGCGCGAGGCGGGTGATGGCGGCCGGCTCGAACTCCAATTCCACGCCTTCCGTGGCCAGCAGCGCCTGATACTGCTTGACCAGCGACGCATGCGTCTGCGTGAGGATGGCCTCGAAGTCCTGCACCGACAGCGACTGCAGTTCGACGCGGATCGGCAGCCGCCCCTGCAGCTCGGGGATCAGGTCGCTGGGCTTGGAGAGGTGGAACGCGCCGCTCGCGATGAAGAGGATGTGGTCGGTCTTGATCGGGCCGTACTTGGTGGACACGGTCGTGCCTTCCACCAGAGGCAGCAAGTCGCGCTGCACGCCCTGGCGCGAGACGTCGGTACCGCCGCTCTCGCTGCGCGAGGCCACCTTGTCGATCTCGTCGATGAAGACGATGCCGTTCTGCTCGGCGTTGTGGATCGCGGCCGTGCGGATCTCGTCCTCGTTGACCAGCTTGGCGGCCTCTTCTTCCGTCAGCAGCTTCATCGCCTCCGGAACCTTGAGCTTTCGCGTCTTGCGCTTGGTGCCGCCCAGCTGGCTGAACATGCCGCGCAACTGCTCGGTCATTTCGTCCATGCCGGCCGGGCCCATGATTTCCAGCTGCTGGCGCGGCTCGGCCACGTCGATCTCGATCTCCGCAGCGGCGAGCAGACCTTCGCGCAGTTTCTTGCGGAACGATTGGCGCGCGGTGCTCTCGCCGGACGGCTCGCCCATGCGAGGCGGCGGCACGAGCACGTCGAGGACGCGCTCTTCCGCGGCGTCTTCGGCGCGCGAGCGGACCTTGCGCATCTCGGATTCGCGGGTCTGCTTCACGGCCATCTCGGCCAGGTCGCGAATGATGGAGTCGACGTCCTTGCCGACGTAGCCGACCTCGGTGAACTTGGTCGCCTCCACCTTGATGAAAGGCGCATCGGCCAGCCGCGCAAGGCGCCTGGCGATCTCGGTCTTGCCCACGCCCGTCGGGCCGATCATCAGGATGTTCTTCGGCGTGATCTCGCCACGGAGCTTCTCATCCACTTGCTGGCGGCGCCAGCGGTTGCGCAGTGCGATGGCGACAGCGCGCTTGGCGTCCGCCTGGCCGACGATGTGCCGGTCGAGTTCGGAAACGATTTCCTGCGGGGTCATGCTGGACATTAGAGCGTTTCGATGGTGTGGTGCATGTTGGTGTAAATGCACAGCTCGCCGGCGATCTCGAGCGACTTCTTGACGATGTCCTTCGCGCTGAGCTCGGTGTTGTCCAGCAGCGCCTTGGCCGCGGCCTGCGCATAGGCGCCGCCGGAGCCGATGGCGATGATGCCGTGCTCGGGCTCCAGGACGTCGCCGTTGCCGGTGATGATGAGCGACGCCTCGGTGTCGGCGACCGCCAGCATCGCTTCCAACCGCCGCAGCACGCGATCGGTGCGCCAGTCTTTCGTGAGCTCGATGGCCGAGCGCACCAGGTGGCCCTGATGCTTTTCCAGCTTGGCCTCGAAGCGCTCGAACAAGGTGAAGGCGTCGGCCGTGGCGCCGGCAAAGCCTGCCACCACTTTGTCGTGGTAGAGCTTTCGCACCTTGCGCGCCGTGCCCTTGACCACCACGTTGCCCAGCGTCACCTGGCCGTCGCCGCCTATCGCCACCTGCCAGCGGCCGGACGCGTCCTTGCGCCGCACGCTGACGATGGTCGTGCCGTGAAATTGTTCCATCTTGTCCAGTTTGGGATAGGCCCCGCGAATTGCAAGGCTGTGCCTCGCGCGAAGCGTTTCAGTCCGTGCGCGCCAACACCCGCGCGTGTTCGCTGATGCCGATGACGTTGAAGAACGCGGCCACGAGGCGATGCACCTCGACGAACTGTACCTGCCGCCCTTCAGCCTGCCGCGCGGTCACCCAGTTGAGCAGCGTGCCCGCCGCGGAGAAATCGATGCGGATCAGCCGGGCGCAAGAGATGATCATGACATCGGCGCCCATCAGCTTGTTCTCGAGCATGCCCAGCGCCTCGGTCGCGTCGCCCAGGATCTGCCCCGCCAACTCGACGGTGGCGATGTTGGACATCTGCGAGTTGAGGGCAGCCGCGTGCGTGTCGCTGTAACCCATGCTCATGCCGGAGGACAGCGAGTCGCGGAAGGCTTCTCCGATGACCGTGTGGCCCGCGACGTAACTGCCGTCTTCGCTGAGCGGCTTGTATTCGCAGCGCGCACTGTCCCACGAGGGTGGGGACACTTCGTAGGTGACACAGTAATCCAGCGCCACCAGTTCGAACTCGTCGGGCCGGTGCATGACGCGCAGCACTTCCATGCGCAGCTTCCACCACGAAGGGTTGACGCCCTTGTCACCCGAAGGCGTGGCGTTCTTCAGCACCCTCTCGAAATTATCGGCGCCGATGAACCGCAGTTGGACCGGCTGCCCTGCCCACTGGGTGAACAGCTTGGTGAGCGGCTCGACCGCGGCCTCGTCGATGGCGTTGAGCTTGACCCACGACAGGCGCCACGGCGGCGGGGCCTTGCCGAGCGCCACGGTCATCGCGACCACGGTCTGTGTGCCCATGGTGGCCGGGCAAATCCAGTTGGGGGGTGGTTGCTTGGCGTCAGAAGGCGCAGCGGGCGCAGCGTGCATGCGCCCGACGGCCTCGGGAATCGAGAACCACTGGGGGGCCGAGCGGCCAAAGCGGCCCGCGAAATCGATGGCCGCGGTCTCGAAGCGGTCCTGCTGCCCGGTGGCACGGTACAGGTCGAACAGCGTGAGCCAGGTCTCGTCGTGGTCGATGCGCGCGCCTTGCGGGCTCAGCACTTCCATCAGCCCCGCCTCGGCGCCGTTATCGTCGCCATTGGCAAAGCGGATCGAGGCTTCCTCGAGTTCGGGGTCGTGCGCGAATTCGTCCACGTCGATCGCGAACAGCTTCGATGCGGAAAACCCTGTGCTGGCGTTGCTGCCGGGCTCCGACACCGGGCCTTGCGCGGGCGTCGCGGCCGAGACCGCAGGGGCTGCCGGCGGGCGCGCCACCGGTGCCGGCGCGACGGGTGCGGGAGGCTCGGGGACCGGGGGCGCGGCCCGAACCCGCGGCGCCGGCTCCGGCGGCGACAGGCTGCTGGCCCCAAACTGCGCCGAGAGCGAATTCGAGGCGACGGAGTCAAGCATTTGCTCGAGCTCGATCGGGGTCGTCTTTTCCTCGCCCTTGCCCGTATCCAGCGGTGCCGGCTCCGTCCGCGTGTAGGCCGTCGACCGCATCGGCGGCGCGCCGGCCGGGCGGCTCGCCGCATCGGGCGGCAAGTGCGACGACATCGGGAAATTGGTGCTGCTGCCGCTGCGGCTGGTGGGGTCCCCATGCTTGGTCTTCCACCACTGCATGGACATCTGCGCCTCGATCTCGTCGATCTTCTTGAGGGTGGTGGCGCGGTCGTCCGGCTTGGACGGCATCGAGCTCTGGAAGAAGGACGGGCGCGCCGCCGGGTCCTGCCCCGCCATCACTTCGCTGCGGCGCATCTTGCGCAGCATGTCGAACTCGCGCTTGCGGACGAAATCGTTGCGCCGCTTGCGCTCGATCATCTCCTTGAGCATCTGCTTGGAGTAGCTGCTCTCGCGATCGGACTCCTGCTGGTCCAGGTCAGCCCAGTTCGTCGTCGGGTTCTTGACGAACTTCACTACCTTCGACAGCAAGCCGGTGTTCTCTTCCTTCGGCGGCATGGCGGGTAGTGTGGGCTGGGGTACTGCGGGTAGGAAGAAGGTGGGGCCTTGTTCAGTCCCCGAACATCTTCTGCTTCAATTCGCGGCGCTGCTGCGCTTCCAGGGACAGCGTGGCCGTGGGCCGCGCCAGCAGGCGCCCGACGCCGATGGGCTCGCCGGTTTCGTCGCAGTAGCCGTAGTCGCCGGCATCGATGCGGCCGATCGACTGCTCGATCTTCTTGAGCAGCTTGCGCTCGCGGTCGCGGGTGCGCAGTTCCAGCGCATGCTCTTCCTCGATGGTGGCCCGGTCGGCCGGGTCCGGCACGATGACGGTGTCTTCGCGCAGGTGTTCGGTCGTCTCGCCGGCGCTGTTGAGGATGTCCTGCTTCAGCTGGGTCAGCTTCAGGCGGAAGAACGCCATCTGCTTGTCATTCATGTATTCGCCATCGGGCATGGCGAGGACCTCGGCGTCCGACAGCTCTTCGACCGGCTTGGTCTTCCAGTTGTTGGCGAGCTTGGGATCTTTCTTGATGGCCACGAGGGGGGGAGGAGTGAGTACGGAGGGTGCCATTGTCTGGGTATAGCTTGCTTTGGCGGCTGTGGAGGCCACGGATTGCGCCATGGAAGGCACCGTGATCTGCGCCAGGCGCGCCGATGGTTTGGTGGCCCGTGCCGGTTCGGCGCCCAGAGTGGCGGCGTCAGGACGGGGGGGCATCGCTCTAGGCAGTGCCGGGCCGGCGGGTGCGGCGGCGGGAGTCTTCACAGGGGTTGCCTTGGGCTGTGTGGCAACGGCGGCTTTGGCTGCTGGTTTGGCGGCTTTGGCCGGCGCGGCCGGTTTCTTCACTGCGGGCTTGGTGGCCTTGGCAGGCGTTTTGGTGGCGGTAACCTTCTTGGCAGGCGCCGCTTTCACGGCGGCTTTCTTGGCCGGTGCGGCTTTCTTCGCCGCTGGCTTGGCCGCTTTGGCCGCGGGTTTGGCCTTGACGGTTGGCTTGGCGGCCTTGGATTGAGGCTTCACATCCGGTCTCCTCGCGGCCGTGGCGCCCGCATGTTCCTGACGCGCATCGGTCGACTGTCGTTTTTTTGGTGATCTGTCGCCTTCATGAGAGCGAGTTATACCCTGATTGTCGCCCTCCGCGCGCCTGCCGTTGGGGTTTTCACCCCCGCCACCGGACGCTCTGGTGCCAAAGGGGAATCCCATAAGTTGCAGAATCGAGACAATCATCTGCCAGCCCCGCCTTATTTTTGGAAGGCGCTAGCCTACCCGATAAATCCCCCAAAAATCGCGGCGCCGATCACAAAGACAGGGCTACTGGACAAGGCACTGTTCAAGGCCCTGCAGGAATATGTCTTTCGGCAGCTCGATGCCGATGAACACCATCTTGCTGTTGCGCTTTTCGCCTTCGGCCCACAGCGGGCCCAGGTCGCTCCCCATCAGCTGGTGCACGCCCTGGAAGATCACCTTGCGATCGGTGCCCTGCATGTGCAGCACACCCTTGTAGCGCAGCATGCGCGGGCCGTAGATGTTGACGATCGCGCCCAGGAAGTCCTCCAGCCGGGCCGCGTCGAACGCCCGCTCGGACTTGAACACGAAGCTCTTGACGTCGTCGTCGTGGTGATGGTGGTGGCCATGGCTTTCACCTGCGTGCGACGGGTGGTCGCAGTGTTCGCCGTGCTCATGGTCGTCATCATGGCCATGGGCGTGATCGTGCCCATCGTCCTCTTTCAGGAAATCCGGGTCGATGTCCAGCTTGGCGTTGAGGTTGAAGCCCCGCAGGTCGAACACCTCGGAAAGCTTCACTTCGCCGAAATGCACCGCCTTCTGCGGCGCGCGCGGGTTCATGTGCTTCAAACGGTGAATCAGGGCGTCGGTCTCGTCTTTGGCCACGAGATCCGTCTTGCTGATGAAGATCTGGTCGGCAAAGCCCACCTGGCGTCGCGCTTCCTGCCGGTCGTTGAGCTGCTGGGCCGCATGCTTGGCGTCCACCAGCGTCAGGATGGAATCGAGCAAGTAGGTCTCGGCGATCTCGTCGTCCATGAAGAAAGTCTGGGCCACCGGGCCGGGGTCGGCGAGGCCCGTGGTCTCGATCACCACGCGTTCGAAGTCCAATTCGCCCCTGCGCTTCTTGGCCGCCAGGTCCTGCAAGGTGGTTCGCAGGTCTTCGCGGATGGTGCAACAGATGCAGCCGTTGCTCATCTGGATGATCTGCTCCGTGGTGTCCGTCACCAGGATGTCGCTGTCGATGTTCTCTTCGCCGAACTCGTTCTCGATCACGGCGATCTTCTGGCCATGCGCTTCCTGCAGCACGCGCTTGAGCAGCGTGGTCTTGCCGGAGCCGAGGAAGCCGGTGAGGATGGTGGCGGGGATGAGGGCCATGACGGGTACTTCGAGAGGGAAAGGGGAGGCAGTTTAGCCGGTGCGGAGCGTGGGTGCCCTATGCCTTCTTCACTACCACGAGGCCCTTGAGGTATTCCCCTTCCGGGAAGGCCAGCGTCATCGGGTGATCCGGCGCGCCGCCCAGCCTTTCGCCGATGTAGCCGTCCACGCCCGCATCCGCACCCGCCGAGGCGACGATCTTGTGGAACAGGTCCGCACTGATCCCGCCCGAGCAGGAGTAGGTGAACAGCACGCCGCCGGGCTCGAGCAGCTTGAGGGCCAGCCGGTTGATGTCCTTGTAAGCCCGCGCGGCGCGATCCGCATGGGCAGCCGTGGGGGCGAGTTTGGGCGGATCGAGCACGATGGCGTCGAAAGTGCGGCCTTCTTCGATGAAGCGGCGCAGGGACGCATTGACATCGGCGTCCAGGAAGTCCGTCCGGTTCGCGTCGAAACCGTTCAGCGCGACGTGCGCACGCGCCCGCTCCAGCGCCGGAGCCGACGAATCGATCGAGGTCACGTGCCCCGCCCCGCCCGCCAGCGCCGCCACGGTGAAGCCGCCGGTGTAGCAGTAGCAGTTGAGCACGCGCTGGAAACCCAGGCGCCGGGTGTAGTCCGCGAATTTGCGCCGGCTGTCGCGCTGGTCCAGGTAGAAGCCGGTCTTGTGGCCGGTGGCGATGTCCAGGGTCAGGCGCCAGTTGTTTTCCTGGATCGCGAGTTCCGTCGACCCATCGCCCTGGAGCCAGCCTGACAGCGGGGGCAGCCCTTCCAGGGAGCGGGAATTCGTGTCCGATCGTTCATACAGCCGCGCGAGCCCGGTCTCCTTCAAGAGCGCGTCGGCCAGCACCGATTTCCAGCGCTCCACGCCCGCCGACAGGAATTGGGCCACCAGGGTGTCGCCGTAGCAGTCGACGATGAGGCCCGGCAGGCCGTCGGATTCGCCGTGGACGAGGCGCACGCCGTCGCTCGGAATGTCGAAGCGCGCCCGCGCCCGGATCGCCAGCTGGCAGGTCGTGGCCAGGAAGCCGGCGTCAATGCGTTGGCCTTCGTCGAAGCTCCACGCCCGGGCCCGGATCTTGGACGCGGGGCTGAAGGCCGCCCAGGCGAGGAACTGCCCCGAAGAAGACTCCACGCGCACCGTCTCGCCCGGGTCGCCACCGCCCTTGGCGATGGCCGAATCGAATATCCACGGGTGCCGGCGCAGCAGCGACCGCTCCTTGCCTTCCTTCAGTCGGATCATTTTCATGGCCGCTATTGTCCGGCCTTGTCGCCCGTGCGAAGGGCGCACGCGGGGGGCCAGCGCACAATAACGCCATAGGAGTACAACGAACGATGTGGTTGATGGACGCGGGCCGCCGCTTGCTGTGCGCCGTGCTGCTGCTGGTGCTGGCCGCGTTGGCCACGCCCGGATGGGCGCGCACGGTGCTGGAGCTGGACTCGGCGCGGCAACCCGTCCAGCTGGGCGACTGGGGCGACGCATGGACCGACGCCACCGGCGAGTCACTCGTCGACAACGTGGCCACCGACGCCCGCATCGACTGGCTGCCCACGCGCCAAGGCGCCATTTACCCCCTCACCACCGGCAAGGCGCTGTGGATCCGCTTCACCGTCCCGCCCGCGCCGGACGCCGAACGCTGGTACCTGGAAGTCCCCTACCCCTCCGTCAACCGCGTCACGCTGTACACCCCGGACTCGACCGGCCAATGGACGCCGCAATCCGCCGGGGACACCATTGCCGTGGCGGAATGGCCGGTGCCGCACCGCCACCCGCTCCTGCCCGTGGTGGTTTCCGCCGAGGAACCACGCAAATACCTTTTGCGCATTGAGAACCCGCACAGCTTCAGCGCGCCGCTGACATTCGTCAGCGAAAGCTACCTGAGCCGCCACGAGCAGCAGACATCGCTGATCCTCGGCATCTACTTCGGGCTGGCGGGCCTGGCGGCGACGGTGGGCCTGCTCAGTGCCCTGTCGTTGCGCGACAACGCGTACGGCTTCTATGCCCTGAGTGTGACGCTCATGGGCGTCGCACAGGCCGCGATGACCGGCATCGGCGGCCTGCACCTGTGGCCGCACTGGGCGCGCTGGAACGATGTGTCGTCCATGGTGATGCCGGTGCTGGCCGTGGGCTCGCTGATGTGGTTCTTCTCGGCCACCGTGTCCATGCCGGAGCGCTCGCGCAAGCTCGACGCCGTCCTCACCGGCATGGCGCTGCTGTCCATCGGCGTGGCGCTTGCCATCGCCTTTGTCGAACCTTCGTTGCGTCTGCGCTTGATGATCCCCTACATCGCGGTGGCGACCACCGCGGGGCTGGCCGGCGTGATCTGGGCAGCCCGGCGGGGCGACCGCTACGCGGGGTGGCTCCTGGCAGGCAACATCCCGGTCATCCTGGGCGCGCTGTTCCCGACGGCCCGGCTCGCGGGACTGATCCCGGTGAGCTTCTGGACGATGCACGGCATGCAGGTGGGCATCGCGGTGGAATTGCCGATCCTGCTCGTGATCCTGATGGTGCGCAGCCAGCAACGGCGCGAGAACAACCGCCGCATCCAGGGCCTGGAGCGCATCGACCCCGCCACCGGTTTGATCAATGCGCAGGTATTCGCGGAGCGGCTGGGCCGGATGATGGCGCGCTCGCAGCGGCTGAAGTACCAGAGTGCCGTGCTGCTGATCGACATCGTCAACGCCGACCAGGTGCGCCGCGACTTCGGCGCGCGTTCTGCCGAGGAACTGCCGCTGCGCGTAGCCGGCCGCTTGCTCACCGCGGCGCGCGACATCGACGCGGTGGCACGCCTCTCGGAGCTGCGCTTCGGCATGCTGGTGGAAGGGCCACTGTCGCCGGAAGATGTTGCATCGGAAGGCCCACGCATCGTCGCGCGCTGCCTGATGCCCTTCAAGAACAAACCCATCGAATGGGTGGCGCAAGTGCGCGTCGCGCAGTCCATGGTGCCGACGGAGCGCGCCGATGCGCAGCAGGTGGTGGAGCGGTTGTCCGGCCTTTTGAACAACGTCGCACCCGACAGCAAGCGGGCGGTGTTCACCTTGACAAGCTGACCCCGTCATCCCCGCGGAGGCGGGGATGACTTCATTTGGCCTTCCGGTGCGCCCGCGGATGCGCCGCGTCGTATGCCTTCGCGAGGTGCTGGAAATCCAGCCGCGTGTAAACCTGCGTCGTGGTGATGTTGGCGTGGCCCAGCAGTTCCTGCACGGCACGGAGATCGCCGCTGGATTGCAGAACGTGGCTCGCGAAAGAGTGGCGCAGCATGTGCGGGTGGACGGGCGTGGCCAGGCCGGCAAGCTGGCTGCGGCGTTTCAGGCGCTGCCAGACGGCCTGCGCCGTGAGCCGGGTGCCGTGCCGCCCGGTGAACAGCGCCGGTTGCGCCGGATGGCCGCCTTGGCCGCGCAACGCGATCCAGTGGGTCAATGCTTCCAGGGCCTTGCTGCCGACCGGCACCGTCCGGCGCTTGCTGCCTTTGCCCAGCACATGCGCCTCGGCCGCTTGCAGATCGACCCAGCCGCGCGCAGCCTTGCTGGCAACGGCGTCCAGGCCCACCAGCTCGCCCACCCGCAAGCCGCAGCCGTAGAGCAACTCGACGATCGCGGCGTCGCGCGCTTCGAGCCACGGATCGGCATCTTCGTTCGCATAGGTGGCCAGCTGCACCGAGTCGTCAACGCTCAAGGCCTTGGGCAAGGGCTTTCCTGCCTTGGGCGCGCGAACGTCCTGCACGGGATTGCTATCGATCAGCCCCTGCTTGCCCAGCCACGTGTAGAAGCCGCGCCAGCCCGAGAGCACCAACGCGATGCCGCGCCCGCTGCGCCCACCGCTGTGCATCTGCGCCACCCAGCGGCGGACATGCGCGTTCTGCACCCGCGTCAACTCGACGCCCGCCTTATCGGCGAACTCGCAAAGTTTCTGCAGGTCCAGCGAATAGAGCTCCACCGTGCGCGCCGCAAGCCGCTTCTCGACCCGCACGTGCTCCAGGTAGCGCTCGACCATATCCATCCGCTACCTCTTGCGCAGCCTCGACAGCGCCGCGCTGGCCAGTTCGGCGATGCGCTCGAGAAAGTCCGTGCCCATGCCGCTCTGGAAGCGCTGCGGATCGGGTGATGAGAGCACCAGCATGCCGAATGCCGGGCCGGTGCCGTTGGCACTGCCTTCGCGCAGCGGGATGAGCGCCACCGACATCGCCATCGCCGTGTCGTTGAGCCAATTCACCGCCTCGAAGCCGGAGTTGACGCCGCAATACGGCTGCGTCAGTGAAGAGGCGAACGTCTTGGCGTCTTCGCTCACGCCCTCGGCGAAGACCTCGCTGCCGTAGCGGCTCTCCACGTCCCAGACCTTGATCGCGACCTGCGGCACCATGAACTGGTTCTGGATCTCGACCGCAATGGTCACCGGCAGCGCCCGCCCCGATTGCACCTGAAACAGGTTGCGCGCCCAGCGGTGCAACCGGTCCGCGATGATCACGTTCTCGTTGCCATGCCGCACCATGTCCATGATGCGGTGTTCCAGCGCCTTGATCTTCTCGCGCAGCATCTCGGCCTGGCGCTCCTGCAGGCTCACGGCGCGCGTGCCGTGCGGGCTGGTGAGCTGCACCGCGGCCAGCAACTGCGCATGGCGCGTGAAGAAGTCGGGCGTATTGGCCAGGTAGTTGGCGATATCGTCTTCGGTGATCGGGTTCATGCCGTCGGTTTTCATGGTGATTCAGGTACCTCGATTTCGCCTTCGAACACAGTGACGGCGGGGCCGGTCATGAGCACAGGAGAATTTCCACCGGCCCACTCGATCGTCAACAGCCCGCCGCGCGTTTCCACGTCGACCGTTGGGTCCAGCCGCCGCAGGCGGATGCCGGAAACCACGGCGGCGCAGGCCCCGGTCCCGCAAGCCAGAGTCTCGCCGGCGCCGCGCTCCCACACCCTCAGGCGGACATGCGACCGGTCGACCACCTGCATGAATCCGGCATTGACCCGGTTCGGAAAGCGCGGATGGGTCTCGATCAACGGCCCTTGCGTGCGCACCGGTGCCTGGTCGACGTCGCCCACCTCTTGCACTGCATGCGGGTTACCCATCGACACGATCGCAACGGAAATGATGGCGGATGCGGAATCGGTGCCCAGCGCCAGGTTCCACTTTTCCCAGGCGCCGTCGATCTGGGGCGATAGGCCCGCGATGTCGAACGGAATTTTTGCGGATTCGAACACCGGGGCGCCCATGTCCACCGTGACGCGGCCGTCGGCGTTCAGGCGCGGCTCGATGAGGCCGGACAGCGTCTTCACCTTCACGCTGTCGCGATCGGTGAGGCCCTTGTCGCGTACGTAGCGCGCGAAGCAGCGCGCGCCATTGCCGCACTGCTCGACCTCGCCGCCGTCGGCGTTGTGGATCACGTACTCGAAGTCGATGCCCGGCTCCGGCGCGGGCCGGACCGACAGCACCTGGTCGGCGCCCACGCCGAAGTGCCGGTCCGCGAGGAACCGGTACTGCCCAGGCGAAAGACCGAGCGGGCCGCGCGTTTCGTCCAGCACGACAAAGTCGTTGCCGGCCCCCTGCATCTTGGTGAAGCGGATTCGCATGGGGTGGATTATCGGCGCAGTGCCCGCCCGCGGTTTATGCTGCCATCTTGTTTTCTTCACGGCACCCATCATGCGCATCCCCGACTGGACCCCCGATCGCAAGCCCCAACCCGAAGACCTGGTGAAAGCCGTCCTGGAACGCCGCGGCGGCGCGCTGCTCAACCTCGACCGTGCGCTGCTCTGGAGCGAGCCGCTCGCCCGTGGTTGGAACACGTACCTCAAGAACGTGCGCACCGGCTTTGCAGGCAGCGGCAAGCTGCGCGAATTCGGCATTTGCACGGTAGCTCTGCTCACCGGCGCGCACTACGAATACCACCACCACGCACCCGAGTTCCTGGCCGCCGGCGGCACCCAAGCGGAGCTGGACATCCTCACCGCATACGCCGCCACGCCCACGGGCCCGGTTCCGACTGGGCTGGGGGAGTCCGAGGCGCTCGTGGCGCAGTACGCGGCGCGGATGACGCTCGACGTGAAGGTGGACGATGCGCTGTTCTCGCAGTTGCGCGAGCGTTTCGAGACAACCGAATTGGTTGAACTGACCGCCACGATCGCCACTTACAACATGGTGGCGCGATTTCTTGTGGCGCTCGGTGTGACGCCCGAAGACTGAATCTCCCGTTTGTCATGCCGGTCTCTATCCCATAAGCGCTAACTTAAACACTGACTTCTGAGATATCCTTCTGCTGTTGCATCAGCTGAGTCGGAGGTGTCCCATGGAGCAGTTGGCAGAGCAGGCCCAGGACGAGGCGATCGGCCTGGGTGA
>NZ_RKMB01000129.1 GCF_003797765.1 Ramlibacter sp. WS9 | reverse complement strand
GATCAGCTCACCCTGCTCAGCCAACTGCTCGGCGATAGCGCGCGCTTCCTGGAGCTGCTCAGCAGACCAGTCCACGGTCCCGGTCACCTTGATGCTGGTCACCGGAACTACACACCCGGCAACGCCATAACCCGCTACGTGGGTCGCCTCTTCACGGTGGCACCAGCGGTACCGGGGAGCCATGTCCAGGGTGCCGCTCAGGCCTTCGAGAATTTCAGCCATCCATGCAGCCGGTTTCGACGCGGAAGCCGGCACTTCAGCCAGCCAACCGGTGACGCGGTACTGCTGCCCATTGAGGTCAAAGATCGCTCCGGCGTCCGGTGCTTGGCTGGCATTGGTCATGGTGGCATTCCTTGATGAATTGAGGCGAGTCTAGTCAGTTGCTCGCGTGTATACAATAGCGTTTCGCGAAATATTTTTCTCGAAATGGCATTGACCTTTTATCTAGCGTGTATACGATAGATACAAAGGAGATTTGCTATGACCGACACCGATTT
>NZ_RKMB01000128.1 GCF_003797765.1 Ramlibacter sp. WS9 | reverse complement strand
CACCCCGGCCTTGCGAATCAGGTTGCCCTGTTCGTCGCGGCCGAGCACGGCGGCGGTCAGTCCGGGCTGGTAGTTGTCCAGCTGCGAGCAGGGATTGCGCAGGCCGGTCAGCTCGACCAGGGCGCTTTCCCCCAGGCGCAGGCGGGTGCCGGTGGGCAGGCCGAGCAGGTCGACGCCACGGGTGGTGATGTTCTCGCCCATGGTCCCCGGGCCGATGGCGAAGCCGCTGGCGCGTAGCTCGTCGTGCAGTTCCTCGTGGATCAGGTGGACCTGGCGCAGGTTCGGCTGGGTCGGGTCCTGCCGCACCCGCGAGCGGTGCTTCACGGTGACGCCGTGGTGGGCGTCGCCCTCGACGCCGAGGCCTTTCAGGAGGCGGATGGCGGGACGCACTTGCTTGCTGAACGCGTGGGTGGCGCAGAGGCTCACCGCGATGACCTGTTGCATGGAACTCCTCCTCGTGCGAAGCGTCAGTCTAGCCGCGAAACATGACGCTTGTCGCAAG
>NZ_RKMB01000127.1 GCF_003797765.1 Ramlibacter sp. WS9 | reverse complement strand
CGCTGGCCTTCGCTCCAGCCGCGGGAAATCAGCTCGGTGAGGTTGCGATAGCCCTTCGCGTTCATCGCCAGCAGGCTCAGGCGGCTGAGCGGGCCATCTTCCTCGCGGCTGGCGAGCCAGATGTCGGCCCCGCAGATCGGCTTGATGCCGGCGCCCATGGCGGTCTTGTAGAACTTCACCAGCGAGCACATGTTGCTCTGGTCGGTGACCGCCACCGCCGGCATGCCCAGCCCCGCCACTGCCTTGGCCAGGGGCTTGACCCGGACCAGGCCGTCGACCAGGGAGAATTCGGTATGCAGACGCAGGTGAACGAAGGATACGGTCATGAAGGCCCCGGAGCAGAAATAACGCAAAAACGACAAGGCCCGGATTGTACCGGGCCCGGTGGCAAAGCTACAGGTTCAAGAGCGGACGATGCGCCTCGGCTGCGCCGAGAAACGTCGCCCGCCCCGCGCTCAGGCGCGGCGGTCGTCCCAGATACCCGGTTCGAGCTTCTGCTGGACTTC
>NZ_RKMB01000126.1 GCF_003797765.1 Ramlibacter sp. WS9 | reverse complement strand
CTCCGGATGAGATAGGTCGAACGTAATAAAGGAGCGCTCCTGATTACTTCTTTGTGAATTGCCGATTGCCAAGACGCAACTAGTGGGTATTTTTGAATTAACTAAAATGGGAGCGTTATTAATGAAGACTTCTCCCTCTGCCCTGGTTATAATGAAATCTAAGCCGTTATACTGGACGTCGACAACTCCAACTCTATCTACCGAAAGTGTTATTTTTTTCCGATCTTTGTTTAAGTAGGTTGGATTTCCTTTGTGTGTTATTAGCGCTTGATGTCTGTTTTCTAATATGTGCTTCTCAAGTGTCTCTTTGATTGACCATATTGGGGGGCGGTCTTCTGGTAGTGCTACTAACGAACTCTGAAGCAGGCTTGCAATTTCATTTGCTATTGGCAGGGAGGTAAAAAGATTATTAGGTACTGGCTTGCCATAAGCATAGAGTACTTCTGAAGGTAAGGTGCCATTTGCTAAAAATAGTGCGGTAACGCCGAATGCATAAACATCAATAG
>NZ_RKMB01000125.1 GCF_003797765.1 Ramlibacter sp. WS9 | reverse complement strand
ACCTTGAGGTTCTGGCGAAACTGTCGCCGGATCTGACCATCGGCTTACGCACGTATACGGAACCCTTCGCCAAGAAGATCGAGGAGACTGGGGCGTTCCTGGCATTCGACCTGATCACGTTGAATGATTCTGTGAGTGCAGTGGAGCGAGCCACACGAGCGCTCGGTGCGGACAGCCAGGGCGCGGCTATGAACCAGGCTTTCCTGGACGAGCTGGAGGCGACCGGCAAACGCGCGCCGGGAAAGGTCAGCGCGGTTTTCCTCTGGCATTGGGGCAATGCTCCCTATGCCTACTACAGCAACCACCTGACGACTCAGGTGATGGAGCGCCTGGGAGCAACCAACGTCCAGGGCGAACCGCCCAAGGGCATGGAATCTGCCGATTCGTCCGTGATAACCATGGAGACCCTGCTGCGGCTGAATCCGGATGTGATCATCTCGTTCAAGGGTGATGCCGGACCGTTCACCAAGCACCCGGCTTGGAATCGCCTCAAGGCGGTCCAGTCCGGCCGGGCCTGGCGGG
>NZ_RKMB01000124.1 GCF_003797765.1 Ramlibacter sp. WS9 | reverse complement strand
TGTCCGTGCCCGTGGCGTTGCCGCCGCTGGTGATGCCGGCATAGTCCGCCGATGCCGGCGTGAAGCCCCAGGTGTTGGTGGCGCCGGATTTCCACGGGTCATCCCAGCTGAAGGTGCCCATCTTGGTGTTGCCGTCGTAGCAGTCGAAGCTGCCCTGGGTGCCGGACGAAGCGTTCTCCCGTCCGCAGGAGGCGATCCATTGCGGGCTGCCGGCCTGCACGTTCATGCTGCTGACTTCCTCGGTGGAAATCTCGTCGTCCTTGTTGGTGTAGCGGTAGAACTTGCCCCATTGCAAGGTGGCGTTGCGGATGCCCACCGTGCCGATGGATTTGGATACCACGACCTTCACTGCGATCCATTCTGCGTATGCCATGTCGATCTCCGTTAACCATGCGTTCACAGCTTCCTGTAGGACGTCACGGACAGTACCGGGCGCTCACAACGGACCCTCGGCTACTTCCACCAGCACGGCGCCATCCCTGACCCGCTTCACTATAGGCTGGCCACCAGCCACCACCGCCTGCCAGA
>NZ_RKMB01000123.1 GCF_003797765.1 Ramlibacter sp. WS9 | reverse complement strand
AGGCCGTGCGCAGTCATCTGCACAGTCGCCAGAAGCAGCCCGCGATCATTCGCAATCTGTTCAAGGAAAAGCATGTCCGGTACGCCGCGTGATCCGTTACGCACTATTTATGGGCCGGCTCAGTAAGCCTCGGGAGAGTGAAGTGCGCGCTTGTCATGAAGCTACCTGGCAAATGATGCCCGTATAGTGCGGGCGGCGGCCGAGAGGCTCTCCGGAACTGCCGGCCACTCCCAGTTTCCACACTGTAGCGATGCCCGAACTAGCTCGGCACGTGCCGCCTCAACTTCGGGAGCTGCGTAGTGCGCTACCGCGGCGCTCTCCCACAACTCACGCGAGCAGGTGCCCATCGCCAGTGCGTCGAGGAGGTTCAAAAACTCTGCGAACAAGTGTCGCCCCACTGAGGTTTAACGTGGAGGTAACCGGCGCTGCGCGGCCGTTTGCGCAGCGTCCGTGTTGACCGCCCAGTTCGACCTCATTCTCACGCTCTGCGGGAATGGCGAGCTACATACTGACGAAGCACGCCATCCAT
>NZ_RKMB01000122.1 GCF_003797765.1 Ramlibacter sp. WS9 | reverse complement strand
CTGCCTGAGCATGTTGGTTAAGAATATGGCCAATACGAATCAAAGCAATATCCCCTTCCAAGTGACCGTAGTAATTATTAAATAAACCAAAGTGATCAATATCAAGCAGAATTAAACCATAACTTACGGTCTCCGTTTGTACTCTCGAACCGATGCGTTCCAATAAATGAGCTAACATCCGACGATTTCCAAGTTAGCGATGCTACGCATCGAGCTAGGGCGCTGTTAATTCATTAATATTCTTATTATTCATAGTGCGTTATCCTATCCTTACATTACCTTCCTCTAGATTTTTACGTGGTTCAATACTCAGGTCGTAGACGTCGCCACCACACACTAAAAGAATTTGTTCCCCGCGCAACGAAACTCCTATTTGAAAAAGACAACGCTTGGGAAAAAGTGCTTTGGAAACACGCTCAGACCTTCAGCCTTTGGCAAATCACTTGCGTGGAACGCATGCTCGCGTGCGGCACCAATATGATGGGCGCCAAACACTACGATTGCGGAACATCTAATTGCCCGCACACTAAGG
>NZ_RKMB01000121.1 GCF_003797765.1 Ramlibacter sp. WS9 | reverse complement strand
GTGCTGGCCGCAGACGTGCGGGCGATGCTCGGTACCCTCGATCACGGCCAGGTCTATGGCGTGCTCCAGGCCTTGCTGGAGGGCGATGCGCGCGCCCTGCTCGAAGCGGTGCGCCACCTGGCCGAGCAGGGGCCGGACTGGGGCGGCGTGCTTGCCGAAATACTCAACGTGCTGCACCGCGTCGCGATCGCCCAGGCCCTGCCGGAAGCGATCGACAATGGCCAGGGCGACCGCGAGCGGGTGCTGGCCCTGGCCCAGGCGTTGCCGGCGGAAGACGTACAGTTCTATTACCAGATGGGCCTGATCGGCCGCCGCGACCTGCCGCTGGCGCCCGATCCGCGTAGCGGCTTCGAGATGGTGTTGCTGCGGATGCTCGCGTTCCGCCCGGCGGACGCCGACGGCGCGCCGAGGACGCCGCTAAAGGACCTGGGGATCAGCAAGGCCACGACTGATCCCGCCAACTCCCCCGTGGCCGGCGCGGCCTCGCCTGCGCCGGTCGCTGCCGTTGCTGCCGCGCCTGTCGTGGCTGCGC
>NZ_RKMB01000120.1 GCF_003797765.1 Ramlibacter sp. WS9 | reverse complement strand
ATGCACAGGCTGCCGAAGGCGAACACCTCCACCGGCACCGGGCTACCGGCCGCCACCTGGCGTACCTGCGCCAGCGATAGCACGCGGGGCAGGACCGCGCGACGGATGCCGTAGCGTTCGTGATAGAGGGCCAGGGCCGCGGCATTGGTTGCCGAGCCCTGCACCGACAGATGCAGGTTGAGCCGCGGATGACGCTTCGCGGCATAGCCGAGCACCGCCACGTCGGCGGCGATCAACGCATCGACGCCGAGGTCGGCGGCCTGGTCCACCGCGCGCTGCCAGCGCTCCCAGCCCTGCGCGCTGGAATAGGTGTTGACCGCTACGTAGAGCTGCCGCCCGGCCTCGTGGACTCGCCGCAGGCCTTCCTGCAACTGGCGTTCGTCAAGGTTGAGGCCGGCGAAATGGCGGGCGTTGGTGTCATCGCGGAAACCGACGTAGATGGCGTCGGCGCCCTGTCGCAGGGCCGACTTCAAGGCGGGCAGGCTGCCCGCCGGACAGACCAGTTGCATGGGGTTGCTCCTCTGGCGAAAAACGCG
>NZ_RKMB01000011.1 GCF_003797765.1 Ramlibacter sp. WS9 | reverse complement strand
GGGCCGCATCGGGCGCCACTCGGCGTTGCCCGGCTGGCCCGCACGCGAGTGCGGGCTGCACCGTGCGCCTTGATTGGCGCCCGATGCGGCCCCTTCGCGCCCCTGGAAATAGCGTTAACAGGCCCTATTTCGCCAGGTTCTGCCTGACGCGGCGCAACAACGCGAGCAACTGCTCCTTCTCCGCCGTTCCGAGCCCGGAAACCGCTTTGGCGCTCAGCCGCTTGGCCTGCTGTTGCAGGCCGCGGTGCACCGCGAGGCCCGCCGCGGACAGCGACAGCTTCACGTTGCGCCGGTCGGCCTCGTCGACCTCGGCGTCGATCAGCCCGCGCTCACGCAGGCCCGCGATCAGCCGCGCCATCTGGGCTTTGTCGCGGCCACTGTGCTGAGCCAGCTCCTTCTGCGTCGCGCCTGGGTGCCGGTGGAAGAACCCGAGCACCTTGCCTTCCATGTGGGTGATCTCGTGCGGGCCGTCGCGCAACAACCGGTACTGCAGCGACCGGTAGTCGTGCATCAGCCGGTGCACCAGCTCCAGCACGTCATCGTCCGCGGGCACGCCAGCCGATTGGTTGACAATGTCTTCTATAGATCCCATAATGGTTGACATTATCCCCTATAGGCCTGAAGCCATGAACACCTCTACCACCGCCAGCCGCGTCCAGCGCGTGCGGCACGAGATCAAGCGCCGTGACGTCGAAGTCGTCCGCGTCGACGAGCTGAGCCCGCACTTTCGCAGCGTCACGTTCGGCGGCGAGTCGCTCGACGGCTTCATCAGTGCGTCTTTCGACGACCATGTGAAGTTCGTGCTGCCCGGCGCTCATGGCGCCCCCATCATGCGCGACTACACGCCGCGCCGCTACGACGCCGCGCGCCGCGAGTTGACGATCGAGTTCGCGTTGCATGGCGACGGCCCGGCTGCCAACTGGGCGGCACTGGCTGCGCCGGGTCAGCGCGCGACCATCGCGGGGCCGCGCGGTTCGTTCATCATTCCGCTGGACTACGCATGGCACCTCTTCGTCGGCGACGAGACGGCACTGCCCGCCATCGCGCGCCGCCTGGAAGAATTGCCCGCCGACGCGCGCGCCATCGTAGTCGGGCAAGTGGAAGAGCCGGACCGCCGCGATTTCAAGACGGCGGCAGATGTCGCAGTGCAGTGGATCGCGGAACCCGCGCAGCTGATCGAAGCGGTGCGCGCACTGTCGTTGCCCGACGGCGAGGGCTACGCGTGGTGCGCGGGTGAAGCGCGAACCATGGCGACGGTGCGCCGCATCCTGGTGGACGACAAAGGCCACGACAAGCACGCGATCCGCGCTGCCGCGTACTGGAAGCAGGGCGCTGCGGCCCATCACGAAAATCTGGAATCGGACGCTTGAATGCCTGTAACGCTCGCCACCCAAGCAGGCGAGCGATGCATGGATTGCCGGATCAAGTGCGCAATGACAGCACGGAGCCAGGCTCAGTGCATCGCGGGCCGCAGCGCCGGGACTGAGAGCTCGCGGCCGACCATGGCGCGCGCGTACAAGTAGTTGTTGCGTGCCTGCTCGCTCAAGCCGTCGAGGTTGACCTGACCCGTGGGGTCGCAGGGAAAAGCGTAGCCGCGTCCGCTGTCGAAGAGGGACTGGAAACGCAGTTCGAATCGGATCTGGGGCGAGTCGTTCATTTGAGTTCTCCGGTTGCGCGGGCCACTGGCTTTGCGCATGACTCGAATATGGATGCCCGGCCGCCTTCTCACCATCAGCGCACGTCGGGCGCCAGCCACGGTCAATGCCGATTCCGCTGCCTAGTTCGCACCTACAGCGAGTAGGCGCTGTCCGGCCCGGCCGTCAGCATCAACAGCCATCACGGCTCGGGTGGCGCCCCGCGAAAAGGGTTGAAGCCCGTCACCAGCGCCATTGCCGCAAGGACGAGCAGGCATCCCGGCAACATGCCCGCCGTCACCGGCTCGCCGAGAAACAGGCTGCCCCAGGTCACGCCGAACAGCGGGATCATGAAGGCGGGCGACGTGGCCGCGCTCGCTGGTATTTCGCGCATGAGCCGCATGCTCAGCCAGTACATGAAGCCTGAGGTGACCAAGCCGATGACGGTCACCGCAATGACAGCTGCTGCCGTTGGCTGCATCGACGGTGTCGTCGCTGCCGTCGGTACCAGCAGCACGAGAGTTGCCGCGACGTGGACCGCTGCGGAAACCGGCAGCGGCTGATGCGCCAGGGTCGCGCGTTTCATGAAGATCGCACCGACGCCATAACTGGCCGACGCGGCGATGCAGGCCAGAGCCGCAAGGATGACCTGTGCGTCGATCGCGATCGGCCCCAGCCGGACCAGCAGCGCGACGCCGACGAAGCCGAGTGCGCAGCCGGCCAGCCGCCGCGTCGTGAGGCGCTCCTCGCCCAGCGCAGCGGCGCCGAGGATGCCGAACAGCGGCACGGTGGCGTTCAGGATCGCCGAGTAGCCCGAGGGCAGCACCAGCGCCGCAGAGTTGAACAGCACGAAAGGCGCGACGACCGTCGCGAGGCTGAGCAAGGTCATCCGCAGCCACGTGCGTTTGTCCGGCCAGCTCTGGCGCAGCACGCGCATCAGCGCCGCCAGCACCACAGCCGCGAGCGCGCAGCGAAAGCCCGCCAAACCCCAGGGCCCGAACGCCGGGCTGGCGATACGGATCAGCGGGAACGACGCGCCCCACAGCGCGGACATGAAGATCAGTTGGAGGAAGTGGCGCGTCTGCATGGGTTGGCCGCCGATCATCGCCGAAGCGCAAGCCGAGCAGTTGCAAACGGGCTACGCTTCGAATGTTGCTACTCAAAGGACAGCACCATGCCGACATTGAAACCCGCGGCCGAAATGGCCGCCGCTGCGAGCAAGCCCTATCCGAACGACGGCCCGGAATACCGCGAGGCGCGCACGCGACTGCTCGCCGAAGAGATCGAATTGCGCCGGCAGATCGAACGGGTCGCGGCGATGCGCCGCCAGTTGCCGCTCGGCGGCCAGCCGCCCGACTATGCGTTCGTCGATGAGAACGGCAAAACCTTGGGGCTCGCCGATCTCTTCGGCAGGCACGACACGCTCATCACCTACTTCTGGATGTTCGGCCCGCAGCGCGAGCGGCCGTGCCCCATGTGCACGTCATTTCTCGGCTCGATCGACCACCCGGCGCGCGACCTCACGCAGCGAGTGGCGCTCGCTGTGCTGGGCCGCTCGCCGGTGTCGCGCCAGTTGGCTTTCGCCCGCGAGCGCGGCTGGCGCAACCTGAAGTTCTATCAGACCGTCGGCGATGACTTTGCACGAGACTATCGGGGCCTGGCGCCCAATGGCGACGAATGGGCCGCGCTGGACGTCTGGGTCAAGCGCGACGGCGTGGTGCGGCACTTCTGGGCCGGCGAGATGGACGGCAGCACTGCGGACTCGGGCCAGGATCCGCGTGGCGCTCCGGACGTCGCGCCGCTGTGGACCTTGCTCGACATGACGCCTGGCGGGCGCGGCGATGACTGGTACCCAAAGCTGGAATATCCCCTAGCCTCATAGCCGCGCCGTGCGGCTATGCTGGGCGGATGCTCCAGTTCCAGCTTCAACCGAAGGACGGCTTCGTCCTCGTCCAACTCACCGGCCTCGTCACCCCGGAGGCGTGGGAAAACGCCTTGACCGAAGTGGAAGCTGCGCTCCATAACGAACCCACCGACCGCGCCGTCTTCGAACTGGGCGGCCTGGTGGGCTGGCTTGGCGAACCTGAGCGCCGCGCGGTCGGTGTGCTCATGGCGAAGCACCTGGCCCGGATGAAGAGGGTGGCCCTGGTGATCGAGGCCCGCAAGATCACAGGCGTGGTGGAGGACGAGGCCACGCGCGCCGGCCTGTCGCTGCGCCTTTTTTCTGTGATGGACGACGCGGTGCGCTGGGTACGGTCCTAGCCCGGCCGCGCCGTCAGTTTTGTTGCAACACGGCCCGGCGGCGCCGTGCTATGTTTGATGCGCGATCCTCGTGTGGCCCCGAATGCACCAGCATTTGAACGCATCCCTCTTGGCCGCCGTGCTCGTGGCCGGCGCTGGGGCGGTTGCGTTCCACCACTTTCCAGGCGCGCCCGCCGGCCAGGGCGCGGCACCCGGCCCCGATGACTTCACGGTCGTCAATTTGCGCAGCGCCATGGTGGGGTGTAGGGAGGCGGCTCAGATGACCTACGACGTGCAGTGGGCCGCGGCCTGCCAGGCGCAAGCGAACGAATCCGCTCCCGGGACGGCCGACGGCCATGCCGAATGCGACCTGCCGGACGCCAGGGCCGCGGTCATCAATGCGTGGTTGAACGAGGCCGAGCGGCGCTGCACGGCCGAGGGGCGAAGCTAGAACGTGCGGCGGGTCTAAACTGTCCCACTTCAAGCTGGCTTGAACTCAAGGGGAAGTGACATGGACATCGCCGAGGTGGCCCAGCGGTCGGGTGTGCCCGCCTCTGCGCTGCGGTATTACGAAGAAAAGGGCCTGATCGCGTCGGTCGGCAGGCAAGGGCTGCGCCGCGTGTTCGACGCGGGCGTGCTGGAGCGGTTGGCACTGATCGCCGTGGGCCGCTCGGCCGGCTTCTCGCTGGACGAGATCGCGCGCATGTTCACATCCGGCGGCAAGCCGCGCATCGACCGGAAGCTGCTCGCCGACAAAGCGGAAGAGCTGGACCGGACCATCCGCAAGCTGAGCGCGATGCGAGACGGCCTGCGCCATGCGGCGGCGTGCCCCGCGCCCAGCCACATGGAATGCCCCACCTTCCGGCGCATCATGAAAGCCGCCGCGTCCGGCGCGTTCGGCGAGCGCACGAAGGCCGTGCCGAAACGCACGTAGGCGCGGCCTCCACGACGACGGGCATTCCCGGCGCGCCCAGCCGCTCCGGTCAGAAGCCCAGCAACGGGTCCCAGACCGCCAGTTGCGCGGCCTTGGGCAGCGGCCCGAAGGACACGCCGGAGCCCACGTCGCCGATGCGGGCGGTGTTGGAGTGGTCCTTGGCGTAGACGGGCCACGGTGTGTCGTCCGAGAACATGCTGTTGCTGTTCGCGGCGAAGGACGTGAGCGACCGCATCCATTTCTGCGAGAGCTCGGCCTCTACCGGGCTGGTGCCGAACTTGTCCTTGTAGTACGGCTGGTCGTAGGTCCCGAACAGGAAAGGCAGTTCGGCGCAGTGGGGGACGCCGCGGGCCGGCGGCAGGATGGGGTGCATGTACGTCGCCAGCCGCGCGCTGCCACCGGCGGCGGCCACCTGGTTGGCCAGGCGCACGCCGTAGTTGCGCAGGATCGAGTCGCCGAAGATTTCGGTCCACAGATCGCCCGGCACATCGGCGCGGCCGTCGGCGAGCGCCGCCGCGCGATACGCAGCGATGACCCCGGGGGCCTTGTCCGCGGCGATGCCCATGCTGCCCAGGTAGCCCGCCACCTGGCCGGCCAGCGCCTCGTGCGTCGCCGGCAGTGGCGGCGACGAGCTCTTCTTCGCCAGGTTGTCGTAAAGGTCGGTGAAGAACGATCCCTCCGTCAGGTCATAGGTGACGACGACCGGCAGGTTGGCCGGGAAGGGCGTCTTGATCCAGTCCGACAGGTAGTTGCTTCCGTCGACCAGCGGCGCGATGCGGAACGCACGGCCCGTGGTGACGGACGCGGGCAGCGCGGCACGCGACAGCGCGAGTTCGGCATTGTGGATGTCCAGCCCCGACACCCCGGCCAGGCCCTTGGGCGTGGTGCCCAGCCTCTGCGCGATGACCTCAGTGTAGACCGCGGCGTCGGCCAGCGAAAAGCCGAAGGGCGTGGATACGTCGGGCGGGCTCACCAGGTAGAGGCGCGACACGAGCGGGCGCCACTTGGGGTTCTGCGCGATCATGATCGAGTTCATCGCACCGCCGGACTGGCCCGACAGCGTGACGTTGTTCGGGTCGCCGCCGAAGGCCTTGATGTTGGCCTTCACCCATTGAAGCGCGGCCACCTGGTCCTGCACCGCCCAGTTCGCGGTGGCGCCGGTGTCCGGATCCGCGAAGTCCGGGTGGGCCAGATGCCCCAGCGCGCCCAGGCGGTAATTGACCGTCACCACCACGACGCCCATCTGCGCCAGCTTCTGGCCGTCCATCAGCGACATGCTGGTCGCGCCCGAGCGGAAGCCGCCGCCATGCAGCCAGACGACCACCGGCAAGCTGGCGCCCGTCGTCGGTGCCCACACGTTCAGCGACAGGCAGTCTTCGGCCTGGTTCGTCGGCGGCTCGTAGATCCACGTGGTGTTGGTCTGGATGCTGGCCGCGCCGAATGCCTTCGCGTCGCGCCGCACGCCGGTGAAGTTGACCGGCTTGGGCGACTTGAATCGCAGCGCGCCCATCGGCGCTTGCGCGTACGGGATGCCCTTGTACGAAATGACTTGTCCGTTGACCTCTCCGCTCAGCACGCCCGAGCTGGTCTCTGCGAGCAGGGGCCGCTCGACGCTGTCGCCGCCGCCTCCGCATCCGACCAGCGGCAGGGCGAGCAGGCTGCCCGTGCCGAGAATGAACCCGCGGCGTGATGGCGAAATGATCGTCCGGCGGGTGGGTTGGGTATCCATACGACTGTCTCCTTCTGCGTCTCATCCACCATGGATGGACTGCTGAATTCATCGTATGGCGGGAAGCATCAGAACAGTCGTTGCAATTTCAGGACTCTATATTCCACGCGCGCGCTTATCGCGAAGTTTCACCTCGGCCCATACGGCGAAAGCGCCTGCGAAAGCGCTGCAAGAAAGAGCCGGCCGGCGTGCGTGAGGTGATGGCGTGAGGGGTACAGCGCATAGACCGACATCGGGACGGGCGCCCAGCCCGGCGCCACGATGCCCAGGGTGCCCTCGTCGATGTCTTTCTGACACAGCACCTGCGGCAACTGCGCCACGCCGATGCCGGCCATGGCGGCTTTGCGAATGACCAGCAGGCTGTCGCTGTGCAGCCGCGCCTTCACCGGGACGACGCAGGTTTCGCCTTGCGGCCCCGACAAAGTCCACCGGGTCGCGTGCTCGTCGAAGCTCCAGCCGATGGTGGGCCACTCCACCACATGCCCTGGGTCCACGGCCAGCCCGGTCTCGGCGATGAGCTGCGGCGAGGCCACCAGCACATAGGGCGACGCCATCAACTGCTGTGCCACCATGCTCGAGTCGGCCAATGCGCGCCGTGCCGGCTGGATGATGAGGTCGAAGTGTTCGTCCGGGGAGCTGCCATCGGTGGTCTTCATCGTGAGCGTCACGCGGGGATAGTCGCGCGCGAACGCGATCGCCACGTCGCCGATCAGGAACGAAGCCAGCGCGATCGGGCAGGCCACGCGCAGGACCCCGCTGGGCTCGCCGCGGCCCTCCTGCGCCATCGCGAGCGCGGCACGCGTTTCGTCGCGGATCTTCAGGCCGCGCTGGAACATTTCCTTGCCCAGCTCGGTGACTTCGAAGTGGCGCGCGTTGCGCATCAGCAGCGCCACGCCCAGGCGCTCCTCCAGCGCGGCGATGCGGCGGCTGAGGCGCGATTTGGGAATGCCGGTGCGCTGACTCGCGGCTGAAAACCCGCCTGCCTCGACGACCTCCACGAGCATCATCAGGTCGTGCGGTACGTCGGTCAGTTCTTGCATGAAAAGCCTTATGTCATCGGGGCGGTTCCGTTCACATTCTGCGCCAGGAGCGACACGCCCAGTTGCGCCCGGCGCCGCAGCCAGGGGGACGGCCGATAGCGCGGGTCACCCGTCAGCTGCTGCATGTTGACCAGGATCTGCAGGACGACCTTCGGCGACAGCTGGTTGCCCCACGACAAGGGGCCGGACGGATAACCCAGGCCCAGCGTCACGGCGCTGTCGATGTCGCCCGGTGTGGCGACCTGCTGCTGGGCCATGTCGCAAGCGATGTTGATGATCGTGGCCACGACGCGCTGGGCGATCAACCCGACGCTGTCCTGGACGATGCTGACCTGTCCGCCCGAAGCAAGCAATCCGTGCGCCGCATCCCGCGAAGCCTTGCTGGTGAAGGGCGAAAGCATCAGGGCGCGGCGTTGCGCATTGGCGAAGAGCATGTCGAGCGCCACCGTGCGTGTGGGGTCCAACCCCTCATCGGCACAGCACGTGCTCACGTCCTCGCCCAGCGGCGTCACGAAGCACAACGCGTCCTCGCTGGGGCGCGCCGCTGTTTCGATCTCGGCGCCCAGGCCCGACAGCAGCGCGCGCGCGGAGCGGCCCAGCCCGGGCTGCGCGCTGCTCACCCAAACGCTGGCCGGCCGGTCGTCCGGCGGCCGCAACGGTAGAGGCTTCACCGCATGGCCGTCCACGTAGCGGTAGAAGCCTTCGCCGCTCTTTTTGCCCAGCAGCCCGGCGCGCAGCCGTTGCGTGAGCAAGGGCGTCGGGCGAAAGCGCGGCTCCTCGTAGTACTGGCGGTAGATGGATTCCATCACCGGGGCCGAGACGTCCAGCCCCACGAGGTCGAACAGCTCGAAGGGCCCCAAGCGAAAGCCGGCCTGCTCGCGCAGGATGGCGTCGATCTCGTGAAACGGCGCAACGCCTTCGGCCACCAGACGCAGCGCTTCGGTGCCCAGGCCACGGCCGGCGTGGTTCACGACGAACCCCGGCGTGTCCTGCGCGCGCACGGGCGCGTGGCCCATGCGGTTCACCAGCGCGACCAGGCTGTCGCAGACGGCCGCTCGCGTCGCCACGCCGGCCACCACTTCCACCAGCTTCATACGTGGGACGGGATTGAAGAAGTGCAGCCCGGCAACCCTCGCGGGCCGTGCGCACTTGGCGGCGATCTCGGTGACCGACAGCGACGAAGTGTTGGTGGCCAGGATGCAACTCTCCGACACCACCTGCTCCAGTTCCTTGAACAGCGCCTGCTTGGCGTCGCGGTTCTCGACGATCGCTTCGATCACGACGTGGGCCGGCGCCACGTCCTGCAGCCGCGCGACGGCGACGAGGTTGGATGCGGCCGTCGTCGCGACGCTCCATTCCAGCTTGCCCTTGGCGGCGAGGAAGTTCAGTTCATCGGTGATCGCGGCCCGGGCCTCTTCAGCCCCGTCGCGCCGCGTGTCGTGCAGCAGCACGGTGATCCCGGCTTGCGCGGCGACTTGCGCGATGCCGCGGCCCATGGCCCCGGTGCCGACCACGGCGATGACGAGTTCCGGTGATAAAGCGTCGAAGGACATGGCGGCCGGCTACTGCGGGACAACCGCGGTCGCCTCGCGCGCGCCGCCGGCCTGGAGCACGTCGACGATGTTCTGCAGTGCCTGCCGCACCTGCCCGCCCATGGTGCTGCTGTGGAACTTGCAGTCGCCGTCCCAGCCGATCATGCCGGCGACAAAGACCATGCGGCCGGTGGCGGCCACGCCGTTCGCGTAGCCACGGGGACGCGGCCAGCCCGGAGGCAGCAGTACTTGCATTGGAATCTCCCTTAGTGAACTTGAACGAATGTGTCCAGCGCCTGCCGGATGTCCGGCGGCAGCGGGATCGGCCGGTGGGTTTCCAGGCTCGTGGCGACCAGCACTTGCCGTACCTCGACCCGGCATTCGGCGCCGGCGTCGCACCGCAGCTGCAAGGTGATGGAGCTCGTTCCGACGCGCTCGACGCGGATCGACAGCACGACGTCGTCGCCGATGCGGCTCACGGCCTTGAAGCCGCACGCGAGGCTCACGGTGGGAAACCCCAGCCGCCGCACGGTGAAGAACTCCGCGAAGCGCACGCCCAGGCCGTGGGTGAACCAGTCTTCCACCAGGTCGTTGAACATCACCAGGTACTGGGGGAAGAAGACGATGCCGGCCGGGTCGCAGTGCGAGAAACGGATGACGGCCGGTCTGCTGAAGCAATTCGACGAAAGAGTCATCGGGCGTAGCCGCCGTCTTTCTTGATCATCGAGAGTTCGGAGAAGGTGAGCCCGGTGTGCTCGGCCGGTGTGTACTTCACGAAGAGGCCGCCCAGGTCGTGGGACTTGAGGGTCTCGAGCGCCGCCTTCACCGAATCGGGGGTGGGACTGCTCCCCGCGCGCTTGAGCGCCTCGACCACCACCTTCATGTTGATGTAGCCCTCCAGGCTGCCGTAGCTGAAGTTGTTCTCGCCGATCTTCTTCATGGCGCTCTGGTATTCCGCGATGAGCGGAATGGCCGCGTTCCATGGGTAGGGTACGACCTGGGACACCACGACGCCGGCCGCATCGGCACCGATGGACTTGTACAGGCCCTGGCCGTTGAGGAACGAGAACGAATAGAAGCGGGCCTCCGCCCCCCCGGCGCGGTACGCCTGGATGAACTTCGCCGCGACGGCGTTGGTGGCCGACAGGACCACGGCGTTCGGCTTGAGCGCGGCCAGCTCCTGCGCCTTCGCGGCCGCATCGGCGCCGTCTTGCTGGATCGCCGCGCTGCCCAGCATTTTCTGTCCGCGCTGCTCGACCAGCTTGCGCGTGGCTTCCATGGCCGACCGGGCACCGGGGTTGTCGTTGTGAGCGAAGGCGATCCGCGTCAGGCCGATGGTGAACAGGTGGTTGACGATGCGGCTGTACTCCTCCTCGAAGCTGATCCGCAGCGGGAAGCCGTAGGGCGTGTACTTCACCACGGGCGCGGCGCCGGTGTAGGGGGCGACGAGGGGCACTTTCACCTCGTTGGCCGCGGCCAGGGCCCCGACAGACGACGTCGTGCCGATCGGCGTCAGCAGCGCGACGGCGCCCTCGGCGGCGAACTTCCTGACATTGGCCGCGGCCCTTTCGGCATCGTTGCCGTCGTCGGCCTGTCGCAGCTCGAGCTGCCGGCCATGGATGCCGCCCCGGGCGTTGGTGGCTTCCAGCATGGCGCGGATGCCGGTCAGCGGCTCGGTCGACAGCGCGGCCAACGGTCCGGTCTGCACGTACGTCTGCCCGATGACGACGGGCGGCCTGCCTTTTTGCTGCGCGGCCGCCGCCAGGGAAGCCGCGACGGCGATCGCGCCGATGAGGATGCGAGACGGTCTGTTCATTTCCATTGCTCCTGTTGAGGGCGTGCCTAAACGCCGATGTAGCGATGCCAGAGCGACGGGTCGGCGGCGAGCTGGTGCGACGGCCCGGCCCAGGCCACGCGGCCGCGTTCCACGATGGTGTGCGTGCCCGCGAGCTTCACCAGCCGCTTGACGTACTTGTCGATCACCAGGATGGTCTGCCCCTGCCCGCGCAGCGTGTCGAGGCAGCGCCAGATTTCCTCGCGCACCAGCGGCGCCAGGCCTTCGGTGGCTTCGTCGAGGATCAGCAGCTCGGGGTTGGTCATCAGCGCGCGGCCGATGGCCAGCATCTGTTGCTCGCCGCCGGACAGCTGCCCGCCCATGTTGCCGCGCCGCTGCAGCAGTCGTGGGAAGAGCGCGTACACGCGGTCCAGCGTCCAGGCATTCGCCGCAGCTCGGCGGTTGGCCGCGAACGCCTTCAGGTTTTCTTCCACGCTCAGGTTGGGAAAAATCTGGCGGCCTTCAGGCACCACGGCGATGCCCAGACGCGCGATGCGGTCGGGCGAAATGCCGTCGATGCGATCGCCGCGAAAGCGTATCGAGCCCGCGCGCGGCTTGACCAGGCCGAGCAGCGACTTCACCGTCGTGGTCTTGCCCATGCCGTTGCGCCCGAGCAGCGTCGCCACCTCGCCGGCGTTGATGGCCAGCGACATGCCGAACAGCACCTGGCTGGTGCCGTAGCCGGCTTCCAGGTTTTGCACTTCAAGCAACGCACTCAAGATCGGCCTCCTGTTCTTCGTCGCCCAGATAGGCTTTCTGCACCGCGGCGTCCTGCCGGATCGCCGAGGGCTTGCCGCTGGCGATCACATGGCCGAACACCAGCACCGAGATGCGGTCGGCCAGGCGGAACACCGCCTCCATGTCGTGTTCCACCAGCAGCATCGTCACTTCACCGCGCAGCGACTGCAGCAGGCTCACCATGCGCTCCGATTCGTCCGGCCCCATGCCGGCCATCGGCTCGTCGAGCAGCAGCAGCTTGGGCTTCGTCGCCAGCGCCAGTCCCATCTCCAGCTGGCGCTGTTCGCCGTGGGCCAGCGAGCCGGCGAGGCAATCGAGCTTGCGCGTGAGACCGACGCGGTCGGCCACCGCGGCCGCGCCCTCGTGCGTGAGGGCTTCGTTGCGTGCGCTTTTCCAGAGGCCGAAGCTGGAGCCGTCCCGTGCCCGCACCGCGAGCACCAGGTTGTCCAGCACGGAGAGGCGCGGGAAGGTGTTGGTGATCTGGTAGGAGCGAGCCAACCCGCGCGCCACGCGCTGGTGGATGGCCAGCTTGTTGATCTCCGCTCCATCGAACAGGATGCGGCCGCTGTCCGGTTTGAGCGTGCCCGAGATCTGGTGGATCAGCGTGGTCTTGCCGGCGCCGTTGGGGCCGATCAGTGCGTGGATCTCTCCGGCATGGATCTTGATGTTCGCGCGGTCCGTGGCCGTGAGGCCGTCGAAGCGCTTGACGAGCTGCTCGACCTGCAACAAGGGCTTGCTCACGGATTCGTCCTCCGGCGGACCAGCCCGGCCAGGCCATGGGGCGCGGCCAGCACCACGGCAAGCAGCACCGCGCCGAGCGCGAATTGCCAGTGGATGGTGTGGGCGCTCAGCACTTCCTCGAGCAGCAGGAACACGGCCGCGCCGACGATGCCGCCGTACAGGTGGCCGATGCCGCCCAGGATGACCATCATCATCAGCATGCCCGACTGGCTCCACTGCAGCAGCGATGGGCTGACGAAGCCGGACTGGTTGGCGGCCAGCACCCCCGCGAGCCCGGCGATGGCGCCGGCCAGCGTGAAGGCGGCGAGCTTGTGGCGATAGACCGGGTAGCCGATGGCGGCCATCCGCGTCTCGTTCTCGCGGATGGCTTGCAGCGCGTGGCCGAAGCGCGCGTTGAGCAGGCGCTGCACGCCGGCGAAGGCGAGCGCGGCGACGCCCAGCACGACGTAGTAGAAGACGGTGTCGTTGGCCATGTCCATGCCGCGCACGATGGTGGAGCGGGCTGCGAGAGCCAGCCCGTCCTCGCCGCCGTAGGCCTTCAGCGACACGGCGACGTAGAACAGCATCTGCGCGAAAGCCAGCGTGATCATGATGAAGTACACGCCTTTGGTCCGCAGGCTGATGGCGCCGATCACGAGTGCGAACGCGGCGCTCATCAGCACGGCCAACGGCCAGGCGATCCACGCCGACTCCACGCCATGCTGCATCAGGATCGCGACGGAATAGGCGCCGACGCCGACGAACGCGGCATGGCCGAAGCTCACCATGCCGCCGAAGCCCAGGATCAGGTTCAGGCTGGTTGCAGCCAGCGCGAAGATCAGCACGCGGCTGGCCAGCCCGACATAGAAGCCCTCGTTCAGGGCTTGCGCGATGAAGGGCAGGGCCAGCAGCACGGCGAACAGGGCCGCGGCAGGCGCGGGGCGCCAGCGATGGTCAAGCAGGGAAATCATGGGTTCATCCTCTCGCGGGGAACAGGCCTTGCGGCTTCCAGAACAGCACCGCGGCCATCAGCAGGTAGATGGCGATCGATGCGATGGCCGGGCCTGCGCCCGATGCGGTCGAGGCGCCCAGGGTGCTTTCCAGCACCAGCGGCAGGAAGGTGCGCGCGCAGGTGTCGACCATGCCCACCAGCAGCGCGCCGACCAGTGCGCCGCGGATCGAGCCGATGCCGCCGATGACGACGACGACGAAGGCCAGGATCAGGATGCTCTCGCCCATGCCCACCTGCACCGCCAGCAGCGGGCCGAGCATGCCGCCTGCCAGCGCGCACAGCGCGGCACCCAGGCCGAACACGGCGGTGAACAGCAGCTTGACGTTGGCGCCCATGGCCTGCGCCATCTCGCGGTTCGAGGCGCCGGCGCGCACCTGCATGCCCACGCGCGTCTTGACGACGATGAGGTACAGCGCGGCGGCGACGACGAGTCCCACGCCGATGATCAGCAGGCGGAACGCGGGATACGAAAGCCCAGGCATCAGCTGCACCGGACCGCTCAGCGCAGCCGGCGGATTCAGCACGATGGGCTGCGGGCCCCAGATCATGCGCACGCCTTCATTGGCCATCAGCAGGATGGCGAAGGTGCCCAGCACCTGGGCCAGGTGGTCGCGCTGGTAGAGCCGCCGGAGCACGGTCATCTCCAGCGCCATGCCCAGCACGGCAGTCGCGGCGACGCCGGCGGCGAGGCCCACCGCGAACGAGCCGGACGTGGTGGCCGCCGTGGCGGTGGTGTAGGCGCCCAGCATGTAGAGCGAGCCGTGGGCCAGGTTGATCATGTCCATCACGCCGAACACCAGCGTCAAGCCGGCGGCCAGCAGGAACAGCATCAGCCCGAACTGCAGGCCGTTCAAGGCCTGTTCAAGAAGCAGGATCGTGTTCATTTCTCACTCGAAAACCGCGCGGCTCAGGAAGCCATCTTGCAGCTGCCGGCGTAGGCGTCCGCGTGGTTCTTCAGCACGGTGCCCAGCGTCCGGTTGGTGACGCGGCCCGTGGCATCGCGGGTGACGACGCGCAGGTAGTAGTCCTGCACCGGGTAGTGGTTGTTGTTGAAGCGGAACGCTCCGCGCACGGACTGGAACTTCGCCGCCTCGAGCGCCTTGCGGACGCCCGCCTTGTCCGCGAGGTTGCCCTTGACGCCCAGCACCGCCGAGTCGATCAGCCGCGCGGCGTCGTAACCCTGCGATGCGTAAAGCGAAGGCAAGCGCCCGTATTCCTTCTGGAAATCCGTCACGAACTTCTTGTTGGCGGCGTTGTCCAGGTCGTGCGCCCAGTGCGACGAATTGAACATGCCCAGCATCGGCTCGCCGACCGCGCGGATCACGTCTTCGTCCGCCGAGAAGCCGGGCCCGAACAGCGTCATGTCCTTGGACAGCCCGGCACCGACGAACTGCTTGATGAAGTTGATGCCCAGTCCGCCGGGCAGGAAGATGTAGACGGCGTCTGGCGAGGCCGCGCGCATCTTCGACAGCTCCGAGCCGTAGTCCAGCTGGTTGAGCGCCGTGTAGTTCTCCAGGACGATCTCGCCCTTGTAGAAGCGCTTGAAGCCGGCCAGTGCGTCCTTGCCGGCGGGGTAGTTCGGCGCCAGCAGCGCGACGCGCTTGAAGCCCTTTTCCTGCACCGTCTTGCCCACGGCCTCGTGCAGGTTGTCGTTCTGCCAGGCCACGTTGAAGAAGTAGGGGTTGCACTGCTCGCCCGCGTACTGCGACGGGCCGGCGTTGGCGCTGACGTAGTACGTCTTCTCCTTGAAGACGGTGGAGCCCACGGCCAGCATCACGTTCGAGAACACGATGCCGGTCATGAAGTCGACCTTGTCCTTCTTCAGCAGGCGCTCCGCCGTCTGGCGCCCGATCTCCGGGTTCTGCTGGTCGTCGGCGATGACCACGTCGGCCGTCAAACCGCCGAGCTTGCCACCGCCCTGCTTCACGGCCAGGTTGAAGCCGTCGCGAATGTCGATGCCCAGGCCCGAGCCAGGACCAGACAGCGTGCTCAGGAAACCGATCTTCACGCTGTCCGCGGCCAGCGCGGGAGCGACCGCTGCGCAGAGAGCCGAGGCGGCAGCGGCGATGAAGGCAAGGCGTCGGCCGCCCGTCGAAATGGGTCGCATGAGAATCCTCTCAGTGGTGGTGTGTGGGGGAAGAAACTATTCGGGGCTGCGCAAGCGAAAGCGCTGCAGCTTGCCGGTCTGGGTGCGCGGAAGTTCGCGGCGGAACTCGATGGCGCGCGGGTACTTGTAGGGCGCGATGGATTGCTTGACGAAATCCTGCAGTTCGCGCGCGAGTTCGTCGGTGCCGTGCGTGTCGCCCTTGAGCACGACGAAGGCCTTGACGATCTGGCCGCGTTGCACATCCGGCACGCCGACCACGCCGCATTCGGCGATGCTCGGGTGCTGCAGCAGCGCCTCCTCCACGTCGGTCGAGGCGATGTTGTAGCCGGCCGAGACGATCATGTCGTCGGTGCGCGACTGGTACCAGAAGTAGCCCTGCGCATCCATCGAATACGCGTCGCCGGTGTAGTTCCAGCCGTCCTTCACATACGTCGCCTGCCGCGGGTCGGCCAGGTAGCGGCAGCCCGTCGGGCCCTTGACCGCGAGCCGGCCCACCTGCCCGATGGGCGCCGGCCGGCCGTGTTCGTCCATGATGCAAGCTTGGTAGCCTGGCACCACCGTTCCCGTCGCGCCGGGCCGCGCATGCGCTTCGTCGGCGGAGATGAAGATGTGCAGCATCTCGGTCGCACCGATGCCGTCGATCAGTTCGATGCCGGTGGCGTCGCGCCACTGCGCGCGCGTGTCGGCCGTCAGCGCTTCGCCGGCCGACACGCACTTGCGCAGGCCGGTGTGGGCGACGCCGGGCAGTTGTGCCAGCGCGCGGTAAGAGGTGGGCGCGGTGAACAGCACGGTCGCGCCAAAGGCCTTGACTGCCTCGATCAGTTCGGCGGGGCTGGCCTTTTCCACCAATGCCGCCGATGCGCCTACGCTCAAGGGAAAGAGCAGCAGGCCCCCCAGCCCGAAGGTAAAGGCCAGCGGCGGCGTGCCGATGAAGACGTCGTCCTCTTGCGGGCGCAGAACGTGCCTGGGCCAGCAGGCGCAAGCCGCCATCACGTCGCGATGGAAATGCATCGTGCCTTTGGGCTGGCCGGTCGTGCCCGACGTGAAGGCGATGATGCAGGTGTCGTCGGCCGCTGTGGCAACGTTGTCGAACTGCGCCGGCTGCTTCGCCATCAGCGCTTCTACGCCGTCCGGCCCCGGATCGTTGAAGAAACGCACCTGCTTCAAGGTCTGCGATTGGGCGGCCGCCGATTGCAACTCGCCGGCCAGCCGGCCATCGCACAGCGCATGAGTGACCTGCGCCTTGTCGAGGATCTGCTTGAGCTCCTTGCTGCGCAGCATCGGCATGGTGGCGACTGCGATGCCACCGGCCTTGACCACGGCGAACCAGCATGCCGCCATCATCGGGTTGTTGGGCGCGCGCAGCAGCACGCGGTTGCCCGGCACCAGGCCCATGTCGCGCACCAGCATGTTGGCGATGCGGTTGGCGTGCTCCAGCAAGTCGGCATAGGTCCAGCGCACGCCCGAGGCCTGGATGCACAGGCGGTTGCCGCGCCCTTGCGCCACATGGCGATCCAGCAGCTCCACCGCGCAGTTGAGCTGCTGCGGAAAGGCGAGATCGCCCTCGCCGAGCAGGTATTCGGGCTGCTGACCCAGCGGTGGCAGATGATCGCGAGCGAAAGTGTCGACGTGGGCGCTCATCACATCACCTCCCCGCCGGACACGGACAAGGCCTGGCCGGTGATTGACGCCGCGCCCTCGCTGCACAGCCACAAGACCGTGGCCGCCACTTCGGCGGGCTGGATGAGGCGGCGCTGCGGATTGGTCTTTTCGAACTCGGCCCGCGCGGCCTGCGCCGTGCGCCCTGTCTTCTCGACCACGTTGTCGATGCTGGCGCGCAGCAGTTCCGTATCGGTGTAGCCCGGGCACACCGCATTGACGGTGATGCCGCTCCGGGCCACTTCCAGCGCGAGCGACCGCGTCAAGCCCAACACGCCGTGCTTGGCTGCGGCGTAAGCCGACACATAAGCGTAGCCGCGCTGCGCCGCCGTGCTGGCGATGTTGACGATCCGCCCCCAGCCGGATATCAAGTCGGGCAAGGCGGCCTTGGAGCACAGGAACGTGCCTGTGAGGTTGACGGCCAGCATCTGGTTCCACAGTTCAAGCGAGGTGTTGGCGAAGGGAGCGCTTTCGGCCTGGCCGGCGTTGTTGACCAGGATGGAGACAGGCCCGAGCTGCTCGCGCGCTTCCGCGAAGGCGGCCTCCACCTGGTCCGGCTGCGTCACGTCGACCGCCACCACATGGCTGCGCGAAGGCGCGGGGAACAGGGCGGCGATTGAAACGAGAGGCTCCATGCGCCGTCCCATCAAGGTGACGTTGGCACCACAGGCAGCGAGGGTGGTGGCGATCTCGGCGCCGATGCCCTGGCCCGCACCGGTCACGACAGCGTGCCGGCCTTTCAGCTCTGGCAGGATCACGCGCGCTCCTTCGCAGCGGAGGCCGTGGCCATCGCGCTCTTCTCACGCGCGATGTTGGCTTCGAGCTGTCCCTTGGCAGAGCGGTAGGGCTTGGGCCAGTCGACGGCCTTGAAGCCGATCTTCGCCGCCTCGGTCAGCGTCCAGGCCGGGTTGGCCAGGTGCGGCCGGGCGATGGCGCACAGGTCGGCACGGCCGGCGGCAATGATGCTGTTGACGTGGTCCGCCTCCGAGATCGCACCCACGGCGATGGTCGCGATGTTTGCTTCGTTGCGCACCTTGTCGGCGAACGGTGTCTGGAACATGCGCCCATACACCGGCCGCTCGGCTTTGCTCACCTGCCCGGAGGAGCAGTCGATCATGTCGGCGCCGGCGTCCTTGAAGGCCTTCGCGATCACCACGGCGTCGTGCGGCGTGATGCCGCCTTCGACCCAGTCGTGCGCCGAGATGCGCACCGAGATCGGCAGGTGATCCGGCCACACCTCGCGGATCGCCTTGAACACCTCGATGGGGTAGCGCAGCCGGTTCTCCAGCGAGCCGCCGTACTCGTCGTCGCGCTGGTTGGTGAGCGGCGAGATGAAAGACGACAGCAGGTAGCCATGCGCGCAGTGCAGCTCCAGCCAGTCCACCTCCGCCTCGGCGGCCCAACGCGCCGCGCGGACGAACTGCGCCTTGACGATGTTCATGTCCTCGCGCGACATCGCGCGGGAGACCTGGCTCACGCCTTCGAGGTATTGCTGCGGCGATGCCGAGATCAGCGGCCAGTTGCCCGATTCCAGCGGCTTGTCCGTGCCTTCCCAGCCCAGGCGGGTCGAGCCCTTGGCGCCGGCGTGGCCCAGCTGCAAGGCGAACTTCGCGTCGCTGTTGGCGTGGATCCAGCGGGCGATCTTCCGCCAGCCCTCCATGTGGCTGCGTTCGTACAGGCCGGGGCAGCCGGGCGTGATGCGCCCGGTCGGGCTCACGCATGTCATCTCCGCGAAGACCAGGCCCGCGCCGCCGGTGGCACGCGCGCCCAGGTGGATCAGGTGGTAGTCGCCGGGGTGGCCGTCCTCGGCGCTGTACTGCGCCATGGGCGACACCACCACGCGGTTCTTCAGCGTGACGCCGCGCACGGTGAACGGCGTGAACATCGGCGGCGTCGGGCCGGCCGGCGCGTCGGGGCAAGCCGCATCCCGATCGGAGAACCAGCGCTCGAAGCCCTCCAGCCACTCCGGGTCGCGCAGGCGCAGGTTCTCGTGCGAGATGCGCTGCGAGCGGGTGAGCATGGAATACATGAACTGCTCCGGCTCCAGCTTGTCGGCGTAGCGCTCGCCCACCACCTCGAACCATTCCATCGCGTTCCACGCGGCGTTCTGCAGGCGCAGCACGTCCACCTGCCGCAGCTCCTGGTAGCGCCGCAGCACGTCATTGGTGTCCGCCCCGCCGTCGGCGGCCCGGCCGAACTGGCGTGCCAATTCGATCGCATCCTCGATGGCCAGCTTGGTGCCCGAGCCGATGGCGAAGTGCGCGGTGTGCACCGCGTCGCCCATCAGCACGACGTGGCTGTTGCCGTTGTGCAGCCACCACTGGTCGCACTTGATCCGCTGGAAGTTCAGCCAGGCAGAGCCGCGCAGGTGGCGCGCGTTGGTCATCAGGCGATGCCCGCCCAGGTGCCGCGCGAACAGCCGCTCGCAGAACGCGACCGATTCGTCGGCGTTCAGCTTGTCCAGGTCATGCGCCTTCCACACATGCTCCGGCGTCTCGACGATGAAGGTGGTCGTCTTGTCGTCGAACTGGTAGACGTGGGCCTGGAACCAGCCGTGCTCGGTGCGCTCGAACGTGAAGTTGAAGGCGTCGTAGAGCTTGGTCGTGCCCAGCCAGATGAAGCGGTTGGGCCGCGTGACGATGTCGGGCTTGAAGGTCTCTGCGTACCTGGTGCGGATCTTCGAGTTCACGCCGTCGCAGGCGACCACCAGGTCGGCGTCGGGGAAGTCGGCGTCCGACTCGACCTCGCGTTCGAACTCCAGCTTGACGCCCAGATCCTCGCAGCGCGCCTGCAGGATGTTGAGCAGCTTCTTGCGGCCGATGCCGACGAAGCCGTGGCCGCCGCTGCGCAGGCGCCGGCCCTTGAACTCCAGTTCGATGTCGTCCCAGTGGTTGAAGGCGTCCTCGATCGCGGCGGCGGTTTCGGTGTCCCACATCCGCATGTTCTGCATCGTGGCGTCCGAGAACACCACGCCCCAGCCGAAGGTGTCGTAGGGCTTGTTGCGCTCCACGACGGTGACGTCGTGCGACGGGTCCTGCTTTTTCATCAGCAGCCCGAAATACAGCCCGGCCGGCCCACCGCCTATGCACACGATCTTCATGACGACACCCCAATCAATGGATTGGCATTTACTTTAGATGTCAACTATTCAAATGTCAACAAGGCGCGGGTAAATACCCACGCCGCTGGGGTGGCGTTCGGCACACGGCCGATCTTTTCCGCGAGAAGCGGACAGCGCCGCGCGTGCGCTGCCACAAGTGGATAGCTGCCGCGCCCGCTCCCTGAAATGATGGCCCGGCCCCGCGATTGCAGCGAAGGCATCCATCAAAGACGGAGACATCATGTTTACTTCATTCGCAGCGCGGCCAGCCCCTCGCCGCATTGCCGCCACCGCGCTCGCGTTGCTGGCCCTGGCCTTGCACGGCGGCAACGCCAGCGCGAGCCGGGGCAACGCGGCCGGTTTCACCAACGCCGCGAGCTCGTCGGTCAACTACTCGGCCACACCTCATTCCTCGGTGCTGAGTTGCGCGGCGATGGCCAAGACCACTTCGGCCGGCGTCGTGCTGAGCGCGCAGCTCATCGCCGGCTCCGCCGCCGCGCCCGAGCATTGCCGCATCACCGGCACCATCCCGGCCGAGATCGGATTCGAGATCAATCTGCCGACACAGTGGAACGGGCGCCTGTGGATGTACGGCAACGGCGGCTTCGCCGGTGAGGACGCGAACGCAGTCAAGGAAGTCGAGTCGCGCCACGCCGGCCTCGCGAAAGGGTTCGCCACGGCCCGCACCGACACCGGCCACCTGGACGCCAAGGAGCCGCTCGCCAGCTTCGGCCACAACCGCGTCGACAAGATCATCGATCACGGTTACCGCGCGGTGCACGAAACAGTGACGCTGGCCAAGGCATTGGCCAACGAGTACTACGCGCGGCCGGCCGCCTACTCGTACTTCGACGGATGCTCGACCGGCGGCCGCCAGGGCATGATGTCGGCGTCGCGCTACCCGGAGGACTTCAACGGCATCATGGCCGGCGCGCCGACGCTGCGCTGGAGCGACGTGATGATGAAGGGCCTGGCGAACGACCAGGCGCTCAAGGCCGCGCCGACGTTGACGCAACCGAAGCTGGCGAACGCGTTCAACGCCATCCTCGCCAAGTGCGACGCGAAGGACGGCGTCACCGACGGCCTGCTGAGCAACCCGCCGGCCTGCGACTTCAACCCGAAGGTCGACCTGCCCAAGTGCGGCGCCGCCGTCACCGACAGCTGCTTCACCGACGCGGAAACCACCGCGCTGCAGAAGCTGCGCGATGGCCCGAAGATCAAGGGGCAGAGCTACTTCCCGCAGTACTACGGTGTGGAGGATGCCACCGCGGCGATCCCCTGGCTGTTCTGGCCCGGTGGTCCTTCGCCCACGGTGCTGACGCTGTTCGGCGAGTCGTACATGAAGTACTTCGCGTTCGAGACCCAGGATCCGGCCTACAACTGGGCGAACTTCAACTTCGACACCGACCCGGATCGCATGACACGCATCAACTCGATCCTGAACCCGCAGCCCGAGCTGGCGGCGTTCAATGCGCGCGGCGGCAAAATCGTGTCGTACTGGGGCTGGGCCGACGCCGCGCTGAACCCGATCATGGGCACGGACTACTACAACGCCGTGAGCGCGAAGCTCGGGGCGGCGCAGACGCAGGCGTTCTACCGAATGTTCTTCATCCCCGGCGTCGCGCATTGCAGCGGCGGTTATGGCCCGAGCCAGATCGACGGCATGACGCCGCTCATCGAGTGGGTGGAAGGCGGCAAGGCGCCCGAGCGGCTGCCGGCCAAGCTGGTGACCGCCGGCGTCACCAAGTTCAACCGCAGCTACTGTCCCTATCCGCAGAACACCGTGCACACGGGCGGCGATACGGAGAACCCCGCCAACTGGCGCTGCGAAGAGCCGCCCGCCATCGCGGCCGTCGACTCGGGCGGCGGCGGCTGCACCGTGGGCAACGGCACGGCCGACGCGGCGCTGCCGATCCTCATGCTCGGTGCGCTGCTGGGGTTGCTGCGCCTGCGCCGACGCAGGGGCTGAGTGAACTTGCTGTTGGCCGCGACCCTGGCCGCGCCACCAGTCTGGTGGGCGCTGGCCCCCTGGGTAGCGGCCGACAGGTTCACCGGCGCGGCCGCGCTGCTGTCGGCGGCGCTGCTCTATCCCTTGCTGGAGGAGCTGAGTTTTCGCGGCCTGCTGCAGGGCTGGCTGCTGGATCGGTTGGGAGGCTGGCACCGCTACGGCGGCATCAGCCTGCCGAACCTGCTGACCTCACTCGCGTTCAGTGGCGCCCACCTGGCGACACAGCCGGTCTTGTGGGCAGCGGCCATGGTCGTGCCGTCGCTGGTGTTCGGCCATCTGCGCGAGCGCCATGGCAGCGTGCTGCCGCCGATGGCGCTGCACATCTACTACAACTCGGGCCTTATCCTGTTCGTTGAATTGGCCCAATGAGCCGCTTCAACGTGGCCGAAGGCGCGATGCCGAAGCGGCGGCGGTAAGCCTCGGAGAAGCGCCCGAAGTGCGCGAAGCCGCAATCCAGCGCCACACCGGCGACGCTGGTGTTCTCGTCGGCGGCCAGCAGTTGCGCGTGAGCCCGCTCCAGCCGCATCTCGCGCAGCCGTTGCATGGGGCTGTGTTCGCGAAATCGCTGGAACGCGTCCAGCAAGGTCCGAACCGGCACGCTCGCTGCCTGCGCGATGTCGGCCAGGCAGATCGGCTTGGCCACGTTGGCTTCCATGTAGGCCTCGGCCTTGCGCACGCAGGAGGGCGAGATCATCCGCTCGCGGACACCCGCATCGTCCAGCGGCAGCCACGGCTGGCCCGCCAGCAGCAGGCTGATCAGCAGCCGCTCCATGTCGGCGGCGATGAGCGCGTTGTCCTGCGCCAGCCGTAGCAGGGCCGGCGAATTGACAAGCATCTGCAACTGCGCCAGCCAGGGCTGCAGCGCGGCGTTCCCCAGGTCGAGCGCGGGCTGCAGCCGCAGGTTCCAATGGCCGGTGTGGGCGAACACCGCGGCGCGGTCCAGGCGCACGATGAACTGCTCGCAGTCGCCCGAGAGGTCGGCCAGGAACGGCTTGCCCGGCCCGCTGATCATGCCGTGGCGCGGGTCGACCACCAGCAACTGGTCGTCCGCCAGCGTGCGTGCCCGGCCCCGCAGGCAGAACATCAGCAGGTGGTAGTCATGGAGCAGGCCGACGTCGACGTGCATGGGCGCGCCGAACCCGATGGCGCCCAGGCCCACGCCGCCGATGCGGATGAAGTCCATGTGCGAGGGCGCGTCGGTGGAGGCGCCGTTGGGCTGCAGCGTGTGCGGCTGCATGACGCCCGCAATGCGCTCGCGCGTATCGTCCAGGTCGCGTGACTCGAACAGGCGGTGCTGGTGCAGGCATTGCGGCGGCAGCAAGGCGCAGACCGCGGGGACAGCATTCATGGCGCGACGTCCTTCGGGCCATGGGGCTGGACTGCAGCGCGACCCGTGGAACTACTTTAGGCGTCAACTATTCAAAAGTCAATTACGAAGTGTCGTGCCGGCGACCCGCATCTGCCTCAGCCATTGCGCCGGCGTCACGCCCAGCGCGCCCTTGAAGCGGCGGCTGAAGTGGCTCTGGTCGGCAAAGCCGCAGTCCACTGCCACGTCCGCGAGTGATGTCCCGGCCAGCATCGCCTCCTGCGCCTTGCGCACGCGCACGGCATTGAGGTAGATGTGGGGCGGCACGCCGAAGTGCTGCGCGAAGGCGCGCGTGAGATGCGCGCGCGACAAGCCGGCGATGCCGGCCAACGTCAGCACATCGACATCCTGGGCATAGTGCGCCTGCAAATGGTCACGCACCTTGTTCATGCGGAGACCGCCGGCCGCGCGCGGATCGAGATGCCGCGTGCCTGTTTCGCCGTGCCGCACCAGGATCGCCGCGAGCACGTGGCGCGTCAGTTCTTCCGCGCGCAAGGTCTCGCCCGGTTGGTTGATGGCCGCGACCGCCTGCGCGAACTGGCGAGCGAGGGCGCCGCCGCGCACCACCGGCTGGCGGAAGTGGCGGGGCATGACGATGCCCGCTTCCGGGTCCGCGCAGCCGGCCACCACGTCCTCGGGCACATAGAGCATCGAATAGCCGAAGCCTTCCGGCGCGCCACGCTTGCCGTCGTGGGCTTGGTCGGGGTTGAAGAGGATGAGGTCGCCGGGCAGGCTGGCATGCAAGGTGCCGCAGCAGTTGAAGGTCTGCACGCCGGCGTGGGTGAGCCCGATGGAATAAGTCTCGTGGCTGTGGCGCTCGAACGCGTGTTGCTGGAAATGCGCCTTCATCAGCGTCACGCCTTCCACCGCGCCCGGCTGGAAGCGCGCCCAGTCGTTCGGGTGGGAACCGTGCTGCATGAAACAATCGTACATCCAAGAGGAGCCGCCATGCGCCTGCGACACATCGAGATGTTCAACGCCCTGATGATGACCGGCAGTGTCAGCGGCGCCGCCAAGTTGATCAACGTCAGCCAGCCCGCGGTGAGCCGCATGCTGCAGCATGCCGAGGTGCAGCTCGGCTTCCAGCTGTTCCAGCGCGTGCGCAACCGCCTGGTGCCGACGCCCGAGGCGGAAACCCTCTTTCCGCATGTGGAGCGCGTGTTCAAGGACCTCGACGAGGTGCAGCGCGTGTCGGCCACCTTGCGCGGCGGCAAGGCCGTGGCGGAGCTGCGCATCGCTTCCATCCTGACGCTGGGCCACGAAGTCATCCCGCGGGCCTTGAAGCTATTCAACGCAAAGCACCCTGACGTGGGTGTCGTCATCAAGACCTTCCATTCGCCCGAAATGCTGTCGGCCCTGCTGCTGCATGAGGCCGACGTGGGCTTTCTGTACGGGCCGGCATCGCACCCGGCCCTGCTGCTCGAAGAAGTCGGCCAGGCCCACATCGTGTGCGTGGCTCCCAAGGGGCTGCTCCCCGCCCGCGCCGTCAAGAAGGGCGCCATCTCGCTGCAGGAGCTGGCGGGCACGCGGGTGATCGGCGTGGAGAGCACGCAAACCCTGGGCGCCACGATCAGCCAGGCCTGCCGCGAAGCCGGCATCGCTTTCTCGACGCCGTTCACGGTGCAGACGTACCACGCCGCGCTGGCACTTGTGCGGCACGGTCTCGGCGCAGCCCTGGTGGACAGCTGCACGGCGCTGTCGGCGGATCTGGCGGAAGTGGAGGTGGTGGCGCTGGAGCCGGCCGTGCCGGTCGCCATCCTCGCCGCCCGGCCCGCCGCGGCCGCCACGTCGCTCCCGGCCCGCAGGTTCACCAAAGCGGTGCAGCAAGTGCTGGCCGGGCCATAACACTGCGTTATGGCGCATAGCCGCTTTGGCAGTGGGCAAGCCGCCGCCCTGTGCCTAGACTGCGGGCTCCATCGTTGATCTTGAGGAGTTCCAAATGAAGTTGACCACCTTGGCCGGCGTTTGCCTGCTGATCGCCACTGCCGCAACCGCTGCCGCGGCGGACACGTTGAAGAAGGTGGGCGAAACCGGTCGCATCACGCTGGCTTACCGCGAATCGTCGGTGCCCTTCAGCTACATCTCCGGCACGGGCAAGCCGGTCGGCTTCTCGATGGACATCGCCGACGCGGTGGTGCGCGAGCTCAAGCGCCGCAGCGGCAAGGTGCTGGAGGTGGAGTACATGGCCGTCACGTCGCAAAACCGCATCCCGCTGCTCACCAACGGCACCATCGACCTGGAGTGCGGCTCCACCACCAACAACTCCACCCGCGGCAAGGACGTGGCATTCGCCACCAACCACTTCTACACGGGCACGCGCCTCCTGGTCAAGAAAACAGCGAGCGTGCGCAACTACCAGGACCTGGCAGGCAAGGTCGTCGCCACGACGTCGGGCACCACGAACGCGCAGGTGCTGCGCAAGTACAACTCCGACAAGAGCCTGAACATGCAGCTGATGCTGGCCAAGGACCACAGCGACGGCATGCTGCTGGTGGACTCCGGCCGCGCGGTGGCGTTCGGCATGGACGACATCCTGCTGTATGGCCTGATCACCACCGCCAAGAATCCGGCGGAGTGGGACGTGGTGGGCGACTCGCTGCAGGTGGAGCCCTACGCATGCATGCTGCGCAAGGACGACCCGAAGTTCAAGCAGCTGGTCGACGGCGTGATCGCCGACATGATCAAGTCGGGCGAGTTCGAGCGCGCGTACACCAAGTGGTTCATGTCGCCCATCCCGCCGAACAACACCAACCTCAAGCTGCCGATGGCCCCGCAGCTGCGCGACAACCTCAAGGCCCGCAGCGACAAGCCCGCCGTCTGAGGCAAAGCGATGCAACCCGCGCTGAAGTTTCGCCGGCCCTTGCCGAGTGCCGTGGGCATCCTGGGCGGCATGGGCCCGGCGGCCGGCGCCGACTTCGCGCGGCTGTTCGTGGATTCCTGCACCGACGTCATGCGCGCCATGGGCGTTGCGGTCACTGACCAGGCCTATCCGGAGCACTGGCTCGCGCAGGTGCCCATCCCCGACCGCTCGGCATCGTTGCTGCTGGAGTCTCGCGGCACGGATGCGCCGTTGGAGTCGATGAAGCAGGTGGCTGCACGCCTTGGCGCACTGGGCGCACGCACGCTCGCGATCGCGTGCAACACGGCCCACGCGTGGCACGCGTCGCTGCAGCGCTGCATGCCCGACCTGGAAGTCATCCACGGCGTACAGGAGGTGGCCATCGAACTGGCGCGCCGGGGCGTGCGCGACGTGGGCTTGCTGGCCACGGAAGGCACGTACCACGCGGGTGTCTACCAAGAGGCGCTGGAACATGCAGGCCTGGCTTGCCACACGCCCACTCCGGCCGAGCGGCAGCTGTTGATGGAAGGGATCTACCAGGGTGTGAAGGCGGGCAACTTGCCCTTCGCACGCGAGCGTTTCGAAGCCGTGACCCGCGCGCTTGCCGAGCGGCACGGCACCGACGCGATCATCATGGGTTGCACCGAAATCCCATTGGCGCTGAAGGCCGGGAGTGGCCAGGCGGGCCTGTACCTGGCCGACCCGGCCCGGATCATGGCGCGGGTGCTGGCGGCACGCGCGTACGGCATCGAAGACGTGGCCGCGGTCTGGCCCGCATGAAACAAACGTACAAGACGCCAGCCGCCCGCACGTCCACACTGCGTCATCGTTGAACAGGGCGTTCAACATGAAAGGCAGAGATGGAACAGGCGATCGACCTCAAAGCAAAGCTGGCCACGTTCGAGGGCCACTGGCAGCCGCGCACGGTGTGCGACTACAACGGCCACGACGTGATGGTGGCCAAGATCCAGGGCGAGTACCACTGGCACGCGCATCCGGACACGGATGATTTCTTCCTGGTGCTCGAAGGCGAGATCGAGATCGACCTGGAGGGCGGCCGCACGGTGCGTCTCGCACCTGGGCAGATGTTCGTCGTGCCGCGCGGGGTGCAGCACCGGCCGCGCGCCGCGAAAGAGGCGCACATCCTGCTGATCGAGCCGACCGGTACGCCCAACAGCGGCGATGCCGCTACCGCGGCGCCGCGCCGCGTGATCTGAGCGGCGCGATGCAAGCGCAGCAGATGGCGGCGTTCTTCCTGTTCGCCGTGGCCGCCGCGGTGACGCCGGGGCCGAGCAACCTGCTGGTGATGGCCGCGGGCGCGAGGGGCGGCTGGCAAGGTGGCCTGCGTTGCCTGGCGGGCGTCGTGGTGGGGATGGCCCTGCTGATCGGTGTCGCCGCGTTCGGCCTGGCCGGTGTGCTGCAGGCCTGGCCGGGACTGCTGATGGCGCTGCGCGCAGGCGGTTCGCTGTTCCTGCTCTGGCTGGCCTGGCAGATCGCGAAAGCGCCGCCCATGCGGGCCGGAGGCGAGCCGCCGCCCGCGGGATTCGGCGCGGCGTTTGCGCTGCAGTGGGTCAATCCCAAGTCGTGGATCGTCGGCGCGAGCGCTGCCGCCACCTTCAGCGCGGCGCCGGGCCAGCCCGCTGCCACGCATGCCGCGCTGCTCGCCGTCCTCTTCGCGCTGGCCGCCGCGCCGAGCTGCGCGGTGTGGCTGGTGGGCGGCGCGATGCTGCAGCGCTGGATGAAGGACGCGCGGCGCGCCAGGTGGGTGAACGGCGGCATGGGGCTGCTGTTGGCCGCGTCCGTCGTGATGCTATGGACGTAGCGTTCGCGTGATCAGAGCTTCAGGCACAAGGCGAGCAGGCCCGTGCCCACCAGCGCCAACCCCACCTTGTCCGCGCGAGAGAGCTTCTCGCGCAGCAGCCGGTGCGACACCAGGTAGCTGAACACCACTTCGACCATTCCCAGCGTGCGCACGTTGGCGGCCGTGGTGAGCGCGAAAGCGGTGAACCAGCCGATCGAGGCGAGCGCACCCATGCCGCCGGCCAGGATCGACACGCGCCAGGCTGTCGCCAGCGCGCGCAGCGATTGCGGAGCGCGCCACGCGAGCCACGCGCCCAGCACCACCGATTGCGCGGCCTGCGCCCACAGCACGCCCCAGGCTCCGTTGAGCCAGACCGACGTGTCGGACAGTTGCAGCGCCGCGCCGCGATAACCCACTGCCGAAAGCGCGAAGCCAGCTCCAGAAGCCAGGCCATACCATCCGGCCCGCCCGGTCCAGGCCCGAACGCCGTCCGCTGCAGCCTTCGGCGGTACCGACAGCAGCACCACGCCCGCCGTGGCGAGCAACATCGCGAGCACCGTGATCCAGCCCGGCAGCTCCCGCAGGAACAGCGTGGCGAACAAGGCCACCTGCAGCGCGTCGGTCTTGGAGTAGGCGACACCGATCACGAAATTGCGTTGCTTCATGGCAGCCAGCAGGCAGGCTGTGGCCGCAAGCTGCCCGGCTGCGCCGAGCATCAGCCAGGCGAAGTAGCCGGCGTGGAAAGAGGGGACGGTCGCCGCGGTCGCCGGCAGCCCATGCAGTGCCACCACCCAAAGCGCGGCGAACGGCAACCCGTAGAGAAAGCGCGCCAACGTCGCACCCAGCGTGCCCGCCTGGGCCACCAGCGAGCGCTGTGCCGCATTGCGGGCGGTCTGGGCCAGGGCTGCCGCCAACACGATCGGGATCCACAGCCACGGCAGGATGGGGGCGGCATTGCTCATCGGTCCTCATCATCGGGCATCTGCCGGCGCAGCGCGTTTCTGTTCCGCGGCGGCGGGCCGCGCGCCCGGAGATGGCGACATGCCCCCGTCTATCATCGGCAACAAGGAATCACCCACAGGAAATCGTCTTGAACAAACTTTCGATCGCCGGGTTGCTGGCCGTTGCTCTCTCCCTGGTCCTCAACGCCTGCGGCGGAGGTGGCGGGGGTGGAAGCGGTTCCGCACCCTCCGCGGAGGCAGCGCTGGCCAGCACCATCCGCAACGACACACGGTTGCCGCTGGTGCGTGCCAAGGCCAGGCAGGTGGTCGCCAAGAACCTGAGCGCCGGCACGGTGTATGCGGCTGTGTACATCCGCGACCTCAACACGTTCATCGACCTGGCCATCGAGTCGCACGGCGCGCCGGTGGTGCGCTCGCAGCTGTTGCAGTTCTTCGAGTTCCAGGCGGACGACGGTCTCATCCCCGATGCCATCGAGCCGAACGGCAACCTGCTGCGAGCCACCGTCGAAAGCGACCAGGAAAGCTCGCTGGTGCAGGCCGTCGGCAAATATGTGGCGGCGACGGGCGACACGGCGCTTCTCTCGCAGCAGGTGCGCGGCGTCCCGGTGATCGAGCGCATGGAGAAAGCGCTGATGTATCTCTACACGCAGCGATTCGCCGCGCCATACCGCCTGGTCTGGGGCGGCACGCGTGCCGACTGGGGTGACGTCCAGCCCGAGGACAGCCCCGGCACCAACCTGACGGAGAACAGCCACCCCAGCATCTCCATCTACGACAACGCCATGCTGGCGCTGGCCCTCGTTCACCTGCAGACCCTGGAGCGCGCGGCGGGGCGCGACGCGACCCCCTGGACTGCCCGCCAGGCCGATCTGCGCACGGCTGTGCGCGCGCACCTGTGGACCGGCACCCAGTTCATCCCCCATCTCTACCTCGAGAAGGGCTCGCCCTTTCCGGCGAGCTTCGACGAGGCGCGCATCTATTTCCAGGGCGGCACCGCGGTCGCCATCCAGGCGGGGCTGCTCGAGCCGGCCGAAGTCGAGCTGACTTTCGCTCGCATGATCAAGAACAAAGTCGATTCCGGTTCCGGCACCGTCGGCGTCACGCTCTACCCGTCGTATCCGGCGAACTTTTTCGCCAACACCTTCTGGATGGGCCCCGAATACCACTACCAGAACGGCGGCGACTGGCCGTGGTTCGGCGGGCGCATCATCCAGCAGATGGTGGCGCGCGGCCAGCCGCAGATGGCCCACCAGGAAATCGGCCCGATGCTCGACCGTGTGCTGCGCGACGACGGTTTCTACGAGTGGTACAGCCGCGATGGCAAGGGCCAGGGTTCCGCCGAATACCGCGGCTCTGCCGGGCAGATCGCGCTGGCGATCGACATGCTGCTTCAATGGGCCAACGCGCACTGACTGTTGCGCGCGCGACAGGGGCCATGACCTTGGTGCCGCGCTAAGGTTCGTATCGTCACGGCACATCCTCAAGGAGTGCCGCGATGAAACCGCTTCCCGATCCCCTGGCCCAGATCCGGGCCATCAACCTCACGTCCGCATTCAACCAATGGTGCGGCATCGAGGTCGTCAGCGCCGAGCCCGGCAAAGCCGAAATCGCGATGCCCTGGCGCATCGAGGTGGGGCAGTATTCCGGCTTTCTGCACGCGGGGCTTGTGGGCGCGCTCATCGACACGGCCTGCGGCTATGCGGCGGCGACGCTGGTCGGGCGCGTGCTCGCGTCGCACTACGCGGTCAACTGCCTACGCCCGGCGGTGGGCGAGCGATTCATCGCCCGTGCGCGTGTCGTCAAACCCGGCAAGTCGCAGGTGTTCACGTCGTGCGAGCTCTTCGCGCTGTCCGGGGGCGCCGAGAAACTCGTCGCCACGGGCGAGACCTTGCTCCTGGTGGTGCCCGACGAATCGGCGTGACGGCGGGCCGCGTCGGGGCCGAAGTCAGAAGATCGAAAGCCCGGTCTTCGCCGTGAACAACTCGAGCGCCTTCATGCCCAGCAGCGAGTTGCCGGTCGAGTCCAAGGCCGGTGACCACACGCACAGGGTCAGGCGGTCCGGCACCACGGCCACGATGCCGCCGCCCACGCCGCTCTTGCACGGCAGGCCGATGCGAAAGGCGAACTCGCCGGCCGCATCGTAGGTGCCGCAGGTCAGCATCAGCGCGTTGATTCGCCGCGCCTGGCTTTCGGTGAGGAGCTGGTGGCCCGTGAACGGATGCACTCCATCGCGGCACAGGAAACCGGTGGCACGGGCCAGCTGCAGGCAATTCATGGCGGCCGCGCAATGATGGAAATAGGCGTCAAGCACCGCCGACACATCGTTGTCGATACGGCCGAAGCTCTTCATGAAATTGGCCAGTGCGATGTTGCGAAAGCCCGTGGCGGCTTCCGACGCGGCGACCTCTTCGTCGAACTGCACCGGTTCGCCGCACAGGCTGGACAACAGCGTGAGCATCTCGGCTTTCGCATCGAACAGGCTGACGAGCCGGTCCGTCACAGCGATTGCGCCGGCGTTGATGAAGGGGTTGCGCGGGATGCCGCGTTCCGACTCCAGTTGCACCAGGGAGTTGAACGGGTTGCCTGACGGCTCGCGGCCGATGCGCTCCCACAGCGTCTCGCCCATCTCGCGCATGCCCATCGTCAGCGCGAACAGCTTGGAAATGCTCTGGATCGAAAACGCGGTGGTGCTGTCCCCGGCATGGGCCTCGTGGCCGTCGCAGGTTCGCAGCGCGATCCCGAACCGCGCCGCCGGCACGCGCGCCAGTGCGGGGATGTAGTTGGCGACGTGCCCTGCCTCGCCCAGCTCGGGGCGAAGCGTGGCGACGATGTCTTCGAGCAGCGATTGAAAGTCCATGGCGGGATTGTGCGCGCAGGTATATTGCCCCGGTGGCAAAAACAACCCGAAGCCAGGGCAGCCTGGCCAGCCTCATCGTCCGGCGCGGCCGGGAAGAACGCCTCGCGCAGGCGGCGGGCGGGCTCACGTTTGCGACCGTGATGTCGATGGTGCCGCTGCTGGCGGTGAGCTTCGCCTTGTTCGCGCGCGTGCCGGCCTTGCGCCCCACCGGTGAAGCGATCCGGGAGCACTTGCTGCGCGGCCTGCTACCGGCCGACATCACCAAGACCGTTCTCAAGCATCTTGCCCAGTTCACCGGGAACACCAGCGGACTCACGTGGGTCGGCTTTGGCGTATTGCTGCTGTCGGCGCTGGCACTGCTTCTCAGCGTGGAGAACACGCTCAACCGCATCTGGCTCGCCAAGAAACCGCGGCCGTTTCTGCGCCGGCTGGCCTTGTACATTGGCTTGTTGCTGACCGGGCCGGTCATCATCGGCGCGAGCCTGTGGGCGACGTCGTACCTGCTGGCCAATGCACGCGGCCTCGCGGCAACGCTCGGCCCCCTTGCGTTGGGCGCGGCCGGCTTCACCTGCCTGTTCCGCTTCGTGCCGCACACGGCCGTGCGGTGGCGCGATGCGATCGCCGGTGGCCTGCTCGCCGGCATCGCCTTCGAGCTGGGCAAGCGCGGCTTCGCGATTTACCTGGCGAACATGCCGGCCTACCGGACGATCTATGGCGCCTTCGCTCCGCTGCTCGCGTTCCTGCTGTGGGTGTACTACTCGTGGTTCATCACGCTGGGCGCCGCGTTGGCGGGTGCTTGCCTGCCGCGGGCCGGTCGGTCGGCTTAGTCCTGTCCCGCAATCCATGACTTCCGGTTTTCCTCTTCTTCGCGTCGCGTCAGGCGGTACCCGTCATGGCCTCACACTGTGTCGGTCGCCGCTTTGCGCCGACTTCGCTGAGATTCTTGGCCTGGGGCCGGCGCCGTACAACTCGCACAGCGCCTAAGGCCGCTGTGCTCGGACAAGTCCGGCGAGCTAGTCAACGAAGCGCGCAAGCGCGCCCGGCCCCAGACCAAGAATCTCAGCCGCCACAGAGATCGGCCCTGCCGGGCACCGCCTGACGCTCAGGGACATTGTTGGCGCACGACGGTCGCAAAACCGCACGCGCGACTCGGCCGCCGGCCGCGCTCACGACAGTCGAGCGGGAAGTCCGCAATGACAGCCGGGGGATCGGCAAGCCTAGGCACCCTCGGAGACGACGAGCAGGACACTGCTGTCGCTGCCGAGCCGATGCGCGGCACGCAGCGCGTCGCGGTGGGCCACGTGCAAGAGCCCGGCCACACCGGCGGCTCCTGAAGGCGTTGTGGGCGGGCCGCCGCAGTTCGCGAGCGTCGCGGGCGCGGAGAGCAGCGCCGCTTCATCTACCGCCACCGAACTCGCGCCGAATCGCAGGAGGATGTCGAGTGCGGCAGCTGACGCGGTGCCGCACGAAAGCATCTCCGCGCATGTCTCCAAATCGCCGGTGACTGTTACCGGATGCCCCACCCGAAGACCCGCGGCGACGCATGCCGCCCGCTCCGGCTCGACCACTACCAGCCGGGCCGGATCGCGCAGGTGGGCCATCAAGCCCTCTGCAAGCGCGGCGGCGAGTCCGCCGACGCCGGCTTGGGCAAAGACATGCGTCGGCAGAGCGTGGCCCTGCGTCTGCTGCAGCACCTCGCGTGCCAGCTGCGCGTAGCCACGCATCACGTCACGAACCCCGCGGTCGTCCGGGTCGTCCGAAGTGTCGGACACCAGGATGCCCTCGCCGCGCGCGGCGGCAGCGGCGGCCTCGGTCACCGCGTCGTCGTAAGTGCCGTGCACCGTCTCCACCTGCGCGCCTTGCGCCGCAATGCGCGCGACGCGCACCGGCGTCGCGCCGGCCGGCAGGAAGATCCGCGCGTGGGCGCCGGCCGCCGTCGCCGCGGCGGCAACCGCCAGCCCATGGTTGCCGTCGCTGGCGCAAATGAGTGTGGTGCGAGACGCTTCGCTCCCCGCCCGCGCCAGGGCCTTCAACGCGGCGGCGGTGCCGCCCAACGACTTGAAGTTTCCGAGGGGCCGGTCGCACTCCGCCTTGACCCACACGCTTGCCACACCGGCTTCGCGCGCCAGCAGCGGGAGCTGGATCAGGCGGGTCGGCGCTGCCGGTTTCGTTGTGTTGGTGTCCATGAATTGGAGTGTGCCCCGCCAGGCCCGCGGATGCGCCGCGAATTCGCCCGCCTCGGCGCGGCAAAAAAGCGATTCCGGCGCGCTACACCGCGGGCGCCGGCGGAACGGGTATCGCGAGCCCGCGCTTGACGACGTTGAGCGCCACGCTCGTGGTGTAGCGCTTGATGTTCGGGTGCTCGATCATCATGCGCGACATGAATGCTTCGTACGACGCAGTGTCCGGCGCCGTCAGCACAAGGACGAAGTCGGCCTGGCCGGTCACGTAGAAGGCTTGTTGCACGGCCGGCTGTGCCTGCAGCCACGCGCCCAACTGGTTCAGGTGTTCGGGCCTTTCCTGTTCGAGCTGCAGCGAGGCGATGAAGAACGTGGGCCGTCCGACCTTCGCCGCGTCGACCACCGCGACCTCACGCGCGATCACGCCTTCCTCGCGCATCCGCCGAAGCCGGCGCTGGATGGCGGAAGGCGACAGCGCCACCTGCGCCGCCAGGCTCTCGGCTGTCTGGCCCGAATCCTCTTGCACGAGGTTGAGCAGTTCGCGGTCGAAACGGTCCAGGTCGGTCATCGATAGGTGCAGGGAAGGATTCGCGGAATTTCGGCAAAGGGCGCCGCGATATTGCGCGCAATCCGCGCAGGGGCGTCCCTACCATTCTAGGGACCAACCTGGAAAGCACTTCATGATTTCACACATCTCCCTGGGCACGTCCCGATACGCCGAAGCGGTGGCGTTCTACTCGCAGGTGCTCGCGCCGCTGGGCCTGAAGCTCCTGCGCGACACGGGCGCCGAGGCGGCGTTCGGTACCGGATCGCAATGGTGCTTCTTTCTGTACCCCGTGGCCGCGCCGGAGCAGGTGACGGCCAAGGGCACCCACGTCGCCTTCGACGCGCCTTCGCGCGAGCAGGTCCACGCCGTGCATGAAACCGCGCTGCAATCGGCGGCGTCCGATGTGTTCTCCCCGCGCCGCCGGCCCGACATCAGCGAAACCTATTTCGGCGCGATGTTCAAGGATCTCGACGGCCATGCGGTGGAGGTGTTGACCAACGCAATCGAAGAGCCGTGCAAGTAGGCATCGACCTACGCCGTGATTTCACGTCACTTCCCGCCGGCTGGTTCCGCCAGCCGTGTGATCGCCTCGCGGCTGCCGGCCATCTCGCGCAGGCGAAACTTCTGGATCTTGCCGGTGGCGGTTTTCGGCAACTCGGTAAAAACGACTCGGCGCGGGCATTTGAAGTGGGCGAGGCGGTCGCGGCAGAAGGCGATCAGTTCGGCCTCGTCGAGCAAATCGGCACTGCCTTTGCGCTCGACGAAGGCACAGGGCACTTCGCCCCACTTGTCGTCGGGCTGGGCGACGACTGCAGCGTGCAGGACCCCTGGATGGCGATGCAGCACGTCCTCCACCTCCACGGAGGAGATGTTCTCGCCGCCGGAGATGATGACGTCCTTGGACCGGTCCGTGATCTGCAGGTAGCCATCCGGATGCACAACCGCCACGTCGCCGGTGTGGAACCACCCGCCCGCGAAGGCCTTGGCCGTCGCATCCGGGTTCTTCAAATAGCCCATCATGACGATGTTGCCGCGAATCAGCATCTCGCCCGCATCGCTGCCGTCGCCGCGTACCGGCTTCAACGTCTCCGGGTCGGCGACCATCAACCCCTCCAGCACGGCGGCCCGCACACCTTGACGCGCTTGCAGCCGCGCTCGCTCGCCCGCGGGCGCGTCGTCCCAGGCGTCTTGCCAGGCGCAGCTCACGGCCGTGCCGGAGATCTCCGTGATGCCGAACACGTGATCCACCTCGAAGCCCATGGCCCCGACCGCCTCGAGCACGGCGGCCGGCGGAGGCGAGCCCGCGGTCAGCACGCGCACGCGCCGGGGCAGGGCCTGGCGTTCGGCGGGCGGCGTGTTGGCGATGCCGCCCATGACGATGGGCGCGGCGCAGAAATGCGTGACCCCTTGTTCGGCGATGGCGCGGAAGATGTTGGCCGCAGTCACCTTGCGCAGGCACACGTGCGTGCCGGCCGCCGCCGTGATGGCCCACGTGAAGCACCAGCCGTTGGCATGGAACATCGGCAGCGTCCACAGGTAGGTGGGTGCGCGCGGAAGCGCCCAGTCCGTCATCTGCATGAGGCTCATCAGGTAAGTGCCGCGGTGGCTGGGCACCACGCCTTTGGGGTCGCCCGTGGTCCCCGACGTGTAGTTCAGCGCAATGGGCGTCCACTCGTCGGTTGGCCAGACGCCGGCAAATGCGGGATCGCCACCCGCCAGCAGAGACTCGTAATCCGTCTCGCCGATCGCCGGCCCGTCCGGCGCTTCGAGATCGTTGATGTCGATCACGCGCGGCGGTTGCGCCACGTTCGCCAGGGCGCGCTGGACCAGCGGCGCGAACTCGCGATCGACCAGCAGCACGCGCGACTCGCCGTGGCGCAAGATGAAGGCGACACCTTCGGCGTCCAGCCGGCAGTTGATGGCATTGAGCACGGCCCCCGACAGCGGAATGCCAAAGTGCGCTTCGAGCATCGCCGGTGTGTTGGGCGCAATGATTGACACGGTGTCACCGGTCCGCACGCCCATGCGCACGAGCGCCGATGCCAGCCGATAGCAGCGCTCGCGCGTCTGCGCCCAAGTCTGGCGCAGGCTGCCGTGCACGATGGCCAGGCGCTGAGGATAGACGTCGGCGGTGCGGTCGAGGAAACGCAGCGGCGTCAACGGCACGAAGTTGGCCGCGTTGCGCTCGAGGCCTTGCGCATAGGGAGAGGCAGTGGGGAAGGCCGAAGGGTTGAGGGTCACGGCGATGTCTCCGCGGGGCTGTGGTCGTGAAAATGGGCGAAGCTGCTGACCGGCTCGCGCTCGCTCACCAGGGAGTTCTCGACGCGGCTGGGGTCCGCGTGCCCGAGGCTCATGCCGCAGACGAGCATCTGCCCATCGGAAATGCCGAGCTCACGCGCGATGATGCGGTGGAACGTCGTGAAGGCGGCCTGCGGGCAGGTGTCAAGTCCACGGCCGCGGGCCGCCACCATCACACTCTGAAGGAACATGCCGTAATCAATGAAGCTGCCTTGCTGCATCACCCGGTCGATGGTGAAAATCAGCCCGACCGGCGCGTCGAAGAAGCGATAGTTGCGCGCGTGCTGCGCGTGCATGCGGGGCTTGTCGCCTTTGTCGATGCCGAGCAGGCCGTACAGCTCCCAGCCGAGCTTGCGGCGCCGGTCGACGTAAGGTGACACCCATTCCCGCGGGTAGTAGTCGTAGGGTTCTTCCAGCTCCGCGAGAAGCGAGGGGTCGTCGTAGGCAGCCAGGACGGCCGCGCTGAGCCGGTCTTTCGCGCTACCCGTCAGCACGTGGACTTGCCAGGGCTGTGTGTTGACGCCTGAGGCGCAGTGACGTGCAACCTCCAGGATCGCCTCGATCTCCTCGCGCGGCACGGGTGTCGGCAGGAAGGCCCGGATCGACCGGCGAGAGACGATCGCCCAGTCGACCGCCTCGCGCAGGATCTCGGGCGCGATGGACGGAGGAGGAGTAAGACGCTTCATTGGCGCCAATGCTAGGCCGCAGGATGAATCCTGAATGTTCTGTTCATGACAATCGGCGGGAGTGCTTTCCCCCGGCCGCGCCGGGGCCAATCGGCGGACAATGGGCAGGCCCAGCGCCTCATCAGCACCTGCCTCATGACCGTCCCCAACACCAGCCTGCGCGACTTCCTGGAAGCGAGCCCGTGGCGTTCCTGTCTCACGCCCGCGCAGATGGACAGGGTGTACCTCGACACGGCGATGCGAAGTTTCAAGGCCGGCTCGACGGTGTGCCTTCGCGGCTCGCCGGCGATGCACTGGCTGGCCGTGGTGGACGGGATGCTGAAAGTCGACACGATCGCCTCCGACGGGCGTGCCACGACATTTGCCGGCGTGCCCGCCGGTGCCTGGTTCGGCGAAGGCGCAGCGTTGAAGGGCGAGCCGCGCCCCTATGCGGTCGTGGCCATCCGCGACAGCAACGTGGCCTTCATGCCGCGCCAGACATTCCTTTGGCTGATCGACGACAGCCGCGCCTTCAGCCGCTGGGTGATCGACCAGCTGAATGCGCGGCTGGGCCACTACGTCGCGCTGGTGGAGAGCTTTCGCCTGCAGGACCTCCCGGCGCGCGTCGCCTATTGCGTGTCCGAGCTATTCAACCCGCAGCTCTATCCGTCGACGGATCGCGAGCTCGTCATCTCCCAGGACGAGATCGCCCGCCTGTGCGGACTTGCAAGGCAGAACACCAATCGTGCGCTGCACCAGCTCGAAGAGGCCGGCCTGCTGCGCATTCGCTATGGCGTGATCGAGGTCCTCGACCTCGAGGGCCTGCAGAACTTCTCGCGCGGGCCCTAGCTGCGCGCCTTGGTCTTCCTGCCTTTCACCACGCCATCCCAAGGCGCCACCGCGCCGCTCCACCGCTCGGCCAAAAAGTCCAGCATCGCGCGCAGCAGTGGCGGCTGGTGCTGGCGCGACAGGTACACCGCATGGATGCCCAACGTTTCCGGCTCGTACGCCGGCAGCACGCGCACCAGCCGGCCTTGCGCCAGATCGTCGCTTGCGAAGTACGTCGGCAGCATGGCAATTCCCAAACCCTCCAGCGCGGCCTGCCGTGTCACCGCCACTTCGTTGCTTTGAAGAGGGCCACTCACGGGCACCTTGATCGTTTGCCCGTCGCGCTGCAGGCGCCACTCGGTTCGCCCGACATGGGCGTGGGTGAGGCAGCGATGGGTTCGCAGTTGCTCCGGCGTTTTCGGCGCGGCGTGCTCCGCGAGGTAGGACGGCGCGGCACACAGCGCGGAGCGGCAACTCGCGATGCGGCGAGCCACCAGTGTGTCGTCGAGCTGGTTGCTGATGCGCACGGCCAGGTCGATCCGCTCTTCCACCAGGTTCACCGCGCGCTCCAGCACGATCAGCTCGACCTGGGTGCGCGGATGCGCCTTCAGGAAGTCCGACACCGCGGCGGCCAGATGCGCCTGCGCGAACGAGTTGCTGGTGGTGATGCGCAGCTTGCCGCTCGGCGCGGCGCTTCGGGCGCCGGCCGCGGCCTCGACATCCAGCGTCAGGTCCAGCACCTGCCTGCAGCGCTGCAACGCCTCGGCGCCTGCATCCGTCAGGCTCACGCGCCGCGTCGTGCGGTGCAGCACACGCACGCCCAGCCAGCTCTCCAGGCTTTCCAGGTAGCGCGACACCATCGCGCGCGAGATGTCCATCGCCTTGCCCGCGTCGGTGAGGCTGCCGCGCTCGGCCACCTCGGTGAACACCTGCATCGCTCGAATCCGGTCCATGGGGGTGCGGCGGATTAGGCCGTTCTGGTAGACAAAGTGTCGACGAGTCTACTGTTTATCTCCAGGAAAGTAACCAATACAGTCCAGTCTTCTTCAACACCAACCGAAAGAGACCGAGATGCAGACCTTCAAGAAACTGGCCCGACTGATCGTGCCGGCCCTCGCGCTGGGCGTGGTGGCCGTCGACGCCGCGGCCCAAGCCAGCGCAGCCCCGCTGACCCTGCAGGTGTACAACGCCGATGCCAACAGCTTCCACGTGAACTCGGTGCTGGTGTCGGGCCAGACCGACGCCGTGCTGCTCGACACGGGCTTCACGCGCGCCGACGCCCTGCGCATCGCGGCCATGGTGCTGGACAGCAAGAAGACGCTCAAGACGATCTTCATCACGCAGGCAGACCCGGACTACTACTTCGGAATCGAAGTGCTGAAGCAGTACTTCCCGGACGCGAAGGTGGTCACCACCGCACCGACGCTGAAGAAGATCCAGGCCACCCTGGCTACCAAGTTGCAGGTGTGGGGCCCGCGCATGGGTGCCAACGCGCCCAAGACCGTGCCGCTGCCTGAAGTGCTGGCCGGCAACGTCATCACGCTCGAAGGCAAGGCGCTGGAAGTGCGCGGTCTGGACGACAGCCTGCCGCATCGCAGCTATGTGTGGATCCCGTCGCTCAAGGCCATCGCGGGCGGCGTCAACGTCTACGCCGGCCTGCACCTGTGGACAGCCGACGCGCAAAGCGTGCAAGAGCGTGCCGACTGGTCGAAGAAGCTCGGCGCGATGGCCGCGCTGCAGCCCACCACGGTGATCCCGGGCCACAGCGCCGCCGGCGCCAAGCAGGACGCCTCGCAGCTCGCATGGAGCCAGGCGTACCTCGCGCGTTACGAGCAGGAACTGCCGAAGGCCGCCAACAGCGGCGCCCTCATCGGTGCGATGAAGCAGGCCTATCCGGAAGCCGGCCTGGGCATTGCCCTGGACATCGGCGCCAAGGTGAACAAGGGCGAGATGAAGTGGTGAGCATGCGCCGGGCCGCGCGCCGGCCCTGATGACAAAAGGGCAGCTTGATGCCCTGCACAATGGCTCCCATTCGCAACAGCCGATGGGAGCCATTTTTTATGCTGACGCCAGAAGACATCTCCACCCGCCGCCAGGCGTTTCGCCAATTGCACGAATCGGGATGCTTCGTCCTTCCCAACCCCTGGGACCGCGGCAGCGCGCGCTACCTGCAGCGGCTGGGGTTCAAGGCGCTGGCCACCACCAGCTCGGGCGCGGCCTGGTCGATGGGCAAGGCGGACGGGCAGATGTCGCTCGAGGAAACGTTGGCGCACCTGCGTGAGATGGTGGCCGCCGCCGAATTGCCGGTGAACGCCGACTTCGAAGCCGGCTTCGCGGACGATGCGGACGGCGTCGCGCGCAACGTGCGGCTGGCGCTGGACACCGGTGTTGCGGCGCTTTCCATCGAAGACTCCACCGGTAACGCCAACGATCCGCTGCGCGACATCGATTCCGCCGTCCTGCGCATGCGCGCCGCACGCGCGGCCATCGACGAAGCGGGTGGCGAGACGCTGTTGATCGGCCGCGCAGAGAACTTCTTCGTGGGCCGCCCGGACATCGACGACGCGATCCGCCGCCTGCAGGCCTATGCGGAAGCAGGCGCGGATTGCCTCTATGCGCCAGGCATCAAGACGCGCGAACAGATCATCGCCGTGGTTCAGGCGGTAGCGCCCAAGCCTGTCAACCTGCTGGTCGGCTCCGCCGTCGATCTGACGCTGCGCGACATCGAAGCGTTGGGCGTGCGCCGCATCAGCGTCGGCGGCGCGATGGCGCGCACGGCCTGGGGCGGCTTCATGCGCGCGGCGCAGATGATCGCGGGGGAAGGCAAGTTCGATGGTTTCGCGGATGCGGCGGCCGGCGCGGAATTGAACAAGTTGATGGGCGTTTGACAGCTGGCTGGATGCGAGAATTCGGGCATGGCCCAAGGCAAACGCATTTCCGCAGACATCGACGCATACGCGCTGCAGGCCATCAAGGACATGGGCGCCGCCGCCAAACTGGCGCGGACGAAAGCGGGGGAAGGCCAGGCAGTCGCGGCCGCGCGTCTGGGCGTGCACGTGCAGACGATTGGCCGCATCGAGTCGGGCGAGCCCGGTGTCGCCATTGGGCATGTGCTGGGCATGCTCGCGCTGTATGGCGTTTCGACAAAGCTGCTGCAACCGGGTGGTGGTGACGCGTAGCCGCCTCAGCCTTTCGTCATCCACTTCGCCATCACGTCCAGCAGCTCATCGCGCACCTGCGCATCGTTGCGTCCCGAGCGCACCAGCACGTGGAACGAGTGATCGGCGCCCTCGACGACATGCAGCGTTGCGCGGCGCCCGAGCTTTGCGGTCGTTTCGCGAATGAGTTGGAGGTCGGCCAGCGTGTCGCGTGTGCCCTGCAGAAACAGCATCGGCACTTTCACCTCGGCCAGGTGCGTCGCGCGCTCGATGGAAGGCTTGCCGGCCGGATGAAGGGGGAACCCGACGAAGACGACGCCTCCCACGCCGGCCAGCGGCTCCACCGCCTGCGCCTGCGACGTCATGCGGCCGCCGAACGACTTGCCGCCGGCGAAGAGCGGCACGCCGGGCAGTTGCCTTGTGGCCTCTTCAACCGCGGCGCGCACTGCAGCTTGCGCCACGACCGGTGAATCCGGCCGCTTCGAGCCTTGCTCCATGTACGGAAACTGGAAGCGCAGCGTCGCGATGCCGCGCTCGACCAGGCCCCGCGCGACCGCCACCATGAACGCGTGATTCATCCCCGCGCCGGCCCCATGCGCGAAGACGTAGCAAGCCTTCGGGTGCGCGGGCGCGTCGAGCACAGCGGAAACTGTGGTCCCGGCAGGCAGTGAGATGCGCAAGGGAGTCATGTGAGCATCGTAGTCCAGCCGGGCACGCCCCGCTGTACCCATCCGCCCGCCGATACAGTCCCGCGTTTGCGTGGCGGCGCTGTACCTTCCCGCACCGCCCGGCACGCCCTACGCTGGCAGCCATGATCACCGACCTGCTGCCACTCGCCACCTATTGCTTCCTCATGTCGAGCACGCCGGGGCCCAACAACGTGATGCTCACCGCGTCCGGCGCCAACTTCGGCTACCGCGGCACCCTGCCGCACATCCTGGGCATCAACTTCGGCGGCGCGGTGCAGACGTTCGCCACGTGCGCCGGGCTAGGCGCATTGTTCGTGGCCTGGCCGGTGCTGCACTCGGTGCTGCGCGTCGCCGGGGCCATGTACTTGCTGTACCTGGCATGGAAGCTCACGGGCGGGGTGATGGGCTCGGGGCAGGTGGCGCGCCCGTTGACCTTGCGCGAGGGCGCGTTGTTCCAGGCCGTCAATCCCAAGAGCTGGATGAAGGCCGTGACGCTCGCGTCGGTGTTCATGCCGCCGGGCGTGTCGCCGGTGGAGGGGGCGCTGCTGATCACGGCCGTCGGCTTCGTGATCGGGTTTCCGTGCGTGTCGGCCTGGGCGCTGTTCGGCGTGGCCATCCGGCGCGTGCTCGACGACCCGAAGCGCAGGCGTGTGTTCAATGTCATCATGGCGGGTGCGCTCGCGTTGCTGGCGCTCAAGTTTCTTCTCTAGACCCTCGATGTTTCTGCTGGACCGCGAATCGCCCCTGCCCCTGGCCGACCAGATCGAGACGCGCCTGCGCGCGTTGATCGAAGGCGGGCAACTCGCCGCCGGCGCGCGCCTGATGTCGATCCGGCAGCTCGCCACGCAATTGGCGGTGAGCCCCAACACGGTGGTGACGGCCTACGACCGCCTCGTCGCTGCCGGCCTGATCGAGTCGCGCGGCACGGCCGGCTTTTTTGCCTGCGAGCCTGTGGCCGGCGCGGTCGACGCCGCCTGGCTGGAAGCGGGCGAAGAACAGGAGCCCGTCTGGGCCGCGCAGCAAGCCAACGACCAGCGCGCGGGCATGCTGCTGGCCAGCAGCGGCGTGCTGCCGCCCAGCTGGCTCAACGACGGCTTGCCCGCCACCGTGCTGCAGCGGGCGCTGGCCCGACACGATGCAGGGCTGGCCGCACGCTGCCCGCCGCAGGGCATGGCGGAAGTGCGCGAGCGCATCGCGATGATGATGCGCACCCAGGGCATGACGGTGGACGGCGGCCGGCTGCTCACCACCTGGGGCGCGACGCAGGCCATCGACCTGATCTGCCGCGCCTTCCTGCAGCCCGGCGACGCCGTGCTCGTCGAGAACCCAGGGTACTTCCTGATGTTCGGCCGCCTGCGCCAAGGCGGGCTGCACGTGGTGCCGGTCGCGCGGCGGCCCGACGGTATCGACCTGGACGAACTGGAGGCCGCGTGCCGAGAGCACCGGCCCAAGCTGCTGTTCATCCAGAGCGTGCTGCACAACCCCACGGGCTGGGGTTCCAGCGCGGCCAACCTGCATCGCGTGCTGATGCTCGCGCATCAATACGGTTTCCTGATCGCGGAAGACGATACGCAGGGCCACTTCCATCCCGGCCACCCGACGCGCCTGGCGCAGCTCTCGGGCCTGGAGCGCGTGATCTACGTTTCGAGCTTCTGCAAGGCGATGAGTCCGGCGATTCGAATGGGCTACATCGCGGCCGAGCCCAAGCTGCTCAAGCCTTTGCTGCGCGAAAAGATCTACTCGGTGTTGACCACGGGTGCATTGAACGAGCTGGTGCTGCTGGAACTGCTTGCGGCCGGCCGTTGGCGCAAGCATGTCGAGCGCTTGCAGCAGAAGATCGGCACGGCCCGCACCGTCGCTGCGCGCCAGCTGCGTGAAGCCGGGGTCCAGCTGGAGCCGCCCGGTGAAGGCGGCCTGTTCCTCTGGGGCGCGGTGCCGCCGCAGGTGGACGTCGAAGAGCTGGTGCGTGATGCGTATCGCAACAAGATCGTGCTGATGCGCGGCTCGGCCTTCATGGCCGACGGCGCCGACGATCCGCACATTCGCTTCAATGTCGTCTACAGCCAGCACACGCGGCTGGCGGACTATCTGCGGCCGCGCCTGGCGGCGGTCGCCACGGCGCAGGATGCGCTGCGGCGGGCGCGCGCCACGGGGTGACGCCGGCCCAGACTCTTACACGTTGAGCCGCAGCTCGTCCGCGAGCAACTGGGCGGTCAGCCGCAGCCGGCCCAGCTCCTTCGGCGATACGTCGGCCTTCACATCCGCGCTGAAGCAGCAAAGCGTGCCATAAACCTTCCCATTCCTGAGGACCACGGGCGTGCTGAGGTGGGTGCCGATCTGGAGGGCGGTAGGCGGCACGGCTTTGGCCCTGACATAGGGCCTGGCGTCGCGCAGCAGTCGGGGCAGCCGGCCTTCGACGACGTGCAGGCACCAGCTTTCTTCCACAGGGTCGGAATGCCCCGCTTGAACGGCACTGTACTGAGGGCTGCTGTCAACGACGCGATACGTCCTGCGCCCGTGTTTGAACTGCGACATGAATGCCACGTCCATATTGAGATGGGTCCGCAGGACGTGCAGTGCTTGCTGGACCTTGGGATGTTCGAACGGCTCAGCCTCGTCCGGAATCGCCATCAGGAGTTCGGCAATGCGCACATCGATGTCGTCGGGTTCGTAGGCCAGGTCGTTCACAAGGCGTCCCTGTAACAAATGAACACAAGTGTATCCGCCTTGTCGGAAGGCGCTTTTTCCTCGGCCCGGCATCGCTGCGGGTGCGTGCGGCAGGGCGCCACGCCGCCCTGCATTGCCGTATCCTGAGGATTCAAAAAACCAATCAATCGAGGGCGGCACCATGCAGGAAAAATCATCCGTGTTGCAGGGCAAGATGGGTTCGAAGGCCGCGTAGTGGTCGTCGATCCCGACAAGGTGCACGAGTTCAAGGACTCGCAGGCTTTCTACAAGTGGCTCGGCAAGCACCACGACAAAGAGACCGAGGTCTGGATCAAGATCCATAAGGTGGACTCGGGGCTGAAGTCCATCACGCCGAAGGAAGCCATCGACGTGGTGCTTTGCTGGGGCTGGATTGATGCCATCCGCAAAGGGCTCGACGACAAGAGCTATCTGCAGCGCTATACGCCCCGCGGCAAGAAGAGCATCTGGAGCCAGATCAACGTGGCCAACGTCGCGCGCCTCGTCGAAGAAGGGCGGATGACGGAGCATGGGCTGAAGCAGGTGGCGTTGGCCCAGGCCGACGGCCGTTGGGACCGCGCGTACGCAAGCGGCCAAGGCATGGCCATCCCCGCGGACCTGCTGGCCGCCGTGGAGGCCGTGCCCAAAGCGAAGGAGACCTTGGCGAAGCTCAATGCGCAGAACCGCTTCGCGCTCGCCTTTCGGCTGCACAACATGAAGACCGAGGCCGGGCGAAAGAAGAAGATCGCAACCTTCGTCGAGATGCTCAAGAAGGGCGAGGCGATCTATCCGCAGGCTTTGAAATGAGGGCTTAAAGCGTGATGTGGCGCCGCCAGGGCAGGCGCGCATCCGCTTCGTAGTCCGCGACCACCCAGGTGCGGGTGGCGTGATCCGCCACGTCGGCCAGGAACTCGCGGATGGCACGGGCCGATGGCGCGTCCAGCGCTGCGAACGGCTGGTCGAGGCAAGTGACCGTGGCGCCGCCAGCGAGCAAGGCGACCACCGCGACCTTTCGCCGCCCGCCGGTCGAGAGCATGAAGAGCTTCTTGCCAAGATGGGACTGCAGGTCCAGTGCTTCGACGAGCGCTTGCTGAAGTGGCTCGTCCCACAGGGGGTACCGCGGCCGCAACGCGTCCCACACTTGCTGGGGCGTTTGATCATCCTGGCCCGGCAGCGACAGGTCGAGCCAGAGTGCGGAAGGATCCGCGCCGAGCCGGCGCAGCAGGGTGGTCTTGCCCGTGCGCTCGTCGCCCGTCACGGCAACAAGCCCCGGCGAGAGGGGGAGCAGGCTGGCGATCGGGATTTCAGTCGGTGGACTCATGCGCATAGTTTCCACGCAAACCGGCGGCCAGAGCGACAATCCCGCGACCCATGATCATCGACCTCATCGACGGCACCTACGAGCTGTTCCGGCACTTCTACGGCCTGCGCCGCTTCACCAAGGGCCAAGACAGGCCGTTCGGCGCCGTGGTGGGCGTTCTGAACGGTGTGCTGGAGATGATCGAGAACGACGTGACGCATGTCGGCGTGGCGACGGACCACGTCATCGAGTCGTTTCGCAATCGCTTGTGGGCCGGCTACAAGACCGGCGATGGCATCGAGCCCGCGCTGCTCGCGCAGTTCCATCCGCTGGAAGAAAGCCTGACGGCGATGGGCGTTGCCGTCTGGCCGATGACCGAGCTGGAGGCCGACGACGCGCTGGCCACGGCCGCGCGGCTCGCGGACGAAGACAAGCGCGTGGAGATCGTGCGCATCTGGACGCCCGACAAGGACCTGGCCCAGTGCGTGCGCGCAGACCGCGTGCTGCAGGTCGACCGAAAGAGCAAGAAGATCCGCGGCGCCAAGGATGTGCGGGAAAAGTTCGGCGTCGATCCGCAGCTCATCCCCGACTATCTCGCGCTGGTGGGCGATGCGGCCGACGGCTACCCTGGCATCAAGGGCATCGGCGCCGTCGGCGCGGCGCGCTTGCTGAATCAGTACGGCGCCATCGAGCGCTTTCCCGCCCACGTCTTGGGCGATCAATTCGAAGCGGCGCTGCTGTTCAAGAACCTGGCGACCCTGCGGACCGACGCGAAGCTGTTCCGCGATGTCGAAGCGTTGCGATGGCAAGGCCCCACGAACGCCTTTGCCGCGTGGGCCGAGCGCATGGGCGCGCCGAAATTGCTGCAGCGCAGCCTGAAGGCCGCACAGTCCAAGGCAAAATAGGGCCCAACTTTTCTTGCCAGGAAGATGCGGATTCTCGTCACAGGTGCGGCTGGTGCCGGCGCCACAACGCTCGGCTCGGCGCTTGCCCGTCAATGGGGGTGCAGGCATCTCGATACCGACGACTACTTCTGGTTCCCCAGCTCGCCGCCCTACCAGCGCAAGCGCACTGAAGCAACGCGCGTACGCATGTTGACGCTCGACCTGTTCGAAGCGCCCGATGCGGTGGTTTCGGGAAGCATGATGAACTGGGGCAGCAGGCTGGAAGACGCCTTCGACCTGATCGTGTTCCTGCGCGTCCCGACGGCGGTGCGGCTTGCGCGCCTGGTGCGGCGCGACCTGGAGCGCTTCGGCAAGTCCGATCCCGTCTTTCTGCGATGGGCATCGCGGTATGAAGAGGGGCCCCCGCAGGGCAGAAGTTACGCGCAGCACGCCGCGTGGCTCGCGCAGCGGTCCGCGCCGGTGCTGCGCATCGAGGGGGACTCTGCGACCGAGGCGAGCGCCGATCTCGTGATCAAGGCGATAGCGGCTATTCCAACACCGCCCTCAACTGCCGCGTCGTCGCCCCCAGCCGCCGCGTCCCGATGATCGCCAGGTTCCCCATCACCGTCAGCGCCTCTGCCGGATGGTCCGCAGCCCAGGCGTCGAACTCGGGGCGGCTCAGGCGCACCAGTTGCGCTTCGTCGCTCTCGGCGCCGGCGCAGGCCGTGCGCGGCTGCTGGGTCAAGAAAGCCATTTCGCCGAAGGCCATGCCTTGGCCCACCGTGGCCAGGCGCATGCCCGAAGCGGGCGGCCACGCGGTGGAGAGCGTGACGCGGCCGGACTGCACGACGACGATGTCGGCCTCGGCCGCCCCCGCCGTGAATGCCTGCTCGTGCGGCGCCAGCGTCTGCTGCACCAGGCGGGCCTCCAGGGCCGCACGCGCGTGCGGCGGCAATCCGTCGCCGATTTCACCGAGCACGTCGTTGGCCGGATAGGCCGGGCGGTCCTCGGGCCGGCGCTCTTCCAGCATGGCTTCTTCGGCCCACTCGAGTGCGCGATCGAGGTCCGCGAACACCTTGAGCGCAGGGGCGTTCGCGCCCGCGAGCGGCATCTGCGCGCCGGCCATCGCCGTTTCGACACGGCGCTGCGCGAGATCGCGCGCCAAAGCGCCCATGCGCACCCAGGCGGTGGTGTCCCAGGCTGCCACGCGGCTCGCGTCCAGGATCAGGCGGTCATGGTCCGGCCGCAGTGACTGCTTGACCTGTTCGGCCAGGTGCGCGGACACGCCGAACGACATCACGCCTTGCAGTTCGACCACCGCCAGACGGCGCATGTGCGGGGCCAGCCACGCCTCGGACGCGGCGCGCCGCAGCCGCCGCGACCGCACTTCCCCATCGAGCAGGGCGCGGCGCAGCGCGGTGCTGGCGGACGCGCGCATCAGAACGAAGGTGGCCACCACCAACCCGGCGATCAGCGCGCCCGCGCCGCCGGCGGTCGCGAACACGAGAGCCACCAGCCAGCTCTGCGTCCAGACGGCAGGGGCGTCGGCCGCGTAACGGCGTGACCACAGCGCCGACGGCACCTGCGTGATGCCGGCCAGGATGAGAGCGCCCGCGAAGCACGCCATCGGCACCCAGTGCAGCCACCATTGGCCTGTGGCGGCGACCGCCAGCATGATGGCGGCGTGGATGGGGCTGACGTTGGTCGCGGCCCCCGCCCGGCTGAGGGCGATGCGCGAGCGGGACGCGCTGGTCGATGCCGGGATCATTCCCAGCAACGCGCACGCGGCGCCGATCAGGCTTTCGCGGCGCAGCGTGGCGTTCGGGTCATGCAGCAGCCCGTGCTCCAGGTCGAGCTCCTGGTTGAACACCAGGATGTCCAGGCTGTTGACCAGGGCCATCAGCAAGGCCAGCGAGACCAGCCGCGTACCTTGCGAACTCACAATGCCGGCCCAGGGCACGCCTTGCCAGTCCGGCAGGGGCGGCCAGGCAAACGCCGCCGTGCTCGCCGCGGGCACGAAGTGGCTGCCAAACCCGGACAGCGCAATCAGCAGTGCGACGATCACCACGGCCGGAAACAGGCCCGGCACCGCCTTCCAGCGCAACTGCAGCAGCCGGGCCAGCACGACGACCAGCAATGCCGCGCAGGCATGCCAGGCCAGCCGCCAGTCCCACGCCCATTGGCCCAGGCCGAACCCGTGGCTCACTTGAGATGACCATCGACAGGCCCACGCCGGCGGCAAAGCCGTGCATCACGGACAGCGGCAGGAAGCGGGCCAGCGAAGCCAGGCGAAAGAGGCCGAGAAGCCATTGGAACGCGAAGGCCAAGGCCACCGTCGCCCCGGAAATCGCCAGCACCTGCAAAGGCGTCAGCGCCAGCGAGGGCGCGGCTCCCATCACGCTGGCGACGATGGCCGCGTACAGCAGGGCGACGACCGTGGTCGGCGCATAGATCACACCGCGGCGCGGCGCCAGCACGGTGAGCAGCGCGCCGGGCAAGGCCGCGGACCAAAGCGCCAGGCCCGCCAGGGAAAAGTCCGAGGCCAAAGGCGCGAACGCCAGCAATCCCAGCGCAAGAGCGTGGGGGATGGTGACCGAGGACGCGGCCATTCCGGCCAGGAGGCCGGGCGCGCGCGCGAGAGGGGTGGTTTCGGCTGCGGCGCCGACGGTGCTTGACATCAAAGCATCATAAGAATGTCATGTGTCAGTCACAAGACGCCAGCCGCCTCCTCCAACTGGAGGATGACAACCTCTGGGTTTGCCGCGACATTTTGCGCACCAAACTCAGAGGGTAGAACATGGCTTTCGAAATCGCGACCTGGTACGACACGTGGAACAGCACGGGGCTCGCCAACCTGGTTCAAAAGAAGGTGCCGCTCGACTACGCGACCCGCTACAACCTGGCCTTCGGCATCTTCCAGCAGGGCGCCAACGGCTACACCGTGGACATGAACGGGCAGTACGCGTCGCAGGTGCTGGCGCAGCTCAAGGCCCAGGCGCCCGGCGCACTGGTCTATGCGGGCGTGGGCGACACCGGCCTTGTCGCCACGGTGCAGGACAACCAGCAGAACAAGAACCGGTCGACGGCCAACATCGTGGCCTACCTGCAGCAACAGGGCCTGAACGGCATCAGCATCGACTCGGAACAATTCGAATCCATGTCGAGCGTGCCGAACCTGGTCACCCAGCTCGGCCCGAGCTTCAAGGCCGCCGGCCTGGGCATTGCCGTCTCGGTGCCCTGGCCGGCCAACGGGCCGGTCAGCCTGTACGGCAGCGACGCCGTCACGGCGTTCAACCAGTACGTGGATGCACTGGAGCTGCAGGACTACTCGTCGGCCGGCACACCGGCCGACGTGCCGGCGTGGATCAGCGCCGGTGTCTTGCCCGGTCTCCTGATGGGCGGCGTGGCCACCGAGAACGGCAGTGTGCAAACCTCGCTGGCCGACACCGCCGCGTGGACGCAGTACGCGATGAAAAAGCAGTTGCGCGGCATGTTCAGCTGGCGGCTGGACAACGACCATGGCGAGAACGGGACCGAGGAAGACGTCAACCCGACGTTCACCGGCGCGCAGAAAATCTACGACACGGTGCAGGGCTTCACCCGACTCGAAGCGACCGGCAAATGACGAGACCGTTCAATGGCGTCTTTGCTCATCTGTGCCTCCCGATCGGCTGGCTTGTAGCTCGACATGCTACAAAAACGGATCAGCAGGCGGTGTAGGAGAGCATGCCAACTGTTGGGCCTCATGGTGCATGCGCTGCCCCGCCACGCACGATTTATGCGATCCTCATTGCGGAGTCAGTCGAACGCTGTCTCCACCATTGCCGGAGTCGCCAGTGCCAAGCCTTCCGATCGCTGCGCTCAATTTCCATGCTGTGTTCGACGCTGCGCCGGCACCCTACCTGATCCTGGGCACCGATCTGTCCATCGTCGATGTCAATCAAGCGTACCTGCGAGCCACGCAAACACGCCGCGAAGAAATCATCGGCCGGAGCATGCTCGACGTCTTCCCGGACAACCCTGAAGGCCCCGCTGCGAACGGTATGGCCGATCTGCGTGCATCGCTCGTCCGCGTACTGGAGACGAAAGCCGCCGACAGGCTCAACACACCGGTTCTCGATGCGACGGGGAGGGTGACCCACATCATTCACCGTGCGGAGGACGTGACGATCGAAGAAAAGCTTCGAATACTGGCCGAAGCCGCACTCCGGGCTAGCGAAGAACGCTACCGCTCGCTGTTCTCCTCCATCGACGAAGGCTTTTGCATCATCGAGGTGTTGTTCGATGAAAGGCGCCGACCGCAAGACTACCGATTCTGCGAAGTCAACCCGAGTTTTGAACAGCAGACCGGCCTTGTGGATGCAAAGGGGAAAACGATGCGGGAACTGGCGCCCGCGCACGAGGCGCACTGGTTCGAGATCTACGGGCGCGTCGCCGAGACCGGCGAGTCGATCCGCTTCGAGAACGAAGCCAAGGCGCTGAACCGCTGGTTCGATGTGTTTGCGTTTCGGATGCAGGAGGAAGACGGTCCAAGGGTGGCCGTGCTGTTCAAGGACATCACCGAGCGAAAGCGCCTGAGTGAGACGCTGCGCCGCAGCGAGCATGCGGCGACGGAGGCCGCCCGCCGGGCCGAGGCGGAGCGCCAACGCCTGGATGCGGTGTTGCAGGCGGCGCCCGTGGGTATCGTGGTGAGTGAAGCGAACGGCGCGATCCTGCTTTCCAACGCCGCACACAGGCGCTTGTGGGGTGCGCATCCGGACCCGTGGAACGTCGACCAATTCAGGCAATGGAAAGGCTGGTGGGCCGACCATTCGGAAAGGCACGGCCGGCCCCTCGGAGCCCGGGAATGGACCACGGCCCGCATCCTTTCGGGGGAAGAGAATCCGCGTGACATCGTGACCATCGAATCGTTCGATGTTCCGCCCGTCCGGCGCACGGTCCTGATGACCGGCGCGCCCATCAAGGACGGCCAGGGCGGCATCGTGGGCGCGGTCGTGGCGCAGATGGACATCAGCGACCGGATCAAGTCGGAAGAGGCGTTGCTGCAGGCGGATCGCCGGAAAGACGAGTTTCTTGCGATGCTCGCCCATGAGCTGCGCAATCCCCTGGCGCCGATCGCGGCCGCCGCGGACCTGCTGGGCATGGGCCGGCTCGACGACACACAAATCGGGCAAACCAGCAACGTCATCCGCCGCCAGGTCAAGCACATGACCGGGCTGGTCGACGACCTGCTCGACGTCTCCCGTGTCACCCGAGGGTTGGTGCAGCTGGACAAAGCCAGGCTGGATGCAAAGCGAATCCTGTTTGAAGCCGTCGAACAGGTGCGGCCCTTGATCGAAGCCCGCCGGCACCGGCTGGCGGTCCATACACCACCGGAATCGACTTTCGTCCTGGGCGACGTCAAGCGCCTGGTGCAAGTCGTCGCCAATCTGTTGAACAATGCCGCGAAGTACACCCCGCCAGGCGGCGACATTGCGCTCAGCATGGAAGCCGAGGCGGGCCAGATAAAAATCGCGGTGTCAGACAACGGCGTCGGGATGGCGCCGGAACTGCAGGATCGGGCGTTCGAGCTTTTCGCGCAAGCAGCGCGGTCGCCCGACCGGTCGCAGGGCGGGTTGGGGATCGGGCTGGCGCTGGTCAAAAGCCTGGTGGCGCTTCATGGTGGAAGCATCGCGGTCCACAGCGCCGGTGTGGGCCAGGGAAGCAGGTTCGAGGTGTGCCTGCCTCATTTGACCGAAGAAGTGCCCTGGTCGAGTGCCCAAGCACATGCCGGAAATGTCGATGCGCCGGGCAGCGCATTGAATCTGATGGTGGTCGACGACAACGTCGACGCGGCGAAAATGCTTGCGATGTTGCTCGGAACGTGGGGGCATCGTGTGTTCGTCGAACACGACCCGCAACGGGCGCTGGACCGGGCGCGCGTCGAGAAGCCGGATGTGTGTCTGCTCGATATCGGCTTGCCTGGGATGGATGGCAACGAGCTGGCTCGGCGCCTGCGGTCGCAGCCGGAAACGGCGCAGACCGTCTTGATCGCGGTCACCGGCTACGGGCAAGAACAAGACCGCGAAGCCGCGCTGGCTGCGGGCTTCGATCATCATGTGGCCAAGCCGGTCGACAGCGCAACACTCATCAGGCTCCTGGACGTTGCTCAATCGCGAACTTCGACTCCTGCACGTCCCTGAACGGTCGACCGCAAGGCTCAGCGGCTTGCACCGCTACACTGAGACATGGACCGACTTCCCATCATCGACGTGGGCGCGCTTGTGTCGCGCGGCGCCCCTGAGCAGCAGCAGGCGGTCGCCGGGCAGCTCGACGCGGCTGCGCGAAAGTACGGATTCTTCTACGCGGCCAATCACGGCGTGGACGCGGTGCTCGTCAACAGGCTGGTGGGCCTTGCGCGTGAGTTCTTCGCGCAGGATGTCGAACAGAAGCAGGCGATCCCCATGTCCGCGGGCGGCACCGCATGGCGTGGTTACTTTCCCTTGGCGGGCGAGCTCACGTCGGGGCGGCCCGACTGGAAAGAAGGGCTCTACCTCGGTAGCGAACTGGGCCCCGACCATCCGCGGGTGCGCGAGGGCGTCATCCTTCACGGCGCCAACTTGTGGCCCACGCTGGACGGCTTCCGCCCCGTCGTGCTCGCGTACATCGATGCGCTTGCGCAGCTCGGCCATGCACTCATGCGCGGCATTGCCCTGGGCCTCGGCCTGCCACCGGACTACTTCGCGGAACACGGCACGGCCGATCCGCTGCTGCTCCTGCGTCTCTTCAACTACCCGTCGCTGCCCGTGCCCGCGGGCTCCGCCACGCAGTGGGGCGTGGGCGAGCACACCGACTATGGCTTGCTCACCATGCTCTGGCAGGACGACGTGGGCGGCCTGCAACTGCGAACGGACAAGGGCTGGATCGACGCCCCGCCGGTGCCCGGCACTTTCGTATGCAACGTGGGCGACATGCTCGACCGCATGACGGGCGGGCGGCTGCGTTCGGTGCCGCATCGGGTCGCGATCAACACCAGCGGTCGCGACCGCCTTTCGATTCCGCTCTTCTTCGATCCGGATTTCGACACGCGTGTGCAGCCCGTGCCCGGCAGCGGCCCCGGCCAGGACGACAGCGGCCGCCGCTGGGACGGCGCCAACCTGCAGGCGTTCGAAGGCACGTACGGCGACTACGTCACCGCCAAGATCGGCAAGGTGTTCCCGGATCTCAAGAAAGCCGTGGCGAGCTGAACCGCGAAGGCGCGCCTTCGGCCAGCCCAGGTGCTTATTTGAGCAAGGAAGTGGCGACGAACTGTTGGCGCTCGGCCTTGTCAGTGGCGGTGCCCTGGTTGCGGAACAGTGACTCCGACTGCATGTAGCAATACAGCAGGAAAGCACGGGCGCGCGCATCCGAGGCCTTGAAGCCGAGGGCGAGGAAGCACTCCTCGAGGTAGGCCAGACGCTTGGAATCAACTTCATCGACGATCTTGCGCGCAATGTCGTCGCGCCGGGCCCAGGCGCGAATGGCGAGCTCCACCGAGGAGCCTTTCATCGCGGAGCGGCCATGAAATGGCAGTTCCACCAACTCGCGAATCAGGGCCTCGGCCTCGACGCCTTCCTTCCGGTAGCGGGCAATGATCTGTTCGGTCTGCGCTTCTCGCCAGCTAACCAGCACGCGCTGCAGCAGGTCATCGCGGTCGGCGAAGTGCCAGTAGAAGCTGCCGCGGGTCACCTCCAACTGCTTGGCCAGAACGTCGACGCGGACCGCATCGACGCTCTTGTGGACCAACACGTCGGTGGCCGCGCGGATCCAGTCTTCGGGAGTCAACTGCACCCGCTCGCTCTTCGGTGCGCGGGCTGATCGAACAGCGCGTTCGAGGGCAGTCGCAGCCTTGCGCGGACGTGCGGTGAGTGGCGTCTTGGTGAGCATCGTCGCGCAATGATAGTCGCCCCTCCTGCGGCTGGCGCGCGCTTGCGGCCCCTCGCGCGCAGTGCTGGGGTAAACCCCGAGCACAGTTCTTTGGCTCACTCCTATGATTCGTCCATACACCTGTGTATGTGTATGGAATATCCGCTGGCAGTGCCACTGCCCTCAACTTCAACCTTCTTCTTCACAGATCCCATGACCACTCGTCGCCATTTCATCCAGACATTGGGCAGCGGTGCCGCCCTTGCGGCACTCGCGCCGCTCGCCGCGCGCGCGCAGGCGATCGACCAGGTGAAGATTTACTACGGCTTCCCGCCGGGCAGCGCGGGCGACAGCGTCGCGCGGCGTGTGGGCGAAAAACTGGCTGGGTCGGCATACACGCGCAATCCGGCAGTCGTGGAGAACCGGCCGGGCGCCGGCGGCCGCATCGCGCTGGAGGTGCTGAAGGCGGCGCCGAGCGACGGCAGCGTGCTGGCGCTGTCGCCGTTTTCCTGCACGTCCATCTACCCGCACGTGTACGGCAAGCTCAGTTACGACGCGCAGAAGGACTTCGTGCCCGTGTCCATCGGCGCCGTGATGCACCACGGCTTCGCCGTCGGGCCGCTGGTGCCGGCGAGCGTGAAAACGCTGCGCGATTTTCTTGCCTGGGCCAAGGCCAACCCGAAGGACGCCAGCTACGGCTCGCCGGCGGCCGGTTCCACGCCGCACTTCATCGGCGCGCTGCTGGGACTCTTGAACGGCGTCGACATGAAGCACATCCCGTATCGCGGCTCGGTGCCTGGGGTTACCGACGTGGTCGGTGGACAGATCGCTTCCATGTCCACACCCAGCGGCGACTTCCTTGCCAATCACAAGGCGGGCAAGCTGCGCCTGTTGGCCACTTCGGGCCGCCAACGCTCACCGTTTTCGCCGGAGGTTTCCACTTTCGCTGAACAGGGCTTTCCGGAACTCACCACCGAGGAATGGTTCGGCTTCTATGCGCCGGCACGAACTCCGGCGGCCGTCGTATCTGCAGCCAACGCCGCGATCAATGCAGCGGTGAACGACCGCGCCGTCATCGACAGCCTGGCGGTGGTCGGCCTGATTGCTCATGCGTCAACTCCGGAGGAGATGGCGAAGTCGCAAGAGGCGGAACTGCGCCGCTGGGGACCCCTGGTCAAGCGCGTCGGCTTCACCGCCGATTCCTGAGAGTCATATTCCCATGCGCTTCGACAACGCCTATATCCCGCTGCCACTTCTTTGGTCCTCTCCGTTCATTCGATGGCAAGGCTCGGCCGCCGACATCTCCGCCATCGACATGGCCGTGCAGGTCACGCGCGACGCGCTGGCCCACGCCGACTTCGACGTGGCCGAAGCGGACCAACTCGTCTTCGGCGGCACCATCCCACAGCAGCGCAGTTTCTACGCGCCGCCGCTGATCGCCGCGACGCTTGGCATGACCAGCGTCGGCGGACCCATGATCGCGCAGGCCTGCGCCACCGCGGTGGCGTGCCTTGCCAGCGCCGCCGCGTCATCGGCGCTGGGCGGCGGCCGTACCCAGTTGGTAGTCACCTCGGATCGCACCAGCAACGGACCGCTGATGGTCTACCCGCGCAGCGCTTCCATGGGCGGCAGCCCGGTGGCGGAGCACTGGGTGCTGGAGTCGTTCGCCGCCGATCCCTGGACGTCCGAATCGATGCTGTACACGGCTGAATGCACTGCGGCCGACGGCGGTTTCACCCGGCAGCAATGCGACGAACTGACTTTGCTGCGCTTCCACCAATACTGTGATGCGCTGCGGGAAGACCGCGCACTGCAGCGGCGCTACTTCCGCCCGATCGTGATCGAGAGCCGGAAGTCGCGCGTCGTTCTCGACGCTGACGAAGGCATCAGCGAATACAGCGCGGAAGGCTTGGCGAAGCTGAAACCGTCGAAGCCGGACGCTGTGGTCACGCCGGGAACGCAGACCCATCCCGCCGACGGTTCGGCAGGCGCCGTGGTGACCGATCGCGACACGGCTCGCGGCTTGGCCGGCGGACAACCCGTGGTCCGGCTGCTGTCCGCCGCCTTTGCCCGCGCCGAGAAGGGCCGCATGCCCAAGGCACCGGCGATCGCGGCGACTCGTGCCCTGGCGCTGGCCGACAAGTCGATCGACCAGATCAAGACCATCACCACGCACAACCCTTTTGCGGTCAACGATCTCTGGCTGCACCGCGAGACTGGTTTCCCGCTGGAACGCATGAACCCGCTCGGCTGCAGCCTGATCTACGGGCACCCCCAAGCGCCCACCGGAATGCGCGCCATCGCTGAATTGGCGCACTCGCTGACGCTCGCCGGCGGTGGCGTAGGCCTGTTCACCGGCTGTGCCGCAGGCGACATGGGTGCCGCCGTGGTCATCTCGGTGGAGTGAACCCTTTGGTCGCAGATCAACTCGCGCTGAGCGCGGTAGTCAACTGGGTTGAGAAGGGGATCGCGCCTGACAACCTGGACCAACCCGCCAACTGGTCCGCCTCGCGCAGCAGGCCGCTGTGTCCGCATCCCAAGAAGGCGCTTCTCAAGGCCGGGGCGACCGACGTACGCCAAGCCCGGCGTGAGAGAGGCGAGAAGCGCCGTGTGCAGCGCCTCAACACTGTCGAGCGATGACGCCCAAACATCGCTTGGCCGGCCATGCGGCGTGGCTTCTGCGGCAGGTGTCACATTGATCGCAACAGTCCGCCGTCGCCGATGTCTGGCGACGCCAAGCAGATGCTCAGCGACCCGAAAGTGCGCGCGGCGTACCTAGGCGAATAATCAACGCAAGCGGTCACATCAACGAGATAGCATGCTTAGGAGCGCGTTTCGTGGCTCCGAAGGCCGCTTCAAGGTCCCTCGTCGACCCGTCGATCAAGAGTCGAAAGCATCGACGCTGGGAGCATCGAGCAGAAGCTTCGCGGGGTTGAGCAGATTCTTGGGATCCAAAGCCCTTTTGATCTGCCACATCAGTGCCAGCTCCACCGGCGACTTATAGAGCGTCAGGTCATCGCGCTTGGCCACTCCGATTCCGTGCTCCGCCGAGATTGAACCGCCGGCGGCGTGAGCTAGCGAGTCCACCGCATGCGACACCGGCTCGTAGCAGGCCGACAGAAAAGCCGGCGCGGTACAGTCGGCTGGCCGCAGCGGGTTGAAGTGCACGTTGCCGTCTCCCATGTGCCCGTAGATGACCATTCGCGCGCGAGGCTGGAGCGCCAGCACGGCAGCCGTGGCGTGCTCGATGAAGGGCGCGATGCGCGACAGCGGGACAGACACGTCGCACTTGATACTGCCACCGGTGCGGGTTTGCGCGTCCGAGATCTCTTCTCGGATGCGCCAGAATGCCTGCGCGTCAGCGCCGCTCGCGGCCACGGCGGCGTCGAGCACCAGACCCGCCTCCAGGCCTGCTTCCAGCACCTGCATCAGGGTCTGATCGAGTGCCTCGGCGTCAACGCCTGACGTCAGCTCGATCAGCACCATCCACTCATGCGAGTCCTCAAGCGGCGAGCTGGCGTCACCCAGGTACGCGAGCACGAGCTCCAGCGCCGGGCGCGAGACCAACTCGAACGCGGTGAGCGACTGGCCGGCCATCTTTTTTGCCTCGCCCAGCAGCGCCACGGCGGCTGCCGGGCTGGCTACCGCTACAAAGGCGACAGCGGACGAGCGGGGGAGCGGCATCAACTTCAGCACGGCGGCGGTGATGATGCCCAGTGTGCCTTCAGAGCCAACGAACAATTGCTTGAGGTCGTAGCCGGTGTTGTCTTTGCGCAGGCCGCGCAGACCCGAGTAGATGCGGCCATCGGGCAGTACCGCTTCCAAGCCGAGAACAAGGTCGCGCATGTTGCCGTAACGCAGCACGGCCGTGCCACCCGCGTTGGTGGAGAGATTGCCGCCGATCTGGCAGGAACCCTCGGAGCCGATGCGCAGCGGAAAGAGCCGGCCTGCCGCTTCGGCCGCGGAACGCGCAGCGCTAAGCGTGACGCCGGCCTGAACCGTCATGGTGTCGTTCGTCGCATCGACTTCCAGCACCTGGTTCATGCGCCGGAGATTCACCACCACGGCCTGGCCGCTGGCATCCGGCACGGCACCGCCCATGAGCGACGTGTTGCCGCCCTGCGGCACGACTGGTACATCATGCGCGTGGCACCAGGCCATGACGCGGCTGAGCTCCCTCGTGTTGGCAGGCAACACCACGGCGGCGGCCTTGCCGTGGTGGATGCCGCGATAATCGGTGGTGAAGGCAGCGGTGTCGGGGCCGCTAGCCAGGCATGCGCGTGAGCCCACGATGTCGGCGAGTGCGACTACGACACGGTCGGGGGATAGTGTGTGCATGTCGTGCAATCAGTAGGCAGCGGAGCGTCCGACCGGCGCGCCGGCCCCCCGGTCGAAGTCGGCCGCCAGCTTGCGCGCGGCATTGGCAAACAGCAGCACGTCCACGCCCGTGGCCACGAAGGTGCAGCCCAGTTCGAGGTAGCGGCGCGCAAGCTTTGGGTCAGAGGTCAGAGTGCCGGCCGCCTTGCCAGAAGCCACGATTGTCGCCATCGCGCGCTCAATTGCGGCTTGCACGTCCGGATGGCCTGGCTTCCCGCGATGGCCCATCGAGGCGGCGAGATCGGCCGGGCCAATAAACACACCATCGACGCCATCCACGGCGCAGATCGCCTCAAGGTTGCCCAAGGCGGTCACGGTTTCGGCCTGCACCAGCAGGCAGACTTCGTCGTCGGCGACGTCGAGGTAGTCGGCGCGGGCGCTCCAGCGCGACGCGCGGCCTACCGCGCTGCCCACGCCGCGGATTCCCTGAGGCGGATAGCGCGTGGCCTGCACCAGCACGCGAGCCTGCTCGGGCGTGTCCACCATCGGCACCAGCAAGGTCTGCGCGCCGATGTCCAGCATCTGCTTGATGAGATGTACTTCGCCGGCGATCAGGCGCAGCACGGGGTGCGCGCGGTGCGGCGCGACGGCCTGCAATGCGCCGAGGGTTGTGCGCAGGTCATTGGGCGCGTGTTCGCCGTCGATCAGCAGCCAGTCGAAACCGGCCGTCGCGCTGACCTCGGCCAGGTAAGGGTCGGCCATCGACAGCCACAGCCCGATCTGCGGACGGCGCGACGCCAATGCGGCCTTGAACGTATTGCCACCGCTCATCGCAGGCCTCCCTGGCACAGGTATTTGACGTGCATGTAGTCCTCCAGGCCATGGCGCGAGCCTTCGCGGCCATAGCCGGATTCCTTGACGCCGCCAAAAGGCGCGGCCTCCGCGGCAAGTGCACCTTCGTTGATGCCGACGATGCCGGTTTCCAGGCGGTCGGCGACGCGCCAGATACGCGCTGCGTCGCGTGTGTAGAAATATGCGGCCAGTCCGAACGGTGTGTCATTGGCCAAGGCGACTGCCTCGTCTTCGGTCTCGAAGCGGAACACCGGCACGACCGGACCGAACGTTTCCTCCTGTGCCAGAGCCATCGTCGCGTCGGCGCCCGCCAGAACCGTGGGCGCGTAGTAGTGACCCGGCGTGCCTGTCTCGGCAGCAGGCACGCGGCGGCCGCCGACTACGACGTGGGCGCCGCGCTCCAGCGCGTCGCCCACATGCCGCTCGATCTTGTCGACGGCACGCTGGTTGATCATCGGGCCGATCTGCGACGTTTCAGCGCTGGCCGGGCCCACTTGCAAGGCGGCCACGCGCGTCGCCAATTTGTCCAGGAAACTGTCGTGCACGGCGGCCTGGACGAAAACCCGGTTCGGGCAGACGCAGGTCTGCCCGCCATTGCGGAACTTGGACACCATCAGCCCCTCGACCGCTGCGTCCAGGTCGGCGTCGTCGAATACGATGAACGGCGCGTTGCCGCCCAGCTCCAACGACAGTTTCTTCAGCGTGCCGGCGGACTCGCGCGCCAAGTGTTTGCCTACCGGCGTGGAGCCGGTGAAGGTAATTTTGCGAACTCGCGGATCGGCCAGCCAGGTGTCCACCACCTCGGGCGTGCGCTCGCGCGATGCGCACACCAGATTGATTGTCCCGGCGGGAAAACCGGCGTCCTCGGCCAGTTTCACCAGCGCGGCGGCTGTGAGCGGCGTGTCCTCCGCGGGCTTGGCGACCACGGTGCAGCCCGCAGCCAAAGCCGGCGCAAGCTTGCGGGCGATCATGGCCAGGGGGAAGTTCCAGGGTGTGATCGCCGCGACCACGCCGACCGGCTCCTTCACCGCCATCAGCTTTTTGCCACGCGCCGGCTCCGGAATGATGTCGCCGTGCGTGCGCGTGGCTTCCTCGGCGAACCACTCCACGTACGAAGCGCCGTAGAGCACTTCGCCGCGTGCTTCGGCCAGGGGCTTGCCTTGTTCGCAAGAGATGATGCGTGCAAGGTCTTCCCGGTGCTCGAGGATGAGCGCATGCCAGCGCTTGAGCAGTTGCGCGCGCTCGCGCCCGCTGCGTCCGCGCCACGCGGCAAAGGCTTCGTGCGCGGCGTCTGCCGCGGCCTGGGCGTCGGCGGCGCCGCTGTCGGCTACGCGCGCCACGGTCTCGAGTGTGGCCGGATCGATGACGTCCAGCAGTGCGTCGCCTTGGGCCGCCTGCCAGCGGCCGGCAATGAAGTTCTGGGTGCGCAGGAGGTCGGGGTGGGTCAAAGTTTCAAGCATGGATTCGAAGTGGTTGGTGGGCTGCGCACTAGCTCACGATGCCCAGGTGCCACGGCACGAACTCGTGGTCGCCCAGACCGAGGGCCTCGCTCTTGGTCGGCTCGCCCGAGGCGTGCCGCAGGATCGCTTCGAAGATGCGCTGGCCCATCTGCGGCACGTCCACCTCCCCATCGAGGATGGCGCCGCAGTTGACGTCCATGTCTTCCTCGAGCTTGCGGAACATCGTCGTGTTGCTGGCCAGCTTGATGGTCGGCGCCGGTTTGGAGCCGAACATCGAGCCACGTCCAGTGGTAAAGCAGATCAGGTTGGCGCCGCTGGCGATCTGGCCGGTCGACGCTACGGGGTCATAGCCTGGCGAGTCCATAAACACGAAGCCGGCTTGCTCGATCGGCTCTGCGTACTCGTATACCGCCTGCAGCGGTGTCGTCCCGCCCTTCATGGCCGAGCCGAGTGACTTCTCGAAGATGTTCGCGAGGCCGCCGGCCTGGTTGCCCGGTCCGACCACGCCGTTGAATTGGCCGTTGTGGCCGCGTGTGTAGTTTTCCCACCAGGCCAGCCGGTCCAGCAGCTTCTGTCCGACCGCAGGCGTCACCGCGCGGCGGGTCAGCATGTACTCCACGCCGTGGATCTCGGGCGTCTCCGACAGGATGGCGGTGCCGCCATGACGCACCAGGATGTCCATCGCCGCGCCCAAGGCGGGGTTGGCTGTAATTCCGGAGAACCCGTCCGAGCCGCCGCACTCCAGCCCGACCTTGATGTGGCTGGCTGGCACGCTCTGGCGCAGGTAGCCGTTGGCAATCGGCAGCATTTCCTCGATGGCCTTGATGCCAGCTTCGATGGTCACGCGTGTGCCGCCAACCTCCTGCATCACCATCGTGCGCATCAGCCGCCCGGCTTCCAGACCCTGCGACTCGACCAGGCTTGCCACCTGGTTTCGCTCGCACCCCAGGCCGACGATCAGCACGCCCGCCAGGTTGGGGTGGCGGGCATAGCCGGCCAGGGTGCGGCGCAGCACGTCGAAGTGCTCGCTGGGCGAAGACATGCCGCAGCCGCTGGTTTGCGCAAACGCGGCCACGCCGTCGACATTGGGGTAGGCTGCCATCCGCTCGGGCGTGAAATACGCGGCGATGTTTTTGATGACGGTGGCCGAGCAGTTGACCGACGACAGGATGCCGATGAAGTTGCGCGTGCCCACGCGGCCGTCCTCGCGCACGAAGCCCATGAAGCGAGCACGCTGCGCGTCGGGCACGTAGTCGATGGGCTTGACGTCCTGGCCAAAGGCTGGGTCGCGGTCGAACTCGACCAGCGCCAAATTGTGCGTATGGACGTATTCGCCCGCCTCAATGTCGCGCGCTGCCACGCCGATCACGGCGTTGTACTTGCGCACCTGCTCGCCCTGCGCGATGCGGCTGGCCGCGATCTTGTGGCCGGCCGGCACCTGCGCGCGCACGCGCACGCCGAATTCCGGTAGGTCCTGGCCAAGGGCCAGGGGCGACCTGGCCACCAGGACGTTGTCGTTGGCGTGCAGCCGTATCAGTGGAGAAAGCGCGATCGTCATGCCGTCGTCTCCGCCAAACGCACAATGTGGTGTGCGGGCAGGGCGCGCCCTTGCAAGAAGTCGACGACATTGCGCGCGGTCGTAGTCGCGACCTCCAGAGCCGCCCGGCGAGTAACGCCAGCAATGTGAGGCGTCATGATGACGTTGTCCATGCCGAGCAACGGGTTCTCTGACACGATAGGCTCTACCTCGAAGGTATCGAGACCCGCTCCGGCCAAGTGGCCGCTGCGCAGCGCATCGATGAGGGCCTGTTCATCGATGACGGCTCCTCGCGCCGTATTGACGATGAGGGAACCAGGCTTCATCAGTCCAAGCTCACGGCCCCCGATCAGCCCGCGCGTTTCGTCGGTCAAAGGGCAATGCAGGCTCAGAATGTCCACGCGCGCCAGGAATTTGTCGAAGTCGGTTTCGACCTCGAACGTGTCCGGTTGCCCGGAAGGGTCGAAAACGACCACATGCGCGCCCAAGGCATTCGCCAGTTGTGCCGCGCATCGGCCGATGCTGCCGAACCCCAGGATGCCTACAACGGATGCCCTGAAGTCTCGTCCTTGGTAGCCTGTGCCTTCCCAACCCCCACGACGGATTTTTCGATCGAGGCCGGAGAGATCGCGTGCCAGGGACATCATCATCGCGATCGCATGTTCAGCCACGGCCGCGGCGTTCGCGCCGGGAGCAACCGCAACGCAGACGTTGCGCCGGGCGGCCTCCCGGAGGTCGATGCTGTCTACCCCCGCCCCATTTTTAGCGATGATCTTCAGGCCCTGCGCCGCCGCCAGCACGCGCGCAGTAATTGGTCTGGATCCGCGCAGCACGATGGCGTCGACAGGCCCTCGTGAAAGACGCTCGACGAGCGCCGGTTCGTCCACGGGGTCGTCCATGTATTCGATGCTTGCGCCTGCGGCGTGCAGAATCTGCTGGGCCTCCGGGACAAGGTGCTGTGATGTAACGAGAACGGTGGGGGAAGGCATCGCGAGAGGTCCGTGTACTGAGTAAGCGGAGTCTAGGAGGCCCCTCCATTGCGATCAATTGAAATTGAGGACAGGCTTCATAACCGGAAAGGAATGTGGCCCCGCCTCCGATCAGCTGGCGGCCTGCCGCAGGCACTTGACGAATTGCTCGGTACTCGGCGTGCGGATTGCACCGGCCACCGAGATCAGCCCCACCGACGGCAGTTCGATAGGCACCTTGACAGGCAGCACTCGCAGCAGATTGTCCCGCTCGCAATGCCGCGCTACGCCGTGCGCGAGAAAGCCGAGTGCCCGCCGCTCACGCACGAAAATCATCGTGGCCAGGAACGAGGCCGTCTCGATCACGTCGACCGGCGGATGCAGCTTGTGTTTGTAAAACATCTGGTTCAACTTGATCCTTGAGGAGGCCCAGGACGGGGGGACTACCCAGGGCACCTTGGCGAGGTCGCTCCAGCTCGGCCGGCTGACCGTGCAAAGCGGATGGTCGGGATGCGCAACGATTGTCATGGCCTCGTCGTACAGCGGCTCAGTCTGCAAATCGGGCGATGCATATCCGGGCTCGAGACGGCCTACTATCAAATCGAGTTCACCCACCCGCAAGCGGGGGAGCAACCGGGTCAGGTCCCCCTCTTCTACAAAAACAGTGGTCCGAGCAGATTCGCTCTTCAGCAACTCAACCGCGCGGGCCAGCAGACCTGGCATGGCAACGACCATCGCACCGACATTGATGTGTCCCGCCGAGCCACTGGTCACGGCCGCAATCTCTTCGCATGTGCGTGCGTAGTCGGCAATCACGGAACGGGCGAACCGCACTACCGTCTGGCCGTACGCCGTGGGCTCGGTTCCGCGCGTCGAGCGAGTGAAGAGGGCGAGACCAAACATCCGCTCAATTTCCGCCAGTGTCTTGGATACAGCCGGTTGTGTGACGGACAGGAATTCAGCGACCCGGCCAAGATGGCGGAATTCGTCGAGCGCAACCAGCAGCTGCAGATGTTTGAGCTTGAGGTTAGAGCGGAAGACGCGATCGATCGTGGCCACAAGTGATCATTCCAGAAAGGTTATGAAGGCAGTTCGCTTTTTCATTGGATTGTAGGGATGGCGCTCATCATAATTCGCGGCACTGAAGCCCAGGAGACATGATGCAATTTCTTTCCGCCACGAGGCGTTCCATGCTGATCGCCGCGGCCATCGCCCCGCTAGCCGCAATGGCGAACGCCTTTCCAGCACGGCCCGTGCGGTTCGTCGTTCCCAACCCGCCCGGGGGAGCGTCGGACATCATCGCCAGGCTGTTTTCTGACAAGCTGGCCCAAACCTGGGGGCAACCGGTATTGGTGGAGAACCGTCCCGGAGCGGCCACCGTGATCGGTACGGATTCAGTCGCCAAGGCGCCAGCGGACGGTCATACCCTGCTGGTGATGACCCTCACGCATCCGTTGAACGCCGCATTTCAAAAGAAGATGCCCTATGACAGCGTCAAGGATTTTTCCGCTGTGACGCTCGTGGCCAAATCTCCTATCGTTCTCGTGGTGAGTTCGTCGGTGCCGGTCAAGACTGTGGCGGAGCTGATCCAGTTCGCGAAGGCCAATCCAGGCAAGCTGAGCTATGCATCTGCCGGGCCTGGTACGGTGCAGCACATGGCGGCGGAAATGTTCAAGTCGCTCGCGGGCGTCAACGTCCTGCACGTTCCTTACAAGGGCAGCAGCGCGGCCCATCCGGATCTGCTGGCCGGACAGGTTTCAATGATGTTCGACACCATCCCGGCGATCCAGCCCCACATTCGCAGCGGTCGCGTTCGGGCGCTGGCTGTCGGCGGCTCCGCGCGATCCTCGTTGATGCCGGAGCTGCCCACGGTCGCAGAAGCTGGGCTGGCTGGATTCGATGCGGGGTCGTGGGTAGGGTTGCTCGTGCGCTCGGGAACTGCCCCCGACGAGGTGACCAAGCTCAACAAGGACATCGTTACATTGACGAAGCGGCCGGAAGTGAGGACGCGTTTCGCCGAGCTCGGCCTGGATCCAGTGGGCAGCACCGCGAACGAATTCGATGCATTCATCGCATCGGAGACGCGCCGCTGGAGTACTCTGATCAAGACCGCAAACATCTCCGCGGAATGAGCATGGCTAGCAGCGAACTTGAATTCGATGTCATCGTGGTGGGTGGTGGCCCTTCCGGCTTCATCGCCGCCACGGCCTCGGCGCGCTTGGGCGCGCGGACCCTTCTGGTAGAGCGATACGGATTCCTAGGAGGAATGCCCACCAGCGCTTGTATAGGGCCGATCTCGCCTTTTCACTTCGGGGACGAGCAAGTGATCGCGGGGATCCCACAGCAGTTCATCGACCGCATGGTCGATGAAGGCGGCAGCACCGGGCATGCCAAAGCCACCGATCCGCGAGGACATGGCAGTTACGTATGCTTTTACGACCGGCAACTCTACAAATGGGTGGCGTTGCAAATGGTGCGCGAGGCTGGCGCCGAGGTTCTGCTGCACACGTTCGTCGATGACGTGATCGTGGAAGACGGCGCGGTGCGGGGCATCGTCGTGACCAACAAGTCGGGGCGTACTTCCCTGCGCGCAAAGGTGGTGGTGGACGCATCGGGCGACGGCGACGTTGCCAAGGCGGCAGGCGCGAGGCATGTACTCGGCCGCGAGCCGGACGGCGTGCTGCAGCCGGTGACACTCATGTTCGAGATGGCTGGAGTCGACACAGCCGCACTCAAGTCCTACATGGACTCGCATCCTGAAGATTTCTGGCGCACCTCTGAAATCGTGCCAATGCGCAGTTTCTCGCCACGGCTGGAATCCAGGCATTTCTGCGGGCAGGGCTTTGTTAGCGCGGTGCGGCAGGCGCACGAGGCGGGTGAACTGTCACTTGGCCGCGATTCCGTCCTGTTCTGGACGACTGTGCATCAAGGCGTGGTGCATTTCAACTCCACTCGGGTCGCCGGAATCGACGGGACGAAAGCATCGGACCTGACGCGGGCGGAAGTCGAAGGTCGCAGACAAGTGATGTCACTGTCGAATTTTCTCGTGACGAAGATTGAGTGCTTCAAAGATGCGTGGCTGTCCGACACCGGCATTCAGGTCGGCGTGCGCGAAACACGGCACGTCGTTGGCGAATACGTGCTCACCGAGAGCGACGTGGTCGAAGGACGAAAGTTCGACGACGTCATTGCGCGCGGCTACTTTCCCGTAGACATTCACAATCCCCAGCCAAAGGCCGGGGCGAAACAAGACGGCGGCGTCTGGCGCGACCTCGAGGACGCCTATGACATCCCCTACCGCTGCCTTGTGCCAGAGAGCGTTGACGGCCTTCTGGTCGCGGGACGGGCAATTTCGGCCAGTCATGAAGCGCACGCTTCATTCCGGACACAAGGAGGCGTGATGGCGATCGGCCATGCAGCAGGCGCCGCGGCAGCGCTGGCTGCCACTCATCGCGTCCAGCCCCGCGCACTCGAGGTCGGCCTCTTGCAGCAGGCGCTGCTGCGTGAAGGTGCACTGCTCCACCGCGATCACGAACAGGTTGCAGCGCAGAAGCAGCGTGCAGCCGCCGCCGTCCAGGCCGCGCTCGACGCAGGGAAGATCTCACGCCGCTACCTGGCCATTCCGCCGCGCGATTGACACTGGCCCACTGCCACGCGCTGCACGTCTTTCGACGCAAGAGCGATGGACATCAACCTTGCAAGGCTCGATCTCGTATCGATTCGGCTCGCTGTACTGTGTGCCGAGCACGGTTCCGTTTCGGCTGCATCGAAACTCGTGCACTGCACACGGTCTACCAGCAGCTATCGCCTGAGTGCGCTGGAGGAAACGCTCGGCGGCCGCCTGTTCACTCGAGACCACCGGGGACTCCACACGACGGACCTGGGCGAGCTTTTCGTCCAGCATGGAAGAGAAATCCTCCATCAAGTGGAAAACTTGAGCAGGCAAATTGCAATGATTGCGCGCGAGCCCGAGGGTGTGAATTTTCTCAACGATCAGAGTAACCCGCATGGCATGGCTAGCGCTGAATCGTAGCCTTGAAGGGCTGACATTCAGCGCAATTACACCCTTCTATAACGGAGTCAAAAAATGAAGAAAACGCTAGTGCTGGTATCCGCATTGGGACTTGCCGGTGCAGCATGCGCCCAGTCGTCCGTCACGATGTTTGGCATCGTGGACGTCACGCTCGCACACGGCACCGGATCCGTCTCAGACCGCACACAGCTGCTTCGCGGCGGCTATAGCTCAAACCGGCTTGGCTTCCGTGGTGTCGAAGATCTCGGCGGTGGCATGTCAGCGGGATTCTGGCTGGAGGCCGGATTGAATCCCGATGATGGCTCGGGTCAGCCGACCAGTTCGAACAATCAAGCCTCGGGTACACCTGCTTCGGCTGGTGGGGGGCAGGGCCTGACGTTCAATCGGCGGTCGACCATTTCGCTCGGCGGAGCTTGGGGCGAATTCCGGATGGGTCGCGACTTGACGCCACAGTACCTGAACCTCGCCGCAGGCGACCCATTCGGCAATGTCGGCGTAGGTTCCGTGGTTAACTACACCGCAATAATTACAGGCGTGACCAACACGCGAGCGTCGAACAGCATCGCATATTTCAGCCCAAGACTCGGCGGTTTTGCTGTCCACGCGATGCACTACTTCGGAGAGAACTCGAGCGGGGCTGCCACGTCCAGCGACGGCACCGGCGACGGCATCCGCCTGTCCTACGAAAACGGGCCGCTACAAGCAGCGCTTGCGCTCTCGCGAACCAAATATGCTGCCGGCGACGTGAAGCAAAACAACGCTAACGTGACGTACAACTTCGGGGTCGTCAAGGCGACCGCAACCTACAACAGCGACCGCAACGGTGCGATCGCAGCCAAGGGATACTCCCTCGGGGCCTGGGTGCCTATCGGCGCAAGCGAAATCAGGGCCGCCTATTCTCATCATCGCACCAGCGCAGTGAACAACCCGGCAGCGAAGAAGATCTCACTGGGCTACCACTACAACCTCTCCAAGCGCAGCGTCCTTTACACGACGTTCGCGCGCGTACGCAACGAGGGCGGATTCGCCCACGCACTCAATGGAGCTGCGACGGCTCCGAACGGCGCGTCGAATGGCTTCGACCTCGGGATTCGGCACAGCTTCTAGAGCGCCGCTCTTTTTGGCACGGTGTTTGCTGGTTCCTCGCACTTCGGCGCCAATCCAGGGCGCGGTGCGAGCGCGATCAGGCGGCCGAGCGAGGCTCACGCGCTTTCTCGCTCGACGATGGTGAAGCCCACGTCCACCATCGGATCGGCGTCGTCGCGTCCGGCCACCCGGTCAGCGATGCAGCGTGCGGCCAGCGTGCCGATGCGCTTGAAGTCCACTCGGATGGTGCTCAGGCTCGGGCTTACCGACGTCGCGAAATCCAGGACGCCCGTCGGCCTCGACGGATCGGTGCAAGACTGGTGATCCAGGAAGGCTTCTTGGCGGCCGCTCCATTGAGTTGCCGAACTCAGAAGTGACGGCACTCGTAACTGGACGCCTGCATGCGGTCACCTCTCACGTAGTGGGGATACGCGGGATAACGGCACATGGGGCGCGTGGCCTGCACGGCAAACGGCGGGAGGGGTCCCTTGATCACCTGTACCAAGGCACTCGCGGGTGCGGCGCCACTGTTCACCCAGCGGTCCAATGGGTCCAGCAGGTCCACCATCGTCGGCACCTCCGGCCCGGCTGCAACCGCGCGAGAGTTGCCGGTATGCGTCGAACCAGGTGAAACGTAGAGCCGCACCGACCTCTCGACCGCTGCGGCGCCCAAGCGCGCGACGAGCGCATCGTGGTACTGGATTCCCATGAGAGGGCTCTGTGCGCGATCCGCGGCGTTCTCGCGCAGGATCAGTTTGCCGCCGCGCGCGAAGAACGCCGAGAGGTCCGGGTTGGTGGAATCCATCAGCGCCGACGTCTTCTGCACCTGCGCGCGGAAATTCTCGGGGCGATAGCGGCGAACGTCATAGTCCTTGTCACGGGCAATGGCGTAGCGGATCCAGTTGCTTCCGTAGATCCATTGGGTGGAGTTGCGCGAAGCGTCGGGCGGCGTGGCGGGTGCCGCTGCGCCGGAGACCCAACGAACCAGGCTGACGGCAGAGGGGCCGTCAAGGCTGTCTTCGTGCCCGTACAGCCATTGCGGATACGTGGTGAGGCCGTTGGCGATGGGGAAGGGGAACACATAGGGCGAATGGATGTCGCGCAGGAGGCGCAGCTCGGCGTCCGAGAGGCAGTGCAAGCCTGCATCGCGACCACCGGGGCAACGCAAGGGTTGCAGGTCCACGCGGGTCTGGCAGCCCATGTAGTTGTTTACAACGCCATCAGCGAGCCCGTCGAGCGCGTCGCACGTGTCGGAGGTAGCCTTTGCAATGAGCGAGGCCTTTCCGGCTTGCAGCCAGTCGTCGTGCTGCGGTATCTGGTTTCGTATGAAGGCATGGAACAGGCCGGTCCAGTTGATCACGGGGACAATGCTCACGATCCCGTCGTAGTCTGCAGGAAATCGCTGTGCCATCGTCAGCCCTTCGCGGCCACCTTCGGAAATGCCGAAGTAATACATGCGCTGCGGTTGGCGTTCGTAGTACGTGCGCATGATGTCCACGGCCACGTCCTTCACCTTCTTGTAGGAGGCGAAAGCGAAGTTCTCGAGCATTTCCTCGTTCAGCGCGAAGGCGCCGGGCTCCCCGGGTGGGAATGCAGCGGCCTGGTGGCCGGAATCCTGGCCAAAGGTCGCGTAGCCCCGCGCGATGGGGAGCGGATCGTCCGGTGCCGCGTCCCGCAGGGGCGTCAACCCCGTGATCAGCACCCCGTTGAAGCCCCCGCCACCGTACTGCAACGCCTTGCCGTTCCAGGAGATCGGAAGATTCAGCTGAAAGTTGATGGCCTGGGCCGCAGGGTCGCGCGATGCGATCGTGCCGTTGACCTTGCAGAACTGCGGAAGGGCCGGCACGTACGTCCCGTTATTGACCGTAGCAGCGGATGCGGTCGTGAGAACAGCCGAAGTGACCGAGGCCTTGCCGCTGGGCAATCCGATCGCACCAGGGGCGATGACATGGCGGGTGAGGCTCGCGCAGGACGTTGCGAGCCGGTCGGCGTTCGGGATCGTGGTGCACGCCGACAAGGACAAGGCAAGGAGCGCCAAGCCGGCGCGGGGGAGTGCGCGAGAAGAAAAATTCGTCATGGTGTCTCCAGCCTTGGTCAATACATCAGCCGGCCATCGCGGTCGACAACGCCGATGTCCACATACCTTGCGCCTTCGTTGCCGCCCGCGAAGTCGACCACGTAACCACCCAGATCGGCGCGAACCTTGCGTAGTGAAGCCTGGAGCTTTTGGGGCGTCGGAGAGCTTCCTGACTGCTTCAAGCCCTCGACCAGCACCCGGCAACTCAAATATCCGATGAGATGCAGTTGAGAGTGGGCCACGCCGGCAGCAGCATGCTTGTCCATGGCGGTGTGAAATCGCCGGACCAGTCCGCTGGACGACGAGAATGTGTTGGGCGTCACCTGCGCCAGTCCGATGCCCACGGCCTTGTCGCCGCCGGCCTTGTCCACGATCCCTTTCACCGGGATATAGGACATGCCGTAGATCGGTGTCGCGTCGCCGAGCTTGCGGACGTCTCGCACCAGCGACGTGCCGCTGTTCGGCGCGAGGATCATCACGTAGGCCTGTGCCTTCGACGCGCGCAGCTGCGCCGCTTGCGCGGCCAGGTCATCCGCGGCCGAGGGCACGGCAACGCGTTCCGCGATCCGCAACTTGAGTGCCGGTGCGGCCTCCTCGACGAACTTGAGGCCTCCCTGGCCGAACGGGATGTCCTGGTAGACGACCGCGATGTTCGCGAGGCCCACCGTGCCGAGGTGGTTGAGGATGCGTCGCAATTGCGCCGTGTCGCTGGCGTGAACATGGAACAGCCAGGGGCTGCCCGGTTTGCGCAGCGCATCGGCCCCCGGTGTGACGCCAACCACAGGGGTCTTGATGTCGTCGAGTGTCTTGTCCTTGAGGACGGCGCCGACGTTGGCGGAACCCAGCAGGTTGATGAACGCGACTGGCTTGTCGCGCTGCGCGACCTCGCGCAGCAGCCGCACCGTTTCTTCGGGCTTGTACTGGTCGTCCTCGCTCACGAGCTTCAGCGTGTTGCCGTTCACGCCGCCGGCAGCGTTCACTTCGCCGATGCACGCCGAGGCGCCTTCGTGGTTGGCAAGCCCGTTGACGCTTAGCGGGCCGGTGAATGGACCGACATGGGCGACCACCAGTTCGGCAGCATGGCTGCTTCCAACGGCGAGTGCCAGCACGATGCAGTTAAAAGAGGTGCGAATCATTTTATGTCTCACGAACACGTGTAGCTAGCCGCGGCGAATGGATTCCCGGTCGTGAACGCGGCCTTCTTCGGATACGCGCACACCGGCGCAGAGCGGGTGGATGCGCCGGGAAGTGACTGCAATACGATCGTTTCGGGCGCGATGCCCTTTTCCACCCAGTCGGTCAGGACGCCGTACAACTGCCCGGGCATGGGGATCGGCGGGGTCGCGAGCGGGTTGGAGGTGCCGTTCGGCGTCCCGTGCCCAAACCCGGGGATGAGGAACAGCCGGTAGAAACCGCTAACTGCATCCTGCCCGCCCATCGCCGACTGCACGCGGCTGTAGTAGTTGACGGAGCCCTGCGGCATGATGAGTTCGTCAGCCAGCCCGTGGTACTGAAGCAGCTTGCCGCCGCGGGCCTTGAAGGCCGACAGGTCCGCGCTGTCCGTATTGATCTGGCCGAAGGACGATTGCAGGCTGACGCCAAGATCGAAGGCGTTGGACAACTGCGCATAGGTCAGTGTCTTCCAGCCATCGGTGCCGTTGCCGGTGGCGTTCGTGAAGTTTGGCGCGGCAATCGCCGGGTTCTGCATCTCCAGCGCCACCATGTCGGACGCGATGGGGAAAGGTCCGTTCGGGCTGGTCAGCCCATTGAGCCCGAAAGCCGCGAAGGTGCTGCCGTATAGCGAAGTGCCGCGCGCCAGGCCATACCAGCGTTGCGCCCCGGTCGGCCCGCCTGCCGAAGAGGCGGCGCCCCAGCCGTTGTCTACGGCGGGCGACTGCACGCTGCCGTCGGAAGTCATGCCGTACCAGAACTTGTTGATGGCGCGCGCCTGTGCGGTGCTCACGCAAGCGGCCGTCGAATTGCTGCCGCCACTGCTCGCGCAGAGGACGCTTGCATCGGCTGTCGCGTCGTAGTGGCAGGACGCAGGATCGGGGATGTAGCCCAAGTGCTGCCCGCCGACGACGTCGCAGGCATTGATGGCCGCGTTCGATACGAGGTCCTGCTGGGCCGTCGTGAGCGGAGCGCCCGCGAGGTCTTGCTGGAACACGATCTGCGGGTACAGCTCCGCTGTGATGAACTTGCTCCAGTTATTCGCGGGCGCACCCGCCAGGATGCCGTCGAAATCGGCCGGGTTGGCTTGCGCTTCCTTCAGGCCCTGGCGTCCGCCGGTGGAGAAGCCTTCCCAGTACGAGTACTTCGGGGCCGAGCCGTAGTAGGCGGCAGCCAACGCCTTGGTCTTGACCGCCATCTCGTGGATGGCCCGCGAGGAGAAGTCGGTCCAGAGGGCGGTGTTGATGCTGCCGTCGGGCTTCATGGCAAAGGAGCCGGTGCCCACAGCGTGGCCCGTGTCCGTCGTCGCCGAGACGGCACCTTCCACGCCGGCGATGACTGCGGCCGCCGTAGGTCCCGAGAAGGGCGTGGGCAGGCCGGCCAACTGGGTGGTCGATCCTTCGATGCCTCCCGCCCAGCCGCCGCCGCCAAGCACATGGAGGCGCTGGTTCCAGTTGCCGCGGCTCGGCAGCCAGATCTCGATACCGATGCCCGGCGAAGTGGATGGCGCGCCCGCCGGTCCCGGGTTGCCGGGCCCGACGTTCAGCTTGACCACGCAGAGGTCGTTTGCCGCAGCCGGTGTCGAGGCCGTCGCGGTGCCGCTGAGCAGCAGCGGGTCACCCTTCTTGAAGGCCTTCACCAGCAGAACCGACGTGTTCGAATCGGGCTGAAAGCCGGTCTTGAGGCTGTCGTCGCAGGCCAGCAAAGCCGCAGGTGTGCTGCCGCCGCACGAAGCGAGGCCGACCAGCATCGCGCTGGCCGCAACAGCCGGCAGCGCCGCGCGCCGCAGGATTCGGGCAGGGGTCCAGGAAATGTTCATTCGATGTTCTCCAAAGCCGCTGTCTGGGGCGTCCGACAGGAAGGACGGTTCATGCAATCACCAAGCCTAATACGCACATTAGTGCCTGAAATTTGATTTTCATCAATGCACAATAGTGCGTATAGAGGGTTTGTGCGGATGATCTTGTGCTCTTTAGTGCGTGGATGCTTGATCTTGGTGTCGTGCAAGAATTGCCAAGCGAACATTGAGGGGACCTCATCCTGGACAAAAACCTGTTGAGTGCCGGCGGGCCTTCGCCGGAACCGGCGCCACCGAACGCGATCGAGGAAAGGCATCCGCTGCTGGACGCGTTCGGCGACCGCCTGCGCACCTTGCGGGCGCAGCGGGGCTTGACGCGCCGGGCCTTGGCCCAGACGGCCGCCGTGTCCGAGCGCTACCTCGTGAATCTGGAAGCGGGGCGCGGCAATCCTTCGCTGCTGATCCTGCATGAGATCGCCCGGGCGCTGGATTGCTCCGTCGCCCAATTGCTGGGGGACGTTTCGGCAACATCGCCAGAATGGGCGTTGATCCGCGAGTTGCTTCAGGGTCGTGGCGAAGAAGACTTGCGCCGGGCACGGTTGGCGGTCGGCGAAGCCCTGGGCACTGGCGGTGACAGGCGTTCTGCGAACCGGCGCATCGCGCTGATCGGGTTGCGCGGCGCGGGCAAGTCGACGCTGGGCCAGATGTTGGCGGAATACCTGGACGTTCCGTTCATCGAGCTAAGTGCCGAAATCCAGCGCATTGCGGGCATCGGTATTCCCGAAATCCACAATCTTTATGGACCGGGCGCGTACCGCAAGTACGAGCGCCGAGCATTGGAGGATGTCCTTCAGATTTATCCTGAAGTCGTGCTCGCGACGCCAGGTGGGTTGGTGACCGATCCGGCGGCCTTCAACCTCCTGCTGTCGCATTGCACTACCGTTTGGTTGCAAGCGGCGCCGGAGGCGCACATGAGCCGCGTGATCGGGCAGGGTGACACGCGGCCGATGGCAGGCAACGACGAGGCGATGGCAGACCTGAGGCGCATCCTCGACGCACGGTCCGCGTTTTATGGCCGGGCGGACATCACGCTCGACACCAGCGCCCAGGCGCTCGATGGGACGCTCGGACTGCTTTGCAAGCTGGTGCATGAGCGCACGGAGACGCCGCGTTCATAGCCCGAGAAAGCCGGAAAGCTCAGGATGCATCGCCAGTGCGTCGGCCTTTCCTTCGAGCACGACCTGTCCCTTCTGCAGCACAAGGGCACGATCACAATTGGCAAGCACCTTGCGATAGTCCCTGTCGACAATCAGCGTGGCGATGCCGTCCCGCCGGATTTCCTCGATCACGCGCCAGATGTCCGCGACGATCAGCGGCGCGAGCCCTTCCGTGGCTTCGTCCAGGATGATGAGGTCGGGCTGTGTCATCAAGGCCCGGCCGATGGACAGCATCTGCTGCTCGCCGCCGGACAATTGGCCGCCGAGATTCCCCAGTCGTTCGCCCAATCGCGGGAACGTTTCCATGACGCGGCCGAAGCTCCAGCTGCGCGCAATAGCAGGCGCATTGCGCGCGGCCATCACCAGGTTTTCCTTGACGCTGAGGTTTGGGAACACGCCTCGCCCCTCAGGCACATACGCCACGCCCAGCCGCGCAACCTCATGGGGCCGCGACTTGCTTGCGTCGCGGCCAGCGAAGCGGATCTGCCCTTCGCGTTCCTTCACATGGCCCAGCAGCGTGCGGATCAGCGTGCTCTTGCCCATGCCGTTGCGGCCAAGCAGACCCAACGTCCCGCCCCGTGCAATCTGCAGGTTCACGCCCTGCAGCACATGACTGCTGCCGTACCAGGCGTGGATGTCGCGTGCTTCGAGGATGAGTTCTTGCGGCATGATCAATGCCCTCCCAGGTAGGCGGCCTGGACCTGCAGGTTGGCCCGCACCGCGCCAGGCGTGTCGGAGGCGATCACGGAGCCGTTGACCATCACGGTGATCGTGTCGGCAATGCGAAACACGGCGTCCATGTCGTGCTCTACAAGCAGGATGGCGTGGTCGCGTTTCAGCGTGACGAGCAGGGCCAGCATGCGCTCCGTTTCTTCCGGGCCCATGCCCGCCAGGGGTTCATCCAACAGGAGCACCTGGGGGGAAGTGGCCAGGCACATTGCAATCTCGAGTTGCCGCTTCTGGCCGTGACTGAGCGAGCCTGCAGGCCGCTCCAGCAGGTCCGTCAAGCCCGCGCGGGCAGCCGCGTCGCGAGCCGCCGGCGCACTGACTTCGCACTTGACCGCCGACTCCCACAATCGCCAAGGACGCGGGGCGCGAGCCTGCGCCGCGAGCCGGCAGTTTTCGAGGACGGTGAAGCTCGGGTAGATCGTGTTGCGCTGATAGCTGCGACCGAGCCCCGCCCGTGCGCGCCTCGGTTGCGTCCAGCGCGAGATGTCCTGGCCGAGCAATTCAACTTCGCCTTCGGAGGGCGGAATCTCCCCCGACAGGATGTTGATCAGCGTGGACTTTCCCGCGCCATTGGTGCCGATCACGGCATGGACCTTGCCCCGCTCCAATTCCAGCGAGACCTGGTTGACGGCGATCAAGCCGCCCCAGCGGCGGGTGATGCCCCGTCCGCGCAGCAAAATTTCGGCGCTCATGCGTTGGCCTCCCGGACCACAGCGGGCTTGTCTGTCACTCGTTCCCCGCGGCTTCGTAGCCGCAACCGCGCGAGTGCGGGAACACCCACCAGTCCGCGGGGCAACAACGCCACGCTCAGGATAATGGCCACACCCAGGCCCAGCAGCCAATGCTTGGCGAATGCACCGAACACCGCGTCGCTGCGGAACAACTCCTGGAGCAGCGCGTAGCCGAACGCGCCGAGCAGCGCCCCCCGCAGGTGACCGATCCCGCCCAGGATGATCATCACGAGTACGGCGCCCGACATGTGCCAGCTCATGAGCTCGGGGTTGACCAAGCCATCCTTGACCGCGAAGAGCGAGCCCGCGAGGCCCGCGATGGCGCCTGACACCGTGAAGGCCGCGAGCTTGTACGGATAGGTGGAGAAACCGGTTGCGCGCATGCGCTGTTCGTTGACGCGGATGCCCGCCAGCGCGCGGCCGAAACGCGAGCGCGACACCACGGCCAAAAAGGCAAACACGACGGCGAGCACCGCCAGCGTGACGAAGTACAGGGCGAGCGGTTGGTCCAGGTCGAACGGCCCGAACACGGGCTTCGCGTTCAGGTAGATCCCGTCGGTGCCGCCGCCGAGCGGCGTGTCGTGCACCACGTAGTAGGCCATCTGGGCGAAGGCGAGCGTGACCATGATGAAGTACACGCCTTGCGTGCGCAGACTGAGCGCACCCACCGCCAGTGCGTACGCTCCTGCCGCGGCCATTGCGGCAAGCATCAGCCACAGCATATTGCCCGGACCATCGGCGGGAGACAGCATCACCGCGGCGTAGGCGCCGATGCCGAAGAAGGCAGCGTGGCCGAAGCACACCAGGCCCACGCCTCCCACCAGCAGCTCGAGGCTGAGGGCGAGAATGGCATAGATCATGATCTTGGTCACCAGGCCCGTGCCGTAAGCACCGGCGACGAGCGGATACGCTGCCAGAGCGGCGAAAGCCGCCAGCACGAACGCGATCCGGGAGTTCATTGTGAAGTTCATGGTGTGCGCCTAGCCGGCTTTGAAGAGCCCTTGCGGCTTCCAGATAAGGATCAGTGCCATCAGCACATAGACCAGGACACCCGCCGCAGCGGGCAGCACGACCTTGCCAAACGTGTCGACCGTGCCGATCAGCAGCGCCGCGAAGAGCGCCCCGCGGATCGAACCGATTCCGCCAATGACGACGACCACGAAGCAGATGATCAGCACCTGACCCCCCATGCCCGGGTAGACGCTGCTCACGGGTGCGGCGACCATGCCGGCCAATGCCGCGATGGCCACGCCCGCCGCGAACACGATGCGGTAGAGGAACTGGATGTCCACGCCCAGGCTCTGGACCATCTCGCGGTTGGTGCTGCCGGCGCGAATCATCATTCCCAGGCGCGTACGGGTGAACACCAGGTACATGCCGAGCGCCAATGCGATGCACACGCCCGAAATGAAGAGCCGGTACACCGGGTACGACATCATGTCGCCCAATGGCAGCAGTCCAGCGAGCATGGCGGGCGGGCTTACACCGTGCACGTCGTCGCCCACGAGCATGCTGCGGAACTCCTCAAACACCAGGATGAGCCCGTACGTCATGAGCACCTGTTGCAGGTGCTCGCGCTCGTAGAGGTAGCTGTAGAAAGCCCACTCCAGCACGTACCCGAGCAGGGCGGCCAGCACGGTACCCACGAGCAGCGTCGCGAAGAAGCCTCCGCCGAACGTCGAAGCGACGATCGGCGCCAGGGCAAACGCCATGTAGGCGCCCACCATGTAGAAGCTGCCGTGCGCCAGGTTGATGACGCCCATGATCCCGAAGATCAGCGTCAGGCCACTGGCAACGAGGAACAGCAGAAGCCCGTACTGAACCGAGTTCAGGCACTGAATGAGAAAGGTGGCGAGATCCAAGGTACAACTCTTGATGACGAGGGGAGGGTGGCCTACATGCGGCAGCCGCGGCCTGGATCCGCCAGCGCCTTCGAGGCGATGCCGGTGGACTTGTTCTCCTTGGCGCCGACCTGTCGCAGGTAGATGTCCTGCACCGGGTTGTGGCTGGCGGAGATCGTGAACGGGCCACGTGGGCTGTCGATCTTCGCCTTCCGCAGGGCCGCCGCGAACTCCGTCTTCTTGCTGATGTCACCCTTGACCGCGGCAAGCCCGACGCTCAGCATCTGGGCCGCGTCGTAACCTTGTACTGCGTACACGTCCGGCTGCAACTTGTACGCCTTGGCATAGGCCAGCCGGAACGCCTGGTCTCGCGGCGTGTTGAGGCTGTCGGCATAGTGCAGCGTGGTGAACAGGCCGTCCGCGTCCGCGCCCTGGGCCTCCAGTGTTCCATCCGTCAGGAAGCCCGCGCCGTAGAGAGGGATTTTGATTTTGAGGCCCGCACCTGCGTAGTCCTTGACGAACTTCACGGCACCGCCTCCGGCGAAAAAGGTGTAGACCGCATCAGGCTTTGCCGCGGCGATTTCGGTGAGCAGAGCCTGAAACTCAACGTTGGGGAAAGGAAGCGCCAGTTCCTTCACGACCTTGCCGCCACTCTTCTCGAAGGCTTCCTTGAAACCGCGAACGCTCTCGTCACCGGCCGCGTACTTCCAGGTGATCGTGACCACGTTCTTGTGCCCGCGCTTGGCCATGACCTCGCCCATGGCGTAACCCGGTTGCCAGTTGCTGAAGCTCGAGCGGAAAATGTGCGGGGCGCACATTGCACCGGTCACGGCATCCGCGCCTGCGTTGGGCACGATCAGCATCGTTCCCGTATCTTTCGCGACCTTGGCCATGGCCATGGCCACGCCGCTGTGAACGGTGCCCACGAGCACATCGACTTTGTCGCGGCTCACGAGCTTGGTGGCGTTGTCGACCGCCTTCGAAGGATCACTCTCGTCATCCACCTTGAAGAACTCGATCTCGCGACCGGCGAGTTTGCCGCCTTGCTCCGCGATGTGCAGCCGGAAACCGTTCTCGATGGCCGTGCCAAGCGATGCAAACGTACCGGTGGCGGGCAGCATCAGGCCAACCTTGAGCTTGCCGGTTGTCTGTGCACCGGCGAGCGTGCCGCTGAGCGCCAGTGCGCAGGCGAGGGTGATGTGAGTGAACTTCATGGGGTCTCCTTGATATTTGGTTGTGATGCTGGCGTCATGCCGGATGCAGGGGATTGGCGGCGCGCTCACGCTCGCGCAGGCGGAATCGTTGAATCTTTCCCGTGGCTGTCTTGGGCAAATCCGCCACGAACTCGATGGAGCGCGGGTATTTGTACGGCGCCAGCCGGCTCTTCACGAACGCTTTGAGATCCTGCTCGCTGACCTGCGCGTCCTGTTTCAGCACCACGAACGCCTTGGTCTTGGTGAGTCCTTCCGCGTCTTCCATGCCGATGACGGCTGCCTCCAGCACCGCCGGGTGCTGGACCAGCGTGGCTTCGACCTCGAACGGGCTCACGTAGATGCCGCTGACCTTGAGCATGTCGTCGCTGCGGCCGGCGTAGGTGCAGGTGCCGTCCGCATTGCGGATGTACTTGTCGCCGCTCTTGGTCCAGGTGCCCTGGAAGGTTTCTCGCGTTTTCTGTCGATTGCCCCAATACATCATGGCGGCGCTGGGGCCCTGGATGTAGAGGTCGCCGGGCTCGCCATCGGGCACGGGCTTGCCATCCTCCCCGCGCAGTTCGATCTCGTACCCGGGCACAGGCCAGCCCGTCGTTCCGTAGCGAACCTCGCCCGGACGGTTCGACAGGTAGATGTGGAGCATCTCGGTCGAGCCGATGCCATCGACGATGTCGACGCCGAAGTGAGCGTTGAAGCGTTCGCCGAGTTCCGCGGGCAATGCCTCGCCGGCCGAGGAGACCAGGCGAAGCCCCACCTGGCTGCGTGCCGGCAGTTGCGGCGAGGCGAGCATGCCCGCGAAACCTGTGGGCGCGCCGTAGAACACCGTGGGCTTTTGCGCGCCCACACCCCCCGTGAGACGGCGGAATGTGGCTTCAGGTGTCGGGCGCTCCGCCATCAGGATGGTGGTGGCACCCACCGAAAGCGGAAAGGTCAGCGCGTTGCCGAGCCCATAGGCGAAGAAGAGCTTGGCGGCAGAGAAGCACACGTCGTCGCTCCGGAGCGCAAGCACGCCCTTGCCATAGAGCTCGCAAGTCCAGTAGGGGTTCGCATGCGAATGCACCGTACCCTTGGGCCGGCCCGTGGAACCCGATGAGTAGAGCCAGAACGCCGGGTCATCCGCGCTTGTGTCCGCCGGCGCATCCATGGCCGCGGACTCGCGCAGGAACGACTGCAGATCCACCTCCCCGGGCATGAGCGGTGCTTCGGGCCGCGCCACGATCACGCGTTTCACTTCATGCGGGCCGCCGGCCAGCGCCGAGTTGAGCACAGGCAGCAGCGCGCCGGAAACGACCACGGCCTGCGCGCGCGAATTGGCCAGCATGTACGCGTAGTCGCCCGCCGTGAGCAAGGTGTTGACCGCCACGGGCACGGCGCCGGCGTACATGGCGCCCAGGAACGCCACCGGCCAATCGACGCTGTCCTGCATGAGCAACAACACCCGTTCTTCCCGGCGCACTTCGAGTTCGCGCAGGCCCGAGGCGAAGCGACGAACGCGTGCGCGGAGCTCGACGTAGCTCAGTGTGGCGTGGTCATCGATGAATGCCGGCTTGTCGCTGATGCCGGAAGTTGCTGCCAGCAGGTGGTGCGCAAAGTTGAAGCGCTCCGGCGGCGCCTGGACGGAATGAGCCATGACGCTCCTCAGTGAATTTGCGACAGGACGGCCTGCGCACCCTGGACAGCCGCGCGCCGGTGATAGAAGTTCAAGGCGCGCAGGCCGCCAAGTTCCTCGCCGCCACCCGCTCTACCGGGTCCGCCGTGCAACGACTGCGGCATGACGTTGCCGTGGCCGGTGTGCGAAGCCGCGACCTCTGGCGAAACCGCATGCACCCGGCCGTGGCTTGCAGCCAGGTCGAGTGCGCAGCTGCCGAGCGCCGCGTTGTCGCTGCCGTACAGCGATGCGACCAGCGAACCCTGGCCGCGCTGCACGAGTTGCAGCGCGTGAGGCAGGTCGCGATACGGCATGAGGGTGGCAACCGGCCCGAACACTTCGGTGTCGTGGACCAGGGCATTGGCGTCCGGGTCGGTGGCGCCCAGCAGAGTCGGCCCCATGCAGCAGGCAACGGCCCTGTCCGCATCGACCAGCGCTTGGGTGTCGCCGTCGTAAAGCGTGCGCGCGTGCGCCTTCAGCCCGGACAGCCCGGCGCGGACGGCATCGAACTGGGCTCGGCTGACCAGCGATCCCATGCGCACGGAGTCGTTCCGCGGATTGCCCACCGTGTTTTTTTGCAGGCGCGCGGCGATGGCTTCCGCCGCGGCGTCGAAAAGCGATTCCGGCACGAACATGCGCCGGATCGCCGTGCACTTCTGCCCCGACTTCACGGTCATCTCGCGCGCCACTTCCTTGACGAACAAGTCGAAGGAGGCGCTGCCGGACGCCTCGCCGGGAAGCAGCACGGCGCTGTTGATGCTGTCGGCCTCGATGTTCACTCGCACCGATGCGCGGACGATGGCGGGATGCGACCGTATCACCGCCGCCGTGTCCGCGGACCCCGTGAACGAGACGACATCGAAGGGCTTCAACTGGTCCATCAACCCCGCCGAAGAACCGCAGATGACGGACAGGGCGCCAGGCGGAAACACGCCGGCCTCGAGCACGTCCTGCACCATGCGCTGGGTCAACCAGGCGGTCGCTGTGGCGGGCTTTACGATGACGGGCACGCCCGAGAGCAGAGCCGGTGCGGCCTTCTCCCAGAGACCCCACGCGGGGAAGTTGAACGCGTTGATGAAGAGCGCGACGCCGCGAGTGGGCACCTGCACGTGCTGCGACTGGAAGCTGGCGTCCTTCGACAGGCTCACGGCATCGCCATCGACGAGGTGCGTTCGCGCGCCTAGGGTCGCCGCGCTCCGCGCGTACGCGCCGAGCGTGAAGATCGCGCCGTCAACATCGACCGCCGTGTCGTTGCGCACCGTGCCGCTGTTGGCCGTCGAGATGGCGTAGTACTCGTCGCGCCGCGCCTGTAGCACCTTGCCTGCCGCTGCCAGCATCTCCCCGCGTTGGGCGTAGGTCAGGGCGCGCAGTGCCGGCCCTGCGTGGTCGCGGGCGAATGCAAATCCCGCGGCGAGGTCCAAGCCGGTTGCGTCCACACGGACGAGTTCGGTGCCAAGCACCGGGTCGACAAGGATCGTTCCCTGGCCCGTGCCGGCTTGAGCCCGGCCGCCGAGATGATTGAGGAGAAGTTCAGTCATGTGATGGAGGGGGTTCAGCCCGTGAAGCGAATGGCGCCTTGCGGCAGGAGGTAGAGCACCAGGGCACGCCCCTTGGAAACGGTGGGCCGATGCGCGCTGCCGGGCGGATAGACAACCCAGCCTGCGGGGTGACCATCGAAAAGGGCTCCGCCATCGATGGGCATCACCAGGTCAATCTCTCCCTCGGGATGCACGTGATGGGGCCCAGCGATGTCCTGCATGTCCACGACATCGACGGAGAAGTCGTTGAGTTCCGCATCGGGCTTGAAAATCCGCCCGTAACGGATTCCGCCGGCTTCACGGGCACACAGCCATCCATCGGCCACGCCGGCCCGGCAGCTCGCCTGCAGTTCGCGAAAAGTTTCCGACTCGCTGCCGTGCTGCGTGTTGAGCCAGTCTTGCAGCTGGGGCTCAAGCGGCCGGTTTGCGATCTGGGCCGTCAGGCGCGCCAGTTGGGCGCGAAACAGCTCGGGAGAAATTTTTTGATCGGAGTTGACAATTGTCATGGTCGAGAATGCCGAGCGAGGGCGCCTTGTTGCGTTTTTGGATCAGATGCACTATCGTGCCGGTGGCACTTTAAAACCTCAAACAACCTCATGTCAAGCAGTATATTGCCTGTATCCGGGTTTTCACCCGGATCCGAACTGCACGGGAGCGCCCCGCCGATGCCTGCGACTCCGGTCGAAGGGTCAAACGGGGAAAAGCATCCTTTTCTCGTCCAGCTGGGGGAGCGGATCCGACGCGTGCGCAACGGCCGGGGGATGACGCGCAAGGAGCTGGCGTCCGCGGCGGAAGTGTCCGAACGGCATCTGGGCAATCTGGAACTCGGTGTCGGCAACGCCTCCGTCCTGATCCTCCTGCAAGTCGCGCAGGCGCTCAAGACCAGCCCTTCCGAGTTGTTGGACGACCAGGCGGCGCACTCCCCCGAGTGGCAATTGATCCGCGAGTTGCTGGCCAACCAGGACGAAGCCACCTTGCGCAGGGCACGTGAAGTCATGCTGCCGATCGTCGACAGTGCAACCACTGCAAGCGGCCAGCGGCCCACGCGCGTCGCCCTGATCGGATTGCGCGGAGCCGGCAAATCCACCCTCGGGCGCATGTTGGCGGAAGACCTCGACTACCCCTTCATCGAGTTGAGCCGCGAGATCGAAAAATTCGCCGGCTGCACGATCAGCGAGATTCAGGCGCTGTACGGCCAGAACGCTTACCGGCGCTACGAGCGGCGCGCGCTCGAGGAAACGGTGCAGATCTATCCCGAGGCTGTGATCGCGACGCCTGGCGGCATCGTGGCCGAGCCGTCGAACTTCAACCTGCTGCTCTCCCAATGCACCACCGTGTGGATACGGGCCCATCCCGAAGACCACATGAATCGCGTGCAGGCCCAGGGTGACATGCGGCCGATGGCGGGCAACTCTGAAGCGATGGATGACCTCAAGGGCATCCTCGCCCAGCGCTCGCCGTTCTATGCAAAAGCGGAGCTGCACCTCGACAGCAGCATTCGACCGCTGGACGAAACCTTCCTGTCGCTGCGGGCCATGGTCCGAAAGGCACTCCAGCTTGAAGTAAAGGGTTAACCCCAGGCATAAAACTGCTTGCATGTTCTCTGCAACATGCACTATGATGCGTTAACCGCTTCGGCGCGAACGCACTTTAGTGCATTTCAACGGAGAGACAATGACCCAAACCCAGCAACTAGAGCAGCAACCGTCCGCCCATCCAGGCCCCGTCAACTACGAAACCCACCCCAGCCAGTACAGGCACTGGAAGCTGTCCTTCGACGGCCCCATCGCCCGGCTCGTGGCCGACTTCGACGAGAACGGCGGCCTTCGCCCCGGCTACAAGCTCAAGCTCAATAGCTATGACCTCGGCGTCGACATCGAGCTGAACGACGCCATCAATCGCATCCGCTTTGAGCACCCCGAAGTGCGCACGGTGATCTTGACCAGCGCCAAGGAGAAGGTGTTCTGCTCTGGCGCCAACATCTTCATGCTGGGACTTTCCAGCCATGCGTGGAAGGTGAACTTCTGCAAGTTCACCAACGAGACTCGCAATGGTCTCGAAGATTCTTCGGCGCACAGCGGCCTGAAGTTCCTTGCGGCCGTGAACGGCGCATGCGCGGGTGGCGGCTACGAGCTGGCGCTGGCTTGCGACGAGATCATCCTGGTGGACGACCGGAACAGCGCGGTGAGCTTGCCCGAAGTGCCGTTGCTCGGCGTGCTGCCCGGCACTGGAGGCCTCACGCGAGTGACCGACAAGCGCCACGTCCGCCATGACCTGGCCGACATCTTCTGCACCACAGCTGAAGGCGTGCGTGGCAAGAAAGCCGTGGAGTGGCGCCTGGTGGACGAAGTGGTTCGCACCGCCGAATTCGCCGCGCGCGTACAAGAGCGTGCGCTGGAACTGGCCGCCGGAAGCGACCGGCCCGCCGATGGAAAGCCCGTGCTGCTGACGCCGCTCGCGCGCAAAGCCGAGGCGGACGCGCTGCGCTATGACTACGTGACGGTGGAGATCGATCGCAACCGCCGTGTCGCGACCTTCATCGTCAAGGCTCCCGCATCGCCCGTCCCGTCCGACATCGCGGCGATCGAGGCCCAAGGCGTCGCCTGGTTCCCGCTGCAACTGGCGCGCGAGTTGGAAGATGCCATCTTGTCGATGCGCACCAACGAGCTGGACATCGGCACCTGGCTGATCAAGACCGAAGGCAGCGCCGCGAACGTGCGTTCGATGGATGCGGCCTTGCTCGCCAACCCGAACCACTGGCTCGTGCGCGAAACCGTGGGCTACCTGCGCCGCACGTTCAGCCGCCTCGATGTGTCGAGCCGCAGCCTGTTCGCGTTGATCGAGCCGGGTTCGTGCTTCGTGGGCAGCTACCTCGAGCTCTCGCTGGCCTGCGACCGCAGCTACCACCTCGCGCTGCCGTCCGATCCCACCGCCTCACCGATCATCGAAGTGGGCGGGACCAACTTCGGGCTCTTCCCGATGGTCACAGGCCAGAGCCGCCTGGGCCGCCGCTTCTACGACGAGGTGCCCGCGATGGAAGCTGTACGCGCCAAGGCGGGTCAGCCGCTCGATGCCGATGCTGCTTATGCGCTCGGCCTGGTGACGAGCAACCCCGACGACATCGATTGGCCCGATGAAACCCGGCTCGCAATCGAGGAGCGCGTGTCGATGAGCCCCGACGCCCTCACCGGTATGGAAGCCAACCTGCGCTTCAACGGCCCCGAAAACATGTTCACCCGCATCTTCGGCCGGCTCACCGCCTGGCAGAACTGGATCTTCCAGCGGCCCAATGCCGTCGGCGACAAGGGTGCCCTGAAGGTGTACGGCAAGGGCGACCGCGCCGCATTCGATTTCAACAGAGTCTGACCGAGGAAAACGACATGAGCACGATCAATTACAGCGAGAAGATTCCCAACAACGTCAACCTCGACGAGGACCGCACGCTCAAGCGCGCGCTGGAGCAGTGGCAGCCGAACTTCCTGAGCTGGTGGGACGACATGGGACCGAACGGTTCCCAGAACTTCGACGTCTACCTGCGCACGGCCGTGAGCGTGGACCCTGAGGGCTGGGCCCAGTTCGGCCACGTGAAGATGCCCGACTATCGGTGGGGCATCTTCCTGAACCCGGGCGACAAGGACCGCAAGATCCACTTCGGCGACCACAAGGGTGAGGGCGCCTGGCAGGACGTCCCCGGCGAATACCGGGCGAACCTGCGCCGCATCATCGTCACGCAGGGCGACACCGAGCCCGCCTCCGTCGAGCAGCAACGCCACCTCGGCCTGACCTGCCCGAGCCAGTACGACCTGCGCAACCTGTTCCAGGTGAACGTCGAGGAAGGGCGCCATTTGTGGGCCATGGTGTACCTGCTGCACAAGTACTTCGGCAAGGACGGCCGCGAAGAGGGCGAAGCGCTCCTGGACCGCCGCAGCGGCAACGTGGACAACCCGCGCATCCTGCAGGCGTTCAACGAGCAGACGCCCGACTGGCTCGCGTTCTTCATGTTCACCTACTTCACCGATCGCGACGGCAAGTTCCAGCTGTCGGCCCTTGCCGAGTCGGCTTTCGACCCGCTTGCACGCACCACGAAGTTCATGCTCACCGAGGAAGCGCATCACATGTTCGTGGGCGAATCCGGCGTGAGCCGCGTGATCCAGCGCACCTGCCAGGTGATGAACGAGCTCAAGACCGACGATCCGAAGAAGTTGCGCGAAGCCGGCGTCATCGACCTGCCCACGGTGCAGCGCTACCTGAACTTCCACTACAGCGTGACCATCGACCTGTTCGGCGCGGACGAGTCGAGCAATGCCGCGACCTTCTACAGCACCGGCCTGAAGGGGCGCTTCGACGAAGGCAAGCGCGCCGACGACCACCAGCTGCGCGGCCAATCGTACAAGGTGCTCAATGTCGTGGAGGGCAAGCTGATCGAGAAGGAAGTGCCGATGCTCAACGCGCTCAACGAAGTGCTGCGCGACGACTACATCAAGGACAGCATGTCCGGCGTGGGCCGCTGGAACAAGGTCATCGAAAAGGCGGGCATTCCGACGCGCCTGACCGTGCCGCACAAGGCCTTCCACCGCAACATCGGTGCGCTTTCCGGCGTCAAGGTTTCGCCCCAAGGCAATGTCTTGAGCGACGCCGAGTGGAAAGCCCGCGTGGATGACTGGCTGCCCACACCTTCGGACCGCGCCTTCGTGGCCGGCCTGATGGGCCGCGTCGTCGAGCCGGGCAAGTTCGCCAACTGGATCGCGCCGCCTGTCATCGGCGTCAACCGCCAGCCCGTCAACTTCGAGTACGTGCGTTTCGCTTGAGATCGACATGGGCACGTCAGACATCCATTTCATCAAGCAGCACCTGATCGATCCGGAGATCTGCATCCGGTGCAACACGTGCGAAGCGACGTGCCCCGTCGACGCGATCACGCACGACGACAACAACTACGTGGTGGACGCGGCCAAGTGCAACCTGTGCATGGCCTGCGTTCCGCCATGTCCCACCGGCAGCATCGACAACTGGCGGACGGTGCCCAAGGCAAACGCCTATTCGATCGAAGAGCAGCTCGGATGGGAGTCGCTGCCCGAGGCGCTGTCGGATAGCGAACTCGCCGAAGCCACAGGAGTGGCGGCTGACGCGGTGGCCGAGCTCGCCCAGGGCGTGGCCGTCGCCGGTGAGACCGATGAAGCCGCGGAGTTCCAAAGCGCCGATGCCGGATCCACACTCCCGCCTTGGTCCGCAGCGCATGCGTACACCAACCTCTATGGCCCGAAGTCGGCCACGCGTAGCTTGACGGCAACCGTGTCGGGCAATGTGCGCGTCACCGATGTCGGATCTTTGTACGACACGCACCACATCGTGCTGGATTTTGGAAGCACGCCGTTTCCGGTGCTGGAGGGGCAGAGCATTGGCATCGTTCCGCCGGGCGCCGACTCGAAGGGCCGTTCGCACCATGCGCGCCAGTACAGTGTCACCAGCGCGCGCAACGGCGAGCGGCCGGGCTACAACAACATTTCGCTCACAGTGAAGCGCGTGCTCGAGGACCACAGCGGCCACCCCGTGCTTGGCGTGGCCAGCAACTACCTGTGCGACTTGAAGGTTGGCGACAAAGTGGACGTGATCGGCCCGTTCGGTGCGAGCTTCCTCATGCCGAACCATCCGAAGAGTCACATCGTCATGATCTGCACCGGCACCGGTAGCGCGCCCATGCGAGCGATGACCGAGTGGCGGCGGCGCTTGCGCAAGTCCGGCAAGTTCGACAGCGGAAAGCTGATGCTGTTCTTTGGCGCGCGCACGCCGCAGGAGCTGCCCTACTTCGGGCCGTTGCAGTCGCTGCCCAAGGACTTCATCGACGTCAACCTGGCCTTCAGCCGCGTTTCCGGCCAGCCCAAGCGCTACGTCCAGGACCTCATGCGCGCGAGTGCCGCCGACCTCGTGCCACTGCTAGCGGACCCGAACGCGTATTTCTACGTGTGCGGGCTCAAGGCGATGGAGGAGGGCGTCGTGCTGACGCTGCGCGATATCGCGACGGAAGCCGGGCTGGACTGGGGCGCCATCGGTGCGGCACTCAAGCGGGATGGCCGGCTGCATCTGGAAACTTACTGATGGCTGCGATTCAGGTTTCGCTTCCGCAACCCGGCGTCACCGCGATGAGCGCGCAAGACGTACTCGTCGTCGGTGCCGGCGTGATGGGTATCGGCATCGCCCAGGTGGCCGCGCAGGCCGGCCATCGCGTGTTCGTATTCGACCAACGCGAAGGCGCTGCAGAGCAAGCCTGCAAGCAACTGGCCGAAGTCCTGACGCGGCTGGTGAACAAGGGCAAGATCACACCCGCTGAAGCGGATGCGACGCTGGGCAGGCTGGTGCCGGCCGCTTCGTTGCAAGACGCAGCAAGCGCGAACCTCGCCATTGAAGCCATCGTCGAAAAACTGGAGCCGAAACGCGCGCTGCTACGCGAACTCGAAGCTCTCTTGCCGGTCGACGCCTTGCTGGCGAGCAACACTTCTTCGATCAGCATCACGGCACTCGCGGCCGGGCTGCAGCATCCGGAACGCGTCGTCGGCATGCACTTCTTCAATCCAGTGCCCCTCATGGCATTGGTCGAGGTGGTCAGCGGTTTGCGCACCCCCGCCGAGGTCGCGCAGCGGATCGAGCGGCTCGCCAGGGCGTGGGGGAAGGTTGCGGTCCAGGCCCGCAGTACGCCCGGATTCATCGTGAATCGAATCGCGCGGCCGTACTATGCCGAAGCACTGATGCTGCTGCAGGAGCAAGCCGCGCGCCCCGAAGTGCTGGACGCGTTGCTGCGCGCCGCCGGCTTCCGGATGGGGCCGTGCGAGCTGATGGACCTGATCGGGCACGACACCAACTTCGCAGTGACGCAATCGGTGTTCGAAGCCAACTTCTTCGATCGGCGCTTCACACCGAGCCTCGTGCAGCGCGAGCTGGTGGAGGGTGGGTTGTTGGGGCGCAAGTCAGGACGCGGGTTCTACGCGTATCCGGAAGGCGCGCCGGTGGTTGCTGCGCCGAAGCAGCCCCCGCCCGACGGCGGCAAAGGCGTCACGATCCACGGCACCGGCGCCGTCGCGCAAACACTGCTGGTCGCCGCGCGCATGGCCCTGAACGGTCCGGAACCCGCGACGTCGCCGGAAAGCGATTGGATCGGCATCGCCATCGGCTCGCGGCAACTGCGGCTGACCGATGGCAGGCCCGCCTGGCAGGTGGCCCGTGACACCGGCGTGGCAGACATCGCTGTCTTCGATGAACTGCCGGGTCAACCCGGCGGAGCGCTGGCATACGCCCAGACGGGATCACCGGCCTGGCGCGCCGAGGCGCCTTCATGGCTGCAGGCGTTCGGATGGCATCCGCATGAAGTCGCGGACGCTCCGGGTCTTGTCGTCGCCCGAACGCTCGCGATGCTCGTGAACGAGGCGGCCGATGCCGTGCACCAGGGCGTCTGTTCGCCGTCAGGCGCGGACGCCGCCATGAAGCTCGGCGTGAACTACCCTGCCGGCCCCTTCGAGTGGCTCGAGCGGCTCGGGCCGCAGCGTATCGTCAGCGTGCTTGAAGCCCTGGACCAGTGCTACCGCGGTGAGCGCTATCGCGTGAGCCCTTTGCTGCAACGCGCTTGAGAAGAACTTTCGAGTTGAGTCTGGCCCAAGCGGATCGCGAAATCCGATCTAGGGACGCACCGACTCGAATCAGAGCTTCGGCGTGCGATTGACCGCAAACCCGATGCGGGTACGCCCTTCACCAGAGACGGCCATGGTGTGACCCGAATGCATCCGTGCAATGGCTGCCACGATGGCCAGCCCAAGCCCGTGATGCACGTGCCCGTCCGCACGCGACTCGTCGGTGCGGAAGAATCGATCGAACAGCCGCGGGATATGCAGCGCATCGATATCGGGCCCCGTGTTTTCGACGGCGACTTCGGCGCGGCCCTGCGCGTCCAAGCCGATGTGCACCGTGATGGCGGAGCCTCTTGCCGCGTAGCGTGTGGCGTTGCCGAGCAGGTTCGACACCGCGCGCTTGAACAGCGGCTGATCGACAGCGAGTTCGGCATCACCCTCGACATCGACACGCAGTTGCGCCTCGCTCAAAGGTGCCTCGTGAAAATCCACCACCTGGCGTACCAGGTCCGCGAGGCGGGATGGCGCACCACATCTCGCCGTCGCGCCCCGGTCCGCGCGTGACAGAAACAGCATGTCATTGACCAGGGCCGCGAACCGCTGCAACTCTTCCAGGTTCCCCGTCAATGTCTCGCGCAGTGCCTCGGCCGGTCGGTCCTCACGCGACAGCGCCACTTCGGTGTGGCCGATCAGCGCGGCCAGGGGCGTGCGCAACTCGTGCGCAACGTCGGCGTTGAATGCTTCAAGCTGCACATAGGCCGACTCCAGCCGCCGCAGCATCGCGTTGAACTGATCGATCCAGGGCTGTAGTTCGGCGACCGGCTCGGCCAGCGACAGGCGCTGGTCCATTCGTTCCGGTGAGATAGCGCGCGTCTGGTCTGCCAGCGTGCGCAGGGGCCGCAAGGTGCGGCGGACCCGCCAGGCGCTGGCCAGTCCTGCGGACAAGCCACCCAGCAACGTGGCGGCCAGCAGGATCAGCGCCAGCCGCCCCAGCATGCGGGAGTCCTCCGCGGTATCCAGCAGGAGCACGCCTCGCGCGTCGCCTGCCGCGAGCGGCAACACGAAGTCCAGACGTTGGGCCTTCGCGAAACCTTGAGGGACTTCGGGATCCCGGTACAGCAACTCGCCATCCGCCGCATGCAACTCGAGGTAAGTGCCGACCCGGCGCGCAACGCCCGTTTGCAACTGCTTGCGCATCTCCGCCAGGCCGCCGGCGCGTTCCGCCGAGAGCGCAACGTCACGCGTCGCGGTGAGCTTGGCAGCCAGGTAGGTCCGTTGCTTGTCTTCGAACGACCACTGGGTTGCCGCAAAAATGCCCGCGCAAAACAGGCCCAGGCCCAGGGCCGTCTGCCACGCGAGTTGCATGGAGAGGCGCCTCGCCAACGAGTAGCCGGCCTTTTTCATGTGGAGCGTTCTTCCAGCACGTAGCCCATGCCGCGCACCGTATGCAGCAGGCGTTGCGGGAACGGGTCGTCCATCTTCGCGCGCAGGCGGCGCACAGCCACCTCGACGATGTTGGTGTCGGAATCAAAATTCATGTCCCACACCTGTTCGGCCAGAGTGGTGCGAGACAGCACCTGGCCGCGCCGGCGAAGCAGCACCGTGAGCAGCACGAACTCCTTGGCCGTCAGCTCGAGACGGCGGCCGTCCCTCCATGCCTTGCGCCCCAGCAAATCCACTTCAAGCTCGGCCAGCTTGAGAGTCGTCGGATGCATCGATGTGCCGCCCGAGCCGCGCCGCATCAGTGCGGAGATGCGAGCCAGCAGTTCCGAGAATGCGAACGGCTTGACCAGGTAGTCGTCCGCCCCTTCCTCCAAACCGCGCACGCGATCTTCCACCTTGTCACGCGCCGTGAGCATCAGCACCGGGGTGTTGCTGCGTGCACGCATGGCGCGCAGGACACCAAAGCCATCGATGCCGGGCAACATTACGTCCAGCAGAACGACGGAGTAGTCGCCTCCTTCGGCCAGGCGTCTGCCTTCGATGCCGTCGCGTGCCACATCGACCACGTACCCGTGCTCGGTCAACCCCTTCACAAGGTAGTCCACCAGCCGGATTTCATCTTCCACCACCAGCACCCGCATCGCTTGCCTCTGTTCAACCTGCACACTCGCAATGATCGCAGCAACAGGCCCGGCGGGCATTACAAATTCGTCATCTGCCGGGCAGGCCGAAGATTGCGGAAATGTAATGCCGCTGTCGCTTTCCTGCGTGTTGGCCCCACTCAAATACCTGCAGCCGCCACCGGCGGAAACAGGAACCAACGATGACGACTCAACTTCAGATCAACGGTCGCCGAGTGCGCGTCGAGGCGGCGGCGCAGACGCCTCTCTTGTGGGTGCTGCGAGAGGAACTGAGCATGACCGGCACCAAGTATGGCTGCGGCGTCGGCCTGTGCGGCGCCTGCACCGTGCATGTGGGCAATGGTCCCGCGCGATCGTGCATCACGCCTGTCGGATCTCTCGCTGGGCAGCAGATTGGCACCATTGAAGGCCTTGCACAAGATCGCGTCGGCAGCGCGTTGCAGGCCGCCTGGATCGCGAATGACGTGCCGCAGTGCGGCTACTGCCAATGCGGGCAACTGATGAGCGCGGCGATGTTGTTGCGCACCACGCCCAAGCCGAGCGACGCGGACATCACGCAAGCCATGGCGGGCAACGTCTGCCGCTGCGGAACTTACGACCGCATCAGAACGGCCATCCACCAGGCAGCACGCGCGCTGTCAGTTTGAAGGAGATTCGAATGTTGACCACCACCCCTGTTGACGCAGCCCAATCCCTTCCGTCCGGCGAGCCCCGTCTGACGCGCCGCCGGTTCACATTGGCTGCGAGCGGCGCCGTGCTGACGGTCGCCATCCCGCTGGGCGCGCAAACGCCGCCGCCGGCTGCGCGGCCCCCGGTCGTCCACGCACCGGGCTCATTCATCCGCATCGCTGCCGATGGTCTCGTCACGTTCTTGCTGCCCACGAGCGAGATGGGGCAAGGCATTCACACGGCCCAGGCCATGATCCTGGCCGAGGAGCTGGGCGCGGATTGGACCCGGGTCCGCACGACCATGCCCGAGCAGGTCGCGCCCGACTACCGCTTGCCCACGGGCCAACAGGCCTCGTTTGGCTCTTACGGCGTCCGTTTCTGGCACGACCCCCTGCGACGCGCCGCCGCGCAGATGCGTGAACTCCTGACCTTGGCGGCGGCCGAGCGGTGGTTGGTACCCCCCGCGTCATTGATGGCCGAAGACGGCCATATCGCCCATGCGGCGACCGGCCGTCGTATTCAGTTTGGCGCGCTGGTGCAGGCGGCGTCAGCCCTGCCTGTGCCGCAGAACCCGGTGCTGCGTCCGGTGGAACAGCGCAAGCTCACGGGCAAGACGATGCGCCGTGTGGACACACCGGACAAGGTGACCGGCCGGGCCCTGTATGCGGTCGACATGAAGGCGCCCGGCATGCTGCATGGAGCGGTTCGCTTGTCTCCGGTGTTTCGCGCCGAAGTCGAATCCATGGACGCGGCCAGCGTGCGCGCAATGCCAGGCGTGGTGGCCGTGGTGCCCGTACCCGGCGGCGCCGTGGTGGTCGCACGCAGCTGGTGGCAAGCCAAGCAGGCGGCAGACAAGCTCACGATTCAATTCAAGGCGACGCCCAACGACCGCGCTAGCACCCCGGAACTCGACGATCTGATGCGCGCTGCGCTGGACGGTGGCGCGGTGCCGCCCGCGCTCCAGCGTGGTGACGTGGACGCCGCCTTTCGCGCTCCGCACAAACTTGTGGAAGCCGACTACGCGGTGCCGCTGCTTGCCCATGTGTGCATGGAGCCGATCAATTGCATGGCGCAGGCCGGAGCCGACCGGCTTGACCTCTGGACCGGGACGCAAGGCCAGGACAACCTGTTGCGCGACTGCGGAAAGGCCGGCGGCTACAAGCCCGAGCAGGTTTTCTTCCACAACGCCTACCTCGGCGGGGGGTTCGGCCGCAAGACGCAGTCCGACGCGGCCGTGCAAGCCACGCTGGCGAGCCGCGCCGTGGGTGGCCTGCCGGTCAAGGTGCTGTGGTCCCGCGCCGATGACATACAGCAGGGGCGCTACCGCCAGACCATGATGTGCCGCATGCGCGCGGCGCTCGACGCCGATGGCCGCATCCTCGGTTTGCGTGTTCGCGTGGCCGGCCCGCAGATGGGGCGGGAATTCGGAATCCCCCTCATCAACGGGGTGGCAGATCCCTGGTCCGTCGGGGGGATCGTCGACATGCAGTACCAGATCCCCAATCTGCTCGTCGAGCATGCGGTCGTGCCGGTGCCGATGCCGCTGTCTCCGTGGCGCTCCATCGCCAACTCGTTCACGGGCTTTTTCGTGGAGGCATTCATCAATGAATGCGCGACGGCCGCGGGCAAGGACCCGTTGGAGTTCCGCCGCCAGCACTTGCAGGGCCGTCCGCGCATGCTCGCTGTGCTGGATCGCGTCGCGCAAAGCGCCGGCTGGGGAAGCCCTGCACCCGCAGGTGTGGCCCGCGGCCTCGCGGTTGTGGAAAGTTACGGCAGCCCGGTTGCCCAGATCGTGGAGGCGCGCCTGCGGGACGGCCGCATCAAGGTCGAGAAAGTGCATGTCGCCATCAACTGCGGCCGGGCAATCAACCCTGGCCAGATCGAAGCGCAGATGAGCGGTGGCGTGGTCGATGCAATGTCTGTCGCGCTGCGCGCCAAGGTCACTATCAAGGACGGTCGCACGGAGCAGTCCAGCTTCGGCGACTACCAGATCCTGCGCATGGGGGAAGAGCCGCAAGTGATCACGAGCATCGTCGAGATCGGCTCCCCGCTCGGTGGGGTGGGCGAGCCCGGCGTACCACCGCTGGCGCCCGCGCTGGCGGCCGCCGCCTCGGCGTTGTCTGGCCGGCCAGTGCGCCGGCTGCCTCTCGCTGATTTGGGGCTGGCCTGAACGGCACGAAACCGGAGCCTTGGGAACGCGGCGGCTCACGCCAGGTTGAACGGCAACTGACGCTGCGGCTTGCCGGTCAGTCGGGCGATCGCGTTGGCGAATGCCGGCGCCAGCGGCGGCAAGCCGGGTTCCCCCATGCCGGTGGGGGCGGCGGCACTCGGAACGACGTGGACGTCGAATTGCGGCATGTCGGTGATGCGCGCGACGGTGAAGTCTCCGAAGCTGCTCTGCTGCACCTCGCCGTCCTTCAACGTGATGGCGGCGCCGGGCAGGCACATCGACAGCCCCATCACAGCCGCGCCTTGCGCCTGGGCTTCGATGGTGCGTGGGTTCACCGCCAGGTTGCAATGGATGCCGCCCGTCACGCGGTGCAGCACCGCGCGGCCTTCTTGCACCGACGCCTCGACGACGTAGGCAACGACGGTCGAGAAGGACTCGTGCACCGCCACACCCCAGGCGCGGCCGCTTGCAAGCTGCTTCTTGCCGTAACCGCTCTTGTCCACGGCCAGTTGCAGCGCGGCGCGGTGGCGCGGGTGCTTGTCGCCCCACAGTTTCATGCGGTAGGCCACCGGGTCCTGCTTCGTGGCGCGGGCGATCTCATCGATCAATGTTTCCATCACGTAGGCGGTATGGGTGGCACCCACGCTGCGCCACCACAGCACCGGCACGTTGAGCTTGGGGTGATGAACCGTCAGGCGCATCGGCAGCGGGTAAGGCTCCCGCATGCCTTCGACCGCGGACGCGTCGATGCCATCCTTCACCTGGAACTTCTCGAACACGGAGCCGGTGAGGATCGACTGGCCCACGATGACATGGTCCCAGGCCAGCACCTTGCCCGTGTCGTCAAAGCCGATGCGTGCGCGGTGCAGGTGCATGGGGCGGTAGTAGCCTCCCTTCATGTCGTCCTCGCGGCTCCAGATCGTGCGTATCGGCGCCTTCAGCCCGGCGGCCCGCGCGGCCTTCGCGATCTCGCAGGCCTCGACCACGAAGTCGCTCGTGCTCGAGAAGCGCCGGCCAAAGCCGCCGCCCGACATCTGCACATTCATCTTGACCTGCTCAGGCCTGAGGCCCAGCACGCGCGCGACCGCGGCGCCATCCTGGCCGGGGGACTGCGAGCCTGTCCATACTTCCGCGCCGCCGTCGCTGAGGGCGACGGTGCAGTTGAGCGGTTCCATGGCCGCGTGAGCCAGATAGGGGAAGACGAACTCAGCTTCCAAATGCCGCGGCGCCGTGGCCATCGGCGCCATGTCGGCTTCGAAATGGCGAGGGCCGGGGCGTCCGGCCAGCTCGCGGTACTGGACGAGCTGTTTGTCGCTGTCCACCTTTTCCACGGCGGCCGTGTCCCATTCCACCTTCAGCGCATCGTGCCCCTGCTTGGCCCGCCAGTAGCCGTCGGCGATCACCGCGATGCCTTCGGCCCCACGATCCAGAGGCACACGCAGCACGGCCTTCACGCCCTTGATGGCGCGCGCGGCGCTGTCATCCACTGACTTCACGCGGGCGCCGAATACGGGAGGGCGTGCGACCACCGCGGTGAGCTGCCCGGGCAGGCGAATGTCGATGCCGAAGTCCTGCCGCCCGCTGCTCTTGGCCCGCGCGTCGAGGCGCGTGGTGGGCCGCCCAATGATGCGAAAGTCCTTCGGATCCTTCAGCGTGACCTTCTCGGGCACGGGCAGGGCCATGGCGGCATTCGACAGCTCGCCATAGCTCAGCTTGCGGCCACCCGGGCCCAGCACCGTGCCAGCCTGCGTGCGCAACGTCGACGCCTCCACGTTCCAGCGTGCGGCCGCCGCGGCGAGCAACATCGCCCGGGCGCGCGCGCCGAGTTCGCGGTACTGCGTGTAGCTGTTCTTGACCGAGTTGGAGCCACCCGTCAGATGCATGCCGAACATCGGGTCGACATAAGCGGCGTCACTCGAGCCATGCCGGCTGCGCACCAGTTTCCAGTCCGCATCGAGCTCCTCGGCCAGGATCATCGGCAAGGCGGTCTGCACGCCCTGGCCCATCTCCAGCCGGTTGATCGTCACGGTGACCTCGCCGTTGGGAGCGATCTGAACGAAGGCCGACGGCTGTTCGGTCGGTTTGAGGCTCGTGGGCTGGCCGGTGCCATTGGTCTGCGCCGCGGCGATGTGCGGGAAGGCGCCGAGCGCGAGGCCACTGGCGCCCGCCATCTTCAGGAAGCTGCGACGCTGCAGCGTTCCCGCTTCGTCGGGCTGCTCGCGGTCCATCATGTGTTGAAGGGCACGCGGCAGTTCGCGGTAGTCGATGTTGGGCAACATGATCGCTCCTTCAGGCGAGGGCCTTGGCGGCATCAGCCACCGCGGCGCGGATGCGGGCATACGTGCCGCAGCGGCAGATGTTGTTGGCCATGGCAGCGTCTATCTCGGCGCCCTTGGGCTGCTTGCCGCGGGGAAGCGACTTGAGGAAGGCCGTGGCGGTCATGATCTGGCCGCTCTGACAGTAGCCGCACTGAGCGACATCGTGCTTGACCCACGCTGCATGCACGGCGGAGCCGACGCGGTCGCCGCCGGTGGTCGCGGCTTCGATCGTGATGATCTTCTTGCCCGCGGCCGCTGAGATGGGCGTGACGCAGGAACGGATCGGCTCGCCGTCGACGTGAACGACGCAGGCGCCGCATATGCCGACGCCACAACCGAACTTGGTGCCAGTCATGCCCAGCGTGTCGCGCAAGGCCCAGAGAATGGGAGTGCCGGGGTCGGGATCAACCTGATGGGTCTTGCCGTTGATGTTGAGCGTGCTCATGGCGGGTCAACTCTCCTTGGATGTCGTTGGATCGGCTCGGCCAAAGATTGGGCCGAAGGGCGCATCCTAGGTGCGCGAGCCTCAAAGAAACAGCATCAAAAGGTGCACGCCTTGTGAAGAGTTTCTTCAAGATCGTCCTGCAACCCCTTCGACAGGGGCCATGCCTCGGCCGAAGGCATGCAGGCGATCGACATCCAGCACGTGGATCGTCCCGTACTTCATCTTCACCAGGCCCGCTTGCTCCAGTTCGTGAAGAGCGCGGTGTGCGATCTGGCGAGAGAGCCCGCAAAGGCGCGCGATCTCTTCTTGTGAAATGCGCAGAACGTCAGACGTCGCCGAGCAAAGCGTCGGGTTGAAAAGCTCGGCGACGCACACCGCCACCTGGGCCGTGGGAGATTGAATGCGGCAGCTCTCCACCACGGCAACGAACTGGCCGAGTCGCGCGTTCAACTGGCGCACAAGAAAGTGGTTGAAGGGAAGGCTCGTCTGGAACAGCCATTCGAATGTCGCCAAGGGCATCAACGCGATCCAGCTTTCGCGCAGCGTGACGACTTCGTAAGGCCGCAGCTCGCGCTTGAGCAGCGAACCCTCGCCCAGCCATCCACCCGTTGTCACGCCAATGAATGTCGTGCCGCGTCCATCGGCGGAAACGGTGTCGACCTTGACCATTCCATCGAGAACGCCCACCCAATGCTGGGCCGGTACGCCCTCCGGGCAAATCACGGATCCGGCGGGGTACTTGAGCACCTGCGTTTCCTGCTCGACGCGCGCGCGCTGGGCGGGATCAAGGTGCAGCGCCCAGGGAGATTCCAGGAGGCGATCTTGCATGGGGGCGCGCAATTCAGACACGGGAGAGTTTTCTAGAAACGAACAGGGAGCCCGAGTCTGCCTCGCCGAGCGCGTGCGAAATGTATACGCGATGACAGTCGGCGCGACATGTGCGTTCTAGAATGCCGCGCCTGTGATGAACCAACCCTTGCTCATGGTGGAGAACTCCTTCATGTGAGCGTGAACTGTACGGATGCATATCTCAAGGAAAAAGTGCTTAACGCCGCAAGCCTTGTGAAGCTATGCTTCAAATCATGAAGCTCAAGCAACTGGATGGATTGGTGGCTTTCTGGAAGGTGGCCGAGCACAAGGGCTTCACCGCGGCGGCTGCGGAGCTGGAGATTTCTCCCTCTGCGCTCAGCCAAGCCATCCGTCAGCTGGAAACACGGCTGGGCGTTCGGCTGCTGAACCGGACGACCCGGAGCGTGAGCCTGACGGAGGCAGGCGAGGCGTACCTCGCGCGGGTTGGCCCGGCGCTGGGCGAGGTAATAACGGCCGGGGAGGAAATGAATGTCATGCAAGGCCGGCCGTCCGGCACGCTGCGTCTCAACGCAGCCAGAATAGCCACGGCAATGGTTCTGCAACCGATGCTCGCCGGGTTCCTTCAAGAGAATCCTTATGTGCAGCTCGAGCTGACCAATGATGAAGGCTTCATCGACATCGTGGAGAAGGGGTTCGACGCGGGCGTCCGCATGGGTGAGAGCGTGCAGCGCGACATGGTCGCCCTGCCATTGGGAGGCCCGGTCACTGTGGCCGTGGTCGCTTCTCCGGACTATCTGCGGCGCTTTCCCGCGCCTCGCCACCCGGACGAGCTCGTGGGTCACAACTGCATTCGCTTGCGCTTCGGCGGCTCAGGAATGATCTACAAGTGGGAGTTCCAGTTAGAAGACCGGTTGGTGGAATACGAAGTCAAGGGCAGCCTCACCATCACCGACACACTCTTCAGCGTGGACGCCGCGCTCGAGGGCATCGGGCTGGCCTATGCGTTCGAGGAACTGGTCGAGCCCCACATTCGCACCAAGCGGCTCAAGCGGGTGCTGACCTCATACTCGCCGACCTTTCCCGGCTTCTATTTGTACTATCCGAGCAGGCACGATCAGCCCGCGAAACTCAAGGCGCTGATCGAGTACGCCCGGCGCCAGACAAAGTGAGCTCCTAGGGTTTTCCTATGCAAAGCGGCGCCCAAATGTTCATGCACTGACAGTTAGTTTCCGCCGCCAGTTTCAGAATCAGCTCGCCTCGCTGGAGACAACGCGTGGCTGGCAAGACCATTCCAAAACTGACGAAAGACAAGAGACATGAACGCTGGACTCTGTAAAGCACCCTCGATGTACTCGGCAAGGCTCGCCGCCGTGGCATCTGCCGCGCTGCTGCTTTCAGCATGCGGCGGTGACGGCGATGGCGCCTTGCCGGCGCAGTCGGTGAGCGCACTGCAAGCCTGCAGTGCCTTATCGGGAAAGACCATTGCCGGTGCGACGCTGACCACCGCGATGGTGGCCGCGAGCGGGGCCGTTCCGAGTTATTGCAAGGTCACGGGCACCATCGCACCGGCGCTGAACTTCGAGATCGAGTTGCCGGACGCGTGGAACGGAAAGCTCTACTACGCGGGCGGAGGCGGCTACAACGGGGCGATCGCACTCCAGTTTGCCGTGCCGGCACTGAGCCAGGGCTATGCGGTTGTCGGCAGCGACTCCGGGCATCAGGCCAGCCTTGTTTCGGCAGACTTCGCCTTGACGGACACCTTCGCCGCCCAGCTCTTCGGCAGCCTTTCGGTGCCGACGGTCATGTCGACCGCGCTGGAAACGCTGACTGCGGCGTATGGCGCGCCGCCGTCCAAGTCGTATTTCGAGGGCTGCTCGAACGGCGGGCGTGAGGCGTTGATGGCCGTACAGCGCTCCCCCAACCTGTTCGACGGCGTGATCTCGCGGGCACCTGCCTACAACTGGGTGGGTTTCATGGGCGCATTCAACCGCACGGCCAAGGCGCTGGCGGCGCCTGGAGGCGCGATCAGCCCGGCAAAGACGGCGCTACTGGCAAAGCACGTGCGCAACGCCTGTGACGGTCTGGACGGTATTGTCGACGGCGTCGTCTCGAATCGGGCGGCCTGCACGCCGGCGGTAGCGAATGTTTCCGCGCTGCGTTGTGCAGCGGGCGCCGACACCGGTGACAGTTGCCTGTCGGACGCGCAGCTTGCAGTGGTGACGTTCTGGACCAGCGATGCCGTATTTGCCGGCAGCGCCACCTTCCGCAACGCTGGTTGGAGCCTGACCGGCAACGAGGACGATCCGGCCGGATGGGGCCTCTGGCTCACCGGCACGGGCAGCCCCTTCGGCGCGTCGTTGCAGTTCCTCTTCCAGGATACGACCGTCAAGAACTACCTCGCGCGCGATCCGGCCGCCAACTCGTTGACCTACGCGCCCTGGGACCAGAACCAGAATGCGCTCTATTCGATGGCTGCGCTGAACGACGCGACCAACCCGGATATTCGTCCCTTCATCAACAGCGGCGGCAAGCTGATTCTCTGGCATGGCGGCAACGATTCGGCTCTCAGCCCGAACTCGACCGCCGAGTACTACGCCAACATGCGAAACGCGGTGGGCGCGGCCAACGCCGATGCCTCGACCCGCTTCTATATTGCGCCTGGGGTCGATCACTGCTTCGGCGGCCCAGGAGCGGACACCTCGGACTTGCTCGCCGCGCTCGACCAGTGGGTGACCAAGAGCACCGCACCAGGAACCTTGACCGCGGAGAAGCGCAACGAGGCCGGGGCAACCGCCTTCACGCGACCGCTGTGCCAGCATCCTCAGTACCCGCGGTATACCGGTCCGGCCAACGACGCTGCGGCTGCAAAACTGGCAACGAGCTACACCTGCACCTCGCCCTGAATAGTGGCGACGACCTACCGATCAACTCACCCGGCCCCGTCTGCGATGGGCCGCCCTGGCGCGATCCGCAACGCAAATGGCGCACCAGCGCGCGCCACCCGACCTATGCTCCGCTCTCATGATCACTCTCTATCACTGCATGAGCGCGCGTTCGTTCCGTCCGCTCTGGATGCTGGAAGAACTCGGCTTGCCCTATGCACTGAGAATGCTGCCATTTCCACCTCGGGTGTTGGCGCGTTCGTACCTCGAAGTCAACCCGCTGGGCACCGTTCCGCTGATGATCGACGACCGCACGCGCATGACGGAGTCGGCAGCGATCTGCCAGTACCTTTGCGCGCTCAGCGCGCCGACGTCGCTGCAGGTCGAACCCGCGGAAGATGAATATGGCGCCTATCTCAACTACCTCCACTTCGGCGAGGCCACGCTGACGTTCCCGCAGACGCTCGTGCTGCGCTACTCACGCTTCGAGCCCGAACATCGAAAGTTGCCAGCCGTCGCGGAAGATTACGGCAAGTGGTTCCTGGCCAGGCTGCGCACGTTGGAGCCGCTGCTCGCGCAACAGGAGCATCTGTGCGCCGGACGTTTCACGGCAGCGGATGTGTCGGTCGGGTATGCGCTGCTGCTGGCACAACACATTGGGCTCACGTCGCGCTTCACGCCCGCAGTCAAGGCTTACTGGGAGCGCCTGCAACAGCGCGAGGGCTACCGTCGCGCCCTGCAATCGCAAGAGGCCGCCGCGGCAGCGCAAGGTGTTTCCACCGTTCCCGCACCGGACAGCGCAGCGTAGCTACCGAACCGGTTGACTGGGCGATCGGCACCGACTGCGTCAGCCGACTCTGCTCCGGGCGGCGGCGTTCCTCGTGGCAGCGAACCACTCAATCTCGTCTCGCAACGTACTTTCGAGCGCGCGGAACTTGATGCCGAACTCTCTTGATATCTTCTCGCACGAGAAGCGCCGCCCATAGTCCGTGGAAATCACCCTGGCCGTAGCAAGACTTAGCAGCACCGGTCTTCCGGTCAGCCGAGCCCAAGCTTCTTGCGCAAGTGCCACTGCAAACAGCAGCGTCTTCGGAACAGCTCGTTTAGGGGCGGGCACTCCTGTGACTCGCTCCATTGCTGCAAGCAGCTCGCCCATCGACAGCGCATGCCCGGCGGCCAAGTAACGTTCGCCGTTATGCCCAGCCTGCGCAGCACGGATCATCACCTGGGCGACATCACGGGCATCAACAACCGACACCGTTGCATCCACAATTCCCGGCAGGCGACCGGCCATGTAGTCGAGTACGAACTGGCCCGCCGAGGTCGGACCCATATCTCCGGGGCCGTGTATCCACCCAGGAAGGACAAAGCTCACGTGCATGTCCGGATGCTTGTCCATAAAGGCGCGGATGCCCCGATCCGTCTCGATCTTGCTGCGATAGTAGTCATCCACGAGATCCAAGTTGCTTTGCAGCATGTCTTCGGTGATCAGCCCGTTGCGGCTATCACCCAGCACTGCGATGGAGCTGACGTGGACCACGCGCCTGATACCGGCCGCATAGGCGGCCCCAAGAAGCTCCAACGTACCCACGACGTTGGTTCTGAACAGCTCGGGCCAGTGCTTGCCGCCCTTGTAGCTGTCTCTGAAGTAGGCTGCGGTGTGGTAGAGAGTTGTTGCGCCAGGCAAATGCCGCCGATAGCTCTCTGGTGCCTTCAAATCGCCAACAACGACTTCAACTTGTCGCCGGTCCAGATCTGAGAACTGTGCCTTTGCCTTTGCCGCGTCCCGGGCCAGCGCGCGTACCGTGACGCCACCGCTTGCCAGCTGCCGAACAAGGTTGCTCCCGAGCAAGCCGGTAGAACCCGTCACGAAAGCGGTTTGCATATACATCATTCCTGCGTCCTTCTGTTGCCACTCAGTTCAGGGTGTCGAGCGAACGGCGATGAATGACGCTGGGCTTTAGTCCCTCTGCCATGCGGTCGGGAAAGTAGGCTTTGCCGAACTGCGACTCGAGGAAGTAGAAGTACTTTGAGGATGCCGCGCACGTCGAGATCGAATCGCCGACTGCCAAGGGCTTCTTGATCCGCGCAGTGGAGATAAATCCAGGCGGGCCGCTCAGTGCCGCCTCGACGATCTTCCCATTGCGACCTCGGGCGGAGAAGACAATTCCGACCTCCGTGATGAGCAGTTTGCCGGCTGCCACGCACATCCCGTCTGGTGTGTCCAGCGGGCGTGTGACTTGCACGAGGGAAAGTGGCCCAGCGGTGCCATCGGCCTTGATCGGGATTCGGTGTGTTTTGAACGTTCCCGTGCTGTTGATGAACACCTGGTCATCCATGATGGCGATGCCATTGACCTGGATGTTGTCAAAATTGAGCGCAATCTCGCCATAAAGCTCAGGTGACTTCACCCATTCCTGGATTGACGACGTGCCGGCGCGCAGTACCAACACCCTGGCGGTTCCCAGACGCACACCGTCGGGATTGGTGCCCATTGAATCGGTGATGTAGAGGTTTCCGTTTCGGTCAAAGCTGATGTCATCGCAGGTTCCGAAGTCAGGGAACGGATAGGACTTCACGAGCGTTCCGGTCTGGCGCTCGTAGACACGGACCTCGGGGATTCGATGAGGCGCCGATGTGAACACATTTCGGTTCACGCAGACGTGCAAGAGCGTCTGGGAGCTGTCAAGCGCAATGCCGTTGTATTGCACTTGCTCGCCTTCAGGGGGGGTGATGAAGCGCCTCATTTCCGTCTCACCGGGCAGCGCGCGATAGACTCCCGCCCCGCCAAAGACCCCAGAGATGTAGACCGTGTCGTCCGCGGCAACGGCCAAACCATCTGCAAAAACGCCAGCCGGCAGCGTAAGTTGAGCAACGTCGGCCGCGCCAGCGGCACTTGCCGTGGCAGGCGCCAGGATGAGGGCCGCGCTCGCGACGAGACTCCTCAGGATCAAATTCTGGAACATGATAGTGAATTCCTTTAGTGCTGCTATTGAGTTCAAGCTAGTCACAGCTGATCGAAGTAGCCTTTGGCCAAGATCGGACAAATCAGATGGAAGATGTAGTGGTAGCTGTCCAGTCCGCCGTTGACCACGGGCCCAGTTCGGTAGGCTTGCTGGAACGCACCGAAAGCGAAGGGTGCCACCGGACCAGCGATAGAAAGCGTTGACGGGTCGTCGATGTTCAGCAAGTTGACGTTGGTGGCGCCGCGTGCCTTCATGTCGGCTACCACGTCGGTCGAGTTGTAGAACGGAACGACCTTGTCGCGCGGGCCGTGGCAAAGTGCCATGGGTGCCTTGGGCGTCCAGCCCAGCAAGGTGTTGTCGCGAATGGCTTGATCCAGCTTGGGCAGGGCACCGGAGGCCACTTTTTGCCGGAATTCTTCGCTGAGTAAACGACCGGGCCCGGTTAGCTTGTTCAGCTGGGGAGTGGGTAACGGCAATTTGCCCATCCTCACGAGGTCGGCAACAGGAGCGTCCGTGGGAAACAATCCCGGAATGGTCTTGTCGTACGGGGCGTTGAACGCTTCCTCCGGCGACGTTTGATAGATCGCGCCGTGGGTCTTCTGCAGTGACTCGAAAAGCATTGGCACGAGAATCTCTGCGCCTTCGGTGATCCCCAGCTGTGTCGAGACATCGAACGCGGGGTTGCCGGGCTGGGCAAACAAGTTCGTGTAGAACTTGAAGTAGTTGTACGGCCCAGCGGAGGGCATGCTCGCGCGTACGGTGAATTCGGCAGCATGGTCGCGCTCGATCACTTTGTGCGCGGCCATGGCGACATAGCCGCCCTCGGAGATGCCGTACAGGAAGAGCTTCGGTGAGAAGCTCACGGATGCATCACCTGCCATCACCTTCCTGCCGGCTCGCAGCGCATCTACGGACTCCGCGCCATTCGTCTCGGCGACCAGGTACGGGTGGTAGCCAAGAGATGAATCGTTGTAGCCGAGAAAGTTCGGCGAGACGACGATGTATCCCTGCGCGGCGAAGATCATCATCATGAACATCGGGTCGTTCTCGAGGTCCGTGAGAATCGCCGTCTGGTCTTTGACCTTGGTAAATGAAGTGCCATGCGCGAACATGACAACCGGCCGCGCCCCGGAGCAGGCCGCATCGGTGCCCCGAGGCACCATCATTGCCGAGGACGAAGTCGCTCCCTTGCCATCGGGGCCGACGGTGTCGTATTCGAAGTGCTTGAGTTCGACGTTGCACTTCGGCTTACCCGTGAGCGCCTCCAGCCCGGTCGATTGCGCGATCCCTTCCATCAGCCAGGTCTCAGCTGTGCCTCTGGACTCCACTGCAAGCACATTGCCGCGCGGGGGCGCTGCGACGCTCGAGCCTGAGCCCGAGCTTCCGCCGCAAGCATAGAGAACCGCGCAGCCTGCCGCGGTCAATGAGGCAAGGACGAGTCGCGCCTTGGCTCGGCCGAAAGATGTCTGGCTGCTGCCAGCTACTCCGTCTCGTTGATCCATCTGCTTCTCCAAAAAAAGTTTGTCATTTCCGTACTGACTTGAATTCGAATACCTGATAGTATGGAGAAACCGAACGGTACCCATAGGGGTTTACCCACAACAAAGGAGACGCACCATGTCCGATCAACACCCGCGCGGGGTGGACGCTCGCTCGCGCAGGCAGGTTTTCCTGTCGATGGCCGCAGCGTTCCTCGCCAGCCATCCAGCGCGTGCCTTCGCACAAAGGCCGCTGAACTTGGTAGTGCCCTTCGCCCCGGGCGGCATTGCCGATATCACGGCCCGGCCTCTGGCGATCTCACTGGGAAAGGAGCTTGGTGAGCCGGTCGTTGTGCAGAACCGTGCTGGCGGAGGCGGCTCCGTGGGCATGGCTCAGGTGGCGCGGCTGAGGGGGGACTCGTCTGCGCTGTTGATGGCGCTCTCCAGCATTGTGGTGATCCCGGAAGCCGACAAGATTCTGGGCAGGCGTCCCGCCTACGAGCTATCCCAGTTCTCTCCGATCGCACTCGTGACCGCTGATCCCACGGTCCTGGTGGTGAAGGCCGAGAGCAAGTGGCAGAGGCTGGAAGATCTGCTGCGCGATGCAAAGGCAAAGCCAGATGAGATCACGTGCTCCTCCTCGGGCCTGTACGGAACAACGCACTTGGCGCAGGCCATGCTTTGGCAAAGTGCCAAAGTCGACGTCAGGCATATCCCCTACCTTGGCGGAGGGCCATCACTAACTGCGCTTCTCTCGGGCGAGGTGGATGTCACGGTCCAAGCGCCAGGCACCGTGGCGCAACTGCTCAAGGCAGGACGCGTTCGCCTGTTGGCGACGTGGGGCGCTGAGCGGCTCGCCGCCTTCCCTGACCTGCCCACGCTCAGAGAGCAAGGTTATGACGTCGAGTTCTACATCTGGACTGCGCTGTATGCGCCAGCCGGCTTGCCTGAAAACCGGCTGGCAAAACTGCGGGATGCGGCTCAGAACGCAGTCAACAGCAGAGAGTTCACCGCGGCGATGAGTGCTGCGAACACGCCGATCCGATTCATGCAAGGCGCAAAGCTTGAGCGGTACTTGGACCAGGAACAAAGGCGGCTTGCTGCCGTTGTCAAAAAGATCGGGAAAGTAGAGTAAATGAAGATTGTTCGCTATCACACCTTGGGGCAACGCGGTGCGCGCATCGGTGCCTTGGTCGACCAGCATGTCGTTCATCTGGGCTGGCTCGTGCACGGCGAGCACCTGCAGCCGACGGGCCTGGACGAGGACATGGTGAGCTTCATCAAGTACGCCGAGGATGGGCAAGAATCCATTCGTCACCTGGTGGCTGTGTCACAGGCGGACGCAAGACGGCTTGTGCCGGTCGCACAAGTGAGAATTCTCGCTCCCTTTGTGCCGACCACGATTCTCTGCGCCGGCAGCAACTACAAGGCCCACAACGACGAGAAGATGGGCGCGGCGGCGTCTGGCCAAGAGCCGGAATTCTTTGTCAAGACTGGTGACTGTGTTATCGGTCCCTTGGACAGCATCGTCTGTGACTCGCGCTTCACACAAAAACTCGACTGCGAAACAGAGCTGGCAATTGTCATCGGCCGCGGCGGAAGGCACATCCCAATCGACAGGGCGCTGAATCACGTTTTCGGCTATAGCATTGTGAACGACGTTACCGCCCGCGATCGTCAGGTCAGGCAGGGCCCCAACGGATCGGTTTGGTACGACCTGGGCCGGGGGAAGGTGTTCGACACGTCTGCGCCATTCGGTCCCTGCATCACAACCGCTGACGATATTCCCGACCCGCAACAGCTTTTCATCCGCACCCGCATCAACGGCGAGCTACGGCAAGCCGCGCACACGGCCGAGATGATCTGGTCCTGCGCGGAATTGATACACCATTTTTCTGTGAACATGACGCTTCGCGCCGGAATGGTAATCATCACAGGCACACCTGCGGGCACCGCCTGGTCAGCTGACCCTGAGCTGGGCGGCAAATGGGCGCCCAGCAATAGTGGGGAGGCGACCGTCAAAGCCGCGCGCTACTGCCAGCCTGGTGATACCGTAGTTTCGGAAATCGAGGGTATTGGTGCGCTCATGAATGTCGTGGCGCAGCCTAGGTGGGCTTAGCTCGCGTAGCTTTCGTCTTCTTCAACGGCGCCGCTACCTTCTTTGCGGGGGACTTGGGCCGCTTCTCCGGCTCCATTCCAGCCTTCAGCAGACTGGCCAAGAGCATCTCGATCGTGTTGCCCAGAGCACCGCGCGGGATGCTTGCAGGAAAGGCAAGGCGTTGCACGGGGATCCCATAAGAGACTGCGATCAGCACGATGGCCAAGTCCAGCGATGAGCACGGCATCTTCGCGCCCGCCAGCTTGAACAAGCCCTCAACGAGATCGGCCATCTTTGCGCGATGATCCACAAAGCGCTTGCTGAACGTTTCGAAGAATTTAGCATCGCGTCCGGCTTGAAGATTGAACTCCAGAACCAACAGGCCCCAGTCCACGTCGGTCTCGAAGAGGCGATAGAGATCGCCGATTTCCTTGAGGAGTTCGGGAACCCCCTGGGCATTGTTCGCGCGGCTGAGGAACTCCCCTAGCATCTGAGCCTCGTCACGCATGTGAACCGCAAGCAGCTCAAGGAATATCTCTTCCTTCGTCGAGAAATTCGAATAGAACGCGCCCTTCGAAAATCCCGCGGACTCCGCAATCTCGTCGATTGATGCGCCAACGTAACCGTGCTTGGAAAAGACGGTGCGCGCGCTGCCGAGCAAAAGTGCTCGCGTGCGCGCCCGGCTGTCCTCGCGGCTCAACCTGGGTTTAAGCGGCTGGGTCATTCAGTTTTGTTCCTCACCTGCCCTAGCTTACACGGGCGCTCACCTGCACTTGGCGACCCTTGTACTGCAAACGTCTGCGTCTCAATGCGCAATTGGACCAAACAAGACTTGAATACCAATAGGTTTTCGCATACTATTAAGTATGTCACGACTGAGCGGTACTTGAAACCGTTCGGTGGCGCGGAGTTTCAAAGAGGAGAACAGACGATGAACAAGTTGACATGGAAAGTAGCCGCATGCCTTTGGACCGGAGGCCTTGCCGCCGCCACAGGGACCACCCTCGCACAGTCGGCGCCGCAGAAAAAAGCCGCCGAAAGCATGTCCGCTTTCTGCCAATCCGGCCCGGCGGAGTACCCCGAGGGTGTAGCGGGCACGCATCCCTCGTTCAAGTTCAACATCTGCTGGTGGCTGGAGGACGCCGGGATCGAGGCGACAACGTTTGACGAGGTGGCAAAGTCTTTGCCGCCCCATGCGTCCCCTTTTCAGCCGGCGTGGCAGTCGACCTTTAGCAAACCGGCACTTGCGCATGCGGAACTTGCCAGGTTGGCCGAAGACCGCGGCGACAAAAAAATGGCATCAGCCGAGTACAAGAAGGCGGCGTTCTACCACCGCATGAATCGCCTTCCCAAGCGAAGCCCCGCACTCGATTTGCAGGCAACGGAGAAAGCGCATGCCGCAATTGGCAAGCCTCTGCAGCGAGTCACATTCAAAACAGGCGGCAAGGAGTTCATCGGCTACTACAGAGCTCCGGTCACTCGCATGTTCAGTTCGGTCAAACCGCCCGTGGTGGTGATCCTCGGTGGACTGGACAACTTCAAGACCGAGATGATCCGCCATAGCGACCACTTCGTTGCGCGGGGTATCGCAACCTTCATCGTAGAAAACCCTGACACAGGCGAAAACCAGCTGAGCTTCAGGCCCGAGGCGCATGTGATGTTCGACGCCATTGCCGATCACATCAAGTCGCGCACTGAGTTGGACGCAAGCCGTGTGGCCATCTACGGCTGGAGCATGGGGGGGTATCTGGCGACCCTCGGAGGGCTGCGCAACGATCTCTACAAGGCGATCGTCAACATTGGAGGTCCTAGCGACACGAGCTTCGGGCAAGCGCACTGCAAGGTCGCGCCGGCCTGGATCATTGCGCCGTACGCGCTCTTTGGAAACATGGACCCGCGTAGCGCCACGCGACAAGCCGTCTGCACGTATTACGAGGAGTTCCAACTCTCCAGGCAGCTGAAAGCGCCAACGCCGGCGCAGCTGCGCAAGCCGATTCTGATGGTCAACGGGGTTCATGAAGACCTGGTTGCGAGAGACGAGCCGGCATCGCTCGCAGCACTTGGGCTCAATGTCACTCAGTTGATATACGGCTCGGACGGCCACACGGCCGAGTTGAACATGAAGGACCACCTCGACTTCTCCGCCGCCTGGCTCTTGCGTCAACTTGGCCCTCAGAAGTAGCCGGCAAGCAATTCGCGAACTCGTGAGTTCATCCGCCTCAACAGTGACCCTTCAGGAGACCATCCATGTCCCATCATTACGATTCAGCCTTCAGTACCGGCATAAGCCGCAGAACGATGATCGCGGCCTCTACGTTCAGCGTCTTCGCAGCCACTGGCGCGCAGGCGCAGTCATACCCGAGTCGTCCCATAACCATGCTGGTCGGCTTCCCGGCGGGAGGTCAGGCCGACGCCACGGCCAGAATATTTTTGCCCGCACTGCAAAAGGCTTTGGGCCAGCCGATCGTCGTGGAAAACGCGGCCGGTGTAGGCGGCTCTCTCGGCGCTCAAAAGGCACTTGCCGCTCCTGCTGACGGCCACACCATCTACTTTGGCACGCCCATCGAATTGGTCCAGACCCCGATGGCAGTGGCGAACGTGAAGTACAAGCCCGAGAACTTTCGCATGGTGGGCTTGATGGCGAGTACCTACCTGATGATGCTGGTTCGGCCAGATCTGCCGGTCACGTCCGTCGCGGAATTTGCGGCACTGGCCAAAAAGCAGGGGCAGCGCGAGCTGAGCTTCGGCAGCGTCGGGCGTGGCTCGGCCTACCACCTGGTGGCCGAGAGATTTGGCAATGAAACAGGCTCCAAGCTGCTGCACGTTCCCTATAAGGGCGCTCAGCAGCTCATCACGGACCTTGCCGGAGGACAGATCGACATGGCGTTCTTGGCTATGGGGGGGCCGATCCCCGGTCTGATCAAGACTGGCAGATTCAAGGCGATCGGATTTGCCGGGCCTGGACGCCACGGGGACTACCCCAGCGTGCAGACGATGAACGAATCGAATGTCGTGAAAGACTTTCAATTTGATCTGTGGGGCGCACTAATGGTCCCAGCCGCCACTCCGGAGCAGGTCGTGTCCAAGCTATCTTCAGCCCTGCAAGACGCATTGAACCAGCAGCAGGTGCGCCGGGACATCGAAGCCACGGGTGCAGTGCCCGCCAAGCCAATGACACCCTCTCAGGCGGCACGCCTTTACTCGGCTGAGATCGCGCGCTACCAGAGCATAGGCAAAGCGATCAACCTGCGACCCGAATAGTCGTGGGCGACGATGGCGGCGCCGCGCTTCAATAGCGCTGCGGAACGTACATCTCGGCCGGCACGGGCCGGCGCGAATAGTCCTCGTGGCGGATGCGGGCCGGCAACTGGATACCGGGGTGTTCGACTTCGGCATAGGGCACCTGCTCCAGCAGGTGATGGATGCAGTTCAGGCGCGCCTTCTTCTTGTCGTCTGCCTGCACTAGGTGCCACGGGGCATCGGCGGTGTGCGTTCGCTCCAGCATGACTTCCTTGGCCTTGGTGTAGTCCTCCCACATGCGGCGGCTCTCCAGGTCCATGGGGCTGAGCTTCCACTGCTTGAGCGGGTCGTGGATGCGGCCGAGAAAGCGCAGGTGCTGTTCCTCGTCGGAGATGGAAAACCAGTACTTGAGAAGCTGGATGCCCGAGCGGATCAGCATCCGCTCGAAATCGGGCACGCTGCGGAAGAACTCTTCGTACTGGTCGTCGGTGCAAAAGCCCATGACCCGTTCGACACCGGCGCGGTTGTACCAGCTGCGATCGAACAGGACCATCTCCCCGGCCGCGGGCAAATGCGCCGCGTAGCGCTGGAAGTACCACTGCGTGCGTTCCCGGTCGTTCGGGGCGGGCAGCGCGGCCACCCGGCACACGCGCGGATTCAGGCGCTGGGTAATGCGCTTGATGACGCCGCCTTTGCCCGCCGCGTCACGGCCTTCGAAAATCACCACCAGCTTGTGCCCGCTGGACTGCACCCAATCCTGCAGCTTGACAAGCTCGCCTTGCAGGCGGAAGAGTTCGCGGAAGTACTGGCGGCGGGCGGCCTTGTCGGCGTCGCTCACCGGCCGGGCGGTGCCTTCGAGATCGTGGTCTTCCAGGTGGAGTTCCAATTCCTCGTCGTAGCTGTCCACCAGGTCCGCCTGCAGGCGTTGCACTTTTTCATCGTCGGTCATCCTATTAGTGTGGGGCGGGCGTGTGACAGTTCGGTGACTTCCTGCAGCGGGCAATGGCAGGTATTCTTGGCGCATGACCAAACCCGGGCGCCGTTCTCTCAAGCTGATGTTCGAGCCTTCCCTGGAGGCGGGTGAACGCAAGCAACTCCGCGATGGCTTGTCGACTGTGCTGCAGATCGGCAATACCCTATGGCTCGGAAACGATGAGTCGGCCAGTCTGGAACGACTCACCCTGACAGGCGATAGCACCGCGGGACACGCGCAGTTCCAGCTGCGCGACTTCATGGGTTTGCCCACGCCGTCCGACCAGGAAGGGACGACCCCCGAGGTCGACGTCGAAGGCATGGACCTCGCTGACGGCTACCTGTGGATCGTCGGCTCCCACAGCCTGAAGCGAAGCAAGGTGGACAGCGAGGACCCGGCCGCAGCGCAGATCAAGGAGCTGGCCCGTACCGAAACCGAGGCGAATCGGTACGTGCTTGCGCGCATCCCGATGCAGGACGGCAGCGGCCTTCCGGCCCTGGCTGCCAAGAGCAAATCACGGCCCGCCCAGCGCCTGCGCAGCGGCAAGGATGGGAATGCGCTCACGCGTCTGTTGCGAAAGGACAAGCACCTGGGGCCGTTCCTGGGTTTGCCGGGCAAGGAGAATGGCTTCGACGTCGAGGGCCTCGCCGTCGTCGGCGATCGCGTCTTTCTGGGACTGCGCGGGCCGGTGCTGGGCGGATGGGCGGTGGTGCTCGAGATTCGGCCCGTCGGCGAGGGCAAGTGGCTGAAGCTGAAGCCGCTCGAGGGGAGCAAGGGCGTGCGCGTGCGCAAGCACTTTCTGCAGTTGGGTGGCCTGGGCGTGCGCGACCTGTGCTTGCAAGGCGACGATCTGCTGGTCTTGAGCGGTCCCACCATGAGCCTGGACGGGCCGGTGCGCGAGGTCCGCTGGAGCGGCGCAGCGCATTGCCAGGAGGCGTGCGTACTGGAAGCGGGCGCTTTGGCGCATGTGCTGGAGGTTCCGTACGGCAAGGGCTGCGATCACGCAGAAGGCATCGCGCTCTTCCGCTCGAAGGGCAGCGCCAAGGCGGAGCTGCTGGTGGTGTATGACAGTCCCGCGCCACGCCGCCAGGTCGGCGGCAACGGCCTGGTCGCCGACTTGTTCGAGCTGGGCTAGCCACACAGGCCGTGCCATCAAACCGTCATATTGAGCCCCCAGCATTTCCCCAACTTTGCGTTTGGGGATTTCCATGGATGCCGCGATTCGCGTCAGGGGCTTGAGCAAGACTTTCGCCGGTGGCCGCAAGGCGCTGCATGACATCGAGCTGAGCATCGCGCCGGGCGAAATGTGCGCCCTGATCGGCGCGTCCGGTTCGGGCAAGTCCACGCTGCTGCGGCACATGGCAGGGCTCATGGCCGGCGACGCCGGCCAGATCGAGGTGCATGGGCGTACCGTGCAGCAGGACGGCCGCGTGGCCCGGGACATCCGTTCCGTGCGGGCGGGTGTCGGTTTCGTCTTCCAGCAGTTCAACCTGGTGGACCGGCTGCCGGTGCTGGTCAACGTGCTGGCCGGCATGTTGCACAGCATGCCGCTGTGGCGCAGCCTGACGCGTGCCTTCACGACGGAAGAAAAGGCCAAGGGCATGGAAGCGCTGCGCCGCGATCGCCCGCGCGATGGTGCAGGGCGCCCGCGTGATCCTGGCCGACGAACCGATCGCGTCGCTCGATCCCGAGTCGTCGCGCCGGGTCATGGACATCCTCGCCAAGGTCAACCGCGAAGACGGCTGCACCGTGGTCGTCTCGCTGCACCAGGTCAATGTGGCCATGCGCTACTGCGCGCGCACCGTGGCGCTCCACCACGGCCGCGTGGTGTACGACGGCCCGTCGACGGCTCTCGGCGACCACATCGGCAGCCTGCATGGTTCGCACAAGCCTGCCGCCGTGCCGGCCTGGGCCCAGCCGCTGCCGCAAGCGCGCCGACATCATCCGCGTCAAGGAACTGGCTGGCATGCCTATCGTGCGCAACACCTGGTGCAAAGGTGAGCCGGCTTTTTGATTCGTGTCAACGCACCTTGGCCCACCCGTACCAGAGCGCAGCGGACACGGCCAGCCAGACCACCACGATCGCGACCGCGCCGATGACGCTGCGAGGCTTTTCTTTGCCTTGTTGCAGCCACTCGTCGGCACGCAGCCGGTTCTCTTGCATCAACGCCGGCGGCATCAACCGGATGGCGAGCCACATCAGGGCGGGCAGCAGCAGCACGTCGTCGACATAGCCGAGCACGGGAATGAAATCGGGGATCAGGTCGATGGGGCTCAGCGCATAGGCGACGACAAATGCGCACAGCAGCTTGGGCCAGAACGGCGTGCGCGGGTCGCGCGCCGCAAACCAGAGGGCAACGCCCTCCCGCTTGATGCTCTTGGCCCATGCGCGCAACCGGTCAGAAATCCGCATGCGCGAAGCGTAGCCGAAAGGGCGGGCATCCTGATCGAGCGAAGTCGCTCAACTCCGGGTGATCGAAACGCCGCCGTCCACGAGCATGGCGGCGCCTGTCATGAAGGACGATGCGTCCGACGCCAGGAACAACGCCGCCTGGGCAATCTCCTCGGGCCTGGCGATGCGCTTGAGTGCATGCAGGCTTGCGACATGGGCCATGGCTTCGGCCGTGCCATTCATTTCCCGCGCCATCGGCGTATCCGTACCGCCGGGCAAAAGCGCATTGACGCGCAGCCCTCTGGGGCCGAACTCGGCGGCCAGGGCCTGTGTCAGGCCCACAAGGCCGGCCTTGGTGGCCGCGTAAGCGGCTGTACCGGGAAAGCCGACGGTATGGCCCACAAACGAGGACGTGAAAATCAGCGAGCCTTGTCCTGCCTCGAGCAGCGCCGGAATCTGGTGCTTGGCGGACAGAAAAGCGCTGGTCAAGTTCGTGTCGACCGCGGTGCGCCAGTCTTCTTGCGACACTTGCGTGGTGGGCCCGCCACCGGCCAAGGTGGCTGCGTTGTTGAACGCGATGTCGAGGCGGCCCCACTGGCGCTGCGCAGTCTCGACCAATTCCTGTGCGAAAGATTCGTCACGCACGTCGCCCGCAACGCGGATCGCCTCGCTGCCCTGCGTGTGGATTTCGGAAGCCAGTTGATCCAGCCGCTCCCTCCCGCGCGCAGCGAGCACGAGCTTGGCGCCTTCCTGGGCGAACAGAATGGCCGCGGCCCGCCCGATGCCCGAACTGGCGCCGGTGATGATGGCAACTTTTCCTTTGAGTTTCATGGGGTGTTTTCCTTTGAAGAAGACGCGCAGTCTGGGCGCGGCGGCGGGAACTGGCTGGCCGCTTTCGGCCCTCCTATTCCGAATCGCATGTCCGCTTTCGGCCAAAAGCGCCCCCTGGTGGCTGATCCCCTCCTGCTCTCCTGCTCTCCCGCTCGTGCTCCCGCCGCGCTCATTACACGGCGGCTGAGGGCTCCTTCGTGGTCCGGTCCTGCCTGCGCGTCAGGAAGTCAGCGATGGTCATGATCTGCAGCCTACCTGCGTCGCGCTCGTCGACTGCGAATCGGAGAATCTCCTCGAGCATGGGGAACATGTCTTTCCCGTCCATGAAGTTCTCTGGGTGGGTCCATGCGAGAACGATGCCGCCGCTGCGAGCCGACTCGCGCAGCATGTTCTGCCAGCGCCGAACGGTCACCGCAGCGGGCACGCAGCGCCTGAGCCCGTGTCTCCAGTTTAGGAAACGGCCAGCCGGGATCGGCACGGGAACCTCGTCGCTGACGTCGTATGCGTCACTGCGTGAAAGTATGTTGAACTCGCTGGCAAGACTGGCGGCGCGGCTGCGGGAGGAGCGACTTTCGCGGTACGCGAGGAAGCCGTGCGCCGTCAGCAGATCGAGGTTTGCTATCTGATTCCGCGGAAAGATAAACGTCGTGACGGCGTCTTGACTGAACGCCGCAACCTTGCGACACATCGTCAGCTCGGCATCAAGCGCGGCCCGGCTGGCGTACGGTGCTTTCCACGGCAAATGCGAGAAGCCATGCGATGCGATCTCATGGCACCCCGCGCGCTGAACCAGGTCAAAGCATTTGGTGCAAAACCAACCCTGAGAACCGGGCTTGCGGATGTCGGCCAGCGCACTCGTCATCCAGGGTGCAGCCTCGGCCATCAGTTCGGTGAGATCCGGGGTCAGCGCCTCGAATTCGTCGGCCGTCAGCGTGAAGGCTGCGGTGAAGGCAAACGTGACTGCAATGCGGTACTTCTCAAGAAGCCCGGTAAGCCGTCCATACGCGGTCTCGAGGTTCGGCGTGGTGTAGAGCCGATCGCGTCGATCGGTCAGGCAATCCGCCAACCCCCACTTACCTTCACAGTCGAAGCTCAGTATAAAAGTGCCGGGCTTGGTGGGCTCGCCGCCAGGGAACCTGGTCACATGGGCAGTGGGCTTGTGGAGGTGCATGCTGATCGAGCCAACGTCGTTACTGAAGACACCGCGATGTTGCAGCCGTAAGCAAACACGATGCCGTCCTTCATTCAGCCGCCCGAGCCGGGATTGACTCCGGACCTCGTGTGCTAGAGAGCGGAGTTGCGCCGCTCGAGCCGGGCTCCCTGGCTTCGCAGGGCTGCGGCTCGGGGAGCACGATTGTTTCTGCCAAGCCGTGGAGCGCCTGTACGGCGTGGTCGTAAACATCAACAGTTTCACGGAAGCCCATGGAATACGGATCTGCAATCTCGGCCGTCCCGGCTCGCTCGAACAGGCCCAGCAGTGTGGCCTTGTTCAGGGCGCCCGGGTAGGACTGCTTCAGGATCCGGTGGTTGCTCAAATCCATCACGAAGACAGCGTCCGCCTGCTCGAGTAGATCCGGCCCGAGCACCTGCGAGCTATGCGATGTGAGGTCAACGCCGAAACGCCGTGCGGCTGCCACACAATGCGGCGGGGACGACGTTCCAGTGTTATCGATAAACCCAGCTGAGGAAGCTAGCGGTGCGTTCGGCCACTGCTCACGTATGTGCTGATTCCAATACTTCTCGGCAAAAGGGCTGCGGCATATGTTGCCGGCACACACGAACAAAATTCTGCCAATGCGTGCTGGGAAGTAGCGTTCTTGTTGAGCGCGCTGCTCGTGAGTGCGCCGCGACTCTCGAAGATTTTGGAGGTTGCGCAATCGCCTCAGTCGGCGCACCACATGCTGCGCGCTTTGCATCAAAAGGAGCCGAGCCGTCGCATAGATCGCACCCAACCAGGGAGCGGGATCAGACAGCGAGAGCGAATCGGTGCGTACCCTGGGGTCGAGGGACAACCGGATGAACTCCCCTAGCGCTCCAAGCTTGGAAGGTGGCGGATATTCAGCAGTTCGCGCATCGGCGCGGAGCACCGACCGCAGATACAAGAGTTCGCCCGGAATCGTGTTGCGGCACCTCAGGGATTCAGAGTAGCGGGGTTGCACAACACTCGTCGTGCCATTGCATCGGCATTCAAGCCACGCCCTCGGGAAATCAACGCCCGCATGCAGAGCAAGTGCCATCGATCCCCATATGCGCCCATTGATTTCGAGGAAACGAGGGGCCCCACCGCCGGCGGGCTGCCGGAACTCGATCATGGCCAAGCCTTCATACCCGATTTCCGCAAGCAGCTTTTCCCCTGCGCCGATGACGGCCGGATCGGCTGACGCGGCACGCAATGAAGATATTCCGCCGGTATAGGGAAACTCGTGGAGGCGCCGGTGAGCAAAGGTCAGCACCGAGCAACCTTGATGGCGAAGCAAGAAGGCGCCAACACCATATCCCCTGATCTTCTCTTGGGCGATGATGGACACTGACAGGCCCTGATACTCCTCGAGAATGGCTTCGGCCTGGCTTAATGTGGCAGCACCGCGGACGCTGCCTTGCACACATCGGCCCCCTGGTTCGAGATGATTGTCTACCTTGATGATGATCGGAAAGGTTAGTGAAGCGAGGCTCTCTTTGACGTGTGCGGCATCTGAAGCATCTGCGGCCTGGTTGCAATTCCGGAGGAAGACAGTTGCCGGGATGCTGAGCCCGCATCGCAGTGCTGCCTGAGTTGCGTTGTACTTGCTGAGCGTGAAATTCAGCGCTTCGTCGGAGGGCATCAGAAGCTGCACGTAACGTGAGAGCTCCTGGCGGTGTGCAGCTGCGGCCATGATCGCAGCTTCGGAGATCGGAAGGAGCACGTCGTAAGCGCCCCCCGCAAGCTCCTTTATCAACCATCCGCGAAATTCTTGCTGGTGGTGCCACGCATTAGGGTGTGTAAGGCGTTCCCGTGCATAGCGCGAGAACGTTGCGGCGGCTCGAGGCGAACTGTGTGGATAGCCCACGACCACGTGGTGTCCAGCACGACCGAGCGATCGCACCGCACTGAGTGCGGGAAGCTGGTCTGCATCGGTGACCAAAATCCGAAGGGTCGGCATGACGTCAGCCTCGTGTGCAGTGAGCTTGGGACTCACGGGGGTCTCTTCGCAGGTAACGCAGAGTTGCCACGCTTCGGTGAAAGCCAGCTCGCCTACTTTCGGTTGAATGTCGCCGTGACCGATTTGTTGGCGTCCATGGTCAGGGTGCAAGTTTTGGCGGTGCCGCTGCACTGCCCCGTCCACCCCGCGAAGATCGCATTGCCATTAGCGGTGGCGGTGAGCACGACGGTTGTCGGCGAGCTCCCGGCGAACGTGGCTGTGCAGGTATTCCCGCAGCTGATCCCGGCAGGCTGGCTGGTGACGGTGCCGCGAGTCGAAGCGGTTCCGGCCCGGGTGACCGAGAGACGAGGCGCCGACTGGGTTGGTGCCGTCACCGTGAAGGCAAGAGCGCCTGACACTGTCTCTCCATTGGCGACTGTGACTTGCGCGGTGCCGGCGGCGCTGACGTCTGCGGCCAGGACGGTGGCGGTCAACCGCGTTGCACTCACCAGAGTTGTGACACGCTCCACGCCATTCCAGCGCACCCGGGACGTCGCACCGAACCCTGTTCCATCCACCGTCAGCGTGAACCCCGGGCTGCCTGCGGTGGTACTGTTGGGTGAGAGACTGGTCAATGCAGGAGCAGGCGCTGGAGGAGGCGGGCTGGCCGTGCCGCCGAGCTGCACCACGCTTGCGACGGAAGGGATTCCATTGGCATCCACCACAAACAACATGTAGTGCCCGGGTGGCGCAAGGTTGGCGTTCGCCGGCGCGGTCACCTCGACCCCACCGGAGGCGGCTGCAAACGTCAACACATTCATTCGCTGGTTCTGGTCGAAGCTGTGCGTGACGGAGCCCAGGCGGATCAGGGTCACTTTGGCGATGGGTGCCGCGCTAGCCGCCTGGACGGCGAACCGCTGCCCGTATGCGACGGCCGTCGGTGCCGAAGAGATGACCGGCCGAGGCCCTTTGAACAGATAGGGAGGCGAGAACACTTCCACTTCGGTGTGGCCATTGCCGCCGGAGCTCAGCACCCGCCCGTCCGGCAGAAGCAGCGCCGTGGAATGGTACATCCGGGGAACGGTGGCAGGCGCGAGGGTGGTCCAAACGCCAGTGCTCGGGTTCCACAATTCCGGTGCCATGACGGGCTTGGTGAGGTCTTCGAACCCGCTACCCGATGTGCCGCCGGTCGCCAGGACCGTCCCGTCTGGCAGCAGTGTCGCATCAAGGTGCCGGCGGAGCGTCTTCATCGATCCGGTCGGCTTCCACGCGGGCGTGGCCGCATTCAGGTCGAGCACTTCCGCTGAGGAGGTCGGTGGATCCTGACCGCCCACGATGAGGATCTTCCCGGCGTCATACATCACAGCGGAGCCGCTATCCCGCCACACCGCCATGCGCTCGCCGATCCACGTCCATGCGCCGGTACCGGAAGTGTCCAGGTAACGGGTTTGCGTGCTCGGCCCCACTTCGATCACCTTGCCATTGGGCGCGACGAACATCATGGGGTAGAGCGCCTGCCAGAGCTGCGCTCCGGTCAGGTCGCGCCAGGTGTTGGTCGCGGTCTGATACACCTGCGGCAGGAGATTGACCCCATCCGCATGAGAAATTTCACCCGACACTACCAAGGCATCGCCATTCGGCAAAGTGGTGGCGGTGCCGTACCAGCGGCCGGCATTCATGTCGGGCGCGGCCGTCCAGGTATTGGTGGCCGGAAAGTAACGACTGGCATTCGGGAGGCCAACCTCGTCCGAGATGTGCCCACCCATGACCAGCAGGCTGCCATCGGGTAAGAACGAATGACCGGTGCAGAACGCGTCATACCCGATCTTGGCGGCCGGGGTTCCGGCACTGGGGTTGGCAGGATCCCACAGGATCTGTGTATTTCCGTCGGCTTGGCTGTATGCCGCAACCGTGCCGCCCCACATGAACACCTTGCCGTCCGGCAGCAGATGGGTGTGTATAGGTACGATCGAAAGATTGGCCAGCTTGGCCCACTGCCCAACAACAGCCGGATCCGTTTGTGCACTGCCGGCTGCCGGCAACAGGCACGCCGCGAGCGCAAGTGCCGGCAGCAAGGCACCGAGAATGCGTGTGGCGTTCATCGGGCACCTCCCGAGCGGGTGAGCAGGAAGACCCGCACCGGAAAATGGGCGTGGTCGTCGTGCGAATGGCCGCCGTGCGAATGCCCGGGATCGACGTCATGCCCGATGGCGAGGATCATCCCCTGCGCGTTGATACCCATCGCACTCGTCAGCACGAAACCCGCTGGTTGTGCAATGAGTGCATTCAGGTCTTGGAGACCTTGCGCCTGCGTCCAGATGAAGGCGCGACTACCGGCGCTGCTGCCCGAGATCCCGACCACCGCGCCCGCGTCGTTGCTCCCGTAGGCAACGCTGAACCCGCCCCCTGGCAGGACCCCAAGGTCGACCACGCCGCCAGTCGATGGCCACAGGGTGGCTCGGCGCACGCTGGCCCGGCCTGCCGAATAGCCTGCCGCATCCCCTCGTGCATTGAGAGCATAAGCCTCGCTCGCCGCTTGCCCAGCGGGCAGCGGAAGTGCGACGAGCTCCTGCCCGGCGCGCCACACGACAGCACGGGGCGCGCCCGTGGGACCGGACGTGCCCGCGATGTCGCCGCGCTGGTTGATGGCCGTCGCGCGTGACAGGCCGGTGGCACCCGGCAAGGCGGTCGGCGTGCCGCTGGCGGTCCACATGATTGCACGTTGCCCGCCGGCCCCGCTGGAGTAGCCCACGGCGATGCCGAGGTTGTTCACGGCGAATGCCACGCTGCCCTTGTCCCCCGGCAGGGGCGCGAGCTCGCGCACTTGCCCTGCGGAGGCACCCACAATGGCCCGCACGGCCGTGGCCGTGTTGGAACTTCCAACGAAGGTGGCCGCGTCGTTGATGCCCAGCACGACCGTGTTGTCGCTGCCCGGCAGCCCGGCCACCATCTGCACTGTGCCGTTGCGAAGCAGGAAGCCGCGACGCTGTGCGCTCGCACCGCCTGATCCCACGACCTTGCCCCCGGCGGCGCCCACCCCGTCGCTGTTGGGTCCGCGCACGACCACCGGATGCCCCTGCGCAAAGGTCGCGAGGTCCGTGACCTGGTAGCTCGCGGCAGCCGCGGAGCCCGCGCTGGCAACCACTAGCGCCATCACGGAAAGAGTTCGTCGCAAGGCGGAGCAAGAGAAGGTACAGGGAGCCAATCGGAATGGATGCATGCTTCCTCCTGCAGTGCAGAGCTGAATGGAATCGATTCGTCGATTGCCGAAGCAATTTTGATCCCTCGTGACGAACGAAATGAATGGGACAAAGCTCCCTGTTTTGTCCTGCCAAGAGGGTTCCCTGCGGCTTCCTTGTCGGAGCGTTCTAGCCATTTGAAAGATTGACGGCGCCCCTTCGCAGTTCAGCGCGGTATCCTTGCGATCTGCAAGCCCAAGGAGTTTTCGTGGCTCAAGTTGACTACGCCGTCAGGCAGACCGCCACCGTCGAGCAGCGCGTCGACGCGATCCAGGCAGCGCTGGATGCGCGCGGGTTCGAAGCGTCGCAAGCCGTCGATGAGCTCGGCCACATGGCGCAGGAGGAGTGGTTGCCGCGAAACGGCGCGCGCGTCTTGGCCAGGGCCTGGACGGATCCTGCGTTCCGCGAGCGCCTCATGGCCGACGGCCGCGCCGCCGTCATGGAGCTGGGCTTGCCGATGCCCAAGCACCACCGCCACCTGGTTGTTCTGGAGAACACGCCCACGGTGCAGAACGTGATCTGCTGCACGCTGTGTTCGTGCACGGCTTTCACCATCATCGGCTTGCCGCCCGACTGGTACAAGGATCTCGAGTACCGCGCCCGCGTCGTGCGCGAGTCGCGGACGGTGCTCAAAGAGATGGGCCTCGACCTGCCGGCCGAGGTGGAGATTCGGGTGTGGGACACCACCGCCGATACGCGCTACATGGTGTTGCCCGAGCAACCCGCGCACACCATCGGTTGGCCGGAAGACAAGCTAGCCGGCATCGTCACGCGGGACGCCATGATCGGCGTCGCGCGCCTCTAGGAGCAGCCGCATGGACGGAGTTCACGACCTCGGTGGGCGCCAGGGCTTCGGCCGCGTGCGCTACACGCTCAACGCGCCCGCGTTCCACGCAACCTGGGAAGTGCGCGCGAATGCGCTCTATGCCCACGCCGTGCGGCGCGGCGTCTTCAACATGGACGAATACCGGCACGCCATCGAGCGCATGGAGCCGCGCCACTACCTGGGCGCCAGCTACTACGAGCGCACGCTCACCAGCCTCGCAACGCTATGCGTCGAGAAGGGCGTGGTACCGCGTGAAGAACTCGAACAGCGCGCCGGCGGCGCCTTCCCGCTCGCGGCACCGAGCGCGCCGGGCCGCGGCAACGCGCCGCAGCGCGAGCGCTTCCGCCCTGGCGACCGTGTGCGCGTGCGGCTGGATTTTGTGCCCGGCCACATCCGCCTGCCTGGCTACATCCGCGGCAAGACCGGTGTTGTCGTGAGCGAGTCGCCTGCGTACCCATTCCCCGATGCGCACGCACATGGGGTGGCGGCGGAAGATGAGCCGACGTACGACGTGCGTTTCCGCTCCGAAGACTTGTGGCCGAACGGCGCCGACGCCGCGCTCGTCCACGTCGGCGTGTTTCAGAGCTATCTCGAGCGAGTGTAGGGCTTGTCGATTTTGGCGCCCCCCGTTCGTCGTACGGGTGGAGGCGCCGAATACGCGGAGCCTCGTCCCCCTAAACCAACCGAGTGAGCACCTCATGACCAAGTCGATCTTCATCAGCCTGCCCGTTGCCGACCTGGCGGCCTCGACCGCCTTTTATAAGGCTTTGGGCTTCGAGCCGAACCCGAAACTCAGCGACGACACAGGCACCTGCATGGTGTGGAGCGAGGCGATCCAGGTGATGCTGATCACCCACCCCAAGTGGCGCACCTTCACGCAGCGGCCCTTCCCGGCGCCGGGCTCGGCCGGGCACATGCTCTCGCTGGCGATGGACAGCCGCGAGGCCGTCGACGCGATGAACAGCGCAGCCGCGGCCCACGGCGGCACGGCCGACGCGAACCCGCCCGAAGACTTCGGCTTCATGTATTCGCGGGACCTGGCCGACCCGGACGGCCATCTGTGGGGCACGGTCTGGATGAGTCCGACGCCGGTTTGATGCGCCGCTTACTCCCCGTTTACTCGCCGTCCCAGTAGTCCACCGCGTGTGAGGGGCGCGTCATGTGCCGCAAGGTCTGGCCGCCATAGGCGCCGATCTTGCCGGAATCGGGGTACTCACACACCTCGGCGGGCATCATGGTGCTGACGGACACGAAGGCCAGCGGCTCGCTGGAATCGTTGACGATCTGGTGCGCCGTTTCCGCACCGCCGGTGGGGCAGCAGATGAAGTCACCCGCGCGGATCTTGCGCGTCTCGCTGCCGTAGCGCAACAAGCCCGAACCGCTGACGATGAAGAACATCTCCTCTTCCGCGTGATGGCTGTGGAACGGGCAGCCCGTCTTGCCGGGCGGCAGCACGTCGTACGAATAGCCCAGCTCTTTCGCGCCCAGGCGCGCCCCCACGCGCGCGCAGCGCGATTCGAACTTGTCGCCGTGGGTTTGGTGCTCGAGCGCGAGCTCGTCGATGTTGACGACGCGGTCTTGGATGGTCATGGCGGCTCCTTTTCTGGAGCGCATCATGGCGCGGAATCGCTCCCGCGTGTGTCAGCAGGGGCGGCGTCCACGCACTCTCTGTCGTCCGATACGCTGCTGCCACGCAGATGACAGGTGCAATTGTGTGCCGCTTGGCCCACTTACCAGTTGGTGATCTTGGGATTCACAAACGAATACTCGTTGGGCACCGACAGGTTGGAGTAGGAGAACGACAGACTCACATCCAGCGACGAAACCTGATGCCACCAAGCAAGCGGCAGAAACATCGTCTCACCTGGCTCGACAACGACGTCGAGCACCTTTACATTCGCGAACTCCGGATATCGATGCAAGTCCACAGCATCGAGATTCACCGGGCTGTACACCTCGAAGTTGTTGTACACGCGGTGATTCTCCAGAGGTGAGACGAATCGCCAGCGCTTGCGGCCAACTACTTGCGTGTGGAAGAGCATGAGGGTGTCGTGGTGGAGCGGTGTGACAGTTCCGGCGGGACCGAACCAGAATGACGAGCTCTCAGCCAGCCGCGACCTGTCGCAGATATCAGGCAACGATCCGATGTCCTCCAGCAACGGCGCGAACTCGGGTCGGCGCAGCAGCTCATTGTTGGCTGTCAGGTACTCGTCGTTAGACACCCCGGTGGACGTCACACGGTCAACAAATTTGCCCAGGTTGACCTGCCGCCTGTGCTTTAGCTTGTCCACCTCATAGAGCTGATTACCCGACCGCTCGGCTTGAATCTCCACCTCCAGATGGCCGAACCGCGCTTTCAGATCTTCGGGGCTCCAACGCTGCATGGCGGGCCAGTCGGTGGTTAAGTCTCTCAGAACCACGGGGCGGCAGCTGTAGACGTAGCGTGTCAGGAACTCGTCCTTTGAGACTCGGCTCCGTTTCTCAACGTGGTCATAGTACGGTGCCTGCTCCCACAGCCTCTGCAAGTTCTGCATCACTGAGACCTGCTTGTCCCGCAGCTCACGCATCCTCATCGCCGCGGCAAACACGGGATCGCTGTGCATTTCCTGAACGGCGGTCGCCGCCACAGCGCGCGGCATTCCTGCCGCCACCATGGTCTGCAACATCGACTCGACTGTGCAGTTGCGGAGCAGGCACTCGGCAATCCACTGATACCAGCTAGCGGCGACAGCTGAAGAACTGGCGAGTGCCTCCGCGGCGGGTTGATCCGGCCGAGGTGCTGGCTGCAAGGGTTGGGGTTGGCCGAGAGCGAGCATGAACAAAGAAGGGCTGACCTCCCTTCAATGATGCACCCAAGCACTGGACTTGCAGGCGACGAAAAGGCACAGGGCGTATGAAATCTGTTACGACTTGCTATGGACACGCACTGAGATCCAGATCTTCAGCTCGGCGTCCAGATCGAACTGGTTCAGCTGGGAATCGGGTACGGCTGGTCGTCGGGCGTGCCCAGCTGCAATTCGCGGTAGTGCTTCTGCCAGCCTGCTGGAAAGCTGGCCGGGTCTCGCGCCGCGAGGAAGGGAACCAGGTCGAAGTGGTTGATGTTGTGCGTGACCGCTTCCAGCCCCAGATCCGCAGTGCCGCGGATGTGCGACATGATCGAGCGGCACGAAAGTGAAAACGCGAACGAGGTCGAGCCGACGCCGTCGAGGCCCACGGCAATGAAGTAAAGCTGCGGCGCGTCGAGGCTGCGAAATCCGCCGCCGCAGCGCAGCCGCAAGTCGTGCGTGTTGCGCACCGTGGCCAGCGCGGGCACGTCGAGCCAGGAAAGGTCGGTGCTGTAGCCGGTGCCCCAGAGCACGGCATCCGGCTGAAGCGCAGTCCCGTCGGAAAGAGTGACGGTGCCGCCTTCGATCGATTCCACGTTCGACACCATGCGGCGGATCGATGCGAAGTGCTCGATCATGCGGTGCCGCCCGGGGATCAGCTGCTGGTGCAGAAGGTCGAACGGGAACGCCGGAACGACAGCTTGCAGACCGAACTTGTCATAGCGTCCGCGCAGGTCCGCTCCGATCGCCGCGCTTTGCTGCGCATGCGTCATGCCCGACGCCTGCAGGCGCGAGAAGTCCCGCACACTTCCGGCGATGGCCTTCGGCTTGCGCGTCGGCATGAACCAGCGCAGGCCGCGGTGGGCCCACGCGATCTCGCTGGCGCCGTGCTGGATCGCGAGGTCCAGCAGGTCGAGCGACGATGCGCCCGCGCCGACGACCAGCACCGACTTGCCGGCGAGTTGGCGCGGATCTTCGAGCGCGGACGAGTGGAGTTCCGTCACCGTGCTCGCCGTGCGCCGTACCGCAGGAGTGAACGGCCGGTTGTGCGCACCCGTGGCGACCACCAGGTGCTTGGCACCCACGGGTCCCCCGGGTGTGACAAGCGACCAGCCGCCTGGACGGGGTGTCGCGCGCACGGGTGTCGAAAGCGAGATGTCCCCCGCCAGGTCGAAGCGATCGACCCACGCCCGGATGTTGGCGAGGATCTGGGGCTGGAACGTTCCGCTCAGCGGCAGATCGCCCAATGTCCAGTCCGCGGCGGCGATCTGGATGTCCTGCCAGGCGGGTAGCTGGCGCCACAGCCCGCCAACGCCGGGCTGCGCATCGAACACGCGGGCGCGCAGCCTGGCCCGCCGCGCGTAGTGAAGCGCAATGACCCCACCGATTCCGGCGCCGACGATCGCGACGTCGAGCTCCTGTAGCATGCTTGGCATGACGCCTCCTCGCAAAGTGCGTGTTGGCAGTATGGCACCTTGTGTCTCGCGTGCAACGCAAAGTTTTTCGCAGCGCTTGACAGCCAAGTAAAGACTATTTACAGTCCGCTCCTCATTGAACAGGGCGCGCAAGCGCCAAAGAATTTTTCAAAGGTCCAACGTGAAATCGCTACGAGAGCCAACAACGAATCAGGTCCGCTTTGCGGGCGAGATGTCGTTTGCGCGCGATCAGCACAAACCGGGTCAGGGAGACGTGTAGACACACGCCGCCCATCTCTCTTGCAGAGGCCCGGTCTCCTGAATGGAACCGGGCCTTTTTGTTTTTCTCTCGCCCTTCGTTGGGCATGCGGCCATCGCGCCGCAACGCTGCATGAATGTGCGGCGACGTTCCTTAACAAGTTGCTGCGAGGCAGCGCCGGTACTGGCCGGCCGCGAGCCTTGCAACCAAAACCCGAAGCCCCGTGCTCTCACGCGTGGGGCGTAAACCGGCCGCAAAAATTGGGCGGCTCCGGAACCCGTGACCGGAAACCTATTTGGTTCGTTAGCTCAGTGGTAGAGCGTCTCCCTGTCGAGGAGAGGGCCGCCGGTTCGATCCCGGCACGAGCCGCCAACACATTGCCGCAATCATCTTGCGGCACCACTTCTTTCACTTCACCTCAACCTACCTACTAAAGGACATCATGAAACGCTCCGCAATCCAGCTCCGGCAGGACGCGGAGCAACAACGAATCGAGATTTACGAAGCCACGCTTCGCCGCGTGGCCCGCCAGCCTCGACCTTCGCCCGACTTTTACAAGGCGATCAAGGAAGCCGAAGCGGGCTTTGCGGGCGAGGTCGTGCGCGACCCGCAGTCGTGGCACCCGCAAATGAAAACGCGAGACCCCGCGCGCCTGCGCCTTGCCGCCGCGCGGCACCTCTTCGCTGGTTATCCAGTGCCCGCGATGCTGGAACGAATCTGGCTCAACGACGCCGGACTGACGCCCGAAGAAGTGCGACTGCGCAAGCAGTGGTACGTGGTGGCGGCGCGCGGTGGGTCGCTGTTCAAGGCAGGCGCCAGCCAGTGGCTGACGCGCAAGGAAGTCCATGCGTTTCTCAATCCGCCCGCCGAACTGGGTTTTGACGAAGCGTTGTGGCATGCGATTGCTTGCTCCTACGCCAGCGCACCCGCTCTCGCGACGTGCATCGCGCGCTCCAAGATCTCGCGCGCACCGCGCGGTGAGATGGGTTTCTGGCGTGACGTTGTGCGGTTCTTCTGCGTCAACCCCGCACCGGTGGAGACGATCGATGACCTTTGCGACTATCTGGCAGAGTGCCGCCGGCAAGACCCGGGCTACAGCATTCAGGGCCGTACGCTGACGTCGCTCAACCGACGGATGCATGAGTGGCACCGCGACCTGGCCGCCATCGAACGCATCGAGGCACTCCGTCGCCGTGCTGCGGGACGCGGCGCTTACCGTGGCTCGAGTGCAGTCGCGCCTGCGGCCGCATGGTTCGGCTCACCGCTTGCCGACTGGGAGTGGAAGCCTTCGGACAAGGATGCCAAAGCCAAGGGCGAGCGCTTCGTGGTCCGCCAGCTGAAGCAGGCCGAAGACCTGGTGATGGAAAGCCGGGCCATGCGTCATTGCGTGTCGAGCTATGCGGCCAAGTGCGTTGCGGGCCACGCATCCATTTGGTCGCTGCGATGGTGCACGAAGGACAAGATCGACCGGCTGCTCACCATCGAAGTCGACCAGCAGGGTCGCGCTGTGCAGGTTCGGGGGTTCGCGAACCGGCCGGCCCACGCGGACGAACAGCGCGTGCTCGTGCGCTGGGCCAAGGCGCGCGGGATTGCCCTGCAATAGGCGTTCACTTAAGTGGTGCGTGTGGCGCAGTGGCAGCGCTCCGGGTTGTGATCCCGGCCGTCGTTTGGTTCGATTCCAACCACGCACCCCATCAACACCCCCCCTCGTGGCGGAATAGGCAGACGCGCCGGTCTCAGAAGCCGGTGCCCACGTGGCATGTCCGTTCGACTCGGACCGAGGGGACCAACCAACACACGCGCTTAGCTCAATAGGCAGAGCACCCGGCTTTTAACCGGGAGGTTCCCGGTTCGATGCCGGGCGCGCGTACCAACCAACAACTGACGGGGCGTAAACGAGCGGCTCAGTTACCTGGCTTTGAACCAGGGTATCGCAGGTTCGAATCCTGCCGCCCCTGCCAACTCCTGCGATAAGCACTGATTTGTCATTGCGGGCTCGACCCGCAATCCATGTCTTGAGGGCTCCTGCTTCGGCGGGAGCCCTTTTTTTGGGCCGCATCAAGTGCGCAGCTTGCGACCCAATTGCGCTTCGACCTTGTCGATCTTGCTGCGCAAGCGCGACTCGTGCCCCGCGCGGTAGTCCACCTTCAAGTTCAGGCCGATGCGCGCGCAGTCGGCCTGCAGCGTCTTGAAGCAGGCCGTGACCACGCCCATCACGTCTTCCCATTCACCTTCCAGAATGGTGCCCATGGGCGTGAGCTGGTAGGGCACGCCGCTCTTGTCGATGACGTCGAGGATGCGCGCGACGTGGGCGCTGAGGCTCTCGCCTTGGCCGTGAGGGGCCATGGCGAATTCGAGTAGGACCATGTTCGCTCCAAGAATTGCGAGGCGTCTATAAGGAAATCCGCGTCCGTACCCTCTACGGCGTGATTGGTTAGGTCACTGATCGACTTAAGCTGACTCAGCTTCAATCGGAAAACTTCGCATTCCCGCGTTCGTGGTCTCAGTGACAACAACATGGCGCCTTGATTGTCCCGCTAGAGGACTGACCGCGACGACACACCGAAACTTGCCACCCGCTTCGCGACTCAAAGATGCGAGCGAGAATGTCTTCAATGTCGTGGCCTGCTTCCTCTTCATAAATGTGCATAACTCTTCGAGCTCCCATGTGGAATTTGTCAAAATCGCCCCTTGCAAGTCATGCACATAACTGCTGAGGTATTCACGTAGCACGCTTTCCATATCGACGGCAGTTTTCCCCGGAAGCAAGGCGATCAGATCAAACAGTTCGCCGTAACGCTGCCGGAGATCCAGATCCGTCATGCCTGAAGCCAGCGCGGCAAGCTCTATTGGGAGCGTTGCGTTTTTCGCGTCATTCGACAATTTGTACGGATGCCCTGAAAAGCTCGGAAGGTATCGCTCCAAGGGGCCGCCGGGCAGAAGCAAGATGTTTTTCTCTTTAAGCGCGTGACAGATCTGTCTCAGCCTGCCTTCGACATCAGCCACTACCGACTCGGAGGTGGCGAGGATGATGTCTGCTCTAACTCTGCCAATCGCGGACATCATCGCAGCGCGCGCCCGAGGATACCGATCTTGAGCCCACTGCGGGCGCGGGCCGAATTCTGTCAAGAAAGATCTTAGATCAGCTAGCGAGTTTGGAGTGTTCGTTGAAGCCAGGAACGTATCAATTACGGCTGTTAGACGACTATCAAGCTCGCCGCAATACTTCGCAAAGTTCCCGCCTACTCCAGCTGCGGCTAGAAAGCTTTGTACGGAATCCGAACCTTTTACACACGCTCGGAGATTGCCGCTGAACAGACTGTCCAGGTCGTACAAAAAATAGGCCTTCTTCGCAAATGCTGTGCATAGCGTGAAGTACTGATTTACTTCCTCGCATCCACCCGCGTCAATGACGCAGCTGCCAGCTGCTGCTGTCGAAATGCCTCGTGCTTCCTGGACGGCTTCGACAATCTGTGCGTCGATAATTCCTTCAACAAAGATGGGGTTGTCCGAAAAGAATAGCTGCTTGTGATGAACGTTTAGCCTAGGCACTATTGATTTCAGTCGCGCAGCTTCGTACTCGGACATTTCAAAGATGTGCCGGGGCGCTTCATGTTTTAGGTCGAAGGAAATCACTGACCTCACATCGTCGATGGACCGAAAATCCAGGATGAAAGGCGAGTGGGTAATGAGAAATACAACTTTCTTTGTGCGATCCACCTTAGGATTTCCCGCAACCCGGCGGACTTCCTGCATAAAGAAAGCTTGGTACTGCGGGTGAAGGTTCAGCTCGGGCTCATCGATGATTATCGAGTCGTGTTCGTCGTCGTAGAGATGAGTCAAGAGCACAAGTAGTTCCTTGATGCCGTGGCACTCTTCCCGGTCGATACGGTATGCAGCTCCTGTTGCGCCGAGCGTCGCGTTCGCCACTAGATTGCCTGATACCCACTCCAAGTTGATGCGTCTGTTGAATATGTGGCCCAGCGTTGCTTCTACCTGGATTCTCAAATCAAGCCGCTGTTCAAGGAGCATCAGAGTGTCTATGCCAGAACCAACAGCCAAGCCCGCGTTCCTATACCGATCAAATTTGCTCTTCGCGAATCCATCTGGGAAGTGGTCTCCAACTACAGTTCTTAGCCCCCCCTCGCCTTCCATTCCGGCAAGACGGTCTGTACTCAGCAATCTAACTTTCGGCAACTGAGTCCTGAGCACCGAGGCGAATCTAGACTTGCCGCTCCCGTTGGCACCTACCAAGTAATTTATGGCCCCCACCTTTGAGGTCAAAAATCTCCCTTTTGTCCAAGGAAGGGGCAACTCCATGTCAATGGTCATGTCAATCATTGGATCCTCCGGTGCTGCCTATCGTAAGGGGCGTTCATTTGGTATTGACCAGATGTCGCGATCCGGCAAATGTTCCGTCACGTTTCCGCTTTCCCCTTGGCTTTCTACTACTTAAGCAGCAGAATCCTTCCCCAGGAGGAAACCCACATGCCCGGACTTCGCAAACTCGCGGCGCGCGCCGCACTGGTGGCTGGTGTCGTTTGCGCCTTGAGCGCCGGCGCGCTCGCGCAAGACAGTGAGAACTCACAAAAGATTCGTGATCTGCCCTGGCAGGTGGAGCCGGCCGTGGGCAAGATCGCCGACAAGGCCACCGTGCCGCTCACGGGGATGCGGTTCCTGGATTCGGCGGCCACGGACAAGTTCATGCAGTTGACGGGCAACCTGCCTCGGCAGAACTCGTACCTGCTCGGGCGCAAGGACTTGGCGTGGTTTGCCGTGCTCGATTTCGTGCCCGAAGGCTATGTGAAGGACGATGAGAAGATCGACGCGGCCAAGCTGCTGGCCGTTCTCAAAGAGGGCAACGAGGCCGGCGCGCAGGAGCGCAAGAAGCGCGGCCTGCCGTCGCTCATTCTCGACGGCTGGCAGATGCCGCCCCAGTACGACGCGGAAAACAAGCGGCTCGAATGGGCCACGGTGCTGCATTCCGACGGCGGCGAGAAGGTCGTCAACTATTCGACCAAGCTGCTGGCGCGCCGCGGCTACACCACGGCGGTGCTGGTGTCCGATCCGGCCAACTTCACGAGCGACGTGGCGGAGTTCAAGGCCGCCCTCAAGACCGTTCAATACGTGCCGGGCGAGTCGTATGCCGAGTTCAAGCAGGGCGACAAGATCGCCGCCTACGGGCTGGGCGCGTTGATCGTGGGCGGGGCCGCGGCCATGGCCACCAAGAAGGGCTTCTGGGCGGCGGCGGCGGCGTTCTTCGCGGCGTTCTGGAAATTGATCATCGGCGCGGGCGTCGCCCTGCTGGCGGGCATCGGCGCGATCTTCAAGAAGAAACAGAAGGAATGACGCTGGCGGCCGAGTCGCTGCTGGCGCTCCTCATCATCGGGCTGTACCTCAACGACTCGGTGTCCCTGCTGCCGGGCAACCAGGCGATGCTGGCGCAGGGCGTGCGCGGCCAATGGGCCGCGCGCTTTGCCGCCCGGCGCTTCACGCTGCTGGGCAAGCACGTGTTCGTCGGCGGCGTGCTGCCGCCCAACACGCTGCTGTTCAAGCTCGCGTGGACGATGGAGGCGGATGCGCCTGCTTCGCCGGGTTGGGAGGCGTATGGCCAGCGGCTGCGGCCGTTTCAGTGGGCGGCTGCGTTCTTGCTTGTTGTGATCATGGTGCTGCTCCCGCTCGCGCTGGTGTTGCGGGCGGGGGATGCCGCGGTGTTGACGTTGCTCGCGCTGACGTACACATCGATCGTGGGCGTGTGGATCGCGCTGTGGCTGGCGCGGCATCGCCTGGAGCTGTCGTCGGCGTATTGCCTCAAACTCGGCGCCGAGATGCTGCTGTGCCCGCCGGTGGCGGTGAACCTGCCGCGCCGGATTTCGCTGCAGCGTGCGGTCGATGAAGATTTCGTGAGCGCGTGCCGGCGTCTGCTGCCGCCATCGCAATGGGCCGATGCGGCGGAGAGCCTCGTGATGCGCATCGACGATGAACTCGAGTCGGAAGACGCCGGCTCCACCCGGCACGTTCAACTGACCCAACGCAAGGAGAGCCTGGTGTGAGCGCTGTCGAAATCTTTGTCGTGATCGTGGCGGGTGTGTTGGGGTATCTGGCGGTGGCGCACTTCATGTCGCCGAAGCCCAAGGAGCGGGAATCGATCACACCGCCGGAGGATGAGCGCGACAAACAGCCCTGAATCTCCTTGCCTGTTGTTCCGTGAGCGAACTGCTCAGCTATAGTGCCAAGAACAAATCAAGGAGAGGGAGAAACCCATGTCGTCGAAACGGCCTGCCATCCTCATGGCGATTCTGCTGCTGTTGATCGGTGCGTACTTCACGTGGCCGACGATCCAGAATCATTACTACCGACCGACCTTCGCGCATCCGGCTGCCGAAGTGCCCACCGGTCCCCTTCCAAAGACGAACGGCATCTCGAATCTTGCGCTGAAGCAAGAGGCGGATGGGCGCTGGATGGTGAGTTTTGACCACGCTTACACGGGCGAGCCGAAGTACGCGTCTGTGCGGATTTTCCAAGTGATCACGTCGCCCACGAACCCAAAGCCCATCGACTTGGTTGTCTATACGCAAGCAGCAAAGCCCGGAACCCATCATCACAGCGCGGTTTTACGCAATCCCAATCCCCGAGAGATGTATGCGACGGAGAAGGTGTTCGCGGAGCTGTTCACGCATCAGCAGCAGCAGATTGCCAAAGTCACGCTGAACCAGCGCATCCAGTGGCCCGATCCCGTCAAGACGGAAGTTGCGCAGGCGTTGGCCGCAGGCAAGGTGGACGACGTGCTGCAAAAGGCGGTGAGCATGATCGACTCCAACGAGGACCATGAGTTGCAGCAAGCGCGCAAGCTGCTGCAGACGCTGGTGGACCTGAGTCCGGGCACGGATGCCGCCTATGTCGAGTTGGCCCGCGTCGCCATGAAAACGTCGTGGAACGCTGGCGGCCTGCGTGACGCCGAGACCCTGATCGGTTCGGCCTTGCAGATCCGTCCGGACAGTGTGAACGCGAAGGTTTTGCTGGGTTACGTGTATGCGCATCAAGGCCGCCACAAGCCGGCGGAGGCACTCTTCGCGGAAGCCGCCGCGACGAACCCGCCCAACCTGTGGCTGTGGGCCAATTGGGGCCAGGTGCTGGCCATGCAGGGCAAGACGGACGCCGCGATCGAGAAATACCGCGAGGCAGTCAAAAGGCCGCCGACGCAAGACACTTACGACCGGGCGCGTTGGGACGCCTATACCAACCTGCTGGCTTTGTTGCAGCAGCGTACCGATCTCGCGGGTGCCGAGGCGCTGCTGAAGCAGCGGGCCACGGAATACCCGGCCAAGGGTTGCTTCGCCATCGACTACGCACACTTCATCGTGCTGCAGCGCGGCCAGGCGGCAGAAGCGCAGGCCGTGTTGCGCGACATTCCGATCACGCCTTGCGATGAGTACCGCAAACGCCTGGTGGAAGGGCTGGTCCGCTATGTGGCGTGGGCAGGCAGCGCGGAGCCCGAGCGCGCCGAGTTGTTGCGCCAGGCGCGCGCTTTCCACCCCGTGAACCCGGCCTTGTTTTACGCACTGGCTTCCAGTGACAAGGGGGCTGCAGTCATCAAGCAGCTCGTCGCCACGGGCGAGAAGTTGGGCATGCAAGACGGCGAACAGCTCGATTCGCTCGCGCACGCTTTGAGCAGAGGCGACGTTGCCGGCGCGCGACGGCTGCTGCGGCTGGGGGCGAATCCGGTTGCCGAGGTCGGGCCGCAGAAGATGCCGGCCGCGCTGATCCCGGTGGTCCGGCGAGACATCGAAGGCATCCGCCTGATGCAACGCGCTGGCGTGGACTACGCCAAGTTGCGCTATGAAGGAACCACCGCGCCGGATCACGCCCGCAAGACAGGCGATACGAAGCTGTTGCAGCTGCTGGACCCCAAGTCCGACAAGGTGTAGGCAAGGCGGGACGCGTATCCCAGCGCCCGCAGGCGCCTCAAGCCCCCGCTGCCGCCAGCTCCCCGTACGCATGGTTGATCCACATCTTCAGGCGCTGGCGCTCCATCAGGCTCAGGCCGGGGCCGTCCGCGCGGGGCGCGTTCTGGGCCGCCCAGAAGCTGCTGTTGTGGGCGTCGATCTTCTGCACCACGGTGTCCTGCAGGTGCTTGAGGGAGATGACCTTCGCGCCCATGGTGAGCGCACGCTCGAGGTGACCGGACTTTTCGAGCTGGCTGAAATCGTCGCCGCGCAGTTGGTTGCGTACCAGCACGTAGTTCACGCGTGTGCCGAAGCGGTCCAGCAGGCGGGCAAGCAGGTCCACCGAATCGCGGCCGGCGTCCATCACGTGCCAGTAGGTCAGCGTGAAGAACCCGCCCGTCTGCATGTCCAGCACGCCGGAATCGTCCATCCATTTCACCAGCGGCGCGTCCGTCTGCGCCGCCAGATCGACCAGCACGCGCCGGCCCAATTGCTCGACGGCGGTTTCGACGATCTCGTCGAGCGCTTCATACCGGTCGATCAACACCGGCGACGCGTAGTCCGCGTAAAAGCGCAGCAGCGCGCCATGGGAACGGTCCGTGTCGAAACCAATGAAGGGGAGGTCGTGGTCGATGAAATACTGCGCCAGGAGGCGCGACACCATGGACTTGCCGACGCCGCCCTTTTCACCGCCGATCAGGTGGATTTTTGTGGAGCTGAGGGTGTCTGATTCTGGGTTTTGCATGAAAGGCTCGGGGTTGCTATGCCAGTTATTGTCTTGCATGTCCTGTGCCAGCCTTGCGTGGCGTCCTGGATTTGATTTAGCGTAGCGCATGCCGACCGCCATCACAGACCTGCTCAGCGCCGCGGGAGCCTTCGCCAAGACGCGTTGGCTCGCAAAACGGCTGCGCACGCGGGCGGATGTGGAGCGCTATCAGGCTGCGCGCATCCGCGACATGCTGCGGGACACGGTCAGTCCCAGCGCGTTTTATCGTGACAAATCTGCGAAGTTGCTGGAAGAACTGCCGGCAATGGACAAGCGCACGCTCCTGGCCAACTTCCCGCAGCTCAACGCCGGCGGCCTCACCGTGGAACAGGTGCAGGCGACATTGAGCGCGGGTGGCGATCGCATCGGCAACTACGTGGTGGGTCAGAGCACCGGCACCAGCGGCAACCGCGGCTACTACGTCATCAGCAACAGGGAGCGATTCGTCTGGCTGGGCACGCTGCTCGCCAAGGCGCTGCCCGATGCGCTGTGGCGCCGCCATCGCGTCGCGCTGGCGCTGCCTGGGCTTTCCAGTTTGTACCAGTCGGCCGCGAGCGGCAGCCGCATCCAGCTCGGGTTCTTCGATCTGGCGCGTGGTGTCGATGCGTGGGCCCATGCCCTCGTGGCCTTCGCGCCGGACACCATCGTGGCGCAGCCCAAGGTGCTGCGCCATCTTGCCGAACGCGGCATGCTCCAGGCGCAAACGCTCTTCAGCGGTGCGGAGGTGCTGGATCCGCTGGACCGCCGCATCATCGAAGAGGCTACCGGTCGGCGTGTGCGCGAAATCTACATGGCAACCGAGGGACTCTTCGGTGTGGCCTGCCCGCATGGCACGCTGCATCTCGCCGAGGACGTGGTGCATTTCGGCTGGGAAAAGCCATCCGCGCAAAGCCCTTTGCTCAGCCCGCTGGTGACAGACTTCACGCGCAAGGTGCAGGTGATGGCGCGCTACCGGATGAACGACCTGCTGGAGCTGTCGCACACGCCATGCCTCTGCGGTTCGCCGTTCCAGGCCGTGGCGCGCATCGACGGCAGGCAGGACGACATCTTCCTCCTTGCCACGGCAGACGGCGGGCAAAGAATGGCCACGCCCGATGTGTTGCGCAATGCCGTGGTGGACGCCGACCGGCGCATCCTGGATTTCAGGATCGTACAGACCGGCCCCGCGCAAGTGCGCGTGTCGCTCGACGCGGCGCTGTCGCCTGAGGTGGATGGCGCTGTGGTGGCGTCGATTCAGCGGCTGTGCGACGGCTTGGGCGTGGCCGGCGTGAACGTCGCCGTTGTGCGCGGCATCACAGCGGACACCGGCGTCAAGCTGCGCCGGGTGCGTCGCGAGTGGAGCCCGCCTCCCTCATAGCAGCATCGTGACGCGAGTGGGCTGCGCCTGCGCGGGCGGCGGTTTGCCGGCGAGGATGGCGTCGATCTGCGGGCGCAACACGTCCAATGGTCCCGCCATACGTTTCACATCGCCGAACTCGACGTTGTTGTCGCGCGTGGTCTTGAGGATGTTCCTGTCCTGGCTATGCACCAGCCGGATCCACGGCCACAGCAGCATGAACTTCAGCCGGGCCCACGGCTTGCCGCCCGGCAGGCCCACCACGCCGTACCCGGTGACTTCGCCGTCTCGCGCCGGTGTCATGTAACCCGTCATGACGAAGTTGACGCCGGCCGGTCCGTGGAACTCCACTTCCGACACATTCGGCCCGATGAACCGACCGACGGACAACACGCGTTCCTTTTCGCCCATCACGGCCGGAATGAGTCCGCCCGCAGCACCTTCGCCGTAGTAGCGCGCCTCGGCCCGATCCGCCCCCGCTGTGACTTCGACCGTGGTGGGCACGGCCTTCTTGCCGCGCACGAGGTGCTTGTGCACGAAGTAGGTGTGCGAAGGGTCGAGGAAGTTTTCTGCGGCGTCCGCCAGCTCCGCGTCGGCGTCCCCGGGCAGGGCGCGCCAGAATTTGAGCTGCGAGACCAGGGGATTCGTGTACGGCCGATCCGGCGCTTGGCCGAGCTTGATGAACACCAGGCCCAGATGAACGCACGTCTCGAATGTGTGGAGCTTGACGCCGGGCAGTTCACCGGCGAGGCAGGGCATGTCGGCAAGGCGCCCATCGCCCGTGAACGTCCAGCCGTGGTAGCCGCAGCGAACCGTGTCGCCTTCGACGCGGCCTTGCGAGAGCGGTGCGCCGCGATGCGGGCACCGGTCGACGACGGCTCGGGGCTGTGCCGCCGACCCGAAGAGAAGAATGGGCGTGTTGAACAGGTAACGCCGCAGCGCTTTGTTGGGGTGCAGTTCGCGAGCTTGTGCCATGGCATACCAGCCCGCTCGTTCTGGGGGGAATCTCATAGCCCTCTCTTCTTCATGATAGGGACGGCGAATCCGTTCAGCACCGCGGCTAGCAATCGCACGACGCACGCGCGCCAGGCCGACACGTGGCCGACGTACATGGCTGTGAATTCGATCTCACCGCGGGCGCCCCGGTGGCGCTTGAAGTCGGCGGCGCCGGCGGAGCCGTTCAAACGCAAGCCGGCTGCAGCGGCCATGTCGCTGAAGAGGTAGCAAGCGGCGCGGTACAAGCCTTCCGATTGCGGCCGGCCGGTGTCGTAGCCGACGATGGGCGCAGTGAGCACGTCGCCACGCACGAGGCACCCCGCCACCGCGACGATGTCACCTGCCGCATCGCGCACCCCGCGGTAGCGCAGAGTGCCGTCCGCGTGCGTCGCGGCGATGTACTCAGGCGTGAAGACCGGGTTCAACGCCGAGTACTTGCCCACGTAGAGCATCTCGTAGAGCGCGGCGATGCGCTCGGCATCGCCTTCGCGCAGCTGCGCCAGTTCATCGACACGATGACCTTGGCGCGCCATCATCCGGCGATCGTTGCCGGCGGAGTGGCTGGCGCGCCAGTTGCGTTCCAGGTCGTCCGTCACCCAGATCTGCCGGCTGGGGACACAGGTCCAGCCGTCGGCCCGCACCGCGGCCAGCAGTTGCGGGCAAGACCAGGCGTCGAGCGAACGGATGGCGATGATGTGTTGCGGGAACTGTTTTGTGAGCGCGTCGCGAATGGCCGGTATGTCGTCACCTTTCCAGTCGCCATGGAGGTTGGTGGAGAGCAGCCAGTTGTCGACATGAACGATGCGATTGATGCCCGCCGATTGAAGCAACGCGCCGATCACGCTGATCAGCGCTTTGGCGACAGGCTTCATGGCGCCCACATCGACCATGTCGAGCTCTTCGCGGGCGTAGAGGCAGTAGGCGCTGTGCGGCAGACAGACGTAGCTGTCGCCTGTTTCGCCGTCGTTCACCGTGAGGGGGAACACGCGTTCGCCCGAGCGCAGCGCCAGCCAACGTGTGCGCACGTTGCGCACCAGGGCATTCACGCCCGCTTGCGCGACCATACTCATGTAAGCGCGGGCGAAGTCGTTGCTCTGCGGCCAGGCGGCGCTGTCGGCGTGCAGCGGGTCGAACACGGCCGGCATCAAGGCAGCGCCTCGCCGTTCCATTCGATGTCGTCCGTGCTCTGGCCGGCCGCGCTGCGCCGTCCTTTGAGGCCCGCCATCGCGAACCGCGCTGCGTCGACCAGTGCGCCCACGGCTGGCAGGCGATCGCCGGGCCGACCCAGCACATCGGCGCCACGCTGCCAGTCGGCCAGGAATTCGCCCCAACGCCCGGACGCAATCGCACTCGGCGCGCCGAGGACAAGCATGGCCGGCGCCAGGTAGCGCAACCCCGGCGGCGGCTGAAGCGGCGGCCCTTCACCCATCAGCGCATGAGCCAAAGCCGCGCTGCCATCGAACAGGTGCAAGCCACTCACGGCGCGCGGGTTGCACTCGATGGGGACGGCTTCGCCCTGTGGCGAGAGGATGATGTCGAAACTGAGATGCCCCGTCATCTCCGTCTCGGCTGCAACACGGGTGGCCACGGCCTCGACGGCGGGGTGATGGAACTGCTCGAACGCATAGGATGCCGCGTGCCCGAATCGCCAGGCGGGCCGGTACGCGGCGCTGGCCACGACTCGCCCGCGCACGGCCGCAGACCAGAGGCAGACTTCCGTTCCCTCGACGAAGCGCTGCGCGGCCCAGACCTGGCCATCTGCGAAGTTGATGCGCGCGAGACGCTTGCTGTCTGGCCGGATCAGAGTCGCCGTGCCGAATCGTGAGTACTCCGGCTTGAACACGAGTTGCTCTGCGGGGAGCGGGAGTGACGCCAACTCCTGCGCGTTGGCAACAGCCCAGGTTTGCGGCGCTGACAGCCCGACGCTTCGGGCGAGCTGCGCGAAGCTGATCTTGGAGTGCAACGTGCGCAGCGTCTGCAGGCCAGGTGCGAACGTGCGGTCCGCGAAGCCCCGCTGTGCCGCAGCCGCTGCCACGTAGAACACTTCCTCGCAGGTGGGGATGACCAGTTCGACATCGAGCGTGGTTACCGATGCCGACAACGCGGCGGCGTAGTCGTCGAAGGCCCATCGCGCGGGTGGCAAGCGGTGGACACGCCCGCTACCCACACGCGACCACTTGGCGGCCCACGGCACCACGGAGTCGGCCAGGTGAACCTCGTATCCCGCGGCGTCGAACGAACGCGCCAGGTCGATGGCGACAGGAGCACGCGCACCGGTGATCAGGATGCGCCGCGTCATGGGCGTGCCAGCGCCTGCGCGGCGCGTTCGGGGCAATGACAAGGCGTGATGCGCATGTCGCGGTTGCGGACGGACAGCTCGTTCAGCATTCGCAGCGTCGCGCGTGTCTTGCTTGTGTTGCCGAGGAAGCCGCTCGACAACGCGAGTGCGGGCATGTTGCGGCGGATCGCATCGAGCGACCAGGCTGCGTCGGCCACCATGAAGTGGTCTCCATGGGCGCTGTCACGAACGGCCAGGCCCCAGTGGCCGGGGCAATGGCCCGGCAGTTCCACCGCTACGAGCGAGCCATCGCCCAGGATGTCCACGCCTTCGGTGAACGGGGCGAACGCGGTGGAGAGCGCCACCGTGCGCGCGTCTTCGAAGAACCGGGCCCGGGCATGCATGTTTGCCGGGATGAGCGATGTGAGGAATCCGCGACGCACGGCGGACCAGCGCGATGCTCCGCATGCAGCGTCGAGCCCGGCGCGGGCGCAATGGATCGCGGCGTTCGGAAAGGCATGCGTGCCTGCCATGTGGTCGGCATGAAAGTGCGACAGCACCAGGTGGCGCACTTCCCGTGGATCAATGCCGAACCGCACGATCTGTCTCGCGACCTGCTCGCCGTCGTTCAGGGTGACGGGTGTGAGCCAGCGATAGAGGCGCTCAGGAAACGAATCGGTCGCCTGCATGAAGGCCGGGTCGTAGCCCGTGTCGAAGAGGATAGGCCCTTGCGACGGATGGACGAGAAGCATCGACAGCGAAGGGAATTCCACCGGCCGCCAACTGCCGCCGCGAATGGACATGACCTGGGGATGCAGGCAGTGTCCTGCGCGCAGGGCCGTGACTTGCATTTCCGTCATTGAGGCTTCCCGCCAGCCGTGCCGATGGCCGCATCGATGGCTTCTTCCGGAGAAAAGCGCGGCGCCCAGCCAAGCAATTCATGCGCGGCAGACAGGTCGAAGGTTTGCGAATAGGCGAGCGACATCACGGTGTAGCGCGTGGCGGGCGGTTCGGGCCGGCCGGGCAACGCGGCGCAGATCAGCTCCATCATGCGCGCTGCGGAAAGGGCGAGTCGAGCGGGTACGGGGACCAGGCGCACCGACATTCCCCGCCGAGCAAAAATCCTGCGGAGCAATTCGTCCAACCGTCGCGGTTGCCCACCGGAGATGTTGACGGCGCGGCCCGCCGCCCGAGCAAGATGCTGGTCCGCGGCGAGGAAGGCGGCAGCGGCATCTCGCACGTCCGTCAGTTCGATGAGCGCGCGGCCGCCGTTGGGCAGTGGCATGCGGCCGCGGCGGGCGGCGCGCAGCAACCGCGGCAACAACACAGTGTCATGCGGCCCGACGATCGCGCGCGGGCGCAATGCCACTGTCCGGAATGCAGGCGAATTGGCAGAGAGCACGAGTTGCTCCGCGGCGTACTTCGTGGCGGCGTAGTCGTTGGCAAATGGTTTCGCCACTGCGCTCGTTTCGACCAACCCCAGCCGGTCTTGCGGGCTGGCGTAGATGGAGGGCGTCGACGCGTAGATGAAGGCGTCACAGCCGCGCTCACGTGCGGCGTCGATCAAGGCTTGCGTCGCTTGCACATTGATGGCCGCAAAGTCTGCCGCGCGTCCCCAGGGCGATGAAAGCGCTGCCAGATGAAACACAACGTCGTGCTGCCGGACCAACGAGTGAAGCAGGCCGCCCACCAGATCGGCCGCAATGAACCGCGCGCCGCTCGTTGTCAGCTCGCGCTCGACTGCGGCGTTGCGCCCGGTGGCCGTCACGTCATATCCGGCCCGCACCAGCATCGGCACCAGCGTGCGGCCCAGCCCGCCTGTTGCGCCCGTGACCAGCGCGCGGCGCATCACCAGCAGACCACCGCTCCGCCCAGGGAGATGCCCGCCGAACTTCCGACGAGCAGCGACGTGCTGCCGGGTGCGAGCAACCCCGTGATGCGCGCGGTGTGTAGGGCATGTGGCAGGCTCACGGCGATCTGGTTTCCGTGGCTGCGGAAGATGTCCACCGTCTTGCCGTGCGCGCCCGCGATGCTGCGCTTCAGATGTTCCAGTGCCGTGGCGCTTGCCTGGTGCGGAATGATGGAGTTGAGGGCCGTCTCGTCCACGTTCGCGGCGTCGAGCAGGCCGGACATGAAAGCCGGAAACCGCCGGGCCGTCGCTTTGAAGACGCCCACCCCGTCCATCTGGAATTTGCTGCGCGCCAGGAAGCCGGCAAGATCGTCGTGAGGGCGCAGGCGCGTGCCGCCGGCTTCGAGGCGGCAATGGTCGGCGCCTTCGCCGTAGGTGGCCAGGCGCAAGGTCAGCAACTGGTGCGGGCCTCCTGCTTCCAACGCCACAGCCGCAGCGCCATCGCCGAAGATCGCGCTGGCCTCGGGATCGGAGAAGTCCAGCGCCGCCGAGGCGATGTCCGCACCCACGATCAAGGCGCGCCGCCATTTGCCGAGCGCGAATCCGGACAGCACGACGTCGAATGCGAGCAGGAACGACAGGCAGGTGGCGTTGACGTCGAATGCCGGGATGCCGCTGTCGCTCAAGCCCAGGCGGCGCTGGATGAGTACGGCTGTGCCGGGAATGGGCTGCTCCATCACGCCGCAGGCCCCGACGATGACATCCAGGCTACCTGCATCCCAGCCCGCGTCGATGAGAGCAGCCTGTGCAGCCTGCGCGCCCAGCATGGAGCTGGTCTCGTCAGGCTCCGCCCAGAATCGCGAGGCGATACCGAAGCGATCCTCCACCCATCCTGCCGATTGACCGATGAGCGCGTCCACCTCCGCCGACGGCACTCGCCGACGCGGAGTCGCCACTGCACTGCCGGCGAGGTGGAACGCTATGTGCTGGGCCATTGTGGATTGTCGGGGGCTGGAGTGTCGGTCATGGTGGGGGATCGGCGGCGAGTATGCGGTGAGGCGGTTCGTAGAAGCTGACCGATAGATCGAGGTTCAGAAATTTGCCGCCTTCGGTATCGATTGGCGGCATGTGTGTTCGCCTGTACCTCAGCTTCCTCCGGGCAACGGCAACGCTGTTTTTATACCGCACCGTCAGACACCGCCTACACGCAATTGGAGTCATCCAGCGTTGCGAATAATGCGTTTAATGCTAATAATGCGACCAGTCGCCCCCAAAAAGATGGGCCCATTTTGACCACGGGCAACTGCAGGAGAACTGAGATGAGCCAACAAGTGTTAGACCCCGCCAGCGAAGAGGAGGCCGAAATGGCCGCCGCGGCGCGAGCCTGCCTGGTGGCCGCGTTGGATCACTCGAAAGCCGACCAGATCAGAGTAACCATTGATGCGGGCGTGGAAGGCGCGGACCTGCCGGTGCTGAACGTGCCGCCGCGCGCACTGCGTTTCTTTGCCGACGTTCTACGGCAGATGGCAAAGCGCGAGCCCATGGTGCTCGTGCCGCAGAAGTGCGAAATGACCACGCAGGACGCGGCCGCGTTCCTGAACGTTTCGCGCCCGTTCATCATCAAGGAGATTGAGGCGGGGCGCTTGAAGTGCCGGCTGGTGAATCGGCATCGCCGCATCGAATTCGAAGAGCTGACCCGTTACCAGGACGAGCAGAAGCAGCGCTCCGAAGAGGCGTTGAAGAAGCTGCGCGAGGTGTCGGACGAGATCGGCGAGGAACTGTAGGTGGCGGTCAGCGCGAGGTACACGCTGCTTTTGAAGCACGATCGCCCAGACGGCGGCAGCATTGACCTAAGCGGGGCAAACCTGCACCTTGCGGGCAATGTCTGGCGGGCCCGTGAAACGAGGTTGTGATGAGCGGCTTACCAAATTTCGTGCGACCAGGTGATCCGGCCAACGACATCGCCTCCACACTGCTTGAGCTCGGAAAGGTGCCAGATCTTTTTCAATATCCGAAGTCCAGCAGTAGAGATATTGCCGAAGTCGGCAGAGAGAAGGACTTGATAGTTCGTCGTGCTGATCGAAATGCTGGCAGAGGGGACGAGTACTTACTTGCCAATACGCAACCTGACCGCCCAGATGTCGAGTCTTGGATTGTGGAAACACCTGCCAACCGGCTTGGCGTCGTTTCCCGCGAGCATGCAAGCGTGTGGGTCAACGTTTCCGACGTTGGCGAGGGGTTGGGTGGCAGCCGGGTTTACGACCTGGTTGCCAACTATGCCCACATCAACGGATGCGTTTTCATTGGCGATCCGTTGGGGGTCAGTGAGTCAGCCATGCGGCGGCGCTTGGAAAATATGCTGAGTTCGGCCGTGAAATACGGCACAACAGGTCATTTGGAGCCTCATCCGGACCAGCTGGTTGGTGCGCCAGAAAAGGGAATTGCACCGCTGAGCTGGACCGTTGGTGATACGCTTGCTAATATCCAAGCAATGGTAATGGCCTCATTGGCCACAACTGATGCCGCTGCGCCAACGGCGAAATCTGTAATCTACGATGTCAAAACTAGCCGGTTTCAAGCAGCTGACGGCTCAATCCTCGAGCCGGATGACATCGCACGCCTACTTGACGAAGGCGGAGTTCGACAGCCTGGTGGGCCAGGCAGCACCACTGTACAGAGAGCGGCTCTCTTCCGTGCCCTTCTACAGAGCCCGAATGCAAGACGAGCAATTTTGGGTGCGGTTCGTGGGCAGCCGGGTGCAGGAGGCGCGAGTCTTGGTGGCAGCTTCTACTAGACGTCAACCCGGTTTGCGCGCAGCCGCCTAGGCTTCGACCTCGCATTCCGCTAACCTCGCGAATCGTCACCGTGTCCTGACGCGGAAGCCTCATCGAGAGATCGACGCTGGCGAAGGCTCCCCTGTTCGCGCTTGTCGCAGCTTCCGGGATCATTGGTATAACTACTCAGGCCAAACTGATCGAGGCCAATGAGCCCGTGTTCAATCAGCTGCGAGTGTGCATAGGCTCATTGAATCTTTCTCGGCAACGGCAACGCCGTCTTATACCGAACCTGCTTCAACGCAAAACTCGACCGGATCTTCTCGATCCCCGGAATCGGCGTCAGCTGCTCCAGGATGAAGCGCTCCAGCGCGCCCATGTCGGCCACGGCGACTCTGATTAAGTAGTCGCTGTCGCCCGTCATCAGGTAGCACTCCATCACCTCGTCGTGCTCGGCGATGCGGCGCTCGAATTCGGCCAGGGCGGCCTTGCTCTGTTCCTTCAGGCTGATGTTGATGAACACGTTCAGACCTAAGCCCAGCGCCCTCGGATCGGTCAGCGCCACGTAGCGCTGGATCACGCCGGCCGCCTCCAGCGCCTTCACTCGCGTGAGGCAGGGCGATGGCGACAGGTGCACGCGCCTGGCCAGCTCCACGTTGGTCAGCGAGCTGTCTTGCTGCAGCTCGGCCAGGATTCTCAGATCCATCGTGTCCAGTTGCATGAAATGCCTTTAGTCCGAGTATTCGCGGCATTTTATGCTGATGAGTTCGGCTTCTGACCTATTTTCCGCAACCCTGTTTCGCGGCTTTTTGCCTACAGTGCAAGCATTGGAGTTTGCGAAATGACCGACCATAGCCTTACCCGATTCCTGGCCGACGAAACCGGCAGCATCAAAGAAGACGGCGACCCGGCCGAAACCGCCGAATGGCGCGACGCGCTGCTATCGCTGGTGGCCACGCACGGCCCGGCGCGGGCGCGCTTCATCCTCGACGAGATCGCGGCGCTGGCGCGAAGCCCGCACGTCGGCTGGTCGCCGGAGCTGGTGACGCCGTATGTCAACTCCATCGCGGTGGATCAGCAGCCGGCGTTTCCGGGAGATTTGGCCATTGAGGAACGGCTGGGTTCGTTGATGCGATGGAATGCGCTCGCGATGGTGGCGCGGGCGAACGCGGCGTATGGGGAGTTGGGCGGGCACATCGCGTCGTATGCGAGTGCGGCGGATTTGTTCGAGGTGGGGTTCAACCACTTCTTCCAGGCTCGCAATGAATCGCAGGGCGGCGACCTGGTGTTCTTCCAGCCGCACAGCGCGCCGGGCGTCTATGCGCGGGCCTATCTGGAAGGGCGGTTGACCGAGAACGACCTCGCGCACTACCGGCAAGAGATCACCGCCCCGGCCGACGGCGCGCGCGGCCTTTCCAGCTACCCGCACCCGTGGCTGATGCCGGACTTCTGGCAGTTTCCCACCGGTTCGATGGGCATCGGCCCCATCAGCTCGATCTATCACGCGCGCTTCATGCGTTACCTCACCCACCGCAACCTGTTGAATTGCGAAGGCCGGAAAGTGTGGGGCGTGTTCGGCGACGGCGAGATGGACGAGCCCGAATCGATGAGCGCGCTCACGCTCGCCTCGCGCGAGAAGCTCGACAACCTGGTGTGGGTGGTCAACTGCAACCTGCAGCGGCTCGACGGCCCGGTGCGCGGCAACGGCCGCATCATCGACGAGCTGGAAAAGCTGTTCCGCGGCGCGGGCTGGAACGTCATCAAGCTGGTGTGGGGCAGCGACTGGGACGGCCTGTTCGCGCGCGACGTCACCGGCGCGCTGGCCCGCACCTTCGCCAACACGGTCGACGGGCAGATGCAGACGTTCGCGGCCAAGGACGGCCGCTTCAACCGCGACAACTTCTTCGGCCAGAACGAGGAGCTCCAGCGCCTGGCCCAGGGCATGACCGATGAACAGATCGACCGCCTGAAGCGCGGCGGGCACGACCTGGTGAAGATCCACGCCGCGTATTCGGCGGCCGCCGCGCATCGCGGCCAGCCCACGGTGATCCTGGCTCACACCAAGAAGGGCTACGGCATGGGCACGGCCGGCCAGGGCAAGATGACGACGCACAGCCAGAAGAAGCTGGACGAAGGCGCACTCATCGAGTTCCGCAATCGCTTCAACCTGCCGATCTCGGATGCGCAGGCGACCAATCTCGAATTCTTCAAGCCGGCGGAAGACAGCGCCGAGATGCGCTACATGCATGCTCAGCGCGCGAAGCTCGGAGGCTACCTGCCCAAAAGGCAGACCACCTCGCAGGCCATACCCGTGCCTGCTCTCGCTTCGTATGCCGCCTTCGCCACCGCGGCGGCGGGCAAGGAGATGTCGACCACCATGGCTTTCGTGCGGCTGCTGGGCAACTTGTTGAAAGACAAGACCCTGGGTCCGCAGGACATCGAGTTCCGTCAACGGTTGGTGCCCATCGTCGCCGACGAGGCGCGCACCTTCGGCATGGCCAACCTGTTCAAGCAGGTGGGCATCTATTCCAGCGTGGGCCAGCGCTACGAGCCGGAAGACATCGGCTCGGTGCTGTCGTACCGCGAGGCGCTGGACGGGCAGATTCTGGAAGAGGGCATCAGCGAAGCCGGCGCCATCGCCAGTTGGACGGCCGCGGCCACCAGCTACAGCGTGCACGGCGTGCCCATGCTGCCGTTCTACATCTACTACTCGATGTTCGGCTTCCAGCGTGTGGGCGACGCGATCTGGGCGGCGGCGGACCAGCGATCGCGCGGCTTCCTGCTGGGCGCGACGTCGGGCCGCACGACGCTGGGTGGCGAGGGCTTGCAGCACCAGGACGGCACATCGCATCTCGTCGCGGCGACGATTCCCAACTGCAAGGCCTATGACCCGGCCTACGCCGGCGAAATGGCCGTGATCATCGACCGCGGCATGCGCGAGATGTTGGTGGAGCAGCAAGACGTTTTCTACTACGTCACGCTCATGAACGAGAACTACGCGCAGCCGGATCTGCCGGCGGGTGCGGAAGAGGGCGTGATTCGCGGGGCGTATCGCTTCGGCGCGTACGGCGAAGGCAAGCCGCAGGTGACGCTGATGGGCTCGGGCGCGATCTTGACCGAGGTGGTGAAGGCGGCGGAACGGCTCGCCGCTGAAGGTGTGGCGTGCGAGGTGGTGAGCGTGACGAGCTGGAGCGAGTTGGCGCGGGATGGGATTGCCGTCACGCCCGCGGAGGCGGGGGGCCAGGGCGCCCTGGATTCCCGCCTGCGCGGGAATGACGAAGCGTACATTCGCACGCTGTTGAAAGGCAACTCTGGTCCGATCGTCGCCGCGACGGACTACGTTCGCGCGGTGCCGGAATCGGTGCGCGCTTTCCTGCCCGAGGGCCGGCGTTACCTCACGCTCGGCACCGACGGCTTCGGACGCAGCGACACGCGGGCTGCGCTGCGAGAGTTCTTCGGTGTGGATGCGGCCGCTATCGTCAAGGCCGCCCGTCACACGCTGTCATTGCGGGCTTGATCTTGGCTTGACCCGCAATCCACTCGCCGCCATGGATGCCGGATCAAGTCGTCGAATGGCACTTTCAAGGACTCATCAGGCGATGGACAAGTCCGATCTTTGCACATCAACTTTTGGCTACACTGGAGACAACTGGAGGGTGGGGAAACATGATTTCGTTCTCGTCGACTATGCTTTCGGCCGCTGGCCGGGTCTTCCTGCTACTGGCCTTGGTGGCGTTCGTCGCGGAGGTCGACGCGAAGGGTCGTGGTGGCCGCAGCAGCAGCGGTGCCGGGGCCAGCAAGAAGTCCGACTCCGAGAGTTCCGGCACGACGATCCGCCTGCGTGGCCCCACTTCGTCACAGTCCACAGGCGGCGCGATGCCGGCGACCGCAACCGCGGCCGACTCGGCAGAGCCGGCGCCGCCGCCGATCGACTTCAACAGGCCCGAGACGCTCTCGACTGCCGAGGCCGCGCGGCGGGCAGCGCTGATGGACGCGAGCGAGCGCGAGCAAGCGGAGCAGGCCGCGGCCAGGAAAGCGGTCGCCGACAGGGCAGAGGTCGATCGCATCGCTGCCTCGAAGGCGGCAGCCGCCCGCAAGGCTGCGGCGGAAAGCGCCGCGGCTGCCGAAGTGGAAAGCGTCCTGCAACGCGCCAAGGGCGATTACCCCGTGCTCAACACTGCGCAGGGCGAGCCCGTGCTCGCCAGCATCAAGGAGCGGCAGAAGGAACTTGCCGCCACGGGCATGTACCCGAGCGTGGCCATGGTGCAGGCCGTGGCGCGCCACGAACATCTGCTGCGCCGGCCGGAGGCGCGGGCGTCATTCGCAGTTGCGCCGCCTGCCCAGGCTGGCAGCCAGCCGGCGGCGGAGGAGGATGCCACGAGCATCGGCAATTGCCGCTGGGTGACGCCGCTCGTGTGGTCTTGCAAGTAGCTGCATCGTTGAAAGTGGCGGCTACTTCCGATCGCGCAAGCCGACCAGCTCCAGCAGGTTGTCCTGCCCCACGCGCAGCCGCGCGGCGGGGCTCAGCTGCCGCAGCAGGTTCTGCACGCTCTCGAACTTCATCACTTCGCTGTCGCGCGACCGATGGCTCGCGTCCGTGCCCACCAGGAAGCGCCTTGGCTGCGCCTCGATCAGGGCCAGCCACTCCGGCCACACCTGCACGCCGTCGCGCAGGATGGTGTAGTCGGGCGACCGCGGATGCCGCGGCCAGGTGCGTGCGCTGAGCTCGTAGTAGAGATTGGCATGGCGCTGCAGCATTCGCTGCGCCAGGAACAGCGGCGTGTAGCCGCCGTGAGCCCAGATCACCGGCACGTCCGAGAACTGCTCCAGCAGCGCCGAGAGTTCCGCCATGCGCGTGGACTCGATGTGCAGCATCACCGGCACCTTGTGCTTGCGGGCCAGCGCCATGATGCCTGTCACCATCGGGCCCAGCGGGTCGAAGTTGGTTTCGCCGAAACCCGCTGAAGGAAAGTGCACGGCGGAGATCTCGCCGATGCCTTTGTACTGGCCGGACGCGAGCAGCCGGTCCAGCGTTTCCAGCAAAGCCTTGTCGTTGCCGTCCCACGCCGGGCGGTAGGCGGTGCGCTCCGGCGAGATGGATGCGAAGGCGATAAGGCGTTGCGGATGGCGCTTGGCGGCCTGGGCCACGGTGTCGTTGTCGCTGCGGCCGCCCCAGAACACGACGGCATGGCTGGCGCCGTAACGGTCCATGAATTCCAGCTGCATTGCTTCGTCGTTGAGGTGGGCGTGGGCGTCGACGAAGGGGATGGTAAGTTGCTGCGCTTGTGCAAAGGCGGGCAGGGCGCAAGCCAGGGCAAAGACGGCGATCAGGGTGAGGCGCACAGTTGTCAAACGCTGCGCGCCGGCGCCCGTTGACATGGCTTTGCCCGCAAATGCGGTCATAGCGGGCTTGACTTCTCTTCCTCCCTGCCAGTGCAATCGATGAGGCTGCCGTGGCCCAGGTGCCGGCTACCTTGCGCCGGCGCATCCTGCGCGCTCGCTGAGGGCCGCGGTGGTGGCCATGGCCCAGGCAGCACCGGCGCAACCGGTTGCGGTGCAGGGCGGGCAGACTACCGCGGGTGCGTGCCTGGGTGCTGCCGCAAGGCAACTGTCCCACCCACGCCCGAACCTGCGCGCCACCCAAGCGCTCACCGGCGCACTACCTGTGGGCGGTGTTGATCGCACGTGTATCTACGAGGTTGTTCCGCAGCTGTGCGCGATGTGCCGTGGGCAAATGCGGTTAATCGCCTTTATCACCGAGGGCACGCGGATCAGGAGAATCCCCGACTGCGAAGTCGATCAGCGTGTCAATTGGTGGACTGAGCGAAACGCCGACTCAGACTTGCTGCGTGATGGATTGCGTGTACGCCAGACCGTAAGCCGAGTTGTCAACAACGGCCTCGTCATACAACGTCTGCGACCGCTCCGACTTCAGCAATCAGCGGTGTTTTTTGCGCGCCAAACCCATGCCATACTTGGCCGAACTGCACTTCAGACTCGGCTATGGCCGGGATGGTCCGAACGCCGAACGGGTGCAGGCACTGGCTAGGCTCGAGTTGACGTTGCGGGACGACACGGGCCGGTTCCAGCGCGTCCCGTTCTCCCGGCCGGACTCTGTTCTGGTCAACGAAATCTTGCGCGACGTGGAACTGTTGACACCGGCGAGGGAGGGACGATGGAACGCTATGAATTGGTGGAAGGCGCTTCCAGCAAATTCTGGGAAGTGGAAGTGAGTGGGATGAACCTGACGGTGCGCTTCGGGCGCATCGGTACGGCGGGGCAGACCAAGACCAAGACCTTCGGTGATGCCGCGGCGGCGCAGAAGGAATGGGAGAAGCTGGTCAAGGAGAAGACGGGGAAGGGGTACGGCCTGGTCAACAGCGGCGGCACCCTGGCGCTGGCGGCTGCCAAGCCGGCCGCCCCGGCAGGGCCTGCCGCGAAAGCTCCGCCGGCGCCAGCGGCAACAGCGCCAGCCACGCCCACGGCCTCCCCCGCGCCGGTTGCGCCGGCGCTGCCCACGGCAAACCCCACGCCTGCCCCGTCGGCGGACATCGCCTGGCCCGAAGGCGGCTTCGAATGGACACCCGCCCTGCGCCAGGAACTGCCCGCGCTGCGCGGCGTCCATGTCCCCCCGCCGGAGCAGCCCTACACGCCGGGGCAGCCGGTGCCCGCTTTCGCTTCCGCCGCCAAGTGGTTCCGGCACGACCTCCTCGCCGCCATGGCGCTGGCGGTCGGCGCGACGTGGTCGCCCTGGGGCCAGGCTTCGAAGGACCACCTCACGCACGAAGCGTTCTCGCGCAAGGATGGGAATGCGTGGATGGAATTGCTGGCGCAGGTCTGGTGCGCGGAACTTTCGCAGGGATACGGGCAGCCGCGGGACAGCAACGAGTTTGGAATCCAGCGCGCCGTGCACGCTTGCTGCACGCTGCACGGCCTGCCCTTCGCGCTGGAAGTCGTCCTGCGCCTCTGGGCCGCGCAGCAGGGCGGCCAGGGTACGGCCTACCGGAGCGAGGAGCCCCTCACGACGCTGCGCTGGGCCGTCGCCGCCGCCGAACCCGCCGCGTACGAAGAAGCGCTGGCCGCGGCCGGCGCGCTCAAGGCGCAGCACTCCGATTGGGCACCGGCGTTCGCCTTCGTCTTTCCGCACCTGGCGGACTGGTGCATCGAAGCCGCGGGCGCGGCGCCTCACGAAGGCCACCTGCTGCTTGCGACCGCGCTGCCGGTGGCGGATTGGATCCGCTACGCCAAGGCGCAGGCCTGGTTGCACTGGGGTGTGGTGCGGCCTGCCCTTCTGGTGCAAGTGGCCGTGCATGGCGAAGAGACCCTGCCCGCGTTCGCCTGGGCGCTGGCGCGCGCGGAGAACCGCGACACCGCGCGCGAAACCGTCACGCTGCTGCTGCGCCTGAAGACACCGGCCATCGTCGGCTTGCTCGCCAGCGGCATCGACAATGCCGAGGTGCGGGACGGGCTCGACAAACTCGCGGCGGACTATCCCGCCGCGGTGCTCCAGCAGACGATCCAGCGCAGCATGAGCGCTGGCGACCGCATGCTGGAAGGCTGGACGGTGCGTATGGCCCTGCGGGCCCCGGGCGCGCTGCAACAGGCGTTGGCCGGCGCCGAGCCAACCTTGCGCAGCCGCTTCGAAGCGACGCTCGCGTTGCTGCAGCGGCCCGAAGCCTCACCCGAGCAGCTGCCGGACGTCTTGCGCGCACCGCCGTGGCTGGGTCGCGCGCGACAGGGCGAATTGCCCGTGCTGGCCGTGACACCGCAGCCGCTGCCCGACCGGCTGGAATGGGACGAAGCCGCATTGCGCGAAGCACGCGGCTTCGAGGTCGAACATCGCCTGCGCAATATGCCCAAGGGTGAGCGCTTCCCGCAGGACCTCGGCCTCACCGCCAGCGGCGCCGAACGGCTGCTGGCCGGCCAGCCCTTGCAGGGCGGCGACGTGAAGATCGACAACTACTACAGCCGTGCGCGTCCCGATCTCATCCTGGCCTCGCCGCAGGTGGCGCAGCTGCTCCTGTGGAACAGCTTCCCGCCTTCCAGCTGGGCGCTCTGGGCCGAGCCGGGCCCGGCCGTGCGTGCCATCCTTGCCCGGCACGGCGTGGCCGCGCTGCCCGGCCTGCAACGGCTGATCCAGGCCGCGCCCGACAAGGCGCTGCCGCTCGCCGCGGGCATCGACAGCCCGCGGCTGGTCGAGACCATGGCGCGCGCGCTGCGCAACCTGAAGAAATCGCGCGGCGTGGCCGAGCATTGGCTGCGCGCCCATGCGCGCACGGCGCTGTCGGAGGCGTTGCCGCAGGCCTTCCGCGAAGGCGCGGCGAGCGCGCGTGACGATGCGCGCTACGCAGTGCGCTGGCTGCACGCGCAGGGCTTCGATGCCCTCGCGCGCGAAGTCGCCGCCGGCTACGGCGCGGGCATGACGGCGGCGCTCGACGCACTGCTCGCGCTGGACCCGCTGCTGGCGTTGCCCGCACGCATGCCGAAGCTGCCGGCTTTCTTCGTGCCGGCCGCGTTCCGCCGGCCGGTGCTGCACTCGGGCGGCGCGCTGCCTGTCGCTGCCGCCGAACACCTGGGCACCATGCTCGCCATCAGCAAGCTCGACGCGCCTTACGCCGGCCTGCAACTGGTGCGGGATGCCTGCGCGCCCGCTTCGCTGGCTGAATTCGCCTGGGACTTGTTCGAGGCCTGGCTCACCGCCGGCGCTCCCAGCAAGGAAGCCTGGGCCTTCAGCGCGCTCGGCCTGCTGGGCGACGACGAAACCGCGCGCCGGCTGGCGCCGCGCATCCGCGAATGGCCGGGCGAGTCGGCGCATGCGCGCGCCGTCACCGGGCTGGATCTGCTGGCCGCGATCGGCACCGACGTCGCGCTGATGCACCTGAACGGCATCGCGGGCAAGGTCAAGTTCAAGGCCCTGCAGGAGCGCGCGAAGGAAAAGATCGCCGCCGTCGCCGAAGCGCGCGGCTTCACGCCGGAGGAACTGGCTGACCGCCTGGTGCCGGACCTCGGGCTGGATGAAAGCGGCACGGTGGTGCTGGACTTCGGGCCGCGCCAGTTCACCATCGGATTCGACGAGGCGCTCAAGCCCTTCGTTCGGGATGCCGAAGGGGCGCGCCTGAAGGACCTGCCCAAGGCGGTGAAAACCGACGACGCCGCGCTCGCCGAGGCCGCGACCGAGCGCTACAAGCTGATGAAGAAGGACGCGAAGGCCGTCGCCAGCCTGCAGCTGATCCGGCTGGAGATGGGCATGGTCGCGCGTCGCCGCTGGAGCGCCGCCGACTTCCAGCTGTTCTTCGTCGAGCATCCGCTGATGCGCCACCTCGCCGCGCGGCTGGTCTGGGGCGTCTACGCGGAGGGCCGCCTCACGGACGGCTTCCGGCTCGCCGAAGACGCGACGCTGGCGGGCGCCGACGACCTGCGGTTCGAGCTGCCCGCGGACGCCAGTGTGGGCATCTGCCACGTGCTGGAGCTGGACGCGGCGATGCATGCGGCTTTCGGCCAGGTGTTCGCCGACTACGAGATCCAGCAGCCGTTCCGCCAGCTGGATCGCGAGACTTACACGCTCACGCCCGACGAACAGGGCCAGCCGACGCTGAAACGCTTCGCCGACAAGACCGTGGCGACCGGCAGCGTGATGGGGCTCATCAACCGCGGCTGGGAACGCGGCCAGGCGCAGGACGCGGGCTGGGTCGGCGAGTTCACGCGGCGCCTGGGCGAAGGCCTCGAAGTGGACGTTTCGCTCGACCCCGGCACCATCGTCGGCGACATGTCCTACGAACCCAGGCAGCGCATGCCGGAAGTCACGTTGCGCAAGACCGGAACCTATGGCAACGAGGGGCTGGTGCCCTTCGGCCAGCTCGATGCCATCCTCGCCAGCGAGATCCTGCGCGATCTCGACCTGCTGGCGCCTCTGCAGGAGTGAAGGCGATGGAGCACTACGAACTGGTGTGCGATGTCGACAACATGGAAGACACATGACGATGACGATCCCCTGGCCCGACGAAGGGCTGCTCTGGGACGAGGCCTGGACCGACAAGCTCCCGGCCTTTCGCGGCCTGTGTGCGCCGCCACCGCCGGGCCCACCCCGCTATCCCGAGCTGGTGTCGCTTCTGGTGTCGCTGCGTGACGCCCACCCGGCCATTTACGAGATGATGGAACACCCCTCGGCGGAGATGCTCCACCGGCTCGGCGAGGCCGCAGGCCAGCCATGGACGCCCTGGTGGCGCATCGAGGAGGAGCGCATCACGCCGGAGGCCCTGCAGCAAGCCGATCCTGCCGCCTGGCTCGAACTACTGGCCCAAGCCCGCAGCCTAAGCTTCTCCCACCCCTACCCCTGGGCGGTGGACGCTTGCCTGCAGCTGCACGGCTTCGCCTTCGCGCTCGACCGCGTGCTGGCGCTGTGGGTGGTGGAGGCGGCTGCCCGCGATGGCTGTGTCCAGACCAGCGGTCCCGATGTGCTGCGCAACTGGCTCGCGGGTGCGGCAGACGCCGAGCACGAGGCCGCGCTCGCAGCCGCCGAAAGCCAGCGCCAGCGTGATCCGGTGCGCCGCCTGGCGTGCGCCTGGCTGTTCCCGCACAGGGCGGACTGGGCGCGAGATGCGCTGGCGGACCGGCAGCCGGCAGCCGCCGAGCTGCTCGCGACCTGCGCTGTCAGCCCGGTGGACTTCGAGGCGCTTCAGCCGCCGGGCGGTTTCTTCGGGCCTCAACTGCTGCAGCTACGGCTGCACGGGCGCGTAGCCTTCGACCCGCTGGCGCGCCGGCTCGAGCACGAACTGGCCAAGGGCAGGGCCTTCGACAAGACGCTGGAAATGCTGTGCGCTCTGAGGGTGCCGGCACTGGTCCACCTGCTGGTGCGCCACATCGAACACCCCAAGCTGAAGGGCGCGCTCGACGCCTTGGCCGTCACGCATCCGGCAGCAGCGCTGCACGCCGCCATCGAGCGGCAGTTCCAGGCACCCACCCGCACCCTCGAGCCGTGGCTGCTCGCGCTCGGCGACCGGGAGCCGGCCGCGCTGGCACTGGCGCTGGCGAATCTGGACGACGGCAGCCGCGCGCGCTTCGAAGTGCGACAGGCGCAGCTGCAACGCAGCGACAGCCCCCAAGCTGCGGCGCGCGCGCTGCTGGCGAATCCACCTTGGGAACGCGGCGTGAAGGCGCCCAAGCTGCCGGTGCTGGAACTGGCGTCCATCGCCACCGAGGAGCGCATCCACTGGCCGGAAGGGCAGCAGGAGCGGGTACTGGCGCACCCGCCGCGTTTCTGGAGCGAGCAGCCTATGGCGGACAACTTCCCCGTCGCCCTCGGGCTGCGGCAGGAAGGCCGGTCCCAGCTGCTCGCTGGCGAGCCGCTGCGGCCTGCGGACGTCGAACAGGCCGGACGTTCGACCCCCTCCCTGCGGCTGGTGATGCTGGCACCGGAAACCACCCGGGTGCAGCTGTGGAACAGCTGGCCGGGGCCCTGGGAGGGGGACGGCCAGACAGTCATCTGGCTGCGTGCCCACTACGGCATCGCCGCCCTGCCGGGACTCGCGGCCTACGTGCAGCAGAAGGCGACCACCGGCGGCTTGTACCACGCCGACGACGTCGAGAGCCCGCGCTTGGTGCCGCTGATGATGCAGGTGCTGCGGCACCAGAAGAAGGAACGGCCGCGTGCCATGGGCTGGCTGCGCCGGTTCGCTCGCACCGCGCTGTTCCAAGCCCTGCCGCTCGCATTCCAGCGTGCCGCCGGCAAGCCGCGCGAGGATGCCCGGCATGCTGTGCGCTGGCTCGCGCGCGAAGGCCAGCGGGCGCTGGTACTTGAGGTGGCCGCGGCCTACGGCGACGCCATGGTGGAGGCGGCGACGGCGCTGCTGGACGAGGATCCTCTGCTGGTGCTGCCGGCGCGCATGCCCCCCTTGCCCGACTTCCTGCGCGTACACGCCCTTCCCTGGCCGGCTTTGCGGGGCGGCGAGCCGCTGCCGCTGGGCGCGGTCGGTGTGGTGGTGCAAATGCTCGCCATCAGCTCGGTGGAGGCGCGGTATGCGGGCCTCGATTTGGTGAAGCAGGCCTGCACGCCGGCCAGTCTGGCGGACTTCGCGTGGGGGCTGTTCGAGCAATGGCTGACCTGGGGCGGCAACGCCGGGGACAACTGGGCGTTCTGGGGCCTGGCGCTGCTCGGGGACGACGAGTGCGTGCGCAAGCTTGCGCCCCTTGTGCTGAAGTGGCCGAGCGAGGGCTCCAGCGCACGTGCAGCGCAGGCGATCGAGCTGCTGGCCGCGATCGGCAGCGACGTCGCGCTCACGCACCTGGATGCGATCGCCTCGAAGGCGAAGACGCCGGCGCTGCGGGGCACGGCGAGCACGAAGATCCAGGCCATCGCCGAGGCGCGCGAGCTCACACGCGAGCAGCTGGCCGACCGGCTGGTGCCGCGCCTCGGGCTGGACGTTGCGGGCGCCGACGTGCTGGACTTCGGGCCCCGGCGCTTCACGCTGCACTTCGACGAGACACTCAAGCCGTTCGTGAAAGATGGCGCGGGCAAGCGGCTGAAGGATCTGCCCAAGCCGGCCGCAAACGACGACGCGGAACTGACCGATGCATCCACCCGCCGCTACAAGGCGGTGAAGAAGGACTCGAAGCTGATAGCAGACCAGCAGGTCAAGCGCCTCGAACGAGCCATGGCGACGCGGCGGCGTTGGACCGGGGAAGAATTCCGCACGCTGCTGATCGGCCACCCGGTGCTGCGCCACCTGGTGGCGCGGCTCGCCTGGGCCGTGTTCGAAGGCGAGGAGCTGCAGTGTGGCTTCCGCGTGGCCGAGGACTGGTCGCTGGCGGACGACCGCGACGCGACGTTCACGCTCACCGACGACGCCACGGTAGCGCTCCCGCACCCGCTGGAGTTCGGGCCGGAGCGCCTGCGCCGCCTGCAGGACCTCTTCAGCGACTACGAGGTTCTGCAGCCTTTCAAGCAGTTGACCCGCGAAACTTACCTGCTGACTGAGGCCGAGCGGGAGACGGCGGAACTCACCCGGTTTCGTGACCGCGTCGTGGTATGCGCCAGCGTGCTGAACCTCGCCAACAAGGGCTGGCAGGCCACCGGCGCTGACGGCGGCGGCTGGATCAGCGAGCTGACCAAGCCCTTCGGCGAGGTCCGGATCGACTTCCGCATGGAGCCGGGCACTATCGTGGGCAACCCGCTACACGAGCCGAAGCAGCGCATCCCCGAGATCCGGATGCACCGCAACGGCGCAACGGCCGACAGCAGCCCCACGTTCGCCAGTCTCGACATGGTGTCGGCCAGCGAGCTTCTGCGTGACTTCGAACTGCTGCCGCTGGCGGCGGATGTCCCATGAAGCGGGAACATTCCGTCTACGGGATCTGCTGGCCCATGCGGACTGGACGCATGACTGACAACGGCCACGCTGCAATGCATTTGGCTACAGCTGTGACCCGCCGCCCTTCATCCCCCGAGGCGCTATGACGGTGCAAACGCTGCCGTCCATCCTGCGCGACCCGCCCTGGCTGCGCGCCGACCGGCCTGCCGAACTGCCGGCGGTCGAAGTCGCGGCCATCGCAACGGCCGAGGCCATCGACTGGCCGGCCCCTTTGCTGGCACGGCTGCAGGCACGCTGGGTGCGGACGCCGGCCTCTGCGAGCGACGCATTCGGTTTCCCGCAGCAGTTGCAACTGAGCGCGGAAGGTGCGCAGCGGCTGCTGGCAGGCCAGCCGCTGCAAGCAGGCGACACGCAGGCCGACTACGCGTGGATCTCCTGCGTGATGGAGAGTCCGCCCGACGCGCAGCTGGCCTTGTGGAACAGCTTTGATCGCTGGCACTTCAGCGACCTGCGGCATGGCGAGGACATCCTGGAGGTGCTGGCCCGGTTCGGCCCCGAAGCGCTGCCGGGCGCGCTGGGCATGCTGGCCACGCACGCGGGCAAAGGCCCGCGCGTCGCGCTGATGATCGACAGCCCGCGTTTGGTGGATCGCATGACGGGCCTCGCGCGCCGGGCCAGCGTTCATCGCGGCAATGCGGAGCGCTGGCTCGCGAAGTTTCCGCGAACCACCTTGTGCCGCGCCTTGCCGCAGGCTTTCGCTGCGGCACCGGATGCACCGCGGGACCAAGCCCGCCATGCGATCCGCTGGCTGGCCGAGCGCGGGCAAAGCGCGCAGGTGCTGGCCGTAGCGGCCGAGTACGGCGATGCGATGGTGGCGGCCACCGAGGAGCTGCTGGCGCTCGACCCCCTCTTCATGCTGCCCGCGCGCATCCCGCGGCTGCCGAAGTTCTTGCAGACCGCCAAGTTGCGTCCGCCGCGGTTGCGAGACGGCGGTGCGGCCATGCCGGCGGCGAGCATCGAAGCCATCGCGACCATGCTCATGCTCGGCCAGCCTGACGCGCCCTACCCCGGTTTGGCGCAAGTGCGGGAAGCTTGCACCGAGGCCAGCCTGGCGGAATTCGCGTGGGACTTGTACGAAGCCTGGGCCGTAGCCGGCTCGCCCAGCGCCGATCGCTGGGCGTTCCGTACGCTGGGCCTGCTGGGCGACGACGAAACCATCGCCCGCCTGGCGCCCCTCATCGAGAAATGGGCCAGTGACTACACCACGCGGCCACGCTCCGACGCTGCGATGGAAGTGGCCGCCGTCATCGCTTCCGACCGGGCGCTGGCGCTGCTGGACCACCAGGCGCGCAAGGGTTGCCATCGCAAGGTGCAACAGCAGGCCGCGGCGATGCTGGCTCGCGTCGCCGAGGCGCGCGGCCTGACGGTGGACGAACTGTCGGACCGGCTGGTGCCTGGCCTGGGGCTGGACGCGCCGGGATCGTTCGTCGTGGACTACGGCGCACGAAATTTTCCGCTGCGCTTCGACGAAGACCTGCAGCCCTTCGTACGCGATGCCAAGGGCGTGCGGAAAAAGGGCCTGCCGCGCCCGCAGAAAGGGGACGACGAGGCACTGGCCCGCGCCGCGAGCGAGCGCGTCAAGTGGTTGACCAAGGAAGCGCGGGCCCTGGCGCAGCAGCAGAAGCAGCGCCTCGAACGCGCCATGGTGCTGCGGCGGCGCTGGCCCGCACCGGCATGGCGGCGGCTCTTCCTCGAGCACCCTTTGGTTCGCCTGCTGACGGCCCGGCTGGCCTGGGGCGTCTTCGACGGCGACCATTGCGTCGACGTGTTGAGGATAGCCGAAGACTGGTCGCTCGCGGACGCGCGCGACGCGCATTACACGCTGGCCGACGACGCGGTCGTCGGCATCGCGCATCCGCTGGAGATGGGCGAGCGGTTGCGGCCCATGTTGCAGCTGTTCGCCGAGTACGAGATCGCCCAGCCTTTTGCGCAGCTGGGCCGCCGCACCTTCGAGCTTTCGCCGCAGGAGCGTCGTGCGTTGGTGCTCGATCGCTGGGAGGGCAAGGTGGGGAGTCCGGCGGGTCTCCATGCCCTGGCGAAGTGGATGTGGCAATACGGGGAATCTGCGCACGACGGGACAGTCGGGAGCTTCTTGCGGCCCGCGTCCGGCGACCTGGTTGCCACTCTCCAATGCGATCCCGGCATTCCCCTGCGGGCAGACCTGCCGGCACCCGCGCAGGCGTTGCGCGGCGTCCGGTTGTTCCGTCTGGACGAGTCAGGCCGCACCCCCGCCGAAATCGGCGCGCTCGACCCCGTCGCCGCCAGCGAGATTCTGCTGGAGATCGAATCACTCATCTCACCGGGTGCCGGTCAATGAATACGAACGCCGGGCCAGACACGCTGCCAGACATCCGCTGGCCCAGCGCCGGCTTCCAGTGGAAGCCCGAGTGGAAGCAGCTGCTGCCTGTGGTGCGCGGCGTGCACGCACCGCCGCTGCCCGCGGCCGAGACCTGGCTGGCGCAGGCGCTGGTCTTGCCCGATGCCGGCGCGCATCCGGCGAGCACCTACGAGAGCGCGTTGCCGCGACTCGCCGCGGCGCACGGCCGGCCCTGGGTCTACTGGGGCGAAGCCGGGTCGCGCCAACGCATCACGCCCGAGGCCCTGCGCCAGCGCGACCCGGAATGGTGGCTGGAACTGCTGGCGCAAGCCTACGCGTGGACCCACAAGCGCGGCGCGCGCATGGCCTGGGTGGCAAGCGCTTGCGCGTCGCTGCACGGTGCGGCGTTCGCCTTCGATCGCGCCATGACCCTCTACAGGAAGATGGGCGTGTCGGACGGCCCCTGGACCGAGCCGCTGCTGCGCGCTTTGCGGCAGGCTGTCGCCTGCGCGCCCGAGGCAGAACACGCGGCCGCCCAGGCGCAGGCCGAGACCGTGCGCCTGGGCTCCGAGTACCGGGCACAGGCCTGCGCTTTCGTGTTCGCCCACCGGCAGGACTGGTGCGCGGAATGGCTCGAGCAACATCCCGACGCGCGCGACGGCGCCTTGCGTGATTGCGCGATGCCGGTGGCCACTTTCGTCGTCCGGCATCTCGAAGCGAACCTGCTTCGCATGCAGGGCCTGCAGTATGCGCTGCCGGGCGTGCTGTTGCAGGTGAGCCTGCATGGCGAGGAGGCGTTGCCCGTGCTGGGCGCCGTCCTGCACCGCAGCCTGAGCTCCCGTGACGCCAAGGAAGCCACCCTCGCGCTCAAGCTGGCCGGCGCCATGCATGTGCCCGGCGTGCTGCCGTTGCTCGCAGACCTGGCAGAGCAGCCCAAGGTGCGCGACGCCTACGCGCGGCTCGCGGCGCGCTATCCGCAGGCGGCCCTGCTCATCGCGCTGCGCCAGATGCTCGCCGGCCGCAACCGCGCGGTCGAGGCCTGGGCGGTGCGGCTCGCGCACGATCACGCCGACGCCTTGCCCGCCGCCCTGGCCGCGCTGGAACCCGCCGGCCGGGCGCGCTTCGAAGCCACGCTGGCGGCGCTCAACCCCACCGAAGCGCCGCCGGAGGCGCTGCCGCCCGTGTTGCGCGAGCCGCCGTGGCTGCAGCCGGAGCGCCGCGGGGAACTGCCCGTGCTCGACGTCCCGGTGCGTGTCACGCCCGACGCCATCGTTTGGGAAACGGACCAGCGCCAGCAGGCGCAACCCCTCGCGCATCGCATCGACGAGAAGCCACCGGAGCGCGACGCAAACGGCTTCCCGCGCGCGCTGGGCCTGACGGCCGAAGGCAGCCGCCGGCTCGCCGGCGGTGAGCCGCTGCAGGCCGGTGACTGCAAAGTGCTGAGCGGCTACGACGCCGCCAACGCGATCGTGCATGTGCCGCCCGAGCGCCGGGCGCTGCTGTGGAACGGCTATCCCACAGAGCGTCTCTACGGCGGCTACAGCTATGGCTACGGCATCGAGAGCGTGTTCCACCAGATGATGGATCTCCACGGCGCGGCCGCTATCCCCGGCGTGCTGCGCTACCTAGCCACGCACGCCGGTAAGGCGCCGCGCATCGCCCTGCTGGTCGATACGCCGGCCCTGGTGGAGCCCATGGCGGAGCTGCTGCGGAACTCGCGCATCCACTCACGCAACGCAGCGGCCTGGATCGCGAAGCACGCCCGCACGACCCTCGCCCGCAGCCTGCCCCAGGCCTTCGCCGCCGATCACAGCGCCGCCCGCGACAACGCGCGGCATGCGATCCGCTGGCTGGCCGAGCATGGCCAACACGAAACCGTGCTGCACGCCGCGCAAGAGTACGGCGGGGCGATGCCGCAGGCCGTGCAGGCGGTGCTGGAGACCGATCCGCTCTACCTGCTGCCCGGGGAGATGCCGGAGCTGCCGAAGTTCTTCGCAGCCACCGCCTTCCGCCGGCCGCTGCTGCACGGCGGCGCGGGCGCGCTGCCGCAGGCGGCGCTGGAGCATATCGGGGTCATGCTGCTGCTCGGCCGATCCGGCACGCCTTACCCGGGCGTCGCACTGGTGAAGGAGGCCTGCATGCCGGCGAGCCTGGCCGAGTTCGCGTGGGACCTGTACGAAGCCTGGGCCGGAGCCGGCGCGCCCAGCAAGGACAGCTGGGCGTTCCGGGCGCTGGGGCTGCTCGGGGATGATGAAACCGCGCGCCGCCTGCTCACGCGCATCAACGACTGGTCGGCCCAACCCGCCACCCGCGGCCGCGCCGAAACGGCGCTCGACCTGGTGGCGGCGATCGGCAGCGACGTCGCGCTGATGGTGCTCAACGTCCTGGCCACCAAGGGCCGCCACAAGCGCGTGCAGAAGAAAGCGACGGCGATGATTGCGGCGGTGGCCGCGGAGCGCGGACTCACCATCGACGAACTCGGCGACCGGCTGGTGCCCACGCTGGGCCTCGAGGAGGAAGGTGCCGGCACGCTGGACTTCGGTGCACGCGACTTCAGCCTGGGTTTCGACGAGGCGCTGCGCCCGTTCGTGCGCGACGCCAAAGGGGCCCGGCTGAAGGACCTGCCGAAGCCGAACAAGGCCGACGATGCCGTGCTCGCAGCTGCCGCAGTGGAGTGCTTCAAGAACCTGAAGAAAGATGTGAAGACCGTTGCCAGTCTGCAGGTGACGCGGCTGGAGCGCGCCATGCTGCTGCGCAGGCGCTGGAATGCGCCCGAGTTCCGCCGCTTCTTCGTGGACCATCCGCTGGTACGGCACCTGGCCGCGCGCGTGGCCTGGGGCGTATTCGAGGACGGTCGCTGCGTGCACGCTTTCCGCGTGCGCGAAGAAAGCACGCTGGCGGACTGCGCCGACCGCGAGTTCGCCTTGCCGGACGATGTCCTTGTCGGCGTACCGCACGTGCTGGAGATCCCGCGGCACGACCTGGCGCCGATCTCGCAGCTGTTCGCCGACTACGAGATCGCGCAACCCTTCCGCCAGCTGGCGCGTGAGACCTACGCACTCACGCCGGACGAACTGCAGAAGTCTGTGCTGACGCGCTGGCACGACAAGGACGTCGCCTGCGGTAGCCTGCTCGGGCTGGCGCAATGGACCTGGCAGCGCGGATACGCCGGTGACGGCGGCATGATCAGCCACTACACCAAGCGCGCCAATGGCGGCCTGGTGCTGAGCGTGTCGTTCTCCCCCGGCATCTACGTCGCCGGCGGCGTTCCCGACTACCGACAGACACTTTTCGACGTTTACATCTCGCGCGAAGGCGGCGAGGGCGTCCAGCCCTCCTCCGCCACTTTCGCGGACCTGGACCCCGTCCACGCCAGCGAACTCGTGCGCGACCTCGAGTTGCTGGCTCCGGCCCGCGACGACATTGCATGACCTGCCAGGCCAGCGAGGTCCTGCGAGAGTTCGAGTTGCCACCGATCGCGCCACAATGAAACCCATGACTACCACCGCCAACAAGAGCCAGCGCCCGCCGGCCGAAGTACTGCACGCCGACGAGCTCGCGGCACTTGCCAGATCGGACCGCGACCCGCGCCCGCCGGGCTGGCGCCTGTCGATGAAAGCCGTTCGCCGCTTCGTCGTCGGCGACCACGACATCAAGACCAAGATCGTCTGCCCGCCGAGCCTGATCGAACGCGCCATGGTCACACTGGCTTCCAACCGCGCGCTGCTGCTGGTGGGCGAGCCCGGCACCGCGAAGAGCCTGTTGTCGGAACTGCTGGCGGCGGCCATCAGCGGGACCAGCACGCTCACCATCCAAGGCAGCGCTGCGACGACCGAGGACCAGATCAAGTACGGCTGGAACTACGCCCTGCTGCTGAACGAAGGGCCGAGCCCGCGCGCGCTGGTTACCTCGCCGCTGTACCGCGCGCTGCAGGAAGGGCGCATCGTGCGCTTCGAGGAGATCACGCGCTGCCCGGCCGAGGTGCAGGACGGGCTGCTGTCGATCCTGTCGGAACGGCTCCTGATGGTGCCCGAGCTGCCCGGCGACAACGCCGTCTTCGCCGCGCCCGGCTTCAACCTGATCGCCACTGCCAACACCCGCGACCGCGGCGTCAACGAGATGTCGGCCGCGCTCAAGCGCCGCTTCGCTTTCGAGACGGTGTTCCCCATCGCCAGCTATGACGAGGAACTCGCGCTGGTGCAACGCGAGGTGGCGCGGATGCTGGCGCACGACGGCGTGGCGACGCGACCGGCCTCCGAGGTGTTGGAGGTGCTGGTCACCACGTTTCGCGAACTGCGCCAGGGCGTCGACCAGGAAGGCGGCGCCATCGAGCGCCTCTCCACGGTGGTCAGCACCGCCGAGGCCGTGAGCGTGGCCTACGGCGTGGCGCTGCGCGGCCACTACCTGCGCGGCGACTCGGGCCAGCCGGGCGACATCGTCGAAGCGCTGGCCGGCGCTGCCGCCAAGGACAACCCGGACGACCTGAAGAAGATCCGTCGCTACATCGAGCACAAGGCGGGCAAGCGCAAGGGCGAGCATTGGCAGCAGTTCCACGCGGCACGGCACCTGTTGCCGCAGTAGGAGCAGGCACGTGCAGGTCCGCGTCCTCGGTGTGCGCCACCACAGCCCGGCCTGCGCCCGGCTGGTGCGGCACGCCATCGAGCGCGACCAACCCGCCGCCGTGCTGATCGAAGGGCCGGCGGACTTCAACGCGCGCATGGGTGAGCTGCTGCTGGACCACCAGCTGCCCGTCGCCCTCTACAGCTACGCGAACGAGGGTGCGAGCCCGGCCCAGTGCTGGTTCCCCTTCCTCGACTACTCGCCCGAGTGGGTCGCGCTGCGCGCCGCGCATGCGCAAGGCGCGCTGCTGCGCTTCATCGACCTGCCGCACTGGCAGTACCGCGCCATCCCGGATGCGCGTGCGCACATCGGCAGGATCAAGCCGGAGCGTTCGCGTTACGCCGACGCCGTGCAGGCGCTGTGCCGGCGCTTCGGCTGCGATGGGGACAACGCGCTGTGGGACCAGTTGTTCGAGACCGTCGAGGACGACACCGCGCTGCGCGAGCGGCTGGACTTGTATTTCGACGAGCTGCGCGGTGACGACCCGGGCACGCCGCAGGATCAGGCGCGCGAACTGCAGATGGCACGCTGGGTCGCCTGGGCCACGCGGCAGGTCGGCGGGGGCAGCGTGCTGGTGGTCTGTGGGGGCTGGCACAAGCGCGCCATCGAGCAGCTCTGGCCGCGGCAATCCGTCCTGGAAGAGCCGGTGACCTCGCCGCCCGAAGACGTGCGCGCGGCCGGCTGCTACCTGGTGCCCTATGCCTGGCGGCAGGTCGATGCGCTGGGTGGCTACTGGTCCGGCATGCAGTCGCCCATGTTCTACCAGTGGGTGTGGGACCACGGCCTGCCAGCCGCGGGCGAGCGCGCCATCGCCCAGATCGTGCGGCGCCTGCGCGCGAAAGACGTTCCGCTTTCCACCGCCGACCTCATGGCGATGCGCGAATCGCTGGGCCGGCTCGCCCACCTGCGCGGCCGTGCGCACCCCCTGCGCGGCGACATCCTCGATGCCCTGCAGTCCGCCGTGATCAAGGAAGCGCTCGAAGCGCCGCCGCCCTGGGTGGACCAGGGCCTGCTGGGTGCCCACCATCACCCCGTGCAGCGCGAGGCGCTGATCGCGCTCACCGGCGAGGGGGGTGGCTCCCTGCACGCCGACACGCCCCTGCCGCCGCTGGTGCACGACATCGTCGCCCAACTCGCGCAATGCGGCCTGGAGGCGAAGGCCACCAGCCAGAAGCACGTCATCGACCGGCGGCGCGCGGACGACGAACCGCGCGCGCGGCTGCTCTGGCGCCTGCAGCTGATCGGGGTGCGCGGTGCGCGGCTGGCCGAAACGAAAGCGCCGCTCGCCGCGCGCAACCTGCCGCCGACCTTGCGTTTCGAGGAACACTGGACGCTGGTGCAGGACGAGCGCTGGTTTCCCGACGTGATCGAAGCCGCGGCCTACGGCGCCACGCTCGAGGCCGCCGCGCGCCAGCGCCTGGCGGAAGCGGTGCGCGGCGCGGGTGGCGATGTGGCGCGCGCGGCCCACGCGCTGCTGCAGGCGATGCGCGCCGGCCTGCACGACATGGGCGCGGAGCTCGCGCGCCAGCTCGAGGCGGCGCTGCCGCAGGCCCACGACCTGGGCGCGCTGGCCGGCGCCGCCCGTGTCCTGCTCGAGGTGGTGCAGGCGGGCTTCTGGGGCCAGGACACACGGATCCTGCTGGAAGGCGCGCTGGCCGCGGTGGCCGCGCGCATCCTCGTGCTGCTGGACGACCGGCAGGGGCCGGCCGAAGGGCAGGCCCTCGAGGCGGACGTGGCCGCAGTGGGCGTGCTCGACACCATGCTGCGGCAGCAGCTTGAAGGCGCGGCGGGGCTGGACCGCACCGCCTTGCTCGACACCTTGCTGCGGCTGGCGCGCACGCCTACGGCCCCGCCCGCCCTGCGCGGCGCGGCGCTGGCGGTGAGCTATGGCCACGACCACCTGGGCGACCAGGCGGCCGAGCAGATCCTGGCGTTGCTGCGCGCCGTGCCGCCGCGCGATGCGCTCGGCGATTTTCTCTTTGGCCTCTTCTCCTGCGCGCGTGCGCTGGCCACCGGCTCCGGCGCCATCGTGGCGGCCGTGCACGAAGCGCTGGAGGCGATGAGCACGGACGACTTCCTGGTGGCCCTGCCGCAGCTGCGCGCGGCCTTCACCTGGTTTCCGCCGCGCGAGCGCGGGGCTGTCGCCGATCGCGTGGCGGCGCTGCTGGGCCTGTCGGCCATGGAGCAGCAGCGCCTGCTCACGCTGCGCAGCGGCACCGACGCGCTGCTCGACGCCAAGCGGGTGGAAGCGCAGGCGCTGGAATGGGCACGTGCCCTGGGGCTGGCCGCATGAAGCCCGCCGTGGTGCTGTCGGCCGCCGAACGCTGGCGCCTGCTGCTGGGCGAAGCGGCGCAGCAAAGCCTGGGTGGCGGCTTGGGTGACGGCGCCACGGCCGCCGCCATGGACCGGGCGCTGGCCTGGCTGTACGGCCGCGATGAGCCGGAAGGCGACGCCACCGACAGCCGCGAACGCCAGGGCGGCGGCGGGGCTTCGCAGTTGACCGTGCCCGAGTGGATCAACGACATCCACGAGCTGTTCCCGCGCGAGACCATCGAGAGGCTGGAGCGCGACGCCATCGAGCGCTACGGCATCGACGAAGTGGTGACCAACCCCGAGGTGCTGGCGCGGGCTGAACCCAACCCCGCGCTGCTGAAGGCGGTGATGCGCACCAAGCACCTGATGAATCCGCACGTGCTGGCCCTGGCCCGGCAACTCGTGGCCAAGGTGGTGAAGGAGTTGATCGAGAAGCTGGCGAAGGACGTGCAGCGCTCGTTCAGCGGCACGCGGCGGCGGCAGCGTATTTCGTCGCGCGGTTCCTTCAGCCAGTTCGCGGCGCGCGAGACGCTGCGGCGCAACCTGAAGCACTTCGACACCGCCGGACGGCGCGTGCTGATCGAGCGGCCTCTGTTCTACGCGAACACGCGCCGCACGCTGGAGCCGTGGCAGGTCTTCCTGCTGGTCGACCAGAGCGGCAGTATGCTGGGCAGCGTCATCCACTCGGCGGTGACGGCTTCATGCCTGTGGGGCCTGCCCGGCGTGCGCACGCACCTGGTGGCTTTCGACACCGAGGTGGTGGACCTGAGCGACAGCGTGCAGGACCCCGTGGAAGTGCTGATGCGCGTGCAGTTGGGCGGCGGCACCGACATCGGCAAGGCGGTGGCCTATGCCGTCGAGCGCATCGAGGCGCCGCGCCGGGCCATCGTCGTCATCGTGAGCGATTTCTACGAAGGCGGTTCCGAACACGCGCTGGTCGGTCACGTGCGCGCCTTGTGCGCGCAGGGCACCAAGGTGCTGGGTTTGGCCGCGCTGGACGAGCAGGCCAACCCGGAGTACGACCGCGCGCTGGCCGGACGCCTGGCGGACGTGGGCGCGCAAGTCGCGGCGATGACGCCCGGGCAACTGGCGGCGTGGCTGGCGGAGAAGCTGAATTGAGCCTGCGCACCGACTTGCTGCACCTCAGCCCCGAGGCGCTGACGCAGGCGGCCAATGCAGGCATCGTCAAGCGCGCCGTCCGCGAACTCGAAGGCGGCTACCGGCCGCAGTGGACGCAGGGCGACGATGGCACGCTGGAGGCGGCATTCAGCGACGGCATCCGCACGGTCTGGCCCGCTGCCACGCCGATCCAGCATGTGCGCTGCACCTGCGGCGCGGCCAGCATCTGCCGGCACCGCATCATCCTGGCGCTTGCGTATCGCGCAGGCGCGCAGGCGCATGCCGCGGTCCCCGCGGCGTCGCCCGGCGAGGCGACGGACGAAGCCCTGGCCCGCCTGCTGCCGTCGGCGCTGCTCGCACGCGCCACCGCCGCGCGCGACGGCGGCATCGGCATCGACGTGCACCGCGCGTCCAGCGGCGAGCCTTGCGACACCGCGCGCCTGCCGGCGGCCACCGTGCGCTTCTGGGCCGGCGCTTCCATCGAAGCCGCGCGCTGCGACTGCGTCGCGCAGGCGGCGTGCGAGCACGTCGCGCTGGGCGTGTGGGCGTTCCGGGTGGCGGACGCGCGGGACGCCGCGCTGCCGGTGCAGCGCGTCCACCTCGGGCGGCACGGCGAGCGCCTCGCTGTCAATTTCGCCCCCTGGCATGCCCTGGCCGAGGCGCTCGTGCTGCACGGCGCGGCCGCCGGTCCGGCGCCGGTGACACCGGCGCTCAGCCAGGCGCTGGAAGCCGCACGGGGCCTGAAGGCCACCTGGCTGGTGCACCTGCTGCAGGATATCGAGAAATGGTCGGGCGCCTATGCGGCGCGCAGCGCGCTCTACCGCGCCGAAGACGGCTTCGCCCTGCTCGCGGAACTTGGCCTGCGCTTGAACGCGGGCCAGCTGCCCGGCAGTGCCCAGGCGGTACTGGGCATCGGGCAGGGCGACGACACCGAGCTGGACCGCCTGCGCCTCATTTGCCTGGGCGCGCGCACCACGCGCGACGGTGAAGCCCGGCGCGCCCGCCTGGTGCTGGCCGATGCGGACACCGGCACCGCGCTGGTGGGGACGCACGAATGGACAGTGCCGTCGGGTGAACCGATCAACGAGCGCGTGCAGCGCGCCACCCAAAGGCTGGCGCCGGGCGTGCGCCTCGATGCGCTGGCGCAGGGCCAGTTGCTGGCGCGCCAAGCACGCCGCCGCGCCGACGGCAGTCTGAGCCTGGCGCGCAGCCGCGGCTCGCAGAACAGCGTGCTGCCGCAAGTCCCCGATTGGGGTTCTCTGGGCCCGCCCTTGCGCTACGACAGCGTGGAGGCGTTGCGGGCGCAGCAGCAGTCGCACCCGACGGTGCAGGTGCTCCCGCGCCATGCGGCGCGCCGCTTCGCCGTCTTCAGCCCGGCCGCGGTTGAAAGTGTGGTGTACGACCCCGTGACGCAGACGCTCGGCGCGGTGCTGCACGACGCCTCTGGCCAGCCCCTGCTGGTGCGCCGCAGCCACGAGAACCATGTGCGCGAAGCGCTGGATGCCCTGGCCGCGGCCATGACGGGCAGCCATGGGCCGGTGCGGCACGTGGCCGGGGTGCTGCATTGGACCGGTGACTGGCCGGTGCTGGATCCGTGGGCGGTGGCTTGCGACAGCATCGTGGTGCCCGACTTCGCACCGGCCTCCGACACGCTCGCGCAACTGCCGTTGGGGCGCTTGCCGGAGGAAACCGCGCATCCCGTGGGTGCCGCGCTCGCGCGGCTGCGCGGCGCCGTCGCGGAACTGCTGCATCACGGCCTGGTGCAACTGCCAGCCGGATGGAACCAGCAATGCCTGGACGCCGGGCGGACTTTGAGCGCCCATAGCCTGCACACGCTGGCCGGGCGGCTCGACGGCCTGCGCATCGCTACTCTGTCGGCGCAAGCGAATCCGCGCCAGGCGCGGCTCGCTCCGCTACTGCTGCAGCTCACCGCACTGGCCCAGCTGCATGACGATGCGCTGGTGCTGGCCGGCTTGGCGCCGGCCGGCTGAACGCCCGCCGTCAAGATCTTTTTGGGTGCTTCTCTTCCTTCTTGTCGCCGTCGAACCTGCTGTCGGTGGCCGAGCGCCCCCACGCCGCGGTCTGCTCTTGTGCGACTTCCTTGGCGATGCCGAATCGGTGCTGGATGCGCCCCGAGAGTTCTTCGCGACGCCTGCGACGACGTCGAGATCGTCGTCCGTGAGCTTGCCCAATTGGGTCTTGGCGCGGTCGGTCAGTTGCTTCCAGTTGCCTTGAATGCGGTCCCAGTTCATGCGTAGCTCACAAGGCCTTTGCGGCCGGTCTTAAATAACTCCCGCTAAGTAGTTGATCTGAGAGTCCATTTTTCTGGGAGTTACTTTCGGACGATTTTCGGCAGCCGGCCGATTACTTCGCTTGATCCGCAATCCATGCCCGGCCCGTGTGACGGCGATAAGATGTGCCCATGCCTACCCCCTCCCGCTTCTGGGCCGACCTCAAGACCACCGACTTCGCTGCGCTCGACGCCGCGAAGACCGTGGCGGTGTTGCCCGTCGGCGCCACCGAGCAGCATGGGCCGCACCTGCCGCTGTCGGTGGACCAGAGCCTGGTCGATGGTGTGGTGGCTGCATGTTTGCCGCAGTTGCCGGCGGACGTGCCGGTGCTGGTGCTGCCGACGCAGTCGGTGGGCTACAGCCCCGAGCACTCTCAGTTTCCCGGAACGCTCACACTGCCTTTCAACACGGTGATCAAGACCTGGGTCGGCATCGGCGAATGCGTCGCGCGCTCGGGGGTGAAGAAGTTGCTGCTGCTCAACGCCCATGGCGGGCAAGTGAGCCTGATGGACATCGCGGCGCGTGAGTTGCGCACCGGCGCCAACCTGATCGTCTACAGCAGCAGCTGGTGGAACCTGCCGCTGGGCGATGCGGTGAATGGCCTCTTCAGCGCGGAAGAACACCGCTTCGGCGTGCACGCCGGCGAGATCGAAACGTCGATGATGCTGGCGCTGCGCGGGCAGTTCGTCGACATGGCGCAGGCCAAAGACTTCAAGTCGACTTCGCAACAACGTGCGGCCCAATACCCCATCCTCGGCAACGGCCGCAGCGCCAAGCTGGGCTGGGCCATGCAGGACTACAACGCCCAGGGCGCGGCGGGCAACGCCGCCGGTGCCACGGCGGAGAAGGGCCGCGCGGTGCTCGACGCGGCGGGCAGGCAGCTGGCGCAGCTGCTGCAGGAAATCTCCAGCCTGCCGCTTACTACGCTGGTTGACAAGCCTTCGCTGTAACGCCGGCTACCGCATCTGCCGCACGGCACCTGCCAGTGCGTCCCACGCCTTGAGCGTCAGCGGATGCGTGAAGCCCGCGCCGGCCACCGGATGCGAACTCAGCTTCACCACCACCATCTCGGCCGCCGGGTTGACGTGAAGCATCTGCCCGTTCACGCCCGAGGCCTCGAACGCGCCATCTGCGTTGTGCAGGATCCACCACTGGTTGCGGTAGCTGTAGCCAGCACGGAAGGCCATGCCCGACGCCTTGAACTTCTCGCGGTCGCCGCCGCGGCGCAGGTCGTCGACGACGGCCTGGTCGAACACGCGCTGGCCGTTGAACACACCGCCCCGGCGCAGCGTCTCGCCGAAACGTGCGAGATCGCGCGCCGTGGCGCTCAGGCCGGCGCCTTGAAGCGGCGTGCCCACCGGGTCGACCATCAGATTCGCGTCTTCTTCCATCCCGAGCTTCGTCCACACACGCTCGCTGAGCAAGTCGGCGAAGTGCTTGCCGGTGACGCGCGAAACGATCCAGCCGCGGCGCTGCCGCGGATCGACGGCGATCCGGATGCGCTGTTCCTGCACGGGCGCTTCCTGCTCGTGACGGGCGACGCCGCAGGTGCGGTCGAACGGCTTCGCGCGGCAGCGCGGCTGCACCCGTTTTCGGCACTGCTTCGCATCACGCTCGCGCGGGCCCTCGCCCATGCCGGCGATGCGCAGGCCGCACTCGCGGAGGCGCAGGCCACCTGCGACGAGCACCCCGAGAGCGCCATCGCGGCCATCTATCGCCAGGGGCTTCTTGCCTGGGCCCGGCCGGACGCTGCGGTGGCGACGGCGGCCTGGGCGGCGGCGGAGCAGCGGGATGCGCCGCCGATGGCGCTGTCCGTCGTCGCGTACGCGCTCGCACGGGCGGGCCTGACCGCTGAGGCGATGGAGGTGGTCGACGCTGCGTTGGCGTGCGGCGCCGTCTCGCCGTGCGCGGCGGTGCTCTATGTTGCAGCCCTGGTCGCGGTGGGCGATCATGCGCGCGCCTTCGATTTGCTCCATGCGGCGGAACGGGCGCACTGCGGGGTGCTGCCCATGGCGCTGCGCGACCCGGCCAACGTGCCGCTGCGCGGGCTTCCGGAATATGAGCAGGTGCTGCTGCGCGTGTTCGGGCCTCTGGCAAATATCTAGACCAGTCTATATAATTCGGGCCATGGACGCCCGCTTCCTCGACAGCCCCCGTGACCGGATGGTCGACGCCGCCATCGCTGGCATGCGCACCTGCGGCCTGGCCGGCGCCGGCATCAACCAGGTGATCGCCGCCAGCGGCGCGCCCAAGGGCTCGCTGTACCACTACTTCCCGGGCGGCAAGCTCGAACTGGCGCGTGAAGCGTTGGAGCGATTCGGCGAAACGCGCCAGCAGGAACTGCAGACGGTGCTGGCCGGCGACGGCCCGCCTGACCAGAAGATCGCCCGCCTCTTCAAGCGCGCGGCCAAGGGCATGGCGCAAGAAGATTTCCGCTACGGCTGTGCCGTGGCCGGCGTCACGCTCGACCTGGACGAGGACTCCGCCGCGCTCGGCCCGGTGTGCAGCGGCCTGCTGGATTCGTGGACGCAGACCCTCGCCGTGCTGTTCGAGCCCTTGCCCGCCGCGCGCCGCAAGGCCCTGGCCCGCTTCGTCATCACCGCTTTCGAAGGCGCGCTGGTCCAGGCCCGCGCCGCGCGCAGCACCCAGCCCTTACTGGAGGCCGGCGAGCTCGCCGGGTCGCTGGTCCGGGCCCAACTCCAACCCTCCTGAACGAGCGAGAAAACGCCATGTCCCAGTACGTCCCCGAGCGCAACGTCGACTTTTTCAACCGTCTGAGCCCCGGTACCTTGCCCGGGCTGCTGGGCATCCAGATCCTCGAGGTAGCACAGGGCCGCCTGAAGGCGCAGCTCGAAATCCGCAAGGATCTGCACGCGCCCAACGGCTTTTTGCATGCCGGTACCGTGGTCACCCTGGCGGACACGGCCTGTGGCTACGGCTGCTCCGCTCACCTGCCGGCCACGGCCAAGGGCTTCACCACGATCGAGCTCAAGAGCAATCACCTGGGCACGGCGCTGGAGGGCGTGATCGAGGTCGAGGCCAAGGCCGTGCACCTGGGCCGGACCACCCATGTGTGGGACGCCGAGGTGCGCCACCAGGGCACGGGCAAAACGCTGGCGCTGTTTCGCTGCACGCAGATGGTCCTCTGAGCGTCTGTCGGGAACTGCATCGGCGTTCATCGGCGTCGTCCTACGCCACTTGGTGCCGGCGCCGACAACGCTCGCGCAGCCACGCGATAGGCTGGGGAATCGCCGGCGCTTGCCGGTGTTTACTTCCCCAAGGAGCCAGACAATGACGACAGTTGCCGACGTGATGACCCGAGGCGTGCGCAGCATGTCTCCCACCGACACCGTGGCCAAGGCCGCCCAGGCCATGGACGAGTTGAACGTGGGCGTGATCCCCGTGTGCGACGGCGGCAAGGTGGTGGGCATGGTGACCGACCGCGACATCGTCGTGCGCGGCATCGCCCGGGAATTCGACATGAAGACGGCCAAGCTGGCCGACGTGATGAGTGCCAACGTGCGTTGCGCCACCGAAGGCCAGGAGATCGACGACGTCCTGGACCAGATGGCCGATTCGCAGATCCGCCGCATGCCGGTGGTGGACGGCAACCAGCGCCTGGTGGGCATCATCTCGCTGGGCGACATCGCCGACAAGGACCCGGGCGACGAGTTGGATGTGGCCCAGTCGCTCGCCGAAATCTCTTCGCCGGCCAAGCCGGACCGCGTCTGAAAGGAGACCACCATGCCGAGGAGGCGCGCAAGAGGCCGTCGGCCGTTGAATTCTTCACGCTTTGGTGTTGCGCGTGCCCAACCCGCACACGAATACTTGACGAGGTTGTGCGCGCCATCACATTCGCGTCACACAGCGGTTCCTACACTTGAGGGAAAGAAAGGAGCCGACATGCGATTCTCAGCAGCCATCCAGCCCCAGCAGCCGTTGCGCACCAGCGCGGCTTCCGATTTCATCCGCCGCATTGTCAGCGGCCAGCTGCCGCACCAGCAGCAGCCCGAGCCGGTAGATGTCAAAGAGCTCCCGGCCGATCTCGACCAGCGCGTGCGCCTGGTCGGCGAGTGGTAGCTCAACCTTTTTGAAGCGCCTCCAGCAGGCTGCGCAGCCCGCCGACGGCGGACTGCGCGCCGCTCATTTGGGCCCGCACGATCGCCCCGTCCACCGCCAGCGCCGCCGCTTGAGCCTGTGAGGCGAGCGCCGGCCCGGCGGGCAGCAGGTCGGCGATCACCTGTTCCATCTCCTGTTTGTGCTTCCGGGCGATGGCCGCCGAATCCGGCAGGCTGCCGCCGACTTCGGCCACGGCATTGATGAACGCGCAGCCGCGAAAGGCCGGGTCGGCGAACCACTCGGCCATGGCGGCCGCCAGCGGCGCCAGCCCGGCGCCCGGCCTGGCGCCATGCCGTCCCAGCGCATCGACGAACCAGGCCATCCAGCGCTCGTGCCGAAAGGCGAGGAAGCTGCGCACCAGGTCGTCCTTGCTGGGGAAGTGCCGGTAGAAGGTGAGCTTGGCAACGCCCGACTCCGCGATGATGCGGTCGATGCCGGTGGCGCGGATGCCGTCCCGGTAGAAGAGTTCATGCGCCGTGACCAGGATGCGGTCGCGGGCGGGCAGGGCGGCAAGGTCCATGAGTGCATTGTAGACAGACTTGTCTACCTGTGGCACAGTCCGTGCAAGTAGACAGCTCTGTCTACTCCCTCCTAAAAAAAGACACCAAGGACCCGCCATGGAAACCAAGCCGCCCCTGCCCCCGTTCACTCCCGAATCCGCCGCGCAGAAAGTGCGCATGGCCGAAGACGCCTGGAACAGCCGCGACCCGGACCGGGTGGTCCAGGTCTATACAGAAGACACGCGCTGGCGCAACCGCGCCGAATTCCCGGTCGGCCGCGAGCAAGTCCGGCAATTTCTGCAGCGCAAATGGGCGCGGGAGCTGGACTACCGCCTGATCAAGGAGCTGTGGGCTTGCGGCGGCAACCGCGTCGCGGTGCGCTTTGCGTACGAATGCCATGACGACTCGGGCCAGTGGTTCCGCAGCTACGGCAACGAGAACTGGGAGTTCAACGAGCAGGGCCTGATGCAGCGGCGCTTCGCCAGCATCAACGACTTGCCGATCGCCGAGGCGGACCGCAAATTCCATTGGCCGCTGGGCCGCCGGCCCGACGCCCACCCAGGCCTGAGCGAATTGGGCCTCTGAGGTGCGAGGCGGCTCGGGCCGCGCACCAACGTGGCACAGCCATTGCTTGGGCTTCGCCCCATGCACGCCGACGCCTTGCACCTTCTTCGGCCCGCCAGCCTGACGGCCGGGCCGGTTTCGCAGCCGCTTTGGCAAAACCAGCTGGGGCTGCTGCTGGAATCGACCGGCGAGGGCATCTTCGGCGTCGACCTGGCCGGCCATTGCGTCTTCATCAACCGGGCCGGCGCCCGCCTGCTGGGGTTCGAGCCGGTGGAGGTGCTCGGGCGCAACATGCACGAGCTGACGCATCACTCGCACGCCGACGGCAGCCACTACCCCGACACCGACTGCCCCATCTTCAACGCCTTTCGCCAGGGCCTGCCCTGCCGCATCGACAGCGAGGTGTTCTGGCGGCGTGACCACACTTCCTTTGCGGTGGAGTACTCCAGCCACCCCATCATCGACGGCAGCCAGGTGCGCGGCGCGGTCATCACCTTCGTCGACATCACCGAGCGCAAGCGCGCCGCCGACGCCCTGCAAAAGGCCAAGGCCGAACTGGAATTGCGGGTGGCCGAGCGCACGCGCGAGCTGTCGGCGGCCCTGGCCCAGCAGCGCGAGCTGGCCGCCTACTCCGAGAACGTGCGCGAGGAAGAGCGCACCCGCATCGCCCGCGAGGTGCACGACGAACTGGGCAGCCTGCTGGTGGCACTGAAGATGGACGTCAACTGGCTGGACAAGCGGCTCGGCGAACAGCCCGGCCGCACCGCCGACGCGGCCCAGGCCATGCGCGAACGCATGCGCTGCAAATGCCAGAACATGAGCCGCCTGATCGAGAGCGCCGTCGACAATGTGGGCCGCATCATCACCGACCTGCGCCCCAGCATCCTGGACCACCAGGGCCTGTGGGCGGCGCTGGAGTGGCAGGCGCATGAGTTCGTCCAGTCGGCTGAGCTGGAACTGGAGTGGGACATGCAGGCCGCCGATGCGGCGGATCTGCCCGAGCCGTCGGCGATGGCGGTGTTCCGCATCTTCCAGGAGTTGCTGAGCAACGTGGGCCGGCATGCGCAGGCCAGCCGCGTCACGGTTCGCATCGCCGCGGACGCCGAGCGTTTGAGGATCACGGTGGAAGACAACGGCAACGGCGCCTCGCCGGAAGCCTTCGAGTCGCGCACCGCCTACGGCGTGATGGGCATGCGCGAGCGGGCCCGGCAGCTGGGCGGGCACATCGCCATCGCCAGTGAGGTCGGGCACGGCTCGGCTTTCACGCTGGTATTGCCGCTGCGCCATGGATAGCAGTGCGCAAGCGCGCATCCGTGTGCTGCTGGGGGACGATCACCGCATCGTGCGGGAGGGGCTCAAGCAGGTGCTGGCCGACGCGCCCGACATCGACGTGCGGGCCGAGGCGATAGACGGCCTCGAGGTGATGCGGCAAGTGGCGGCCTTCGGCGGGCCCGATGGGCTGGACGTGGTGCTGCTCGACATCGCCATGCCGGGCCGCGACGGCCTGGACGTGCTGCAGGAGCTGCGCCAGGCCTGGCCGCGGCTGCCGGTGCTGATGCTCAGCACCTACCCGGAACGGCAGTACGCGGTGCGCTGCATCAAGATGGGCGCGGCAGGCTACCTGAACAAGAGTGCCGACCCCGACGACATGATCGCCGCGGTGCGCAAGGTGGCGGCCGGCGGCATGTTCGTCACCGCCGCCACCGCGGAGGCGTTGGCCACCGCGGTCGGCATGTCAGGCGCCAAAACGGGGCCTGAAGCCTTGTCGCATCGGGAATACCAGGTGTTCCGGCTCCTTACTTCGGGGCATAGCGTGAGCGAAATTGGTGCGCAACTGCAGCTGGCGCCCAATACAGTGAGCACCTACCGGGCGCGCATCCTGGAAAAGACCGGCACCAAGAACGACGTGGAGCTGGCTTTGTACGCGGAAAGGCATGGCAAGGGCAGCCGTTTGTAGGGCTGCCACTACAAGGCCTAGACGCGGCGGGAGTGATTTCCCGCAGCCGGCCCTCTTGCGGGGCAAACGGGCGTGACGCTTGCGACGGGCAAGTCATCTTCAAACGAGGTGACCCATGTCCAAGCCCTACGACGCCTACGATGCCGACCGTCCCCTGATGCTGCGCTGCGCCTGCGGCCAGGACCACGCCCCCGGCGAACACGCGCAGGCGGCCAGCGAAGAAGAGCTGTCGCACAGCTTCATGGAAGCCAGCCTCGTCAAGGCGCTGTTCCCGGTCGACGCCGTGCGGCGTGGCTTCCTGAAGGCGGTGGGCGCCAATACGGCGCGCGCGGCCATCGCCTCCGTGCTTCCCATCGCGTCGCTGCAAGCGATGGCGCAGGAGCGGGGTTCGCTGGAGAAGAAGGATCTGAAGATCGGCTTCATCGCCATCACCTGCGCGACGCCGCTGATCATGGCCGACCCCCTGGGCTTCTACAAGCAACAGGGCCTGAACGTGCAGCTGAACAAGACGGCGGGCTGGGCGCTGATCCGCGACAAGATGCTGAACAAGGAGCATGACGCTTCGCACTTCCTGTCGCCGATGCCGCTGGCGATCTCGATGGGCCTGGGCTCGACGCAGGTGCCGATGAACGTGGCGACCATCCAGAACACCAACGGCCAGGCCATCACGCTGCACGTCAAGCACAAGAACAACCGCGACCCCAAGAGCTGGAAGGGCTTCAAGTTCGCCGTGCCTTTCGAGTACAGCATGCACAACTTCCTGCTGCGCTACTACCTGGCGGAGAACGGCATCAACCCCGACACCGACGTGCAGATCCGCGTGACGCCGCCGCCCGAGATGGTGGCCAACCTGCGCGCCGGCAACATCGACGGCTTCCTGGGCCCGGACCCGTTCAACCAGCGCGCGGTGTATGACGAAGTCGGCTTTATCCACATCCTGTCCAAGGAAATCTGGGACGGCCACCCCTGCTGCGCCTTCGGCGTCAGCGAGGAATTCATCCAGAAGAACCCGAACACGTTCGCCGCGCTGTACCGCGCCATCATCACCTCGTCGCTGATGGCCAGCCAGCCCAAGGACCGCGAGCTGATCGCCAAGGTGATCTCGCCCACCCAGTACCTGAACCAGCCCGAGACGGTGCTGGCCCAGGTGCTGACCGGCAAGTTCGCCGACGGCCTGGGCAACATCCGAACCGTGCCGGACCGCGCCAACTTCGACCCCGTGCCCTGGCAGAGCATGGCGGTGTGGATGCTCACGCAGATGAAACGGTGGGGCTACATCAAGGGCGAGGTCAACTACAAGCAGATCGCCGAGCGCGTTTTCATGCTCACCGACGCGAAGAAGCAAATGGCGGCGGCCGGCTGGAAGGCGCCCGATGGCACGGGCAAGAAGTTCAAGGTGATGGGCAAGGAGTTCGACCCGGCCAAGCCCGAGGAGTACGTCAAGAGCTTCGCCATCAACAAGATGAGCGCCGCGTGAAATCCTTGAATTTCAAGGCGGCGCTGGTGTCGCTGCTCCTGTTCGCGCTGTTCCTGGGCATCTGGTACACGGCCACGCAGCCGGGCGCAGTGGGCGGCGCTTCCGGCGCTATGTCGGCCGAGCAGGCCGAATACAACAAGATGATGGGCAAGGACGCCGGCAGCGGCAAGACCACCGGCTTCCCCACGCTGGGCCAGATGGGTTCCACTTTCGTGAAGCAGCTGAGTGACCCGTTCTACGACAACGGCCCCAACGACAAGGGCATCGCCATTCAGCTCGGGCACTCGCTGATGCGTGTCGGCCTGGGCTTCCTGCTGGCATGCGCAGTGGCGATTCCCCTGGGCTTCATCATCGGCATGTCGCCGCTGCTGCGAAAAGCGTTCGACCCGTTCATCCAGGTCCTGAAGCCGATCTCGCCGCTGGCCTGGATGCCGCTGGCGCTGTACACGATCAAGGACTCGTCGATCTCCGGCGTGTTCGTGATCTTCATCTGCTCGGTCTGGCCGATGCTGATCAACACGGCCTTCGGCGTGGCCTCGGTCAAGCGCGAATGGCTCAACGTCGCCAGCACGCTGGAAGTCAAGCCGCTGCGCAAGGCCTTCCTGGTGATCCTGCCGGCCGCGGCGCCCACCATCCTGACGGGCATGCGCATCAGCATGGGCATCGCCTGGCTGGTGATCGTGGCGGCCGAGATGCTGGTGGGCGGCACCGGCATCGGCTACTTCGTGTGGAACGAGTGGAACAACCTGTCGCTCACCAACGTGATCTTCGCCATCCTGGTGATCGGCGTGGTCGGCATGCTGCTGGACCTCGCGTTCGCACAGTTCCAGAAATGGGTGACGTATGTTGAATGACCTGGCCGCCGTCATGCCCGACCTGCGCCAGGACCCGGCGCTGCACGGCTTCCTCAAAGTCGAGGGCCTGTCCAAGTCCTTCGTCCCCGGCAAACCGGTCTTCGCCGACGTGTCGTTCACGCTCGACAAGGGCGAGTTCGTCTGCATCATCGGCCACTCGGGCTGCGGCAAGACCACCATCCTGAATGTGCTGGCGGGCCTGGACACAGCGAGCTCCGGCAACGTCTTCATGGACGGCCGCGAGGTCGCCGGCCCCAGCCTGGAGCGCGGCGTGGTGTTCCAGAGCCATGCGTTGATGCCCTGGCTCACGGTGCGCAAGAACATTGCCTTCGCGGTGGAGTCGCGCTGGCCGGAGTGGAACCGGGCGCAGGTCGTGGAGCACGTCGAGAAATTCGTGGCGATGGTGGGCCTCCTCGCCGCCATCGACAAGAAGCCGTCGCAGCTGTCGGGCGGGATGAAGCAGCGCGTGGGCATCGCCCGCGCCTTCGCGATCCAGCCCAAGATGTTGCTGCTGGACGAGCCCTTCGGCGCGCTGGATGCGTTGACGCGCGGCACCATCCAGGACGAGCTGATGGCCATCGTGCGGCAGACGCACCAGACGGTCTTCATGATCACGCACGACGTGGACGAGGCCATTCTGCTGGCCGACCGCATCCTGCTGATGAGCAACGGAACCGAAGGCGCGGGCGGCTATTCACCCGGCGGCATCGCCGAGGTCGTCACCAACACGCTGCCCCGGGCGCGCTCGCGCGCCGGCCTGCACCACCTGCCCGGCTACTACGAGCTGCGCAACCACATCGTCGATTTCCTCGTCACCCGCGCCCTGGCGGGACCCAGCACTCAAACTTGAAGGAGCCAATATGAACCGCAACGACGTCACCGAAAAAATCATCACCGCCAAAGTGTCCAAGGGCTTGAACTGGGCCGACGTGGCCGCCAAGGTCGGCCTGTCCAAGGAATGGACCACGGCCGCCTGCCTGGGCCAGATGACGCTGAACAGCGAGCAGGCCAAGGTGGTGGGCGAAATCTTCGGCCTGACCGAAGAAGAGCAGAAGTGGCTGAAGGTGGTGCCGTACAAGGGCTCGCTGGTCAGCGCCGTGCCGACCGACCCGCTGATCTACCGCTGGTACGAAATCGTCAACGTCTACGGCACGACCATCAAGGAACTGATCCACGAGGAGTTCGGCGACGGCATCATGAGCGCGATCGACTTCTCGATGGACATCCAGCGCGAGGCCGACCCGAAGGGCGACCGCGTGAATGTGGTGCTCTCGGGCAAGTTCCTGCCTTACAAGAGCTACTGAAGCGGAAAAAGGGCGCCGGGGCGCCCTTGATTCCGGATGCGCGCGTGAATCAGCGGTTGCTGTCGCTGCCGCCGCTGAAGTTGCTGCTGTCGCTCATGCCGGCGCTGCTGCCGATCTTGCGCGCGCGGTTGCTTTCGCTGCGGGCCTGGCCGCCTTTGCGGCCGGCTTCACGTGCCTCTTCGGACGTGAACTCGTGCGCGGTGCCCTTCTCATGGGCGGCGCGCCCACCTTCGCTGGCGATTTCGCGCTGGCGCTGTGGATCCATCGAGGCAAAGCCCCGGTTGGACTTGCCCTGTTTCTTTTCCTGCATGCTCTGGTTGTCGGGTGCCATGACTTGAATCCTTCCTGATAAACGCGTGGGTGATTCATGGCCAGCGCTAAAACCGGCCATGACCCCATTGAGCGTTCGTCACGCTTTCACACTCGTCAGTAAGTCAAGCACGACAGTGTAGGACGAGACCTTGCCCAGTTACGATTGGTTGCTATGAATTCAGTAGCGTGATGGGGGCCAAACGGCCCAGAAGGGCCGTCGCGGAGGTGGGGTCGCGCATCTCGACCTGGTTGTCCTTCAGGTTCGAGATGAGGCGCGCCACCTGCGCGCCGGACGGCTGCACCGGGCCAAAGAAGCGCGGGCGCGTACCCTGCGCAATGAGCAGTGTGGGAAAGGTTTCGACGTCCACGTCGCCCATGGCCTGGGCCTCGTCCTCGACGTCGATCCACGCGAATTGCACGTCAGGGTGCGAGGCCGCCGCCTCGTCGAAGATGGTGCGCCATTCGCGGCACACGCCGCACCATTGCGCGCACAGGCAGATCACCGACCAGTCTTTCATCCGGCCAGTTTAAGCAATCCGCCAGGATCGTTCAGGAGTAGGTGACCCAGTCCTTGTATTCTTCTGCGTCAAGATGAGGAACAGCGTTGTAGCAAACCAGCATGTGACGCTTGGGCGTGAAGGCGAACTCGGTGATCGAGCTGTTGCGGATGCGCAGGTTCAACTCGATGGTGGCGTCCGCGCCCGTGCCCAGCACGTAGCCCACGGCGGTGGCGATCGGCCCGCCGCTGGTGACCATCAACACGTTCTTGCCGTAGTGATTGGCGCGCACATGATCGAGCGCACTCGACACGCCCGTGACGAAATCGTCGTAGCTGGGCATGCCCTTGGGGCTGACCACGCCCGCCATCCACTGCGCGAGGCCGTCGCGCAGCAGACGGAAGTGGTGCCGGTACATCTCGGGCGACGTGGGCTTCTCCAGCTTGTGCGGATGGATGGTGGCGATCACCGCTTCGCTGTCGTATTCGTTGAGGCCTTCCCACGAGAGATGTTCGCCCTCGTGGTTCATCCCCTGGAGGATGCCCTCCAGCGTCTGCTTGTGGCGGCGCAGGGTGCCGGCGATGAGGCCGTCGAAGTGGATGCCCTTGCGGGCAAAGTATTCACCGAGCCGGACGCTCTGCTTGTGGCCGAGGTCGCTGAGCTGGTCGTAGTCTTCGGCGCCAAAGGATGCCTGGCCGTGCCGAACGAGATAGAGAGTTCCCATTGGGCGGATTCTGGACTTCGGCGCAAGGGCGCGAAGTCACGCCCGCGACCAGAAGCTGCGCAGGCGACAAGACGCCGTAGAACTACTTACTCGCAAGCACCCGCGCGAACACTGCGGTGTCCACGTTGCCGCCGGTGAGCGCGACGCCCACCGTACGGCCACGCCAGCGTTCGCGTTGCTGCGTTGCAGCAGCGATGCCGGCGGCGCCTGCGCCTTCCGCCACGTTGTGCGTGTCGGCGAAGAGCACGCGCATGGCCTGCGCCACCTCGTCGTCCGTGACCGTGATCACGTCTTCCGCTTCGCGCAGCACCACTTCCAGAGCTTCTTCGTCAGCGATTCGGCACGCCATGCCGTCGGCCAGCGCGGTCGTCACGGGCGCCTCCACCACGCGGCGTGCGCGGAAGGAATCCAGATAGGTCGTCGCGTGCGCGGACACGACACCGATGAGCGCAGAGCGCGCACCGGTGTGCGCACGTGCCGCGGCGGCCGCGCAAAAACCCGAGCCTTGCCCGATGGGAACGAACACCACGTCCGGTTCCTCGCCGCGCGGAAAGCTTTCGAAGAATTCCAGCCAACAGGTCATCACGCCCTTGACCACGTCGTGGTGGAACGACGGGACCATGTGCAGGCGCCGCTCCGACGCGATGGACATGGCGTACTCCCTGGCCGCCTGGAAGTCGTCGCCATGTTCGATCAGCTCCACGCCCAGTGCCCGCATCGCGGCGTTCTTCTCGACCGAGTTGCCGTGCGGCACGACGATGGTGGCGGACATGCCGTACCTGCGCGCGGCGGCGCCGACCGACTGGCCGTGGTTGCCGCGCGTGGCGGTGATGACGCCCTTGACGTCACCGCGGCCCGCAGCGAGACCGGCGAAATAGGTCAGCCCGCCGCGCACCTTGAAGGCACCGGCCGGCGTGTGGTTCTCGTGCTTGACCCAGACCTTCGCGCCCAGGCGCTCGCGCAGCAGGGGCCAGGCGTATTGCGGCGTCGGCGGCATCACGGCGTAGACGGCCTGCCGCGCCGCTTCGATTTCTTCGGGTTTGAAATTCATCAGGTACCTGCCGATTCGAGGATGACGGTGCCCTTGGGCGTGGACAGCGTCGCCACCAGGTTCGGCGGGCCTTGTTCGACCGTCACGCCTTCCAGGCCGATGGCCGCATGCGCCGCCTGCAGATCGGCCAGGCGCGGGTGCGCGGCGTGCAGCGATTGCAAAGCCAGCCCCGACGACGGCATCGCGTCGGCGGGATGCGCGTCGCCCCATTCGATCAGCGTGGGCAGCGCGCCGTAGAAAAGGCGCTGGCCGTCTTCGCGCACGCTGATCTGCCAGCGCAGCATGCTCTCGGGCGTCGGCCGCTCGGCGTGGATCAGGGGGCCGCGGTCAATGCCCAGGCGGTGCAGCGCCTTGAGCGCCGGAGATGCCTCCGTCGTGCTGGCGACGAAGTGCACCAGCCGCGGCTGTTGGCGCACTGCCTCACGCAGTTCCGGGTCATCCAGGTCGAACCAGCGCGGACGGCCCGGCGCCTTCGCGTCAGGGTTGATGGCGATGATCTCGAAGTACGCGCGCGGATAGCTTTCGCTGGCGATCTTCAGCAACCGGTTGTGCGTGCCCATGAACGGGTGTTCGCCGCCCGCGCGCGGCGTCACGCCCAGGATGGCCTCGCACCACTGGACGCCTTCGTCCAGTGTTTGCGCCGCCACGACCAGATGGTCGACCCGGGAGCGGGAGGAAGGTGTCACAGCGTCACCGTTCCCGTGATGCAGGTGACCGACTCGCCGCCCACCCAGACCTGGCCGGCATCGTCGCGCTCGATGTGGACGCGCCCGGCGCGATCCAGGCACTGGCCCTGCGCGGCGAGGTAGCGTTCCGGCATGTGTCTGTCTTCGATCAGCCATTGCGCCAGGCTGGCATTCAGGCTGCCGGTGACCGGGTCCTCGGGCACGCCGAAGGCAGCGGCGAAAAAGCGCACCTCGAGCTGCGGGGCGCCCGGTTCGGGCGTGGGATAGGCCGCCGCCACGCCAATCCCCAGGCCCAGGTTCTTCAGCTGGAGATGGTTGGGCGCCAGGCCCAGCACCGTCTGCGGGCTGTCGAGCAGCAGGGCGAGCCACACCGGCCCGTTGTCCAGCGTCTGGGCGGCGACCACCTGGATGGCTTTGAGGCCAAGGGCCGACGCGACCTGCGCGAGCACCGCGGGGCTGGGCGCGCTGCGCTTGAGAGAAGGCGCAGCGAAGGCGAGGCGCAGCGCGGCCTGTCCTGAGCCTGTCGAAGGGTCGCGGCGCAGCTTGACCAGCCCCTTCTTGCATTGCTGCACGATGAATTCGCGTCCACGCGGCTTGCCGCCGGCTTCGAGCCAGGCGTGGCAACTGCCCAACGTGGGGTGGCCCGCGAAGGGCAGTTCGCCTCCGGGCGTGAAGATGCGCACGCGGTAGTCGGCTGCGTCGTCGTCGGGCGGCAGCAGGAAGGTGGTTTCCGACAGGTTGGTCCAGGCGGCGAAGTGCTGCATTTCGGCGTCGGACAAACCGGTGCCGTCGAGCACCACCGCCAGCGGGTTGCCACGGTACGCGGTGGCGGTGAACACGTCGACTTGCTTGAAGTTGCGTTGTTGCATGGTGATCTCTATGGCGAAGTGCGTCAGGAAAGAGGAAGGTCGAGCACGCCGCGCGACGCGGGGTTCGACAGGATGCCCTGGTACCAGCGCTCGAGGTTCGGGCGCTCCGGGCGTTGCAGCGGCAGGCCGTGCCAGCGATGGATCTCGCAGGCGATCGGGATGTCGGCCATGGTGAAGCTGTCGCCGGCCATGAATGGGCGTTGCGCGAGATGGGCGTCCAGCACGTCCAGCAGCGGCTCCGTCGCGGCAATCGATTGCGCGATCACGTCCTGGTTCCGCTTTTCCGGCGCGGTCCGCAGGAGCTGCACGAAGGCACCGCGGCCTGCGGGGTTGAGCGTGGTCTGCTGCCAGTCCATCCAGCGTTCGGCGTCGAAGCGTGCTTCGAGCTTCTCCGGATACAGACTTCCGGCACCGTGCTTGGCGCACAGGTAGCGCACGATCACGTTCGATTCCCACAGCACGAAGCCGCCGTCCTCGATCACCGGGACCAAGCCGTTGGGGTTCTTGCCCAGATATTCCGGCGTATTGACGATGCCGAACTCATGGCCCGCGTCGACGCGCTCGAACGGGACTTGCAGCCACTGCGCGGCCAGCACCGCCTTGCGCACGTTGATGGACGACAGCCGTCCCCAGATCTTCAGCATCGCTTCACGCCCCCTTGCCCAGTAGCTCGCCCAGTTGCTCGCGAATCGCAGCGGCCAGCGCCGCGATGCCGATGTCGATCTGCTCCACACTGGCCGTCACGAACGACAGGCGCAAGCAGCGCGGATCGGCCGCGCCGGCGTAGAAAGCCGCACCGGGGACGAACGCCACGCCCTTGTCCACCGCCTTGGGCAAGAGGTCGATGGCGCTCGCGCCTTCCGGCAGGCGTGCCCACAGGAACATGCCGCCGTCGGGTGTGTTCCATTGCACATCCAGCCCTTGCATCTCGCGTTGTAGCGCGGCCAACATCGCATCGCGTTGCGACTTGTAAAGCGCGCGGATGGTCGGCACGTGGCGATCGAGGAAGCCGTCCTTCATCACTTCGGCCACCATGCGCTGGTTGAAGCTGGGGCTGTGCAGGTCGGCCGCCTGCTTCGCCTGCAGCAGCTTGGGGTAGAGCGCCTTGGGCGCGACGATGAAGCCCAAGCGCAGGCCCGGCGCGAGGATCTTGGAGAACGAGCCCAGGTAGACGCAGCCTTCCGGGTTGCGCGCGGTGAGCGGCAGGGGCGGCGGGGCGTCGAACCACAGGTCGCCGTACGGGTTGTCTTCGACGATGGGCAGGCCCAGTTCAACGGCGCGGCGAGACAGGGCGGCGCGGCGCTGCTCGCTCATCGTGCGGCCGGTGGGGTTCTGGAAATTGGGCAGCACGTACAGGAAGCGCGCCGTATTGACGGACGCACCTGCTTGCATTTCAGCGCAGGCCTTGTCGGCGAGATCGTCGATGTCCACGCCTTCGGCGTCGCTGGCCACGCTCACGACTTCGGGCTCCATCGGCGCGAACGCCTGCAGCGCGCCCAGGTACGTGGGTGTCTCCACCAGGATGCGCGAGCCGGCGTCGATCAACACCTTGGCGACCAGATCCAGCCCTTGCTGCGAGCCGGTGGTGATGAGGACCTGCGCCGGGTCGACCTTCCACGGCAGCATGGCGGCGACCATTTCCCGCAGCGGCGCGTAGCCTTCGCTGGCGGCGTACTGCAGCGCGGCGGAGCCGTCCTCGCGCAGCACTTTTTCGCAGGCAGCGGCGAACTCGCTGACCGGGAAGGTCTTGGGCGACGGCAGGCCCCCGGCGAAACTGATGATGCCGGGGCGCTCCGTGACCTTGAGGATCTCGCGAATGACGGAAGGATTCATCTTCTCGGCTCGCGCGGCCAGCACCCATTGCGTGTGTTGCAGGTCGTTCAGTTTCATGGCGGTCTCCTAGGGGTGGTGGCAAAGGGAAAGGGTTGTAGGTTCAGGCGGCGGCGCGCACCGGCATTTTCTTGCCGATGAAGACGACGGCGATCACGGCGAGGGCGAAGCCGAGCGTCAATGCGTCGAGCGATTCGCCCAGCAGGGGCACGGCGAACAGCATGCCGAGGAAGGGCTGGATCAGTTGCACCTGGCTCACGCGCACCGTGCCGCCCAGGGCGAGGCCGCGGTACCAGGCAAAGAAGCCCAGCCACATCGAGAACACGGCGACGTAGGCGAAGCCCCACCAGGCCGCGGTATTCAATGCGGCTTGCGGGCGGGTGAGCAAGGCGAGCGGAGCGGTGAGCGGCAGTGCGATCACCAGGGCCCAGCAGATCACGTGTTCGGCGCGCATGCGCTGGGACAGGCGCGCGCCCCAGCCGTAACCGACGGCGGCGCAGGCCATCGCGCCGAGAAGCAACGCGTCGGCCGGCTTGATGGAGATGCCGCCGCCGCTGCCGGACCGGATCATCGCGAAGGCCACCACCAGCACGCTGCCGATCGCCGCGCAGATCCAGAAGCCCGTGGAAGGGCGCTGGCGGTGCAACCATGCACCGACCGCAGCCGTGGCCAGCGGGAGCACGCCCACAATCACGCTGGCGTGCACAGCTTCGACATGGCGCATTGCCACCGACGTGAGCAGCGGAAAGCCGAACACCACGCCGGCGGAAGTGATCACAAGCGGCAGCCAGTCCTCGCGCCGCGGCCAGGGCGCGCGCGTGGCCAGCAGGAAGATCGCCGACAGGACGGCCGCTACGACAGCCCGGCCGAGCGCGATGAACACGCCGGACATCTGGGGCGCTTCCGGCGTGCCCACGGCCAGCCGCGTCATCGGAAGTGTCAGCGCGAAGATTGTCACGCCGAGTGCGCCCAGCCACAGGCCTTTGGTCTCTTCCGGCCTCATACCGTCACCATCCAGGCGGCCGTCAGCACTAGCACCAGGGCCAGTGCACGGTTGAACCACAGCAAGCGTGCGCCGTGCGCGAGCCATTGCCGCAACAGAGAGCCGACCAGTGCATACAGAAAGTTGCTGCTGAAGGCGAAGGCCATCGTCACCGCGCTGATGATCGCCAGGCGCTGGCCGGGGTTGGCGGCCGGCTGGCCGGCGGCGTTCACCACCCAGCCGGCCGTGAGCGTCAGCGCCATCATCCAGGCCTTGATATTGAGGAACTGCATGCCCACGCCTTGCGCGAAGGTCACTTCCAGCCGCGAGTCGTCGACCCGCGCGAGCTGCGCGGCGCTGGCGAGCTTGAACGCCAGCCACAACATGTAGCTCGCGCCGACCCCCTTGATCGCCCAGGTCAATGCCGGGACGCTCGTGACCAGAGCGCCCAGGCCCAGGCCGCTCGCCACCATCAGCAGCGTCCAGCCGGCGGGCACGGCAAAGCAGAACCGCAATGCGCGCTTCAGGCCGTGGTTGGCCGCGAGGGCGGTGGACAGCGTGGTGTTGGGGCCGGGCGAGAAGCTCATCGCGGCGCAGAACAGCAGCAGGGCGAGGAATTCGCCGGCGGTCATTGGGGGGCTTGCCTGTTCATGTGGATCACTGTAGTCTGTGCGGCCAATACACGACCAGTACAGTTGTCCAGTTCAGTTGGATATCTGTACTGCCCGAAACGCCAATACACAAGGACGCTCACGATGTTGATGAAAGCTTCCTCGCAGTCGCTCACCGACCAGCTGTCGTCCCGCTTTTCCCAGCGTATCCGCGATCGGCTGCTGGCGCCCGGCGCGCGCCTGCCCTCGGTGCGGCAATGCGCGCAGCAGCACGCCGTGAGCCCATCCACGGTGGTGGCGGCGTATGACCAGCTTCTCGCCCAGGGCCTGGTGGAAGCCCGCAAGAATCGCGGCTTCTTCGTGCGTGAGAGCCGCGGCGAAGCTGCGCCGGCATCGCCGGGCGCGGCAGCCCGTGAGGAGGTGGTGACGGCCTGGACCACGGCCACCGGCCTTTCCGGCACGCGCAGCTACGTACCGATCGACGCGACGGCGCTGATTCGCGGCATGTTCCACAAGGTCAGCAACAAGCCGCAGCCGGGCATGGGCGTCTTCCCGCCAGAATGGCTGGAGTCGACCTTCATGCCCGCGGCGGTGCGCAAGGTGACCAGCACGCGCGCGCTGCAGGAGTTCTCGCTCCAGTACGGCGAGCCGATGGGCGACAGCGGCCTGCGCCGCGTGCTGTCGAAGAAGCTGGCCTCACTGTCGTTGCACGCCGCGCCGGAAGCCATCATCACCACCGTCGGCGCCACGCACGCGCTGGACATCGTGAGCCGCACGTTGCTGCGCGCGGGCGACCATGTGATGGTGGAGGAGCCGGGCTGGGCGGTGGAATTCGCACGGCTGAACGCGTTGGGCATGCGCCTGCTGCCGGTGCCGCGCGGGCCGGAGGGGCCGGACCTGGCGGTGATGGCGCGCTACTGCGAGGAGCACCAGCCCAAGCTCTACGTCAGCGTCAGCGTGTTCCACAACCCGACGGGCTACTGCCTGTCGCCGGGCAGCGCGCACCGCATGCTGCAGCTGGCCAACCAGCACAACTTCCACATCGTCGAGGACGACACCTACAGCCACATCGCGCCCGAGCATGCGACGCGCCTGTGCGCGCTGGACGGCCTGCAACGCACGATCTACGTCAGCGGCTTCGCGAAGATTCTGGCGCCCAACTGGCGCGTGGGTTTCCTGGCCGCCAACCCCGCGCTGATCGAGCGTTTGCTCGACACCAAGCTGCTGGCGACACTGACTACACCCGCGCTGCTGGAGAAGGCGCTGGCGCTGTGCATGGAGCAGGGCCAGCTGCGCCGGCACGCCGAGCGCATCCGCACCCGCCTGGACGCGGCGCGCAGCCGCAGCGTGAAGCTCGCGCTCAACGCAGGCTGCACCTTTGCGGCCGAGCCCGCCGGCCTGTTCGGCTGGGTGGACACGGGGGTGGACACCGACGCGTTGGCGCAGCGCATGCTCGACGAGGGCTACCTGCTGGCGCCGGGCGCGCTGTTCCACGCCGAGCGCAAGCCCAGCACGCTGATGCGCATCAACTTCACCACCACGCAGGAAGCCGCGTTCTGGAAGAAGTACTCGGAGATCGTGAAACGGATGTGAGCTCCGCGCTCAGAGCATCTCGTCGGGCGCGAAGGGCGCGATCAGGCCTGACAGCATCCTGAGCTTGGCGCCGGCGTCTGGCTCCTTGTGGCTGTCCTTGAATGCTGCGCCGGGCGGTGCGCGCCACACCAGTTGCCCGCCGCCGTCGACGTGCACGCGGTAAGCCCCGTTGGCGAACGTCGCTTCCACCTGTCGCGTGGCGCGCTGAGACAGCGCCGTGCTGCGGATCACCAGGGCAACTTCGCTGTTCTTGCGCTGCGAGCGCAGGTCGAGGTTCATGGAGCCGATCACCGCCAGGCGGTTGTCGATGATGAACGCCTTGGAGTGCAGGCTGGCGCGCGAGGTCGCGCTCTTGGAGCCGGCGCCGCCGCCTCTTCCGCCGCCCGCGCCCGAGCCGATACCGTAGCTCATGCCCGCGGAGCCCGTCTCGCCGGCCTCGCCGGCGCGCATTTCGCACAGCTCGATGCCCATCGCGACCAGGTCCTTGCGGTAGCGCGCATAACCCGCGTGCGCGGCCACTGCGTCGTTGGACGCCAGCGAATTGGTCAGCACACGGATGCGCACGCCCTTGGCGCGCATCTGGCGGAACAGTTCCATGATCGGCTTACCCGGCACGAAATACGGCGACACCACCAGGACGTCCTGCTTGGCCAGTTGCATGAGCTGAAGCAGGCCGTCGACGGCTGTTTCGCCGGCGTCCGCTTCGTCGTTGCCCGGGCCGATCTTGCCGGGCTGGTCGACCAGGATCAGCGCCGGAGCCCAGTTCAGCGGCACGCGCCGCAGGTCCATGGAACCGAGCACGGGGCCGACAGCCGCCGTGGCGCTGGTGTCGGGCAGGATGGAGCTGGTGACCGTCGGCTTGGGCGCGCTGGCGGCCGCCGTCGGGATCGGCCCGGCAGCAGGGGCTTTCGACGGATCGGCGGTGGGCGTGGCCAGCGGCTTGCGCAGCCGCTCCAGGTCCTCGGCCGAGACCAGCGTCTGCATCGGATAGGCCAGTTCGTCGTTCCAGTAGCGGTCGAAGCTCGTCGACATGTCGCGGACGATCCGCCCCACGGCCAGCACCTCGAGGTCGAGGAACATGCTTTTGCCGTCGCCGCCGAAATATGCGTCGCCCAGGTTGCGCCCGCCTGTGATGCCCATGGCGTTGTCGGCGATGAACAGCTTGTTGTGCATGCGCTTCTGGACCCGCTCCATGTCGTGCATCGAGGTGAGGATGCGACCGAACAGGGAGCCGCGCGAGCCGGGCAGCGGGTTGAACAGGCGCATCTCGACGTTCGGCTCGAAGGCCAGTCGCAGCACCTGCGCGTCCTCGCCGACCGTGTTGAAGTCGTCCATCAGGATTCGCACCCGCACGCCGCGCCGCGCCGCATCGCGCAGGTGCTGCAGCAGGATTTCGGTGGAGTTGTCGGCGTGGATGGCGTAATACTGCAGGTCGAGCGTGCGCTGGGCCGCGTCGATCAGTGCAAGGCGGCTGCCGAATGCGGCCTCCACCGTGTCGAGCAGGTTGAAGCCGGAGTCGGCGCGGGCCTTGTCCTGTGTCTTGCGCTCCAGCACCAGGCGGCCCAACGCGGTTTGGTCGGGCGCATCAAAGGCTTTTGAGGCGGTGCGGGCGGTGTTGGCCGGCAAGCTGGCACAGCCCGCGGCCCACGTCAGAAGCAGTCCGGCGGTGAGCCAGCGCAATGCCGCGGCCCACGAAGTGTGGGGGAGGCGGTGGGAGCGGCCGGGTGCGGAAAGGTGCTGCATGACGGTGCAGCCACTCTACCCCGCAGCCCTGTGGTGGTGCGGTCCGTCTGGGTCAGCCGTAGTCGCCAGTCGCTGACGGACGAATGCTTACATGCTGCCCAGGGATTCCCAGCGTTCCATCGCGGCCAGCAGTTCATTGTCGATCTGCGCATTGCGCTCAGACAGGCGGGTCGCGCGCTGAGGATCGTCGGCGTAGATGCTGGCATCGGCGAGTTCCTCGTGGATTGCGCCTTGTTCTTTTTCCAGTGCCTCGATCAGTGCCGGGAGTGCCTCCAGCTCGCGCTGTTCCTTGTAGCTCAGCTTCTTCTTGGCGGCCGCATGGGCAGCCGCCGGCTTGGCGACCGGGTCCTGCACAGCACGCGGCGCGGCTGGCGCACTTGCCAGTGCCAGCGCCTGCGAACGGCGCGATTGCGTCAGCCAATCCTGCACACCGCCTTCGTACTCGCGCCACAGGCCGTCGCCCTCGAACACGATGGTGCTGGTGACGACGTTGTCGAGGAACGCGCGGTCGTGGCTCACGAGGAACACCGTGCCGTCATAGTTCTGCAGCAGGTCTTCCAGGAGCTCGAGGGTGTCGATGTCGAGATCGTTGGTGGGCTCGTCCAGCACCAGCACGTTGGCGGGCCGGGCAAAAAGCCGCGCAAGCAGCAGGCGGTTGCGCTCGCCGCCGGAAAGCGATCGTACGGGCGAGCCGGAACGCGCCGGCGAAAAGAGGAAATCGCCCAGGTAGCTCTTGACGTGCTTGCGCTGGTTGCCGATCTCGATCCACTCGCTGCCGGGGCTGATGAAATCTTCCAGCGTGGCATCCAGATTCAGCGCGTCGCGCATCTGGTCGAAATATGCGACCTGCAGGTTCGCGCCTTGCCGCACCTTCCCGCTGTCGGCCGCGAGTTCGCCCAGGATCATCTTGAGCAACGTGGTCTTGCCGGCGCCATTGGGGCCGATCAGGCCGACCTTGTCGCCGCGCAGGATGGTGCCCGTGAAGTCGCGCACGATGTTCTTTTCACCGAACGACTTGCTCACCTTGGTGAGCTCGGCCACGATCTTGCCGCTTGGCATTCCCGACGCGACGTCCAGGCGCACGCTGCCGAGGGCCTCGCGGCGCGCTTCGCGGCGCGCCCGAAGCGTTTGCAGGCGCGTGATACGGCCCTGCGCACGTGTGCGCCGCGCCTCCACGCCCTTGCGGATCCACACTTCTTCCTGTGCCAGCAGCTTGTCGGCCTTGGCGCTGATGACCGCCTCTTGCGCCAGCTGCTCCTCTTTCTGGAACTGGTATTGGGTGAAGTTGCCGGGGTACGAACGGAGCTTGCCGCGGTCCAGCTCCAGGATGCGGGTGGCGACGCGGTCCAGGAAGGTGCGGTCGTGGGTGATGGTGACGACGCTACCCTTGAAGTCGATCAGCAGGTTCTCGAGCCACTCGATGGAGTCCAGGTCCAGATGGTTGGTCGGCTCGTCCAGCAGCAGGACGTCGGGACGGCGAACCAGGGCCTGGGCCAAAGCGACGCGCTTCTTGGTGCCGCCGGACAGCGTGCTGACCACGAGATCCTTGTCAAGGTGCAGGCGGTGAAGCGTTTCTTCGACCCGCTGCTCCCAGTTCCAGCCGTCCTGAGCCTCGATCGCGCTCTGGAGTTTGTCCAGATCGCCCTGGCCATGCGTGTACTGGTCGATGAGGGCGATCACGTCGGCCACGCCCGCAAGCGTCGCCTGGAAAACCGTGGCGGTGGCGTCGAGCAATGGCTCCTGCGCGACATAGGCGCTGCGCAACCCTTGTTGCAATTGCAACGTTCCGTCATCGGCCTTTTCCAGGCCGGCGAGGATCTTGAGCAGCGAGGATTTGCCCGCGCCGTTGCGCCCGATCAGGCCGACGCGTTCGCCGGTCTCCAGGGCGAAATCGGTGTGATCGAGCAGGGGCACGTGGCCGAAGGCCAGTTGTGCGTTGAGGAGGGTAATGAGTGCCATGAAGGGCGCGATTATCCGGGTAGCGGCTGGAGCGGGCCCTCTATCGCCTCCGGACGGGCCTCTATATAGTCGTCGCACGCTGGGCAAAGCCCCAAGGAGGCGGAGTGGAATTGCAAATCAATGGCAAGGCCGTACAGGCCGATGCCGAACCCGATATGCCCCTGTTGTGGGTGCTGCGGGACGTGCTCAATATGACGGGGACCAAGTTCGGCTGCGGCGTCGCCGCGTGCGGCGCATGCACCGTGCGCGTGGATGGCCAAGCGGTGCGCTCTTGCGTCACGCCGGTCGCCAGCGTGGCGGGCAAGCGCATCCAGACGATCGAGTCGTTGGGTGCTCCGGGCAAACCTCACGCCCTCCAGGCGGCGTGGATTGCCGAGCAGGTCCCGCAGTGCGGCTATTGCCAGAGCGGCATGCTGATGGCGGCGGCGGCCCTGCTGGAGAAGACGCCCAAGCCCACGGACGCGCAGATCGACGAGGCCATGACCAATATCTGCCGCTGCGGCACCTACCAGCGTGTGCGGATGGCGATCAAGCGGGCTGCCGGGGTCAAAGCATGAAGCGGCGGATGATGCTGCTGACTGCGGCGGGTGCCGCAGGGGTGCTGGTCGTCGGCTGGGGCGCGTTGCCGCAGCGCTCTCGCCTCGGTTCGGCGAGGCTGATGCTGCCGGCCGAGGGCCATTTCGCGCTGAATGGCTGGATCAAGATCGCCACTGATGGCACCGTGATCCTCGCGATGCCGCGCAGCGAGATGGGGCAGGGCGTCCATACGTCATTGCCCATGCTCGCGGCGGAGGAACTGGACGTGCCGTTGTCGGCGGTGCGCATCGAGCAGGCAGGATCGGACACGATCTACGGCAACGTGGCCATGCTCGTGGCGAGTCTTCCTTTTCATCCGCTGGAGGCCGAGAACGAGGATGGGTTCGGACGCGTCAAGGCGGGTCACTGGGTGGTCGGCAAGCTGGCACGCGAGTTGGGTATCAATGCGACGGGTGGATCGTCCAGCGTGGCCGATGCCTGGGAGGTGGTCCGGATGGCCGCCGCCACCGCCCGGGCATCCCTGCTGGGGGCTGCGTCCCTGCAGTGGAGGCTGCCGGCCGAGGAACTGACGGTCAAGGCTGGGGTGATCTCCCACCCCAGCGGGAAGTCGGTGGGTTATGGCGAGATGGCGAAGCTTGCGTCGGCGACACCCCCCGGGGCGGTGCGGCTCAAGGATCGCAAGGACTGGAAGCTGATCGGTCAGCCGGCGGCGCGCCTCGATGTGCCGTCAAAGGTCGACGGCACGGCGCGCTTCGGACTCGATGTGCGCCCGCCCGGCATGAGGTTCGCCGCGATCCGGCTGTGCCCGATGCTGGGCGGTTCACCGGGCCAGATCAACGCAGACAAGGCACTCGCCATGTCCGGTGCCGAACGCCTGGTGCGGCTGCCCGCGTATGCCGGCTCTACCGCGGGCTTCGCTGTGGTGGGCAAGAGCTACTGGCACGCGAGCCGCGCGGTCAAGGCAGTCGAAGTCGAGTGGCGCCAGCGACCCCGGGGGCCGCTGGATTCCCGGCAGATCGATACCGGACTGGAAGCGGCAGTGCGGACGGCCGATGGCTATGTCTTTCACGAGCAGGGCGACACGCAGGCCGCCGAGCGGCAGGCCGCACGCAAAGTCGAGTCCTGGTATCGCGCGCCTTATCTGGCCCACGCGACCCTGGAGCCGATGAATTGCACGGCCCAGGTCAAGGACGGCAAGGTGGAAATCTGGGTGCCCACGCAGGTCCCCCAGATGGCGCGAGCCATCGCGGCGCGGGTGGCTGGCGTGTCTGTCGATGAGGTCAAGGTGCACCTGACGCTGCTGGGCGGAGGTTTCGGGCGACGGCTGGAAGTGGACTATGTCGCGCAAGCGGTGCGTGTGGCAATGGACTGCGGTGGGGCGCCGGTGCAGCTGATCTGGTCGCGCGAAGAAGACACCGCCCATGACTTCTACCGGCCCATGCATGTGGCGATGCTGCGCGCCGCGATCGACGGCCAGGGCAACGTTGCGAGCCTGCGGATCACCTCGGCGGGCGATGCGATCACGCCGCGCTGGATGGCTCGGGGCCTGCCCGCGCTCTCGGGGCCGGTTGATACGCCAGACAAAACGACCGCGGAGGGGCTGTTCGACTTGCCGTACGGCTTTGCCCATCAACACATGGAGCATGTCGCTACCCGCATGGGCGTGCCCGTTGGGTTCTGGCGGTCGGTCGGCCATTCCCATAACGCGTTCTTCTCGGAGAGCTTTATGGATGAGCTTGCCGCAGAGACGCGCCAGGACCCGGTCGAATTCCGCCGCAAGCTGCTCAGAGGCGCTCCGCGGTACCTGGCTGTCCTGAATCTGGCGGCCGAGAAGGCCGGCTGGGGGCGCAAGCTGCCTGCCGGCCGCGCACTGGGGGTGGCCCTGCACGAATCGTTCGGGTCGATCGTCGCGCAGGTGGCCGAGGTTTCTGTTGAAGGCGGCAAGCCACGCGTCCACCGCGTTGTGTGCGCTGTCGATTGCGGTACGGTCGTCAATCCCAACATCGTGGCTCAGCAGATGGAGAGCTCTGTCATCTTCGCGCTCACCGCGGCGTTGCATGGGAGGATCGACATCCACGACGGTGTGGTGCAACAGGGGAACTTCCCCAGCTACCCCATGGTCACAATGTCCCAGGCGCCGCAGGTGGAAACCTGGCTCGTCGCGAGCCAGCGCCCGCCCGGGGGCGTTGGTGAGCCAGGGGTACCGCCGCTGGCACCTGCTGTTGCCAATGCCCTGTTCGCTTTGACGGGTGTGAGGCAGCGCACTTTACCGCTGCTGCCTTCGGGCCCATTGAAACAAAGTTGAGCGGAAGTTGGGCAGCCCCGAAATTCGTGCCATAATCGCAGGCTCTGCTGAAGACGACGCGAAAGCGGCGGGTGCGGCGGAAAAAAAGAAAATCGAGTTTGACTGGTGATCAAAAACTGGTATAGAATTCAAGGCTCAGCTGATCGCAGCTAAGCGGCAA
>NZ_RKMB01000119.1 GCF_003797765.1 Ramlibacter sp. WS9 | reverse complement strand
GTGCTGGGCCCACAGGTTCGCCATGTACAGGTGCTTTTCGCTGGGGGCCGCCATCTATCCAGCCTTCCGCGGCAGCAGGTTCGAATACGGTACTTGACCTAGAGCCGAGCTCAGCTGGTCCAACGCAGACTGACCGCACAACAGCAGCTCGACGCCATAGAGCTCCGCCTGGAGAATCAGCGACTGGAGCACCATCTCTGCCGCCCGCGAGATCGTCGCCCGCGTCAGCGACACACAATCGCTGGGCGTTACCTCCTCGGCCTGCAGGATCTGCACGGCCCGCGTTACCGCCAGAAGTGCGTCGCTGATGTTGAGGACGTTCGCCTTGCGAGCCCGGGCAACTGCATCGCTTTCGCCAGGCACCACGACGTTAGTCGGGACCTCCGCCGCCGGCAGATCCATTCCGATCAAAGAGAGTTTCAACGTCACGAAGATCAACGCACCACCGACACCGGAGATCACCCCTTCGAGATCTTCACGGTGCACAGCTTCGGCGAGATTCCCCGCTCTCGCTGTGGCCTCCAGGTAGCAATCAAG
>NZ_RKMB01000118.1 GCF_003797765.1 Ramlibacter sp. WS9 | reverse complement strand
TCTTCGTTCCGCCGCGGGGCTCTGGGGAGGGGCGGATGGCCGTAGCGCGGCTATCCGCCGGTCCTGCCGTTACCAGAGCGGCAGCGTGTAGCTGACGATCAGGCGATTTTCGTCGTAGTCGTTGGTGTAGTTGGTGCGCATGGTCGCGTTGCGCCACTTCACCCCGAGGTTCTTCAACGGGCCGCTCTGGAACACGTAGGCGATGTCCATGTCGCGTTCCCATTCCTTGCCTTCGCCCGAGGTGGTCAGCAGGTCGATGTTGTCGCCCTTGACGTAGCGGGTCATGAAGGTCAGGCCGGGAATGCCGACGCCGGCGAAGTTGTAGTCGTAGCGCGCCTGCCAGGATTTCTCGTCCTTGTTGGCGAAGTCGCCGATCTGGATGAAGTTCACCAGGTAGGGGTCGGCGCCGTTGATGTAGGCGAAGCCGGTGTCGCCGCTCATCTTCTGGTAGCCGACGCCGAAGGCGTGGTAGCCGAGGCTGTAGGTGAACATGGCGTTGAGCGCCTTGTTGTCGACGTTGCTGGAGCCGTCGTCGGTGGAG
>NZ_RKMB01000117.1 GCF_003797765.1 Ramlibacter sp. WS9 | reverse complement strand
TGCTGGGACGGCCGAAGGAGGCGCTGGCCAGCCTGGCGGCGATGCAGGCCCTGGCCTCGCGCAATCAGTCGTGGCGCTTCTTCGCCCAGGCCATGGCCGAAGAGATCAACCTGATCCTCCAGGACAGCGGCCCCGACCGCCTGAAGCGCGCCGAGCAGCGGTTGAAGAGCGTGGACTGGAACAAGATGGCGGCACACTACCGCAACATGGCCTTCAACCCGGTCAACTGGTCGCTGGGTGTGAGCCGCGTGCGCCTGTTGCAGGGGCGAGGACATTTCAGCGAGGCGCTGCACGAGATCACTCAGTTGCGCGGCACCTTGCAGCCCGGTTGGCATGGCCTGCAGCGCCTGCGCCTGGATATCCTGGCGGCGCTCAGCTATCAGCGCCTGGGCTACCAGGAACGGGCCAACAGCCTGCTCGGCGAATGCCTGATCAATGCCGAACGGGAAGGGGTGCGCAGCCTCTTCATCGAGGAAGGCGACGGCATTCGCCAGTTGCTCCAGCAACTCGAATCCACCGAGCGCCAGCCGGCGCTACAGACCTTCATTCGCGGCCTGCTCGGCATCT
>NZ_RKMB01000116.1 GCF_003797765.1 Ramlibacter sp. WS9 | reverse complement strand
CCGCTGAACCTCGCCCTCGGCGAAGCGGCGGCGGTGGAGTCGCTCGGCGGCAGAATCTACGAGCAGAGCCCGGCGACCCGCATCGAGCGCGGCGCCAGCCCGGTGGTGCATACCCCGCAAGGCAAGGTGAAAGCGAAGTTCATCGTGGTCGCCGGTAACGCCTACCTCAACGGCCTGGTCCCGGAACTGGCGGCCAAGTCGATGCCCTGCGGCACCCAGGTGATCACCACCGAGCCGCTGAACGAGGAACTGGCCCACAGCCTGCTGCCGCAGGACTACTGCGTGGAAGACTGCAATTACCTGCTCGACTACTATCGCCTCTCCGGCGACAAGCGCCTGATCTACGGTGGCGGCGTGATCTATGGCGCTCGCGATCCGGCGGACATCGAGGCGATCATCCGGCCGAAGATGCTCAAGACCTTCCCGCAACTGAAGGACGTGAAGATCGACTTCGCCTGGACCGGCAACTTCCTGCTGACCCTCTCGCGCCTGCCCCAGGTCGGCCGCATCGGCGACAACATCTACTATTCCCAGGGTTGCAGCGGCCACGGCGTGACCTACACCCAC
>NZ_RKMB01000115.1 GCF_003797765.1 Ramlibacter sp. WS9 | reverse complement strand
CCCATGTGGGTGAGGCGGGGAGACCTGTCCGGCGGATAATGCCCAAGGCGTATCCACCCTGCGGATGACGAAGCAAGAAGACCCGGCAGGCATAGGCTGCCAGGCGACCCGTACTCGAGCGCGCTCCGCTACGCAACATCGAGAGCGCCTTCTGGATGTCATGCCACCGGAGTCTCCCAGGCCCTGGCGAATTTACGTCCGGGCGTCCTGAAACCCGACGAAAAACCCCATTCGGGGATGAATTCCGCCCGCCGTCTCTGGCATCATCCGCGCCGCTTCTCGCCCGAACGCCGGGGCGGTGATGTGTAGAAAGACCACGCACTGTTTTGTGTACAAAAGTCTGCTGATTCTTTTTGTCACAAATCGTTTTTGTGTATCCAGTTTTCTTCGCGCTGCCAACCCAAAGTCGAGCACGCCCCTCCCGACCACGCACCAGTGCAAGGCAAAAACTGTCCTTGGGGTCAGGTTTTTGCCGTCGTAGAGAGGTTGGAGGCATTTCGCCGCCTTTGTCCAAAACACTGAAAAAACAGGCGTTCCCTTCGCCGCAGGAAACCCGGCGAAGCTCCCGCGCC
>NZ_RKMB01000114.1 GCF_003797765.1 Ramlibacter sp. WS9 | reverse complement strand
GATCAGCGCCCGGCGCGGTACGCCGCTGCGCGAGGCCTTGCCGAAGAAGGCCGGGGCCTGGCGATGCTGGGCCAGGCTGTAGAGCATGCGCCCGGTGCTGAAGATGCCGCCGTTGCAGGACGACAGCGCGGCGGTGATCACCACGAAGTTGATGATCCCGGCGGCGGTCTTGATGCCCATGCGCTCGAAGGTCATCACGAAGGGGCTGCCCTGGGTGCCGATCTCGTTCCACGGATAGAGCGACATGATCACGAACAGCGAGCCGACATAGAACAGCAGGATGCGCCAGAACACCGAGTTGATCGCGCTGGGAATGGTCTTGGTCGGGTTACGCGCTTCGCCGGCGGTGAGGCCGATCATTTCCACCCCGAGGTAGGCGAACATCACCATCTGCAGCGACATCAGCACGCCCTGGATGCCATTGGGCATGAAGCCGCCGTGGGCCCAGAGGTTGGAGATACCGGTGGCGATGCCGTCGTTGCCGAAGCCGAAGGCGATCATGCCGATGCCGACCACCACCATCGCCAGGATGGTGACGATCTTGATCAGGGCGAACCAGAACTCGAACTCGCCGAA
>NZ_RKMB01000113.1 GCF_003797765.1 Ramlibacter sp. WS9 | reverse complement strand
CCGGCTCGGCAGCGGAGGGCTGCTGCCGACCTGGCTGTTCTGTCAGGGATTGCGCCACGTCATCGGCAGGCGCGCGCTGCTCGGCGGCCGCTGTCTCGGAGACCGGCTCGACAGGCTGATCGGCAGGCTGCTCGCCGGCTTGCGGCTTTTTCCGCCACCAGCCGAACAGACCTTTCTTTTCCCCGCCCTGCGGGGCCTTCTTGTCGTCGTTGGAACCAAACATGAATGCTTGTATCTCAAGGGAGCGGCACGGGACGTGGCCGCCCGGAAAACGGATGGGTATCCTAGCATCTCCTCGCCCGACGGGGCTAAGGGTCCTGCCCCGCAGTGACCTGAGACCCCGGTGGCGGCACGAAAGGTCCAGATCACCATGAAAACCCCAGCTCGCCGCCGCGTCGGCCTGCTCCTAGCCAGCCTTTGTCTCCCGCTTTTCGCCCAGGCGGCGGAAACCCAGCCCACCCACGAGTTCAGCCTCGACAACGGCCTGAAGGTCATAGTGCGTGAAGACCACCGCGCCCCGGTGGTGGTTTCCCAGCTCTGGTACAGGATCGGCTCCAGCTACGAGACACCCGGGCTCACC
>NZ_RKMB01000112.1 GCF_003797765.1 Ramlibacter sp. WS9 | reverse complement strand
ACCAGGGAGCGGCGCTCCTCCGGCAGTTGCAGCAGGTCTTCGCCGAACACCCGCACGCTGCCGGAGGTCGGCCGGCGCAGGCCGACGATGCTGCGCAGCAGCACCGACTTGCCGGTGCCGGAGCCGCCGACCACGCCGAGGATCTCGCCGCGACGGACGTCGAGGTCGAGGTGCTCGTGGACCGCCTGGGCGCCGAAACGGTTGCACAGGTCGCGGACCTGGATGATCGCCTGCGGGTTGTCCTGGTTCACCAGCCCATCTCCATGAAGAACAGCGCGGCGAGGGCGTCGAGCAGGATCACCACGAAGATCGAGTGGACCACGCTGGTGGTGGTGTGCTCGCCCACCGACTGGGCGCTGCCGCTGACCTTGAAGCCTTCCAGGCAGCCGATCACGGCGATCAGGAAGGCGAACAGCGGGGCCTTGCTGATACCGACCAGGAAATGCTGTACGCCGATTCCGTCCTCCATGATCGACAGGAACATCGCCGGCGGGATGTCCAGGGTCCAGGCGCAGACGGTCATGCCGCCGACGATGCCGCAGAGCATGCCGACGAAGGTCAGCATCGGTAGCGATACCAGCAGCGCCAGCACCCGCGGCAGCACCAGC
>NZ_RKMB01000111.1 GCF_003797765.1 Ramlibacter sp. WS9 | reverse complement strand
CTACTACGCCACCCACGGCGGCGAAGCGGAAGACGTCGCCCTGGCCCTCAACGAGCAGTACATGCCGCGCGGCGCCGGCGCCGAGCTACCCTCGACCCTGACCGGCGCCGCCGTGGCGGTGGCCGACAAGCTCGATACCCTGGTCGGTATCTTCGGCATCGGCATGCTTCCCACCGGCAGCAAGGACCCCTACGCGCTGCGCCGTGCCGCGCTGGGTGTGCTGCGCATCCTCATCGAGAAGCAGCTCGACCTGGACCTGGTAGCCGCGGTCAACGCCGCCGTCGAGCAATACGGCGACAAGGTCAAGGCCGCCGGCCTGGCCGAGCAGGTGCTGGACTTCGTGTTCGACCGCCTGCGCGCGCGCTACGAGGACGAAGGCGTGGACGTGGCCGTGTACCAGTCGGTGCGCGCGCTCAAGCCAAGCTCGCCGCTGGACTTCGACCAGCGCGTACAGGCCGTCCAGGCCTTCCGCCAGTTGCCTGAAGCCGAGGCCCTGGCCGCGGCGAACAAACGGGTGTCGAATATTCTCGCCAAGACCGAGGACGAGGTTCCGCCGAACGTGGATGCCAGCCTGCTGGTGGAAGCCGCCGAGAAGGCCCTGGGCAGCGCCGTGG
>NZ_RKMB01000110.1 GCF_003797765.1 Ramlibacter sp. WS9 | reverse complement strand
CCACCACCACCGTAACCGCCGCCACCGCCACCGCCACCGTAGCCACCGCTGCGGGGCGGTCGCGCTTCCATCGGCCGCGCTTCATTGACGACGACGCTGCGGCCGCCCAGGGGCTGGCCGTTCATCCCGTTGATCGCGGCTTGTGCTTCCGCGTCGCTGCCCATTTCCACGAAGCCGAAGCCCTTGGAGCGGCCGGTGTCACGTTCCATCATGACCTTGGCGCTGGTGACCGCACCGAACTGGCCGAAGGCCTGCTCGAGGTCGCTGTCGCGCACGGAATAGGGCAGGTTGCCCACGTAGAGTTTGTTGCCCATCGAAGAGGGACTCCTAAAAAAACGTATGACCTAAGCGATGGAGTCCCGAAAACGCATTCAACTGATCCATAAGCGACGCGAAAAGTGACCTGTTCACCGCATTCCTCGCGTGAAACTGCAAACCACGCAATTCCATTATGAAACATCTGGCACGGCTGCGTGGAGGGTGACAGGGGCCCGCCAAACCCGCGAAAACCCTAGATTCCGGGCATGAAAAAAGGGCCCGTAGGCCCTTTTGTTTCATTTGCCGGCATGTGCCGGCAACGGCTGCTGATCAGTAGCCGCCACGGCCACCGCCGCCGCCGCCATAACCAC
>NZ_RKMB01000010.1 GCF_003797765.1 Ramlibacter sp. WS9 | reverse complement strand
AACTGGGCCAACCCGTGGTCATCGACAACAAGGCCGGCGTCAACGGCAACATCGGCGCGCAGGAAGTCATGAAGGCACCGGCCGATGGCTACAAGCTGTACGTGGGCAACGGCTCCATGACCATCGCAGCCCATGTCTACACCCAGGTCGGCATCGTCGACATGCGGCAGATGGTGCCCATCGGCAACATGTTGCAATCCGCGCTGGTGCTGGCGGTGCCGGCCAGTTCGCCGATCAAGACCTATGCCGAGTTCGTCGAGCACGTCAAGGCCAAGGCAAAAACCGGCAAGAGCATCGACTACGGCACCGGCGGCGTGGGCGCGCTGCCGCACGTCACCACCGAACTGCTGCGCGAGCGCTTAGGCAAGCCGCCGATGAACCATATCCCCTACAAGGGCAGCAGCCCTGCCATCACCGACCTGATCGGCGGCCGGCTCGACGCCATGTTCGACGCCACATCGGTGGTCGCGCCTTTCATCAAAGGCGGCCAGCTGCGGGCCCTGCTGGTCACCAGCGACAAGCGCGTCCCCGCCTTCCCGGACGTGCCCACCGCCGCCGAGGTGGGCTTGAAAGACTTCAACATCGTTTCCTTCATCGGCCTGTACGGCCCGCCCAACCTGCCGGCCGACGTGGTGAAGAAAGCCAATGCCGCGCTGAACGCGGCTCTGAAAGACCCGACGGTGACCAAGAACATTCTCGACCGCGGCGACGAACCCGGCGGCGGCACCCCTGAGCACCTGGGCAACCTGACGCGCACCCACCACAAGACCTGGGGCGAAGTGGTCAAGGCCAACAACATCAAAGCAGATTGATGTGGCCCCCACGCTCCCCACTGCGTGTGGGTCGCTGCCCCCCGAGGGGGCCCGGGCCGGCTTGGGGCGGCCCGGCGCTTCGGCCCGACCGAGCAGCGCCGTGACCTGGATCGTGGTCATGGGGGTGTCGGGCTGCGGCAAGTCGCGCGTGGGAGCTCTCATCGCGCAGAAGCTGCGCCTGCCGCTGATCGAAGGCGACGAGTTCCACCCGGAAGCCAACCGTGCACGCATGAAGAGCGGCATCGCGCTCACCGACGCCGACCGCGCCGGGTGGCTCGCGGGGCTGGGCGAGCAGTTGCAGAACCGGCCCGGCGGCGCGGTGCTCACCTGCTCGGCACTCAAGGCCGGCTACCGCGACCGCCTGCGCGCCGCGGCACCCGGCTTGCGGTTTGCCTGGCTCGCCCTCGATGCGGCGTCCGCCCTGGCGCGGGTCGGGCAGCGCGCCGAACACTTCTTTCCCGCCGGCCTGGTCGCCACGCAGTTCGAGGCGCTGGAGCCACCGCAAAGCGAACCCGGTGTGCTGTGCCTGGACGCCCTGCTGGCGCCCGAGGCGCTCGCCGACGGCGTCGTCCAATGGCTGGCCGGCACCGGGGCGGCCGTCCCCGCGCAATGACACCGCTCTGCTGCTTCGGCAGGTCAGGTCAGGCGAAATGCGCCCAGCAGCAACAGTCCCGCGGCACCGAGTTGCAGGTAGACAGGGAAGAAGCCTGGGCCGATCGTCAGGCACAGGCCGACCGCCACCGAAACGGGGACGACCACCGAGAGCAGCAGTAGAGGGCGCGCTGCGATTCCTTTGGAAGCGCCCAGCACCCACAGCCCGCCGATCACGGCCCAATCTATTCCCAGCAGGAACCATAGCAAGGCAGCCAGCGGCCGCGCTTCAGGCGAAAAATCGCCCTGCGCGCGCATCCACGCCATGGAATGGAGAACGGCGCACGCGAACATCAGAAACGCCGCGGCCCAGATGAAATACTTGCCAGATTTGAGTGCCATGTTGGTCAGTGCCTGATGTCTCACCACACGCGGCCCGCACGGCCCCACCGGAAGCGCGCCTCGTCCTCACCAAGATAGTCGGGATCCAGGTGGACATGGACGCGGGCAATCAAGCCGTCGCGGAACTCGAAGACATTGCAGAAGCGCCCGCCCGGCGTCTCGCCCGCCGACCAGGCCTTTCCTTTCATCCGGCCCCGTGTGGTGCCTTCGACAACGACATAAGGGCCCGTCGCGATGAAGTTGTACTGGGTGAAGTCGTGCTCGATGGCCTCCAGGTCGCCTGCGAACCCCGAAGCCATCTGCAGAAAAGACTCAGGCCCGCGGCCGATTCCGAACTTCGGGAAATACAGCTCGAAATCGGCATGGAACAAATCAAGCAAGTCCGGCCGCTGGGCGTCCCCACGGATGAAATATTCCTTGGCCAGGGCGATGTTGCGATCTTCCAGGGTCGATGTTGACATGGGAAACTCCTTGGTTTTCAAGATCCGGCTTTCGACGATGCAGGCCGCCGATCCACGACAACGCGGCCATTTGCGATCACGACCTGCAAACTTCTCAGATTGCTGATATCGACTGTCGGGTTGCTCTTCAGAACAACAAGGTCGGCACGTTTTCCTTCGGCGATGACGCCCAGGTCATCGCGCCCCAGATGCACTGCTGCTTGACCTGTTGCTGCCCGGAGGGCCTCCAGCGGCGTCAGGCCGGCAGCCACCATGCGCTCGGCCTCCACGATGGAGTTGGAACCGTACCGGCCTGCATCGATGCCTTCAACCTTGATCGTGGGCGAGAAGCTGTCGGTGCCTAGGGCGATGCGTGCTCCGGCATCGCGAACCAGCGCCAGATTGCGGTGTGCCTCGGGTGTCGAATAGACCCACAGAGTCGGCACGTAAGAAGCATTGTTCTTGAGCAAGAGGTCGAACACCCGGTTATCCGAGATGATCTCTCCGACAACGCCATGCTCGACACCGTCAGCACCGGCCTCGAGCGCTTCAATCACCCGGCTCTGCTCGAAGGTATGTACGGTTGCCTTGAGTCCGCGCCGGTGTGCTTCATCGATCGCTGCTTCGAGAGGCCTGCGCTTCAAACGCAAGATGGGAACCTGACCATGCCACTTGTACTCGGCCTCGCCCTGGCAGGCACAGCCCCCCTGGTAGAGAATCTTGATCGCGTCCATGCCAAGGTCAGCCATTTCCGATACCCGCGCACGCGCGTCCTGCGCTGTTGTGGCCTCGCCTACCGCTCTTTGCTGATACCAGGGATTGCGACCGTAGATCGTCCTGGTGGGATGCCCGCCGGGCGACGTGATACCGAAACCCGTCATCAAGAACCGCGGGCCGACGCATTCGCCGGCGTTGAGGCGTCTGCGAGCTTCGAGAAGCTCCGGAACAGGGTCGCCCACCGATTTGATCGTCGTGATCCCCCACTCCAGGAACGAGCGCAAATGCCCGGGCAGTGCAACGTCGAGATACTCACTCATCGACGCCTCGTCGGCCACGTTCATCGGGTCGTACATATGAACATGCGAATCGATCAGCCCGGGGCTCAGCCACGAACCTCGGGCGTCGATGGTGGCGCTACCATTCAGCGCCTCGTCGGAAAGCGCAGCGATCATGCCATTGTCGATGCCGACGCTGAACGTTCCCGTCCGCACTTTTGAACCATCAAAAATTGAAGCATCGTTGATGACGAGATCGAACGTGCGGCTCTTTGGAATGCTCATGTCTGTACTCTCCAATCAGCAGTCTGGGGGGGCAGAGAACGAATGTGAACGTGGGGGCTCATTTCTTGTCTCCTCACTGCATGTGTTGGCCACCGTTGATGGCGATGTTGGCCCCCGTCACGAAGGCGGCTTCTTCCGAGGCGAGATAGATGATCAACCCCGCCACTTCCTCGGGCTTGCCCAGGCGGCCCACCGGGATGTTGGGCAAAATCTTGGAGTCGAGCACCTCTTGCGGAATGGCCGTGACCATCTTGGTACCGATGTAGCCGGGCGAGATGGTGTTGACGGTCACGCCCTTTTTGGCGACTTCGAGCGCCAGCGCCTTGGTGAAGCCGTGCACGCCGGCCTTGGCCGCCGAGTAGTTGGCCTGGCCGAAGGCGCCCTTGGAGCCGTTGACCGACGACACATTGATGACGCGGCCCCAGTTGCGCTCCACCATGCCGTCGGCCACCTGCTTGGTCATGTTGAACAAGCTGTCGAGGTTGGTGCGCAGCACCGCGTCCCAATTGACCTTGTCCATTTTCTTGAAGGTCATGTCGCGCGTAATGCCGGCGTTGTTGACCAGCACGTCCACAGGGCCGAGCTTGTCCGCCACCTGCGCCACGGCGTTCGCGCAGGAATCGATGTCGGTCACATCGCAGGGCACCGCCACGATGGCGTAGCCCTTGCGTTTCATTTGCGCCACCCAGTCGCCGTGCGTGGCGTTGCCGGGCGAGTAAGTCACCGCGACCTGGTACCCGGCATCGACCATCTTGGTGGAGATGATCTCCCCCAGCCCGCCCATGCCGCCGGTCACCAGTACCACGCGTGTTGTCTCCGTTGTCGCCATGCTTTGTCTCCTTGTTGTCGTTGAATGAATCGCCGTTCAAGCTCACTCGACCGCCAGCGCCACACCCATGCCGCCGCCGATGCAAAGGGACGCCAGGCCCTTGCGCGTCCTGCATTTCGCGCGTGATGCCGTATTTCCTGGCCACGTTCTCGGCCGTGGTGCCCATGTGGTACTGGTTGTACACGTCCCACAGGCCGTCGGCGATCATCGAATCGACCATCTTCCAGTCGCCCATGCGCTGGCCGTCGCGCGAGCCCAGCAGCACGTGGGGCGCCGCACTCATGTTCTCCTGGCCGCCGGCCACCACGATCTCGGCGTCGCCGCAACGGATCGCCTGCGCGGCCAGCATCACGGCCTTCAGGCCAGAGCCGCACACCTTGTTGATGGTCATGGCCGGCACGCTCTGCGCCATGCCGGCCTTGATGACGGTCTGGCGCGCCGGGTTCTGCCCCGCGCCGGCGGCCAGCACCTGGCCCAGAATGACCTCGCTCACGGCGTCGCGGGGCACCGCGGCCTGTGCCAGCAGACCTTGGACCACATGGGCGCCCAGCTCGGGCGCGGCGATCTTGGCGAGCGTGCCGCCAAACCGGCCGACGGCAGTGCGCGCAGCGGCAACAATCACAACATCGGTCATGGCTGACTCCTGTCGGTTGGGATGACGATGAACATCAAGTGCTCGAAGCAGTGGCCGTGGTCCCATGACGGTGCAGGTGCGGTCATACAGGTTCTCGCTCCGCCAACACACGCAGCGCAGCCCGGCGCAGCGGCAATCCGCCGAGCCAGCCTTGCAGCAACCGCTGCAGGGCCTGCGGCGCATCGGCATGGACCCAGTGCCCGGCATCCGCGATGCGCTCCACCCGGGCCTGCTTGAACATGCGCCTGATGGCCTCATCAGCGTCGGGCCGCACATAGTCCGAGTCGCCGCCGGCCACGAACAGGGCCGGGCCCGTGTAGCGCTCGCCCATCAGCGCGGCAGGAAAGCCGCACAGGTCTGGCATGCACAGCGCCGTGGCCATGAGGTTGAGCCGCCAGTCAAAGCGCGCTTCATGGTTGCGGACGTTCTGGATCAGCAAGTCGAGGGGCGCGTCCGGTCCCGGCCTCACGGCCAGGGCCCGCCGAATTTCCTTGCGCCGACTGGCACTGGCCAGGTCCAGCCCGCGCAAGGCCGCGACGTAGGGCGAGAACTGATCGGGATACGTCACCGGCGCGATGTCGATCACGGCTATGCCGGCGATGGCATCCGGGTGCGTCAGGGCCAGCGCCATGGCGGTCTTGCCTCCCATGCTGTGACCCACCAGAACGGGGCGATGCAGCCGCTCGCGCTCGATGAACGTCAGGACATCCCGCGCCATCGCTGTGTAGGACATGTCGTCGGACCAGGGCGAGGCGCCGTGGTTGCATGCATCGGGCAGGATCACCCGGTGGCGCTGCGCCAGCGCCTGCGCGAAAGGCTTCCAATTTCGGCCGGAGCCGAACAGGCCATGCAGAATGACCACGGGCGGCCCCTCGCCCATCGACTCGAACGCCAGTGCAACCGACATGTCGTCCTTCAATCTGCGGCTAGAAGCGCCCCGTAGCCTGGCGTCGCAGCGGGCAGCCCCAGCAGATCGAGCATGTTTCTTACGGTGCAGACCGAAGTGGAGGTGACCGGGATGCCCAGCAGATCCTGGGCCCGCTGAATCGCCGGGATGGATTGCATCTGGACGCAGGCGGACAGCACGACGACATCGACGTTGGCCACGTTCAACTGCTTCACGTCTTCCAGCAGGCGCATCGGATCCCGGCGACCCACCTCGAGGTTATCGGGAATCTCGAAGCTGCGGCGGTCGATGACCTCGATGCCTTCGTGCTCGATGTACTCAACGACCTTGTCGGTCAAGGGCTTCATGTACGGCGCCAGCAACGAGATCTTCTTCGCACCCATCTTCCGAAGCCCGTGCACAAGCGCGCCCGCGGATGTCATCACCTTGGCATCGCTGCCGTTCTCGCGCGCCACGCGCTCCAGATCCGTCTCGACCTGGCGGTGGTAGCCCAGGCCCTGCGACATGATGGCGACCAGGCACGCCGTGCTCATCACGTTCACCCGGGCGTCAGCGAGCTCGGCCGCGCAACGCAGGCTCTCCAGGTTCATGGCCTTCAGTTCCTCCGGTGTCACCCGATGCATGCGCATGCGGCTCGAGTGAAAGCTGAACCGCTCGGGGTGAAGGGCCTCCCGCGCGTGAAGCATCGCGGGGATCTCGGTCTCCATGGTGGTGTTGGAGCTGGGCACCATTTGACCGATTCGGATTCGCTGATTCATAGTGGACTGCCTGAATTGAGAGAGGTTTTGGGCGGGCGGAAGCGTTCCAGCGCCTGCAGAAGCTGTGGCGGAATCGGGGCGCGCACGCGGGCGTCGCTGCGAATGCAGATGGGCGAGAAGCGCGCGCTCATGACACGCCGCCCATCCGCCTGAGCGCCCTCGATGGCGATGTCGAAGCTGTGCTCGCGGATCTCCAGCACATGGCCGCTGAGGTCGAACTCGTCTTCCGGCCAGAGCGCCCCGTGGAACTCGAACTCCATCCCCTTGACGGGCATCACGACACCCAGGGAGTGGAGCCATTCCATGGGCTTCGCGCCTTGAGCCAGCTCGGCATAGAACAACGACGCGAAGTTCAGAACGTACTCGACGAACTTGCCCGTGAACACCACGCCGGCAGGATCGCAGTCCGACCAGCGCACTTTCCGGCGCACGACGAACGGCGACCGCGACACCACGTATTCGTAGCTGGCGATGTTCAACGGGATGGCCTCGATCAAAAAAACGAACGCTGCGCCTCGGTCAGGTCTTCAGCGGACTCAGTTTCGGGCCAGCCGTCTTTTTCGATCGCATGTCGACGCTCCAGGCTCCGGGGCCCAACGCAGCAAGCAGCAAGAGACCACCGGCGATGGAGATGTTCTTCAGGAAGTGGTTCATCTGGTTGCTCGCTTGCACGGGCGTCATGTTTCCGGTCTGCAGATTCCAGAAGTTGTGAAAGACAAAGGCTAGAAACAACGTGTAGACGGTAAGGACCAACGCCGTTTGGCGAGTCTTCCACCCAACCACCAGCAACACTGTCCCGCCGATCTCCAGGACGGCGGCCAGGATGGCGCAAGCTTCGGGAAAGGGCAGGCCTTTCGACGCGATGAATGCGACGAAGACCGGAAATTCGACGATCTTTCGGATGCCGCTGACGGCGAAGATCACGAGGATGAGGATTCTTGCCGCGAGCGAAAGCTCGGCGTGCAGGCTTGCGGGCGCAGGTGTTGCGTTCATTCATGTCTCCTGTCGTTAAACCGATTTCGAACCATCAGGCACTGCGCCCCGGGACCGTGGTGCGAGCGCCGCTTTCGCGATCTACGAATCTTCTTTTTCGATGCGCAGCGTGTCGCGCGAATACTCCACCACGCGGCCGACCACGCCACCGGTGAGCGCGCCATACCAGACCGCAGGCTTCACGCCGAGATCCTTGCGCTTGAGCTCGATCACACCGGCCGAACGAATGCGGGTGTAGCCGGGCGGGCCGTCGATGATCTCCACGCCCGCCTGCCGGCGCGCCACCTGAATCAGAGACTGAAACTCAGCCACGTTGAGGACGAATAGCGTGACCATCACGGTTGTCCCTCGAGGGCGGCGAGTTCGGCACCCTTGCGCCGCCAAACGTCGTCGATGCAGCTGAACTTCGCGGGATCGCGCAGGTCTTCCAGTTCCATCGCGGCGCGCAGCGTGCGCTGCGCATCCTCGGCGTCCAGCGGCACCATGGGGCGCAGTTGGTATGCAAACTCGATCATGTACCCGTTCGGGTCCATGAAATACAGCGATTTGATGATCTCGTGCTCGACTTCTTCATAGAACAGCTCGACGCCCTGCGCCCTCAGGTGATCGCGCCAGACCTGCAGGTCCTCGGCCTTCTCGACCGACCAGGCGGTGTGCGTCGCGTCATAGAACGTACTTCGGTTCGGCTCCATGTGTTCGGGCCGCTCGGTGCCGATGTAGTAGAAGAACGCGATGGTTGCGCCCTTGCCGGCATCGAAGAAGAAGTGCAGGAAGTCTGGGTGCCCTTCGGGCCAGCCGCGGGCGGAAATGGCGTGGACGAGCGGCAGTCCCAGACGATCGCGGTAGAACTCCACCGTCTCTCGCAGCTTCCACGTCGGCCGGGCCGTGTGGTGCACTCCCTGAATCGGCATGGAAGTTTGCGTGGGGCTGGGCATGAGGATCTCCTTGGTATGTCGTGGCGAGTTGGGTCTTGGCGGGGCGGCCGGGGTCAGCCGCCGGCCCGTGCGCCGAAGCGGTCGCGCAGTGCGCCCTTGTCGGGCTTCCCCACCGCGGTCTGCGGCATCGCCGGCAGCACTTCGATGCGTTCCGGCCACTTGAACTTGGCCAGGCCGTAGACCTGCAGGTGCCGCCCCATCTGTGCGATATCGGGCGCGGGGTTGCCGGGCTGGAGCACGATGCACGCGCAAAGCCGCTCCCCGTAGTCTTTGTCCTTGACGCCGATCACCGCGCAGGCCGACACGGCGGGGTGCGTGCCCACGGCAATCTCGACCTCTTCCGCGTTGATCTTTTCACCGGCGCGGTCGACCACGTCCTTGATGCGGCCTTCGTAGACGAAGTAGGTGTTGCCATCGACAACACGCTTGGACATGAGGTCTCCCGCACGGTAGAAGCCATCGCTGGTGAAGGCCTCGGCGTTGCGTTCCGGCGCGTCAAAATAGCCGTGCAGCGTGTACGGTCCGCGGAACACCGCTTCGCCGATCTCGCCATCCGCCACCGGCTCTTCGGTGCCGGGCTTCAGGATGCGAACCTCGTCGTACTCCGAGATCGGCCGGCCCACGGTCTTGCGGCGGATGTCTTCGGGGTCGTCCGGGTGCGTGGACATGATCACGCCTTCGGTCATGCCGAAGTTGTGGAAAGTGGGCAGCCCGGTCAACTGCTCGAACATCTCCGAAGAATTCGAGCTCATCATGCCGCGCCCGGTGTCGAACGAAAAAACTTTGGCATCGAGCGCGGGCTGAAGCTTCACCAGGATCGGCCGCGGCAGAACCATCCAGGTTGGGCGGTGGTCCCGAAGGACGGCGGTGATTGTGTCGGGGTCCAGGGTCGGCGCCAGCGCGACGGCACCGCCGGCCAGCAGCGTCGGCCCCGAGCAACACGCCAGGTTGAAGTTGTGGATCAACGGCATCGGGTTGAAGAAACAGTCGTCCGGACCGAAGCCCAGCCACGCCGCCATCGCACGCATGTTGTAGACGTACTCGCTCGAGAAGCGTGGAATGATCTTGGGCACGCCGCTGGTGCCGCCCGAGAGCTGGAACAGCGCCGCCTGGTAGGGATCGCGCGGCACCGCCAGAACCCGTCGCCGGGCCACTTCAGGGTCCTGCGCCGTGTACAGGTCGTGCAGCGAAAGTGCGCCGTCACGCGCCGGCCCGCGGGCCACGATGGTGTGGCGCAAGGAGGGAACCTCGGAGCGGATGTGATGCGAGAACTCGACGTGGTCGAATTTGGCGTCGTCTCCGGGCACCAGGTGCACGGTGGCCCAGGCGTGGCGCGCCAGGTAGCCGATCTCCCGCTCGCGGTGGGCCGTGAGTGCGCACACGGGAATCAGGCCCGCCTTGAAGCACCCCAGCAGCGCGAACACCAGCTCGTTGCAGTTCGGCAGCTGAAAGACGACGCGGTCGGACGGCTGCAGCCCCAGGTCCAGGAACGCGGCCGCCACGCGGTCCGAGATGGAGTCCAGCTGCGCGTGCGTGAATCTGCCTTCCGCACCGACGAGCGCCGGGCGGCCACTGTGAGCCGCGTGCGTCGCCATGAAGGCCTCGGCCAGCGTGGTGTGGCCGATCAGGCCGGCGGCACTATAGCGCTCCAGCGCTTCCTGCGGCGGGTAAACAACGCCGGGGATGGGCTGCAGCGGTGCAAAACTGCGCGTGGCGCCATTGCGGTGCTTGGAGGTTTCGTTCGTGCTCATTGCGGCTTGATCCCTGATTTGCGGATCACGTCCGCCCACTTTGCTTTCTCGGCCTTCACGAAGGCCTTGGCTTCGATGACGGACCCCGGCGTCGGATAGGTGCCCAGCTTTCGCAGCTTTGCGATCACGTCGGGGTTTTGCAACGCCGAGGCCACTGCCGCATTGAGTTCGGAGGTCAGCGCGGCGGGGGCTCCGCCTGGGGCAAAGAGGCCGAACCAACCCGAAACCACCAGACCCGGCGCGGTGTCCTTGGCCAGCGCAATGCCTTCGAGGCCGGGAAGTTCCTTCGAGGCCGTGACGGCAAGCGCCTTGAGGCGCCCGCCGGCCACCATGGGAAGCATCGACGCAACACCATCGACGAAGATGTCGATGTCTCCGAGCGCGACCGCCTGAATCCCCTGTGCCGCCGTGCCCATCGGAACTTGCCTGAACTGCGACCCCGTGGCGTAGCCGAGGAGTTCGCCGGCCAGGTGCGGAATTGAATTGACGCCGGGGTTTCCGATCGATATCGAGTCCGGAGCCGACTTGGCGGACGCTACCGCTGCGGCGAGGCTGGCGGGTCCGCCGGCCGGGCGCGTCACCATGAGCATCGGCGTTTCCGCAACGATCGCGATGGTTTCGAAGTCGCTTTCAAAGTTGAACCGGGCTTCCTTGTAGGTAAGCGGCGAGATCACAACCGTCGATCCCTGGGTGAACAGCAGTCGGGTTCCGTCTGTTGGCCCGCCCTTGAACTGGTTGACGGCAATGATCCCGCCGGCGCCCGGCCTGTTGTCGATCACGAAGGTCGCGCCGAGCTTCGCTCGCATCCCCTCGGTGACGATCCGTGCGGCGACGTCGGTCGCCGTCCCAGGCGGCGCCGCCACCACCACGGTGATGGCCTTTCCCTTGAAATCCTGCGCTAACGCGGGCGCCATTGCGCAAGCCAGGGCCGCGGCTGCCGCGGCCATCAACGCTCTTCGCTTCATGTTGTCTCCGGTGTGCCTGTGGTGGGTGTTTGCCCGCGGCCGACTCAGAAGGTCGCCTTCAGCCACTCGCCAAGGTGCGGGCCCGCCAGCTCCTGCCCGTTCGGCTCCCCCGGCGAAATCGGCAGGCCGTGGTGATTGCCGCGGACGCTGTGGCGTTGCTTATTGCTCGAAGACACGCTGTCGTACACGGCGTTCACGTCCGCTGGGAAGACGCAGTTGTCGCCGGTGTATTCGATGAGCAGCATCGGCTGCTCGATCGAGGGCGCCGTCTTCGACATCGCAGCGTTGGAAGTCAGTCCCGACCAGGTCGACAGCCATGATTCCGGCGTCACGACCCGCCCGAAGCCGACGCTGCCCAGGTTCGACACCTGCGGATCGGCGCCCCACAGGCTGCCCACCAGCCGCTCCGAAGGATCCAGCGACGTGTCCCAGCAGCGCAGGTCCGCATCGGTGCGCCAGACCTGGAAGATGGGTGAATGGCTGGCGATCTGCTTGTCGGCCCGATGGGGATGTTCCTTGTTCCGCGCCAGCGCCTCACGCTTGGCCGCGATCATCTTTCGTGCCGTGGTGTCGATGCGCTCGCAGCGCGCGTGTTGCGCCGCCCGGTAGCGCTCGATGAAATCGGGGCTGTACGAGGCGGACTGCGGCGGCAACCGGAAGCCATTGGCCCCGCTGAAGGGATCGAGCGCCGCGTCGCATGAGGTCGCGTCGTTCTCGTCGGTCACGGAGGGATCCAGCGCGTTCAGGAGCAGCACGCCCTGGCCCGGATGAGGCGACACCAGCACAATGCCGTCTGCGACGGGGAGTTCGGACTCGGGCAATTTGGTCGGACGGCCGCCCGGCGTGCGCGCAATGCGCCGAGCGGGCGCCAGCAGCGACTGCTGGTTGTAGAAGCTCATCAGGCCGCCGCCGCCGGAGTTTCCGAGCAGCACGATTTTCTCGAAGCCCAGAGCGCGCAGCTGACGGACCCCGGCTGCGACATCGTGAAGCGCGGTCTCATGCTCGAGCCGCAGGTCATTGCCGACCATGCGCGGCTGCTGCGCCCAAAAGGCCCAGCCTGCATCGAGCACGTACGGCACCAGGTAGTGGGTCAGCAGCAATTCACGCGGGTGCATGGCGAGCAACGCGCACTTCTCCCCGCCCCGGGCGAACAGGAAGCCCAGGGCCGACTGCCCGTCCTGCGTGCCCAGCGGGAACGGCGTCATCGTGAAGGGGGTGCGCATCCGGGAAGGGTCCCAGTTGGCCCCGCGCAGCCCAGCGGTCACAGCGACGCGAGGGCCCTTGCTCTGAGAGTCTGACATCTTGTCTCCTTGGGCCCTTTGCGGACCGTTGGGACGACTATGTCTTGGCTACTGCGTGGTGACACCACCCGCGAAGGGTGGGTGCCCGGCGGAGCGATTCCCACGAGAGCTGAACGAGTCCGATACGAGTCGGCCGGCTAGAGAACGGCCAGCTCTACGGTTTCGTCGCGGGTCTCAGCAGGGCTGAGCCTGACCGTGCAGGCCGACAGCATGTTGATGTCGTGGATTGATACAATATCGAATCAGATTTGGTGCAATGATCAGTCATGCGAACCACCGTCACCATCGAAGACTCTCTCTACGCGAAGGCGCTGGAACTGGCCGATCCCAACATGGACAGATCAGAAGTCTTTCGCGAGGCCATGAAGACCTTTGTGCGTGTTCAGGCAGCCAAGCGCCTGGAATCGCTCGGAGGGAGCGAGCCGGGGATGAAGAGCGTGCCTCGTCGGCGTGATGCGCGCGGCCAGCCTGGTGCGCGATGACCGTTCTTGTAGACACGTCAGTGTGGGTCGATCATTTCCGGCGCCGCAATGAAGCGCTGGTGAACTTGTTGGGGCGCGACCTGGTCCTGATTCATCCAATGGTCTTGCTCGAACTCGCGTGCGGGACGCCACCCGCGCCGCGCACTCAGACCCTCGGCGACATGGGTCTGCTCATGGCAGCGGAGCAGGCCACCCTTGACGAGGTCATGCAGTTCGTTGAGAGGGAGAAATTGTACGGGCTGGGTTGCGGTTTGGTGGACATGGCCCTTCTTGCCTCGACACTGGTGACACCGGGCGCGAAGCTGTGGACACTGGATCGTCGACTGGGCGATCTGTCTGATCGCTTTGGTGTTGCGCATCAGCCCGTTGCATCTCACTGATCGGGGCATCGCCCTGGTGGAAGCGCTGCGCTGATTGGCGTACCGCGTACCCCCACCCCATCCCTCCTCCGGAGGGAGAGGGAGCAAGAGCAAAGCCCTCAGGCCGCCGCCAGGAAGCGAAGGATCGAGGGCGCGACGCGACCCGGATTGCTCAGCAGGAAGAGGTGGCCGTCGTCGACCACCTCCAGTTGCGCCCGCGGAATGAGCCTGGCCAGAATGCGCGCGTTGACCAGCGGCACCAGAGGGTCGTCGTTGCCGGCAAGGATCAGCGTCGGCTGCGGCAGCAGGCGCAACCACGGCAGGCTGCTCCAGCCCCAGAAAGCGATCTGCTGGTAGAGGTAGCCGAGCCAGTGCGGCGACATCGAGCGCGCGCCGAACGCGCGGATCAAGGCCGGGTCGCGCCGAACCTCGCCGCCGTAGATGTGCGGCGCAACGCGCTCCAGGTGCGACGGGTCTTTGTAGCGGCGCGGATTGAACAGGCGCGCCATGGCGCGCGGCGAACCAGGCACCATGAACATGCCGGGTGTCGTTGACACCAGCACGAGCTTGCGGCAGCGCGCGCGGCAAGTCAGGGCGAACTGCTGCGCAAGCGCCCCACCCCAGGAGACGCCGAGCACATCGACACGGCCGGTGTGGCCTGTTTCGTCCAGCACCCGGGCCGCGAGCCGGGCCAGTCCGCGCAGCCGATACGGCTTCAGCCCGGGCTCGGACTGTCCGGACCCTGGCACGTCGAAGGTGATGGTCGCCACGCCGTCGAGCGCATCCGACAGCGGCTCCAGCAACTCGAGGTTGGCACCGATGCCGTTGAAAATCAGCAGTGCAGGCTCCTTGCCGGGCCGCACGCCGACGCGCAAGGAGAGTCCGTCGATGTCGATGAAACGGATGGTCGTTTGGGTCATTGACGATGATCGCAATTTTGATTCTGTCTGGGTGCGCAAGGCGTTCCCTATGCCTCAACGACCATCACGAGGGTGTTGGCAACGAGCGCCGGTTTTGAATGCCCTTCGATCTCGACCGTGTTCTCGGTCGTGATCAGCGATTTGCCAGCCCCCTTCGGTTCGATCGACAGCAGCTTGATCCGGCTGCGCACACGCGATCCACTGGGCACCGGCGCGATGAAGCGCACCCGGTCGATGCCGTAGTTCAGCGCCGTCGGGATGGCGGCGGGACGAATCCACACCTCGAGCGCCGCGGGGCCCAGCAAGGACAGCGTGAGATAGCCGTGGGCGATGGTGTTGCCGTAGGGGCTCTCGCGGGACGCGCGTTCGGCGTCGACGTGGATCCACTGGTCGTCGCCGGTGCAATGCGCGAACGTGTCGATGCGGTCTTGGTCGAGGTGGACCCATTCGGAGACGCCGAGCTCCTGGCCGACGAGGCCGTCCAGCGCCTGCAGGCGCGGTAATGTTGTGGTCATGCGGGACTCTGGTCAGGACTTCTGATGAACGTAGGTGCCGGGTGCGGCGGCGAAAGCAGGGAATCGGGCACTGCCCGGGCCCTTCGACGCGGGGCGCTGCTTGCCGCTGCGCTTCAAATTCCAGTCGGCCCAGACGTCCCACCACGTGCCCTGGTGCTTGGTGGCGGACTTGAGCCACTGCTCCGGATCGGCGCAGGGCTGCGGCCCGGCCCAGTACGTCGACTTCGGGTTGCCGGGCGGATTGACCAGGCTGGCGATGTGCCCCGAGTTGCTCAGCACGAAGGTGCTGCGGCCGCCGACCAGCTGCGTGGCGCGATAGCAGGCCTTCCACGGCGTCAAGTGATCGGTCAGCGCCCCGGTCGAGAACGTGTCGATACGGATGCGCCTGAGGTCGATCGGAACACCAAGCACCCGCAGCCCGCCTTTGGTGACCGAGTTGCCTTCAAAAATGTCGACGAACTGCTGGTGCAGCGTTGACGGCAGGTTGGTGCCGTCAACGCTCCAGGCCAGGATGTCGAAGGCCGGCGGATCCTTGCCCATCAGGTAATTGTTGGACCAGTAGTTCCAGACCAGGTCGTTCGGCCGCATCCAGGCGAAGACGCTGGCCAGGCTGCTGGCCGGAAGGATTCCCTTGGACGCCGAATTGCGCTTGGCCATCGAGAGCACCGGCTTTGCGTTGAACCCACCGAGCGCAGCCTCACTGCCGAAGTCGAGCATCATGACGCCGAACGACGCTGCCGTCACCCGCTTGTCGCGGCGCGCGGCCATCACGCTCAACATCAGCGTCGACAGGATGCCCCCGGCGCACATGCCGAGCAGGTTGAGCTTGTCGCTCTCGCTCACGTCGCACACGGCATCCACCGCGTCGAGCAGCGTCTGCACGTAGTCATCCAGTCCCCAGTGGCCGTGCTCGGGACCGGGGTTGCGCCAGCTCGTCGCAAACACCGTCATCCCGCGCGACACCGCGTATTCGATGAAGCTGCGGCCCGGTGCCAGGTCCATGAAATAGTACTTGCCGACGGGTGGCAAGACGAGCAGTGTCGGCCGCTGCGCCACCTTCTCAGTCATGGGCTGGTACTGGATCACCTCCAGCATTTCATTGCGGAACACCACGGCGCCGGGCGTGACGGCCAGGTTCTCGCCCACCTTGAACTTCGAGCTGTCCACTTGCGAGGGCATGCCCTTGTTCTTGAGGACATCTCCCACCATGTTCCGCAAGCCGCTCAACAGGCTGGCACCGCCGGTTTCTGCCGCGTGCTTGAGCGCGGCCGGATTGCCCAGCAGCGTATTCGTGGGCGCCAGCGAGCTGGTCACGATGCCACCCAGGAAACGCGCCCGTTCCCGCTCGCGCCACTCCGGGTTGGACCCCGCGACGCGGTCGACCGTCTCGCAAAAGGCCAGGTAGCTTTGAGCCAGCCGGCGGTACACCGGGTTCTCGCGCCACGCCGGGTCGGCAAAGCGCGAATCTTTCGCCGGCACCTCACGCTTGGAGAAGCCGGCGACAGTTCGCGCCAGCTCGCCATACAGCAGTGCCGACTCCTTGGCTACCGAGACGGCACCGGTGCCCACAGCCCGCAGTTTCTGACCAACATGCTTGACCATGGCATCAGCCTTGCATCGGGGCTGCGTGGGCGTAGACCCTCATGTTCTGGAAGGTCTCGATGCCACGCGGGCCGCACAGGTAGCCGTAGCCGCTCTGTTTGAACGCCCCTTGCTCGAAACGTTCCGACAGCACGCCCCAGCAGTTGGTCCAGACCGTGCCGGCCTTGATCGCCTGGCTCACCCGGCGAGCGCGCAGCTCGTCTTGCGTGAACACCGCCGCGCCCAGGCCGAAGTCGGTGCCGTTGGCCATGCGAATTGCGTCTGCTTCGTCATCGAAGATCTCGAAGGTCTGGACGGGGCCGAACACCTCTTCCTGCACCAGGGGCACGTCGAGGCGATCCACCTCCACCACGCTCGGCTGGTAGTAGGCCCCACCAGGACGGGCGGCGTCCTCGACGAGGCCACCGCGCACGAGGACCTTGCCGTAAGCAGCGGCCTCCTCCACGATCTGGTTGACGCGCCTCGCGCTGGCCGCGTCGATCAGCGGGCCGATCTGGCTGGCCGGATCGTCGCTGGGGCCGACTTTGACCGAGCCCACGGCCTCTATGAGCATTGCGCGGAGCCGGTCGGCGATCGAACGCTGGACCAGCACGCGCGAGCCCGTCACGCAGAACTGGCCGTTCATCATCGTCAGGGCAGTGACGATCGTCGGCACGACGACGTCGAGGTTGGCATCGGCGAACACCACCAGCGGCGTCTTGCCGCCGAGCTCGAGGTTGAGCCGCTTCAGGGTCTTCGCGCCCGAGGCGGCGATGGCGCGGCCCACATGGGTGCTGCCGGTGTAGGAGATGACGTCGACGTGCGGCGATTCGACCAGGGCGGGCGCCACGGCGTTGCCGGATTCGGTGAGGATGTTGACGACGCCGGCCGGCAGCGACTTCGTTGCCGCGACCACCTCCGCGAAGAGGCCGTTGGTCAGGCCCGTCTGGCCCGGCAATTTGGCGACCACGGTGCAGCCGGCCGCCAGCGCGGGGCCGAGCGCGCGCACGGTGAGGATGATGGGCGAGTTCCAGGGCGAAATGATGCCGGCGACGCCAAGCGGCTCGGGCGTCGAGCTGAACGTGATCCCCGGCGCGACCTCCGCATGGTCGCCTGCCGCCTGGGTCACGGCCGTGGCGGCGGCATAGCGCAGCCACTCCACGGAAAGCGCAATCTCCCAGCCGGTCTGCCACAACAGCTTGCCGCCCTCGCGAGACAGGCTCGCGGCAACTTCGTCGACCCGCTCGGCCAGGCGGTCGGCGAGTTCGTTCAAGGCCCGCGCCCTCGCCCGCGCGTCCTGCGACCAGGAGGTCGAGTCGAAGGCGGTCCGAGCGGCTGCAATGGCTGCTGCCGCCTCGCCCGCGCCGGCGCTCATGAACTGTCCGATGGAACGGCCTGTCGAAGGGCTGAGAGATTCGACGGCTGTTCCGCCATCGGCCCAGGCTCCGCCAATCAAGTTGCGGGAGGTTGCGGTCTGCGTCATTGAATGTCCTTTTGCGGTTGTCGGTATGTGGTGAGTCAGGTGAAGTGTTCGGCTCGAGGTCATGCCGTGCTCCGGGCCTTGCGCGAAGCGCGCAGATCCTCTGCGATCAGCCTGGCGCCGTGCCAGCCGACCAGCTGCACGAGAACGCTGGGAGCCACCTGAGGAATCGTGGGGAAGATCGAGGCGTCCGCGACGCGCAGGTTGGCCATGCCGCGCACGCGCAGGCGCTGGTCCACGACCCCCGTTTCGCCCATGGCGCAGGTGCCGCACTGGTGGCCGTAGCTGATGACGTTCTGTCGCACCATCTGCCGCAGGCTGTTCGGGTCGTCGCCCTCCAGCCCCGGCGTGACCTCCCGCAGGTGATAGCCCGCGAGTGCGGCCTGCCCGGCGATTTTGCGGGCCAGCGAGATCGAGCCGACCAGGGCGTCGACGTCGCGCTCGTCGGTCAGGTAGCCCGGGTCGATCAACGGCGCGCCCGTGGGGTTGGCCGGGTTGAGCTTGAGGCTGCCGCTGCTGCGGGGCTCGTAGAGCCCGATGATGGCGGTGGCGCCGTTGGCCACCCCGCTGACCCCCGGAGCGACCGCGACATGGGTGAACGCCATGGTGAGGGTCCGTCCGCCCGCCCGCTTCTCGTGCGGCAGGTACAGCGTTGATTCGGAGAACTGGTTGCGCGGCGGTGCGATGGCTTGGTCGGTGGACCAGGCCACCGGCAGCGCGGGATGGTCTCGCAGATTGCGGCCGACGGCCGGAAGATCCAACACACAGGTCACACCGATGGTTTCGAGTTCCTCTCGCGGCCCGATTCCCGACCGCAAAAGCAGCGCGGGCGAGTCGATTGCCCCGGCGCTCACCACGACTTCGCCCGACACCTTGAGGATCTCCTCCCCGCTCGTACGCTTCAGCCGCAAAGCGGTCACGCGGTCGCCGGTGAGCTCGATCCGGGTGACGGCGCAGTCGGCCCAGACCTGGAGGTTCTTGCGGGACCGCACCGGGCGGATGTAAGTTTGCGCCGCGTCGAGCCGCTCGCCCTTGTCGTCGATGCTCAGGTCGAACCAACCCGCCCCGCGAGCACCGGGCGCGTTCAGGTCATCGCATGCCGGATGGCCTGCCTGCACGGCGGCCTTCACAAAGTCGGCGCAGAGCGGGTGCCGCTCGCGCGCGGGGCCGTTGCGCACCGGCCCCGTCGTGCCTCGACCGCGCCCGCGGCCCCGGTGCGACTCCATAACGTGGAGCGACCGGGCGACCTGCGGATAGCTCCAGAGCGGCCCCCACCGCGCGAAGTCTTCCGCGGGGGGAAAGGCGAAGATCATCGCGTTGAGACAAGTCGTGCCGCCCAGCACCCGGCCACGCGGTTGCGGGATGACGCGTCCCCCCGCGGCCTTCTGCGCCACGGAGGAATAGCCGTAGTTGTATTGGGTCGCGAGGGACTCGGGCCATCGCGCGGGCACGGTCAGGACCGCCGGGCGCTCGTCCGGTCCGGCTTCGAGCAGCAGCACCCGCGTCCTGGCGTCGGACGACAACCGGTAGGCCATCGCGGACCCCGCCGCGCCGCCGCCGACGATGATGACGTCGAACGCCGTCCCATCGACCGTCTTTGCCCTCGCGTCCTGCGCCAGACCCGGCCTCATGGCCGTGGCCAGGGCGGCACTTGCTGCAGCCATCCAGCTTCTGCGCTTCATGTTGTCTCCGGTGTGAGCGAGGCCGATTCCGAACAACTAGCGAGCACCCTCGGCAGACATCGCGTCGGGCGTGAACACGCTGTCGGCATAGCGCGGCTTGATCGGGTATTGCTGCGCCTTGCTGTTGTAGAGGTTGCCGATGAATGCGGCGCCGGCGATGAAGTCATTGGACCCGAACGCGCCGCCCATCGTGCCGGGAAAGTCGGGGGCCACGAAGCTCGCCGACCAGACCGTCCTCCACAGTTGGCCATTGGCGTCCCAGCGGTCTGCCAAAACGCACAGCCACGTGTCCTCGTCGCAGTAGTAGCGGCTCTTTGGCGCCTGGTGGCGCTGGCCGGCACGCAAGGCCGCATCGACGACCCAGACACGATGAAGTTCCCAGCGCATGTGATCCGGATTGACAAAGTGCGCACCGATGACCTCTGCATCGGTCTTTGGCTGCAAAAGCTTGTTGCCGTTGTAGGGGATGTAGATTTCCTTCTTGCCGGCCAGCTTCCAGTCAAAGCGGTCGATGCGGCCGGCAAAGGTTTCGATCTCGTCGTAGGTCATCACGCCTGCCGTGGGAGCCGCAGGCACGTCGCAGCAGGGGTTGGGTATCTTGCGCACCCGGCGCTGACCTGTGAGGTAGACCCATGCCTGGTCCTTTTCGCCATCGAACTGGCGACGTGCCGCGTACGCCTCTCCGGCGCGCATGGCTGGGTTGGTACTGATGAGCCTGGCCATCCAGTATTCCGGGTTCTTCGAGAACTGCTCGAGCGAGCTGTCCTGGAAGTAGTACGGCATTTGTTGGTCGATGACGATGTCGTTCACCAGCACAACCTTGCCGTCACTGGTCAACTGGTTCTGCGTGCCCTGAAATTGCAGGGAAGCGCCGCGCCAGCGAAGCAGGTGGTTCCACATGACCTCGGCGCCAACCTTCGGGATGGGGAAGGGAATGCCCCCGTACACCCCTTCGGGAATTTCGCCCGCCATCTTGGCCCGCGTCGCATTCTTGAGGGTGTTGTCGTAGACCCACTGCGGCGCGGCGGCCGTGCGATGTGTCTTGTAGACGTCGATGCGGTAGTCGGGGTACTTGCCAAACATCGCCTTGGTGCCGTCGGTCAGCTTGTCGGCGTGCTGACCGACATTCTTGGCGTTGATCGAGAACAGCGGCTTTTCGTCCTTGAAGGGGTCGCCGCGGCGACCGCCGGGCTTTTCGCCCGGGATCGGCGTCGTATAGCCGCCGGTCCATGCTGGAATGGTGCCGTCCTTGTTGCCGGCCTTCTCGCCGCCGAGCGGCATGAGTTCGGTCTTGAGTTTGGCGGCCTCGTCGGCCGTCACCGCAGCCAGCGCGTGCAAGGAAGTGAAGGCGAGCGCCGCAGCGGTCACCAAAGCGAGTCGAATGGTCGAAGTCATGACGTTGCTCCGGAGGTTTCAGAAGGTGCGGCGCACGGAAAGCGCCACGTTGTTGCGGTCGGCCAGGTGATTGCCGTGGCCGTAGATCACGCTGCCGCCAGTTAGCAGCGGCGAGTAGTCGGCGAAGGGCGCGGCACGTCCGATGAAATGCGTATAGGTCGCCGAGAACTGCCACACGCCCAGGTAGTCGCCCTGCACGCCGATGTTGGCGCTGCCGCTGCCTTTGGCGTCCCACGCCGTCACCGACGAATTGCCGGCGACCGTGTAGCGCACCCCCACCGGCACGCTCAAGTCGAGGCCCGAGACCACCTGCCGGTAGGTTGGCGTGTAGATGAACTGGAGCGCGGTGGCGTCACGCGTACGCCCGGCATCGAGTTGGGCGTCAGGATCGTCCTTCTTCAGCAGTCGATTCCACGCGATCTCCGCAACGAGGGACGTCTCTTTCGCGAGGAAATTCGGACCGAAGACCGCCAGCGTCGACAGATTCATGTGCGCCGTACGTCCCGTGGCGAGACGAGGCTGTGGACTGAACGCCGGCGCATAGATCATGTTCGTGCTGCGAAGCGGCACGTTGGTACGCACGGACGCTTCGCCGGCGAAATTGAAGTCGCCCATCGAGCGCGTGAAGCTCGCGCCCACGGTCTTGACGTTCTCCGGGAAGACGTAGAACCAGGTGCCGGGCAAGGTGCCGGCGGCACTGGGCGTGGCCGTCGGGTTGAGAGTGCCGTACAACTGCCCGCCCTTGTCGTGGTAGCGGGCGGCAAAGAAACCCAGGTCGGTGTCCTCAAGGCGCCACTTCAGCTGCATGCCGAACTGGCCCGAGTCCTTCGCCTTCCGGTCCCCGCCGGGCAAGAGCACAAAGTTGGGAGGGATGAATTCCGGCTGCGATGCGCCCCAGGGAATGTTCGCAATCGAGAAGTAGCTTCCGGACGGCGGCAGCCGATCCTCCTTTGCGCGGAACTGGTAGTAGCCGCCGATGGACACCTTCGGCGAAATCTGAAGTTGCCCCGACAGTTGCGGGACGGGCCGGATGATTTCCTTGAACTGGGCATTCGGCGACGCCAGCAGCTTGTCGACATCGATCGGACCTTGCGCCCGCGCGATGCCGTTGTCGCCGAAGAACAAGCTCTCGCCGTAGAGCAGCGCATGCTGCCCCAGCCGCGCGCTCAGTTTGGTGCCGTTGCCCGTGTCCCAGGAACCGAACACGAAGGCGTCGAGCACTTCCGCTTTCTTGCCGGAGAGCTTGCGGGTATCGGCCGGAAACTCGTCGGGCGGGGCCTGGCCGATAAAGGGGTCATTGTCGGCCTGCGTCCGGCGGTGCAGCTTGGCGTCGTACCAGGCCGATGCGCTGACGCGCAGGCCATAGTTCTTGCGCCACACCCCATCGAATTCCGACAGCAGATCGAACCGCTCGGAAACGATGCCGCGCTTCTGGAAGTTCTGGTCGCCCGCATTCAAGCCCAGCGCCTGTGGAAAGGCGGATGCCGGGTTGCCTGGAACCAGCAGGCGAAACGAGTCCTTGAGCACAGGATCGGGCTTCTCCGTGCGCACCCTCACGCTGGCCTTGACGGTGTTGTCCCAGCGCAGGTTCCAATCCTCGTTGCCCGTGTCGAGCTCTACGGCACCGGCCGATACCGCCGCCAGCGAAGCGGCAGCAACTAGCGAAAGCCGCCGCTTGCGCAGGCGAAACCGTCGGGGTGGGGTGATGTGTTCGGGCATGGTTTGTCTCCTCTTCTGGGTGAAAAAGTGGATCGGGTCTTCAGCCCGGCAACGGCGACGTCGCCGGCCTCGAGGCTTGCTTGAACTCGTCGGGTGACTGCTGCGCGTCCGTGACGCCCACGGGCGACGCGGGTTTCAACAGGAAGTGCGCCAGCGCGGGCAGAAGCACCAGCGCGCCGAGCATGTTCCAAAGGAACATGAAGGCGAGCAGCAGCCCCATGTCGGCCTGGAACTTGATGGGGCTGGCGAACCAGGTGATTACGCCGATGGCCAGCGTGCCGCCGGTCAGCATGACCACCTTGCCGGTGAACAACAGCGCCCGGTAGTAGCTCTCCGACAGGCTCTTGCCCTCGCGCAGCTGGGCCAGCGTAATCGACAGGATGTACAGCGCGTAGTCGACACCGATGCCCACGCCGAGCGCGATGACAGGCAGCGTGGCCACCTTCACGCCCATGCCGAGCGCGACCATCAGCGACTCGGCCAGCAGCGAGGTGACAACCAGCGGCAGTACCGCCACCACCACCGCGCGCCAGGACCTGAAGGTGATGAAGCACAGCAGCACCACGGCGCCATAGACCATGAAGAGCATCGTGCGCCACGCGCCCTTCACCGCGATGTTGGTCGCGGCCTCGATGCCCGCGCCGCCGGCGGCCAGCAGGAAGGTAGCGTCGGCGCTGTCGTTGTCCTTCGCGAAGGCTTCGACGTGGTCCACCACGCGCGTCAGTGTGTCGGCCTTGTGGTCACGCAGGTAGACATAGAGCGTGAGCAGGCTGCAGGCGTCGTTGTAGAGGCCGCGCGGGGCATTGGACGTGACCATGTTGAGCATCTCCTGGTTTCGCAGGAACTCGTACCAGCGCGGGTTGCCCTCATTGAGGCCGGCGAGGACGCGCCGGTTGAGCTGCGCGAGCGTGTTGGTGCTCTCGACGCCGTCGATCTGGCGCAACTGCCACTCGAGCGCGTCGACCTTGTTCAGCGTCTCGTACTGCGCGCACTTGCCTTCCGGGGTCTTCACCATCACCGCCAGCACGTCGCTGCTGGCGCCGTAGGCGGCGTTCATGAAGGCGACGTCGCGGTTGTAGCGGCTGTCGGCACGCAGCTCCGGCGCACCCGGGTCGAGGTCGCCGATCTTGAGCTGCGTGCTCACGGCAAATCCGAACAGGCTCATTGCCAAGCCCGCGCCCACCGCGATGGTGGCCCAGCGGCGCTGCGTGAAGCGATCGAGGAAGGCCCACATCGGGTGCTTTTCCTGCCCCGAGGCATCGGCGGCCTCTTCGCGCAGGCTGCGCTCTGCGGCGCGCGGGCTCACGCCCGTGAAGCTCAGCAGGATCGGCAGCAGGATGAGGTTGGTGAAGATCAGCGCCGCGACGCCGATAGACGCCGCGATCGCCAGCTCCCGGATCACCTGGATGTCGATCACCAGCAGCACCGCAAAGCCCACCGCATCGGCCAGCAGCGCGGTGAGGCCGGCCAGGAACAGGCGGCGGAACGTGAAGCGGGCGGCCACCAGCTTGGGCAGGCCACGGCCGATGTCCTGCATGATGCCGTTCATCTTCTGCGCGCCATGGCTCATGCCGATCGCGAACACAAGGAAGGGCACCAGGATCGAGTACGGATCCAGTGAGTAGCCCAGCGTGGGCAGCAGACCGAGCTGCCAGACCACCGCCACCAGGGATGCCAGAACGACCAGCAGCGTGGAGCGCACACAGCGCGTGTACCAATACACCATCGCCGCCGCAATCGCCACGGCAAGCGCAAAGAACAGCAGCACCGCGCGCACGCCGGCCATCAAATCGCCGACGATCTTGGCAAAACCGGTGATGTGGATGGTCAGCCCTTCGGCCTGGTACTTGGCGCGCAGCGCGTCGAGCCGGTCCGACAACTGCCCGTAGTCGAGTGCGCGGCCATCGGCGTCTTTCGCGAGCAGCGGCACGAAGATCACGCTCGACTTCGCATCTCGCGCGACGAGCTGGCCGATCTCGCCCGAGCGAGCGACGTTGTCCGCCAGCGCCTGCAGCTTGGCCGGCGAGCCGTCGAATTTTTCGGGGATGACCGGCCCACCTTCCAGGCCTTCCTCGGTGACGCCGACCCAGCGCGTGGACGGTGTCCACAGCGACTTCATGTACACCCGGTCTACGCCGGGCAGCAGGAACACTTCGTCGGACAGCCGGCGCAGCGCGTCCATGTACTTGGCGTCATAGATGGTGCCGTTGGGCTGGGCGACCGCGATGCGCACGGCATTGCCCAAGCCGGTCAGTTCGCGCTGGTATTTCAGGAAGTTCTGGACGTACGGATGGCTGACGGGAATCGTTTTCTCGAAGGTGGCGTTCAGCCGCAGCCCCACGGCCTGCCAGCCGAGGATCGCGGTGACCAGCGCGCAGATCAACAGGACGATCCGGCGGTGGTTGAACAGTGACCGCTCGACGAGCGATCCGGAGCGAGGATCAAAAACCTGCGACGTCATGTTCGAACCTCCGCCACACGCACCGCGGACGACGGCGACCCCATGGTCAGAACAGATGAAGAGCGAGGAGTCTGAACGACACGACTCCCCGTGCCCGTGCTTCGGCAGATCGCTGACCGCCTCGGTTGCACGCCGCGCAAGTCCATTTGTTGTCTCCTGAATTTGTTGGCGCCGAACTTCGCGCGCCACGCTTTTGGATAGGAGACACTATTTCGTATTCCCCCTTGCGTTGCCCCCCCCAATGAGGGTGGGCGGCAACCTGCGACTGGAGGCCGAGCACCAACCGCGTTGCCTCGCTCAGCGTTCCGCGCCTTCGGCCCCGATCAGAGCGTCGAGCCTGCGGCGCACGCGCACCGCACCGGCATCACCGGGCAGAAGGACGGGCTTGAGCGACCAGAACTCGGCACCGCCCATTCGGCCTTGTTGCGCCTCCAGCATCGGCTTGTCCTGCTGCGAGAACGCAAATTCCAACAGGGCCTTGATGGCCGCGTTGGCGTGCGGATCGATGCCAAAGGTGCGGGTAGACCAGTACCAGTAGTGCGTGCGTCCGGCACTCTCGGGTGTGGCCAGGTGCAAAGCGAGCGAGTCAACACCCAGCTGGCGCGATTCGCCCGCGAGCGTCGCCCCCACCTGCAGCATCATGTTGGCGGGCGCAGTCCAGGTGACCTCGGTCCACTGGTCCGTCGGCTGCCCCTGCTGGCGCAGACTGTTGTCGAATACTGCCGGCGCCTTGTCGCCGCTGGACAGCCAGGCGATGCGCACGCCGCGCTCGCCGAGGTCGGTGACCTGCGCCTTCGCGCGCGTCATCGCCCCGCTGCCCAGCGTGCCCGCATGCAGATAGTCGACATGCGTCAGGTCGAGGATGTTGTCGACGAGCAGTCGATAGTCGCAGCCGGTCGGAAGGTATCCCCGAACCGTCGCATCCTCCGCCGCGCCGTTGAGCTTGGAATAATCAGGGATCAGCGATTCGTCGGCCTCGCTGGCATCGTCGGCCCAGAACCACAGCAGGCCGTGACGCTCCAGCACCGAGTAGGCCTTGACGACGGCGGCCTTGGGAATGGCGCCGTCGGCGTGCGGGCTGTGCACGCAGGCGCCGCTCCCGTCGAAGCGCAAGCCGTGGTACCCACACTGCACCGAGGCACCGTTGTCGCAGATCTTGCCGGCCGACAAGGGCGCGAATCTGTGCGGGCAGCGGTCCAGGAGAGCTGCAATGCTACCGTCGGGGCGTCGGAAGAAGACCAGTGGTTCGTCGAGCAGTGTGCGCGCGAGGAGTTGCTCGCTGGCCAGTTCATCGGCATATCCGGCAACGTACCAGGCGCGGCGGAGGTAGTTCATCTTGGGTTCCTTGTCTGTCATCAGAGGTCGAGCACGAGCCGCGGTGTCTTGGCTCGCGAGCAGCACGGGGTGAACTGATCCCCGCGAGCCTGTTCTTCGTCGGTGAGGTACATGTCGCGATGATCGGGCGTGCCGTCGATCACGCGCGTCAGGCAGGTGCCGCAAACGCCCTGCTCGCACGACACCGGCAGCCGCACACCGACAGCGGCCAGCGCGGCGACCACGGTCTGATCGGCGGCCACGCGAATCACTGCGCCAGTGGACGCCAGCTGGACCTCGAACGTGCCGTCGTGGGTGGTGTCGGCCGCAGCACCCGCAAAGTATTCGCGGTGCAGACAAGATTCCGTCCATCCAGCGGCGCGCGCGGCCGACAGCACCGCGTCCATGAAACCAGAAGGCCCGCAGACGTAGAGGTGCGCTCCGGCCTGTGGTGACGCGAGCGTGGCGGCGATGTCCAGCTTCTGCGTCGCTGGACCGCTGTCGTGGTGAAGGTGCACACGGTCGGCGAAACTCGAGGCGCGAATACGCTCGGCGAATGCTGTGCGGTCGGGCGAGCGAGTGCAGTAGTGCATCTCGAAGGAAGCCCCAATCATCGACAGCCGCTCCGCCATGCACAGGATCGGGGTGATGCCGATGCCGCCGGCCAGCAACACGCTGTGCCGGGAATCGTGCGCCAGCGAGAAGTGGTTCTTCGGCTCGCTGATGCGCAGTTCCTGCCCCTCCTGCATCGCGTGCATCGCCACCGAGCCGCCACGCGATGCGGGCTCGCGCAGCACGGCAATCAGGTAGCGGTGCGTCTCGCGCGGGTCGTTGCACAGCGAATACTGGCGCACCAGGCCCTCCGCCACGTGCACGTCGATGTGCGAGCCCGCTGAAAAGGGCGGCAGGCCGCCACCCTCGGTATCGATCAGCTCGAAGCTACAGGTATCTTGCGCCTCGTCGGTTTTGCGCGAGATGCGCACATGGCGCGATGCCGCGGTCATGCGGCGGCGCGAGCGCGCTCCGCGGCATCGGGTTCGTCACAGATCCTTCGCTCGAACAGAGCAGCAGATATTTCGTTGCCGAACGCTGCGACATACCATGTGGACTTGAGATATTCCATAAAACCAATACTCCGTTTTTGCTCCACACGGGTTTAGCGCAGTGGCGGCATGTACCAGAGGACCCAGTAGAGCGCGAGCAGCCCAGTGATCGCTGCGACGAAGAGCGCCGCGCAACAAGCGGCGTCACCCAGATCGCGCCAGTCGCGGGGCAGTTTCTTCACGGCATCACGGCGCGGTTCGGCAGGCGAGCCGGAACGCGGATTGAAACCCTGAGGCGTCATGGCCGAACCTCCAGCGCCGGCAGCACGCCGTTGATTCCCACCGAAAGCAAAGCGCCACCTTGCAGTTGCAGAAGGCCGGCCGGATTGGGCACGGACACGCTGCCGAGCGGAACCAGCCGGTCGCCCTGCAGCACCAGCACCAGGCCGGCCTGGCTGGCCAGCAGCAGACGGCCGTCCTCGGCGGTTGCCACGGCGGTAATGGAGGCTGGGACTGGTGAGGGGATCTGGGTCCAGTTCACGGCGTCGGCCGTACGCCAGACATTGCCGCGCAGGCCCGCCAGCAGCACGCCGCCGTCAGGCTGCAACGCGCCGGCGAACCAGCTGCCCTGATACGGTGACGCGACGGGCTGGAAGGTTTCGCCGCCGTCGGTCGAGCGTGTCACCAGGCCCTGCTCGCCCGCCAGCCATAGAGCGTTGCCGCTGCGCCTGGCCACATACCAGTGCCGCGACTTCGGGTTGGGCAGCCGCGCCATCCACGGCGTCCAGGTTGCGCCGCCGTCGGCGGTATGGAAGACGAGGCCGTAGGCGCCCACCACGAGAAAGCGCTTCGCGTCCCACACGAGCACATCGAGGAACGGTTTGTCGGGCCCGTCGGCAACCAGGCGCTCGGCGTCGCGCTGCGCCGCCGGCGTGGTGGCGGCCTCTTTCGCCAGTTGCGCGGCACGTCGGCCGTCCAGTCGGACGGACCAACTCGCCCCCCCATCGGCGGTGGTCAGCACGGTGCCGCCGTGGCCCACGGCCACGCCATTGCGGTCGTCGGCAAACCGGACCATGGTCAGTGTCACGCTGACCGGGCAAGGCGCCTGGCGCCAGGTCTTGCCGCTGTCGTCGCTGAGTGCGACGATGCCGCGCTCGCCGACGGCGATGACGCGCGCGCCAGCCTGGGCGCCGGCCAGCAGCACCGCACGCTGCGGTGCGCTCACGGCCAGCGCCGGGCGCTGTAGCGCATCGGCAACCGGCGTGGCCGCGAATGACGGCGCGCCCGCAGCCAGGGCCGCGGCCAGAAAAAGTGTCCAGCGATGCGTCTGAACGACGCGACTCCCTCTACCCATGCCTCGGCAGATCGCTGACCGCCTCGGTTGCACGCCGCGCGAGTCCATTCGTTGTCTCCTGTAATTGTTGGCGCCGAACTTCGCGCACCACGCTTTTGGATGTGTGACTATTTCGCATTCCCCCTTGCGTTGCCCCCCCCAATGTGGGTGGGCCGCCGGCCGCGGCGCGTGCCCACCCACCCGTCGCGGGTGGTGGCAGATCAGGCGAATCGCGAAACAGTCAGCCCACGTCACAACACCAGGAGACATTCATGATCAGTAGAACGGCATTCGCCTTCACCGCCGCAGCCAACGCGGACATCGATGGAGGCCGCGCATCATGAGAGAGGCTGTCATCGTTTCCACGGCACGCACCGGCATCGGCCGCGCCTACAAGGGCGCAACGAACAACACCAAGTCGCCATCGCTGCTTGGGCATGTCGTGGCAGCCGCAGTCCAACGGGCGGGCATCGACGGGGCGGAGATCGAAGACGCCGTGTTCGGCACCGTCCTGGCTGCCGGCACCGCGGGCATGAACATTGCGCGCAACGCCGTGCTGGCGGGCGGCCTGCCCGTGACCGTGGCCGCACAAACGATGGACCGCCAGTGCGCGTCGGGTCTGATGGCCATCGCCACGGCGGCCAAGCAGATCATGGTCGATGGCATGGACGTCGTTCTCGCTGGAGGCCAGGAGAACATCAGCGCGGTGCAGAAGCCCTACTTCGACTGGGCTTTTGCGGAACTGGACCCACAGGTCGTCTCGCGGGCCCAGCATGCCTACATGCCCATGCTGAAGACGGCCGAGTTCGTCGCCGCGAAGTACGGCATCAGCCGCGAAGCGCAGGACCTTTACTCGCTAGAGTCGCAGCGCCGCACGGGTCTTGCTCAACGGGAGGGCCGCTTTGCCGATGAGATCGTCCCCTTCGAAACCACGATGACGGTGACCGACAAGGCCACGGGCGAAGTGCAACACCGGAAGGTCGTTCTCGACCGCGACGAAGGCAATCGCCCCGACACCACGCTGGAAGGCCTTTCTTCCTTGAAGCCCGTGATCGAAGGCGGCTGCGTGACCGCCGGCAATTCGAGCCAGCTGTCGGACGCCGCCTCGGCGTGCGTGCTGATGGACTCGGCCGTCGCAAGCCGTCGTGGGCTTGCGCCGTTCGGCATCTATCGAGGCATGGCCGTCGCCGGATGCGCCCCCGAAGAAATGGGGATCGGACCCATCTATGCCATCCCCCGACTGCTCAAGCGCCATGGGCTGAAGGTCAGCGACATCGGCCTGTGGGAGCTGAACGAAGCGTTCGCCTGTCAGGTGCTGTATTGCCGCGACAACCTCGGAATCGACCCCGCAATCTACAACGTCGATGGTGGCGGCATCTCCATCGGGCACCCGTATGGCATGACGGGCTCGCGCCTTGTGGGCCATGCCTTGATCGAAGGCAAGCGGCGTGGCGTGAAATACGTTGTGGTCGCCATGTGCGTCGGGGGCGGGATGGGAGCGGCCGGGCTCTTCGAGGTGGCGTGAGATGGAACCCACCTCCCAAGTTCTGGAGAAACATCGATGAAGGCAGTCATTCTTCGCAAACCCGGCGGGCTCGACAAGCTTGAGCTCACCGAGATGGGCGAGCCCGCCGCACCTGGGCCGGGCGAGATCAGCGTGCGCATCCGCGCGAGCTCGATCAACTACCACGACTACCTGGTCGTCGCCGGAGTGGCACCTGCCGCCGACGGCCTGGTCCCTCTTTCCGACGGCGCCGGTGAAGTCACAGCGGTCGGCGAAGGCGTGGCCGACTACCAGGTCGGAGACAAGGTCATTTCAACCTTCTTTCCCGATTGGCTGGACGGCGAGCCGCTGAACCGATTCGGCGCCCAACTGTTGGCGTCGGTCCCCGGCGACGGCGCGAACGGATTCGCCCGCGAATTCGTGACCGCTCCCGCGAGCGCCTTCACCCAGGCACCGAAGGGCTTGACCTACGCCGAATCGGCGTCATTGGTCTGCGCAGGCCTGACGGCGTGGCGGGCACTGGTGGTGGAAGCCCGGGTCAAGGCCGGCGACACCGTTCTGCTGCAAGGCACCGGCGGCGTTTCGTTGTTCGCGCTGCAGTTCGCCAAGGCCATGGGAGCGAACGTGATCGCAACCTCGTCCTCCGACGAAAAGCTGGAACGGCTGAAGGCGCTGGGCGCACAGCATGTGATCAACTACCGGACCGAGCCGAAATGGGGAGCCCTTGCCCGCAAATTGACCGGCGGGCGCGGCGTCGATCACGTGGTGGACGTTGGCGGCCCCGCAACACTGCCGCAGTCATTCTCGGCATGCCGTGTCGGCGCGAGCGTCGCCCTCGTCGGCCTGCTGACCGGCCATGAGGGGCCCTTGCCCACGACCGTGATGATGGGCCGGCAATTGCGCATCAATTGCATCATGGTGGGCTCCCACAAATCGCAGGCAGACATGGTTCGCGCGGTGGAGGCCAACAATATCCGTCCCATCATCGATTCCCACTTCGCGTTGCCTGAGCTGGCGGATGCTTTTCGCCATCAGGAAACGGGCAAGCATTTCGGGAAGATCGCCATCGACATCTGAACGGACCGCCCGGACGCGAACGGGCGCCTGCGAACGGCGCCTCAGCGGCCGGGCTCCAGGTAACCCAGTTCGCGTGCGCGCTTCACGGCGCCATCGCGGGCATACACACCAAGTTTCGAGTAGACGTTCTTCAAGTGCCACTTCACTGTTTCAGGCGAAATCTCGAGGGCCTGCGCGATCCGCTTGTTGGGCAGCGCGGCGGACAGTGCCTTGATGATGGCGACCTCCCTCGAACTGAGGCGGCCATGCGTGGGCATGGGCGGCGGCGCCACACGTGACTGATTGAGGTGTGCTCGCTGAGCCACCCGCTCAAGATGGAACTGTGCCGCGTCGTCGAGCAGTTGCCCGCGCGACGCGTCTTGTCCCAACGAAAGCACCTCCGGACCGAGATCGAGCATGCTGCGCATCAGACCCATTCGCTGGGCGATCGTCCAGGCTTGCGCGCTATGCCTGAGCGCTTCGGGCTCGCGCCGCAAGCGCCGCTGAAGTATGGCCGCCCGGGCGAAAACCTGAGCGCGCGCCTGCAGCTTGTCTTCGAAAAGACTTGACGACATCAGCTCGTGCAGCGCCTCGATCGCCTCCTGTTCGCGCCGCAATGCCGCGAGCAGCTCGGCACGGGCAAACCGCTCATGCCACCACACGGCAAGCGCCGAGTTGGATGTTCGCCCGCCCTGGCGAGATGCGACGGCGCTGATCTGCGCGACCGTGCCTTGCGCGGACGCCACGTCGCCCATCTTCAGCTGAATCGCCACGCGTTCGTTCAAGGCAAGAGCGAGCATGCGGTCGAGCCCCCGGCGCCGCGCAATCTCCTCCAGCCTGTCCGCGCCCGCGAGCGCTTCCTGGAAGCTGCCCTCGGCCTGGTACATCCGGGTAAGCATGAGGGACGCCATGATCACGGCATCGGGCAGACCCGCGCGCTCGATGAGGTCCATCCGCGGCTCCAGCAGTACCCGAAGCGCAGGCAATTCGTCTATCTCGTAGAGCACCGTGCCGAGGAAGCCCGCGGCATTGGCCGCCCCTTCGCAGAACGGCCCGAACATTTTCTCCGACTTGCCCAGAACCTCGCGCAGCGCCCGCTCCCCTTCGCGCATGTTGCCTTCCTTGACATAGGAGTGGCCCCGAAGGCACTCTCCCACCAGGAATCCGAATGCCGAATCGAGAAGGGGTTCCCCGCCCTCGAGGAAGAAATGCCTGCCCGCCAAATGCAGCCTCGCGACCGAACCGTGGTTGAGCTGGCCGTGGTACCACCCGAGGATATTGCGACGGCCGCCCGAAAGAATCGCGTCCTGGGCCGTCGTCATCGCGTCGAGCGCCGGCAAGAGCCGTCTGGCGGCTTCCGTGTCGTCTTGTTGCAGCGCAAGAGAGGCCTCGAGCAAGGTCAGGTGATGCTGGGCGTTTTCGTCGTCGGCCGGCAAGCTGGCCCTGAGATCCTCGATGCTTTGCCCGCATTCATCCAACTTCCGGTAGCACAGCTGGGCCCACGCGACCCACAACCGCAGCGACGGGCGCGAGTGAAGCGCCGGGGAAGGCAATTCCGCCACTGCGCGGACAAGACGGCGCAAGTCGCCGTGCAGAAACATGGACTTGGCGTACCGATCAACCCAGTCCGCCGCCTTCTCGACCTCGCCGGCCGCCACGCTGTGATGGACCGCTTCGCGCAGTTGCGTGCGCCGGCCGAACGACTCCGCCAATCGCGAGTGGGTACTGCGCCGTTCGGCGTCAGGCAAGCTGTCGAAAAGCGAATTCAGCTCGTCGCGGAACAACGGATGGAAACGGTACCAGGAACACCCCTTCACCCCTTCGACGGGAATGAGGAACAAGTTGTCGCGCCGTAGCCGCTCGAACAACGCCTGGCCCGCGTCGTCCCCGAACAAGGCCGTGCACACCCCCTCGTCAAAGCGCGACGCAACTGCCAACCGGCAGAGCGCGTCCACGTCGCAGTCAGGCAAGGTGGCCAGCACGTTCTGATGAAAATAGGCGTTGAAGTCGCTGGGGTTCTGAAGCCGCCCCAGTGGACCCACCCAGGCACGGTCCGATTGGTTTCGCATCGTCATCGCGACCAGGCGCAGACCCGCCACCCATCCGTCAGTCAGTTCGTGCAGGCTTCTCACGTCGCGTGGCGGAAGACTGGCGTTTTGCCCATACAGAAGTTCTTCGGTCTCGGACAAGCTGAATCGGAGGTCGCTGAACCCCAGCTCGAGAATCTCGCTCTTGTCGCGCAGGCGCGCGAGCGAAAGTGATGGTGCGCTTCGCGATGCCAGAAGCAGATGGAAGTTCGGCGGCGCGAAGTCGAGCAGCATCTGCACGAACCGATGTGCATCCTCGTCCGTGATCAGGTGGTAGTCGTCGATCATCAGGACGAGGTCGCGCGGGTGTTTGGTCAGCGCACGGATGAGTGCAATGGCCGCTGGCTCCCATGTGGGCGCTCCACCGTTGCGGTTGTAGACAAATGCCGCCTCGCGCGCCAGTGAACGATCCACATGATCAAGGCAGGCAAACAGGCTGTCGGCCATGCGCTCCCGGTCGTCCCCAGGCCCGACGGTCATCGCTGCGAAGTCGTAGCCGTACGACACGACGACGGCGCGCCATTGCGAGGCCAGAGTCGTCTTGCCGCTGCCGGCCGGGCCCTGGATGAGGATGCAGGCGCGCCGGCGCGCGTCAGACAGAAGCGACAGCAGGCCGGTGCGAGCCACGGCGCCTTTCCTCGTTCCGAGGAGCGCTGCGCTGCCGGATGGGGAGTCAGTGACAGACATGATGGCGTTCATACTAAGGGGCTTGTCGACGGGCCACGCGAGAGAGGGGCCGCTTGGCAGCATCAGATGGCGCTTTTGCGCAATCGTCAACGGGGGCTTCCCCATGAATCGACTGTCAATGCTGCGGCCACGCCAAGTGCGTGTGCCTTCGCAGGGAGTGACCCACCCATTGCGGGTGGGTCAGTCCCTTCGCGGCACCGGACGGGCGCTCTGCCGCTCAGACTCCTGGCGGCCGAAGGTCCAAAGCCAGGAACGGATCTCCACCGAAGCGAACAGCCCTGCCCTGCTATAGGGGTCGGCATCGAAAAACCGCCTCACGTCGCATTCGTCGCTCGCCTCCACAACGAGTGCGGTGCCATTCATTCGGCCTTGCGCATCTACTGTGGGACCCGCGTGGATGACCGACACGGCATGGCCGTGATGCTCGCGCAACCACTCGCGATGGGAAGGGCGAACCTGCTCGCGCAAAGCATGGCTATCGGGGTGGTCGGTGCCCAGCACGATGAAATAGGTGCTGCTCATGCACGCTCTTCCGAGACAGTGTGCACCAGCCGGCGCTGCGTGGGAAACAACATCCAGCCCCAGCGCATCTGTGCGAAGCCCCAGAGGCCCTGCTTGAAAAAGAGGGTGACGATGATTGCGAGCAACCCCAGGCCCAGCAGGTACCAGGTGCCCCAGTCGCTGAAGAACTTGTTGAGACCCCAGAAGATCACGGCGCCGACGATCGGCCCTTCGATACGGCCGATGCCGCCGATCACCACCATGAAAATGGCGAACGCCATCCAGTTCACGCTGAAGGCCGAATCCGGGCTGATGCGCAGGTTGCCCACGAAATAGAGTGCGCCGGCCAGCCCCGCGCCGAAGGCCGCCACCGCATAGACCGCCAGCTTCATGCGCCGCACCGCGATCCCCTGCGACTCGGCCGCCACCTCGTTGTCGCGGATGGCCAGCAGGGCCAGGCCCTGTTTGCCGCGCAGGAACAGGTACACGCCCGCAATCGCCGCCACCACGCAGGCCAGCGCCATCCAGTAGGTGACGCTCTCGCGCGTGGCCCTCTCGATGCCGCGCAATGCCGTGAGCGTCGTGCCCGAACCGCCGCCCACAGCCGGGATGTTGGCGACCGACAGGCGAAATACCTCGGAGATCACCCAGGTGCCGATGGCGAAATAGCCGCCCTGCAAACGGAACGCGACGAACGAAACCGGCAGTGCCACCAGTGCCGCCGCCAACGCACCCAGCGGCACAGCCACGAACGGATTGACGCCCGCGAAGTTGCCCAGTGCCAGCATCGCGTAGCCGCCCAGGCCGAAGAACGCCTGTTGCCCGATGCTCACCATGCCGCCATACCCGGCCAGCAGGTTCCACATCATCGCGAAGATGAAGTAGCAGGCGATTTCCACGAACTCGCGCATCCAGCTGGACTCGCCCCAGAATGGCAGGCTGGCAGCCACGCCGACCAGCGCCAATGAAACACCCAGTGCCCACTGGTTCGCGCGGGTGCCGCGCTCGACTTCGAACGGCGCGGAAAGGCGCACAGCCGGGGGCAGGCGGCCGTAGGCCGCTTCGGGAGGGAGTGTCATGCTAGCTCCGGGTCTTGGGAAACAGTCCCTGCGGGCGGAGCACCAGCACCGCGAGGAACACCATATGACCGATCCAGATGCCCCATCCTGGGTCCAGCCAGAAGCCGATCTGCTGCGCCAGGCCCAGCAGCATGGCGCCGGCCAGTGTGCCCCAGAAGGAGCCCAAGCCGCCGATGATCACCGCCTCGAACGCGAACAGCAGCAACAGCGGCCCGTCGGACGGTGCAACAGTCGTGCGCATCGCCTGCAGCACGCCCGCCAGCGCCACCAGCACGAAAGCGATGCCGGTGGCCAAGGCATAGACCTTCCCGGCATTCAGGCCCATCAGCTCGGCGATCTCGCGGTCGTCCGACACGGCGCGAAACGAGCGGCCAATGGCCGTGGACGAGAACAGCCACTGCAGGGCTGCTGTAGCCGCCACCGCCAGCACCAGGATCAAGAGCGGCAGAACGCCTATTGCGAGGTCGGCGGTCAAGGCCAGGCTTTGCGTATTCAATCCGCCGCTTTCGATGGAGCGCGGGTCGGCCGAGAACAGCTCCAGCAGCAGGTTCTGAACCACGATGGCCAGGCCGAAGGTGACCACGAGGGATGGCAGCGGGTCGCGCCCCAGCGTGCCGTTGAGCAGGTAGCGCTGCAACAACCAGCCGACGCAGAAGGCCACTGGCAGCAGCGCGATTGCCACCGCCAGTGTGGCGGCAGTGGACGTCCCGGCCAGCATGAGCCCTGCGATGGCGCCGAACGCGGCCAGGATGATGAAGTCTCCATGCGCCGTGTTCGTCAGCCGCATGACGCCGAACATCAGCGACTGGCCCAGCGCGAACAAGGTGTACAGGCCGCCGAGCAGCACGCCTTGCAGCAGGATCTCGATCATGATGCGGCAAGCCCGAAATATGCTTGCGATATCTGCTCGCGCGGCAGCTGCGACGAGGGGCCCGTCAGCGAGACCCGGCCCTCCTGGAAACAGTACATGCGCTGCGAAACCCGCTGCGCCAACGCCACGTCCTGCTCCACGATGGCCACCGTCATGCCCTCGGCGGTGATCTGCGGCATGGCTGCGTAGATCTCGCGAATCACGATCGGCGCGAGGCCCAGCGACAGTTCGTCGCACAACAGCACCTCGGGATTGCTCATGAGTGCGCGGCCGATCGCCACCATCTGCTGCTGGCCACCCGAGAGGGCCGTAGCGGGGACATGGCGCTTTTCCGGGAGGATGGGAAAGAGGCGGTACACGCGTCGCAGGTTCCAGGTGCCGGGGCGGCCCGCCGCCGCGCCCATCAGCAGGTTCTCTTCGACGGAGAGGCTGGGAAACAGCCGCCGGCCCTCCGGCACCAGTGCGAGGCCGCGCCGCAAGATCTCACCCGGCGGCAGGCCGCCGATGGGCTCACCCTTGAAGCGAATGGCGTCACGCGGCGCCTTCAACAGGCCGGTGAGGCATTTCATGAAAGTCGATTTGCCCGCACCGTTGGCACCGATGATGGCGACCAATTCACCGCGAGCCAACATGAAGTCGATTCCGAACAGCGCCTGCGCGTCGCCGTAGAAGGCTTGCAGCGCGTGGGTGGAAAGTAGTTCCATCTACACCTCGATGCCCATGTAGACGCGCCGGACCTGCGGGTCGTTCATCACGGCGCCAGGCAATCCCTCGGCCAGCTTGCGGCCGAAATCGAGGACGAACAGCCGATCCGCGATCGACAGCAATGCGTGCACGACGTGTTCGATCCAGATCATGGTCATTCCGCGCGCCTTGATGCGCCGCAGTTCGGCGACCAGTTGCTGGGCTTCGTGCTCGGTCAGGCCCCCGGCGATCTCGTCGAGCAGCAGCAGCTTGGGGCGCGTGGCCAGCGCGCGTGCCAGCTCCAGGCGCTTGCGATTGAGGAGCGTCAGCCCGCCGGCCGGTTGGTTGGCGTGCGCCAGCAGCCCCGTCTGATCGAGCACCTCGTGCGCCGTGTGCCAGGCCTCACGCTCGGGTTGCCTTGCACCGAAACAGGCCGCAGTGACCAGATTCTCGAACACGGTCATGGCACCGAACGGCTGCGGCACCTGGTAGCTGCGGCCGATACCCGCCCGGCAGCGCTGGTGCGGCTTGAGCCGCGTGATGTCCTGCCCGCCATACACCACCCTCCCCTGGTCAACCCGGGCGTCGCCGGAGATCAGGTTGAACAGCGTCGTCTTGCCCGCGCCGTTGGGCCCGAGAATCCCCAGCGTCTCGCCCTCGGCCACCGACAGCGTCACACCGTCGGTTACCTTGAGCGCGCCGAAAGATTTGCTGACCGCATGCAGGGCCAGAAGTGGCATGGCAGAACCTTCCGCTCAGATCGGGCGGATCGAGCCGCCAGCGGGTATCGCCTTGGCCGCCTCGTTGTTGACGATGGTCAGCTCGTACTTGTACTTCTTGCCCTTGCCCCACTGGCCCAGCACCAGGGGCGTCTTGCTCACGTTCTTGAACGGCCCTGGGCCACCCCATTTGACCGGGCCGACGACTGTCTGCAGGTCCGTGGCGGCCACCGCGTCGCGCACGTCCGCTGGCTTGAGCGACTTGCTGTTCAACAACGCGTTGGCCGCGACCTCGAACAACGCGTGCGCGAAGCCGATCGGCTGGGTCCACTGCTTCTTGGCGCCGCTTTCGTAGGAGTCAGCCAGTGCCTTGGCGCTCTGCTTGGTAAGGGACGACGCGAACGGATGCGAAGGACTCCACCACACTTCGGTGGTCAAGCCGTCGCCCAGATCGCCCAGGGCCTCGATCGCGCCGGGGAAGAGCAATGCCTTGCCAAGCGTGATGACCTTGGGCTTGAAGCCCTGCTGGCGAGCCTGGGTCAGGAAGGTCTTGGCATCGGGCGGAATCACCACGCCGGTCACGATCTCCACGCCGTCGCGCTTGAAGGCGGCAATCTGCGCGCTGAAGTCCTGCGTGCCGTTCTGGAAGCGGCCTGGGTCGGTCAGTGAGAAGCCCATTTGCGCAAGCGGCTTGGGAAAGCCCAGTTCCTTGTCGCCCCAGGCGTTGCCGTCGCCGTCGTTGGGGAACAGGCCGCCGATCTTCTTGTTGGTGGCCAGGCTTTTCCAGCCGTTGGTGAAGTTCGCGATCACGTCCTCCAGGCCCCAGAACATGTGGTACGTCCAGTTGAAGCCCTTGGCCGGGTCGCCCTTGCGGCCGAAAAACCAGGGCTGCCAGGGGACAACGCTCGAGATGCAGGGCACCTCGTTCAGCTCGCAGGCATCGCTCACTGGGTTGGCCGTCTCGGGCGTGCCGGCCGTGAGCACCAATGCCACTTTGTCCTTGAGGATCAGGTCGTTGGTGACTTCGCCCGCGCGGTTGGGGTTGGACTGGCTGTCTTTCAGCAGGATCTGCACGTCGTACTTCTTGCCGGCCACAGTGATGCCGTTCTTGAACGCGGCCTTCATCTGCTCGATCACCCATTTGTCGGCTTCGCCGAACGGGGCCAGCGGTCCGGTCTGCGGTGACACGTAGCCGATCTTGAGCGTGTCGGCCGCGAACGCCAGCGGCGTTCCGCCGATGGCGGCCAATGCGGCGGCGTTTTGTGCGAACTGTCTGCGGGTCAAGGTCATGGTTTGTCTCCGTGGGAATGGTTCTGAGGAAGGATGAAGAAGTCAGGGCGGCGGATCGCCGGACCCGGCACGCGCGAGCACCAGGTTGAAGTCGAGCGTGTAGAACGGCTCCTTGAGGAGCGTGCCGTCCGCTGCGGGACCCGGGTCATGGTCGCGGGCGAAGTCGTGCAAGTGATGGACGAGGCAGGAAAGCACATGCTTGAGCCGCGGCTGTTCGCAGCCGGCCAGGCGATCGATGACAGCCTGCGTGATGGTGTTCTCGTCGATATTGATCATTCTGAGTCCGGAGGCTCGCCCGACCAGGCGCGCTGCAGCAGCGCGCGAAGCTCGCCGCGTTGCGCTGCGGCGAAGGGCCGCGGATTCCAATAAGGGTTGCGGACGGCTAGATCGGCTGCGAGGTCCAGGTCGGCCTCGCGCATGCCGATGTCGCGTAAAGCCACGGGGGCGCCGTTGTCGCGCGCAAGGCGCCACAGTCCAGCCGCCGCGTCGGCGGTGCCGATGGCTGCAGCGATGCGGGCCATCGCCAGTGGCGCAGCGGAAGCATTGAAGGCCAGCGCGTGCGGCAGCACCACCGTGTGCACCTCGGCGTGCGGCAGATTGAAGCTGCCGCCCAAGGTATGGCACAGCTTGTGATGCAAGGCCATGCCCACGTTGCCCAGCACGGTTGCGCACAGCCACGCGCCGTACAGCGCCTCGCTTCGGGCCTGGACGTCGGCCGGATCGGTATGCAGTCCGCGGATTGCGCGCGCCATGGCGGCAATGCCCTCGCCTGCCATCAGGTCCGTGATGGGATTGCTGTCCTGCGCATACAGCCCCTCGGCCGCGTGCGCGATGGCATTGATGCCGCTCGTGACGGACAGGCCAACCGGCAGTGTGAGCGTGAGATCGGGGTCGTAGATGACGGTGCGCGGGAGCACGCGCGCGTCTTTGCCGGTCTTTTTCAGTCCGCCTTCGGTGATGCCGTAGATCGGCGTCATCTCGCTGCCGGCGTAGGTGGTTGGAATGGCCAGGATCGGCAGGCCGGATTCGAGTGCGATGGCTTTCCCCAGGCCGGTCGTGGATCCCCCTCCGATCGCTACCGCGCAATCTGCTTGCAGCCGCACTGCCAGCTCGCGGGCCTCGCGCGCGGTCTCGATCGGCACATGCATCACCGCCCGCGGAAAAATGCCTGCCGCACGCGGTCCGAGAAGATCGGCGACGTGTTGCGCTTGCCCAGCCTGTTCCGGCGTGGACAGAACCAGTGCGCGCGTCGCGCCCAAGGCATCGATCTCGCGGCCCAGGTGTCGCAGCGCGCCCACGCCGAACACCACTCGCGACGGCTGGCCGTTGAAGACAAAGTCGCGCATGGGTTCCGAATCCTCAGCGCGGATAGTGCGGCGCGATCTGCGCGTCGACATTGACCCAAACGCTCTTGACCTGCGTGTACTCGCGCATCGCGTCGAACCCCATCTCGCGGCCGTAGCCGCTCTGGCCTACACCTCCGAACGGCGAGCCGGGGTTGACCCGCTTGTAGCTGTTGATCCAGACCATGCCCACCTGCAGGTCGCGGGCGAACCGGTGCGCCCGCTGCAGGTTGGCGGTCCACAGTCCGCTGCCGAGCCCGTAGTCGGTGCCGTTGGCGATCTGCAGCGCCTGTGCGTCGTCCTTGAACGTGAGCACCGTGACAAAGGGGCCGAACACTTCTTCCTGCGCGACACGGTCTTGCCAACTTGAAGCGCGAACGATAGTGGGTTCGACATAGCAGCCTTTCGCGAGGTCGGCCGCCGCGGGCGGTTTGCCGCCGGCCAGCAGTTCGCCACCCTCGCTTCGCGCGACGTCCACGTAGGCCAGAACTCGCTGCTGGTGCAGCGCGCTGGTGAGCGGTCCCATCTCGGTGGTCTCGTCCATCGGGTTGCCCAGGCGGATCGACTGGGCCAGCGGAATGAACTTCTCAAGGAACGCGTCTGCGATCTTCTCGTGCAGCATCAGCCGCGAGCCGGCGATGCAGGCTTGGCCCTGGTTATGGAAGATGGCCCAGGCCGCCCCATTGACGGCCGCAGCGAGGTTCGCGTCTTCGAACACGATGTTGGCGCCCTTGCCACCCAGCTCCAGCTGCACCTTTTTCAAGTTGCCCGCCGATGCCTGCACCACGCGCTTGCCGGTGGCCGTGCTCCCGGTGAATGCGATTTTCGCGATACCTGGGTGCTCGGCGATGTACTGGCCCGCGACGCTGCCCAGCCCGGGCAGGATGTTGACCACGCCCGCCGGCATCCCGGCCTGCGCCATGAGTTCCGCGATCTTGAGCGAGCTGAGCGGCGTGATTTCCGCCGGCTTCATGACAATGGTGTTGCCCGCCGCAAGTGCGGGCGCCATTTTCCAGCTGGTGAACATCAGCGGAAAATTCCACGGCACCACCTGGCCCACCACGCCCACGGGCTCGCGCAGCGTGTAGTTCAGGAAGCCTGCCTCCACCGGAATGGTCTCGCCCTGGAACTTGTCGGCCATGCCACCGAAATAGCGATAGCAAGCCGCGGTGCGCGGTACATCCAGCATGCGCGAGTCGCGCAATGGGTGGCCGGTGTCCAATGATTCAAGGCGCGCCAATTCCTCGGCGTTGGCCTCGATCAGGTCCGCCAGCTTGAGCAGGATGCGGCCGCGTTCGGCGGCTGGCATGCGGCTCCACGCGGGAAAGGCCCGCTGCGCGGCGGCCACTGCAAGATCCACGTCGGCGCGTCCGGCCATGGCCACGTGCGCGATCACGCTGTTGTCGTGCGGGTTCAGCGTGGGCTGCGTTTCCCCCGACAAGGCACCGACGAATTGCCCGTCGATGAACAGCTGGTGGCGGATGGGCGTGCGCAAGCCCACCGTGGCTTCGATGTCCGTTGTCATTGAGGGAAAACGACGCCTGCCGCGCAGGACGTGTCCTTTGTGAACGTTAAAACTTGACCGGAACTTCGGGCGCTTCGCCCTTTTGGATCTCGTACACCAGATTGGGGGAACCGTTCTCCCAGACCAGCAGCATCGAGCGCTTGGGGCTGAAGCCCTGGTGGCGGCAGTAGGCGGGCATGGCGGCCATGTCGCCCGCTTTCATGATCACGCGAGCCAGCGGCTTGCCGCTATTCTTGTCGCCGCAGTCCCAATGGATCTCGTCGGTCATCTGGAAGAACCACTCGACGCGGTCATTGCCGTGGATGATGGGCAGGATGTGTTCTTCGGTGGTCGGACACATGAAGCTGTACTTCACGACGCTGGTGAATGAGGGGTTCCAGGTGACTCGGCTGCGCGACAGGAAAGCGAACAGGTTGAAGGCGTGCACCTCGTTCTCGAAACCCGGCTCCGGATGCAGCTCGGGCTGGTCCTGCGGCACGTCCGCGAATGCGCGGTTGACCGGCGCGCCACGCTCGTCGGTGCGCAGGTTCAAGTCGCCCTTCAGGCCGACGCAGCGAGTGGCCAGTTCGCGCGCCCGTGTGACCGCGGCGGTGTTGTTGCCGTTCTTGTGGCCGTAAGCGGTGCCGGTTTCCTGGGGCGCGGCGAATGGATCGAAACCCGCGTTGGTCCAGTCATCCAGCATCTGCTCGAAAGTCGTGCGGATCTGCTCGGTGGGGAAGTTTTCCAGAAGGTCCACCCCGGCGGATTTCATGGTGCCGTTGAAGCTGCCCGCGTACAGGTCCACCGATGTGTAGTGGTTGACGGTGCCCAGCACGTTGTCGAAGTTGACCCAGCCGTAGAAGAAGCCCCAGCCCACGTCGCGCATCAGTGCGCGCAGGAAGCTCGCAGCGTCCATGGTGTGGGACAGCGGGCGGCCATCGCGCGTCTTCCAGGTGACGTGGGCGAAATATTCGTCGCGCCGGAACGTGAAGCTGCCGAGCGTGAAGGTCTGGTAGCCATGCGTCTCGTCGGGCTGGGCGGCGATGGCCTTGGCAAATTCGTTGGGGGCGTTCATGGAAGTTCTCTCCTTGCGGCACGTTTCATTGCGTCTGGCAGATCTCGGCCCACTTCTCGACCGAGAGTTCGCCCTTGCAGGTTTGCAGGACCAGCACGCCAGGCTCGCCGCTGCTGCGAAACTGGTAGGCGCAGTTCTTGGGCAGCAGGCCTTGATGGCCGCGCTTGAGCTTCATCCAGCCCATCTTCTGCCCCTTGGGCTCGCCTTGCAGCAGCAGGGCGCCGTTCTTGTCCTCATCCTTGACGACCTGGTTTGCGTCCAGCGCCATCAGATGAACCTCGACCTCGCCGTCCATGCTGAGCGCGAACTCATCGTGCGCGCAGGTAAACCAGGGCGAAACGCCTTCGGCGCGGGCGACTTCCAGCACGTAGATCTGGTTCTGCCCGAACACGACACGCTCGTACGGTTTGCTCTTGCTGGCAATCTCGAAGCAATTGGAGAAAGCGTAGTGCTTCACGTCGTCGTCGATGACCTCGACGCGACCTTTCTGGTAATTCTTCAGCGACCCGAAGCGGGTGTGATAGGCCACGGCCATGAATGTCTCCTGCGGGTTGTCGTGCAGTCCATGCTGCAAGTGCGCGGACTTTAGGCAATGAACCTGCTGGCCGCTAGGGGTCAGATTGAAATTGCATTGTTCGGCGTTTCAGAACAATAGGCGGGGTAAACCCGCGGCCATCACGCCTCGATGCGTTCTGCCGGGAGCAAGCCTTTGGCAACGAGTGCGGCGTCCCAAGGTGGTGCCCGTGAAAAAGCGCTGGTGATATGTTCGACGAACAGCTTGAGCTTCAAGGAGCTGCGTGACGTGCCTGCGTACACCGCGCTGAGCCAGAACGAAGACAGCTGGTGTGACGGCAGGACCACCGTGAGTTCGCCGCGAAGGATGTCTGCCCCTGCCACCAGCGTGGGCAGGCACACGATGCCCGCGTGCTCGAGTGCGTACTCGCGCAGCAGGTGCACGCTGTTGGTCAAGAGCGCCGCGGAGAGATACGTCGTGAGTTCTCCGCCGTCCTGGTAGAACGTCCATCGGTCACGCGTGGGATAGCCGGAATACAACCCGAGCGTGTGGTTGTGAAGATCGCGCGGATCTTCGGGCGTACCGTGCGCATGCAGGTACTTGGGCGTCGCGCAGAAAACGCGCCGCACCGGAAACAGCGGCCGGGAGACCAATTCCATCGAGCTGGCCGGGAATATCTGCAGCGCACAATCGACGCCCGCCTTGACCGGGTCCACCACGGCGTCGCTGACAATCAGCTCGAGCCGGATGTCCGGATAGCCCGTCTGGAATTCGCGCAGCAGCGAAGCGAAATGCCCCAGCACCAGCCCGGTCAGCGCATGCACACGCAGCGCCCCGGCCGGCTTTGCGCCCACGCGCATCTGATCGACAACATCGTTGGCTCGTCCGACCAGGTCGGTGCAATCGTGCAGGAAAGCCTGCCCCAGCTCACTCAGGCGAACCACTCGCGTGCTGCGGTGGAACAGCGGGGCTCCCAGGTAATCCTCAAGCTGCTTGATGCGGGTCGTGACCACCGACTTGGCCACCCGCAGCTGCCGCGCTGCTTCGGCGAAACTCTGCGTCTGCGCCACCCGCACAAAGGTCTCGATGTTCTGAAGGCGATCCATCAGGAAACGAAGTGCGCGCCCGCGCGCTGCGTGAGCGCCCGGTTGAAGTCAAGTCCGTTGAAGCGCATCACCCGGCCAAGGCACGCGCCAGAGCCCCTTTGTCGCCCACTCCCAGCTTCAGATAAACATTGCGCAGGTGGTGCCGCACCGTCGTGGGCGCCAGCTTGAGCATCTCCGCGACCTCCTTGTAAGGGCGGCCCGCTGAAAAGGCTTCCGCCACGGCACGCTCCTGCGCAGTCAGCAGGTCGACTGGCTTGCGCGGCCGCACCATGACAATCAGGTGCTCGCCGGCCCATTCGGCTTCGGCCTGAACGCGGCGCCCCAGGAAGCGATGAGGCGGCCGCACCAAGGTCTCCGACAGCCCCGACGGAAGCCGCGGCCCGCTCCAGCCGGCCCACTCGCGCTGCAACAGCGCCGCCACGGCGGGTTCGCTCACGTGGACCCATCCATCCATGTCCGTGGTCAGCAGTGCGCTGTCGGCGCCGGTGCGAAGGCTCGCCATCCGCTGGGCGCAGCACACGTCGAGGGCGGCCGCGAGGTGCGGCATCAGCCATTCGAGCAGTTGGCGCTCGCCGGCATTGAAAAGAGGCACCTCCTCGCGCCGCACCACCGATACGAAGTTCATCTGGCCCGTGGCGTTCTCGACGTGGGCAATGCACAGGGACTGGCTGATGCCCATGTGTGCCGTCAGCGCCTCGGTGGCCGGCTCCGCAGCAAGCTCTCGCAAGCCGAACTGGTGCGTGCGGTTCGGGGTCTTCGTGGTCGTGCGCGCCACCACGTTCTGCGGATCGGTCGTGTTCAGGCGCTGCGGGACGTCTTCCGGCAAACCGTGCAGGTATGAGCAATGGACCCGGTGCTGATCGCCATCGAACGTGGCACGGCCCCACCAGCAACCGTCGTGCGGCAAGTAGCGCGCCACCAGTTCCATGGCCTGACGCTGAAACTCGGCGACACCCGTCGCCCTGGCTGCCTCGTACAGGTGCAGCAGCAATGCGCTCAACTGGCCGGCGTCCGGGGGCTCTTCTGGGCCCTGTATGGATGCGTGAGCCAGCAGCGGTTCTAGTGCATCTACTTGGTCCATATGAACGATGGGTATGAGTGCGCTTGACATCAACATTGAGGCATCCAGGGGCCCGATTGTAGGGTTCGCGCAGGCGCTGGCCACCAGCGCAAACCCGTCCACCCCGGACCACCGCCGTAGAAATATTGAAAGCCAAGCATGAACCCCGACCCATCCGCTGCTCCGCCCACCACTCGAGCCCACTGGGACACGGCCTACGAGATAAAGGCCGTCGGACTGCTGTCGCTGGGCTTTGGCCTGGTGGGCCTGGACCGGTTCATCATCAACCCGCTGTTCCCTGTGATGCAGAAGGAGCTGGGGCTCAACTACCAGGACCTGGGCCTGATTTCCGCGGTGCTGGCCTTGACCTGGGGCGTCGCCTCCATCTTCGCCGGGCGCTTGGGCGACCGCATCGGGCCCAAGCGGGTGCTGGTGCCGGCCATCGTGGTGTTCTCTGTGCTGGTCGCTTCCACCGGCCTGGCATCGGGCATGGCCAGCTTGCTCCTCATCAGGGCCCTGATGGGCCTGGCCGAAGGCGCCTATGTGCCGGCCAGCGTGGTGGCCACGCTCGAAGCCTCCAGGCCCACACGCACCGGCATGAACGTGGGCATTCAGCAGATGGCCGCGCCTCTGGTCGGCCTCGGGTTGGGGCCCGTGGTGGCCGTCGCGCTGCTCAAGGTGATGCCAAGCTGGCACTGGGTATTTGCCGTCGTGGCCGTGCCCGGATTGCTGCTGGCAGTGGTGATGGCCAGAACGCTGCGGGACAGCGTGCCCGCGGCGCCGTCCACTGGGCGCACTGCCCCGTTCAGCGAGCTGCTGCGCCACCGCGCCGTGATCGTCAACGCGGTGGCCATGGCTTGCTTCCTGAGCTGCCTGATCACGCTGGCTGCCTTCATGCCCAGCTACCTCGTCGACCACCTGCACCTGGGTCTGGACGCCATGGGCCTGGTGCTTGGGGCGCTGGGCGCGGGCAGCTGCGTCGGCATGGTGGCTGTGCCCGCCCTGTCGGACCGCGTGGGCCGCAAGCCGGTGATGCTGCTGTCGCTGGCAGTGGCAATCGGAGGGCTCTGGCTCTTGCCTACGCTGGGGGCTGAGCCGCTGCTGCCGCTCGCTACGGCGCTGTTCGCGGTGTCTTTCATGATTGCGGGCGTCGTCGCCATCACCGTGGGACCGCTCACCAGCGCGGCGGTGCCGGCGCACATGGCCACGTCGGCCACGGGCCTGGTCATCGGCGTGGGCGAAATCGTTGGCGGCGCACTGGCGCCGGCAGTGGCCGGCGGCCTGTCGCAGCAATTCGGCATCACGGTGGTGCCGCAGATCGCCCTGGCCGCCGCCGTGGCCGGGCTCCTGCTGGTGGCCTTCGGCATGCGCGAGCCGCGGCCGGCCGCCGGCTTGCGCGCCGCCTGATTACTTCAAGAAAGCTTTAGCCATGCAAGAAAAAATCATCATCACCTGTGCCCTGACCGGCGCGGGTCCGCTCTCCGCCAATCCGGCCCAACCCATCACCCCCGCGCAAATCGCCCGGTCCGGCCTTGAAGCGGCCGATGCTGGCGCCGCGATTCTGCACGTGCATGTGCGCGATGCGCAGACCGGCCAGTTCTCGGGTGATCTCGCTCTGTACGAGGATGCCGTTGGCCTGATCCGCGAACAGAACAAGGACGTCATCCTGAACCTGACCACGGGCCTCGGCTCGGGCTTCTACCCCGCCGACCCGCTGCTGCCTATGTCGGCAGGCCCGGGGACCCATATCTGGACACCAGAAAAGCGTGTCGAACATGTCCTGAAACTCAAGCCCGAGATCTGTACGCTGGATCTGGTGACGGCGCAGGTTTTCGGTGGCATCGTGATCAGCACCGAACAAGTCCTCACCCGCATGGCCGAGATGGTGCGCGCGGCGGGCGTTCGGCCCGAAATAGAGCTGTTCGACAGTGGCGACGCGGTGCTGGCCAAACACCTGATCAAGAACGGCGTGCTCGATGGTCCTGGCATGTATTCGTTCGTGATGGGCCTCAATTTCACGATGCCGGCCGATACGGAAACCATGACCTATATGCGAAACCTGCTGCCCGCGGGCGCGCAATTCCAGGGCTTCGGCATCGGCCGCAACCAGCTCCCGATGGCGGTGCAGTCCCTGCTGCTGGGTGGGCACGTTCGCGTGGGAATGGAAGACAACGCCTTCATTTCGAAGGGCGTGTTCGCGAAGAGCAATGCCGAACAGGTGATCAAGGCCCGCCGCCTGGTCGAGGGCCTCGGGGCGGGCATCGTCTCGCCCCACGAGGCTCGCGCGATTCTGGGGCTGCGCGGCTCCAGCACTCCAGCTCCGAGCGGGCAATAGGGAATCAGGGGCCCGCGCATAAGTTATCCGCGCAATCGAACAGGTGGCCTCTTGCCGTCGGCGGCGACAGGCACGTCGCATCCACGACGAGCCCCCCAGCCACAGCGCTGGTACATCCACTTGGTCCATATGAACGATGGGCAGGCACGGGGCAGCGCCTACATTTTTAACCAGCAGGACAGCCACAAGTTCTGCTGCAGACCCCTCCCGCCGAAAGCGGTGACTTGATGAAGGAATCACCATGAATCTCGTACGCAATGGCTGGTACGTTGCCATCCTCTCAGACCGTCTCTCCACCACGCCCGTGCCCCAAACCATGCTGGGCGATCCCATGGTGCTGTACCGCACCACCAGCGGCGAGGCGGTCGCGCTGTCGGACCGCTGTCCGCACCGCTTCGCCCCACTGCACAAGGGCACTGTGAAGGGGGACCACATCGAATGCCCCTACCACGGGCTGCAGTTCAACGCGAGCGGCGCGTGTGCCTTCAACCCGCACGGCGACCACAAGGTGCCCCAGGCCGCTCGGGTCCGGCATTACCCGACGGTGGAGCGCGACGGCATTGTCTGGGCCTGGATGGGCGACCCCGAGCTGGCCGCGGCGACACCGGCCCCCGATTTCGGCGAGTTCTTCGGCGCGGGCCGATGGGCGCTGGTGAGCGGCGATTTCGAGATCAATGCCCACTACGAAACAGCCCTCGACAATCTGCTGGACCTGAGCCACGCGCCATTCCTGCACCCCACCACCCTGGCCACGGCCGACAGCGTGAACAACCTGCGCTTCGAGATGAAGCAGCAGGGCAACACGGTGTGGGCCTACCACTACGTGCCCGACACGGCGGTGACGCCGCAGTTCGCTGCGTTTCGCGACACGTCCCGGCCGTGCGACTTCCATGCCCACATACGTTGGGACCCGCCGGGCACGCTGCAGCTCGATGTAGGCGTGACCGACGTGGGTGGGCGCGACGAGGATGGCCAGCTGATCCACATGGCGCACCTGCTCACGCCCATCGACAGCACGCGTACACGCTACACCTGGCTTGCCGCACGCAATTTCGTGACGGACAACGCCGAGGTCTCGAAGGTCATGCAACAGCAAGTGCAGATGGCCTTCACCGAGGAAGACGAGCCGATGATCGAGGCCGTCTGGCAGTACATGGGCACTTCCGACCTGCTGTCGCTGGCACCCGTTCTGTTGCCGGGCGACGCCGCGGGCGTGCGTGCTCGCCGCATCCTGGCGCAGTTGCGTGCCACCGAAGCGGCGACGACTGCGCAGAAGACCGTCGCCTAGTTCCGACGCCCCGATGAATCCCTCTTCATTGAACGTGCGCGTCGCACGAAAGGCAGTGGAGGCAAGTGGAATCTGCTCGTTCGAGCTGGTCAGCGCAGACTCAGCCAGCCTTCCGGCGTTCTCCGCTGGTGCCCACGTCGACGTGCATGTGCCGGGCGGCCTCACACGCCAGTACTCGCTGTGCAACGACCCGGCGGAGCAGCACCGCTACCTGATCGCCGTGCTGCGCGACGCGGCGTCGCGCGGGGGCTCCGCGGCCATGCACGATCGTGTCAACGAGGGCGACGTGCTGCAGATCAGCGTGCCGAAGAACCACTTTGCACTGGTCGCGCAGGCGCGGCGCAGTCTGCTGCTGGCCGGCGGCATCGGCGTGACGCCCATCCTGTGCATGGCCGAGCGGCTGGCGGTGACCGGCGCGCAGTTCGACATGCACTACTGCACGCGCGACGTGGATCGCACCGCCTTCAAGGTCCGCATTGCCGCCTCGGCCTTCGCAGACAGAGTGCGTCTGCATCACGACGCCGGGCCGGCTGAGCAACGGCTGGATATCGACGCTGTGGTGCGCCAGCCGGAGCCCGGGCTGCACCTTTACGTGTGCGGCCCCACCGGATTCATGAATGCCGTGCTGGCGGCCGCGCGCTTGCGCGGCTGGGCCGAGGACCACCTGCACTGCGAATTCTTCGGCGCGCCGCCGCCGTCCCACGACGGCGATGGGTCGTTCGAAGTGCAGCTCGCCAGTTCGGGACGCGTCATCCGCGTCGACAAGGAACAGACCGTGGTGCAGGCACTGGCCGCGGCAGGGGTGGTGCTGTCCACCTCCTGCGAACAAGGCGTCTGCGGCACCTGCCTCACGCGGGTGCTGGACGGCATACCGCACCACAAGGACCTGTACCTGACACCGGACGAACAGGCCCGCAACGACCAGTTCCTGCCCTGCTGTTCACGTGCGAACAGCGCCCGGCTGGTTCTCGACCTGTAGATGCCATGGCCTTCCCCCATTCACAACCCACCGAGGCAGGAGACAACGCAATGAAAACAAAGACACACCCCACCCCCCGCACCTGGACCTTGCGGCCCGCGGCGCTTGCCGTGTTGGCCCTGTGCGCGGGCCCAGCGCTCGCGATCGAAATCGATACCGGAAACGAAGACGTGTCCATGCGTTGGGACAACACCCTGAAGTACAGCGCCGCCGCTCGTTTGAAGCGCCCGCAGGCCAGCCTGCTGGCCAACCCCAACAACGACGACGGCGATCGAAATTTCTCCAAGGGCGTTATCTCCAACCGCGTCGACGTGCTCAGCGAGTTCGATGTGAGCTGGCAAAAGCGACTGGGCCTGCGCGTGAGCGCTGCCGGCTGGTACGACAGTGTCTACAACAAGGCCAATGACAACCCCGGCTTCCCTGGCGGCGCCGCCCCCAACCAGCTGTCGGTACCCTACAACCAGTTCACCGCGGCCACGCGCGAGGTACATGGCCGTGATGCCGAAGTGCTGGATGCGTTCGTGTTCGGCAAGTTTGAAATCGGCAGCATGAACGCCACCGTACGTGCGGGCCGGCACGCGCTGGTGTGGGGCGAGAGCCTGTTCTTCGGCGGCAACGCCATCGCCGGCGGCCAGATGCCGGTGGACGCGGTGAAACTGGTGTCGGTGCCCGGCACGCAGTTCAAGGAAGCGATCCGTCCCGTTCCGCAGCTGTCGGGGCAGGTGCAGCTGAATTCGCAGATCTCGGTCGGCGGCTATGTGCAAACCTCGTGGGCGCCTAACCGCACACCGGCCGTGGGCAGCTACTTTTCCAACGCCGACCCGGCCATCGACGGCGGCGAAGCCATCCTGCTTGGCCCCGGGCTGGCGGCGCTGCGCCAGCCGGACCTGCGGCCATCCAACAGCGGCCAGGGCGGTCTGCAGCTTCGCATCCGCGGCGAGCAGACCGATTACGGCCTCTACGCGATCCGCTTCCACAACAAGGCGCCGCAGCTGGTGTCACTGATCGGCATGAGCCCGATGGGCCCGATCCCAATTGGCTATCAGCTGGCCTACCACCAGAAGATCGAGGCCTACGGCGCCAGCGCCAGCCGCACCTTCGGCAACTTCAACGTGGCGGTGGAAGGCTCGCTGCGGCGAAACCAGGACCTGGCCAGCTCGCAGGGCGCGGACGTCAGCAGCTTCACGCCTGCTCCGCGCACCAACAACACCGACAACCCGGGCTATGCGGTGGGCAACACCGCGCACATCAACCTCTCGACCCTCGCGTCGCTGGAACCCACGCCGATGTGGCGCGAGGCGTCGCTCGTTGCCGAAGTCGCGTGGAATCGCGTTTTGAAGGTCACGCGCAACGCAGCCGCCATCGACCCCAACGGCACGCGCGACGGCGTGGCCTTGCGCGCCGTGCTGGAGCCGAAGTACCGCAACGTCTTCGACGGCGTCGACATCGGCGTGCCCATCGGGCTGGGCTGGGCACCCAAGGGCTCGCGCCCTCTGGCGATGACCAGTCCCAACATGTGGGTCCCCGCCGGCGGCGGGGACGTCAGCGTCGGCCTCAACGGCAGCTTCCGCGATGTCTGGCGCTTCAGCCTCGCCTACACGCATTACTTCGGCCCGAGCGGAACATTCAACGACGCCTCCGCCGGCAATGCCTACAGCTGGAAGCACACGCTCAGGGACCGCGACTTCGTTGCCGCCTCGCTGAGCTATTCATTCTGAGAACAAGGAGACATCCCATGACACGCACCCCCCACCGCGCGGCCCTGGCCCTGGCGGCCGCGCTCTCGCTGTCCTGCGCCGACGCCCTCGCGGCCGTGCCCGCCCAGGAAGCGGCGCAACTCAAGTCCACCCTCACACCCATGGGCGCCGAGCGCGCCGGCAACAAGGACGGCAGCATCCCCGCGTGGACCGGCGCCCCGACGCCCGGCGCCGCGCTCAGCACGGCGGGCCGCCGCGGCGACCCGTTCGCTGCGGACAAGCCCCTGTTCTCGGTCAACTCGAAAAACATGGCGCAGTACGGCGACCGTCTCACTGAAGGCGCCAAGGCGCTGATGCAGAAGTATCCGGAGACGTTCCGCATCGACGTGTACCCGACGCGCCGCACAGCCATCGCGCCCCAATGGGTCTACGACAACACACTGAAGAACGCGACCGCCGCCAAGCTGGTCGAGGGCGGGGCGGGACCTCAGCCCGAAGGTGCTTTCGGCGGCGTGCCTTTCCCCATCCCCAAGAGCGGAATCGAAGTGATGTGGAACCACAAGCTGGCCTGGCGCGGTGAGGCCTGGCACTGGGAGTTCCGGGGTTACCAGCTGTCCCCCGAAGGCCAGTGGATCCTCTCGAACGACACGGCGAACGACCAGACCATGCCGTACTACAGCCAGGGCGGCGGCGCAGAAAAGTTCGGCGGCGAGTACTGGCTGGTGCGCTCGCTCACCAAGGGGCCGGCGATCCGCGCCGGCGAGGCCATCACCGGCCGCTTGTCCGTGGATGAGAGCAAGACCGCGACCTGGGTCTACCTGACGGGCCAGCGGCGCGTTCGCAAATTGCCCAACGCCTGCTGCGACACGCCCACGCCCTTCTCCGCGGGCATCACCAACTTCGACGAAGTCGAAGTGTTCGCGACGCGCATGGACCGCTTCGACTGGAAGCTCGTGGGCAAGAAGGAAATGTTCATCCCCTACAACAGCAACAAGACCTTCCAGCCCACCAAGGACAGCGACGTTCTGGGCTCGCGCCACCTCAACCCGGACCACGTGCGCTGGGAACTGCACCGTGTCTGGGTCGTCGAAGCCGCGCTCAAGCCGGGGCAGCGGCACACGTCGCCCAAGAGCCGCTACTACATCGATGAAGACAGCTGGCAGGCGGTTCTGGCGGACCGCTGGGACGCCAACGGGCAGATCTCGCGCGTGCCCTTTGGCTTGCCGATCGTGATGTCCGACATACAGGCGACGCCCATGGTTACCTGGGGCGTGTACGACCTGACTTCCGGCGGCTCTTACGTCAACGGCATCGTCAACGAGCGCAAGGCGATGTACAAGCCCATGCCGGCTTACCGCGACTCGGTGTTCACGCCCGACGCGATGGCCGGCGAAGGCGTGCGCTAAGCCTGGCCGGACACCCCATGAAAAGAATGAAGGCACTGCCTTGGGCCGCCGCATGGGCCATCATGGCCTGCTCGGCGCAGGCCGCACCCGCCCTGTTCCCGGCGCTGGGGCAGCCGGCGCTGAAGGCGCGCGCGCCGCAGCGGGCCGTGCTCCTGTCTGCAGCCCAGGCCGGCCAGCGCATCGTTGCCGTGGGCGAGCGCGGCATCGTGGTGCTGTCGGACGATGGCGGGCACCGGTGGCGCCAGGCGCGCAGTGTGCCGGTTGCGGTCACGCTCACAGCCATGCGCTTCGTCGACCCGAAGCTGGGCTGGACGGTCGGGCACGGTGGTGTGGTGCTCCACACGGCCGATGGCGGCGAAACCTGGACGCGCCTGATCGATGGGGCCGCGCTGGCTCGCATCGCTCTGGAAGCGGCCCAGGAGCGCTTGCGGCAAGCGCCGCAGGACGCAACTGCCATGCGCCAGCTTCAGGCGGCACAGCAGCTGTTGGAGCAAGGCGCGGACAAGCCCTTGCTGGACCTGTGGTTCGCGGACGCGTCGCATGGCTTCGTGGTCGGCGCGTACGGGCTGCTGTTCGAGACGGCCGATGGCGGGCGCAACTGGAAGAGCGCGATGGAGCGCCTGGACAACCCCAAGGGCCTGCATCTGTACGCGATTCGCGGCCGCGGCACGTCCATCGTGCTGGCGGGTGAGCAGGGCCTGCTGGCGCGCTCCGACGACGGCGGCCGCAGCTTTCGCAACCTACCCAGCCCCTACACCGGTAGCTGGTTCACCCTGGGCCTGTGGCCCGACGGCCGGCTGCTGGCCGCGGGCCTGCGCGGGAACGCGTTCGTCTCCGCGGACCAGGGCCAGAGCTGGCAGCGGCTAGACAGCCCGGCCCCGGTGTCTTTTGTGGCAGCGCTGCCGCTGGCCAGTGGCGGCGTGCTGCTGGCCAACCAGGCCGGGCAGGTGCTGAGCGCCTCCGCCGGCGGCGCGCTAACCGCCTTGAACAGCGCGCCCGTGCCCGGCCTGGCCGACGTTCTGGCGCTGGATAACGGCGACTTCCTTGTCGTGGGTGCCGCGGGCGTATCGCGCGTGGCCGCGGCATCCGCCACCGCAGGAGCAGCGAAATGACACTCGCCAGTTTCGACACTTCTTCCGGCTCGGCGCTGGAGCGAGCGCTCTTCAACCACCGCGCGGTGGTCATTGTGCTGTGCCTGCTGGTCACCGTGCTGCTCGGCTGGCAAGCCATGGGGCTGCGCCTGGCCGCGAGCTTCGAGAAGACCATCCCCACCAGCCACCCATTCATCGCCAATTTCCTCGCGCGCCAAGCGCAGCTGCAGGGTCTGGGCAATGCCGTGCGCATCGCGGTGGAGAACCCCAAGGGCACGATCTACGACGCGGCCTACCTGGAGACTTTGCGCAAGCTCAGCGACGAGGTGTTCCTCTTGCCCGGCGTCTGGCGCCAGGGTGTCAAGAGCGTGTGGACGCCCTCGACCCGCTGGACTGGTGTGACCGAGGACGGGCTGGAGGGCGGCCCCGTGATCCCGGACGGCTACGACGGCTCGCCCGAGAGCCTGGGCAAGCTGGCGGCCAACATCGCGCGCTCGGGCGAGATCGGCCAGCTCGTCGCACTGGACGCGAAATCCAGTGTCATCTTCGTGCCGCTTCTGGCGAAGGACGACAAGGGCGCGCCGCTCGACTACGCCAGGTTTGCGCAGACGCTGGAACAGCTGCGCGACAAGTACGAGGCGCGGGGCGTCAAGGTCCACGTCACCGGCTTCGCCAAGCTGGTGGGCGACCTGATCGACGGAGTGCGCTTCCTGCTCGCGTTCTTCGCGCTGGCGGTGGCCATCGCCGCGGCCATGGTGTACTGGTACACGCGCTGCGTGCGTTCCACCACGTTGGTCGTGGCGGTCTCGCTGGTCGCCGTGGTGTGGCAGCTCGGCCTGCTGCCCTTGCTGGGCTTTTCGCTCGATCCCTATTCGATACTCGTGCCCTTCCTGGTGTTCGCCATCGGCATGAGCCACGGCGCGCAGAAGATGAACGGCATCATGCAGGACGTGGGCCGCGGCATGCACAAGCTGGTGGCCGCGCGCTTCACGTTCCGGCGGCTGTTCCTGGCTGGGCTCACGGCCCTTCTGGCCGACGCGGTGGGCTTCGCGGTGCTGCTGGTGATCGACATCCAGGCGATCCGTGAACTGGCGGTGGCGGCTTCAACCGGCGTCGCCGTTCTGGTGTTCACCAACCTGATCCTGCTGCCCATCCTGCTGTCGTACACCGGCGTCAGCGCGGACGCTGCCCGCCGCAGCCTGAGGGCGGAAGAGGCGCAGGCGCAAGGCCAGGCCAAGCACGCCGTGTGGGCCTTCCTTGACGGCTTCACGCAGCGCCGCTGGGCCGCGGCCACCGTCGGCTGTGCCGCCGTGCTGCTGGTGGCCGGTGCCGCTGTCAGCACCCGGCTGTCGATCGGTGACCTGGATCCCGGCGCGCCCGAGCTGCGGCCAGACAGCCGCTACAACCGCGACGTCGGCTTCCTCAACGCCGCTTACGGCGCATCGAGCGACGTGCTGGCCGTGATGGTGCAGTCACGGCCGGGCGAATGCTCCCGGCTCGCAACGGTGCAGAAGGTGGACGCGCTCGAATGGCAACTGCGCCAGCTGGAAGGCGTGGAATCCACCAACACGCTGGCGCTGCTGAACCGCCGGGTGCTGACCGGCCTGAACGAGGGCAACCCCAAGTGGTACGAGATGCTGCCCAGCCAGGACATGGTCAACTCCATCACGGCCAACGCGCCGCGCGGACTGTACAACGACGCCTGCAGCCTGCTGACCATCTACGTTTACTTGCAGGACCATCGCGCCGGGACGCTTTCCCGCGTGGTCGACCACGTGCAGGCTTTCGCCAAGGCAAATGACACGCCCGACGCGCAGTTCCTCTTGGCAGCCGGCTCGGCCGGCATCGAGGCCGCGACCAACATCGTGGTGAAAGAAGCCTGGCGCAAGATGCTGTGGCTCGTGTACTCCGCCGTGGTGCTGCTGGCCTTCATCGCGTTCCGCTCGTGGCGCGCGGTCCTGGTAGCGGTACTGCCACTGGTGCTGACCTCCATCCTGGCCGAGGCGCTGATGGTGGCGCTGGGCATGGGCGTGAAGGTGGCCACATTGCCGGTGATCGCTCTGGGCGTGGGCATCGGCGTGGACTATGCGCTGTACATCTTGTCGGTGATGATGGCGCGGATGCGCGAAGGCATGAGCCTGTCGCAGGCGTACTACCGGGCGCTGCTGTTCACGGGCAAGGTCGTGATGCTCACCGGCGTGACGCTGGCGATCGGCGTCATCACCTGGGTCGCCAGCCCCATCAAGTTCCAGGCCGATATGGGCATCCTGCTGGCTTTCATGTTCCTGTGGAACATGCTGGGCGCGCTGGTGCTGCTCCCCGCGTTGGCGCACTTCCTGCTGAAACCCACAACCGCCGGTGAGCCCACGGCCGAACTGGTTTCGCCGCGAACCAAGGCAGAGGCAGCAGCATGAACCGGCTTGCAACCTGGAACCGGCGGGTCGCATGCATGCTGTGCGCGCTGGCGGGATGTGCGGCCCTGCCGGCAACGGCGGAGCCCGGCGTCACGGCCCAGAAGATTTCCCTGGGCATGTCCGCGCCGCTGACCGGCCCGCTCTCGGCCTATGGCACCGAGCTGCAACGCGGCCTGAAGCTGGGATTCGCGCAGGCCAATGCCGCCGGTGGCCTGGGCGGGCGCGAGATCGAGCTGCTGGTCAAGGACGACGCCGGTGATCCGGCGCGGGCGCTGGCGAACACACGTGCACTGCTGCAGGCGGGCGTGCTGGCGCTTACCGGCTACCACGGGGCGGGCGCCATCGAAGCCGTGCTGCCGCTGGTGGAACAGGAAGGCGTACCGCTGGTCGGCGTGGCGAGCAGTGCCGAAACCTTGCGCGAGCCGCCGCGGCGGCTCGTGTTCAACCTGCGCGCCGGCGCGCGCGAAGAGGCCGCGGCCATGGTGCTGCAGCTGGACGCGGTAGGCCTGAGCGAGGTGGCCATCATCGCCCAGGACGACGCCCTCGGCCGTGCCGGGCTCGACGGCATCCGCACCGAGCTGGCGCGCCTTGCCTTGAGGCCCACGGCGCTGGTGCGCATGCCGCCGGCCGGCGGAGCCGCGGCCATCGCGCAAGCCGTCAAGACAGCCTGCGGCAGCAAGCCGCTCGCCCTGGTGCTCGTGCTCGACGCCCGCAATGCGATGGCGACCATCCGCGCAGCGCGGGCCAGCGGCTGCCAGCCCCAGTTCTACGTCACCAGTGAAGCCGGAGCCCAATTGCTGGCGGGTGGCGGCCCGGCGGGTGAGCTGGCCGGCGTGGTGGTGTCGCAAGTGGTCCCGCATCCGTTCACGGCGTCGCTGCCGGTTGTCGCCGACTACCAGCGGCTGCTGGCCGAGTCCGGCCCTGGGCTGCAGCCCAGCTATGCGGGGCTCGAAGGCTTCATCTACGCCCGCTTCCTGGCCGAAGCGCTGCGCCGCTGCGGCCGCGATCCGACGCGGCGCGGCCTGATCGCCGCCCTTGAAGCGAAGCCGTTCGATGCCGGCGGCTACCGCGTCCAGTTCGAAGGCGGCGACCGGCGCGGCTCACGCTTCGTCGAGATGGCCATCGTCACGCCAGAAGGCCGCTTCCGCCGCTAACCATTCATTCAGGAGCTATCCCCATGATCACCGTCAAGGACATTGCCTTCGTGCGCTACCAGGTCACCGACCTGGCCGCCATGGAAACCTTCCTCAGCGACTTCGGCCTGCAGCGGGCCGACCGAACGGCCAGCGCGCTGTACATGCGCACGGCCGGGTCTCTGCGCCATTCGCACATCAGCGAGCTGGGCGAGAGCAACAGGCCGCTGGGCTTCGGGCTGCTCGCGCGTAGCGCCACCGACCTGGACCAGCTGGCTTCGCACCTGGGCGTGAAGGTCGAGGACAACCCCGAGCCCGGCGGCGGCAAGCGCGTGCGCTTGCAGGACCCCGCCGGCTTCCAGGTCGACGTGATCCACGGCCAGGCCGAGCATGCGCCCCTCCCCGTGCGCGAGCCATTGGCGGCCAACCCGGCCAGCGGGCGCAAGCGCTTCGGCCAGGCCATCCGGCTCAAGCCCCAACCCTCATCGGTGATGCGCCTCGGGCACATCGCCGTGCTGGTGCCTGACTTCAACGCATCGCAGGCCTTCTACCGCGACCTGCTGGGCCTGCGGGCCTCCGACACCTACTGGGCGGGGGCGGAGGGCAACACCATCGCCGCCTTCATGCACTGCGGGCTGGGCGACGACTGGACCGATCACCACACAGTGGCGCTGATCACCTCGCCGGACGGCCAGGCGCGCTTCGACCACGCTGCCTTCGAGGTGCTTGATCTGGACGACGTCGCGCAGGGCGGCGAGTACCTGCGCGCCAAGGGCTACGCGCATGCCTGGGGCATTGGCCGCCACATCCAGGGCAGCCAGATCTTCGACTACTGGCGCGATCCGTTCGGCAACAAGATCGAACACTGGACCGACGGCGACCTGGTCAACGACCACACGCCGGTGGGCCACGCGCCCATCAGCAACGACGAACTGCGGCAGTGGGCCCCGCCGCTGACACCCGAATTCTTTTCCTGAGGACTCCATGAAACTTGCCCGCTATACATACCAAGGTGAAACGCGCATCGGCGTCATTCGCGCAGACAGCGTTGTCGCCATCGCCCACCTCGACGCGGCCGCGCCCGCCACCATCCGCGAGCTGCTCGCGGGCGGCCAGGCGCTGCTCAACCGGCTCGACCTCGCGCTGGAGCAATCGTCAGCCGCTGTGCCGCTGAAGGACGTGCGCCTGCTTGCGCCCATCCCCGACGCGCAGAAGTACCTGGCCATCGGCATGAACTACCACGACCACGCCGAAGAAGCTGCCCGCGCCGGCATTGCCATTCCGAAGAACCAGCTCTGGTTCAACAAGCAGGTCAGCTGCATCACCGGCCCCTACGACCCCATCTACAAGCCGCGTGTGGAGGACAAGATGGACTACGAAGCCGAGATGGGCGTGGTGATCGGCAAGCGCTGCCGCTACGTCAGCGAGGAAGATGCCCGCTCTGTGGTGGGCGGCTACTTCGTGGCCAACGATGTCACAGGTCGGAGCTGGCAGTTCCAGAGTCCCACCTTCACGCTGGGCAAGTCCTTCGACTCGCACGGCCCCATCGGCCCCTGGATCACAACGGCCGACGAGATTGCCGATCCGCACGCCCTGGACATGAAGCTCTGGGTCAATGGAGAGCTGCGCCAGCAGGCCAGCACCGGCGGCATGATCTACAACATCTGGCAGCAAATCCACCACCTCTCGCAGGTGATGACGCTGGAGCCCGGCGACCTGATCGCCACCGGAACCTGCGCCAACGTCGGCATCGCGCTGGGCAAGTTCCTGCAGCCGGGCGATGTGGTCCGTGTCGAGATCGACAAGCTGGGACATATCGAGAACACGGTCGCCGTCGAGCCCGCGTGAAACTGTGATGAAGCGCACCATCTTCCGCACCATCCTGCTCGCCCTGGCGCCCATGCTGAACAAGGCGGCGCGCCGCCCGGCGTTCCGTGCCTTCCTCAAGCGCCGGGATGCGGTGGTGCAGATTCAGCTGAAGGACGGCAGCATCGGCCGGCACTTCACCATCACCGGGGGTAAGGTCAAGTCGGCGGCGGGGCTGCATCCCAATCCGGCCATGCGCATGGTGTTCAAGGACGTGGACACGGCGCTCACCATGATGCGGCCCAACCCGGACATGGGCGAAGTCGTCCACGCCGCCAAGAACTTCAAAGTCATGGTCATCGGGCCGGACGATTTGTGCGTGTGGTTCATGCAGCTGATGAACCTGTCGCAGACCTCGGGGCTGAAGATGGGAACGGGCATGCCCGATGGCTGCACGCGCTACACCATGCTGACCAACGGCGGCCCCCTGTTCGTGCATGTGAAGGACGGCCGCATTGTCCGGCTCACCCCCATCGAGCTGGATGGCAGCGATGCCGCGAGCTGGACCATCCTCGCGCGGGGCCGGCGCTTCACGCCGCGCCGCGTGGCCACGGTCGCGCCGCACGCGCTGGCGCTCAAATCCGCCGTGTACTCCGACAAGCGCATCCTGCACCCGATGAAGCGGGTCGACTTCGATCCCAATGGCGAACGCAACCCCCAGAACCGCGGCAAGAGCGGCTACGTGCGCATCGGCTGGGACGAAGCGCTGGATATCGTCACGAAGGAGATCCTGCGACAGCGCCAGGTGCATGGCGCCGGCTCGATGACGATCAGCCACGGTTCGCACCACCAATGGGGCAACGTCGGCTACTACCTGAGTTCGCTGCTGCGCTTCGGCAACCTGGTCGGCTTCACGCGGGTGGCGGCCAACCCCGACAGCTGGGAAGGCTGGTACTGGGGCGCCATGCACCATTGGGGCCAGGCCCAGCGCGTGGGCGTGGCCGGTAGCTACGGCCTCATCGAGGACTGCCTGCAGAACGCCGAAGTCATGGTGTTCTGGTCGAGCGACCCCGAAAGCACACACTCGGCGTATGACGGCCACGAGGGCACGCAGCGCCGGCAATGGGCGCGTGATCTCGGCATGGAGTTCGTCCACATCGATCCGCACTTCAACCCCACGGCGCAGTGGCTGGGCGGGCGCTGGATTCCGATCAAGCCCGGCACCGATGCGGCGCTGGCGCTGGCGATCATGCAGGTCTGGGTTGTCGAGGGCTTGTATGACAAGGCCTATGTCGAAAGCCGGACCACCGGCTTCGGTGAGTGGCGCGACCATCTGCTGGGCGTGGACGACGGCGTCGCCAAGACGCCCGAGTGGCAGGAGCCGGAAACCGGCGTGCCGGCCAAGGATGTGCGTGCCCTGGCGCGGCTATGGGGCGGCAAGAAGACCTACCTGTCGGCGGGCGCGGCCGGCGGTGGATTCGGTGGCGCGGGCCGCGGCGCGACCGGCGCGCAATGGGCGCGCTGCATGGTCATGATGATGGCGATGCAGGGCCTGGGCAAGCCGGGCGTCAACATGGGCAACCTGGGAGCCGGCGCGCCGGTCGACCACGAGTTCTACTTCCCAGGCTACGCCGACGGCGGCATCTCGGGCGACCTGCAATGGAACGGCAACGCCGTCAACAATTACCAAAAGATGCCGCACGTCATTACCGTGAATCCGGTGCGGCAATTGATCCCGAAGCAGAAGTTTCCAGAAGCCATCATCCAGGGCAGGGCCACCGGCTACCTGTGGGACGGCATCGCCACCGAGATCCAGTTCGCGCCCTTCGAGTACCCCATGCCGGGCTACCCGCGCGTTCACATGATCTACAAGTACGGCGGCTCCTGGTTCAGCACGCTCACCGAATCGAACCGCATGGTCGATGCCTACCGCCACGAGAGTATCGAGTTCGTGGTGAACCAGTCGATCTGGATGGAGGGCGAGGCGCAGTTCGCCGACGTGATCTTGCCGTCGTGCACGCAGTTCGAGCGCTTCGACATCGGCGAATGGTGTTCGGGCGGCGGCTACCTGCCGCACGGCTTCAACAGCGTGAACCACCGCGTCATCGCGCTGCAGCACAAATGCATCGAGCCCCTGGGCGAATCCAAGTCCGACTATCAGATCTTCACCGACATCCTCACGCGCCTGGGGCTGGGCGCCATGTTCACCGAAGGCTGCAGCGAGCTGGACTGGGCCAAGCGCGTTTTCGATTCGTCCGACGCGGCCAAGCGCATCTCGTGGAAAGAGTTCTGCAAGCGGGGCTACTACGTCGTGCCGGCCGAAGACCCGGCCATGCGACCGGCGGCGCAGTTCCGCTGGTTTGCCGAAGACCGGCCCAAGGACATCGCCGAGGCCATACCCCTGCCATCGCAGTATTCGGCCGAGTTCGGCAAGGGCCTGCAGACACCCAGCGGCAAGCTGGAGTTCATGCCCGAAACGCTGAAACGCTCCGACCCGCACAACCCCGAGCGGCCGGTGCTCAACCGCTACATCCCCTCGTGGGAAGGTCCGCGCAGCGAGATGGCCACCCGCTTTCCGCTGCAGATGATCGCCACGCACTCGCGCTACAGCTTTCACACCAACGTGGATGGCAAGGGCAGCTTCATCAACGACATCCAGGACCACCGCGTGTGCGTCGGTGGCCACTACTACTGGTTGCTGCGCATGAATGCACACGACGCCGCCACGCGCGGCATCGCACACCACAGCCTGGTCAAGGTGTTCAACGATCGCGGCGCGGTGATCTGCGCGGCTGACGTCTCCGGCATGGTGGTGTCCGGTGTGGTCAAGTCCTTCGAGTCCAGCGCGGAGTACACGCCGGTCCAGATCAATGGCGAGACCGTCGACATCGGCGGCAGCATGAATACGCTGACCTCGTCACGCTCGCAGATGCAGGGAACGCACAGCATGGCGCCCAATTCCTGCATGGTGCAGGTGCAGCCGTGGGCGGTGCAGCCGTGGGCGGTGCAGCCGCCGGCGGCCGCTGCAGCGCCGGCCGACGTTCCCATGGGAGTCCCGGCATGAAGTGGAACCTCATCATCGACGTAGCCGAGTGCCACAACTGCGGCAACTGCGTCGTGGCCGCCAAGGACGAACTGGTGGGCAACGACTTTCCCGGTTATTCGGCACCCCATGCACCCCAGGGTCGTGGCGTGATCCATATCGAGCGCACGGTGCGCGGCGTCACGCCCATGGTAGACGCGGCCTATGTGCCGACGATGTGCAACCACTGCGACGACGCGCCCTGCGTGAAAGCAGGCAGCGACGGGTCGGTCAGGAAGCGAGACGATGGCATCGTCATCATCGATCCCATCATGGCGCGCGGCCGGCGCGACCTGGTGGACGCCTGCCCCTACGGAGCCATCGTCTGGAACGCGCAGGAGCAGTTGCCGCAGAACTGGTTCTTCGACGCGCATCTGCTGGACACGGGCGCGGCGGCCCCGCGTTGTATGGCCGTGTGCCCGACCCAGGCAATCGAAGCCGCGAAGTTGAGTGACGCGCACATGGCGCAGCGCGTGCAGGCCGAGGGGCTGCGAACACTCAAGCCCGAGATCGGATCGAAGCCGCGGGTGTACTACAAGAACCTGCATCGTGCCGACCACTGCTTCATCGGCGGCAGCGTTACCGCCGCGATCGACGGGCGCATCGAGTGCGTGGAAGGCGCCCAGGTGGAGCTGCTGCCGTCAGGCACGGCTGCGGCCAGCGCGCTGACAGACGCCTTTGGCGATTTCAAGTTCGACGCAGTGGCCCCCGGCAGCGGCGCTTTCACGCTGCGCGTGTCCCATCCGCAATACGGCAGTGCCGAGCGTGGGATCGCGATCGAAACCGAAAGCATTTACGTGGACCAGATCGAGTTGTCGATCGCAACAGCAAGAGACTGATCATGCAAGAAACCATTGTTATCAGAAGCAGAGCAATGAAACGACTGTCGAGCGGCGCCCTGGCGCTGGTCTTGGCCTTGTGCGCCGCGCCCGCGTTTGCCGGCGACGCCCAGGCCACCCAGAACAAGGAACTGGTGCTGCGGTTTTACCAGCAGTTATTCGGCGACAAAGACGTTTCCGCGATCGACCGATATCTGGCTGAAGGCTACATCCAGCACAACCCGATGGTGCCCACTGGGCGCGCGCCCGTGCGGCTATTGTTCGAGAAGATCTTCGCGGGCGCACCCAAGACCCAGGTAGACATTCGACGCGTCGCCGCCGACGGCGACCTGGTGTGGCTGCACGTACGCGCGCCCGGTCCGGACGGGCGCGTTTCAGCCATCGTCGACATTTTTCGCGTTGAAGGCGGCCGCATCGCCGAGCATTGGGACGTGATTCAGCCTGTGCCCGAGCAGGCCGCCAACACCAACACCATGTTCTGAAACGGCGCATACCGCGCCCTAACCCGCAACCACCTGCAACATGACCAAAGCTCTCGACTCGGCCGCCCTGGATCAGATTTTTCTGGCAGCGCGCACTTTCAACAAGTTCACGTCCGACCCGGTCGGCGACGACATGCTGCACCAGCTATACGACCTGTACAAGTGGGGCCCGACGTCCATGAACACGCAGCCCGGCCGCGTGGTCTTTGTGCGCACCGCCGAGGCCAGGGAAAAGCTCAAGCCGGCACTGATGCCCAACAACGTCGAGAAGACGATGGCGGCGCCTGTGGTGGCCATCGTCGCCTACGACACTGCATTTTTCGAGCACATGCCCACGCAGTTTCCCGCCAACCCCGGCGCGCGCGACATGTTCGCCAACAACGCGGGACTGAGTGCGGACACCGCGACCCGCAACAGCGCCCTGCAAGGCGCCTACCTGATCATTGCAGCCCGCGCACTCGGTTTGGCCGCCGGGCCGATGAGCGGTTTCAACCCGGCCGTGCTGAACGAGGCGTTCTTTCCCGATGGGCGCTGGAAGGCCAACTTCCTGGTCAATCTCGGCTGGGGTGATCCATCGGGCAACCGTCCGCGTGGACCGCGCCTGGCATTCGCTGACAGCGTCGTTGTGGCCTGAGCCCCCGGTTGCCACTTCGTGGACTGGGTCGCCGTCGACGCTCACAGCCCGCGCTGTGAGCGTGCGCAAGCGGCCAGCCGAGTTCATGCGCGGCCTGGGTAACTAAAGGTCAGGTGGCCTTTGCGAGCATGCCGTGCGGATCGATCACAAATTTCTTAGCCACGCCCGAGTCGAACTGGGCGTAGCCCCGGGGTGCGTCGTCCAGCGAGATCACTTCCACACCCACGATATGCGCGATCTTGATGCGGTCCCAAAGAATGGCCTGCATCAGGGCACGGTTGTATTTCATGACGGGAGTCTGGCCCGTGAAGAAGCTGTGCGACTTGGCCCAGCCCAGGCCGAGCCGCACGCTCAGCGCGCCGCGCTTGGCCGATTCGTCCACCGCGCCCGGATCGTCCGTGACGTACAGGCCCGGGATGCCGATTTTGCCGGATGCTCGGGTGACTTCCATCAGAGAATTCAGTACGGTCGCCGGCGCCTCGTGTTGCGAGCCTTCGTGACCATGCCCGCGCGCCTCGAAGCCCACCGCATCGATGGCGCAGTCGACCTCGGGCACGCCGAGGATCTGTTCGATCTGGTCCGCAAGCGCCGCGTCCTGCGACAGGTCAGCCGTGAGAAACCCGACGCTGCGCGCGTGCGCCAGTCGCGCCGGGTTGACGTCACCCACGATGACCGCGGCCGCTCCCAGCAACTGCGCCGAGGCAGCAGCGGCCAGGCCCACCGGACCCGCGCCCGCCACATAGACAGTGCTGCCGGGACCGACACCAGCGGTCACGGCCCCGTGATAGCCGGTGGGCAGGATGTCCGACAGGCAGGTCAAGTCGCGGATCTTCGCCAGCGCCTGTTCACGGTCCGGGAACTTCAGCAGGTTGAAGTCGGCGTAGGGCACCAGCACGTACTCAGCCTGCCCACCGACCCATCCACCCTTGTCCACGTAGCCGTAAGCGCCTCCGGCGCGCGCCGGATTCACTGTCAGGCACACACCGGTGTGCTGTTCCTTGCAGGTGCGGCATCGGCCGCAGGCCACGTTGAACGGAACCGACACCAGATCGCCTTTGCGCAGCGTCTCGACATCGCGGCCAAGTTCAATCACCTCGCCCGTGATTTCGTGTCCGAGGATCAACCCGGCCGGCGCCGTGGTGCGGCCGCGCACCATGTGCTGGTCCGAGCCGCAGATGTTCGTCGATACGACTTTCAGAATCACGCCATGGTTGATCGTGCGTCCACGCGGGTCCACCAGCTCGGGGAATTCGATGCCTTGCACTTCGACGACGCCCTGCTTGACGTAAGCGACTCCACGGTTTGTGCTCATGTTCAATTCTTTCGGTTCAGTTTTGGTTCTGTCGGCAGACGGGGCGCGGGAAGTGATTGGATCGCTGGGTTACCGGACGCCGGCAACCTGACAGACCCGATCGAGAAGCAAGGCCCACCCGGCCAGACCCGTCAGGAGCATCGCGGCGCAGCAGGCAATGTCGGTGAGCATGGGGGCAGACGGCGGACGTCGGGCAACGAGTTCAGGGTGGCCGCTCGCACCGGTCGCTGCGGCCGGGCGGCGCTCTATTTCGGCAACTGGGTCCATCTTGTCTCCGGTAGGTAGCGGTCTGCCCACAATCTACTGGCGACCCGATGGACATCGATCGCTCATATGGACCAAGTGTTTACCCCAGTCTGCTCTCAATCGAGCGTGATGTTCTTGCGTCTCACGAGCTCTGCGTAGGTGCGCGACTTCAGTGACGCCTGGCGCTCGATCTCCTGGGGCGACCACGAGAGCGCTTCGAATGCGAAGGCTTCGAAACGCGACGTCACCTCCGGGTCGGCCATTGCCTTCTGCACGTCGGCGTTGATCTTGGCGCGCACGTCCGCCGGCAGGGCGCGCGGCGCCACCAGCACGGCGAACGAGTTCACCTCCAGCCCGGCAGGTCCGCCGGCCTCGGCAACTGTCGGCACGTCGGGCATCTGGGGGATGCGCTTGCCCGCCGCGACCGCCAGATAACGCAGCTTGCCCGCCTTGTAGAGACCCTGGCTCGACGGGATGGTCGCGAACGCCCAGGCGAGCTCGCCTGACGCGACCGACGTGTACAGCTGCGACACCTCGCGGTAGGGGGCATGCAGCATTTGCACGCCAGTCAGCACTTCCAACTGTTCGGCGCCCAGGTGCCCCGGACTGCCCACGCCCCAGGAGCCGAAGCTCACCCCGCCTGGCAGGCCTTTGGCGCCGGCCACCAGGTCGCCCATCGACTTCCACTTCGAGTCGGTCGGAACCGCCACGAGAAACGGCGTGCGAAACAGCGCGGCGACCGGCTCGAAGGTCTTGAGCGGCTCGAAGCCGCGAGCCTTGTACAGGTGCGGCAGCGCGCCAAGGTGCTCGCTGTCGAGCTGCAGCAGCGTGTAGCCGTCGGGCGCTGCGCGCCTGGCCGTGTCGATGGCGATGAAGCCGCCGGCGCCGGGCTTGTTCTCGATGAGCACGCGTTGGTTCCAGGTCTTGCCCAGCTTGTCGGCGATCAGCCGCAACACTGCGTCGGGGCCGCTGCCCGCGGAGAACGGTGTGACGATGGTGATCGGCTTGCTGGGGAACGCGTCGGCCGCGAAGGCCAGCGGGCCAGCGCTCAGCGCAATAGCGGCCAGCAGCAGGGTGGAAGGTCGGGTCATGTTGGAAGTCTCCTGGTTAAGGGTTTCGGCGCTCGTACAAACCGAGCTTGCGGTGCAGCGGTGTCTCGTCGGCAATGAACAGAAAGGCGGGCGCGTCGGTCGATTCGTTGGCCAGCGTCACGGCGGTAAAGCCCGGCGCGCAGCAGGTGTCGGCTTCGCGCAGCACAAACCGCTGCGGCCCGATCTGCGCCTGCGCCGATCCTTCGATCAGATGGAAGACCGCCGCGGGCGAGCGCACCGGCAGCTCAAGCCGTTGGCCGGGCCGCAGCATCAGCGCGTAGAAGCCCAGAATGGCCAGGGCATCGGCCCCGGTCTCCGGGTTGACGTAGGCGATCTGGACCGGTTCCTGGCCGGGCTCGGCCGCGGCCAGGGTTTCCAGAGCGGCACGGGCTTGCGCCCATGGGTAGCGCAGCATCGGATAGTCGCGCTGTCGACGCTCGAAGAACGGCGTGGGGACGATGCCGGCACTGCGGTACACGGCTTGTTCGGGCTGTGCCGCCTGGCGCGGGCCGTCGATGTGGTAGCTGGCCTCGAGGTAGTACACGATCGGCACGTCGAGCACGTCGAGCCACACGACCGGCTGGCTGCCTTCGTGGCCATGCTCGTGCCACAGGCCATTCGGCGTGAGGATCAGGTCGCCGCGGCTCATCGGCAGCCGCTCGCCGTCCACCGTCGTGTAGGCGCCGTCGCCCTCGACGATCATGCGCACGGCATTGGGCGTGTGGCGATGCGCGGGCGCCCATTCTCCCGGCAGCAGCAATTGCATCCCTGCGTAGATGGCCGCGCTGGCCTGCATCTTTTCCAGGCTGTGGCCGGGATTGGCCAACACCAGCACCCGGCGCTCGGCCTTCTCCATCGGCGTGAGCTCGCCCGCCCGCATCAAGAGCGGCCGCAGGGCCTTGTAGGACCAGTGCGTCGGCTGCGTGCGCAACTGCGGCTTGTCGGGCGGCAGCAAGGCGCGCAGGCTGGGCCACAGCGGCACCAGGTTCTGCCGGGCGAGGGCCTCGCGGTAGTCCGCGGGCAAGTCCTCCAGTCGGCCTAACTCGGTCATACGCGCCTTTCTTGCAGGCAGTTGCCTGCGTTCCAGTCGTACAGCCATTCCATCGCGTCGAACAGGCGCGCCGGTGACCGGCCCTTCCACAGCTCGTTGCGCACCAGCCTTTCCAGGCCCTTGGCATGAAAGATGTGGCCCATCTCGCGCGCCGACAGCACGACGCGTGCGGTGCGAACCGTGCGCGAGCGTTGGTACAGCGCGAACGCCCGCGTGAAGTCGTTGTCGCTGGCACGCAGCGCCTCGCCAAGCGTCACGGCGTCCTCAAGCGCCATGCAGGCGCCCTGGGCAAGATATTGCAGCGTGGCGTGGGCGGCGTCGCCGAGCAGCGCGGCGCGCCCGAAGACCCACTGCGAGATCGGGTGGCGGTCGGCGGTGGCCCAGCGCTTCCAGTCCCGCGGCAGGTCGATCAGCTGCCGGGCCTTGGCGCAGATGCCGTCGAAGTAGCTCTGCACTTCGTCGCGGCTGCCTTCGCGCACGCTCCACTCCTCCTTCTCGCGGCTGTGGAAGGTGACGACCACGTTGTACTGTTCGCCGCCGCGCAGCGGGTAGTGCACCAGGTGGCAGTCCGGCCCCACCCAGATGCTGGCGGCGTTCCACTGCAGTTCGGCCGGAAAGTCCTTCTTGTCGACGACCGCGCGGTAAACCACGTGCCCGGAAACGCGCGCTTCGTCGCCGACGTACTGCCGGCGAACGGCCGACTTGACGCCGTCGGCTCCGATCAGCGCGATGCCGCGATGCGTGCGGCCCTGGCTGTCATGAACGGTGACACCCGTGTCGTCTTGCTCCACTCGCACCACTGTCACCCCCGTTCCAAGCTCGACCCGCCCCGTGCGCTCGGCGCCTTCCAGCAGCAACTTGTGCACGTCGGCCCGGTGGATCACCGCATAGGGGTTGCCGAAGCGATCCTGGAATTCCCGGCCTGTGGGCACGCGCACGACCGAGGTCTCGTCGATCGCGTCGAGAAGCAGGAGCTCGTCGGTGATGACGGACCGGCTGCGCGCCGCATCGCCCACGCCGAGCGCGTCGAATGCCGCGAACGCATTGGGACCCAGCTGAATGCCGGCGCCAATCTCGCCGAGTTGCACTGCCTGCTCGAGAACTTTGACATCAAAGCCCTGGCGAGTCAGCGCCAGGGCGGCCGCCAGGCCGCCGATACCGCCGCCAGCCACGAGCACCGGTGACGAGGCAGAGGCGACAGCGTTCATTGGGCTTGCTCCAGAATGCGGACGTCGAGCGTGCCGATCCGATCGATGTGGGCCAGCATCCGGTCGCCCGCTTTGATTGCCGCGACGCCTTCGGCCGTTCCGGTGTAGATCAGGTCACCGGGATGCAGCGTGTAGAAGCTGGACGCCAGCGCGATCAGTTGCGGAACGCCGAGGATCAGGTCACGGCTGTTGGCGCGCTGGCGGATTTCGCCGTTGACGTGCAGCGTCATGTCGAGCGCGCCGGCGTCGGGCAGTTCGTCCGCCGTCACCAGGCAAGGGCCGAGCACGCAATAGGTGTCGGGCGACTTGCGGAAGCTGCGTTCCTCGGGACCGCGGATCGTCATGTCGAGGCCAACGCAGTAGCCGGCCACGTAACCTAGCGCATCGGCGGCGCTGGCGTTCTTGCAGGTGCGTCCGATCACCGCGACGAGTTCCAGTTCCGGGTCGCTTCGGCGTTCGGGGTGGCACAGTTCCACGCCGCGGCTCATGCCCTCCAGCGAGCTCACGGCCTTGAGAAACAGGCCCGCGCGTTCGATGTGGTTGATCTGGTTGTCGTGGTGCAGGTTGGCGTCGCCAAGCACCTCTTGCAGGTGTTTGGTGTAGTTCACCGGCGCCGCAACGATCTTGCCGGGGTTGGCGACCGGCGACAGCAGCCGCACGGTGTTCACAGGAATGCGCCTGGCATGCGGCTTCGCGGCTTCGATGGCGGGCGCAAGCCGCTGCAGCTCGGCGACCAGCAAGTCGTGACGAGGCAAGGGGTAGCGGCAGGCCGGAAGTTGCTCGAGCACGGTGCTGACGTCCAGCACGTCGTCGCCGTCCAGCACTCCCAGGCGGTTGTCATCAAAGCGGCAGATCTTCAAAAGTGTCTCCTAAGGATTCGGATGCCCTGAATCTAGAGGCCGCAGACCGATAAGCCAATAAAATGGTTCGTATAGCTGGCATAAGGATTCGAAATGGAAAACATCGATCTGCGCCTGCTCTTGCTCTTCGATGAGGTGTTCAAGACGGGCAGCCTGTCGCGGGCCGGCGAGCGGCTTGGAATGTCGCAACCCGGCGCAAGCCTGGCGCTCGGACGGCTCCGGACGCACTTCAACGACCCGTTGTTCGTCCGCACGGCAGCGGGCATGGAGGCCACCGCGCTGGCGCAGGGAGTGGCGTCGACCGTGCGCGATGCCATCGTCGCAATGCAGGCGGCGATGTCTTACCGGCTGCAGTTCGTGCCCGCCGATTCGGACCGTGTTTTCCGGATCAGCATGACCGACGTGGGCCAGACCGTGATCCTGCCCATGCTGCTTAATCGCCTGAACGAGGTCGCTGCGCACGTGCGGGTGGAGGTCAGCACGATCGACATGCAAATCCACAAGTCGCTCGAAGCGGGCGAGCTGGACCTCGCCGTCGGCTTCGTGACTTCTCTGGAGAAGCAGTTTTTCCAGCAGTTGCTGTTCGAAGAAGAGTTTGTCTGCCTCGCGCGGCGCGGCCATCCCCGGGTGGGCGAGGGCATCACTCGCCGGCAATATGAACTCGAGTCGCACGCGGTCGTGGCGACTTCGGGCACGGGGCACCAACTGCTTGACCGGACCCTCGAGCGGCTGAAAGTGCGCCGGCGCGTCAGCGTACGGATTCCGAGCTTCCTGGGTCTGGCGACGATCATCGGCGCGACCGACTACCTATGTACCCTACCGCGGCGCGCCGGCGTGCTGATGGCCGCGGGCGGCAGCGTGAAGCTGCTGGAACTGCCGTTCAAAGTGCCGAGCTACCCGGTCAAGCAACACTGGCATGCCAGGCAGGCCACGGACCCTGGACACCAGTGGCTGCGCGGTGTCCTCGCTGGGTTGTACGCGCGCAGCGATCCGCCGGCTGCTGGCACCACAGGTACTCGTCGGTGAAGTGATTGAAGCGCCGAAGGGGCCTTCGGCCATCACGGTGCTGTGGTTGCGCCCGTGCCAGGGGTCGCCGGCTGGGACTGAACCATCGATATCCCCGCCGTGGTGTTGGCCAGAACGATCTGCTTTTCGACGCCGTTCTCGCGATCGAGATTGGCCTTCCGGTAGTCCTTGTGCGTGACCATGTCGATGAATGCCGCACGGCTCGGATACTCCACCACGAAAGCCACATCCCAATTGACGTCGCTGCCCTGGTTCAGCACAGAATGGTCCACCTTGCCTAGCCAAATCGTTTTGCCGCCGCGCTGCAGCGTCATGGGGATGGCCACCGCGGTGTAGCGGGTGTAGGCATCCAGGCCGGTGCCGTTGCCATCCAGTGACTTGGCGCGGAACTTGATGAGATTCAGCATGACGACGGGCTTGCCGTCCGGATGATTCTTGAGCGCTTCAACTTCGAAACCGCCCCAATCCTTGGCTGCGGCGAACGAGGGAGATGCAAGTCCCCGCGCGAGGGCGAAAATAGCAGCGAGTGTTTTCATGAGGGTGGGCCGGTGAAATGAGGGCCGATTGTCGGGAGCGAGGGGCTCCTCCGCCTCACGGCACTCGAGCCTATCGTTGTCCGAAGCTCACTTCATCCTGAACAAGTTCTCGTGCTCCCGAGGCTGCGAACGCCAATACTGTTTTGGGGCGTGGACATGCGCGCCAAGTTTCGCGGCCGCGTGCCAGGGCCAGCGCGGGTCATACAACATCGCCCTGGCCAGAGACACGGCATCCGCTTCGCCCTTCGCGATGATCGCCTCTGCCTGCTCCGGCTCGGTGATCATGCCCACCGCTATCGTAGGCAGCCCCACTTCGGACCTCACCTTTTGCGCGTAGGGTACTTGGTAGCCCGGCCCGGGCTTGATGGCCTGTGCAGGTGAAACACCGCCGGTGGTAACGTGAATGGCGGCGCAGCCGCGTGACTTCAACGCGTGCGACAGCGCTATCGTCCCGTCGATGTCCCATCCACCGGGCACCCAGTCGGTCGCAGAGATACGCATCCAAACTGGCTTCTCGGCTGGAAACGCGCCACGTACGGCGTCGAACACCTCCAATGGAAAGCGCATGCGGTTCTCCACGCTGCCGCCGTAAGCGTCTTCGCGCTTGTTCGCTATGGGCGACAAGAACTGATGCAGCAGATAGCCGTGCGCGCCATGCACCTCGATTCCGTCAAATCCCAAACGCGCGGCGCGGCGTGTTGCCTCCACGAACTCATCGCGAACGCGACGCAACCCTTCGGAGTCCAGCGCCATGGGCAGGTCGTCCCCCTCTGCGTGCGGAATGGCACTGGGCGCTTCTGTTCTCCAGCCAGTCGTTTCGTGAGCCCGAACCTGCACGCCGCCGTTCCACGGGGCGCGGCTGGACCCTTTGCGACCAGCATGCGAGAGCTGGATAGCCAGCGCGATGGGGGAATGGGCTCGAACAGCGCCGAGCACGCGCGCCAGCGCCGCCTCGTTCTCATCAGAGTACAGGCCCAGGTCCTGCGCCGAAATGCGCCCACGTTGCGACACGGCGGTCACTTCAAGAATCATCAGTCCGGCGCCCGAGAGGGCCAGATGGCCCAAGTGAATCATGTGCCAGTCGGTCGCAGACCCCTCTTCGGCCGAGTACTGGCTCATCGGCGCAATGACGATCCGGTTGGGCATGCGCAAATTGTTCAACGACCAGGGCTCGAATAGTCGGCTCATTTTCTTAAGCGCGTTCAGATGTCAATTTAGACTGGGTTCGCAGTCAGCGCGGCAGCAGCGCCGCTTTCAACTGCGCCGCGCAAAGCTGCACCGCGACGCCAGCCTCATCGATGACTTTGCCCATGGTGAAGAAGCCATGGACCTGTCGCTCGAAGCAAATCAAGGTGGCGCGGCTGCCTGCCTCGGAGAGCCGCTGCGCGTACTGGGCCCCTTCGTCGCGCAGCGGGTCAAACCCGGCAGTCAGCACAAACGCAGGGGGCAGGTTCGAGTGATCTTTGTGTAGCAACGGAGAAGCTCTCCAGTCCAGAAACCCTTTCTCGTCGCCCACATACTCGCCACAGCAATACGCCAACGCATCGCTGGTCAGCAGATAACCCTGGCCATTCGCCTGATGCGATCGCGCAACCCGGCGCATGTCGGTGACCGGATAGATGAGCAACTGGAAACGCAACCCCAGTCCGCCGACCTCCCGCGCGGCCAGCGCGGTCACGGCGGCGAGGTTGCCCCCCGCACTGTCGCCGCCAACCGCGAGCCGTTCAGCATCGATCGACAGCGCTGGTGCATTCCCGGCGACCCACTTGAGCGCCGCAAGGGCATCGTCTGCCGCGGCGGGAAAGCGATGCTCTGGCGCGAGGCGGTAGTGCACCGCGACGATGGCGCAGCCCGAGCCGTTGGCCAGTTCCCGGCAAAGGGTGTCATGGGTGTCCAGATCCCCGACGACCCAGCCGCCACCATGAAAGTAGACGAGCGCGGGCAGGGCCTGGTTCTCCTGGCCGCCGGCCGGCCGGTACAGGCGCAATGCCATGGGGCCGCCCGGCCCGGGCATCACAAGTTGACGAGACAGCGCCACCGCCGGGGGCGACGGCTGCGTGGCCGCACCTCGGTCACGATATGCGACGCGCCCTTCATTGGGTTCCAGCGCGTGCAAAGGCGGCGCCCCTCCATCCTCTATTCGCCGGAGCAGCCCGCGAGTTTGGGGGTGCAGCATGGAATCCGTCATATCAATCTCCTGGCTCTGTGAGCCCCGACACCCTGTACCGATCAGCTGTCACCGTGGCGGCGGGAAGCCATTTTGCTCAAGAGCTCGCCCAACAAGAGCCGCTCTGCGTTCGTCAAGTTATCAAACAAGGTCAGTTCGCCCTCCAGCAAGCGGCGCGTTGCTTCGCCAGAAATGTGTGAGCCTTCCGGTGTCGCATGGAGTGTGTGCGCCCGGCGATCGGATTGGCAAGCTCTTCGGACCACGAATCCACGTTCTTCCAGCAGAACCACGCGGGTCACCATGTTCGGAGGACTCATGGCCAGCGACCTGGCGATCTGCGCACTCGTGATGCCAGAGCTTCCATGAATCAGGCAGAGCATGGTGTATTCGATGGGTCTCAGTCGCAGGGGCTCGCCAACGCACCGCTCGAACAGCCCCCGCGTGGCGATTGACGCTTGCGCGACCTGGTATCCAAGCACGCTGGAAATCTGCGGACTGCTCATGCTGGAGTTGTCCCCGGTGGCTCCCCTCGCGCGTCAGGGCTTCAATCCCAGAATGGCGCGAGCCTGAGCAGGTGAAGCGATCGCCGGGCCCAGGCTTTCGACCAGATGGCGTGCTTTGACCACTTGTTCGGCATTGCTCTTTGCGAAGGCCCCCCTGGCGATGTATGCGTTGTCTTCCATTCCCACGCGCACGTGCCCGCCCAGCAACGCCGACTGCATCGCCATCGGGAACTGGTTGCGGCCGATGCCGAACCCTTGCCATTGCGCCCCAGCCGGAAGGCGGTTGCGCAGGTAGAGCATGCTTTCGGGGTCCGCGGGAATGGTGAAGTTCAACCCCATGACGAACGAGTACATGCCGGGACCATCGAGCGCCCCCTTCTTGATGAGATGCTCCGCAAGCACGACGTCACCGGCGTCGAAGAGTTCGATCTCCGGCTTCACTCCCGCATCGCGGGCCATGTGCGCCATGCGCGTGAGCACCTGCTCCGTGCTGATGACGACACCGCCGAACACTTGTGCGGTCACCAGGTCCAACGTGCAGATCTCGGGCTTGAGCTTGAGCACGTGCTCCATGCGCTTCTCTGCGCTCCAGATGTGCGTTCCGGGGCCCGCTTCCATGGGCAACATCGGGTCCTTCGGGTAGAACCCCGATCCCAGCCCCGTAGTCAGGTTGAGAATCACGTCCTTGTTTTTTTCCCGGATCAGCCCCACGGCTTCCTCGTAGAGCGCGAGCTCACCCGAAAACTCGCCAGTCGCGGGATCTCGAACATGGACGTGAAGAATCGCGGCGCCGGCATCGGCCGCTTCGAGGCCCGACTGGGCGATCTGGGCGGGCGTGACCGGTTGCGCCGGATTGCTGGAGAGCGGCCCGGCGCCGGTTAGCGCGCAGGTGATGATGATGGTTTCTTGCATGTTTGACTCTTGAGAGAAGTGTCTTGTCGACTGCTATGGGAGATTTCGCCGACCCGCTTTCGCCGTGATGAGTTCGATGAGGAACTCATCGCGCGCCTGCACGACGGCGGCCGGGTCAAAGCCCGCAAGCAGCTGTTCGGCGTGGTTGAAAATCAGCTGTTTCAGTTCCGGCGTCAGCCGGGTCTGGTGAAGGTCCTGCCACCACCCGTCAAGGGACGCGCCCAGGTGGTCGAGAGAGTGACGCATGCCTCCAGCACCTCCGGCGAGCATCTGGATTGCAAATGGGCCGAGCAGAGCCCAGCGAAGCCCGATGCCATGCGACATCGCCGTATCGATGTCTTCCATATCGACCACACCGTCCTGCACCAGGCCATAGGCTTCCCGCCACACCGCGGCTTGCAATCGGTTGGCGACATGGGCGGTCACCTCCTTGCGCACGTGGATCGGTCGCTTCCCTACGGAGCGGTAGAACGACATGGCAGAGGAGATTGCGTCCGCAGACGTTAGCCGGCCGCCCACAACCTCGACGAGCGGGATCAAGTGCGGCGGATTGAAGGGATGCCCGACGAGCACGCGCTCCGGGTGCTTGCACAGGTCCTGCATCTGCGACGGCCGCAAGCCAGAAGAACTGCTGGCCAAGATGATGTGGGGCGCCGCGGCCTCGTCGAGCTTGGCGAACAGCTCCCTCTTCATGTCCACTCGTTCGGGCCCGTTCTCCTGGACGAAGTCGGCGCGCTCTACTGCTCGTTGGGCGTCGGCCTGAAACTCCAGCCTTCCGGTATTGGCAGACGGATGCATACCAAGCCTGCCCGCCTGTTCCCAGTGCTCCGCGACAAACGCCCGCAGCCGGCTCTCGGCGCCCTCCGATGGATCGCAAGCCACCACATCCAGTCCGCGCACCAGGAAGTGCAATGCCCAGCTTGCCCCGATGAGCCCGCAACCGACGACCGAAACGGTTTGCACCACGATATGTGTCTCCACTCTTTTGAACTGCGCGTATTTGCCCTTCACACGGTTGTGCAAAGGCATGGCGATTACAGCGTGAGACGGCGCACGGCCTTTCCAGTTGCTGCGCGAACTGTCCGCTTCTTGCTCAGACGAGGGTTTCCACGAACGCGGGTGCGATGTAGCAGCGGGACAAGCATCAGGGCATACCCGCGCCCGCGCAAGAAAGCGATAGACAGCGCAAGAACGGAAAGATGGGGGTGCTTGAATCCGAATCTTGAAGCACCTGCGCCGTCGCATACCGAGGAGCGCAATGCTGATCGATCGACATCAATTCATATCCAGGAGACAAGAAATGCCCACACGCCGCAAATTCGCCGGTCAGCTGGCCGGTATCGCAGCATTGGCCGCTGCCCCACTTCGCTACGCGCACGCACAGAACCTCGACCTTGCGAGGATTCTTGTCGGTTTTCCACCAGGAGGGGGCACCGACGCGATCGCCCGGCGCCTCGCTGAAAGAATGCGTGGGGGCTATGCCAACAACGTCATCGTCGAGAACAAGCCCGGCGCCGCGATGCAGATATCCATCTCGACGCTCAAGGACAGCGCGCCAGACGGCGGCACCTTCCTGCTGACCCCGACCGCGCCTTTCTCCATCTATCCCTTTACCTACCGCAAGCTCCCCTACGTCATCGAAGATGTGGCACCGGTCACCACGGTTTGCACGTTCCCATTCGGATTTGCCGTCGGAACCGCGGTCCCTGCCAGCGTGCGCGGGGTCAGGGACTTCATCGCGTGGTGCAAGGAAAATCCGGGCAAAGCCAACTTCGGTTCGCCCGCCGCGGGCTCTACGCCCCACCTGGTCGGCATCCTGTTGTCCAAGCTGTCGGGCACGGAACTGACGCACGTGGGCTACCGTGGTGATGCGCCTGGGCTGCAGGACCTGATGGGCGGCCAGGTATCCGGTTATTTCTCGACGGCCGGCGCTTTCCTGCCGCACCTCAAGAGCGGCAGGCTGCGAATGCTGGCCGTCTCGGGGGTTGGCCGAAACTCGTTTCTGCCCGATGTTCCGACTTTTCGTGAGCAGGGCTACCCGATCACGGCGACGGAGCAGTTCGGGTTGTTCATGCCAGGAAAGACGCCGCAAAACCTCGTTCGCCGTGCTGCTGCCTACATGCAGACAGTCCTGGTGCAACCCGAAGTGACAGCCATGCTGGCAACCTTCGCGATGACCGCGAAGCCGACCACCCCGCAGGCTTTGACCGACGTGATCAAGGCCGATACCGACGAATGGCGGCGCTTGATCAAGCAGATCGGCTTTACAGCGGAGTCGTGACCTGAGCATTGCATCAACCAAGCCTTTGCGCATCTGCCCGGACTAACGGCAGCCTTCGAACCAGGGTGCCGATCCGGAACGGATGCGCAAGGAAAGATCAAGGAGTCGACCAGTGAAACATGCATTCATCAGCGCGGCGCTTGCCTTCCTGGCCTTTGGCGGAGCACACTCCAGCGCCCCTGCTCAGCCCGCATCGTGTGCGCCGGCGGGCGGACTCTCCTTCATCTGCGGTGTGCAGAACCCTGAGGACCTGGTGCTGGTTCCGGACACGGGATGGCTGCTGGCGAGCGGCATGGCGCCGGGCAGCGGGTTGCATCTTGTGAATGCCCGGGAAAAGATGGCCCGAGGGCTCTATGCGACCGGAGCCGCGGCAAGCCGCCTGGACAAAGCGAAGTTTGCCAACTGCCCTGGCCCGCTCGACCCCAAGCAGGCGGTGCTGCACGGCCTCAGCCTTCGCAAAGCGGAGGCCGGCCGCTTCACGTTGTACGCCACCAACCACGGAGGGCGGGAATCGATCGAAGTCTTCGAACTCGACACCCGCGGCGCCGCACCAACGGCCACCTGGATTGGCTGTGTCCTCATGCCGGACGGATTGGCGGCCAATAGCGTGGCGGCATTCAGCGACGGCGCAATCGTCGCGACAGTGCTCCTCATGCCTGGCAAGACATTCGAAGATGCGTTTGCCGGGCAACCGACGGGTGCGGTGTATCTCTGGGCCCCTGGCACACCGGCTTTCCGCCAGCTGCCGGGCACCGAGTTCGCCGCCAACAACGGCATCGAGACAGCGCCCGACGATCGCGAGTTCTATGTGGTTTCGTCTGCGGCAAGAAAAGTGACGGTGTTCTCGCGCGTCGACACCGCGAAGCCGCTGCGCGTCGCGCAGTTCACGGGGTTCGCCCCCGACAACATTCGCTGGACGAGCGACGGCCGCTTGATCACGGCCGGAATGATCGATGACGAGCCATCGTGCGGGGGGCCGCCGAAGAACCTGGCGGGCATCCTGTGTTCGCGCGGCTATGTCGTTGCGACCATCGACCCGAAGTCGATGGCTGTCACGGAAATAGCCCGAGGACCCGCGAACACTTCTTTCACTGGGGCCTCCATCGCGATGCCGGTCGGGAACGAACTGTGGATCGGTTCGTTCAATTCCGATCGACTGGCTTATCGTCCGCTCAAGTGAAGACCGAAGAAATCGGACTCAGCTACCAGGAGGTCTTGCGCAGCATCGACATGTCGCGCCTGAAGCGCCTCGCGGAAGAGGCGCCGGGCGACGACCCAGCACGCACCATCCGATCCATGGTGACTGCGGACAGCAAGGCGCTGGGCTACAGCGACCTCCTGGTGTGGGAGCAGCACGCCGTCACGCACGAATACTACGTTCCCCCCAACAACCGCTACGATATTTTCATCCGATACTCGGCGACGTCTCCGGTCGTGCAATGGCGCGAGGGAGTGCTCGACGTGCGCCAACACTCCGCGGGACAGGTGGTCATCGCACCGCCGTACCAGCCTCTCTATTTTCGCACCTTCGGCCCAGGCCACAACGTTCACCTCAGTATCACGCCGGCGCTGCTGATGAAGGCGACGGGACATGATTGTCCGAACGCCGCGATCCGCTTGCGCAATTGTTTCGGCGAGGCAGACGGCGTGATCAACAGCATGGGCCGGGCCTTGCTGGAGTACGTGAAAGCGCCGGGCGCACGGCCGAGAGACTTTCTTGAGCCCGCCGGCATGGCCCTTGCCGTTCGTTTGCTTGAGCGCTTCGGTGAAGCCGGCGAGACCCCGCGAGGTAAGCTGAGCGCCCTTCAACTGGCCCGTATCGACGAGTACATCACTGATCAACTCGATAGCCCCGTGTCCCTTTCGGCCATGGCGCAGCTGCTTGATCTGAGCCCTCACGCGTTTTACCGCGCGTTCAAGGCGACGCTCGGCCTGGCACCTCTTCGGTATTCGCTGCAGTTGCGCATGCGCCGTGCCCGCGACCTCGTTGAAGGCACGACCAAGCCGATCGGGGAGATCGGCACAGTCGTCGGGTTCCCGGACCTGGCCCACTTCTCCAACACATTCCGAAAGTACTGGGGCCTGCCGCCGACACACTTGCGTCGCCACTAGCTCCAGTACACCCCGTGTTGCGGGAATTGGGTCGGCGTGGCCGTGGTATCTGTATGAATTCGGCGCGCTATTTTTCGACGGCCCCGTACACCATGTTGCGCAGCACCGAGCGGTAAGGCGTGCGCTGCTTGGGCGACTGCATCATCAGCATCACGAACATATTGGTCTTGGGATCGACCCAGAAGTACGTGCCGCCCGCGCCGCCCCAGTAGTATTCGCCGGCCGGCGTGATGTAGGAAGCCTCGCCGTTGACTTTGCGCACGGCAAAGCCAAGCCCGAAGCCGTAGCCGGGCCCCGGCAGGTACAAGGGCGTCAGGGCCACACCCGCGCCGAGGTGATCGGAGGTCATGTACTCGATGGTCTTCGGGCTGAGGTATCGCTTGCCGTCCAGCACGCCCCCATTGAGCATCATCTGCAGGAAGCGGGCGTAGTCGTTCGCAGTGGATACCATGCCGGCACCGCCGGACTCCAGCTTTTCCACCACCCGTGGATCTCCCATGACGAAGTTGACCCCCAAGTCGCGGTCGTCCGGCAACGGCTCGGCAATGCGGGCCTGGCGTGCGGCGTCGGTGACATAGAAACTGGTGTCTTTCATCCCCAGTGGATCGAGCAGGCGCGCGCGCAGCAAGGAATGCAGGCTCTGGCCCGATACCACCTCGAGCACACGGCCAAGCACGTCGGTCGAATAGCCGTAGTCCCAGGTGCTGCCGGGCTGGTAGTGCAGCGGCACGCTGGCCAGTTTGTCGGCGAATTCCGCGGTCGTCAGCCCGCCTTCGATGGCGCCGATGCCGGCGCTGAGATAGGCCTTCTTCACCAGCGAATCTCCGAAGAAGCCGTAGGTCAGGCCGGACGTGTGCCGCATCAAATCCTGCACGGTGATGGGACGGCGTGCTGGTACCAGCTCCAGCGTCTTGACGCCGGCGGCATCGGTCTTTTCCACGCCGACCTTGACGTTCGCAAAGCTGGGGATGTAGGCGGACACCGGCGACTCGAGCCTGAGCTTTCCTTCCTCGGCCATCATCATCGCTGCCACCGTCACCAGCGGCTTCGTCATCGAATAGATGCGAAAGATGCTGTCGCGGTTCATCGGCTCGGGCCGCGCCGGATTCTGCAGACCGAAGGTTTCGTAGTAGCCCACCTTGCCGTTGCGCGCGATCACGATGACTGCGCCGGGCACGCGCTTGGCCGCGATTTCGCCCTTCATCCATGCACTGATGCGGTCCAGCCGTTCGGGAGAAAGGCCGAGCTCTTCGGGACGCGCAGTGGGCAGGCTCTGCGCCATTAACCCGTGCACCGCCAGTAGCAGCGCGGCGCCGGCCAACCATTTACGCGACAAAGCCATGTTCATGTCATTTTCCTTTTGGTTGTTCCGAGGAGCCCTGCCGCACATGGAGCGAGGCGAGCCACAGTGTTCTTAGCAAGCAGGCAGCACCTGCTGCGGAGTAACCCTGCAACGGCGCAGGATTGCTAAAGGCGCCGCAAGGTAACTAAAGATTGGCGCGACATCGGCGTGAGCTCGACCACCTATTGAGCCATTCCATCAGGATCGTCGGCTAGGGGCAAACCCGAGCCGCTGTAGCAAATGCACAAGGACAGCGGTTCCTTCCAAACGCCAACGATTGCTCGGCATCAACAATCGTTCGCCTGCTGAGATCAGCGGGAAAAACGTACAACCCCCGGAGACACGCCCTCATGAAAAAGTCGCTTATCGCCATGGCCGCACTGGCCGCTGCCTGCACTGCCTCTGCTCAATCCACGGTCACGCTGTTCGGCGTGGTCGATGCAACCCTGAAAGTCGGCCATGGCAGTGCGAGCAACAAGACCCAGCTAGGGAGCTCTGGCCTGACCAGCTCGCGCCTGGGCTTTCGCGGCACTGAAGACCTGGGGGGCGGCATGTCCGCCTCGTTCTGGCTGGAGGGCGACCTGAACGCCGACAACGGCGAAGGCGCCGCCACCAACACCAACAACCAGGCCTCGGGTACAGGTGCTGCCGTCGCTGGCCGCCAGGGCCTGACGTTCAATCGCCGCTCGACCGTGAGCCTGGCCGGTGGCTGGGGCGAGCTGCGGCTGGGTCGTGACTACACGCCCCAGTTCTGGAATCTGACCATATTCGATCCGTTCTTCACGCTCGGCGTGGGCAGCACTCAAACCATCGGATCCATCATTACCGGCGCGACTGCGGCCCGCGCCTCCAACAGTATCGGCTACCTTCTGCCGCCTAACCTGGGCGGCTTCTACGGCCAGGTCCAGGCGTACCTGGGCGAGAACAACACGGGGCCGGTGACGCAAGACGACGGCAAGGGCGCCGCTGTGCGCGTTGGCCTGGAAAGCGGGCCTTTCAACGTGGCCGTGGCGGTGAGCCGCACCGAATACGCTACCGGCAACGTCCGCCAGAACAACGTCGCCGGCCAGTGGACTTTTGGCTTTGGCAAGGTCATGGGCCAGATCACGCGTGACCGGGCCGGCGCTGTCGACGGCAAGGGCTGGCTGCTCGGCGGGGTGTTCCCTGTGGGCAGCGGCGATATCCGCGCTTCGTACTCGGCTTACGAATCCACGGCTGTCGGTACGCCGGAGACCAAAAAATTGGCGTTGGGGTACGTGCACAACCTATCGAAGCGCACTGCCGTTTATGCCACCTGGGCCCGCGTGAAGAATGGGGGCAGCGCTGTCGTGGCACTGAACGGCTCCACGACCGGTGTCAACGCCTCCTCCAGCGGCCTCGACATCGGGCTGCGCCACAGCTTCTGATGATTCTTATCCTGCACCCTCACGGACGCAGGTTGATCGGAATGAAATTGCAAGTTTCTCGCCGGTCTTGCGCATCGAGCGGTTCGCCGCTCGATGCTCTTTTTTCTGCAATCGCGGCTATCCAGCGCCGCGTCGTTCTGGCCGCGGGCCCTGATAGCGAACCCACTGAAAGTAAATATGCAAACCAAACTCTGGACAATCATCGCGTGCGCCGCGTTGCCCGTGCTCAACGGGTGCGGCGGCTCTTCTGCCCCGCCTCCACCGGCCGTGGCTTTCAACTGCGCGGCCATCAAGGATTTTTCCTTGGCAAACCTGAGCGTGATCCGTGCCGACCGGGTGGAAGCAAACACGGCCAAGCCCGCTGACCCGTTTTCCGGCGCACCGGTAGGCGAGTACCTGCCCGCGCACTGCGTGGTAGAGGGTGCCATCAACGCGCGTACCGGAAAAGCTTTCTCCATGAACCCGGCCACGTTCACGGTCTCGCAGGTCGATGCGTCATACGCCATCGGCTTCGAACTGCGCTTGCCGAAGGACTGGAACGGACGATTCTTCTTTCAAGGCGGCGGCGGACTGGATGGCCTCCTCAGGCAAGCGGTTGGAGTGTTCGACCCGCAGCAGGGCGCTGCGGCCAACGCGCTGGCACGCGGGTTCGCCGTGGTGTCCACGGACGCCGGCCATCGGGGCACGAGCGCCTTCGACGGCAACTTCGGCGCCGATGCGCAGGCACGGATCGACTACGCCTACAACGCCGTTGACCAGGTGACGCTCAAGTCCAAGGACATCGTGCAACGCTACTACGGCAAGCAGCCCGACAAGTCTTACTTCGTCGGATGCTCTAACGGCGGCCGGCAAGCGATGCTCGCGTCGCAGCGCTTCGCGTCGCACTTCGACGGGATCGTCGCCGGAGACCCCGGGTTCAATCTCATGAATGCAGTAAGCAACACCTTGACCGACGTGCTTGCCGTTGCCGCCATCGTGCCGCCTGGTGCGACGACGCCACTGGGCCCCGACCTGGGCAAGGCCTTCTCACAGGCAGACCGGGCTCTCATTGGGTCCGCCATCGTCGGAAGGTGCGACGTCAAGGGCCGCGACAATCTGGCAGACGGCATCATTTCCGATCCGCAAGCCTGCGACTTCAATCCACAAGCGCATATTCCGACCTGCACCGGCGCCAACGACGGCACCTGCCTGTCGGTCGGCCAGAAAGGCGCATTGGCGGCGATGACGAGCGGCGGAAAGACCTCGCAGGGCGCACCGCTCTACAGCGACTATTTCTACGATGCCGGTTTCGGAAGCGCTTCCTGGAGCATCTGGAAGCTCGATGGCATCCCTGTTCCGCTGTCGCCCGCACTCACCCTCAGCCTGGGCCTCAATCAGATTGCCGGCATGGATGGCCCGGGCAAGGTGTTCTCGACACCGGCGAACCCCGGCTTCAGCCCGTTTGCCTTCAACCCGGATGCCGACCCCGCCAAATTCGCGGAATTCGGCAAGCTGGCCAATGCGACATCGACGGATCTCTCGGCCTACAAGAGCCGCGGCGGCAAACTGATCATGTACAACGGCAACAGCGACCCGCTGTTCTCATCGAAGGACATCGTTCGCTATCACAGCGCTCTCTCCGCGGCGAATGGCGGCGATGCATCGAGCTTTGCGCGTCTCTTCCTGGTACCAGGCATGGCGCATTGCTCGGGCGGGCCGGCCACCGATGGATTCGATCCGCTGACGGCCATTCAAACCTGGGTTGAACAAGGAACCGCGCCTGAGGTCATTGTTGCCAAGGCGGGCCCGTTCACACCATGGCCTGGCCGCACCCGGCCGTTGTGCGCCCATCCCAAAGTCGCGGTGTACAAGGGAACCGGAAGCGTGGAGGATGCCTCCAACTTCTCGTGCCAATGAGTTTCAAACACACTCCCGTCATGATGGCGGGATTCGCGGAGGCAGGCTGATGTCAGGTTTGGTCAAAGGGCGGCGGGTGCTGGTGACCGCCGGCGCATCCGGGCTGGGTCTGGAAATCGCACGTGCGTTCGTTCGTGCTGGCGACACCGTCGCCGTGTGCGATATGGATGAGAACGCTTTGAGGCAGTTGTCTGAGCGTGGTGAAGATATTCACGGAATACGCTGCGATGTTGCGGACCGCGAGGGCTGCGTCGAGCTTATCCGGCAAACCTACGAGGCATTGGGCGGCCTGGATGTGCTGGTAAACAACGCGGGAATGGCCGGACCCACCGGCCAGCTCGATGAGATTGACCCGGGCGAGTGGGATCGCACGGTCGCGGTCAACCTCACCGGTACATTCAACGTCACGCGGGCTGCGATTCCGTGGCTCAAGCAGCATGGTAGCGGTGCGATCATCAACATCGGGTCGACAGCGGGCCGGATGGGCTTTCCGAACCGCAGCGCATACGCTGCGACCAAGTGGGCCATCGTCGGCTTGACCAAGACACTGGCAATCGACCTGGGGCCTTGGGGCGTGCGCGTCAACGCCGTGCTGCCGGGCGCTGTGGATGGCGAGCGTTTTCGGAACGTCATTGCCGACAAGGCCAGGCTGCGAGGCGTACCGTACGAAGAGGTATTGCGCGAAGTTCTGGCGGGCATGTCGATCAAGCGCCTGGTGCCGCCGCAGGAGGTTGCTGCGTTGGTGGCATTCCTGGCCTCGCCCGACACCAGTACGTTGTCAGGTCAGGCCGTTTCGATCGACGGGGACACACAAACCATGGCGTAGCGGCTCTTAGCAACCCTTTCGGTAGGTCATTGGCGTCACGCCCCAATACCGCCGGAAGGACTGGCTGAAATGCGCGGGCGATGAATACCCGGTTTCTGCAGCGATCTCGGAGAAGGATGCGCTGGTCTTTCTGGTCAGGCTGGCGGCGCGTTCCATGCGCTGCGCCGTGACGTACGCATGTGGCGTGGTGCCGAACGAACGCTTGAACGCGCGCGAGAAGTGGAAGGGGCTCAGCTCGAGCAATGCAGCGAGTTCGGCCACCGACCAATCAGCCTCGAGATCCGACGCGACCGCTTCCACCACCACACGCATTTCCCGCCGGGAAAGCATCGGCAGATTCCGGTTGATGGTGTCCGCCTTCGCGTAGTTCTCGACCAAATGAAGTGCGACGCCCATTGAGATGGTGTCGGCAAATGCCGGCAGCAACGATGTATCGCTGTCCAGGGACGCGAGCAGTACGTGAGCGAAGCCCGCCAGAACAGGGTCGGCTTTTCCGAAGCAGCTCCCGAGGCGAACGTCGTGCCCCGCCGCCTGCCGCAGCCATGACGGATCCAGGTCCATATGGACGTAGTCCCGGGATGCGGAACTGCGCCAGAAGCTGGGTGTTTCGGCCGGCACGATGATCGCGTCGCCTGGCTCGAGCCGGGCCGTTCCGGTGACCGTCCCTTGCCGTTGCAGGAGCTCAGTCGGCGTGGAACGCCGCAAGACGATGCAGTGGGTGCGGGCCGGAGGTACATAAAGATCACCCAGCCCCCAGACCTGGTGCCAGACCTTCAAGCCTTTCCAGGGCCTGCCCGCGCTGGTGCGTTGCACCTGCGCAAGCAGTGCTTCGCAAGGGTCGTCGAGCAGAAGCGAATCAAGCTGCCGCCAGCGCTTCACATCGATGGAATCGCCGCCTGGGGAACTGATTCGGTATTTGTCCATGGGACCTCAGGGAATGCTTGTGCGATGCGCCGCTATTGAGGGGTCTTCAGTGTCAACTGCTTGTCGATCATCTCAAGTCGCATTTTGAACTCGGGAAAAATCCAGTGTCGAAATGCATCGCCTGGCTCTTGCCATCGGGCGTCCTGGGCATTGGCGGCATCGCCGATCCGGGTCCAGGCCCAGCCGAGCAACACCAGCGCAACGGCTCGCAGGTAGTCGCCTGCCACCCAGAATGGCAGTTCAACATGGGCTTCGGCGACGCCGACGAGCTTGCTCGTCAGGGACCGGAGGCGCGCGCAGCTTGCCAGCATTTCGGCGGCTGGAGCGTTCGATTTGTCCAGCCCGCGTTCCAGGTCTTCGAGCAGGGCCGACATGCCGCGGCCCCCATCGGGCAAGACCTTCCGCACCAGCAGGTCGATCGCCTGAATCTCGTTGGTGCCCTCGTAGATCATGGTCACACGCGAGTCGCGCACCACCTGTTCGATGCCCCACTCACGGATGTAGCCATGCCCCCCGAAGACCTGCAGGCATTCGCTGGCACCGTGAAACGCCTGCTCCGTGAATGCCGCCTTCAGTACCGGCGTGACGAGTTCGCACCAACGCTGAGCCTGCACGCGGCGGCTGTCCTCAGGATGGTGTTTGGCGATGTCGAGTTCGAGTCCCGTCTGATAAGCCAATACCCGCCCTCCGTCGACCCAGCTGCGCTGCGTGTCGAGAATGCGGCGGATTGCCGGGTGCTGGACGATCAGGTCTGGTGGTGCATCGCGCGATCCGGGCGCGCGCATTTGCCTGCGTTCACGAGCGTACGCGTCGGCCTTCTGCCATGCGGCGTCCAGCAAACCGATGCCTTGCAGAGCGACGTGAAGCCGCGCCGCGTTCATCATCACGAACATGGCGTTCAGCCCGCGGCCCGGCTCGCCCACCAGCCAACCCGCAGCATCGTCGAAGCGCATGGCGCAGGTGGGGCTGCCGTGCAGGCCCATCTTTTCCTCGATGCGATCGCAATACACCTCATTCCGCCGGCCGTCCGCAAGCACCTTCGGTACCAGCAGCAACGACAAGCCCTTCGGCCCCGGCGGCGCATCTGGCAGGCGCGCGAGGACGAGGTGAACGATGTTGTCGGTGAGGTCGTGCTCGCCGCCCGAGATGAATATCTTGCTTCCACTGACATGGAAACTCCCGTCCGGCTGCGGGGTCGCGCGCGTGCGCACCAGCCCCAGATCGCTGCCCGCATGCGCCTCGCTGAGGCACATCGTGGCCAGCCATTCGCCGCTGGCGATTTTGTCCAGGTACGCCGCCTTCAGCTCGTCACTGCCCGAACGCGCGAGGCATTCATAGGCACCGTGGAGCAATCCCGGCGCCATGGTCCATCCGTGGTTGGCGGCGCTCAGCCATTCGTACAGGACGCCTTCCAGCACCCACAGCAAGCCTTGTCCTCCGTGCTCTGGCCGGCACGAAAGCGCTGGCCAACCCGCCTCCCAGAAAGACTTGTAAGCCTGGGCAAACCCAGGCGGGGTGGTGACAGCCCCTGCCTCGAAGCGGCAGCCCAGGTGGTCGCCGGCAGCGTTCAAGGGGGCTACCACCTCGGCAACGAACTTTGCCGCCTCCTCCAGAACCTGCCGCTGCAAGTCCGGATCCGCCTCGGCAAGTCCCTTCAGTGGCAGCAGCTGCCCGCTCGCATCCAACACCTCGAAAAGGATGAATTGGGCGTCTTGTGAGGCGGGTCGATAGTCCATAAATCTGATTTCGGGCGCGCGAGTGGAGTTGGTTATGGTTATATACCATAACCAGTTCGGCGTATACGGCAAGTGCCCGCGGACAGTTTCCCGACAAGGCGACTTGGATGAAGAAGTGTTCTAAGATGTTCGGGCAACGCCCGCAGGCACTTCCGGCACGGCATCGGCAGTGACCAGTACGCCCGCCGAAATGATGTGCTCTGCGGCACTTTCGATGTCTTGACGCAGTGCCTCGGCTGCCCCACCAGGATCTTTCTTCTTCAGTGCTGCGACGATCCGGCCGTGGTGATCGGCAGGAACTCCTTCAATGACCCGCGACACGTCGGTGCGCAAGTCGTAGTTGAGGATGGGTCCTACGCGCAACCAAAGCGACTCGACTATCTTCATCAGCATCGGCATGCCTGCCTGCCGGTAGATCGCGAAATGAAGCTCCTTGTTGGCCGCGATCAGTTTGGATCGGTCGGGACGCTTCTGCGATATCTCGCGGGAGAAGCGTTGGTGCAGCGACTCGATCTCCTCGAAGGCCTTGCCTTCCATGAGCCCGGTCGCCTGCACGGTTGCCAAGCCCTCGAGATTGGTGCGAACGCTGGTGATCTCGCGAAACTGACTCACGGTCAACACCGGCACACGCAGTATCCGATTGCTTGACAGTTCGAGGCCCTGTTCGGCCACCAATCGATTGACCGCCTCTCGCACAGGCATTGCACTTACGCGAAGTGCGTCGGCAATCGTGCGCAGCGAGAGTTGTTCGCCGGGCATGAGCTGGCCGCTCATCAGCAAGTCGCGCAGCTGCTTGTAGATGTCGGCGCTGAGGGTCTGGCGCGTCAGTGGCGTGACGAGGGCGGTTATTGCCATACGCTGAAGTATAGGCACAGTGTGATCTGTGAGCACAGATATCCACGCACACCAGCCAGGGGCCCGGATCGGCGATCGGCGACAAGACTTCGGTCGAAGTTGGCCGGGTAATTACCTATTAGGTATCTGTGATCACATGCTTATGATCACACTCGCTGAGCAGCCGAATATTTTGGTTTGCCTGTCTGATGACGTCGGCCGGCCAAGGACAACACTTTTTTGCAAAACGACAGGAGACTCACTTGAAAATCCATGCACTCCCTACTCTGGTCGCCGCGGGTTGCGCCTTGGCTTGTGGCGCAGCCAGCGCCCAGTCGAGCGTCAAGCTTTCCGGCTTTCTCGATGTAGCGGCGATTTCGACGGTCGCCAATGGCGCTCGAACCACGAAGCTCGGTGGCCTGGGGGCCAGCGATCTGGTCTTCTCCGGCACGGAGGACTTGGGCGGCGGCGTCGCCGCGACCTTCCGTCTGGCCAGCCGCTTTGAACTGGACAGCGGCTTGCAAACCAGCCGTTCCTTCTTTCACGAAGAATCGACCGTCGGACTGGCAGGAGGGTTCGGCTCGATTCGCCTTGGCCGCGGCCTGACGGCGCTGTGGAACACCGACTGGCAGTATGACCCGTGGGGCAATTTCGATCGCGTCGCCTCGCCAGCGTGGCAGCTGTACCACGGCAACTCACCCTCATCGCCCGCCAGCCCCACCGGCGGCGCGCCAGGAACGACGGGTCTGGCGACTGAATATGCCCGGATCGACAACGGCATCTTCTATCAATCGCCCACGCTCGGCGGCTTCAAAGTTGAAGTTACCGGTGAAGTGGAAAGAAACTCCGCGGACCCTGACGCCAAGAAGCGAAATCTTGGTGGCGCAATTCATTACAGCCAAGGTGCGTTGAACGCGTCCATCGCCGCTGAACGCAACAGCCGAGACAACAAGGTCTATTTCGCCGGCATCAAGTACAACCTGGGCGCAGCCACATTGATGGCCGCTTACGACCACGAAAAGGCACCGTCTGGCCAAACCTATTTCACGGGCAAATCCGACAACCGCACGGCCACACTGGGCGCCACCTATACGGTGGATGCCACGACCCTGAAACTGGGCTATGGCCGGCAGCTGGACGCCCACGCGAACTTCATCGGGGCCGGCGTGTCGTACGCACTGTCCAAGCGTACGAACCTCGTCGCCAGCGTGGGACATTCGGGCAAAAAGCTTTGGGGCGCGTCCGACGCCAGTACGGCGTACGGCGTGGGAATCAACCACTCGTTCTAAGCCAAATTTCCCCGGTCAAACATGGCTAAAAGGGTCGCACAGGCGACCCTTTTGCTTTTCGCAGCCCGCCGCCATGCGCCCTGGCGTAGCCATCGCTCACTCGGAAATTGCGGTCAACCCGCTTGCGTATCTGTGATCACACATATATGATCTCCTGTTTTCGTGCAGTGCGATTGCAAATGGAGAAATGAATGAACACCTCTAGACGCGAAGTTTTGAAAATGGCCGCCACCGGAGCGGTCATCTCGGCCGTCGGGCCCCTCCCCGCAGTGGCGCAGACGGCGCAATGGCCATCCAAGCCAATTTCCCTGCTCGTCGGCTACCCGCCCGGCGGGTTGACCGACGCCGGGTCGAGGTTCATCAGCAGAGGAATGGCGACGGCGCTGGCTCAACCGGTCCTGGTCGAGAACAAGCCTGGAGCCGGCGGGAACATCGCCGCAGCCGAAGTGCAGCGTGCCAACGACCCGTACAGGCTCCTTGTGGCGAACACCAGCTTCACCATCAATCCTCATACGTACCCGACGGCTGCGCCCATTCCGACGGATTTCACGCCCATCGGCTTGATCCTCGAGTCTCAATTGGTGCTGGTGGTCAATCCGGCGGCGCCGGCGAAAAACCTGTCCGAGTTCATTGCATGGGTCAAGGCAGACAGCAACAAGGGTTTCAGCTACGCCTCGTCAGGCAACGGCGGCAATACGCATCTGGCAATGGAGTACTTCCGGGAACGCGTGAGCTTGCCCAAGATGAGCCAAGTGCCCTATCGCGGCAGTGCACCTGCCATTCAGGACCTGGTCGGAAATCAGGTGCCTTGCATGATGGACGCGGCATCCCTGTTGATTCCGTTCATTTCGAGCGGCAAGCTGCGGCCCATTCTCGTGACCGGCAGCTCGCGGCTCGCGGCGCTGCCCGACGTGCCTACGGCCGCGGAGCTTGGCATCAAGGACTTCGTCGTGACCGTATTCGTGGGCCTTTACGGTCCGCCGAAGTTGCCCGCCGATGTCGTGTCGAAAGCCAACGCTGCGATGAACGCCGCGCTTGCGGATCCAGCGGTCAGCTCCCAGATTGTGAAGAATGGCGACATGGTTGGCGGGGGCACAGCCGAGCGATTTGCCGCCCTGACGCGGGACAACTACAAGCTTTGGGGTGAGGTGGCGAAGAGAAACAACATTCGCGCCGACTAGACGCAAATTCCACTGCTGCCAATCCGAGAAACAACATGACCCACGAATCCCTCGCCTTCAAGCTTCATGCGAACGACAACGTCGCCATTGCGCGCAACCCCATTCCCAAAGGTACGCCGCTCGCGGAGTTCGGTGGGATCATCCTGCAGGCGGATGTGCCTGCCGCGCACAAAGTGGCGCTTGCCCCTGTTGCGGCCGGAGAGCCGGTGCTGCGCTACGGCCAGATCATCGGCTTCGCAACGCATCCCATCGGGATCGGCGAACATGTTCACACGCACAACCTGGCGATGGGCTCGTTCAAACGCGACTACGCATTTGGCGAGGACGCAAAGGTCGCGGTGCCGGCCGCCGCGCCCGCCACATTTCGTGGCTTCGTCCGCGCCGATGGGCGGGTGGCAACCCGCAACTACATCGGCATTGTCAGCACCGTCAATTGCTCGGCCACTGTCACCAAGCTGGTCGTCGAACACTTCTCCAAGAACGACGTATTGAAGGACTATCCGAACGTCGATGGCGTGGTCCCGATTACGCACAGCTTCGGCTGCTGCATCGAACACAACGGAAACGGCGTGCAACAACTGCGCAGGACCTTGGGGGGATTCGTGAAGCACGCGAACTTTGCCGGCGTCGTCGTGATTGGCTTGGGGTGCGAAGCGAACCAGATGGGCGCGATGTTCATGTCGGAGGGTATCGAGGCGGGCAAGCTGGTTGCTCCTCTCGTGATCCAGGACATGGGTGGAACCCGGAATACGGTGGAGGCGGCCATCGCGGCCGTCGGGGCGATGCTGCCAGTGGCAAACCAATGCCGCCGAGAGGAAGTGTCGGCCGCTCACCTGACGGTTGCGCTTCAATGCGGAGGCTCGGACGGGTACTCGGGCATCACGGCAAACCCTGCTCTCGGCATGGCCGTAGACCTGCTGGTCGCACAGGGCGGCACGGCCATCCTGAGTGAAACGCCTGAAATCTACGGTGCCGAGCATCTTCTGACACGCCGCGCGGTGTCGCGCGAAGTGGGCGAACAGATTGTCGACCTCATCAAGTGGTGGGAGGAGTATGCGGACCGCGAAAAGGGCAGCATCGACAACAACCCGACACCCGGCAACAAGGCGGGGGGGCTCACCACGATTCTCGAGAAGTCACTCGGCGCGGTCGCCAAGAGCGGCTCTTCTGCCCTGATGGGCGTCTACCGGTACGCCGAGCCGATCACTACGCATGGGCTGGTGTTCATGGACGCTCCCGGCTACGACCCGATGGGCGCCACCGGCCAGATTGCAAGCGGCGCCAATCTCGTTGCATTCACCACCGGGCGCGGCTCCTGTTTCGGTGCCAAGCCTTCGCCGTCGATCAAGCTCGCGACCAATACGAAGATGTTCATGCGCATGAAGGATGACATGGACATCAATTGTGGCGATGTGATGGACGGCGGGGCAACGCTCGAATCCAAGGGGCAGGAGATCTTCGAACTGATGCTGCGAATCGCTTCGGGCGAGAAGTCCAGGAGCGAAGAGTTGGGCGTCGGAAACGAGGAAACGGTGCCGTGGATGATCGGCGCCCAGATGTAGCCCTTGGATCAAGAACTCCGCAGTCGCGGAAGCCGGACCACCGAAGGCGCGGGAGCAGCGACAGTCAGCGGTGGTGGCAGCGCATCCGCTGCGACCAGCGCGCCAACTGAAACAATGTACTCGGCAGCGCTCTCAATATCGCGGCGCAGCGCCGCCGCCGCCGCCGCTGCATCTTTCTTCTTGAGCGCACCAACGATCTGGCCGTGGTGGTTGGTCTGGATCTGTTCCCTGACCCGTGCAACGCCCGTGCTCAGGTCGTAATTGAGGATGGGCCCCACTCGCAACCAGAGCGACTCGATCATCAGCATCAGCATCGGCATCCGTGCCTGCCGGTAGATGGCGAAATGCAACTCCTTGTTGGCGGCGATCAGTTTCGATCCGTCGGGCCGCTTCAGCGACATCTCTCGGGAGAAACGTTCGTGCAGTGCCTCGATATCCTCGAGGGCAGCCGCATCCAGGAGGGTCGCGGCATGAGCAGTGGCCAAGCCCTCGAGATTGGTGCGGATGCTTGTGATTTCACGGAACTGGCTCACCGTCATCACCGGCACACGCAAGACCCGGTTGCTTGACAGTTCAAGCGCCTGTTCCGCGACGAGACGATGCACCGCTTCACGCACCGGCATTACGCTTACCCCAAGCGCCTCGGCAATGGTGCGAAGCGACAGCTGCTCGCCCGGCATCACGCGGCCATTCATCAACAAATCGCGCAGCTGCAAATAAACGTCGGCGCTGAGAGTCTGGCGCGTCAACGGTGTGACAAGGTTGCTAATGACCATGCTTGAAGTATATGCCGCAAAGTGATACCTGTGATCAGTTAACACAGCCCCGGGCAGCCAGTCGACACCCGAAGGTTTCTCGCGAAAATCGGGTTTTCCCTATTCGCTATCTGTGATCACACATATTATGATCACATTTGCTTGATGCGGTCGAACCGCCCTCGCATTCACCCGAAACCTAACTAGACAGGAGCAAACTCATGAGCTGGACCCCGACGAAACTGGCGCCGCTATTCGGCGCCGCACTCCTCACCATGGCCGCGGCTGCGCCCGCAACGGTTCATGCGCAACAGAACAAGAAGTTCAAGGTGTTCCTGTCGATGAGCTACATCGGCAACGACTGGCAGGCCGAGGCGGCCAACATGGTCAAGGCGATGGCGAGCCACAAGAGCCTGGCCAACAAGGTGGATCTTCAGGTCCAAGTCTCGGGGCCCAACGCGCAGCGCCAGATCCAGCAGATCAACGCGATGGTCCAGCAGGGCGCGCAGGCCATCGTGGTCTACCCGATCTCGCCGACGGCGTTGAATGCCGCGGTCAAGAACGCCTGCGACAAGGGCGTGATGGTGATCGCCTATGACGCGGCAATCACCGAGCCTTGCGCGTACAACGTCGCGATCAACCAGGAAGAAGCAGGCCGAGTCACCGCGGAGTGGCTGGCGAAGAAGATGGGCGGCAAAGGCAACATCGTGGTCATCAACGGCGTGCCCGGCACGTCGGTCGACACCCTGCGTACCAAGGCAGCCAAAGAGGTTTTCGCCAAATACCCGGACATCAAGATCGTTGCGGAGGCCAACGGCATGTGGAGCCAGGCCGTCGCGCGAACCGAGATGTCGAAGATTCTGGCTACGCACAACTGGAACCAGATCGACGGGCTCTGGATGCAGGTCGGCTGCTACACCGCCAACACCATGCAGCTCGAGGCAGGCGGCAAGCCGAATACGCTCAAGCCGTGTGCCGGCGAGGGCTCCAACGGTGGCCGCGTTCAGATGCTGCCTGTCGGTACCGAGGTCGAGGGAGCCAATGGCACTTACACGCCGATGGGCGCTCCGCGCATCTCCTACGCCTCGCCGCCCTACTCCGGCGCCCTGGCGCTGAAGCTTGCGGTCCAGAAGCTGGAGGGCAAGAACGTTCCCAAGCTGACAACGCTGCCCCTGCCGCTCGTGACCAATGACACCGTCAAGTACTGCAAGGTAGGCAGCTGGCAGGAGATGAAGAGCGGCTGCAACGTGTTCTCGCCGGCGGTGGTCAGCAACCCGGGCTGGTTCGGCTCGATCTTCTCGAACGATGCGCCCGAGATCGGCCTGAACGCCGCGCTGGTGGGTCAACCCGAATAGTGAGAGACGGCATGAGCGGCATCAGTGATCCGAAATGGCCTGCACAGGCGATCGAGATCGACCACGTCAGCAAAATCTACGGCGCCACGCGCGCCGTGGACGACGTGTCGTTCCAGATCGCCCGGGGCAGCGCCCATGCCCTGCTTGGAGAGAACGGGGCCGGCAAGTCGACGCTGGTGAAGCTCCTGTCCGGCCTGGTGACGCCTACGGCGGGCCACTGCCGACTGGACGGCCAGGTTGTTGCGCTGACCAACCCGCGCGTGGCGCACCAGCATGGCATCCAGACCGCGTTTCAGGAAATGACCCACGTGCGGGACCTGAGCGTGCTGGACAACCTGATGCTCCCGTACGGGCCGGTCAATGCGCTGGGCATGCTGCGCCGGGGGCGTGCCAGAGACACGATCGCGGCGAAGCTGGCCGAACTGGGGCTGTCCGATGTGCCGCTGGACGAAGACATCTCGCAACTTGACCTGGCCATCCAGCAAAAACTCGAGATCGCGCGTGCCGTCATGCGCGACCCTCGGGTGCTGCTCCTGGACGAGTCGACATCCACGCTTTCCGGGCGCGACGTCGACTGGCTGGGTGACCTCATCGCCGCGCAGCGAGCGCGCGGCGTCACCGTCATTTTCATCTCGCATCGCTTGCCGGAGGTTCGCGCCTTCTGCGACACGGTCACGGTACTGCGCAACGGCCGGCATATCGCCACGGCGCCGACGGCCCAGTTCAGCGATGCCGAGATCATCAACATGATCGCCGGACGTGAGCTGACGCAGGCCTTCCCCCCGCGTCCCGACGCGTCGCGTCCTGCGGGCAACGAAGTCCTCGGCGCCACCGACCTGTGCGCAGGCAGCAAGTTGCGCCGTGCGTCCTTCTCGTTGCGGGCCGGTGAGGTGCTGGGCGTGGCGGGCCTGCAGGGGATGGGCCAGCTGGACCTGTTCCTCGCATGCTTCGGCATGGCGGATGTCCATGGCGGCAGCCTGCGCGTGGATGGCGAACCCATCGTGATCCAGTCGCCGGTCGACGCGGTGCGCGCCAACATCGGCATCAGCCTGGTGCCCGAGGATCGAAAGACCGAGGGGCTCTTCCTTCAATTGACGGGCATGCTCAATGCCTCCATGCCGGTGGTCGACCGCTTTCGCCGCGGGCTGCTGATCGACAACGCAGCAGAGACGGATGCCGTCGAAGATGTGTTTACGCGCATGCAGATCGATCTCCGGGCCCTGTGGACTCGCGCCGGGGCGTTCTCCGGCGGCAACCAGCAGAAGATCGTGATCGCGAAGTGGTTGCTCGCCCAAAGCCGCGTCCTGCTGCTGTACGACCCGACGCGAGGAATCGACGTCGGGACCAAGAGCGAGATCTATCGCCTGATCCGCGACTACGCCGACGCCGGCGGCGCCGTGTTGTTCTATTCCACAGAAATCCCCGAAATCGTGCATCTGGCTGATCGCGCGCTGGTGTTCTATGGCGGGGAGATCGGGGCCGAAATTCAGGCCCATCACCTCAGCGAGAAAGCCATCCTCCAGGCCGCACTCGGTTCATCGTCATCGCGCATCGTTGAGGTTGCAGAAGCATGAGTGAAGTCCTAAGCCTCGGCGCCCACGCCTCGGTGTCGGTCGCGGTGCGCCGCCTGCCGGCACTTCGTACCCTGGCGCGCCACCGCGGCCTGTTGATCGCGATGCTGGTGTTCTCGGTGCTGCTGCTTCTGGTGGCGAGCATCGGGCCCGTCCGCCTCTCCTACTATGACCTGTCGTCGATGACCACGACAGGCACGACGCTGGCGATCGCGGCGATGGGGCAGACGCTGGTCATCCTGTCCGGCGGCTTCGATCTCTCCGCGGGCGGCATCGTGTCGCTTGTCAATGCCGTGCTGGCCACTGCCTTCCAGCAGAACCAGGCATCCACGGCCCTGGTGGTGTTGACCGGTGTCGGCATCGGTGTCCTCGCCGGCGCCTTCAACGGCCTGTTCATCGCCGGCCTGCGCATGCAGCCCATCGTTGTCACCCTTTCGACGATGTTCATCCTCCAGGGCGTGACCTTGCTGGTCATGGACAAGCCAGGTGGTGCCGTGCCTCCCGGCGTGGGCGAGTTGCTGCTGGGCGACGCCGTCACGGGACTGCTGCCACGACCCCTCGTGCTGCTCGGACTGCTGCTATTGCTGTGGGCCTGGGTCAAGCGCACACGCTTCGGCTGTGCCATCTACGCCATCGGCAGCGATGTCGAGTCCGCGCGCGCCGCGGGGGTTTCCACCCGCTGGGTGCAGTTCATGGTGTACGTCATCGCCGGTGGATGCTACGGCCTGGCCGGCGTCTTCATCAGCGGCCAGACCGGCTCCGGCGATCCGCTGATCGGCGCACCGATGCTGCTTCAGATATTCGCGGCGGTGGTCGTGGGTGGCACGGTGTTAGGCGGTGGGCGGGGTGGATTGCTGGGGACGCTCTTCGGCGCCTACATCCTGATGCTGGTGGTCAATACGCTGCTGGCTCTCAACGTCTCTGCGTTCTACTCCACGATTGCCGAGGGCGCGATTCTTCTGCTCGCGGTTCTGGCGGGCGCCCTCGGCTCCGATTCGCCGCTGCGCAGGAACTTGCGCCATGCGCGCAACTGGTGGCAGGCACGGCGCGCCGGCCTGCTGCCTGCGCAGCGCCAGTCCACGCCCCGGCCAATACAACTCGCTGCAGGGCTGCAGACCGGCCGCGCGGACCGAACAGCCGTGCCATTTCGCGTCCGCCATGCGGATACCTTGCGTTTCGCCTTGCCTGCCTACATCGGCCTGGTGCTGGTCATCGTTGCCACGCAACTGGTTGTGGGCCGTTCGATGACCAGCTGGGGCTACTACAACTCGTTGCTGGTGCTCGCGTCGTTCCTGGTCGTGCTCTCATTGGGCCAGGGCGCCGTGATCCTGACCGGCGGACTGGACTTGTCGATTCCGTGGACCATCGGGCTGTGCGGCATTTTGCTGGCGGGCCTGGTCAAGGGTTCGGATGTGGCCCTCATCTATGCACTGCCGGCCACGCTGTGCCTGGGGCTGCTCATAGGGTTGATCAACGGTGCGGGCATCGTCCTGCTGGGTCTGTCGCCGATCGTGATGACGATGGCTGCCAACGGGATTCTTCAAGGCGTGGCACTGCTCTATTCCAGCGGTACGCCAGACGGATTCGCATCCCCCCTGTTGCGCCGCTTCATGACCGACGCGTCCCTGGGCGTGACGCCGGTGGTGTTGTTTGTCATCGCGTTTGTCGCGGCGGCCGTGCTGTTGCTCACCCGCACGGGTTTCGGTCGCTCCATCTACGCGGTCGGCAATGGCCAACGTGTGGCACAGCTGTCCGGGGTTCGTGTCGGCCGCACCCTGGTCGGTGTTTACATGCTGTCGGGCCTGTGCTCGGCCATCGCGGCTGTGCTGCTCACCGGGTTGTCCGGGCAGGCGAGCCTGGGCATGGGCGATGAGTACCTCCTGCCATCGATCGCGGTCGTCGTCGTCGGCGGTACGTTGATCGTCGGCGGCCGTGGCCACTACGTCGGCATGCTGGGTGGGGTGCTGATGCTGACGGCACTGCAGACCTTGCTGGCGGGCACCAACCTGCCGTATGCCTCACGGTCCATTCTGTTCGGCGTGATCGTCCTGGCGGCCGTCGTCGGCTTGCGCGACAGGCGGCGGTGAACCAGCGCCTCGCACATTCCGTCGAATCCCCCATTTCAACCCCACCCCATTTTTGAGGAGCACCAAATGCGTATCGAAGTTCTGGTTGACGTGAAGACCACCCTGGGCGAAGGCCCGCTGTGGGACGTTGAGGAACAGCGCCTGTACTGGATCGACAGCTTCGGCTGCCGGGTCTTCCGCTGCACGGCGGATGGCCGCGAAGTACGCGCCTGGGACGTCCCCGAGAAAATCGGCTCGATGGCATTGCGTCGGGATGGCGGCGCGGTGCTCTCGCTGGCCAGTGGCTTTCATTTTCTCGATTTCAAAACTGGCGAAACGCAACTGATCGTCGATCCCGAGCCCGACAAGCCGCACAACCGGCTGAACGATGGCAAGGTCGACCGGCGCGGTCGCTTCATCGCAGGCAGCATGGACACCCAGGAGGCGGGCCCCAACGGCGCGCTTTACCGTCTGGACCCGGATCTGTCTCTGCACCGCATCGACGAAGGCATTGTGGTGTCCAACGGTCCCTGCTGGAGCCCGGACGACAAGACGTTCTACTTCTCCGACACCTGGTCCAAGGAAATCTGGGCCTACGACTACGACATCGAGACGGGCACCCTCGCCAATCGCCGCACGTTCAGCAAGGAAGGGATTCTTCCCGGCGGTGGCACCGACGGCTCAACGGTCGACGCCGAGGGCTTTCTGTGGAATGCGCAGGTCTATGTCGGGCTGCTTTGCCGCTATGCACCCGATGGCCGCCTGGACCGAGTGATCGAGATGCCCGTGAAAAAGGTGACCAGCATGAATTTCGGTGGGCCGAATCTCGACATTCTTTATGTCACCTCGATGGCGCAGCCGCCGCTGCCACGGTTCCCGGGTGACGGCGTCCTGCGTGGCAGCCTGTTCGCCATTCACGATCTTGGCGTGACGGGCGTGGCCGAGCCGCGGTTCGCAGGGTGATCCATATCCGATAGCCCCGTGACCGCTCCCATATGGAACAACTCCAGGAGGTGAATGGAAATGAGAGTACTGCCAATCAAGCGAGTCATTTTCGCCTCGATGCTCGGCGTCGGCCTCATGAGTGCATTCGCGCAGCAGGCGCCTCGTCCGGTTGCGACTCCGGAGGTGTCTGTCCCCTTGACCCGGGAAGAGCGGTGCCGGGTCGAAATTTCAAACTATCTCGGGACCATTCAATTCCTGCGTTGGACAGCAGGGCAACAGATTGGCGACAAGGTGGCCAAAGGCTACGTCAGCGAAATGGAACTGGACAAGCTGGTCGCCGAAAAGGGGCCTTGCGGAGCAGCACAAGTTCTAAAAGAGAAAGGTGCCACGAGATGATCGTCTGGCCTGCATTGAACGCGAGGGTTTATGACTGAAATGCTTTCCGGCCGCCGCGTCCTGGTGACCGCCGGGGCCGGCGGAATCGGCCTGGCAATCGCCACCGCATTCCATGGCGCCGGCGCTCGTGTGGTGATCTGCGACGTGGACGAGACGGCTCTCGCGCGTGCGCGCCAGAGTCATCCCGACTGGTTGGTGCTGGCCTGCGACGTGTCGCGGCGCGAGCAGGTGGACGCGATGTTCGAGGCCGTCAAGGCACAGGGTGGCGGCGCGCTCGACGTCCTCGTCAACAACGCCGGAATTGCGGGCCCGACAGGCGGCATCGAAACGCTGGAGCCGGACGATTGGGATCGAACGATCGCAGTCAACCTCACGGGCGTCTATCTGGTGACGCGGCGCGCCGTACCGTTGCTCAAGGCCGCGGGCGGCGGCGCGATCATCAACATCTCGTCGGCTGCTGGAAAGCTCGGCTTTCCATTGCGTACTCCCTACTCGGCGAGCAAGTTCGGCGTCATCGGACTCACCGAAACGCTCGCGATGGAACTGGGCCCCGACCAGATCCGCGTGAACGCCATCCTGCCGGGCGTGGTGGCCGGCGATCGCCAGGACCGCGTGCTCGAAACCAAGGCGCGAGCGAGTGGGATCAGCCTCGACGAACAGCGGCGGCTCGCAGTCGCGCGCGTGTCGATGCGGACCATGGTGCTCGCGGACGACATTGCCCAAGCCGCTCTCTTCCTCGCAGGTCCGGCTGGCCGCTACGTCAGTGGCGAACGCCTGAGCGTGGGCGGCAATGTGGAGGCACTCAGCTGAACACGCACCCTTTTTATCAATCTCGAAGCAAACGCCTCAGAACTCGCTTCCCGCAAGGATGCATTACCAGGAGAACCATTCTTTGAACCCACATTTGAAAACCTCGAACCTCCCCGTGCGCGACCCTGTTGCCGTGGTCGGCGCGGGCCTGATTGGCCGCGCCTGGGCGATCGTGTTCGCGCGAGCGGGGCACCCCGTTCGCCTCCACGACATGGATGCAGGCACGATGGCGGACAGCCACGCGTACATCGAGGCACGCCTGCAGGAGCTGGCCGGGCATGGCCTGCTGGACGATTCGCCCGAGGTGGTTCTTGCCCGTATCCGCATCGAGCCGAGCCTGGTGGACGCCTTGCGCGATGTTGTCCTGGTGCAGGAGAACATCCGTGAGACCGTGGAGGCCAAGACCGCCATGTTCTCGCAGCTCGACGCGTTGGCGCCCCCCGATGCGGTGCTTGCAAGCTCCACCTCGTGGCTGCCGGCGTCCACCTTCACCGCAGGTTTGCCTGGCCGTGGACGATGCCTCGTCGGCCATCCCGTCAATCCGCCCTACCTGGTGCCGCTGGTTGAACTGTGCCCCGCGCCGTGGACCGATGCGGCGGCGATGGCACGCGCCCATGCGTTGTACAGCGCGGCGGGCCAGGTACCCGTGACGTTGACGCGGGAGATCCATGGGTTCCTGCTCAATCGCGTGCAAGCCGCCGTGCTCGACGAGTGTTTCAGGCTCTTCGAAGAGGGCTTCGCAAATGCCGAGGACATCGACAAGGTTCTCAAGGACGGTTTGGCCTTGCGCTGGTCTTTCATGGGCCCGTTCGAAACCATCGACCTGAATGCGCCAGAAGGAGTGGTCGACTACTCGGCGCGGTATGGCGCGCAGAACAAGAAGGCGATGGCCGACAGGCAACCATTCCAATGGAGCGAAGCCACGCTGAAGAAGGTCGATGCCGAACGGCGCAAGGATTTGCCGATCGCCGACATCGGCACCCGATCCGCCTGGCGAGACCGGCGCCTGATGGCACTGGCCGCCCACAAGCGCCAGGCCCCGGCGTCCTGAACCACAACACAACACATCCCTGGAAAGTCCTATGTCCCGAAAAGTCATCATCACGTGCGCAGTAACAGGCGCCATTCACACGCCTTCGATGTCGCCGTATCTGCCGGTCACCGCCGACGAGATCGCCGAGGCGGCCATTGGCGCCGCCGAAGCGGGCGCGGCCATCGTCCACCTGCATGCCCGCGACCCGGTCGATGGCAGGCCGTCGCAGGATCCGACCCTGTTCAGGCAATTCCTGTCTCGCATCAAAGCGGCCAGCGACGTGGTCATCAACCTCACCACCGGTGGAGCGCCCACCATGACGGTGCAGGAGCGACTGCGCCCGGCGCACGAGTTCAAGCCCGAGGTGGCCTCGCTGAACATGGGGTCGATGAACATGGGCCTGTACCCCATGCTCAATCGTTTCAAGGAGTTCAAGCACGCCTGGGAAGAGCCTTATCTGTCGGGTAGCCACGACCGCGTTTTCAAGAACACCTTCACCGACATCGCGCACATCCTCGAATCCTGCAGCGACAACGGCACTCGTTTCGAGATCGAGTGCTATGACATCGGGCACCTCTACACCGCTGCCCACTTCATCGACCGGGGGCTGATCAAGCCGCCCTTTCTCATCCAGTCGGTGTTCGGCATCCTGGGCGGCATCGGCGCGCACCCGGAGGACGTGATCCATATGCGGCGCACGGCCGATCGCCTCTTCGGAGATGCCTATCAATGGTCCGTCCTGCCTGCGGGCCGGAGCCAAATGACCATTGGGGCACAGGCGGCTGCCATGGGCGGGCACGTGCGCGTCGGCCTGGAGGATTCCTTGTGGGATGGCCCGGGCGAACTTGCAAAGACCAACGCCGATCAGGTAAGGCGCATGCGCGCCATCCTTGAGGGACTGTCGCTCGAGGTGGCCACGCCGACCGATGCCCGCCGGATTCTCCAGCTGAAGGGCGGCGACAACGTCGCCTTCTAGGCGGGGATTCATTCGGCACGCCCCCAGATCCACTTCAAACTCTGGCAAGAAGTGCCCTGGCGCAACAACGTCAAGGTGCTGTAGACCAATAGAGGATCGCGACGTGGAACGTATCACGAGAAGTGAATCGCGTATCGCTGGCGTCGGCCAAAGATCTTCATGCGCGGCGCTGCATGCGATGCCCCGCTCCCTGACGGCCTATGGCCCAAGCGCCCCCACTCTGCGCGAGTTCCCGCAGCGACCGCTGAGCGAGCCATACCCTAGGGTTTCTACCCACCACACGACTGCCAAAGAGCTTTGGCATTGCTTGCGTGCGGCTGCCAAAACATTATCTGTAAAAATATTAAGAAGATTATTGACAATATTATTGTCAACCTGCATCATCCGCGCACTCAAACAAAAGAGCGACGCGATCGCAGGAGACATGAACGTGGAACACGTGCGCGCGAACGGCATTCTCATGCGATGCCAAATCGATGGACCTGCCAACGGCCGGCCATTGCTGCTCTGCAATGGCCTTGCCACCGACATGTCGATGTGGGACCGCCAGGTCAGCGAGTTCGCGGCAGACTACCGTGTCATTCGCTATGACCTTCGCGGACACGGCGAAACGTCGGCCACGGTGCCTCCGTACAGCCTCTCGCTGCTGGTCGAAGACCTTCGAAGCTTCCTGGACGCGCTCGGCCTTGAGCAAGTTCACTTCGTTGGAATGTCGCTTGGCGGCATGGTCGGCCAGTCGTTCGCCGCCCGCTACCCGAACCGCCTGCTATCGCTGGTCCTCTGCGACACCACGGCCAAAGCAAACCGCGAAATCTGGGAAGGCCGTATCCAGCAGGTCCGGCTCGAGGGCGTCAGGCCGATGGTGGAGCCGTCGCTGGAGCGCTGGTTCACGGAGCCGTTCAGGCAGGCGAATGCGCCTTTGATCGACGAAGTCCGGGAAATGATCAAGGGCACCGCGGTCGAGGGCTACCTCGGTGGTGCAGGGGTCGTGATGGAGCAGGACCAAGTCCGCCAGCTGCACAGGATTTCGGCTCCAACGCTCATCATCGTCGGACGCGAAGACGTCTCTACGCCGCCGGCGGATGCGGAAGTCTTGCACAAACACATCACCGGTTCGACCCTGCATGTGGTCGACAACGCCGCGCACCTTCCGAATATCGAGCAACCCGAGGTTTTCAACAAGCTGTTGAAAGAGTTTCTGACGCGACTCGACGGGGTCGCGGCGGAGAGCAGGCAGTAGCAGAGCGGAACGTGCGCGCCGAGAAGGCAAAGCACATCGCAATCATCAACGCACAGGAGACAAATATGCAAGACGCGCAAAATGAAAAACAAAAAAGCCTGCTCGAACAGGCCCTCGAGTACGGCGGCATGAGCCGTCGCACGCTGATCATGGCGGCAGGCGCTCTGGGCGGCGCCGGCATCGTGCCGTCGGTGAGCGCGCAAGCCGTTCCCGCGCCGAAGCCCGGCAAGAAGGTCCGCATCGGCATCCCTCTGAACTACGGTCCTTTCAACCAGCCGTGGCGACGTGGCTGCTGGCAACTGGTCCAGGCCGTGCTCGACGCGGGCGCCGAGCCGGTCTGCATCCGGGGTGAGCCCAGCAAGACCAGCGAGCAGGAAGTCGCACGGGCCCTCATGGACCGCAAGATCGACTGCCTGGTGATGGGCATCTATTCGCTTGAGTCCGAAACCGCGTACATCGCTGACGAAGCGAAGAAGCGCGGCATCCCGACGGTCGGCTTCGCCGTGCCGGTCAAGGATTCGCCGTCTGTCGTCGAAGACACCTGGGCTACTGCCGCGACCCTTGGCTATTACGTTCACAACGCGCTCGGACACAAGGGCACGATCGTCCAGACCGCCGAAGACAAAGGCTTCTACTCGCCATTCGACATGGAAGCGGACCAGCTCGACCTGATGACCAAGTGGGAACCCCGCATGAAGATGCTGCCGTTCATGCCGGGAAGCGTGTCGACGCAGGATCAGATTTCCAAGGGACGCGAAAACGTCCTGGCGTTGCTGCAGGCCAACCCCAAGCCGGGTTCCGTCAATGCCATCGTGTCGTGGTGGTGGCCGCTCATTCTCGGCGCGGGCCAGGCACTCAAGCAAACCGGCAGAAACGAGATTCGCCTCTTCAACCACTACTTCTCGGATCAGCTCCTGACGGAGATGGCTTCCAAGAACTTCCCGATCGAGTTCTCGACGGACGTTCCTTGGCACACGCTGGGGAAGCAGACAGGCGATCTTGCCGTGGCATTGGCCCGCGGAGAGAAAGTGCAGCCGATCCGCTATCGCGTGCCCGTGACAGCCATCACGCAAGACAAGGCAGCGGCAGCACTGGCGGAAGTGCAAAAGATGGACAAGGCCGCCATCGCGCTGCTCGGCAAGTACGGCGGCTGATTCGTGAGTAGAGCGAGCTCGCCAGAGCTCGCTCTCGCCGCCGCACGGCGGCGCGCCAAGCGAGTTTTTCTACCCTATCGATAGCCTCTGGAGACAAGAAATGGCCAATCGTCTGAACGGCAAGCGCATCATCATCACGGGTGCGGCAAGCAACATCGGCAAGCAGGCAGCAAAAATGTTTATCGAAGAAGGCGCTCGCGTCGTCATCGGTGACATCGACGACAAAGCCGGCCAGGCGACCGCAAGCGAGTTGGGAGCCGACTTCGTCAAGGTCGATGTGACTCTGGAAGAAAGCGTCAAGGCCTTCATCGAGGCGGCGGTGCAAAAGTTGGGTGGCTTGGACGTTCTGGTTCAGAACGCGGGCCTGCAGCGCTCGGGCGGGGTGACCGAATTCAGCTCGCGGGACTGGGATGCCCTCTTCGCCGTGAACTCCAGGGCCCACTTCTTCGGCGTCAAGTATGCCGTGCCGCATCTCAGGAAATCGGGCAAGGGGTCTATCGTGAATACATCGTCCCTGGCGGGACAGCGCGGTGGGCCTGGTTTGACCGCGTATTCCGCTTCCAAGGGCGCCGTCATCGCCTTTGGGACCGCGTTGGCGATGGAACTTGCGCCGGACAACATCCGCGTCAACACCATCTGTCCGGGATGGGTCGACACCGATTTCAACCAGCCCGCCATCGACTTCATGGGTGGGCGCTCGACACAGGCAGATGTGGTCAAGCGGATCGTGCCGCTTCAAAGGCAGGCGAAATCCGAAGAAATTGCGCCCCTGTTCGTCTACCTGGCGTCCGACGAATCATCGTACGTCACGGCGCAGGCCATGACGATCGATGGTGGCGTCTACAACTGATCCACACGCAGTCCGGCGATCGGACAAAGGAGACACTTCAATGCAAAACATCCAGCAAACCGGGATCCAACCCGCAGCAATCAAGACGGCAGCCGCGTCCACGGGACCGGTTGCTCCATGGTGGATCACCATACTCCGCAAATGGGGCACGGTGCTCGTCATCGTATTGACCGGCCTCGCGTTCGCGGTTTCGTCAGAGTACTTCCTCACCTTCTCGAACCTCAACAACGTCCTGTTCTCGATGATCGTGAGCTGCATGGTATCCATGGGTCTCACATACGTCGTCATGGTCGGCAGCTTCGATCTCTCAGTGGGCATCACCGTCACGACGACGTCCGTGGTCCTGGCGTTCCTGATCCCGGTCGTCGGGCCGTGGGCCGCGATCCTGATTGCCCTTGCCTGCGCCTCGCTGATCGGCCTGGTCAACGGCATTCTCGTGACGTTTGGCCGGCTCTCAGGGATCGTCGTGACACTCGCCATGACTTTCATCCTGGGCGGGATCAACATCTTCGTGACCGGTGGCTACCAGAAGGCCGTGGACTACGGCCAGACAGCGTTCCTTTATCTGGGCCAGGGCAAGATCGGCGCAGTGGCCTTCCCGGTGCTGATCCTGATCTGTGTGTTCCTGCTGGCGCACGTGCTCTCGACCAAGACGCGGATTGGGCACTACATCGTGGCCGTTGGCGACAACCCGCTGGCCGCCTACTACTCGGGCATCAGCGTGTACAAGTGGGTCATCGCTTCCTTCATGCTCGCCGCGCTGATGGCGGGAATCGGAGGCGTCATTCTCACCTCGATATCCAGTTCCGCCCAGCCGGTGGGAGGCCAGGGGTATCTCCTCGAGGCGTTCGCGGCCGTGTATCTTGGCGCCACCGTTCTCGGCAAGGGAAAGCCCCACGTCCTGGGCACACTCCTGGGCGTCTTCTTCCTGTACATGGTGAACTCCGGAATGAACATGGTCGGCTTTCCTTCAGCCGCCCGCCAGCTGTTCGCTGGAGTGATCCTGATTCTCGCGGTGGGCGCGAACGCTGCGCTGAACCGGGAAGAACTCCACATGAAGTTCATCTGAGCACCTCGCCATGAACGCACCACTTGTAGAGATCCGCGCGCTCGAGAAAGAGTTCTCCGGCACGCGAGTGCTGAAAAAAGTAAATCTGGACTTTCTTCGGGGTGAGGTGCACGGTCTCCTCGGAGAGAACGGCGCGGGCAAGTCCACGCTCATCAAGATCATGACTGGCGTGTATTCGCCCTCGGCCGGTGAAATCAGGTTGGAGGGCCGTCCGGTCAAGATTGCCTCGCCCCTCGACGCGCACAAGCACGGCCTGGGCGCCGTCTATCAGGACGCGGAACTGGTGTCGAGCTTCACGGTCGCCCAGAACGTCGTTCTCGGCAACGAGCTGGGGCGGGTGACGATCGACCAAAAGCGGATGCGCAAGGAAGCCGAGGGCATTCTGCGCGAGATCGGCATCGACATTGACGTGAACCGGCTCGCATCGTCCCTGTCCGCGGCGGAAATGCAGCTGGTCACACTCGCAACTCTCTTCCATCGCAAATACAAGCTGATCATCCTGGATGAGCCGACCGCACGCCTTTCGGGGACGGAGGTCGAGCTGCTGTTCAAGATCATGCAGCGGTTCAGGGAACAGGGCATCACGATTGTCTACATCTCGCACAGGTTGAACGAGATCAAGCGCGTCTGCGACCGCGTGACCATCCTGAGAGGCGGGGTGGTGTCGGCGACCCTGCGCGGCGACGAGATCACGGAAGACAAGGTCACTGAGCTGATGATCGATCGCAGCCGGTCCGACCTCGAAACCTACAACGAGGGCGTGAGTCGGGGTGAGATCGTGCTGGACGTACGGAACCTGTCCACCGCAAACCTCGCACCCTTGAGTTTCTCGCTCAAACAAGGTGAAGTCCTCGGTATCACGGGGCCGGTCGGCGGCGGCATGGAGCAAGTCGAAATGGCGCTCGGCGGCATCGCCTCGTATTCGGGTGAGGTGAGGATCAAAGGCAAGCTTGTGCGCATCTCCAACCCAACGAGTGCGCGCTCTGCCGGCATCGCACTGATCCCGGAAGATCGCCGGAAGCAGGCGCTTTTTCCGAATCTTTCCCTGGCGGACAACGTCTGCATGCCGGTGCTCAAGTCGCTGGAACGGCTCGGCCTGCTGATGACAAGCAGAAAGGCCGCCTACGCCGAAGAAACGATCGACCGCCTGACCGTCAAGCCCAAGCTGCCGCTGATGCCGATCAAATACTTTTCTGGGGGAAACCAGCAGAAGGCAGTCATCGGCAAATGGATGTCAGCCAAGGCCGATGTGTATGTGTTCGTGGAACCCACGTCCGGCGTCGACGTGGGCGCCATCAAGGAAATCTACGACATCATCTTGCGCATGGCCCAGGAAGGCGCGGCGGTCATCGTGATCTCGTCTTCCGTCAAGGAAATCCTGTCGCTCGCTGAAAAGGTGTTCGTCATCCACGACAGCGAACTGACGTACACCGCGGCGAAGAAGACATGCACCTACGACCAGTTGCTGGCCGTTTCCATGAAGGGCCGCGAGAAAAAGGCGGCCTGACTTTCACCCCCACCGTTTCATCACTGGAGATTCACATGAGCATCACCATCGCACAAGCCCAGAAGGGCATCGCCGCAGGCCTGGCCAAGGCCGGCGAACTCAAGTCGCCTTCGAGCATCGCCATCCTCGACGAAGGCCGCAACCTGATCGCCTTCGCCCGCATGGACGGCGCGCTTCTTGCCTCGATCGAGCTGAGCAGATCGAAGGCGTTCACCGCACGTTCATTGAACATGAAAACGGGCGACGTCATGCAGTACGTCCAGCCAGGTGCGGCTCTCTATGGCATGCACACGTCGCACCAGCCTCCATTTGTTGTTTTTGGCGGCGGAGAACCGATCAAGCGGCGGGACCAGGTGATTGGCGCCGTGGGTGTGGCGGGTGGCATGGTGCCGGACGACGAAGCGATTGCCAGCGCCGTCGCCGAGGCGATCGCGCTCGCATAAGCGTAGTGTGAGACAGAAATGTCCTTCCTTCTCAGGTGTCTGCGCGATGTTCGGCAGGCGTCCGGCGACCCGGACATGCTCCCGCCGGCACCAGGCAGTTGGGACTCGGGCGAAGCCGAATTCGGCTCCGAATCGAGTGGGCACGGGGCGTCAATGGAAGCCCAACGCGAACTGGACCTGATGGGCAGCGGCGCTTCCGACAAGGACAGCCTTCACACGAACGAGCAACCGAAAGGCTGGAGAGCAAAATGCACATACTTGTAGTGTTGCGTCTGGTGCCAGACACCGACGAAGACTTCGAACTGACTGAAGATGGCAAGGGCATCGACAGGGAGTGGATTGGATTCAAGGTCAATGAATTCGACGATCACGCCCTTGAAGAAGCGGTGCTTCTCAAGGAGGCAACAGGTGCGAAAGTGACGGCTGTCGCACTCGACGGCGAAGGGGTCGACAGGCTCCTGCAAACGGCGCTGGCCCGCGGAGCGGATGCCGTTGCAAAGCTGCCTCACGCGCTGCCAGATCCGGTTCCCGCCCATGCCGCCGCGAGGCTGGTTGCTGCTTACGCCAGGGAAAGCGGTTGCGATCTGATTCTTACCGGCGTTCAGACCGTCGAGGACCTCTTTGGCCAGTTGGCGCCGGCGCTTGGTGCCCTCCTTGATTGGCCGCAGGTGAGCGCCGTCAGCGCGCTGAAGGCAGACGCATCGGGCGTGCTTGCACAGCAGGAGTACAGCGGCGGCTTTACGGCAGCCCACCTCGTGCAACTGCCGGCCGTGCTGGGTATTCAGGCCGCCTCGAAACCGCCCCGCTACGTGTCGGGAAGCAAACTGAGGGACGTTCTCTCAACGAAGATTCCCAGCCACAGTGTCGATGTCGAGGAGGAGCCCAACGCCGTCGAGGTGGAGTCGCTCCGGTTCCAGGAGAGTAGCGGCCACGCCGAAATGCTCGAGGGCGATGCCGAGTCCGTCGCGGCGCGCCTTGCATCCATTCTGCGCGAGCGCGGATTCGTTAAGGAGTAATGCAATGATCAAGGTGTTGGTGTATGCGGAATCGCGCGACGGCATTGTTCTTCCGATCACGCACGAACTGCTTGCCGCGGCAAGGCAGATAGCGGCGGCGCATGCCGGCGAGGTGCTCTGCTGCGCGCTGGCTGCGGAACCTGAGGCGCTGGTTCAACAACTCAAGGGTGCCGACCGCATCCTGACCATTGCGCATCCCGCTCTCGCCTCCTACAACCCGGAGGCTCACGCGCTGGCGATGCGCGCTGTGGTCGAAGAGGTTTCGCCGGACGTGGTGCTGATCGGTTACACGACCGCGGGACTGGACCTGGGTTCATATGTATCGGTCAAGACAGCTCGCCCCATCGTCGGCTACTGCACGGAACTGGCGGTCGAGGGCGCTATCCTCAACGCGACCAGCCAACTTTATCGCGGAAAGCTCAACGCCACGACCCGGACCCCTCTCCCCGCCGTTGCCGTACTGGTGCCGGGGAACTGGGACGAGCAGGACGGACTCTCCGGCGGACGAGGCGAGGTGACGTCGTTGCCCGCGCCGGACTCGCTCGATTCACTGCGCATCCGGGTCACCGGTTCGACGTCGCCGGATTTGAATCAGGTCGACCTGACGAAAGCCGAACGAATCGTGTGCGTCGGCCGCGGCATCGGGAGTGCGGAAAAGCTCCCGCTTGCGTCCGAGCTCGCCACGGCGCTGAATGCGGAAATCGCGGGGAGCCGCCCCGTCATCGACAGTGGCTGGCTACCCAAGGCCCGTCAAGTGGGCAAGTCCGGGCAGAAGGTCAAGCCCAAGCTCTACATTGCCGCCGGTGTCTCGGGTGCGCCCGAGCACCTGGAAGGCATGAAAAGTGCGGACTTCATCATTGCGGTGAATTCCGACGCCAAGGCGCCGATCTTCGAATTCGCCCACTTCGGCACGACTTGCGACCTGTTCGAACTGCTGCCGGCACTCTCCCGCCAGCTCGGCAAGTCTTGAGAGAACTGGCATGAGCGCAACACTGGTGATGTGGCTGCTGGTCCTGGCAGCCGCCGGCATTGCAGCCTGGCGGTTTGCCCGGCTACTGCGGCCGTTGGCGACGGCGGCAAGTGACGCGTCGCGTTGGGGCAATGCCTCCGAGCGCCTTGCGGTCATGTTGTCCAATGTTTTTCTTCACAGCAGGCTGCTGCGATTCCGATACTCGGGTGTCCTTCACCTGATGATCTTTTCCGGGTTCATCGTGCTGTTCACGGCGATCGTCCAGAGTTTCGGCAGCAAGCTGTTCCCTGGCTTCAGCCTGGCGCCGATCGGCGGGGAGACGTGGATTGCGCTGGCGCAGGAGCTGTTCGCGGTCCTCATCCTGGCCGGAATTGCGCTCGCAGCATGGCAGCGCTACGTGCGCAAGCCTGCTCGGTTCAGTGGCTCGAGCGGCAAGGATGCATTGCTGATCTACTCGCTCGTGCTCGCAGTGGTCGGCTCGATGCTGCTGGAGTTTGCATCCGCAATTTTGTCGGGGAATGATGCCTCCGCGCCTTGGCGGCCGGTCAGCCGAATGCTGGCAGCGGTGCTCGCATCGGCCGGCGTGGGGCCGGACCTGGCCGAACTGCTCAGAGGGGGATTCTTCTGGACCCACATTTGCGCCGTGCTGGCGTTCCTGCTCTATATCCCGGGGTCAAAACACCGGCACATCTTCACCGCGATTCCCAACATCTACTTTCGCAATCTCAAGCCGAAGGGACTGATGCGGGACGCCCCACCCGACCGAGGGCAGATCGGGGTGAGCAAGATCGAGCAGCTGACCTGGAAGGATATGCTCGATCTTTACTCCTGCACCGAGTGCGGCCGATGCCAGTCGGTGTGTCCTGCGCATGCGGCCGGCCAACCGCTCAGCCCCAAGCTGTTGATCATGGATCTGCGTGATCACCTCATGGACGCGGCCGCCGGTAAGACGGTTCCGCCGCTGGTCGGGGGGACCATCAAGGAGTCGACGCTTTGGGCCTGCACGACCTGTCGCGCCTGCATGGACGTGTGCCCGCTCCATATCGAACACGTGCCCAAGATCGTCGAGATGCGCCGGCAGCTCGTCGAAGAGGGGAAAGTCCCAAAGACGTTGCAAGACGCGCTGGCCAACTTTCAACGCAGCGGCAACTCGCTGGGCAAGCCCGCGCGGCAAAGACCGAAGTGGACGAAGCGTCTGAGCTTCAAGATCAAGGACGCCAGGACGGAACCGGTCGATGTATTGTGGTTCGTCGGGGACTTCGCCTCGTTCGACCCGCGGGTCGAACGGATCACCGTGAAGGTGGCCGAGACCCTGCATGCGGCGGGTGTCGACTTCGGGATTCTTTACGAGGCGGAACAAAACAGCGGCAACGACGTTCGCAGGGCTGGTGAGGAAGGCCTGTTCGAGATGCTCGCCAAATCGAACATTGCCGCCATCGACGCTTGCACATACAAGACGATTATGACCACGGATCCGCACAGTCTCAATGCACTGCGCAATGAGTACCAGAGCTTTGGAAAGTCATACCCCGTCCAGCACTACACGCAAGTGCTCAAAGAGCTGGTCGACGCGAAAAAGCTGCGCCTCAATGTGGGGGCGGGAGGCGTCGTCACCTACCACGATCCGTGCTACCTCGGCAGGTACAACGGTGAGTTTGATGCGCCGCGAATACTGATCCAGCAAACGGGCCATACGATTCATGAGATGGGTCGATGCCGCGAAAATTCATTCTGTTGCGGCGCGGGTGGCGGCCGGATTTGGGGCGACGATACCGGCGTCACCGAGAGGCCCAGCGAGAACCGCATCAAGGAAGCACTCGCCCTGGGCGACGTGACTCATTTTGTTGTGTCGTGCCCCAAGGACACTGTCATGTACGGTTCGGCTGTACAAGCGCTTGGTGTTGAAGATCGCATCAAGGTATGCGACATCATCGACTTGGTGGATGTTGCCGAACCTGGCGGCGCAGCAGCCCCCGGCTGAAGGCCCGCCACGCTGCCATGAAGCTATGCCACCGCCCAGCCAAGCGCCAGCCCTGCGCCGTCTTCACGTCATCCGCGCGCAGTCTCGCAACAGCAACGATCGGCCATGCCGCGCTGGGTTCGCAGCATTTTTTTGGGGCGCGATTGTATAATCACTCTCTATGGGATTTCAACGAGAAAGTGAATTAATCATGCCTGAAACCTTGAGGGAATCGGTGAGCCTTCAAGAGTTCGTCGTCAACGAAATCAAGCAATCCATCATCTTTGGCCGGCTGCGTCCTCGCGAGCGCTTGATCGAAGACGACTTGATCGCAAAGTACGGCGCCTCGCGCCACCAGATCCGTGCGGTGTTCGTTGAACTTGAAAAGATAGGTGTAGTTACCCGTCGGGCTAACAAGGGCGCCATTGTTCGCGACTTCACCGTAGAAGAAGTCGAGCAGCTATATGAGATGCGCGGACTGCTTCAGTCCGAAGCCGCGAAGCGGATCCCGCTTCCCCTGAATCCTGAAATTCTCTCCAGGGTCGAAGAGATTCACCAGCGCTATTGCAACGCTATCGATCAAAACCAGCTGCAGCGGGCTTGCACGACGAACAACGAGTTTCACCGTGTGGTATTCGACGCGTGCAACAATAAACCGCTCGCTGACATGATCCAGCGGCTCTGGACAGAAACCCTCGCGATTCGTTGCTACGCTATCGGCGACCCCGTGTTGCTGGCGCGCTCACGCGGTGAGCATCAAGAGATGATCGATGCTCTGCGAAAGGGTAATCGCAAGGAGCTGATTCGCCTTTCGGTGGACCACATCTGGCCGGCGTTCGAAGCTTACAAGCGCGCGCATGGCGGTTGGGCCGCATCGGCCATCGAATCGCACCCCGCCATCACCCGAGAAGTGGCGGAGGTCGGTTAGGTAGGGGCCTTCGCCCCCGTGCTCGTACCAGGTCCCTCAGGCGGTTTGCGCCTTCGGCGTTTTCCGAAAGATCGGCCCGCGGTCCTGGACAACCTTGAGCATGCCATTTGACACGTACTCCGGGACCGCATCCGCATCGAACGCCCGGCTTTCCTGCCCTGGATATCCGATCAAGTCTTTCACGACAGCTGCCATGTAGTAGGCCGACGACGCGATCAAGCCGATGGCGGCGAGCGCGGCGGAGTCCTCGCGGTTCAAGTCTTCAGCGGCAGTTGCGGGAGCCTGGCCCTTTGCCCTTTCGATGCCCCGGAAGAACGCTTCCGAAAGGTCCGGGCGGAGGCCCAGGATGCGGTCCAGGTTTTGCTCGTTCGCTACGCCCACCGAGCTTGCCGCCGGCATCCCTTCTGCGGCGGGAATGAGAACATCCGCGATGCCGGAAAACGTCATGCGGACCTCGTCGTCGATTTTGCTCATGCGGCCACCTTCTGGTTGTAGCGTTCAGCGATCAGGTGCTTGACGGCGCGAAGCGCGATCGCGGTAATGGTCGCTGTCGGGTTGAATCCGGACGATGTCACGAAGACACTCCCGTCGTAGATGAACAGGTTCGGAACGTCGTGGGATTTTCCCCACTGGTCGACCACTGACGTCCGGGGGTCAGTGCCCATGCGTGCCGTGCCCATCAGGTGCCAGCCGCAGTCCCTCATCAGCGGTGTCACCGTTATGCCGATCGCACCCGCCGCGTTCATCGCTTCCTTGGCGCGCTCCAGGTGAAAGTCGATCATTCGATGAGTATTCTCGGAATTCCTGTAAATGACCCGTGGCGCGGGCACACCGTCGCTGTCGGTCAAGCTTTGGTCAAGCACGACCCGGTTGGCCTCTTCGGGAAGATCCTCTGCAATGATTCCCCACTCGAACGATCGCCCGAATGTCCGCTTGGTGCTCCTGTGGAGGTTCGCGCCCCATGCCTCCTCCAGTGGCTTCCCACCGTAAGCGGCCCGCATGCCCAAAGGCCCGCCGCTCGGCATCACCTGCCATTTCGCTCCACGCACGAAGCCCCGGCTCTTGTCGGTCTCATAGAACTGCATGGATTGGATCGTCTGGCCCGCCGGGCCGAGCCAGCTCTCCAGATCCTCGTCGAAGTTCCCTGACACCGCGGCATAGGGATGCATCATCAGATTCTTGCCGACGAGTCCGGACGAGTTGGCGAGACCGTCGGGAAAGCGATTCGATTTCGACAGCAGCAGGAGCCGAGGGGTACCGATGCCATTGCCGCAAACGATGACGACCTTGGCTCGCTGCTCGATTTCACGGCCGTTTCTGTCGACATAGATTGCGCCGGTGGCAAGGCCTTCGTCGTTGACCAGAATTTCGCGCACGCGCGCGCCGGTGATGAGTTCGGCGCCATTTTTCAGTGCGTGTGGCCAATGGGTGTGGTCGGTCGATGCCTTCGCCCGCTCGGGACAACCGGTCAGGCACGTGCCGCGCCTGACGCAGGCGTTCCGGCCGTCGTAGTCCTTCGACGGAATCGCGTTGGGACCAGGCCACCAATGCCAGCCCAGCTTGTTCATGCCCTCGGCCGCTTTCATACCGATTTTCCCGATGGGAAGTGGCGGGAGCGGCGGCGCGTTGCCGGGCGGATATGCGGGATCGCCTGCGAGTCCCGAGACGCCCATTTCGACTTCCATCTCGTCGTAGAAGGGCTCCAGGTCTTCGTACGTGAACGGCCAGTCGTCGGCAATGCCATCGAGAGTCTTCACCTTGAAGTCCGACGGCATGAATCGCTGCCAATGCGCGGCCCAGAGGATGGTCGAGCCGCCCACGGCGCTGTACATCAGCGGATTGACGTCCGACTGCGACGTCTCCACGGGGTAATCCGCTTCCAGGTCGCGAACATTCGGGTTGGGATGCCAGCGCTTCTGGGACATCAGTTCCCATTCGGGTTTGTCGCCCCAGAACTCGCCGTTGTCGACTTTGGGCCCCTGTTCAAGACAGACTACGCTAAAGCCTGCCGCCGAAAGGTGTTTTGCGGCCACTGAGCCTGAGGCGCCGGCGCCGATGATCAGCGCATCCGCAACTTTTAGGTTCATTCTGATCTTTGACAAGATTCATTTTCCTTTCGTGAGCAATGGGTCAGAGGTGGGCACGACACGCACTCGGACAGCACGTGCTTCGCGGGTGAAGAGCAACAGCGCGGAAAGTGGAAAGGTGATTGCGATCAGGCAACTGAGTTGCCACCCTCCCGCGGCCAGCGCGATGCTGGCGCAAGCCGAACCTACCGCACCACCGGCAAAAAAAATCGCCGTATAGAGCGCATTCAGCCTGCTGCGAACGGCTGGCTCGAGCAGCGAGATTGCACGTTGCCCGAGGACAAGGCAGGACCAGACACCGATGTCGAGCAGGACTGCGCTGGCGATCATCAGCGGAATGGATCCGTCCCTCGCAAGCCAGGCAAACAGGCAGGCGATGGCCGCGGCAGAAAGAGCGATTCCGGTCGCCAGTTGTGCCTTGCCTGCGTCAGCCACCCGCCCGGCCAACGGAGCGGCGATGGTGCCTGTGACCGCGGCAAGCGCGAAGAGCGTGACCTCACCGTGGCTCATGCCGAATGGAGCGCCGGAGAGCACCAATGGCATGGAAGTCCAGAACAGGCTGTAGGCAGCGAAGAGCGCCGCCTGGTATGCAGCTCGCCTGCGCAGCACCGGTGTGTCGCGCAAGAGGGGCCAAAGCGATCCGATGAGGTTGAAGTAGGAATTCGAGGCCGAGACACGGTGCGCCGGCAAACGTCGCATCAATACGATGGCCAGCACGAACATGCCCACAGCTGCTGCGATAAAAACGGCACGCCATCCGAATGTGCTCGCGATGAGGCCGGCCATGGGCCGGGACAGCATGATGCCCGCGAGAAGTCCGCTCGTGATGCTGCCGACCACACTTCCGCGAAGCGCCGGCGAAGACAAGTGCGTTGCCATCGGGATGATCATCTGGACGACGACCGAGCCAATACCAATCAGCAGCGATGCGGTGAGAAATCCGAGAACCGAACCGGCCTGCGCTGCAAGCACCAACGCAAGGCAGGCCAGCGCGAGCGTCCCCACGATCACCCGGCGGCTCTCGAAGCGGTCACCAAGAGGCACAAGCAGGATCAGCCCCGCACAGTACCCGACCTGTGCAAGTGTGACGATGAAGCTCGAAAGCGCGGGACTCAACCCGATGTCCGGCGCGATGGTGCCGATCAGGGGCTGGGCGTAGTAGATGTTGGCGATGCTCATGCCGCACGCACAAGCCATCAAGCCCAGCATCCATCGCGAGAGCCCTGCGGCAGAAGTCACGGCAGCCATAGCGCGCGGCTTGCTTTTGCTAGTCGAATCGGGCCGTCCGCTTCACCTCGGCGTCGGCCTGTAGATGGGGCCACGGCGCGCAACGCGCTCGAGGGTTCCATCCAGGAGGTATTCCGGCGTCTCGTGCGCGTCGTATGGCGGGCTTTCCTGGCCCGGGTAGCCAATGACCAGCCGCACGGTGTCCGACATGTAGTAGGCACCGGTTGCCGCAAGCGTGAAGGCGTCGAACGCAACCCTGTCATCGCGGTACAGCGCGTTGATCGCCTCACTCGCTCCCCGGTCGCGACAGAATGCGATTGCCCGCATGATCCCATCGGTGAGGTCGGGGCGGGCTTTCATCACCTTGTCCAGGAGCTGGTCCTGGACACCGACGGTGCTCGCGGCGGGCTTGTTCTCCCAGGCGGGAATGACGATGTCCGCGAGTGCGGCAAATACTGTCCTGTCGTTGTCTGTCAACATCATGCGGCCCTCACATTGCGGCGTTCATTGATCAGGTGTTTCGTCTGCCGAAGTGCGACGGACATGATCGTTGCGGTCGGGTTCAGTCCCCCCGAAGTCGGAAACGTCGAACCATCGAAGATGTAGAGATTCGGGATGTCGTGGGTTTGCCCCCACTGGTTCACAACGGACTTCTTCGGGTCATTGCCCATCAGGCATGTGCCCAGCAGGTGCCAGCCCGTGTCGGGCATCTGGTGCACGACCTGGGTCTCTATGGCGCCCGCGGCGTCTGCGGCCTCGAGGCAGCGATCCACATGGAATCGCAGCATCTTGGTCGAGTTGTCTGATGTCTTGTAGAACAGCTTCGGCGCGGCGATGCCGTCACTGTCGGTCATTTCGGGATCGAGCTCGACGCGATTGGATTCTTCAGGGAGATCCTCGCCGATGATCCCGTAGACCATCATGTGGTTGAAGCGCCTCTCGACCAGTTTGTGCAGGTTGACGCCCCAGGAATCTTCTACCTTGCCGCCCTCGCCCGCGAAAACTTTCGTCCCGACAAACGATGTCGCGCCCAGCGGACCGCCCCCAGGCATCACCCCCCACTTCGCGCCTCGCTTGAAGCCGCGCTTTTCGTCCGATTCGTAGAACTGGAACGAATCGACCATCTGCCCGAAAGGGCCCTGCCAGCTGTCCAGCGGATCATTGAAGACGCCCAGCACGGCCGAGAAGGGATGCATCATCAGGCGCTTCCCGACGAGGCCCGACGAGTTGGCAAGACCATCCGGAAACTTGGCGGTCTTGGAGAGTTGCAGCAGCCGCGGCGTGCCGATGCCATTGGCGCACACGATGACAATGCCGGCGTTCTGACGGCGTTCGCGGCCGTTGGAATCGATGTACACGGCGCCCGTCGCCATTCCGTTGTCGTCGACTTCGATTTTTCGCACCCGTGCGCCGGTGATGAGGCGTGCGCCATTCTTGAGCGCATGGGGCCAATATGTGATGTCCGAAGTCGACTTCGCGCCCTCCGGACAGCCCGTCATGCAGGTACCCCGGCGCACACAGGCATTCAGGCCGTTGTACGGCACGGACGGAATAGCATTCGTGCCCGGCCACCAGTGCCAGCCAAGCTTGTCGAAGCCTTCTGCCGCCTTTCGGCCTACCTTGCCGATGGGCAACGGCGGCGTCGGGAAAGCGCTTTGCGTCGGGTAGACCGGGTTACCCGGCAGCCCGGAGACCCCCACCTCACGCTCGACTTCCTCCAGGTAGGGAAGAAGATCCTCATACGTGAACGGCCAATCGTCGGCGATGCCGTCCAAGGTGCGAACGCGGAAGTCGGAAGGCAGGAACGGAGTCCAATGGCCCGCATACAGCGTGGTCGAGCCCCCGACGCCCGCGAACATCAGCGGATTGATGTCCGAGCTGCTGGTGTTGATCGGGTAGTCGCGCGGCAAATCCCGGACGTTCGGATTGGGGTGCCACTGTTTTTGCGCCGCCAGTTCGAATTCGGCTCCCCTACCCGGGAAATTGTTCGCATCGGGCCAGTTCCCTTGCTCGAGAGTCACGACCGAAAAGCCGGCCGCCGATAGATGCTTCGCGGCGACGGAACCTGACGGACCAGCGCCGATGATGAGCACATCCACTGCCTCACCCTTTTTCGGTGGAGCGGACACGCTTCGCTCTTCTACTGCCATTGCTTGTCTCCTGTTGTATTGGGCGCGGCGCCCCGGTTGCTATGGACTAGCGCTCATGTTGACACCAAGCCAGATCGGTCAATATGATTGTCAATAATTTCATTAATAATATTGGACAACCCAAAGAGGTGTCAATACGCCGACCCCTTCGTTTTCCCTTAGGAGACTCCCTTGCAACACACAGTGGCACCGCCTTGTCCAGCCCCGCCGGAGGATCAGCGGCGTTCATCGCGACTTGTGGTGCCTCCCGGCGCAGTCGACACGCACGCCCATGTGATTGGTTTGCCTCCGGCATATCCGTTCGTGAACGACAGGTCGTACACGCCCCCGGCGGCAACTGCCGAGCAGTACCTCTCCATGCTGGACGCCGCGGGCATGGCCTACGGCGTGTTGGTGCAAGTGAGCGTCCATGGCATCGATAACCGGCTGATGCTCCAGACGCTGCGAAGCAATCGCACCCGCTTGCGCGGCATCGCTGTCATGCCATTGGGGCTGCCGGAAAGCGACTACGCGGACGCGAAGGCGGCCGGCGTGGTCGGACTTCGGCTCAACGACCTCTATGGCGGAGGAATCGACTTTAGCCAGTTGCGCGAATATGGGGCGCTGGCCAAGGAGATGGGGTGGCATCTTCAGTTCCTCCTCGATGGCAGGCAGTTGCCACGCCTGGCCCCGGAAATGTCGAAGCTGCCGGTTCCCTTCGTTGTCGACCACATGGGCCACTTCGAACTTGCCGGCATGACCGTTGACGACACGAACTTTCAAACACTGGTAAGTCTGGTCCGTGATGGTGGGTGGGTCAAGCTGTCAGGCGCATATCGCCAGTCTGCCCTGGAGCCGCCGTACGAAGATACGGTGCCGTACGCGCAATGCCTGCTGGACGCGGGGCCATCGAGATGCGTCTGGGGATCGGACTGGCCCCACGTCGCCAACTGGAAGACGATGATGCACGTCCACGATCTGCTCGATACGTTGGCGCTGTGGGCGCCGACACGCGCGCAGCAGCACGCGATCCTTGTCGACAATCCGTCCGAGCTGTACGGGTTCGAACGGGCACCTCGATGACCACGCAACTTGGGTTGCCTCAGCCCGAACATTCGCCGGTCCAGCCCGAGGCCCCGAATGCCTGGAAGGCATTCAACGGTGCGCGCGCATCGGGACCATTGGCCCGAGTGCTGGCCCTGGAAGACTTCGAGCCTCTTGCCAGGGCAAGGCTGCCCCGCGCGATCTTCGGCTATGTCGCCGGCGCCGCGGAGACGGGGACCAGCTTCAGGGACAACAGGCAGGCGTTCGCCGAGTGGGGCTTTGTTCCCCGCGTGCTTCGCAACGTCGCGCGCCGCAGCCAGCGCACCACCCTCTTCGGCAAAGAGTACGCGACGCCATTCGGCATCGCTCCGATGGGCATCGCTGCCTTGTCGGCGTACGAAGGCGACCTGGTACTCGCCCGCTCGGCCGCGCACGCGGGCATCCCGTTCATCCTGAGCGGAACATCGCTCACCCCGGTCGAGAAGGTCATGAGGGAGGCGCCCGACAGTTGGTTCCAGGCCTACTTGCCGGGTGACTCGGCGCGCATCGACGCTTTGCTTGACCGCATCGAGCGCGCCGGGGTCGGCACGCTCGTCGTCACGGTCGACATTCCCGTCGCCGGGAACCGGGAGAACAACATCAGGGCAGGCTTTTCCACCCCGTTGCGGCCGAGCCTCAGGCTTGCCTGGGACGGACTCACCCGGCCGCGCTGGCTGATCGGAACGCTCGCCCGCACACTCCTCAACGGGATGCCGCACTTCGAGAACTCATTCGCGGAGCGTGGCGCCCCCATCATCGCGAGGAATGTCGATCGCGATTTCTCGGAGCGAGACCACTTCGACTGGACGCACATCGCCCGGATTCGCCGCCGATGGCGGGGCAACCTTGTCATCAAGGGTGTGCTGAGCCCCGAGGATGCCGCCATAGCGCGCGACACAGGCTCCGATGCGGTCATCGCGTCAAACCATGGCGGAAGGCAACTTGATGGTGCCGTCTGCGCCTTGCGCGTGCTTCCCGAAATCGTGCGCGCTGCTGGGCCGATGCCGGTCATGCTAGACGGCGGTGTGCGGCGCGGAAGCGACGTCCTCAAAGCCATCGCGTTGGGTGCGCGGCTTGTTTTCGTCGGCCGTCCATTCAACTTCGCCGCAGCCGTCGCCCGCGATGCCGGAGTCGCGCACGCAATTGCATTGTTGCGCGATGAAGTCGACAGGAACCTCGCGATGCTCGGCGTCAGCACGCCGGCCGATATCGATCGCGGACATCTCCTCGACCTGAGCCGCAGTCGCACCTCGAGCTTTGGCACTCCGTGGGCCTAGGCAGCACCACCTCGCGCCTCAATGGCGCAGCGCTTCGAAAAGATCTACGTGCTCCGCGAGGTATGTGCCGCGTCCCACGCTCTCAGCTTCTCGATGGCAAGCTCGATGAACGCCGACACGGCCAGAGGCAAATGCCGTCGACTTGGGTAGAGAACATTCAAGCCATGGCCGGTGCATTTGTACTGCGGCAGCACCGGCAGAAGGAGTCCCGATTCAAGGTCGAGCCGGCTGATGGCGTTGGGAAGAACGGCAATTCCCAGCCCGGCCAATGCAGCCTTGCGCAGCGTCTGCGCCGTATTGCCACTGAAGCGCGAGGTGACTTGAACCTCGTTGTGCACACCATCCGGCCCGGCCAGCCGCCACGTCATGCGTCCGCCGGGATGGCTGAAGGTGATGCAGTCGTGAGCCACCAGATCTTGCAGCACGGCGGGTGCGCCACGGGCTGCAATGTAGGCGGGGCTGGCTACCATGCCATCGCCTGGATTGGGTAGGACTTGACGGCCCACAAAACCCGAGTCGAGCATCGGCCCGCCGCGAAAGGCAACATCGATCCGCTCGGCGATCAAGTCGACCCTTTCGTCACTGAGCACGAAATCCAGGCGAATCCTCGGGAAGGCGGCCAGAAAATCCGCGACCCACTCCATCAGAAAGACATCAAAAAAATCCGCAGCCGCCGCGACGCGCACCAGCCCATTGGGCTCGTCGCTGCCCGTCATCAGTTCGTGTCCCGCATCGGTGAGACCGTCCACCGCATCCGCACACCGCGCGTGAAACGCTTCGCCGGCACTGGTGAGCGTGAGCTTGCGGGTGGTGCGTTGGAGCAGCCGGGTTCCCAGTGTTTCCTCAAGCTCCTGGATGCGCCTGCTCACCGTGTTGGATGGCAAACCCAGACGCCGCGCCGCCGCGGCAAAGCTGCCGCTGCGAACCACTTGCACGAACATTGCAATGTCATTGAGATCGAGCATGGCGCGAATCCTATCAGCACCTCGTTCGCGGCTCTTCTACCGATTCACACGAAAACTGGACGAGTCCAATACGCTCGGGCTGTCTAGTCACCCCGGGGCTGCGTCCCTATTCTTCTGTCTCGCAACCGCAATGTCGGAACACCAACTTCAAAGAGGATCAACACATGACTATCGGCATCATCGGCTCTGGCGGCCTCGGCTCGAACGTGGCACGGGCACTCGCCAAAAAAGGCCTTTCCGCCACGATTTCCAATAACCGCGGGCCGGCGTCGCTCGCCCCTCTCATTGCAGAACTGGGCTCGACCATCAAGGCGGGCACCGTCGCCGAAGCCGCAAGCGCGGACATCGTCCTGGTCGCGGTGCGCTGGATCGATCTCCCCAAGGCACTGGGCAGCCTGCCGGCCTGGAACGGGCGCATCGTCATCGACGGCACCAATCCGGTTGAGTTCCTCGATCCCAACTCGCCCGACGCGAAGGACCCGACCAATCCGCTCGCTGCCTACGGCATCAAGGCCATCGATCTGGGCGGGCGGCACTCCACTGAGGTCTTCCGCGAATTCGTGCCGGGCGCACGTGTCGTGAAAGCGCTCAACCATCTCGATGTTCAGGTTCTGGCGCAGCCTGAAGTGTCAGGTGGCCAGCGCGTCCAGTTCTACTCCGGCGATGACGCCGCGGCGAAGGCCGAAGTGCGAAAGATCCTCGAGGCGATCGGCTACTTCCCGGTGGACTTGGGCTCGCTCGACGTTGGCGGCCGATTGGCCCAACTTCCTTTCGGCGCGCTGTCTGCAACTAATTTCATCAAGATCTAACAGGGGCAATGATGGCCAATCCGGGGACTCACCAGAACCGTGTGGCCGTTGTCACGGGCTCCGGGCGCGGCATTGGGGCCGCCATTGCAATAGCGCTCGCAAGCCGCGGCGCGAAGGTCGTCGCCGTCGACCTACAGCCGCCCACGGCAACGGTCGCGGCCATCGGGCCGGCCGCTGTAGGTGTCGCGGCCGACGTGTCCGATCCGGATGGATGGTCCGCCATTGCCCGAGCGGCGGAGCAAGCCTTCGGCAATGTCGACATCGTCGTCAACAATGCCGCGTACTACCCCAACCACTCGATCGAAGACCTCGACCTGGAAACGTGGCGCAAGACCATGTCGGTCAATCTCGACGCCCAATTCCTCTCCGCCAAACAGTTCGTCCCTGGCATGCGCCGCAACCAATGGGGGCGCTTCGTCGGCATCTCTTCGAATTCGATCGGCTTGACGGTCAAGGGCATGAGCCACTACATCGCTTCGAAGATGGGCATCGTCGGCTTCATGCGCGGCCTGGCCAATGACGTCGCGAATGACGGCATCACCTGCAACGCGGTGCTCCCTGGCCTGACGCACACCGTGGCTACAGAGGCCCAGGGTGAAGAACAACGCCGTGCGACATGGCAGGCGCAAGCCATTCAGCGATTCGCGGAGCCGGAAGAGATCGTCGGGCCCGTTCTGTTCCTCACGACCGACGACGCCGCCTTCATGACCGGCCAGGCGCTGGTGGTCGATGGCGGGCAATACCGGGTGGGTTAGCACCCGCCCCTACCCCAAAAATCAACGTTGGAGCCAATGATGAGCAGCACCCCCACCGCCGTCGAACTGTTGCGGCGCAGCCTGGACACGTTTCTGGCCAAGGACATGAAGGGCTGGACCGACCTGTGCGACGAGAACGTCGTCGCCGAATTCCCGTTTGCCCCCGAAGGCTCGCCTGCCAGGCTGGAAGGCCGCACGGCACTCTACGAATACCTGCGCAACTATCCCTCGGTCATCGATGTGCGCACCATCCCAGCCCTGCGTACCTACTCGACCAGCGACCCCAATGTGGCCATCGCGGAGTGGAGCGCCTCCGGGCGCGTCCTGGCCAACGGAAATGCCTACGAGATGAGCTACGCCACCTTCGTCACCTTCCGGAACGGCCTCATCGTCAACTACCGCGAGTACTGGAACCCGTTAGCGTTCGCCGCCGCGATGAGCGGTGTGCAGTTCCATGACGGCAAGGATCCCGCCGCATCATGAAAGGGCGATTGCAAGACAAGGTCTGCGTCATCACAGGCACCGGCGGCAGCATCGGGCGTGCGGCGGCACTGCGCTTCGCGGAAGAAGGAGCGTGGGTCGTCGGGTGCGATACCAACGCAGCCGCGGCCGAGGAGACAGTCGAGCTCGTCGCGGCGGCCGGGGGACGGATGGTCTCGCTGGCGCCCGCCGATCTCACGACGATGGCCGGCTGCCAGGCGCTTGCGGACTTCGCCGTCGGCGAATATGGCCGCATCGACGTGCTGTTCAACAACGCCGCGATGGCCCACTTCAACTGGATCGAAGACATCACCGAAGAAGAGTGGCGCCGGAACACGCGCGACGAGGTCGACATCGTTTTCTTCATGACGAAGGCTGCGTGGCCGCATCTGAAAAGCAGCGGTGGAACGATTGTCAACACGGCCTCGCTGACCGGTTGGCGCGTCTTCCGCACGCTGGGCGGCCTGGCCCACGCCACCGCCAAGATGGGGATCATCGGCATGACCAAGCAGTTGGCGATGGAGGGCCGCGAATATGGCATGCGTGCCAATTCGATCTCGCCCGGCGTCATTGAGACGACGCAGACACGCGAGCAGTTGAAGGACAAGGAATGGGCCGACTACATGCTGGGCAAAACCTTGCTCGGGCGCCTCGGCAAGCCCGGTGAAGTCGCCAACGTGGCGGTTTTTCTTGCATCGGACGAGAGCTCTTTCGTGACCGGTATCGACATCAAGGTCGACGGCGGCATGGCCGTCTGGTGAGCACAACAAGGACACAACGTGACCCCAAATACAAGCAAGATTGCGCTGGTGACCGGCGCAAGCCGAGGGCTCGGCCGCAGTACCGCCTTGGCCCTCGCGCAGGCCGGCGTCGACGTCGTGATCACCTACCGTGGACAGGCGGCCAAGGCGCTCGAAGTGGTGCGCGAGGTCGAGCGGCACGGCAGGAAGGCGGCCGCGATCCAGCTGGATACCTCCGACACTGCCTCCTTCCCGGCGTTTGTCGGTCGCCTGCGCGAAAGCCTGATGGCGAGCTGGTCCCGCGAACAAATCGACTTTCTCGTCAACAATGCCGGCGTGGGGCTAGCGGCCCCCTTCTCCCAGAGCACTGAAGAGATGTTCGACCAGCTGATGGCTGTGCACCTGAAGGGCGTCTTCTTCCTCACCCAGTCGTTGCTGCCCGTCATTGCCGACGGCGGCCGTATCGTGAATCTCTCGAGTGGACTGACACGCTTCTCGCTTCCGGGTTACGCCGCGTACGCGATGATGAAAGGCGGCATCGAGGTCCTCACGCGGTACCTGGCCAAGGAACTGGGGCCACGGGGCATCGCCGTCAATACCGTCGCGCCGGGCGCCATCGAAACGGACTTCGGCGGCGGCGCGGTGCGCGACAACGCGAATCTGAACAACATGATCGCCAGCCAGACCGCGCTCGGCCGCGCAGGCGTGCCCGATGACATCGGCCCGATGATCGCCGCGCTGCTATCCGATACCCACCGGTGGGTCAATGCGCAGCGAATCGAGGCCTCGGGCGGCATGTTCCTCTGAGTCCGGCATGCGGTTGGTGCGGATTGCCAGGAAAAATGGACGGGTGAAATCCGATTGCACCGTCTAGTCGGTGAGTGGCGTCGATCCTATCCTTCGTTCATCGGTTTCAGACACCGATCAATCCAAACAACCAACAACAGGACATCGAAAATGATCACCTCATCGCCGCTCTCTAAAACACAACGCCGCGTTGTCTGGGGCATCCGCATTCTTCTCGCGCTGGCTTTCGGCGCAGCCGGATTCGCCAAGCTGACCGGCGCGCCACAGATGGTCCAGGTGTTCGAAGCCATCGGCGTCGGCCAGTGGTTTCGCCTGGTCACCGGTTTCGTCGAAATCGTGGGCGCTGTCCTCATCCTCGTACCCGCGACGGGCTTCTTCGGGGGCGCCTTGCTGTTCGCAACCATGGTCGGGGGAGTGGCAACGCATCTCTTTCTGATCGGCGGCAATCCCTTGCCGGCCCTGGTACTGGGTGCTCTGGCCGCCTTCGTGGCCTGGCGATTGCGCCCCGTCTCTCTGATGGCGGCAGCGCGCTGACCCAGGCGTTGCCTGCGCCCCCTCTCTTTGCCCACCAGTCACTTCCCCACCCTTACTCTATTCAGGAGCACCTCATGACCTCAGCACAACCCCGCATCGGCATCGTCATCGGTTCGACCCGCGAAGGCCGCTTCGGCGAAAAGCCCGCGCACTGGATTCGCGACATTGCCAACAAGCGCACCGACCTCAGCTTCGAATTGATCGATCTGCGCGATCACCCCCTGCCCTTCTTCAACGAGGCGCTGCCACTGGCCTATGCGCCGGCCAAGAACGAAGCCGCACGACGCTGGGCCGACAAGATCGCCACGCTCGATGGCCTCATCGTGGTCACGCCCGAGTACAACCATGGCCCGAGCGCCGTCCTGAAGAACGCGTTCGACTATGCCTTCAAGGAATTTCACCGCAAGCCGATCGGCTTCGTGGGTTATGGCGGCGTCGGTGCGGCACGCGCCATCGAGCAGCTGCGGCTGGTGGCCGTCGAACTGCAGATGGCGCCGGTGCGCAATGCGGTTCACGTCGGCATGGTCGAGTTCATTGGCCTCTTGCAGCAAGGCAAGAGCTTCGACGACTATCCACACCTGGGGCAGTCCGCGACCGCAATGCTCGACGACATCGCCTGGTGGGCCAAAGCACTGACAACGGCAAGAGCGGCCGCATGACCTCCGCCGTCGCCACCGCCACCACAGCGCGGGCCATCGTTCACCGCACGCGGGGCAGCACTCATGGACCGATCACGCGGCTTGTGAGTCCGAGCGACCTGGGCGAGTTCCTGAAGCCGTTCGTCTTTCTCGACCTCTTCAGCTCCAACGGCACGGGCGACGCCGGCGGCTTCAGCATGCACCCGCACTCGGGCATTGCGACGGTCACATTCCTGATCGATGGCGACGTGATCTATGAAGACACGACCGGCAAGAAGGGCGTGCTGCCCGCGCGCGGCGTTGAGTGGATGCGCGCCGGCAACGGCGTGTGGCACACCGGCAGACCCGTAGGCCAATTGCCGATGCAGGGGTTTCAACTCTGGGTTGCATTGCCGGCGTCGCAAGAGAACGCACCCGCGGAAAGCCTTTACCTGGCCCCGTCAGAGGTTCCCCAGGAAGGCCCCGCGCGCGTATTGCTCGGACGCTACGGAGAGGCGAAGAGCCCCATTCCGGCACCCTCGAACATGAACTACCTCGCCGTGCGTCTGAACGACGGGGAGCGCTGGCGCTACACGCCGCCCGCCGGCCACGACGTGGCGTGGCTGGCAGTCAATGCGGGGCGGCTCGAGGTGGACGGCCCTGTGGTCGCAGGCGAACTGGCCGTGTTCGAAGAATCGGGCCAGGCCATCGACTTCGTTGCGCACGGCTCCACATCCTTCGTGCTGGGTTCGGCGGTGAAACACCCGCATGACCTGGTCATGGGTTACTACTCGGTTCACACGAGCAAGGCGGCCCTTGTCCAGGGCGAAGCCGAGATTCAGCGCATCGGCGATCAGTTGCGGCGCGAAGGCCGGCTGGGCTAGGTGCAGCGACAGCCGCGGTCAGGGGCGTGAGCCGTTCAACCCGACTTGGCGGCGGCGATACTCCCCTGGCTGCAATCCGTTCCAGCGCTTGAACGCCCGGTGAAATGCACTGGCATCCTGGAAACCCAGCTGGAATCCGATCTCGTCCACGCTCAGGGCGCTGCTGCACAACGCGTCGATGGCCGTGTCGCTGCGCAACCGGTCCTTGATCGCCTGGTAGCTTGCGCCTTCGGCTTCCAGCCGGCGGCGCAGCGTGGTCGCCGTCGTGCCGAGTTCGCGCGCCAGATCGTCGAAGACTGGCCAGGCTGCCGGGTCGGACAGCCCGCTGCGCAACCGCCGCCGAATCCGCGCGCTCCAGCTGTCCTCATTGCGGTACTTCAGGAACACGGACTGAGGCGCGTTCCGCAAGAAGTGCTGCAGGGTCGCCGCCGTCTGCACCACCGGTGCGCCCAGGACCCCGCGGTCGAAACTGAAGCAGGTTGCCAGCGCGTCGAAACTGAGGTTGTGGGAGTACATCAAGGTGTACTCCCGCGCATACGACGGGCGTGGGTGCGCGAACGAGACGTGATCCAGCGCGACACGCCGCCCGACCAGCCAGCACATCAGTCCGTGCAAGAGAATCATGAGGGTCTCGTCGGCGAAGCGCCGCTTGACGGGGTCATCGATGCGATTGGAAATCCGGACCACGGCTGCGGACCCTTCGACACGCAGCTCGCCGGCGACGTCGTCCAGAAAGAGTCCGAAGCCGCGCAGGGCCCGTTTCAAAGCACGCTCGAGGGTTCCGCAGGAGATCGCCGCCTGGCACAGCAGTGAAAAGCTGCCGACCTTCATCGCGCGGCGATCCAGCCCGAAGAACTCGTCGTCCAGCTCTCGCGCCACGGCCAACCAGAGCGCTGAATAGGCCGACGCCGGCACCCTGGCATTGGGTGCCGCCAGCAGTTGCGCCGGAATGCAGGCCAGTCCCAAGGCCCGCTCCGCGGCCGCCGGGCTGAGGCTGGCGACGGCCGCCTTGACGAAGTACATCGACACGGTGTGCTTCTCGCCGGCTTCGCTCATGACGTCAGTTGCTGCGGACCATGCCGCGATTATCCCGCTGGAAGTGGCAAAAACCGCCATTCATCTGGGCGTGAAGGCCATGGCGCTGGGCGCCCCCAGTGCATAGAGTGCGAATTGGAGACACACCATGACCAACCTAGCCGCCGACTACCAAGCCCTTGCCAACTACCGCCCCGCGCACAAGGTGCGCTTCGTCACTGCGGCGAGCCTCTTCGACGGACATGACGCCGCGATCAACATCATGCGCCGCATCCTTCAGGGGATGGGTGCTGAAGTCATCCATCTGGGCCACAACCGCAGCGTCGATGATGTCGTCACGGCCGCCTTGCAGGAGGATGTGCAGGGCATCGCGGTCAGCTCCTACCAGGGCGGACATGTCGAGTACTTCAAGTACATGGTGGACTTGCTGAGGGAACGTGGCGGCGGCCATATCCAGGTGTTTGGCGGTGGCGGCGGCGTCATCGTGCCCGCGGAGATACAAGAGCTGCACGACTACGGTGTCTGCCGCATCTACAGTCCCGAAGACGGGCAGCGCATGGGCCTGGCGGGGATGATCGGCGAGATGGTCGTGCGCTGCGACCGCGATCTGACGCCTCATGCGCCGCGGGAAATGCAGCAGATCCAGGGCAACGGCGAGCAGAACTGGCGGGCCCTCGCGCAACTGATCACGGCCATGGAGAACGGGGACGTGGAAGCCGAGATCCTGCAGGCCATCCGCTCGGAGGCAGGCACATGCCACACGCCAGTGCTCGGCATCACGGGGACAGGCGGTGCCGGCAAGTCGTCGCTGACAGACGAGCTGGTGCGGCGGCTGCGCCTGGACCAGGACGACAGCCTGCGGGTGGCGGTGATCTCGATCGATCCGTCACGGCGCAAAAGCGGGGGCGCACTGCTTGGCGACCGCATCCGCATGAACGCCATTGGCCCCTGGCAGCAAGGGCCGCGCGTGTTCATGCGATCGCTGGCCACGCGCGACTTCGGCAGTGAAATCTCCGCCGCACTGCCGGATGTGATCGCAGCCTGCAAAGTCGCTGGGTTCGATCTGGTGATCGTGGAGACGTCGGGCATCGGCCAGGGTGACGCGGCGATCGTGCCGCACGTGGACGTTCCCATGTACGTGATGACCCCGGAATTCGGCGCCGCCAGCCAGCTGGAGAAGATCGACATGCTGGACTTCGCCGAGTTCGTGGCGATCAATAAATTCGACCGGAAGGGCTCTCTGGATGCGTTGCGCGACGTTGCCAAGCAGGTTCAGCGCAACAAGGAAGCCTGGGGCCAGCCGCTCGAGGTGATGCCGGTTTTCGGGACCATGGCGGCGCGCTTCAACGACGACGGCGTCACCGCGCTGTATCACGCGTTGAAGCCGCGGCTCGCCGAGCTGGGTCTCTCCCTGCAAGACGGGCGGCTGCCGGCCTTGAGCGTTCGCCACAGCACCAATCAAACCCCCATCGTCCCGAGCGGCCGCGCCCGATACCTGGCGGAGGTTTCCGACAGCGTGCGTGGCTACAAGCGCAAGGCACGGCAACAGGCAAAGCTGGCGCGCGAAGTGCAGCAGCTGCGCGACGTCCGGATCATGTACGAAGGCAGCTTTGCACAGACCGAGCCCGAGCCCGTCGGCGAGCGGCTGGAGAGCCTGGCCACGCTGCGCGAACAGCAACTCGATTCTGCAGCGCGCAAGCTGGTGGCCCAATGGCCCGATCTGCAAAAGGCCTACGCGGGCGACGAGTACGTGGTGAAAATCCGCGACAAGGAAATCCGCACAAAGCTGACGTCCAAGTCACTGTCCGGCACAACCATCCGCAAGGTCAGCCTGCCGCAATACGAAGACCACGGCGAGATCCTCAAATGGCTGATGCTGGAAAACGTGCCTGGCAGCTTCCCCTACACCGCGGGGACCTTCGCCTTCAAGCGCGAAGGTGAAGACCCGACCCGCATGTTCGCCGGCGAGGGCGACGCCTTTCGCACCAACAGGCGCTTCAAGCTGCTCTCGTCCAACATGCCGGCCAAGCGGCTGTCGACCGCCTTCGACTCCGTCACACTGTACGGCAACGACCCGGACCTGCGCCCCGACATCTACGGCAAGGTCGGCAACTCGGGCGTGTCTATCGCGACGCTCGAGGACATGAAGGTGCTGTATTCGGGGTTCGACCTTTGCGACCCGGCCACATCCGTCTCGATGACCATCAACGGTCCGGCGCCCACGATCCTGGCCATGTTCATGAACACAGCCATCGACCAGAATCTGGAAAAGTTCAAGGCCGACAACGAACGTGAACCTACCGACACGGAAGTCGCCAAGATCCGGGAGTGGGTACTGGCGAATGTGCGCGGCACGGTGCAGGCCGACATCCTCAAGGAAGACCAGGGCCAGAACACCTGCATCTTCTCCACCGAGTTCAGCCTCAAGGTGATGGGCGACATCGCCGAATACTTCGTGCACCACGACGTGCGGAACTTCTATTCGGTGTCGATCTCGGGCTACCACATCGCCGAAGCCGGAGCCAACCCGATCTCGCAGCTGGCGTTCACCCTGTCCAACGGCTTGACCTTCGTCGAGGCCTATCTCGCGCGGGGGATGCACATCGATGACTTCGCGCCCAATCTGAGTTTCTTCTTCTCTAACGGCATGGACCCGGAATACACGGTGATGGGCCGCGTGGCCAGGCGCATCTGGGCCGTGGCCATGAAGGAGAAGTACGGCGCGAACGAACGCAGCCAGAAGTTGAAGTACCACATCCAGACATCGGGCCGCAGCCTGCACGCGCAAGAGATCCAGTTCAACGACATCCGCACCACGTTGCAGGCGCTGATCGCGATCTACGACAACTGCAACTCGCTGCACACCAATGCCTTCGACGAGGCCATCACCACGCCGACCGAGGAGTCGGTGCGGCGAGCCATGGCGATCCAGCTCATCATCAACCGCGAATGGGGCTTGGCGAAGAACGAAAACCCGAACCAGGGCGCCTTCATCATCGACGAGTTGACCGAGTTGGTGGAAGAGGCTGTCTTGTCCGAGTTCGAACGCATCGCCGAGCGCGGCGGCGTGCTGGGCGCGATGGAGACCGGCTACCAGCGCGGCCGGATCCAGGACGAGAGCATGCACTACGAGATGCAGAAGCACACCGGTGAACTGCCGATCGTCGGGGTGAACACCTTCCGCAATCCGCATGGCGATACCGTGCTGGAGAAACTGGAGCTGGCCCGCTCCACCGACGAGGAAAAGCAGAACCAGCTCAAGCGCCTGCACGACTTCCAGGCCCGCAACGCAGCTGCCGCGCCAGCCATGCTCGAGCAGCTGAAGCAGGTGGTCATTGCCAACGGCAACGTGTTCGAAGTGCTGATGGACGCGGTTCGCGTCTGCTCGTTGGGGCAGATCACCGGTGCGTTCTTCGAGGTCGGCGGGCAGTACCGCCGGAACATGTGAGTGACGGAACGTCGCGGGCGGCCGTGCGCGATCTGAAGCGCACGATTCGCCTTGGGCTCTCTGCCGGAGGAAGCGCCGGGCTCGCCTCCGCGAGGGAATCCGCAGTGGCGCTGCTGGAGCACAGCGTCAGGAAGGAGCATGAACGGCTGGCCCTCCTGCGGCTGGGCGATGCGATTCGCATGGGCGCGAACATAAGAGCCGACGTCTGGCGCTATTGCGAGGCGGTTGCGAATCGGCGCCCGGACGTCGTTTCCCGGGCGATTCTCGCCATGCGCTTGCCGGCCGCAACGAATACAACGGAGCAAACGAGATGAGTGAGTATGCAGCGCCCCTGAAAGACATGCAGTTCGTACTGCGCGAGCTATGCGGTTTTTCTGATCTGGCGCCGCCGGCAGGAAGCGAGGACCTGACGGAGGAACTCGTCACCAGCATCCTCGAAGAGGCCGGGAAGTTCGCGGCCGGCGTCCTCTCCCCCTTGAATGGGGTGGGAGACAGGGAGGGTGCGCGATGGCAGGACGGCGCCGTCCACACCGCCACCGGCTGGAGGAACGCCTATGGTCAGTTCACCGCGGCGGGATGGAACGCCATGTCCTGTCCGTCTGAATTCGGCGGACAGGCGCTCCCTCGTCTCGTCTCCGCCCTGGTCGAGGAGATGTGGAACGGTGCAAACGTCGCGTTCGCGCTTTGCCCCATGCTCACGCGCGGCGCCATCGAAGCGATCGAACTGTGCGGGACCGCCGAACAGAAGGCGGTGTACCTTCCGCGATTGATCAGCGGCGAATGGACCGGCACCATGAATCTGACTGAACCCCAGGCGGGCTCGGACCTGTCGGCCGTTCGCACCCGGGCTGTGCCACAGCCGGATGGCAGCTACCGGCTGCACGGGCAGAAGATCTTCATCACCTACGGAGAGCACGATCTCACGGCCAACATCGTCCACCTGGTGCTTGCGCGCACGCCGGATGCGCCGGAGGGGGTCAAAGGCATCTCCCTGTTTGTGGTTCCGAAGTTCCTGGTCAACGCGGACGGTACAGCGGGCGCGCGCAACGACGTTCGCTGCGTCTCCATCGAGCACAAACTGGGCATCCACGGCAGTCCTACCGCCATGCTGGCGTTCGGGGACGGCGAAGGCGCCATAGGCTGGCTGGTGGGCGAAGAGAACCGCGGCCTCGAGTACATGTTCGTGATGATGAACGCGGCCCGCTACTCCGTGGGCCTCGAAGGGGTCGGCCTTTGCGAGCGCGCCTACCAGCGGGCACGCGACTACGCGCGCGACCGCACGCAAGGCTCCGAGCTCGGCGTTGCAAGCCGGGCGAAGGTTGCCATCGTGCGCCATCCTGACGTACGGCGCATGCTGCTGCAGATGAAGTCGCGCACCGAGGCGCTGCGTGCGCTCGCATGCGTGATTGCGGCCGCCACGGATGCGGCGCGATCCAGCGCCGATGCGCACGATCGCAAGCGGCATCAGTCGTTCGTCGACTTGATGATCCCCGTCCTCAAAGGATGGAGCACGGAGACCTCCGTGCTGGTCACGTCGCTGGGCATCCAGGTCCATGGCGGCATGGGCTATGTCGAAGAAACCGGTGCCGCCCAACACTTCCGCGACGCGCGGATCACGCCGATCTACGAAGGCACGACCGGCATTCAGGCAGCCGACCTCATCGGCCGAAAGATCTTGCGCGACGGCGGCGTCGCCGCAGGGAGTGTGTTCAGCCAGATGAGCCAGACCCAGGCGCAGTTGGCGCGGAGCGACGACGAGTTGCTGTCATCGGTAGCAGTGCGGTTGGCCGAGGGTATTGCCGCACTGCGTGCATGTGTGGCGTTCATTCTGGCCAGCTCGCCGGTGGATGCCCGAGTGCCGGCGGTGGGTGCCGCCCCCTTCCTCGAGTTATTCGGGATCGTCGCCGGAGGTTGGCAAATGGCCCGCGCCGGTTTGATCGCCCAGCAGCGCATGCAGGAAGAAGGCGCCGACGTCGCGTTCCTGCGCGCCAAGCAGCTGAGCGTCAAGTTCTACGCGGAACACGTGCTCAGCCAGGCGCCGGGGCTCGCACAAGCCGTGCTTCATGGCGCAGCTGCCGCACTCGAGTACCCTGATGAAATCTTCTGAATCGTTCGATGAAGGAATGCATATGAAACAGTCCAACGGCAGTTTTGACGCCTACCTCATCGAAGGAAATCCTGGCGCAGTGCAGTCCCGATTCACGCGCCTGAATGTCCAACAGCTGGATGCCGGCGAGGTACTGGTGAGCGTCCGCTACGCCAGCGTCAACTACAAGGATGCGTTGGCGGCAACCGGCCAGGGGCCGATCATCCGCCGGTTTCCTTGCGTCGGCGGTATCGACGCCGTCGGCGTCGTGGAGACCTCCGGCAGCCCGCGATTCCGGCCGGGAGACCGAGTCATTGTGCACAGCCACGGCTTCGGCGTTTCGCACCATGGCGGCTACGCCGGGTATGCGCGAGTGCCCGCCGACTGGGTCAACGCCATCCCGCCCGGCCTGAGCGAACTGGAGACCATCACCATCGGCGTCGCCGGCTACACAGCGGCGCTCGCGATCGACCTGCTGGAGCTCAATGGGGCCTCACCGGCACGCGGCAAGGTGCTGGTGAATGGTGCGACGGGCGGCGTCGCCAGCATCGCCATCGACATCCTGTCGCAGCGCGGCTACGACGTCGTAGCGGTGACCAGCAAGGCCGACCAGTCCAGCTATCTGAAAGAGCTCGGCGCCGCCGAAGTCATCTCGGCGCGCGAGTTGCCGCCGGCGACACGGCCGTTGGAAAAGTCACAGTGGGCCTTTGCCATCGATTCGCTCGGAGGCGAACCGCTGGCAGCCCTCACGCGCACGATGCACAAGGACGGCGTGATCGCCAGCATCGGCAATGCCGCAGGCATGGAACTGAACACCAGCGTCATGCCTTTCATCCTGCGCGGCCTGCGGCTGATCGGCGTCAACTCGGACAACGACCACGGTTTGCGCGAGCGAATCTGGCGCCGCCTGGACACGGACCTGCGTCCGCGACACCTGGCCCGCATCGCGCGAGTTGAACCGTTCGAGTCGCTGCCCCAGGTGATGCAGGACGTGCTGGCCGGGCGGCGCACCGGACGCGCAGTAATCGCCGTTCGGCCCTGACGCGACAGCAGCACTTGCGTCGCAACAGCGACGCGGGTCGCCTGCGTACACGTGCGGCCGCTACCGCACAAAAACATAGTCGCCCGACTATGTCTGCAGCCACGATTTTGAATTAGACCGCCAACAACGCGGCCCCTACGATTCACTCGGCTCAGCAGGCCGTCAACAAACAGCAAGCCTTGCGTTTCGACGCAATACCTCGGCTGCTAACAACCAGGAGATAAATCGTGAAGAAAACTGTCTTGTGCCTTGCGGCACTTTGTGCCGCCACGGCAGCCACGGCTCAATCGAGTGTCACCATGTTCGGTGTCGTCGATGCGACGCTTGCCTATGGCACGGCAGACGGGCCAGGCAGCGCAAGCCGCTTGCGCCTCGCCAATTCCGGCTACCACCAGACACGTCTTGGCTTTCGAGGAGTCGAGGACTTGGGAGGCGGCATGAGCGCCTCGTTCTGGCTCGAGATGGGGTTGAACAATGATGACGGCACAGGAATCGGCACGAACGTGAACAACCAGGCTTCTGGTGGCTCCGTTGCCCCGGCCGGCACGCAGGGGTTGACCTTCGGCCGCCGTTCCACCGTGAGCCTTGCCGGCAGCTGGGGAGAGCTTCGCGTCGGCCGCGACTACTCACCCCAAATCTGGAATCTGCTGATCTTCGATCCGTTGGGCGCTCTGGGCGTTGGCATGGCGCAGCCCTTCAGCGCAGGGGCCGCGACGCTGGGTCCGACGTTTGCCCGGGCGTCCAACTCGTTTGGCTATTTCTTGCCAGCGAATCTCGGCGGCTTCTATGGCCAGGCGCAGTACTACCTCGGCGAGAACGTTCGAAACGGGGCGGCCACGGAGGATGACGGCAATGGCGCCGGTGTCCGGCTCGGCTATGCGAATGGGCCCTTCGACGTGGCTGTCGCGGCGAGTAGGACCAGGCTTGCCGCGGGCGACGTGCATCAGAACAATATCGCGGCCAAGTGGCAATTGGGCAGCGCCCGCCTTCTCGCCGAAGTCAGTCGTGACCGCAACGGGGCGGTTCGCGGACACGGCTTCATTCTCGGTGGACTGTATAACGTGGGGTCCGGCGATATCCGCGCCGCGTATTCCCGGTACGGTACAGATGCCGCCGGTTCACCGCGCGCCGACAAGCTTGCGCTGGGCTACGTTCACCACCTCTCGAAGCGAACGGCCGTTTACACAACCGTCGCACGTCTGAAGAACCATGGCGGCTCCGCGCAGACACTCAATGCCGCAGTGGCCGGCGGGCCCAACGGAAGCTCCACCGGCCTCGATCTGGGGTTCAGGCAAACGTTCTGAAAAGCCCCCAAGGAAAAGCACAAGGCCGCCAGTGGCGGCCTTGTGCATTTGGGAAGCTACTTGAGCGCTTCGGTCCCCGAGAGCACGACTTGCATGTCCTGATCGCCGTTGCCGCCGCTCACCCCGATGGCCCCGATCAACTTGCCGTCGACAATGATGGGAACCCCTCCCGGTGTCGCAGATATGCCGGGGAATGTCAGGAAGAAGGGGTGGCCTCCTTCGACACCGTCGAAGAAGGCTTTTGTGGGACGGCGGTAGCGGGCAGCTGTCCATGCCTTTTGCTGTGACAGCTGAATTGCGGAATAAGGGGCACCGTCCATTCGGATGAAGTACACCAGATCGCCGCTGGGCTCCACCACCGCGACGGCATTGGGCACTTTGATCTGCGCCGCTTTTGCCATTGCCGCCTCTGCCGCAAGCTTCGCCTGCGCGTAGGTAATGGGTGTTCCGAACGGTGGCGCGGCGGGTGGCGCCGGCGGGGTCTGTGCAAATGTGCTCGCGCACAAAGTGAGCAGACAGGCGCTCAAGATTGTCTTTCGGATCGGCATTCGCTTTGTCTCCAGGTTTTAGGCGTCTAGACGCAAGAGTCTCTTGGCGTTTCCGCCAAAGATGGCCGCTTTGTCGGCATCGGATATATCCAGTGCTTCGACGTGCTCCGTGTTCGCGCCGATATAGGGGTCGTCGGTTGCGAAAAGGATTTGTGAGACGCCCACCGAATTGATCGCCATCGCGAGCAACTCAGGCGAAAACGACGCGGTGTCGTAGTACAGCTGCTTCGCGATAACGCTCGGCAACTGGGTGATGTATTTGCGGCATTCGGGAAAGATTCGAAAGCCGTTGTCCAGGCGCTTGAGCAGCGGAATCAGCGTGCCGCCTGTGTGGGCCAGGATGAGCACCACGTCCGGATAGCGCTCGAGCACGCCCGAGTAGATGAGCCGGGTTGCGGCCAGGGTTGTGTCAAACGGCAGGCCGAGCCGAAGAGGCAGCTCGAAGCCACTCATGGCCTTCGAGGGCGGCGGGAACATTGGGTGCATGAAGACTGGCACTTTCAATGCGTTGAGCCGTTCCCAGAACGGCTCAAACCGGTCTGCGTCCAGATGTTCACCGGCAATATTGGACCCGAGCGCGACGCCCTTCAGATTGAGCTTGCCGATCGCCCGGTCCAACTCCTCGAGCGCGGCGTCGACGTCGTCGAGTGGCAGGCTGGCCAGACCAAGGAAGCGATCCGGGTGCGCGGCACACATGTCCGCAAGGCGGTCGTTCATGTCCCTGGCAACGTGAACCTGCTCTGCGCCGGTCCATTCGTAGACATTGGGAGTACTCAGCGAGAGGATCCTGATGTCGATGCCGAGACGGTCCATCTCGGACAGGCGCGCATCGACGTCGAACATGTCTTCGCGCCACCATACGGAGGTGTCGCCATCACGCTTGAGAAATGTTTTTCCGTCTTCGGCGATCCGTGTCATGGAACCATGGAGCTCCAGCCGCGCAATGTAGGACCTGTCGACGATGTGGGCGTGTATGTCTATCTTCATCATGCCAGTCCGCTCAGTATTCAATCGGGTGTGATCTTGGAACGCTTGATGATTTCGCCCCATTTCTTGATTTCCGAGGCTTGATAGGTGCGGAAGGCCTGCGGCGTTCCTGGTGTGGTGTCTGCCCCTGCCGCGGCAATGCGCGACCGTACGTCGGGGTCAGTCAGCACCTGATTGATCGCGGTGTTCAGCTTGGCGACAATGGGGGCCGGGGTTCTTGCAGGTGCGACGATCCCCAACCAGGAAGCGGCTTCAAATCCAGGAACGCCCGATTCGCTGAGTGTCGGCACATTGGGGAGCACCTGAAGCCGCTGAGGGCTCGCTGCGGCAAGGGCGCGGATTCGGCCCGACTTGATGTGGGGCAATGCCGTTGCGACGTCAAGGAACATGACTGGAATGTGGCCGGCAATCAGATCCTGCACCGCAGGCCCGGCGCCCTTGTACGGCACGTGGGTTACCTCGATCCCGGCCCGCCGCGCAAGCAGCTCCATTGCCAATTGATGCGGGCTTCCGGCACCGGCCGACGCATAGCTCACACTTTTCGGATTTGCCTTTGCATAGCTGATGAAAGCGGCGGCCGACTCCGGACGAAATGCCGAATTGCTAACAAGAAGAAACTGGAAGGTGCCGCTCAGGCTCACAGGCGCGAAGTCCTTCACGGGGTCATAGGTCAAGTTCTTGAACAGGGAGGGGTTTATCGCAAATGTGGTCACGCTCGACAGCAAGAGCGTGTAGCCATCGGGCGCGGCATGGGCCACGGCATCTGCAGCGATGTTCGTTGCGCCTCCTGCCTTGTTCTCCACGACGACGGGTTGCCCCAGAATTTCCGAGAGCTTCGGAGCAATCGTTCGCGCGAAGAAGTCCACGCCCCCTCCGGGAGCCAGGGAAACAACAAGCTTGACGGGCTTGTCGGGATAGCTCTGCGCAACAGCGGGCCCGGAGAAGCCGAGCATGGCAAGAAGCGCGGTCACGGCCATCTCACAAACCCGAGTCCTGATGGCTGTGGTCATTTTCAGTCTCCTGATGGTGTATCTCATTGGGTGGTCTCTTGGGAAGCGGGGCGGCTCAAGGCCAGAAGAGCGTTGGTCCATTTGTGCAGCTCGTCGAGCATGCCGGTTGCCGATTGGGACATGATGTCGTTGGGCGTGAATCGGTCGGCGCTCAGGTGCTGCGTGACGTTGGGAATGGTCACGGCCTCCAGCAGAGGCACCATCTTGAAAGTCGTCAGAACTTGCTTGGCCACCTGTACCGCGCGCACGCCGCCCCACAATCCGCCGTAGCTGACGAACGCCATCGGCTTGTAATGCCACTCATGTACCAGGTAGGTCATGGCGTTGAGCAAGGCAGGCGGCGGGCCGAAGTTGTACTCCGGCATGACGAAGAGGAACGCATCGGCTTCGCTGACCGACGCACTCCATTCCCGTGTGTGGGAATGGCTGTAGGTTTTCAGCCTGGGGTGGGCAGGCTCGTCGAATACTGGCAGATTGAAGCTCGCGAGATCCACCAGGCGGGTGTCGAATTTGCCGTGGGCAGTCGCCGTCTCATGCGCCCATCGGGCGACGGCGGGCCCGACCCGGCCGGGGCGAGTACTGCAGATAAGTGTGTGGAGCTTTGGCTTCATAGGATGCGAACTGACAAGATTGACGATGGCGAGACGATAAGTGCCGATAGGTGCTAAGACTAGGCATCGAAGCTGGATTGCATTCGTCCGCCATTGCAATGAATGAGCAGGCTAGAACGTCATGGACCCGATGGTCAATGCGATCTCACCAACCCCCTCGACATGACCTGCGATGCGGTCGCCCGCCACGACCGGGCCCACGCCTTCCGGCGTGCCGGTGAAGATCAGGTCGCCAGGCTGCAAGTGATAGAAGAGCGACAGGTCGCAGATGATCTCGCGGACGTTCCAGATCAGCTTTTGCAGATCGGATTTCTGCCGCGGTTGCCCATTGACGGTCAACGCCAGCGCGCCTCGCTCCAGAACCGTCTCCGGCATGGGAACGATCTCGGACACTACCGACGATTGCTCGAAATCCTTGCCCAAGTCCCAGGGCCGGCCTTTGTCGCGGGCCACCAGTTGCAGGTCGCGCCGAGTCATGTCCAGACCACACGCGTAGCCGTAGACCAATCGATGGGCGTCGGGCGGGTCGACGCGAAAGCCCGAGGCGCCGATCGCAAGCACCAGTTCCATCTCATAGTGGTAGTCAGAGGTTTCCGGCGGATAGGCGACTTGCGACCCGCTTTCCACGAGCGTGGACGGGGCCTTGGTGAAGTAGAACGGGCGCTCGATCGCCTTGTCCACCGGCCTGCCCATCTCGACAGCGTGCGCGTGATAGTTGCGGCCCACAAAGAACAGGCGATTGATTGGCATCCGGGCGGTTTCGCCGCGCACCGGCAGGGAGTAAACGGGTGGCGGGGCCCAGAGATAAGCGGGACTGTTCATGACGCGGATGACTTTCGGTGAGGAGATCAGGGGCGCACTTCGTAGACGCCCAGCTTGCGGTGCAGGGGCGTCTCGTCGGCGATGAAGACGAAGGAAGGCGAGTTCGCCGAGCGGTTGCGCAGCGCAATCGGTGCGTACCCCGGCGCGCAGCAGGTATCGGCCTCGGCCAGCTCGAACGTCCGACCCTCGACGGTGATGTCGACGCCGCCTTCGATCAGGTGGAAGACCGAGGCAGGCGAACGCGCGGGCAGCATCAGCGACTGCGCCGGGCGCAACATCAGTGCATAGAAGCCGAGGCTTCAGTGCCTGGTAGGACCAGAACGCCGGCTGCGTCCGGGGCCGCGGCTTGTCGGGCGGCAGCACGCCGCGCAGGCTGGGCCACAGCGGAACAAGGTTCAGTGCGCGCAGGTCGGCGACATAGTCGGCGGGCAGATCCTCAAGGCGCCCAAGCTCATTCGTCATGCGGTCCCCATGCTCAACCGCCCAGGTCGAGCGGCGCGAGGCGCTTGATCCACAAATCCCACGAACGCTCGATCTGCCCGTCATTCGTGCTTGATGACAAGCGAGCCTCTTCCTCGCTGAGGAACGTGACGGCTCCGATGCCCATCGCCGCCATCTGCAGCTTGGCGTTGACCTCCGCATAGACCGCCCGGTACACGGCCTGCTGCAAGGACGCGCCCACCACCGTGGAACCGTGCCCTCGCATCAAGACGCAGGTGTGGGCACCCAGGGACTTCGCGAGCGCCTGGCCGAGGTAGGAGCTGCTGATCAACATGTCGGTGTCGCCACCGCTCTCGCGGATCTCGAAATGTGCCGAACCGCCGCCGAGAAAACCGGACATGTGAAACACGGGGCGCAAAGGCTGCTTCGTCGACGCGAAGGGAATGACACTTGGCGAGTGGCTGTGCACCACGGCAAGAACGTCCGGCCGGGCGCGATAGATCTCGGCGTGGATGAAGCGCTCGAGGTAGGGCCTTTCGCTCGTTTCGGAAACCGCGTTGCCTTCGAAGTCGTAGCTCACGATGTCCTGCCGCCGCACCAGCCCGGGGGCACGATTGCACGACAGCAAAAACGCATCGGCCTTTCGCGGATCACGGACGCTGACATGACCCAAGCCATCGACGACGCCCTGGTCATAGAGTATCCGGTTGGCATGAACCAGTTGATCGACGACCTCGGGCGGTGGGGCATTCATTCGCGTGGCATCTCCAACGTAGCGCACGTACGGGCGATAACCAGCGCCAAGCTGGTTGAACTGGGGTGTCTCATGTTGCTGCTCATTGAATCGACGCGAATCGTAAGTTGCGTGCCGGTGACGGTCCAATTCAAAATAGTGCCCGTAGACATAGTCAGTCGGCTATGGGTGGCCCGGCAACGCAAAGCCCTTCCTGCAGATCTCGTCCAGGCTAGCCCTTGAGGTTCGGAAAGTCCTCTTCGAAGTGTTCGTCCGCGTCCCGCGCGCCACGCTCGCGGCGATCTGCCTCGAGCTTGCGCAGATCGACGCGCCGGATCTTTCCCGAAATGGTTTTGGGCAACTCGTTGACAAACTCGATGCGCCGCACCCGCTTGTAGGGTGCGAGTTGCTTGCGCGCGTAGGTGAGGATGTCGAGCGCGGTCTCGGCGTTCGCCGCGGTGCCAAGGGCAAGCGTCACAAAGGCCTTTGGCACCGCCAGGCGCACCGGATCGGGACTCGGCACGACGGCGACCTCCGTGACAGCCGCATGCTCGAGAAGCACGCTTTCGAGCTCGAATGGGCTGATGCGGTAGTCGGATGCCTTGAACACGTCGTCCGCGCGGCCGACAAACGTGAGGTAGCCTTCGCCGTCGCGCATCGCGACATCGCCCGTATGGTAGTAGCCGTCTCGCATCGCGTCGGCGGTCTTCTCCGCACTGTCCTCGTAACAGGTCATGAGCCCGAGCGGCCGGGGATCGAGCCGCAGGCACACCTCGCCCTCCTCGCTTTCCTTGCCGTCGGCGTCGAGCAACGCGACCTGGTAGCCTGGAAGCGGCCGGCCCATCGAGCCGGCCTTGACAAGCTGGCCGGGCGCGTTACCGATCTGTGCCGTCGTTTCGGTCTGGCCAAAGCCGTCGCGTAGCGTCAACCCCCACGCATCGCGCACCTGGTCGATGATCTCCGGGTTCAACGGTTCGCCTGCGCCGATCAGTTCGCGCAGCTGGGTCCGCCCGCGATAGGTGGCCATGTCTTCCTGGATCACCATCCGCCACACGGTCGGCGGCGCGCACAGCGTCGTCACGCCGCATCGTTCGATCACGGCAAGCAAACCGGCGGCATTGAAGCGCGCGACGTTGTGGATGAAGATGCAGGCACCCGCGTTCCACGGGGCGAAGAAGCAGCTCCAGGCGTGTTTCGCCCAACCCGGCGACGAGATGTTGAGATGCACGTCGCCCGGCTGCAGGCCGATCCAGAACATGGTGGACAAGTGGCCCACCGGATAACTCTGGTGCGTGTGCAACACGAGCTTGGGCTTGGACGTCGTGCCGGAGGTAAAGTACAGCAGCAAAGGATCGTTGGCTTGGGTCGACCCGTCGGGCTCGAAGCTGGAAGGCTGCTCCCTGGAGGCCTCGAACGGCAGCCAGCCGGGTTGCACCGCGCCGGCGCAAACACGCGTGTAATCGCCTTCCAGACCGGCGAACTTCCCGGTGTGTGCGCTGCCGGCGACGACGTGGCGCACGCGGCCGCGCTCTAACCGGTCTCGCAGATCCTCGGGCGTGAGCAACACGGTCGCCGGAATGACGACGGCGCCGAGCTTGAATGCGCCCAGCATTGTTTCCCACAATGACACCTCGTTGCCAAGCATCGTCAGAATACGATCACCGCGCTTCACCCCCAACCCGCGCAGGAAGTTGGCTACTTGCGCCGACCGCTCCGAGATCTGCCGGAACGACAGCTTCTGCTCGCTGCCGTCCTCATTGACGATCCACAATGCAGTGGACTCGTTGTCCTTGGCCATCGCGTCGAAATAGTCGAGCGCCCAGTTGAAGCGGTCAAGCCTCGGCCAACGAAAATCGCGTGCGGCGGCCACCTGATCGGTGCGATGCGCAAGCAAGTAATCGCGGGCGACCAGGAAAGCGCCATGCACTGTGATTGGGCTCGTGGTTTCCATTCGATGGTTCCGTGTCGATGTGCCTGACGGTTGGGGTCAGCTGACCTTGATCGCGCCGCTGTCCATGTAGACGATCTCGCCCACCAACAACGCATCGCGGCATTCCAGCACGATCATGCAGGGCACGGAAACAGACTTGCCGCCGAGGTTCAGCCCTTTGAAGTCGTCGCCGGTCGAATGGATGTCGAAGGTGCCTTCGACATAGATGCAGATGTCGGTCACCGTCACCCGGTTGAACGACGGCAACGCCGGTCCAGGCCAGCTTGCGAAACGGCCGAGGTAGAACTCGCGGATACCCGCCTTGCCACGCACGTCTACACCCATGGCGGGAATCGTCTGATACGCGCCTTCGGGGTGGACCGTCGCCATCGTCCCCTCGATGTCGCTAGCCCATTCCGCCACCAGATGGCGCTCGAACACCCGCTTGTTGGCTCGGCTGGCGTCCGTGTCGGCGACGAATACCGTGCCCGTCGTATATTGCTCGACCCGAAAGGTCTCTGGGTCGTACATGCCGGGGTGATACTTCACCGATGCTTCTGCTTTCATCATTTTCTCCTATTGCTGAATTACCAAAATGGGGGGGGAACGTGTTGGCACTGGATTTCACTGCGGCTTGATTCCAGCTTTTCCGACCACAGCCGCCCACTTCACTTTCTCCGCCTTGATGAACGTCTTGGCTTCGGCGACCGAGCCGCCGATGGGATAAGTTCCCAGCGTCCGCAATTGAGCTATGACTTGTGGGTTGTGCAGCGCGGTGTTGGTCGCCGAGTTGAGCAGGTTTACCAGGGCAGGAGGCGTGCCTTTGGGGACGAAAAAGGTGAACCAGCCCGTGACCACGAGATCGGGCACTGCGTCCTTGGCCAGCGGAATGCCTTCGAGCCCCGGCAGCTCTCTTTGCGCGGTAACTGCAAGAGCCTTGAGACGACCGGCGGTAACCATCGGCAAGAGGGACGCAACCCCCTCGACCATGACATCCAGATCGCCGTTGACGACGGCCTGTATGCCAGCCGTCGCGCTGCCCATGCCGACCTGCCTGAAGCGTGCGCCCGAGAGTTGGTCGATCACTTCCGCCACCAGGTGAGGGAACGAGTAAATGCCGGGATTGCCCATGGTCATACTGTCCGGCTTGGCCTTCACTGACGCCACCGCGGCAGCCAGGCTGGCAGGACCCTTGCCTGGGTTGGATGCAAGCAGCATGGGCGTCTCGGCAATCATGCCGACGGTCTCGAAATCGCGATCGATGTCGTAGCGGGCTTCCTTGTAGGTCAAGGGAGTGATGACGACGGTCGATGCCGAAGCAAACAAGACGACCAATCCGTTGGCCGCGGCACCCTTGACATAATTGGCTGCAATGAGCCCGCCAGCACCCGGCTTGTTGTCAACCACAACGGACGCGCCAAGAGTCGCGCTCATCGACCCGCCCACGAGTCGGGCGATCACGTCGGTGGCGGTTCCCACAGGCGCGGCGACCACGATATTGATCACCTTTCCTTTGAAATCCTGCGCCTGCGCTGGTACGGCCAGGGCGCCGATGGCAAGTGCGGCGGCGGCGACGAGGTTGCGTCGTTTCATGTTGTCTCCTGCGATGTATGGGTTGCCACGAACTGAGCCGACGGGAATATTAATTTGCGCGTCGGTGGCGGGTCCAATTCAAAATAGTGCCTGTAGGCATAGTCAGGCAACTATGCTTCGCGCTCGATAAGAGCGTGAAACTTATGCGCGGTTTCGCGGAAACGGCCGGACCTGCTCAAGCAGCCACTTCCTGAATCGCGCTATCTTGTGGAGGCGTTCCAGCACGGCGTCGCCGCCACGATTTCATGAGCGCCCATGACGCACCGATGACACGAAGCACTGCATGTGCTCGCCAAGCATGTCACCCTGCGCCAGGCCCACATGCAGCAGGGACGAATAGTGGTTGTGGCCCCATAGCGTCACGAAATGCGGCAGGGGCGAACCAGCCTGGAAAATTTCACGCACGGCCTCGAGCCCTTGCCTCTGGAACTCATGCGGCTCCCGCTCGTTCACCGTTACCATCAAAGGGATGCCGAGCCCCGAAAGCGCCGGCACCGAAGACATCTCCGGATAGGCGCTCACGTCCGGACCGAAATAGCCTGCAAGGACGCCGCCGATGCTGCTGCCGGCCGCGGACGCCACGTCGTAAATGCCGGAGTTGAGAATTGCTCCGGCCACGTGCTTGCGCAGGTCGTCATCCAGGCGGGAAAGGCAAGTTGCCACGTGTGTGGCACCCGCGGAATGGCCCACCAGAAAAATCTGCCGGTTGTCTGCGCCATAGGTGTCGGCCTGAACACAAAGCCATTTCAAGAGCGCCTCGACATCGTCCCCGCCGGCAGGCCATTTGAATTCGGGCGCCAGGCGGTAGGACGAGGTCACGCCAATGAAATCGTGCCGCGCCGCCCAGTAGCCGAAGTTGTCGTAAAAGGGAGTGTCGGCCAGTTCCTTGTCGCCCTTGGTGAAACCGCCGCCATGAACAAAAACCACCATCGGCCTTGGCGCCGCGGCACGTCCGGCTGGGACGAAAATATTGCAGGCATGCCTGGAGTTCGGACCGTAAGCCAGGTTTCTCGAAACTGTGGCCTCGTGGTGCGTTGAATGAAGCCGGCTGTAGATTGCCGTTGTCGCTTCACGCACTTCCGGCCCCACGTCCGTGCCCACTTGACGCAGTGCGCGAGCAAGCTCCGGGGCGTCTACGCCACCTTTAAGCCGGAGTTCTTGATGACGTTGATCCACAGTTCTCTTTCCGTCCTGATTGCGCTGGTCATCTGCTCGGGGTCGCTTCCCATGACATCGGTTCCGACGCTGCTGGTTCGTACGATCTTGACCATTTCAGGGTGCTTCGTCGCCTCGGCTACCGCGGCTGCAATACGCGAGGCAATCGCAGTCGGCGTCTTCGGAGGCGCCGCAATACCGATCCACAGCGGCGCGGAAAATCCGGGCAAGAACTCTCCCATGGTCGGTACGTTGGGAAATTCAGTGAGCCGCTTGTCGGTCGCCATCCCCAGAACATTGATCTTTCCGGCCTGAACGTGTTGTACCGAGTTCCCCACCGAATCGAACAGAACATCGACGTCGCCGGCCAGCAACGCCACGTAGGCGGGAGCCACGCCTTGATAGGGAACTTCGACCATCTTTGTCTTGGTCATGACGTTGAATTGTTCCGCAGCAAGCTGCGCAATGCTGCCCGGTCCGGTGGAAGCATAGTTGAGCTTTCCAGGATTGGCCTTGGCATAGGCAACGAGTTGCTGCATCGTCGTCGCGGGCGTCTTCGCGCTGGCCACCATCGCAGCGCTGGCGCGGATGAAAATCGAAACCGGCGACAGCAGATCCGGATCGAAGCCCAGTTTGGAGTTGAACAGCTTCAACGTCACCAGGGGGGCCTGGGGCGTCAGCAGCAGCGTATGGCCATCCGGGGCCGCACGATACACATACTCGGCGCCTATCGCGCCCCCCGCACCGGGACGGTTTTCGACGATGACCGGCTGATTCCATTTTTCCTGCAGCCGAAGAGCCAGGCCTCGCCCCATGACGTCAGCTCCGCCGCCGGGGGGAACCGGCAGCACGATCTTTACGGGTTTGATGGGGAAGTCCTGCGCCATTGCGAGCCAAGGCGCGCTCGTGCCGGACAGTGCCAAGAACTTCAGGAGATCGCGCTTATTCATAGATGACCTTTAACGTGCAAATGTTTCGTTCGAGCGGCGTGCTTTTTCAGCAGAAAACAATGAACCGAAGGAGTCGAACCGAGCGTCATGCTTCATCTGCATGAGCGCGTGCGTCGAAAGGGACAAGTTCCATGTCCAGTACGTCATAGACACTCCGGTGCCGGGGGTTCGGCGCATCCCAGTCCACCTTGATTGCTCCCACAGGACAGTCGGCCACGCAAAGGAAGCAAACGTGGCAATCACGTGCATAGAGCGCTTCCACTCGCTGGCTTTGGACGTTAATCTGGAAAACGTCTGTCGGGCAGGCATCAAGGCACTTCCGGCAATCGGTGCAGAGCGCTGCGTCCAGGGCCACCGGTACTCGGGTGGACCGCATGTCTTGTTCATTCATACAACGAGGGCTCATAGGTGCCGGCAAAAATCGCGGCGATCGGGCTGGGTCGAGGAGGTTGCTTGGCGCGTGTCAGGGCAGGACTGCCTGGCGGAAAGGGCAGCCGCTCGAATAGCGAGCCATCCGAGGTGCTGCGCATACCGTGGGAGCAGAACCAGTTGTCGTCGTCGGTGACCGGGAAGTCCGAGCGATACACCCACTCGCGGCTCTCCGTTCGGTCTAGCGCACTGAGATAGACCACGCGGAGGTTCTCGCAGACATTGCGCGCTTCGTGAAGCTTCACCAGGTCGTGGACGCTGGATGCGCCGGTCGCTCCGGCCTTCGAATGCAGGCTGTCGGCGCGCGCCAGCATCGTCTTCAGCTTTGGCTCGCTCCACTCCATGGATTGCGTAATGTCGCCCGCGACCGTCGACAGTTCGTCGTGCAGCGAATCGACAGTGATGCCGGCCGCCGCTCTTTCCAATGGCGCGACGGCCTTTTCCGCAAGCTCCTGAAGCTGGCCTGCTGCCAGAACGGGAAGGTCCATCGTTGCAGCTTCGCGCGCGGCTGCTTCGCCGGCGAAGAAGCCCGAGTTCATCGCGAATGCCGTGGGCGACCCCGCGCTTGCGTGCGTGCCGGTGGCGGGATTCCTTGCGTTGGATCCCGCGGCGAAAAGCCCCGGCAGATTGGTGCGGCAATCGATATCGATGCCGATGCCGCCTTGACCTCCGGCCCATAGGCCCCAATTGGCTTCGATGGGCACTGGATGCACGCGCGGATCGGGAATCTTGTCAGAAAGCAAGATGGTGCCGCCGCTCGCATCGGAGAGCACCTTCAAGGTGGCCCAGTAAGACTCCACGCAGTAGCGCAGATCCAGATACACAGGGCCATTGCCTGATGCAATTTCCCGCACGAACGCAGCCACCACGCGCGAGAGTTCGCTGCGCTCGAAGCGGATCGGGTCATACTTGCCCATGAACCGCTCGCCGTGCCGGTTGACCAGGCGCGCACCGTTCGCGACAGCAACGTTGTAGCTTCCCAGGTTGTACTGCTTCATGACCAACGAGAAGTGGCCATTGAATGTGAACTCCATGTCCAGCAGTCGCGCGCCCGCCCTCCAGGCCATCGCCACACCGTCACCCGTATCGTTGTCGACCTTGTAGATTCCCTTGATGTTCAGCATGCCCGTTGCAAGTAGAGTTTGCTTCGCCCGAAAGGCTGTGCACGCGCCGCTTTTCACGTCGAACCCAAATGCCCCGGTGATGCTTCCGCTTGTGGGGTAGGCGTTGTCACTGGTCATCAAGTCAGTGATGCAGAAGCGGTCGATGATGCGTACGCCCTGCTTTACGGCTTCGCGGCGCAACGCTTCCATTGCGAGTTTCGGGGTGTATTGCATCACCCGCACCTTGACCATGCCCCGGCTCGTGAAGCGGCGAATCTTTCCCTCTTCGTCACGCACGATCGGCACACCCCACTCGGCAAGTTCCATCACCCGCTGACGCTGCCCTTCGAGCAGCTTGCGTGTCCAAGCCTGGTCACACATGAAGTCGCCTTTGACGACGAACTCTTCGACCCAGCTGTCCAGATCATCCTCTGGAAGTGGGCAGGTGGTGATACCCCCCGACATCGTGGAAGCGCCGCTTCGGCTGACATAGGCTTTGTCCACAAGGACCACCTGTGCGCCCAATTCGGCCGCCCGCAGCGCGGCCCAGACACCCGCGAACCCGCCGCCGATCACCAGCACGTCCGAGTCGATTACGTCAACATTTCGCATCGCCATGATCTCTCAGCGGCCTCCATCGACGCTGTAACGGCCGGGCCCGTACGCCATCAGGAACAGCATTCCGCCCATGATCGAGACGTTTTTCAGGAACTGGATCTGCTGCGCTGACTCCTGCCCTGCGGGCGCCGCCCAGAACGCATGAAAGATCAACGACGTGGGGATGAGCCAGAGGAAGAAAACCAGAGCGACCCAGCGCGACTTCCACCCGGACAGGATCATCGCCCCACCCACGAGCTCGAGCACCACGGTCAGGCCGGCCAAAACCGCTGGCATGGGCAGTCCCTTGCTCGCGATGTAGCCCGTCACGCCGGCGAAGCCGGCAATCTTGAGGTATCCGGTGATCACGAAGATGGCCGCCAGAAAAATGCGCCCCAGCAGTGCCACCAAGTCCTGCTTCGAATCAAAAACCGCTGTCATGTGCTTCTCCGAGTTGAGCCGGGGGGAATCGTAGTTTGCGCATTGACGCCGGTCCAATTCAAAATATTGGCCGCGGACATAGTCAACCGACTATGCTTTGGCATCAACACTGGGGTAAATGCTTATGCGCGGCTTCGATTCCAACCTGACGCTTCAAAAGCTCGAGGTTCTCTGTGTCGTCGCCGAGTTGCAGAGCATCACGCGCGCCGCGGACCAGCTGTGCATTTCCCAACCGGTGGTGACGGCGCATATTCGAAGCCTGGAGGAAAAACTCGGTGCCGCACTCATTCGGCGCGAAGGCCGGGGCATCGCATTGACCGAGTCGGGCAGCCGCGTGTTGAAGTGGGCACAGGGGGTGCTCACCAGAACACGCGAACTCCAGCGGGAACTCGCCGGTGCCGAGGCGACCGGCCCCGGCAGGGCTGTGGTCGCGGCATCGATGAGCGCGGGGTCCTATCTGCTGCCCCCACTCGTTTGCGACTTCTATCTTCAGAATCCCGAAGGGCGGGTCCAGATCGTGGTTTCGACCCCCCTGGCGGCACTCGAGTCGGTCCGCAGCGGCGCCGCGGATTTCGCCGTGATCACGATCTCACCCAACCAGAACCTGGAAGGCGTAGCGGCCGAGCCGCTGTGGAACGAGACGCTCCTGCTGGTTAGCGCACCCCAAAGTAAATGGGTGGGGGAAAGCGTCGAGCGGGACGCGATATCGCGCTTGCCGTTCATCAGCACTTACAGCCTGGTCGCACAACAGCTCGAGGAAGGGCAATTGCGCGCCAATGGCATCGCCTCACGCCACATCGTGCTGGAACTCGGGCACCCCGAAGCGCAGAAGGAAGCCGTGCGCCGCGACTTGGGCGTTTGCTTCTTTCGGCCCTCTGCCGTCGCGAACGATTTCAGCCGCGGCGACCTCCGCCGGGTGCACACACCCGGCCTGGAAATGAGCATCCCCCTCTACATCGTCTGCCGCAACGACAAGGAGCTTTCACCGTTCCAACTGGCCCTGAAGACCCACATCATGTCGGCGCTGCCTCTGGGTGTCTCGGCCTTCGAAGGTACACGCGACACCCCCGTGGACTAGGAGGCTTGGTGTGACCTGTTTGCGGCCGACTCAACACTCGCCGCAATTCCTTCAGCGCTTGGCCCCCAAGTGTTCGACCACGCCCGCGATCAGGTCCACCGGCGCCTCCCAGGGGGCCCGTTCGATCATCGCCAGCGTGTCTTTGTAGCCCGCCTGCCAACGGGTGCGCACGCCGGCAACAGTGAAATCGATGTCCTTGGCTTGGCTCTCGCCCTCGAGCCGAGGCGCGAGCAGCCGAAGCACGTGCATCGTCGCTCCGCAACCATAGGTGGCCAGCTCCCGCACCTCGGGATCGGATCGCTGGCCGGCCGGAACGTGCTTCTCCATCTCCCGGATCACTCGACGCAGCCGCTGGATCTGCTCTTGCCGCGCAAGGTGGCTTTGGGTACGGCTCGCATACTGAATGTCTTTCTGGCGACCCATCACTTGCCAGATGGACTGTGGCTCAGGCCCGTCCGGCTGCCACACGTCGACTGCAAAGATGAGAGAGTCGCGCCGCGGGTGGTCATCGAACACCGCTTCGATCGGTGTGTTGGAGTAGATGCCGCCGTCCCAGTACGGCTCGCCTTCGATGCGCACGGCGGGAAACGCGGGCGGCAAGGCGCCGGATGCCAGTACGTGGTCGGTAGAGAGCGTCTCGTGGCGACTGTCGAAGTAGCGCATCTCGCCACTGCGTGCATTTACTGCGCCCACTGTGAGACGGGTACTGCATTGCCCCAGCTGCCCGCTGCCAATCAGCGATGTCAAGGACTCACGCAGTGGTGCCATGCTGTAGTACGACGCCGCCTCGACGCCTACGTCCGCGTGCGTTCCGAACAGGGCAGCCGGGTTGGGCTCGAAGAAATTCGGAATGCCGCGCATCACCGTGTTCATCATCGCCAACGAGCTGTCCATGCCCAGCCAGGCCAGCGGCCCGACAGCCGGGGCCGGGCCGTCGCTAAATTTCCAGAACTTGCGCAAGCGATCCAGGCGCTGCCCGGGAGGATTGCCGGCAATCAACGCGGCATTGATGGCGCCGATCGAGGTCCCGATCACCCAATCGGGTTCGATGCCACTCTCGTGCATCGCCTGGTACACCCCGGCCTGGTAGGCGCCAAGCGCGCCACCCCCTTGCAGGACCAGCACGACTTGCCCAGGCAGGGGCTTGCGCTTGCTCGCGGCCGTCATGTGGCAACCACCTTCGAAGCGGCCGCGGGCCGTGCCTCGGGTTGTGATGGCATCTTGGCGCTGGCAGGCTGCTTGGACTTCATATGAACATTCAACCACGTCGCGCCCGCGTCGCCTCAACGCACATGTCAGTTTGCCGTCGCCAGCGCCTCCAGAGGTGCGTATGGCGCAATTGAACCGTGCCCGCCCGCGAAGCGCACAGGAGCGATGCCTGCTTTCTTTACGCCGTTGACGACCGACGAGAGCAAGGGGGTGATCTTCTGTGGCAGCGGCGCCCCTGGCAGCCACAGATCAGTGACCCACCCCAACCGCTGGTCCGCAACGTAGCCGATCAGCATTCCCGCGGCATGCGGGTTCTCCACCAAGTGCACTGAAACCACACGCCGGCCGTCTGAAAAGGTCTGCTTGTCGGACACCTCCATGATGGCGGCGCGACTGAGGTCGGTCGCAGCCAGATCCGGATTGTGGGTGAAGGAGGCCGAGAGCACCTCCCGGAAATGCCGCGCCGAGCCCTTGCCTACGACCAAAGTCGCGCCCTGCGCCACGTACGTCCGTAGGCCACCCGCATGGTCCATGTGGTGATGCGTCAGCACCAGGGTACGCACCGGCTTGCCGGGATATTTCGCCTTCGCAGCCGCCAAAGTCCAGCGCGATTGGCCGTCGGACACCGGGGCGTCGAACACGATGAGGTGGTCGCTCATTTCGACGATCAGGCTGTTGTGCGAGCCGCCGACCACGAACTGCACGCCCGGCGCCACCTCATCGAGACGCAAGCTGGACATCGCTCTGTTGTCGAACCCCGGATCGTCGGAATCCACGTACGTGCCGATGAACTGCCGGCGGATGACCCATTGATGGTGATTGTGACCGGTCGCTGGGACGGCCGCTCCGGCCTTGATCGCAGCAGGTGGCTCGAATTGCGCGGCATCGATCGGAACATTGATCGCCAACTGCGTGAGTTGCACCTCCTGCACGGGCTTTCCGCGCAACTCGTAGACACGGCGCGCCGGAATGCGCACACCATCCACCATCCGCCAATCCGAGAGCACTAAGTCGTAGGTGACATCGCCCCAGATGTTGTCATGATCCATGGTTCGGATTCGGATGGGAAGAGCAGTCTGCGGGTCGAACACGACGGTGTAAGTAACCTGGCCGACCGCGTAGTCGAGCGCCGGATGCAAGACGCCGGCGACCGCAACATCCGAACGCGCGCGCACATCCCTCGGGTGGCGCTGCATTTCCAGCAAGAGGCTGGGCGATGCCCGCAGCAACTCACGCTGGTTCGTCGCAACCCGCAACCCCGACATCGCGTGGGCCGGGGGATTGTTGGCGAGGCTCTGCTTGTTGCGCAGCATCGTATCGACGCCAAGCACGTAGCCTGCTTGCGGAGTCACGATCTCGCTGAAGGCGCGTTTTACCGGGAAGGGAAGCGTGTAGCTCTTCACCCAGTCGATCCGAAAGACCTGCGCCGGCAGATCGGCGGTCAGCTCGAATTCCGAGCTGGTATGCCAGGACTCGCCGTCGGGTTCGAAAGCCTGCTCGGGATCGGCCTGCCGGACAGTGCCTTTCAAGCTCAAGGACTTCAGCTTGGCGAGCGCCTCTGTGCCACCCATCGCATCGAGCGCCCGGCCGACGAGATCGGCAGGCGGCTTCGGGCTTGCGCAGCCAGCGATGAACAAACTCAGGACGATCAAACTACACAAACGTTTCATGAAAAATCTCACTTTCTTTTATGCGCACCGGCCTCTGGCCCATTACATTTGTCGAGATCGTTTCGGCCATCGGCTCCCACGATGATGTAGTCGTACTCGTTCACGCTACGCGAGTTTGATATTCACGTTCTTCGTGTACGTGAATTCCAGCAGCTCGGCAAAGCATTCCTCGCGGCCGATGCCGGAATGCTTGACGCCACCAAACGCGGCGCCCATGAAATGCTGGCTGGCGTTGTTGATCCACACGTAGCCACTCTGAATCCGCTTCGCGGCCCGATGTGCGGTGTTCAAGCTCTCGGTCCAGATGGACCCGGTCAGGCCGAAATCCACGCCGTTGACGATCTCGAAGAGGCTGTCCTCGTCGCTCCATTTGAAGACCGACATAACCGGCCCGAAAACCTCTTCGCGCGCCAGGCGCATGTCCGGCCGCATGTCGGCAAAGATCGTCGGCTCGTAGAAGAACCCGTGCTTCAGCGCCGGGTCATCCGGTTGCTTGCCGCCGCATACCAGCCTGGCGCCTTCACTCAACGCCGATTGGACGAAACCCTTGACCTTGTCGAGCTGGGCCTGGCTGACGAGCGAGCCCATCGTCGTCTGCGGATCCGTCGGTACGCCGGGTTTGTGCCGCAGAGGCAGCAGCGCAGCGACCTTCTCCAGGACCTGGTCGTGAATCGACTCGTGCAAAAAGACCCGGCTGGTCGAGCCGCAGCTCTGGCCCGACCAGGTGAAATTCATCCCGGCGACGATCCCGTCCACCAGCTTTTCCCGATCCGCATCGGGGTAGGCAATCAGCGCATTCTTTCCGCCGAGTTCCAGCAAGACCGGCTTCAAGTCGGCTGCGGCGGCAGCCATGACGGCCTTGCCCGTCGGCACGCCGCCGACCAGGGTGATCTTGCGCACCAGGGGATGACGGCTCATCGCCTCGCCGCACTCGCGCCCGCCGCAAAGGAAGTTGACGACGCCGGCGGGGAAAATGCCACCGACGAGTTCAGCCAGGCGAAGCGTGGACAGCGGTGCCTGGTCGGGTGCCTTGATGACCACCGTGTTGCCTGCGGCAAGTGGGGCGGCCAGGCGCGCCGCGGCGAACATCAGGGGATGATTGAATGCCACGATGCGTGCCACCACACCCAGCGGTTCCTGAAGGGTGTAGTTCAGATTGCCGTCGCCCATCGGGATGGTCTCGCCCTTGATCTCGGCAGCGAGCCCCGCGAAGTAGTCGAGGCAGTCCGCGGCGAAGTGCGCATCGCGCGCCAGCGCGGAAACTGGATTGCCGTTGTTGAGGGAATCGAGCTGTGCCAATGGAAGCGCGTGTTCGCGCAAGACCGAAGCTGCCTTGCGAAGAAGGCGGCCCCGCTCGACGGGTTTCGTGGCCGCCCACGCTGGAAAGGCCGTGTGGGCGGCCCGTACCGCTGCGTCCACGTCCGTCGCGTCGGCCAGGGGCGCCGAAGTGATGCGCTCGTTGTAGGCCGGATTGATGGTGTCGGCATGGCGGCCTGCCTTGGGCGCATGCCATGCGCCACCGTAGTAGAGGCCTCGCTGCTCAGGCAGTATCCCGGGCGGAATTTCGTGTGCGCGCATGGTGTGAATCGCCGACGCGGTGCCTGGAGTGAGTGGGCGTTAGCGGTACTTGTGCGCAATGCGGCGAAGCACTTCGTAGTCTTGCCGACCTTCCGGCGTGAGCTCCTTCATTGCCGCAGGAACTGTCACGTCGAGGTAAGACTTCTCATCGGCGGCCGACAGGCGGATCATTTCGCCGCCGCCCTTTTCCCAGACGACCCGGGCTTCGTCGATCCGGGCTAGTGCGCGAGGGGCGATTTCCGCGTCGGTCTTTCGCACCGCTTCGCGCAATGCGGGTTCGAGCGCGCCGGTGGATTTGAGAAACGTGGAACTGGCCAGGCCGACGATGGAGATGAACGTCGATGGCAGCAGCGTCTGCGACTTGGCGACGTCGTAGTACTTCAGCGCCGACGGAATGGGCGTGCCCGCATAGACGCCATCCAGCGTACCGTTCTGGAACGCCGGCAGCACTTCGCCGAGCGACATCGACACAGGGCTGGCGCCCAGTTGCTTGAGCTGCGCCATGACCAATGCCGATCCGGGCACGCGAATCTTCAGCCCGCGGAAGTCTGAAAGCTTGCGTACGGGCTTGCGCGTGACGACGCTGCATTGTGAATGGGCCAGAACGGTGAACAGCTCTACCCCCTTCTTCGCGGCAATGCCGGAAAGCTGTTTCCTGGCCTCCGCGTCGCCGAGAACCTTGATGCCTTGATCGATGCTGTCGAACACGCCGGGCACTGACAATGCTCCAAACCTGGCATCCAGCCCCTCGTACACGCCGGAAGCGTTGAGGGTGAATTCGATGGTTCCCATGCTCAGGCCTTCGATCGTGCGTTGGGCGGTCCCGAGCTGGCTCGCCGGATAGACCTGAGCTTTGATCCTTCCAGCAGTGGCTGCTTCGACATTGCCTTTGTACGCCTCCATCCAGTCGACACCCACATCGCCGGCAGACGTGGTCGACAGCTTCATGACCTGGCCCTGGGCATACAGCCGCTGCGCCATGCCGAGCCCTGCCAGCGCGGCGATCTGCTTGAGGTGGTTGCGTCGATTCAATGAAGTCTCCTGTTGTGGTCGTACGAGGTCTAGTTGACAAGCAGCCTGACGCCGGCCAAAGAGATGGCGGGGACATAGGTGATCAACCCCAAAGCGAACAAATAGATTGCGATGAAGGGAACAATCCCGCGGTAGATCGTCTCGAGCGGGAGTTTGAGCACGCTTTGGGCGACGAAGATATTGATTCCGAAGGGCGGATGGAACAGCCCGATCGCAAGATTCACCGTCACGATGACGCCGAAGTGAATCGGGTCCACGCCGATCGCCGTGACCAGCGGAACGAGCAGCGGCGAAAGCAACAGGATCGCCGACAGCGGATCCATGAAACAGCCGACCGCGAGCAAAATGATGTTGATGGCCAGGAGCAAGCTCCAGCTCGGCAATTCAAGGCCCACCAACCATTGCGTCATGGCTGCGGGAACCTGGTTGACTGTCAGCAACCACCCAAAAACACTGGCGCAGGCAACGATGATCAGAATCTGGCCGGTGAAGACAGCTGTCGTTCCCGCACTGGTCAAAATGTCACGCCAACTGAGTTCACGATAGATCAGGCGCGCCACGACGATCGCGTAGAGGCACGCGACGGCGGCGGCTTCGGTCGGCGAAAAGATACCGCCGTAGATGCCGCCCAGGATGATGACCGGTGCGCCCAGCGCGCCCGCACCACGCACGGTCGCCTTCCGGAAAGTCGGCCAGGAGAAGCGCTCGCCGCCGCCAATTCCGTTGCGGCGGGCATACCACATGACATACGCGCAAAGAAGCCCGGCGATCAGCAACCCCGGGAATACGCCGGCAGCGTACAACCGTGGCACCGACTGCTGTGCCGCAGCGCAGTAGACGATCATCGGGATGCTGGGCGGGATGATGATGTCGATCGCCCCAACCGCTGTCAACAGGCCAGCCGAGAACTTGTCGGGATAGCCGCCGCGGCGCAAGGCCGGCAGCATGGCGCGACCGATCGTGGCGACCGTCGCGGCACTGACACCGGAGATGGCACCGAACAGCGCAGCGGAGCCTACGGTCGTGATCGCCAGACTGCCGCGGGCCGATCCCACACCGGCATCCACGAAGCCGACAAGGCGCTCGGCGATGGAGCCCCGTCCCATCATTTCACCGGCGAAAATGAAGAACGGAACCGCCAGCAAAGCATATCCGTCGACGGCACCAAAGAGGTTCTGATGCAATGCAGAAAGTGGCATCTGCATGAAGAACGCAAGCGCCGTACTGACGGCTGCCAGCAGGACGAGGTAGATGGGGAACCCCAACAGCAACAAAGCGATCGGAAGAAGGCAGAGCGCGAACGTCATCGGTGGTGTGTGCCCGATCTCAGGTCGATTGGCCGACGGGTCGATCCGGGTGCTCCTCGCCGACCATTGCCGGCGCGCCGAATGCCGACTGAATGACGCCGAAGAGGGTCAGCATTGCGAACGCGACGGCGACGACCGCATGCGGCAACCACATGGGAAAGTGAACGTTTTCGCTGACCGTGCCGATCTGGAACATGCGCAGTGCATAGTGAGTGGATATCCAGCACACAAAGCCGCACAACACCGCGGTTGCCATTGCTTCCGCCCGATTCAGGATCTGTTGTGCCTGCCGCGGAAACGAGCGCGCCAATACATCCATGCGCAGGTGTTGTCCGCGAATCGCCGCGACGACCGACCCGAAGAAGGCCAATGCGACCATCAGGTAGATCTGGAATTCGTCGGCGCCCGGGATCGAGCGGTCGAAGATGTAGCGCTCGACGACGTTGGTCACATTCAACAGCACAGCGGCGATCAAAGCTGCCGCGAGCACCAGTTCCAGCCCGGTTCCCATGCGAGTGATGGCTGGCGCCAAACTTGTTGAATCAGGGAATTTCACGTGGGGATGTATCGATTGAGCGCGGATCCTAGGTTGCCCATAGGAGCCGGTCCAATTCAAAATAACCCCTGCAGACATAGTCAATCGACTATGTCTCCCATGGACTCGTGCACTCTGCGCTTGAGGAACTCGCTGGGAGTGGTGTCAAATTCGCGCTTGAATATGCGCGAGAAATGCGCGTTGCTGTTGAAGCCCCAGCGATACGCCAGCGCCGAGATCGAGATTGTCGTGCCTTTCACGCCAGGCCTTGCACCTGGCCTGGTCAGCCCAGGCTCACGCGGCCTTCGTCATATCCGCACGCAGCGCACGGGGCGATGCGCCGAAGTGACCGCGTACCGCGTGTGAGAATGCACTTGGCTCGGCGTAGCCCAGGCGCTCGGCGAGCGTCGACAGCGGCACGCTGGTGTCGGCGAGCAGCTGCACGGCTTCGGTCATGCGTGCTGCCTCCACCACCTGCCGGAAGCTGGTGTGGCACTGCTCCAGTCGCCTTTGCAATGTGCGTACACTGAGATCCAGCGAGCGCGCCACGCTCTCGCACCGGGCCTGCGCATAGCCCTGTGCGGCAACTGCCGCGCGAACCTGGTCGACCAGTGCGTCCGATCGGCCCTGTGCCTGGCGCTGCGCGTCGGCTCGGCCAAGCAGCAAGCGCAGCAGGCTCGGGTCCGCAGCGGGCCAGGGTGCATCCAGCGCCGCGGCGTCGAACTCCATGAAGATCTCCGGCGTTCCCAGCGCCACGGGGCATTCGAGCCATTGCTCGTAGGCCGCCGACTGCGCCGGGTCAGTGCCAGGCAACGCGACCAGAGAGGGTCTTTGGCCGTTGGGCACGCAACGGTACAGCATGGCCAGGAAGCCCGCGAACAGTGAATCGACCTGCGCCGGATGCATTGGGACTGGGCAAGGCGTGATGCGGTACATCATGCGGGTCCCTCCTGGCACAGCGCCCAGCCGGAAACGGCCCGAGTTGCTGATCAATTGCTGGTAGCGGATGCAATAGCCCAGCGCATCGCGCAGGCTCGCGCTGTGCATCACGACCAGGGCCAGCACGTTCATGGCCTGCAATGGAAGGCCTGCGCCAACACGCAGTCCCAATAGCGGGTCAGCGCTCAGGGCAGCGGCGCGCTGCCACAGGCGCCGGACCTGGACCAGCTGCAGTTGCCGTGTCGGCGCCGCAAGCGCAATACCGGCGGGCATGCCGGTGCCCAATTCGGCGAGATCGATACCCAAACGCTCGAACTGCGCGGCAACCCCCAGCAGCCAGGTGGCGATGACCGTCTTTGGCGTGGTCATCCTCCGTCACTCCTGGCCTGGCGCGTCGGATCAAGTTCTTGGCACATGCGCGCATGGTCAACCACGGGGTGCGCCTCCACAATCCGCGAAAACCAGAAGGAGACACAGCTTGATCCGCATCACCGTGAGTTATCCAAACGCCGAAGGCAAACGCTTCGATCACGCCTACTACCAGGCACAGCACCGCCAATTGCTGCTGGACCGCTTGGCCGAGCACGGCCTGCAGCGCGTCGAGATGGACAAGGCACTGGCCGACGGCGCCGGCGGCAAGCCTGCGGTGGTGGCTGCGGCGCATCTCATCTTCACGGACATGGCGGGCTTCCAGAACGGCATGAAGGCCCACGGCCGCGAGATCATGGGCGACCTCGCGAACTACACCGACATCGCGCCTGCCATCCTGATCAGCGAGATGGCTCCGTGAGTGCTTCGACCCTCTCCGGCAAACCCGCCCGACGCTTCTGGGGCTGGGGCTACCTGCGCGACGGGCTCACCGAGGACGAACTCCGCGGCGTGCACAGGCTGCTCGCGCCGCTGGGGCCGGTGGGCCCCGCGTTGCCCGAGCCGCAGTTGGCCGACTATGCGCTGACCCCGTCGCGCGGCAGGCTACCCGAGTCGCTGTCGGCGCTGGTGTCCTCCACCGCCTACGACCGCATCACGCACTGCTATGGCAAGGGCTTCGCCGACGTCGCCCGCATGTGGATGCGCCATGTGCCCCACGCGCCCGACTGGGTCGCGTTTCCGCGCACCGAGGCCGACATCACCGACGTGCTCGATTGGGCCAGCCGCAGCAACGTGGCCGTGGTTCCTTTTGGCGGCGGCACCAGCGTGGTGGGCGGCGTGGAAGCGGCAGTCGGCGACGGGTACGCCGCCACCTTGTCGCTCGACCTCGAGCGTTTCGACCAGGTGCTGGAGGTGGACACCACCAGCCGGGCCGCGCTGGTCCAGGCGGGCGTGCTCGGGCCTGACCTCGAAGCGAAGCTGCGACCGCACGGCCTGACGCTCCGGCACTTTCCGCAAAGCTTCGAGTTCAGCACGCTGGGCGGCTGGATCGCCACCCGCGCCGGTGGCCACTACGCCATGCAGTACACCCACATCGACGACTTCGTCGAGAGCACGCGCACGGTGACCCCCGCTGGCGTCGTGGAGACGCGGCGCCTGCCGGGCTCGGGCGCCGGGCCTGCGCCCGACCGGTTGATCATCGGCTCCGAAGGCACGATGGGCGTCATCACCCAGGCCTGGATGCGGCTGCAGAGCCGGCCCACGTTCCGCGCCTCCGCGTCGGTGGCGTTCGACGACGTGATCGGTGCCGCTGCCTGCGTGCGCGCGCTCTCGCAATCGGGATTGCAGCCCAGCAACTGCCGCCTGCTCGACGCGCGGGAGGTGGCGTTCGCCGGTGTCGGCGACCGCCGCAGTCCGACGCTGGTGCTGGGCTTCGAATCGGCAGACCATCCGCTTGCGGCCTGGATGAGTCGCTCACTGGAACTGGTGGCCGACCATGGCGGCCGGTGGGACCCGCAAGCCGTGGCCGAGTCGATGCGGCCTGCGGGTGAGCAGCCCGCGGCCCACCGCAGCGGCGCCGCCGGCGACTGGCGCAACGCCTTCATCCGAATGCCCTACTGGCGCGACGAGACCACGCGCCTGGGAGCGATCTTCGACACCTTCGAGAGCGCTATCACCTGGGACCGGTTCGAGTCCTTCTACGACGGCGTGCGGCGCGACGTCGAGTCCGCCATCGAGCGCATCACCGGCCACGCCAGCGCGCTGTCGTGCCGCTTCACGCATGTCTATCCGGACGGTCCGGCGCCCTACTTCACCTTCTTGGCACGCGGCAGCAGCAGCGGCGACATCGCCAGCGCCCTCGCGCGCTGGCGCGACATCAAGCTGGCGTGCAACGAAGCCGTGGTGCGCCACGGCGGAACCAGCACGCACCACCACGCGGTGGGCCGCGACCACCGCAATGCCTATGAGATCGAGGTGCCGCCGTTGATGCGCCAGGCCTTCGCCGGCGCGAAGTCCGTGCTCGACCCGCACGGCGTGATGAACCCAGGTGTGCTGTTCGACCCTGCGGGGCGGGCGGTGGGCATCCGCGGCGTTCTGGAACCCGTGAAGGGAGCGCCGCTGTGATGCCGCCATCCAACCTGGGGCACCGCGGGGTGGCGACGCTCGCCGACGTCGAGGCCTTCGAATGCGCGGCACCCCTGGAGCACAGACTGCCGCGAGGCGGCGTCTGGAACATGCTCGAGTCCGCCGGCGAACGTCATGCGGACCGACCTGCCCTCAGCTTCCTGCCGAACGGCGATCCGCACGAGCCCGCCGAGACCTGGACCCATGCCCAACTGCTCGTGCAGTGCCGCCAGTTCGGCAACTTGCTGCATGCGCACGGCGTCGAGCGTGAGGACGGCGTGGCCGTGCTGCTGCCCAACCTGCCGCAGACCTACTTCGCGCTGTTCGGCAGCCAGGCAGCGGCGGTGGCCTGCCCGATCAGTCCTACCCTGGGAGCCGCCGCGATGGCGGGCATTCTGCTGGCGGGCCAATGCGCCGTGCTCGTTACCGAAGGCCCGGGGCGCAACCCGGCACTATGGCAGCGTGCCTGTGCCGCGGTCGCGCAGGCCCCGGCCGTGCGCCATGTGCTGGCCGTGGGTGGTGGCGGGCCCGGCATGCCTGCGGGCGTGGACGTGCACGACTTCGATCTGGCCTGCGCCGCCCGGCGCGGCGACCGGCTCGATTTCGTGCCCCCGCAGGAGCCGCAGGCGCCGACGGCCCGTTTTCACACCGGTGGCACCACCGGTGCGCCCAAGCTCGCCACCCATACCCAGCGCAACCAGGTCTACCTGGCCTGGTGCATGGGTGAACTGGTCGATTTCGGCCCGCGCGACGTGGTGCTGATCGGCCTGCCGCTATTCCACGTTCATGCGGTGATTCCACTCAGCATGGGCCCGCTCAGTCAGGGTGGGCACCTGGTGCTGCTGGGGCCGCAGGGCTTTCGGCACACCGCTGTCATGCAGGGTTTCTGGCGCATCGTCGAGCGCTTCGGCGCCACCTGCTTCAGCGCGGTACCAACCGTGTATGCGGGCCTGCTGCAGGTGGACGTCGCCAGCGCCCAGCTGGGCAGTCTGCGCGTGGCCTTCAGCGGCTCGGCACCGCTGGCGCGGCAGGTGGCGCAGGATGTCCAGGCTCGCACGGGCCTCGTCATCCTCGAAGGTTACGGCCTGACCGAAGGCACCTGTCTGTCGACGCTCAGTCCGCTGCGCGGGCAGCACCGCATCGGCTCGATCGGGTTGCGCCTGCCCTACCAGGCCATGAAGGTCGCGCTACTGGACGAAGACGGCCGGTGGCTTTCCGACTGTGCGACTGGCGAAACGGGCAGCCTGCTGATCCAGGGTCCGAACGTGTTTGCCGGGTATGCCGACCCGGCGCAGACCGCCGCCGCCTTCGCCGCCCCGGGGTGGCTGAACACAGGCGACCTGGGCCACTGCGATCTGGAGGGCTACTTCTGGATCTCCGGCCGCGCGAAAGACCTGATCAAGCGCAGCGGCCACAGCATCGACCCGCAGGGCATCGAAGAGGCCTTGCATGCCGATCCAGCCGTGGCCCTTGCAGCGGTGGTGGCGCGGCCCGACAGCCGCGCCGGCGAGGTGCCGGTCGCCTTCGTGTGCCTGAAGCCCGGTGCCACCCCTGACGCGGCGCAACTGCTGGCCAACTGCCGGCAGCGGCTCGACGATCCGGTGGCCACACCGGTGCACCTGACCATCCTCCAACAGCTGCCGATGACCGCGGTTGGCAAGCTCGACAAGGTCGCGCTGCGTGCGCTGGCCGCAGCAGACCACCCCTCCCCAACCTGAAAGATCGAACATGAGTACAACCACCACCGGCACGCCCTACCGAAAGCACGAAGGCATTCAGGGCGACTTCGACACTGTGGTGATCGGGTCGGGCATGGGCGGACTGGCCCTGGCGTCCTTCCTCGCGCAAGACGGGCAGAAGGTGCTGCTGCTTGAGCAGAACAACATCGTCGGCGGCATGACCCAGGCCTACAGCCGCGACGGCTATCGCTGGACCGTGGGCATGCACTACATCGGCGAAGTCGGTAACCCGAAGGGTGTGGGGCGCAAGCTGTTCGACAAGGCCACAGGTGGCAGCTTGCGATGGACACCGATGCCCGGCATCTACAACCGCATGGTGATCGGTGGCCGCGCCTACGACGTGCCGGCCGGCCCGCAGGCGTATGCCGACTTCCTGACGAGCCACTTCCCGGACGAGGCCGACGCCATCCAGACCTACCTGTCCCTGATCAGCAGCGTCTCGAAATCGTCGGGGCCCTACTTCGGCGCCAAGGCGCTACCGGCCGAGGCTGGCAAGGCGCTGATGCAGCTGCACGGACAGGACTTCAAACGCTTTGCGCGCCAGACCACGCAAGAGGCCTTGGGTAGCCTGACCGACAACGAAGAACTGCTCGCCGTGCTGTGCGCCAACTGGGGCGACTACAGCCTGGAGCCGAGCAAGAGCTCGTTTGCGATGCACTGCATGCTCGCCAAGCACTACCTGCACGGAGCCAGTTATCCGGAAGGCGGCGGACCTGCCTTCGCGCACGCGATGGTGCCCATCATCGTAGCGGCGGGCGGCCGCGTGCTGCACAGCGCCGAGGTGGCTGAGGTGCTGGTGGACGACGACGTGGTCCAGGGCGTGCGCCTGGCCTCGGGCGAGGTGGTGCGCTGTCGCCGGGTGGTGAGCAATGCCGGAGTGCAGAACACCTTCGGGCGCCTGCTGAACGGCGACAGCCCCGGCGTACAAGCCGCGAAGGCGCAGCTGGCGGGCGTGAAGGACACCTACGCGGTCGTCGGCCTCAACATCGGCTTCAAGGCCGACCACGCCGCGCTTGGGTTCACGCCGGCCAACATCTGGTCGCACCCGGGCTCGGATTTCGAAGCCAATCTCGCGGCGCACCGGCAAGATTTCGACGCACCGTTCCCTTGGCACTTCATCACCTTTCCGTCGACCAAGGACCCGCTGTGGGAGCGCGACTTTCCAGGGCGCGCCACGGTCGAGATGTACGCCTACACCGACTACCGGCACTTCGCACGCTGGGCCGGCACGCCGTGGATGAAGCGTGGCGACGACTACCTGGCGCGCAAGGACCAGATCCGGCAGCGCCTGCTGTCCGAGCTGTTCCGGCATGTGCCCGCGGCAGCGCAGTACATCGATCACGTCGAGGTTTCGACGCCGCTGAGCTACGAGACCTTTGCCAAGCGGGAGCGGGGCGGGTTCATGGGCGTCGAGTCGTCGCCGCAGCGGTTCGAGCAGGACTGGCTGCGCCCGGCCACGACGATCCGCGGTCTCTTTCTGACCGGACAGGACGTGGCCACGGATGGTGTCATCGGAGCGCTCGTGGGGGCCACGCTGTGCGCGTCCGTCATCCTGCGACGAGATCTGATGGAGGAGGTCCGTGAGAGCGCTAGATCTTGAGGAAGTTGATCGCTGCAAGCGGCCCGAACGGGAGCGACGCCAGTGGTCCGCCAACGTCGAGCGGGCCGAGGTCTAACTCTGACCACCCGAGACTTGCCCGGATATTTCACGGTGGTCGGCGGCAGCTGCCGCCATCGAAACGCGCCTCGACTACCCGCCGGCCAAGCCGACCGCAGTCAAGTACCCCCAAGATCGAGCTCGCCCTGTGCAGTACAGTTTGGATTCGGCATTGTCTCGCTCGCCTATCAAGATTCGACACCTCGATAACGGGCATACAAGGGGCAATGCCGATCTCGTTTCTACAAACTACCGTGAATTATCCGGGCTAGTTCTTCCGATACAACGGCTGGGGATCTGCCCCCCGTCGCCTGGCCTCCTCAAAGGCCTCCAGCAGGTCCCGGGTATCTCGGGAGCCGTGGATTCGGTCGTTCACCCGAAGGATGCGCCAAGCGAGATTGGGGTGTGAATACCCATCGTCGAAGAATACGGACGGCTTGCCCACCGAGAAAGCGCCGAATTCGTCGAGCGTGCGGAAGGCCTGCATGTTCCAACTCAGCTTGGTCAACTCGATCAGAACCCAGTTAGCCGAGATCGAGTCGTCGTTTGCGATCGGCTGCCTTGCCCGGCGCGCCAGCACGTCTGCTGCGAACTCGTCTGCGTCCTCTTCCGCGGCCTTAGCCCTGCTGGGTTCGACATTCAGCTGCGACATCGCGCCGTCGCGATAAATCGCCCCCGTCGTGCCGCTCCTCAGGTGCCCGACTTCGTGCAGAAGGACGAACACGAGGAAGTGGGAGGCGTCCAGTTCCATCCTTCCCTGTCCGGCCGAATTGCGGCGGACCCAGTCGCGCAGGACCGACGGGGTCACGAACACGCATTTGCAGCCGCTCGGCACAGCCGCTGGCGTCAAGAGGGCTCCAGGCGCACCCTCGACGAGAAAGACGGGGACTGCGTCAGACGGCGCTCCCACCACATCGACCCAGGCAGGACGAAGCCTTGGGCCTTGGTCTGTCAGCAGTCTGTTGACGCGTGCTATCGCGTGTTGAGCCAGGTCTTGCCCCTCCGCGCTATGTGCAAAGCCGCGCTCGGTGACTGGATCGGCAGCACTGACGCCGGCAGCAAGGCAGGCTATGGCGACCCAAGTCTTTGCCCAAATCTTTGTGACTGCCATCCGACGAATCTCCCATTGACCTGCTGGACATCAATGCTCGGTGCAATACATACTTGCCGCAACAACAATTGGAAGGGACCCTCCATGAGGAAGCTGCGATACGGGGCTGCCTGCCTCGCCTTGTCGGTATCTTCGCTTACATCCGCCCAGCAGGCGGGGCCACCCAAACCGCCAAGGCCCCCCGAAACCGTACCAAGCCTGCGTGAGGTCAAGAGCGTGATCGTTTGCGGCGACTGTGACAAGCCCTTCGATACCAGTACGCACAAGCAGGTGATGGACGGCCTCCTGTCGAACAAGTACATCGGGGAGCTGCGCAAAGCGCTTTACTGGCAGGACAGCGCCCACCAGTTCGAGTCGAAGGCTCACTACGACAACTGCGACTTCGACGGCGCTACCTCATACGTCGACAGCCTCCTGGCCGAGATAGACGGCCACGTGATTGCTGCCAAGGCCGCTAAGGAAAAAGGGGATGGCGCCGCGGCCGAGGCCCGGGTCGTCAAGGCCTTCTTCGCCCTGGGCCAGGCGCTTCACGGCGTGCAGGACTTCTACGCGCACACGAACTACGTTGAAATGAGCGTCGGCGCAGCGAAGAAATCCACTGACATCGAGGTTGTGATGCCATGGAAGCGGTCCGGCAAGGATCGGATCAAGGAGCTTGTCGGCAACGGGCTGGTGTCCGGCTTCGTCGTCTGGGGCCTCCCGCAACATTGCGCAAAGGGCGTCGCGTCCCACGAGGATATGGCCAAGGACAAGGAAACCACCACCAGCGGCAAAGTCAGGGTTGCGCACCTCCAGAACCGCAGCCGCTATCAGATCGCAGCGCAGTTGGCGCGCGAAGCGTCGCAGGAACTCGTCGACGACGCCTTCCGCCGCTGGCCCTTGCTCAAAGAGATCAACGGTCAGCACGTCGCTTTCGAAGTCCTCGTGGACCGTCGGGGCCTGTGATCATGGGAGCGCCGCTGCGCGCAGCTTTGGCTCTTGTTTTGGCAACCGCCGGCGGAATCGCCTATGCGCAGGCGCCGCCCACTTGTCGCATGGACGCGGAGGGTGGGAAGGTCGCCGCGGCGACGATTCGCTTGGCCTTGAAGGCATATGAGGCGCTCGGCAAGCCGCTTCCGATTGACGATGTCGCGGCGAATCCGGCCCGCCCGAGCGGGATGCGGTCGTTGGCTGTCTACGTTGTGACAGACGCATCCGGCAGCACGGTCGGCAAGGACGGCTGTGTCGCCAAAGAGCCGGCGCTGATCCGCGGGGAGGAACTCGACACTGTCTCCGTTCGCGGCGGGTGCGTCGCTAGCGCCCGCGGGCTTGAAGTGCGTTGCTCCAGCGCGGCGGTGCAGATGTTCGGCAAGCAGGGTAGCCGACCCGGGTTGTCCAATCCCGCGCTGCTCTACTTATTAGCTCACGAGCTGGGGCACATCCTGCAGCGGCGCCCGGGTGAATATGCTGGGCGTGTGGAGCCTATTGACCTCGCGCTGCCGCAGGCCGGAAAGCTAATGTTGCTGCGCGAGTCCTGCGAGCCTGGTATGACGAAGGCCGAGGAAGACGCCGATCGACTTGCGGTGCAGGTACTTGCCAGGTTGCTACCCGAACCACCCTATCGCGAACCGATGTTCTCCGCTCGCGGGTCCGTCCTTTGGGGAGCAGATCAACTGAACCTGGCCGCGAACACTTGGCGCAAGACCAGTCTGGAGCGCGAGTTCATCAGCCAATCCAAGCCGCACAAGAGCTTCCTGGCTACGGAGTTCCCAACGCCGGCGAAGTCGGTTCAGGCGAATGCCAAGCGATTTGTCTGTGACGTGCTGACGAAGAAGTCGGGCGTCATCAACTATCCCGGACGGGCTGCAACGCATCCCGTGCTGGAAGTGCGCATTCAGCAGGTCGCAGAAACCTTGCGCCCGCTCGCTGCGGAACTGCCGCAGGCGGGCGCCCGGCAGGAGTATCAGCCGGTGGCTGTACTACAGGAGCAGCTGAGCGGAATCTTCAGCTTCATGTATCGGGAGAACGGGGTCTATCTTCAGGCGGTGCAGGGGGCGATTTGCACTCGGGTGAACAGCGAGAAGCCGGCGGCAGGATGTTAAGGTTGACTCGCGCAAAAGGTTGAACGCCCTCGGGCCGCCGAACACGGAGCGAGCCGCCGACACCAGCCAGCCCGCTGCTCAGGTAATCAACCCCAGCTTGCGTGCGATCGCAACGGCCTGCGTGCGGCTATGCGCGCCCAGCTTCATGTTGATGCTGCGCAGGTGGGTCCGCACAGTGCTTTTTGACACGAAAAGTCTTTCGGCCATGGCATTGTTGGAGTAACCCTCGACCAGTAATTGCAGCGCAACCAGTTCCTTGCGCGTCAACGGGTCCAATGCGCCCCGGGGGCGTTCGGTCAATGACTCCGCCTCCGAGGGCAACGGACCGAACGCTTGCAGCAGGCGCTGCAGGTAATCGCTCAGCAGCGGGTCGCGGGCGGCTGCGCTCTCGTGCACGGCCTGGAAGCGTTGCACGAGCGCGCCCATGGCAGGCCCTTCGTCCAGCACCAGCCGCATGAAGCCCTCCTGCGCGGTGAACTGCATGGCCGCGGCCATCAAAGCCAATGCGGCCGGGACGTCGCCGGTGCGCTGCAAGGCCAACGCGCGAAGCAGGCGCAACACCAGCAGGCGACGCTGCCGGCCTGAGGCGTTGGCGTGCTGGATCTCGGCGTCCAGCCGAGCCAGGCAGCCGGCGGTGTCGCCAAAAGCGATGTCCCACCGCAGCCGGGCCAGCGCCATGTACTGGATGTCGTGGGAGACCAGCCGTTGCCTCTGCTCTCGCGCCCACAGTGTCGGATCGGCCGCGCGCACGAGTTCGTCGTGCGCGGCCGGGCCATTGCCCTGCAGGATCAGCAGCCGCGCCCGTTCCAATGGCCGCCGCCGTTACGCGCGGCAGCTTGCGCTGGCTGCCCAGTGACTCCAATTCGGCCAACGTCAGCAATGCGGCGTCCACGTCGCCATTGATGAACGCTATCCGGGAGCGCACCGCGTGGCACTCGATCATGTGGTCGGGCAGTCCCACATCACGCGCGAGCGGCAGGTAGACGTTCAGCAGATGATCGGCCTGGTCGATCTGATTGGCCTCGTAGACCACGCTGGCGTAGAACACACCGGCCCAGGCATTGCCGTGCGTGTGGTGAAAGTTCACCGCATGTGTTGCATCCACGGCCAACCGGAAGCGTGCCGTCGCGAGGCGCAACCGCCCCTGCAACAGGTCCAGCAGCCCTTCGGTGGATTCGCTGTACATGCGGTTGAAAGCGCCGCTACCGCTGTGCTGCCGGCGAGCCGCGTCCAGCAGCTGCTGCGCTTCGCGTGGCTGCCCGGCGATAGCGGTGAGGTGGGCCATGACATTGAGCAGCGTCGTGTCTGGGAATTCATGGCCCGTCGGCAGTCGCTTGAGCGCCTCGCGTCCGACCTCCAGTGCCTGCTCGTTGCGGTCCTGCATGGCCAGCAGCATGGGGCGCATGCCGTTGCCATGGGCGCGAAGGAAGGTATCTTCGCTCTCTCCCAGGCCGGAGCGCTCCAGCATCTCCATTGCCTCCCACGGGCCGCGTGTGAAGCCCGTTGCCCACATGGCGATCATCGCCAGCCGCGGCCGCTGGCGCAGTTGCTCCGCCGGCAAGCAGGCAAACCAGCGCGAGAGCAGGCGCATGCGGCCCGCGGCGAGGAAGTGCTCGGCCTGGCCTTGCAGCAAGTGCATGGCGTGGGGGAAGTCACCCCCCTCGATGGCGTGGTCGATGGCGGGAACGGGTCGGCCCTGCGATTCGTACCAGGCTGAAGCACCCAGGTGCAGCCGCGCCACCTCGGCGGGTTGCTCGCGTTCCAGCCGCTTGCGCAGGTAGTTGGCGAACAGGCTGTGATAGCGCCAGGTCGGCTGCACCCCGGACACTTGGGTCAGGAACAGGTGGTCGGCATCCAGCTGCTCCAGGATCGCGGTGGAGTCGACACGCGGATTGAGCGCGGCACAGACCGAGGCGTCCAGTTGCCGCAACACACTGGTTCGCAAAAGGAAGCTGCTGATGTGTGAGGGCTGGTGCGCCAGCACCTCCTCTGCCAGGTAATCAGCTACCCCGCGGTCCGACCCTGAGAACCGCTCGATGAACTCGTCCGCGTCGGCGGCACGCTCAAGCGCCAAGGAGACAAGCCACAGCGCGGCCACCCAGCCCTCGGTCTTCTGGTCCAGCCGGAACAGCTGGTCGGCGGAAAGGGTACGGGGCTTCAGCCGCTGCTCAAATAAGGTCTGCGTGTCCTCCAGGCCGAAGCGCAGCCGCGCCTCGTCGATTTCCACCAACAGGCCGCGCACCCTCAGGCGCGACAACCCCAGTTGCGGCAAGCTGCGCGAGCCGATCACCAGATGGCCGCCACGGGGCAGGCGTCCGGCAATCTCGCGCACCAGGCCCAGCACTGCGGCCTCGTGCACGCTTTCGCACTCGTCGACAAACAACGCAAACGAGGCATCCGCGCCAGTGAGCGAACTGACGGCGTCGCTTCCGGCCTCAGTGAGCCCCAAGCGAGCCACGGCTTCGTCAAGGCAACTCATGAAGCGAGACACGTCATTGTCCGCCCGGTCCAAGGCCAGCCACACCGTGGGAACGCCGGCATCTTCCATGCGAGCTCGCGCCTGCATCATGAGCGTGGTCTTGCCGAATCCCGCCGGCGCGCTGACCAACACCAGCTGGCCGGCGGCGCGCCAGACGGTATCGCACAGGCCTGGACGCAGTACTTGGCCAGCCACGCGGGTGGGCGGGTTGAACTTGCTGTCCACGCCAATGGTGTTCAACGGTCGGGCGTTGGATGGTTCGTTGGCGTGGATGGCGTGCATGGCGTGGATAGGAAATTCGTAATGCTCGCCGCAAAGGGCTCGTGTCGTGCCGTCGGTTCGGACAATTCGCGTGTTCATTGTCCGCGATGGAGCGGCACGGTTGGATCGCCCAATTTCGTCCCTTCGGACGACGCGGAGTCTCTCGCCGGCGACGAAGAATCACCGGTTGGCAACCCCAAGGAAAGTCCATGCCCCGAGCCCGGACGGATCATGGAGAAAATACGCTGCTGCGCATCGAAGGCGTGACAGTCCGGTTTGGCGGCATCGTCGCGCTGGATGGCGTATCGTTCGAGGTGCGGCGCGGAGAAATCTGCGCGCTGATTGGCCCCAACGGCGCCGGCAAGAGCACGTTGTTCAACTGCCTGTCTCGCCTGTACGATTCCAATGCAGGCCACATTGCGTTCGATGGCCATGTTTTTACCCACATGCCGCGACACCGTATGGCTGGCATCGGGATCGGGCGCACCTTCCAGAACCTGGCGCTGTTTCGCAGCATGACGGTGCGTGACAACGTTCTGGTGGGCTGCCACAGCCATCACCACGCCGGATTCCTGCGCAACGCGTTCAGGTTGCCAGGTGTTGCGGGCATCGTCTCGCGCCGGCGTCGGCCACGTGCCCGACGGCCGCGGCACATTCATGGGGCTGACAACGCTGGAAAATCTCCGCGTGGGGGCCTATGGCCGTGCCGCCAGCGACGCCCGTCGGTGTTCCTCGATCCGCACACGATGACCGGGGTGCTGCTGTACGCCTTTGCAGGCGCCTTGGTTGGCGGCATCGACAGCCCTGTGGGCGAGGCGCAGTGCTGGGCGGCTTCATCGTCGGCATGCCGGAAAACCTGATGGGCTCCTACGTACGGCCTGGTACTGATCGCCGTGATTTACGTCATGCCCGGCGGCGTGGTGGGCCTGCTGCGCCGGGTGCGAGGCTTCATAAAACGCAGCGCGTTCTAACCGCTGATGTCGGCGATGTCGCGCTGACGTCAGACCAATCTCGTCACTTCAGACGATGTTGCGACAGAGCCATCTTCCTACGATGGTTTGGTCCGAACCCCATGAAAAAGACCAGGAGACCTGCCATGACCCAACCAATCGACGCCAGCTTGCGCCGTTCCCTCCGACTCGGTGCCGGCCTGCTGCTGGCAAGCGCGCCGCCACTCTCCGTGCGCGCCCAGAAGAAGGACGACCCGGGCGCGACCGACACCGAGATCAGGCTGGGCAACCTCATGCCGTATTCCGGCCCGGCTTCGGCCTACGGCACCCTCGGCAAGGCCATGGCGGCGTACTTCGACAAGGCCAATGCCGCTGGCGGCATCAACGGGCGCAAGGGATACTCCATGGCTGCCACGATGGTGCAGGTGCTGCGCCGGGTCGGCGACAACCTCACGCGCGAGAACGTGATGAAGCAGGCCGCAAGCCTCAGCTTCGCCCCGCCCATGCTGTACCCCGGCATCGAGGTGAAAACCTCGGCCGACGACTTTTCCCCGATCGCCAAGAAAGTCCTGCAGCGCTTCAATGGCAAGTCGTATGAAGCCATCGGCGCGGCGATCAGTGGCTGAACCTGGAGAAAAACCTATGCAAGGACTGATGCAGGACCGGCCGCTGTTGATCTCGTCGCTGATCGAGCACGCCGCCACCTTCCACCCCCACACCGAAATCGTCTCGCGCCTGCCAGAGGGGCAGGTGCACCGCACCACATGGCAAGGCATCTGCCTGCGCTCGCGGCAAGTGGCCAACGCGCTGCACCAGCTCGGCATCCAGCAGGGTGACCGCGTCGGCACGCTGGCGTGGAACTCTTACCGCCACCTGGCGCTGTATTACGGCGTGTCGGGCAGCGGCGCGGTGCTGCACACGGTGAATCCGAGGCTGTTTCCCGAGCAGATCGACTACATCGTCAACCACGCGGAGGACCAGGTGCTGTTCTTCGACATCAACTTCGCCAAGCTGGTGGAGCAACTGGCGCCATCGATGAAGTCGGTGCGGGCTTTCATCGCGATGACCGACCGAGCACAAATGCCGGACATCCAGGTGCCCAACCTGCTGTGTTTCGACGAACTGTTGGACGCCCAGCCCACCGAGTACGCTTGGCCGGAGTTCGACGAGCGCAGTGCTTCGTCGCTGTGCTACACATCGGGCACCACCGGCAATCCCAAAGGTGTGATGTACACGCATCGCTCGACCGTGCTGCACTCCCTGATGGCGCTGGCGCCGGACACCTTCGGCCTCAGTGCATCCGAGACATTGCTGCTGATCGTGCCGATGTTCCATGCCAACGCCTGGGGTACGCCCTACGCGGCCGCAATGGTCGGAGCCAAGCTGGTGCTGCCCGGCCCTTACATGGACGGCGAGAGCGTTTATGCGCTACTGCGAGACGAGCGGGTGACGTTCTCGCTAGGGGTTCCCACCATCTGGATGATGCTGTTTCACTACCTGGACCAGCATCCCGAGCTCGACCCAAAAACGTTGGGAGTGCGGCGCATCCTCATCGGTGGTGCCGCAGTACCCCGCGCGATGCTGGAGCGCTTCGAGCAGACCTTCGGTGCCGAGGTGATGCAGGGCTGGGGCATGACCGAAACCAGCCCGATCGGAGTCGTCAGCAAGCTGCTGCCCAAGCATGCCACGCTGGGCGATGAGGATCTGGTCAGGATCAAGCTGAAGCAAGGTCGCGGCGTCTGGGGTGTGGAACTTAAGATCGTGGACGCCGAAAGCAAGGCGCTGCCATGGGATGGCGCGGCCTTCGGCCACTTGCACGTGCGCGGTCCCTGGATCGCGGCGGGCTACTTTCGCGGTGAGGGTGGCGATGTACTGGATGCGCAGGGGTATTTTCCGACAGGCGACGTAGCCACCATCGACCCCGACGGCTATTTACAGTTGGTTGACCGCGCCAAGGACGTCATCAAATCCGGTGGCGAGTGGATCTCTTCCATCGACGTCGAAAACGTGGCGGCGTCGCACCCCGGCGTGGCCGAGGCCGCAGTGATCGGCGTTTCACATCCGAAATGGCAGGAACGCCCGCTGCTGTTGCTGGTGCGCCGCCCCGGCGCCACAGTCACCAAGGCCGAGGTGCTGGACTACCTGAGCAACCGGGTCGCCAAGTGGTGGCTGCCCGACGAAGTGCTGTTCGTTGACGCGCTTCCGCATACGGCCACTGGCAAGCTGTTGAAGACCAGGCTGCGCGAGACTTATCGCGACTACAAGCTGCCCACTGCATGATCGATCAGCGCCGCGGTTAAATGTGGACGGCGATTGCGTCATTTTGCGTCGCTATTGCGAGCGCCGGAGTGCACGCCGTAGCGAATTCGGCGAGTGCCGTGGCACTGTCTTGCCGGCGCGCAGCCCCGTTGTTGACTCATCCGCGCCTGGAGTGAATGATGTAGATGTAAAGCAGGCTAATCGGCGCAATGAGCATCGCGCCGAACCAGCAGAGATACATCGTGAGGAGTTTGAAGAACAGCAGCACGCCGGCATTCATGTAGAACACGCTCCTGCCCAAGACGAAGTCCACGATGGACTCGTAGAGGAATCTGGCGTACGGGTAGAGAAGAGTGTTGACCGTGACGAAGGCGTACGTCCAGAGCAAAGGCGGTTCCTGCACGTTGTCGCGCAACGCGAAGTACGCCAGCACGGGAATGAGCGCAAAGAACAGGTTACGGAAGTAGTACGCCGCTGTAATCCCACCGAAGGTTTTCCAGAACAGAGGTGCCATTTGTAGAAGTTCCCTTTGAGAGTTGTTGACCGCGAGGCGCGGTGAACAAATTTCTACAGGACACTTCACGAAATTCAACCCAGTGCGTTTGCATGAGTTTCGTTCATTGGCTATCGGGAGACGTCGTTCTGCTCGACGTTGGTAACGAAGATATCAAGGCCTTCTTCGCCGCCCGTGACGGGTGGGTTCCGTGGGCTGAAATCGATCCAACATCAGCGCCAAGCATACGTAGGGTCTTTCTCCCAATAGATGAGGTCGAACCCGCGAGCGACTGCTTCCGCTGCCGCCGCCGCCGCCGCGAGTGCGTGCTCGAAAAACATACTTCGATTGGTCCAGAGCTCGTCAACCCGATCGGTTCCATCGGGCAGCGTGCAGAACTCGGCGAGATGAGAAACGTCATAAGCCCGATCCTGACCAATTTCCTCGGTGACAAGCAGCAGATATCGCCGCGGCAGCACGGAACCCGCTGCCCGCTCCCTCGCTGCGCCGATCACTGCCAGAATCGCTTCCTGGAATAGGTCCGTTGCATAGTGGTGGACCGATACGATCGCACCCGCGGGTTGCCGGGTAGCCCATACCTGCCAGCCGGCATAAGTTACCGGCAGCGCCACAAACGGCTTCAGTTGGCTCTCCTGTCTGGCGTCATTCTCCTTCCTGAGCCAGTCGTTGTGGGATGTACCCGATATCAATCGCGGTTCATGACGGTGAAATTCCGACCACTCGTGCAAGCTCAATGAAGCGAAGGTCGTCGCAACGCGCGGGCAGGAATCAATGCCAGTGGAGTTTCTTCGCGGCCTTCCATTCAGGAAGAACTTCGATTCGTTTCCCATAGGTGGGGTGGGCATCACATAAGCCACGCCGTCAAGCCGAAATGCGACGTCAACGACTGGCCCTTTCGTGTCGGCCGCAGTTGGCACCTCCCGCACTACTGAATTCATACGCTCCATCACGAAGGCATGCCAAGCCTCGCGCAACGCCTCAAATTCTCTAAAAGGCCGGTCAACCCAAATAGGAACGTAATCGATGGGCCATAGGAAATAGCTGTCGAACGTGTCACTGTAGATGTAGCCGCCCGAAACAATCACCGCGTCGATCTCGCTCGAATCATTCCGCGCTCGCCTTGTGACGAGGTCGATCAATGCGCTGTGATTCAGCGACGTGTAGCCGTTGTTGACAATCCACAGAACGGTCGTGGTCACGTCGTGCTCCGCTCGCGATTGCTCGAGTTGCTTTCGCGCGGAGCCGACGGCTGCCTTCACCGGCCCTTCCACGATCCTGTCGTACGTGCGCTGTCCGTCCGCCGTAAGCAGGCTTCGATCCAGAACGATCGTTGGTCGATCAGGGAATTGACTGCGAAAGAGCGTCGCCACTTTTGCCTGGCGCTCGGGCTTGTCAAGGCCTTCGTCTTCAAGGATCTTCAGTTCGATTACGCTTGAGCCAAGCACGAAGTCAGCCCCCCGTCTATCGCGCCTATCCCAATCTGCGTGGGCACGCTTTCCACCTGCATTGCAGGTCAAGCGCTCGATTTCAGACTCCGTGATCGGCCGGATCCTGAACGTTGGCAATCCCGAAGAGGAAGAGCTGTCTTGCCCACGTTCTGTCCGCTTGGATTGAGGCGGTCTCTTAGGCATGGCTAGTTCTCGAGCGGCCCTGGCATTTGGGTGTCCAATGATTGCTCCGCGGCTACTTCACGGCGTATGTAGCGACGGTGCTCGATGACTCCCAGCCGTACCAGCCGGGACGCGATGGCTACGGGAGTCCGCTGATGAAGTGCCGCCAAGGCGTCCGCGTGCATGCCTTGGAGATACCCAATCCGCACGCGCTCTGACTCGGCGCTGGTCCAGGGTTTATGGGCTCGCGCGAACGGCGGTGAGTCCGGCGCTGATACCCGTACTTCCAGGGACCGACTGGGCAGTTCCAGCGGCACGCTGCACTCAAGCTCGGCATGTCGATCATGCGCAAGCAAACCCTTCCGGGTGGCTTCCTCATCGATATTGCACCAAAAGCCGCCGCGAACTCGCTGCCAACCGTGTTGGCGCATGAACGTCAGTGTGAGTTCGTTCTCAATGGACTCAGCATCTTTCCAATCGCGCGTCCCAGCAGGGCGTCGCTCAACGAGGCGAATCGGGGGATGCTTTCTGGTCCATTGCGAGCCCTTTCCACCGATGTGGTCGTTGATCCGCCCCTCGGGGGCGGCCGACTGGCCGATGTAGTAACACCCGTCCTGAAGTTCCAGGACGTAGAGGGTGATCCACTTCTTGCCAGGCGCGTTCACGAACGACAGTATGCCCCGAGCCCGGTGCGCGGTGTCTTTAACCCCTGGCCAGGATTACTTCAGTTCCCACTTCGGGGCGGCGGAGCGGGTCATACGACACGATCACGTTCACGCGCAGGCCTAGCACCCGCTCCATGGCCTGCTGAAGTTCCCCAATCAACTCCGGCCTCGCCGAGGGCTGCAGGAGCACCTGGACCTCCAGGGCGTGCTCACGGCCAAGCTTTACGCCATATGCGATTCGGCCGACCAACCAAGCGGTTTGCACTCCAGCCTGGTCGAAGGCCTTGGCGATGTCGAGGCTTTGTCCAATCGCAGCCAGCATCGCCTGCTCCGCACCTTTTGCCGCCTTCGTCATTGCGATCTCGTTCCCGAGGTAGTAGTGGCTCGCATCTCGAGAATGACCGGCATCTTCGGAAGTTCGTTTCTTGGCCACCTTGACCGCAGCCGCGTTCTCGGCGTAGGCTAGCGGCGGTGCGAGCCTTAGAACTGGAGCGGGAAGCTCCGCGCTTGCCTCATATCGGGCGTGCAAAAAGCCGTGCCGAAGGCCGTGCGGCACGATCCCTCCCTCATTCATCGTGATGCCGTGCTTGCGCATGACGTAGTAGAAGTGCTGGCGCATCTGCTCCAGATTCTTTCCGGGCAAGCCGAGAATTCTCCGCGGCAAACCGCTGGCAACTTTTTTGACCCGCTCAAGCGCGGCACGCGCTCGTTCGAACTCCTCTTCAGTCACCGCAAGACGGAGGTCGCGCCTTCTTCGGCCTTTGGTTCCTTTCTCCAAACGGAGAAAGTCTTCGCAATCCATGGTCATCGGCGAATCCGAGAGCGACTCATTGACGCGCAAACCACCGATCAACTGCAGGAGCAGCGCCGCTCCGCATACCGGGGAGTCGGCCCACACCTCTTCGATCTTCAATAGAGGGTCGACCCCAGCGTCGATCCAGGACTTGCTGACTTCCGCAACGTAGGTGCGTTTGAAATGCACGGGTTCCAGCCCAGCTTCTCGCAGAATCTGCGTCCAAACGGCTCCTCTGGGCATTGCTTCCGGCTTGCCGATCAATGTCAGAAATCGCCTCACCACGCTGACCTTTGTCTGAAGCGTTGCCGGTGCTTGCGATTTGTTGATCCAATACCTAATCGCCGCAACGACGTGCTTCCTGGAGAAATGGCGGACATCCTTCAATTTCATGCCCAACTTGCTCAGATCGTCAAACAGGTTTTCCATCGTCTCACTGTGCTTGGACCGGGTTTCGTGGCCGACCTCGCGCACGCGACCAATGCCCGCCATGAGTACCCCGTGGGCGTAGAGATAGTTCAACTGCGCTTTTACGTCGTGGGCTCGTTTCTGAGCGCAGGCGCCTTCAAGAAGATGGGCCCACGCGCCTTGGTTCCGGCGCGACACAGCTTCACGCGCCTTCGCCAGCTTGGCTTCCTGCTTGATCCGTCGGTTCACCTCGCGCGGGTCAGGCAACTCAATGTCGCCAACGCGCAGATCGGCCTTGTTGCGATTTTCATTTGTCATTTCACGCTCCAAATTGTTTAAGGAAAGGAGAAGCGGCTACGAAAACAGGGGCAAAAAGGCAAGAGTCGGATGCATCGCCTCCAGTCTTGAGCTGGCTGACCCGTCCAACGTGGAAGGCGAACTCCACGCGGCACCCCCGAAGAGGCTTCCTGCGCAATGAGCGGCAGGAGAGGCTAACGCCCGGCTTTCGCCGTACGAGCCCTTGATGGGGGCCAAGCAAGGAGATGCGGCATGCCGCATCTGCAGATTCATCTCCTCCGTCTGGACTCTCAGACGTTCCAATCTCACTGCGTGTATGCGCTGGCGATCTGCCATCAGGCAGCCTGCTCGTGAGCAGCTATGCGCCCGCAGACCCGGTTGCGCTAAGGCACTCCGGGACATCAGCGAGAGGGAAGGAAAAGGTTTGCCAATGCGTCGAGGCGACGCGCCACGTGGGCTCCCGTAGCCGGGGAGCCGCCACTTGGTGGCCCTTACGGGCCTGGGATGCCAGCTTAGGCAGCCCTATTGCAGGGTTGCCGCCCAGCCTTACGAGGCTGGATGCTCGGACGTTCTCGTCCTGGTGAATGGCCATACGGCCGGTGATGGACGGCATGTTGCCGTCTGCTCCCCATCGGGAAACGTTCACGCACTTTAACGCGAGCGCAATTCATACGCAATCGATGACGTCGACTTGTTGTGAACAAGTCTCATACGAAACGGATTCAACACGGAACTGGTGCCGTATTCATCTGTTCAATCCCGTCGCGCACGTCAATGCGGAAGCCCCTATCCGGATCACTCTCCCTTCACTGGTTCTGTTGAATGGCCTGTGCATACCTTGTGCGTCACCAACTTGTTGCATCCCGCGCGGCGCCCATCTGGAGGCCAGAACTCCGACCGCGGGTAGACGAATGCCGCGGCCGGTACCAAAGCGGTTGCCGTCACCCAGCGGCGCTGCGCCATGACGGCAAGCGCCGCTTCTTCGCACAACCGTCATGAGCGATGACGTTTGCATGACGGGAACTGGTCGCCAACGTTGGACATGAAATCGGACATCGGAAACCATCTGCGCCGTGCACACCCTGGTGCATGAATACACGAAAGGTTCCGAATGCAACAAGACACAAAGGTCAAGCGAGTGGCTGTACGGGCGATCGACATCGGCCATTCCAATACCAAGTACACACTCGGCCGCAAAGACAGCGGCAACGGCAATGCCATCAAGACCGCAATGTTCACGTCCATTGCGCCGCGAGTTGCCAAGACTCAGACGATCAACACCACGGGCGCCCAGCGCAGCTCGGCTTCGATCATCGGAGTCGGGGACGCGGACTACTGGGTTGGCCCCGGTGCCGCGAGTCAAGCGGGCGGAAGCGAGCCACGGTTCGTTAATGATGACTATTGCCTGTCCCCCAAGTATCACGCGCTGATGCTCGGCGCCTTGAACGAGATGGCACAAGAAGAAGGCGCCGGACACGAGCTCATGATCGAGCAGCTGGTGCTCGGGTTGCCTTTGACCACCTACGTGCGGCACGCGGATGCATTGCGGTCCAGGATGACGGGGGAGCACCGAATCGGCCGCGCCGGAGAATCTACCCTGAGGCAAGTGACGATCAAGGACGTGAGCGTTCTCGTTCAACCGCACGGCGCGCTGATGAATCTGGGCACGTCGCGGTTCGCGGCGCTCTCGGGCTTGAATCTGGTGGTTGATGCCGGCGGTGGCACCCTGGACTGGTTCATGACGCGTGGTACGGAGCCCAATTGGGCAAAGTCAGGCGCCCATGCCAAGGGCATGCTTCACTGCGGGCTCGCCGTGGCTGACGGCATCAAGAAGAGCTGGCGCAACCAGTTCGAAGTCATGGACACCATCGACTTGGCCCTACGCACCAACGCAGAGAGTTTCACAGTCAGCGGGCACGACTACCCCCTGGCCGCACATCGCGCCGATGTCGAGGCCGTTCTTGCGGAATCCGTGAACAGCCTGCTCGAGAGCACCGGCGACCTGGATGGTGTGAGCCGGATCCTGTTTGTTGGCGGCGGCGCCCGGCTCTTTCACGACTACATGAAGCGAGCCTTCCCCCGCTTGCAGCGCGTGATGACGATTGATTCCGATCCGGTGTTTGCGAACCTCTTGGGGTTCCATATCGCCGGCGAATATCAATTGCGTCGCGCCGTGGCGGCCCGCTAGAAGGAAACCACCATGTCAAAAGTTCAGACTCGTCAGCGCTACAGTGGCAAACACATCCAGTTCCGCATCACCATCGATGTCGATACGGGGCCCGTGTACGAGGCGCTGCTGCAGATGCAACCCGGCGCGCGCTCGCGCGAATTCGGCGCATGGGGCCGCGCTGGATTCGCCCAGTGCCGGGGCGGCGCACTTTGGTCTCGCGACTCAGTTCCAGCAGCCGCAGAATCGGACCCTGTGTCGGCGGTACAGAGCGCGGAGAGCAACGCACTCGAAGCCTTTGCATTCGTGGCACCACCGACCACCGTGCGTAAGTCCACATGAGCGGTTTTCGACCTGCTTGTTCGACTATTGACTTGGGCCAGTTTCATGCAAATCTGATTGAACATTCACTTGTATGGAGTCAATATGGAAATGCATGAAACCCCGCCGCTGTTCTGTGCCGACTTGGATGAAGCTGTCGCGTCGCGGCATTGGCTGCTCGACGCCATGTACGGGCGTGAGCTACTGAAGACGCGGTTGCGCCAGCTTCGGCCCGACATGCGGATTTCGCGATGGTGTGAGCAACCAGAACTCGACCCAATGCTGGACGCGGTCATCGACGATCTGAACTTGCGGGAATGGCACAAGCCGTCTGGGCTCAAGAGGCGTCTCGCGTACTTGGTCACTGTGTTTGCGATGATGAACGCCGTCCGGTGCGGCGAGCTGTTGCCGGCCTGGTGAACGCGGCCACCGGTGCTAATCTGCCCCGCGGGTCGGCCGACGCCCGCCCGCGAGGTTTGTGTACTGATATGGGCGAGCTACCTCACGCAGCGACTACTTCCTCTGCGCATTCTCTCTTCGTCCGCTCGATCCTCTGCCTCCATTGCAATGCGCCTCGCTTGGACTTCTTCAAAAACGATTCGCGCCTGCCTGCCCATCCACAGTTCCAGCGCAATGATCATCACCGCGACTGCTGCCAGCACTTCGCCAACTGTCATTCCCACTCTCCAGCGCCCCGATACAAGGGGCGTGTCAAAAGGCTAGGAGTCTGCGCGGCAGAAGATGCATGTCATGCCGGACTTGATCCGGCATCCATGTTGGCGTGAGTCATCGCTGGAGGCTGGCAAACCGTTGAGCATGCATGCCCGCCAGCTACATCCCCTACGAGCCCGATCAGGACTTTCTGCTGCCACCGTCGTTGAAGGAGTGGTTGCCCGAAGGGCACCTGGCGTACTTCATCAGCGACGCCGTCGACAGCCTGGACTTGGGGGCTTTTCATGCCCGCTACGCCGCAGGCGGTCCTCGCAACCAGCCGTTCGACCCGGCCATGATGGTCAAGGTGCTGGTCTACGCCTATGCCACGGGGGTGTTCAGCTCGCGCAAGATCGCGCGCAAGCTGCATGAGGACGTGGCGTTTCGGGTGCTGGCCGCTGGCAATCATCCGGCGCACCGCACGATCAGCGACTTCCGCGCGTTCCACCTGAAGGAGTTCAGCGAGCTGTTCGTGCAGGTGGTTCGCTTGGCTCGGGAGATGGGGCTGGTCAAGCTGGGCACCCTTGCGGTGGACGGCACGAAGGTCAAGGCCAATGCAAGCCGTCACAAGGCCATGAGCTACGGTCACATGGTCAAGGCCGAGGCCGAACTCAAGGCGCAGATCGCCGGCCTGATGGAGCGCGCCAAGGCGGTGGACGCGGCCGAGAAGCACGAGCCCGAGCTGGACGTGCCGGCCGAAATCGCGCGGCGCCAGGACCGACTGCAGGCCATTCAGCAGGCGCGCCTGCGGCTGGAGCAACGCCAGCGCGAAGCCGAACTGCAGCGTGGCCGTGACCCGGACGATCCACCTCGTGGGGGCCGCTACAAGCGCCCCTTTGGCGTACCCGAAGACAAGGCGCAGGAGAACTTCACCGACCCGGACAGCCGCATCATGAAGCGCTCGGGCGGTGGCTTTGACGCGAGCTACAACGCGCAGACCGCGGTGGATGAGGCCGCGCACATCATCGTGGCGGCCGAACTGACCAACAGCGGCAGCGACGCGGCTGAGTTGCCCCGGCTGCTGGCAGCAGTCAAACGCGACCTGGGCCAGGCACCTGCGCAGGTGCTGGCTGACACGGGCTACCGCTCGGAGGCCGTGTTCGAACGATTGGCCCACAGCGGGACCGACTTGGTGGTGGCCATCGGCCGAGAAGGCAAGGGGCAGCTGCCCTTCCACGCAGAGCGCAAGCCCCATTCAGCGGCCATGGCCGCCAAGCTGCGCAGCCCCGAAGGAAAGCAGGCTTACCGCAAGCGCAAGTGGATTGCCGAGCCGCCCAACGGCTGGATCAAGAGCGTGCTGGGGTTCAGGCAGTTCAGCCTGCGAGGGCTGCATCGGGTCACCGCCGAATGGAAGCTGGTGTGCATGGCGCTGAATCTGCGAAGGATGTGCACTCTGAGTGCCGCTTGACGGGCAAAGGGGCCCCAGATCCTGTCCCTGACCCAACGGCTGCAGCTGCGCACAGGACCAATTCACCCTCTTCGATCAAACATCTACGTGCTGCAATGGATGCCGGGTCAAGCCCGGCATGACAGCCTACGGTCTGCCGCGCAGGCTCCTAGCACGCAACCAGTCGGCGTCAAGCCAGTCGAACTCGAACTCTTGACTGCGGACCAAAGTGTGTTTCCATAAATGCAGGAGAAACACATGGAACAATGGATTTCACTGGAAGATGCCCTGAAGGACGTCAGGGCGCTGGCCCAAGCCGCATTCAACGCCTACGACAGCCGCGCGGGCAAAGACGCCGAAAGCGTCATGTTTCCGAAGATGCCGGCGACTGTGTACCACGCGGACCGTGATGCGCTCAGCTGCTCAATGCTGAAGCCGCTGCTGATCTCCCCCGCTCACTTTCAGGCTTCGCTGGTAGCGACGGGCAGTTCGACGGCGGCGAAGGATATTGGCTCCCTCGTCCACCTTCTGTTGCTGGAACCGGAGCTGATCTGCAGTGAACTCGCGGTCTATCCGGGTGTCGCCTCCACCCGTGACCGGGAGTACAAGAAATTCCTGGCCAACAACAGCCACAGGCTCGCCGTGGACGAGCCCACCCTTGCTTCCGCTCGCCGGCTGGTGCAGAAGGTAGCCGGCACCCTCTTTCGCGGTCGCCCTCTCATCCGGTTCATCGAGGAGTCGATGACGGAGTGCAGCGTGTACTTCACCGAGCCGGTCACCGGACTTCGGTTGCGCGTGCGGTTCGATGCCTACCACCCCGACTTCAGCTTCGACCTGAAGACCACCCGCCATGCAACGCCTGCCGCCTTCACCCGCGACGCGGTGGACTTTGGCTACGACCTCCAGGCGTATTTGTACAGCCTGGCTCGCTGCGCCTTCGAAGGCCGCACAGAGACAGCGCCCTTCGTTTTCATCACCGCTGAAACCGCCACGCCGCACTCAGTTTGCGTCCATACCGCCGGCTCCACGTTCCTGGAAAACGGCGCGGCAAAGCTTCGGGAGTGCCTGGCCACGTTCAAGGCGTGCACGACGGTGGCTCATTGGCCGGATCTGAGCTGCCAGACGACGCTGGAGATCGGTCACTGGCAGCAGTTTGTGCCTGGGCAGGAGTGGCGGTGATTGGCGTCAACTATCTTGGCCACTCGGCGTCAATTATTCTGGCCGGTGAGAGGCGGGAACGTTTTTGGTGTTCTGTCTTCGGTTTTCGGTTTTCCTCCTTTTCAGCTTCCACGCGCGGTGGTCAAGTCACGGACCCCGGAGGGGCTGTCCACAGGCTTGCCCTGTGGGCAGGTGACTTGTCCACGGCGCCCCCCTTCAGGCCACGGCCTCACGAGTGCTTGAGGGCTGCGCGCGCCGCGTCGAATTGCCCTGCGCCGTGCGACGGCGGTAACTCTCCACGTTCATCTCCAGGATCGTGGCGTGATGCACCAGACGGTCGACCGCAGCCAGCGTCATGGCCGGCTCGACGAACACATCGCCCCACTGCGAGAAGGGAGTGTTCGCCGTCACGGCCAGGCTCTTGCGCTCGTAGCGCTCGGCGATCAGTTCGAACAGCACCGAGGTCTCGGCTTGGTCGCGCCGCACGTAGCTCAGGTCATCCAGAATGAGCAGGTCGAAGCGATCGAGCTTGGCGAGTTCCTGCGGCAGCCGCAGTTCCTGGCGTGCGGCCTGCAAGCGCTGCACGATCTCGCTGCAGCGTGCGAACAGCACTCGCCGGCCCGCATCCACCAACGCATGGCCGAGCGCACACACGAGATGGCTCTTGCCGACGCCAGGAGGCCCGAACAGCAGCACGTTGGCACCGCGGTCGAGCCACTCATGCCCCTCGGCCAACGCCATCACCTGCGCTTTCGACACGCTGGGCACGGCGGCGAAGTCGAAGCTGGAGAGGCGCTTGTCCGGGCTCAGGCAAGCCTCGGCGCGATGGCGGTCGATGCGCCGGGTTTCGCGCTCTGCCAGTTCGTGTTCGAGCAGCGCCTCCAACAGCCGGTGAGCCGGCCAGCCTTCGCGATCGGACTGCGTGCACAGGCTCGTGGCCAGCCGCTTCATGGTGGGCAGCCGCAGCTCGGTGAGCATCAGGTCCAGCCGACCTGCAGTGATGGTCGCGCCACTCATTGCGTCACCTCCAGCAGCGCGTCGTAGCCAGCCAGTTGCGGCAACTGCACCGCCACTTCGGGCAGCTCGCCGCGCCGCGGCGCCACCAGTTGCGTCAACGCGTGCAGGTCCGGCAACTGGCCCATTTCCAGCAACTGCTCCAACTCGTTGGCAACTTGCGCCTCATGCCCGTCGGCAGCCAGCGCCAGCAGCCCTACCATCGTCTTGCAGGCTTCGCGCTCGGGCAGTTGCGCCGACAGGCGTTCCCAGGCCCGGCGGTACACCTCGCGCGGGAACACCGCATCACGCAGCACCCAGCGAGCGAACGCGCCGGGCTTGCGCTTGAGCGCGGCCACCAGGTGGCGATAGTCGATGTGGCGCGGATGCCGCTGGCCGCCCCGGCTGGTCGCCCGAGGCAGGCTCAGCACGCACTGGCCACCCAGCCAGCACTCCACCTGCTGGGGGTACAGGCGCACCATCACCCGGTGGCCGATCAGCTGGCTCGGCGCACTGTACTGCACCCCCTTGACGGTAAAGATGGCGTACTTGCTCACCCGGGCAGGCAGTTCCTCGTACTCGGCCGTGCGCCGCGCCGGCAGCAGCCTCAGCATCGAGCGCTCCACAGCCAGCGCCTTGCTCACGCGGGCGTTGAAGCGCTGCACGATCATGTCGACGAACCGTTCGTACTCTGCTTGCGCGTCGAAGCTGCGCGTGCCGCGTAGCCGCAGCGCCTGGTCCAGCGCCGTCTTGAGTGAATCGTGGCGCGACTCAATGGCGCCGTTCTCGTGCGACTGGCCGGGGTTGCAGCGGCTCGCGCGCATGCCGTAGTGGCGGCATAGGTCGTCGTAGCGACGCGTGAGTTCCTGCTCTTCGGCCAAGTTGTTGAAGGCCGCGGACAGGCTATCGGTGCGGTGTTCCTCCGGTACCCCGCCCAGCTTCCACAGCGCCGCCTGCAGGCCGGTGGACAGCGCCAGGAAGCTCTCGCCCCCGGTGACCAGCACGGCGTGGCGCCAGCCGGAGTGCGTCAGCGTGAACTGGTACAGCCGATGCGGGAACGCGGCGCCCTCGATCTCCACGCCCAGGTCATCGGCGACAGTGAAGTCCGACAGACCCAGGCGGCCAGGCGGGTGCTCCTGCGCGAAGAAGACCTCGCGCTCGGCCCCGTGGACGGCGCGCCACTGGCGCATGCGCCGCTGCAGCGTTCGCAGCACGTTGGTGCCGTATTGCCCCGGGTAGCGACGCTGCAGTTCCTCCAGCAGGGTGACCCCGTTCAGCAGCGGGTCGTGCTGCAGCAGGGGCACGACCTCAGCGTCCCAGACGGCTGCTAACGGGTCTTTGCGGGTTCGCCAGTCACGCGCTGGCCTCTGGGATGGCAGCGTGTCGCTACCTTCGATGCGACGAGCGCTGCGCTCGCTGATGCCAGCCTTGGCGGCGGCCGCCGCCTGACTGAGCTGGTTGCGGTGTTGCTTGTACTTGTGCACTTGGTGGTCTGTGATCTTCTTGCCGGGCATCCCGTGGGTCTCGCGTATTCGTCGCGACCACGGTAACCCCGCCTCCCGGACCTGCCCGGCACCGGTCTTAACCGGCCAAGATAGTTGTCGTCAGCCGGCCAAGGTAATTGTCGTCAACCAGTGGCGGTGTGAAGCGGAGCGGTAAGCAAACCAGAGACTTCGGCCCCAATGGAATGGGCACTGGCCCAATCAAAGCTACGCTAACCGTTTTGCAAGTACGTGCCATACGAAACAGAACGGCCGCTTGGGGTCGGGGCTGTGTGAAAACTCGGCGCGAGGGTTGACGGCTCGCAAGTCGACCTCTAGATCACTCCATAAGCGCCGATCGGCCTTCAGGTAAGGGGGCGGCGACCCTCGAAATCGTCGTGATTCGGAGTTTTCACACAGCCTCGGTCGAAAGCAGCCATTCAGCGGGAGGTCGCAGGCAAGACCGACTCTGCGGGTTGTTGCCAGAACTTTGCGCTGAAGTTGTTCAAACCTCCCGTATGCGTGTCCGCTTTGACCCGAAAGGTCTTCGGGATCAATGCACCGTCGCCACCGTCTTGCAAGTAGTCCCGGACGGACCAAAGCGCATGCCGCTTCAGCTGTTCCCATTCGGCGTCCAGTCGATCCTGGCGATCCCTTGCTTGTTGGGAGGCGCTGCGCTTGCGCGCGGGCTGTATGTGGAGCAGGTTGAAGTGCGGGTCGAACCGGTGAAGAAACTCAATGCTCGCGTACACCCATTCGCTTTCCGCGTCGGGGCGCCAGCGATAGTGCACTGCCACCGATAGTTGATCGGTGCACTTGAAAGGCGGCCGGATGTGATCCTCAATGTAGAAGCGTTCGGCCTGTTTCGCTTCGATTTCAACCCGGGTTTTCATCTCTTCTACGGCAAACAGCAAGTCTGAACCTGCGCGAAGCGCGTCGGTCCGAGTAGTCTCGAGCTTTCTCGCTGACTTGGACTGACGGTAGTCGAGCAGTGCCCTTTCGAACCTTCGGAGGTTCGAGCCGAAATAGAGCCCACAACTATGAAGCCGATATGGCGCCAATGCGCTTGCGTGCCCGTCACCTACACACTGGTCGATGTGACGACTGAAGGTGGGGGAGTCGATGGCCCAGAGAGCCGCTTGCTCGCTAGGAAGAATGTTGATTTCGCTCATCTCGACCTCATGGATGTTCCGGGGGGTCACTTCACGCGCAGGGCTGGCTTCCAGTTTGGTGCTTGCCACTCCCAGACATGAATCTCTTCGAATGTCTTTGGCAATAGCATCCGGCCGATCTCGACGCTCGCTGCAAGCGGCGTGGCAGGGTGGAGGTGAACAACGCGGGCCCCCGCACTGGTCACCCGTTGCAAGAAGGCGTTGAAGCTGCTGCGGAATGCCTGCAGATGCGACTCCTTCCGGATGATGCCGCGATCAGGCGTTGCTGCCTGAAATTCGATGACGGGTCGGCCTTCAGGATGCACCGTCTTGCCCGAGACACTCACAACGATCGATATCTCGCGCGGAAGTGAGTAGGGCACGTCATAGGTAAACGTGGGCTCGGTGCACACGTCTCGTGTGTCCCAGAGCCACCCGTCATTCGGCAGGTCCAGCACATTGGCGCGCGTCTTGTCGCCGATCAGTGCGCCCAGCTTGACGAGCATCGGGATGGGGGCGAACCCTGCAATGGTTAGATGTGCGTCGCCCGCGCCCTCGACAAGAATCGGCTCGATGCGCCGAGTGTAGTGGTCGCAAAGCGCCTTTTCCGCACGCAACCAGAATTCTGGGTCGTTGTCCTGAAAGTCGAAGTCGCTGCGATTGATGTGAACGTGGGAGCCTTGCGCCGGAAACAGCCTGTACTGGCTATTCTCGAGCATGGCGAAGTGGATCTGCTCGACATCGATGTTGGGTACATGCGCGCCGATCGGAAACGTCATCAGGATCGGAACACTCTCCGCAACACCGGTCGCGGAGTAGATGCGTTGGATGCGAGCTTCGTGTTCACGCTTCATCGCCTGCAGCTGCGGCGTCGTAAACCGGTTGTTCTTGCCGTGGCGATCGATTCGCGCATGACAGTCGTAGCAGGCAAGCATCAAGTTGCGCACGTCCTTGGCAAGGCGCTCCGATTCGCCTTTCACTCCTCGCGCGCCACCGGGACTGTCGGCAATGATGTGCGCGTGCTGGCCGGTGAAAGCGCGCTCCTTGGTAAGGAAGTCGCGGTCGACGGGCTTGCAGCAGCCGCGGAACTCGCAGCGACCCGCGGCTGCCACCCACAGGTCGCGGCGAACATCGACCGGAATGCGAGAGCGCTCCTCCGTGCGAACTTCCTTGATCGTGGGGGAGTTGGTGGATGAGGGTGTCTTAGTCGAGGCTGTCGTCTTGTTCATGGTCTTTGTTCGTCTGCAACTTCAGTTCGCGAAACATGCCGCGGCGGCTCAAGGTCCAGATGCGGATGTTCTGTGTGCCCATGATCGGGAAAAACAGCCGGTCTCCTTCGAACGTATCCCGAGATACGGCCTGAATCCAGTCGCTGCGGTCGACGCTGCTGGGCGTGGGGTCGGCCTCCGGGTGGGTGTGCCACAGCCCGAGGTAGGCCGACGTGCTTCTTTGGTCGATCCAGCGCTGGCGGGCGATATGCTCGTGCTTTGCCGAGCGGAAAAAGCTGTAGCGGCTGCGGCGGTCGCTGTCTTGGGGTGTCGTGACGTCGTCGACGACGATGTCATGCGAGTCCAGCAAGTGCCGGCCTAAAAGGACGCCACCCGCTTCACGGTCCCACCACCGGTGCTGCGCGAACCCTTGCATTTTCTGCACGGCGTGTTCGACGAGGATCAGGCGTCGGCGCTCGGTGACTCGGTAGACGAGATTCAAGCCGGCTCCCGCGGCGTACGGCAGTACTTGCACGCGCGGCCGAAGGCGCGGCTGGAGGCTTCCTTCCAGGACGTACTGCCCGCGCCCGAAAACCAAGGCGTCGTGCCGAGGCCTTGATCGGCTGCGGCGCGCCCTTCGCCGACCCAGAACCGATAACTTGGCTCACGCACTCCGTCGGCCTCAGTGCCTGCGGAGATCGCAGACAGTATGTGCTCGGCCGCGAGGAGGCCGGTTCGCCGTGCCTGCAAGGCGCCGAAGGGCACGAACGCGCCGGCGCAGCCCGTGAGGTTGCGGGTCACTGGTTGATTCGGTACAAGGAACGATGTGCGCGAGGCAAGTGACGGATGGCCTTCGTCGTCACGATAGAGGCAATCGAGGCATCCTTCACCTTTCGACCACATGAGGACGGAGTGGCCGCCGACGTCAACAGCCTCCAGCCAGGTGAACACGATCGGGAAGTTGTCCCGCCGGCCCTTGAGGGCGCGGGAGAAAGAACGCTCCAAGGTCGGCGCTCCGAAGGCCAGGACGATGCCGTCGTAGTGGGTCAAGTCCGCGGACGCCAGCCACTTCTGCGCCGTCGTGCAGACCGGTGTGATGGTCAAGCCGGGATAGCGCCGCTGCAGCTGGAGTTTCACCCCGAGCGGCTTGGGCAAGCCGATATACAGCGGCTCCAGCAGATGGCGGAACACGTTGTCTTCCGAGTACTCGTCGTTGTCCACGACCGTCATTTGGCCGATACCGGCGGCTGCCAGGGTGTCGATGACCACGCATCCGACGGCCCCAGCTCCGAGAACGGCCACGTGCTTGCCCAGTAGGTCGAGCGAGGCACCGCCGCGCTCACGCATGTAGGTCGGCGTATGGCGGCGCATGGTGAGCGGCGCCACGACCGCCGAGTCGTCGATCAGGCCTCGCTTCGCACGGAACGCAATCGCAACCAATGAGCGACCGCCGGCCTGACGCGGCACCGACACCAATAAAGCTACGCGCTTGGGTGAGTTCTTTGAGGACCCAACCAACTGCTCCCAAAGCGTCAGCTGCTCTGCGGACAGTCTTCGATGCACCTCGTGGACGAAAGCGGAGGTGAGCCTCTGCGGCTTGACCGGCGGCAGGTCGATGGCGTCAAAATGGACATAAAGCGCGCGGTGCGCTTCGAGCTTGTCCGACTTGACGTCCCACGGCAGTTCGGCGCCGCGATCGGCGAAGTACCACGTCTCAGGCTTTGCATCGGACTTGAAGAAGGCCTGAACCATGCGCGAGTTGCCGTCGACCTCGAAGTATGCGCGTGACCGCAGTGAGTCAGGCAAGTGGGACCAGTAGCCTTCAAGCTCGTTGAAAAACTCGAGATAACCCGTGGCGGCATCAATGGCGGAATTTTCTAGCAAGTCGAACGCCTTTATGACCGTGTGCGCGACGATGGCGGCCAGCCGCTCCGGGTCGAGCGACATGCCTTGGCCGTCGTCAATGCAAATGGTGCCGCCGTAGCTGACATGTGCCAGTGGCGACGTCGGTGCGAGGGTCCACACGTGCGGCAGCCGAAGAAGCTTCTCGTCGCAGTCGACGTTGATTGGCCACGTGCGCGTTGCGCCCGTCAATTCCACGGCCAGGCAATGAAGCGTGGACGTGCTCAACCGGCCGCAAGCAATGCCTCGACGAGCGCAAGCGGCTTGCACCTCTCTGAAGGCGGCATCGACTTTAGTGGTGTCGATCGGGTCCGCGGATGGCTGGGTCAAGCCGAGTTGCCCGTGCTGATGGCGGCCGGTGAAACGGCCTTGGCAGTTTCGGACTTCTCGGGGACCTTGAAGTCGTCGCCAAACTGTTTCTTTAGCACCTTGCAGGCGTCCTCGGGCAGCTCCTCGTCGTACGCCTCCTGCAACGCGTCTCTCAGCGCCTCGAGTTTCTCCTTGAACGTCTTCATTTGAGCCGCGGTGCGCTTGGCCATCAGATCCGTATACGGCTCCACGGGAAGCGCCACTTTCACGCGAACGTGGAACCCGTCGTCCTGGTTGTAGTCATTGCTGAACTGCTCCAGGACGGAATTGACCCACCCGAACATGGCGAGAAGGTCGACCGGCTTGCCTGATGTGCTGAAGTTCGGCGTGAACCAGTGGTACGCCGCCACCGTAAGGGCGATGCTGAGAGGCGCGCCGGAGTTTTTGAACTGCACCTGGCGCCACCGCTTGAGGTAGCGGATGCATCGACGGTATTGCGCGAGCTTTTCGGCATCATCGAACGCGCTGCAAACCTCCTTGGTCAGGCCCTTGGGGTCGGACACCTCCCAGATCTTGTGCTCCTCGTTCGAATTTTCCTTGCCCTTAGCGAGATACAGCTTGCCATCGGAGCCGGTGGTGTAGATCGCGAGATCCACGTGGTAAGCGATTTCGCCGCCGCTCATGTAGTTGACGGTCACGCAGGGCCGGCGGATCTCCACGGTGCGAAAGTTCGAGTTCACCGCGTCGCGGACTTTTTTCTTCAGCTCCACCGGACCGTACTTGTGCTGATCGCAGTCGAAGATGATGCCCACGTCGATGTCGAAGTTACCGTCCAGCGGCACTACCCCCGTGTGCATTGAGTAGCTGCCCTGGTTGAAATTGACGAACGAAGGTACGTCGTCGGGCAAGTTGTCCTTGAGCGCCTTGACGATGATGCCCCGCTTCTCGCGAAGGGTCGCTTTCTCATCGTCTTCGTCGAAACAAATGGCGCTGTGGAAGTCTTCGAACTGTCGCTGCACTGCAGGCATCTTGCTTTCCTTGTCCTTGTAAAGAAGCCAATACACGAGGCCTGCAACTAGTCCTGCGAAAGTTAGAGGATGCATGTCGCTGAAGGTCTCGACCGGTCGATAAAAAAAGGCCGAGAGCGCTGTTGACGGGCGTCATTCGGGTCGCTTTGGAGTGTCACCCCCCTTGGGCCTCACGCTGAGCTTGACGGCGACGAGTTTACAAAAGATAATTCAAACGGTCAATATGTAAACCACTTCCCGGAGAGCTCCATGATCGGTGAACGCCTCAAAAGGGCTCGGGAGGCGGCTGGCCTATCGCTACGTGACCTCGAAGCGGCGATTGGTGAGCTCGTGTCCCCCCAAGCAATCGGCAAGTACGAGCGCGATGAAATGATGCCGAGTTCAACGGTACTGCTCGAGCTCGCGCGTGCCTTGAAGGTCTCGCCCGAGTACCTTCTAAGTTCACGCCATATCGAGCTCGCTGGCATCGACTTCCGTAAGGCGCCGCAAGCCTCCGTGAAGGAGGAACGTGCAGTGGAGTCCGTAGTCCTTGACCAGGTCGAGCGCTATCTGAGCCTTGAAGAGCTATTGCCTGGGACGGATGTGGCTTGGAGCGGCGTCGACCACAAAGATCTTGAGGTAGATGCGATCGCGAGCGCCGAACGGGCTGCCGACCGGCTGCGGGAGCTATGGTCGCTTGGGCTGGATCCCATCCCCAACATGGCGGAGCTCTTGGAAGACAAAGGCGTCAAAGTGATCGCGATCGAACTTCCCGAGAAGGTGAGTGGCTCGAAAGCGCACGTCGTCAGACCGAACCATGGCGATGTACCCGTCATTGTGGTCAACGCATCTCACAATGGCGAGCGGCAACGTTTTACTTTGGCACACGAACTCGCGCACTTAGTTTTGCGCTTCCCAGGCCTGAGCGAGGCGGAGGAGGAGAAGGCCGCGGACCGCTTCGCCGGTGCCTTCCTCATGGCGGCAGACATGATGCGGCGGCTCCTCGGGCCGCATCGCACGACGATCTCACTCGGAGAGTTGGTGGAACTCAAACGCGTCTTCAAGGTGAGCGTCTCGGCCTTGGTGATGCGTTGCTCCCAGCTCGGCGTCTTGACGAAGGCTGCCGCTGGCAGGCTCTGGGCACAGATCAGCAAGCGGGGCTGGAACGGGCCGAAGTCGACGGAGCCACTCGGGTTCCCCGCTGAAGCTCCGCAACGCATGGAACGGCTGTGCTTGCGAGCCGTGGCGGAAGGTGCGATCTCAGAGGCGAAAGGTGCTGAACTTCTTCGCATCAACGTCCGAAGACTGGACCAGATGCTGATGGGCCAAGCAGCTTGAGCGTGCCACGTGCTGCTGGTTTCGGACACCTCCATTCTCATTGACCTCGAGAGGGGCGGATTGCTTGCCACGGCGTTCGCGGCAGGAATGCCGATGGTCGTGCCGGACATCCTCTACCAAAGGGAGATCGCCGAGTACAACGGTCCGTACCTTCGAGAGTTGGGCCTGCAAGTTGTCGAGCTCACGCCGGCCGAAGTGCAATTGGCCCAAGAGGTCAATCAAGCGCGGCCCACGCTGTCGCTGACCGATTGTTTTGCTCTTAGCTGCGCCACGCGCGCCGGCCACATTCTGGTTACGGGCGACAGGGCGCTTCGCACCGAAGCCACCTCGCGTCAGGTCGAAGTCGTCGGTCTACTGTGGCTTCTGGACCGCCTTGCCGAGGTTGGCGTGGATTTGCCCACGTTGCGAGCGGGCTTGGATCAGATCGCGAATCACCCGCGGTGCAGGGTGCCGTCGGGCGAAGTACGGGCGCGATTGGCGGCTTGGGATTCCTAAAGAACTCTGGCGAGGGTCGTCAACCAGCAGCAGACGTTGATCTGTTGATGCTCGAATATAAGTGACCCACCGTGCTCAATTCAAAGTGACCCGCGGTCACTGCCATGCGACGACGCCTTGATCCTGGTTGGGCAGCTTTCACACAGGCACCCTCGTGCCTATCGTGCTTTCAGCGTGCTCGCCGCGAGAGGTGCGGCATCATGCTCGTGGCCGGTCCGACCAAGTGCCCGGTGCCGCTGGCAGGACTTCAAAACACCCACTCATTTCGTCGAGGCAGCGACGAAAAGGTTGCGCCACGTCGAGTGTCCAATGATCCGCTCGCGCTCCGGTGCGGTCTTGTTTCGCTTTTGCCGATGTTGGACCAATGAGGCGCAAGCGGCTCGCGGTTCTCAGCGCCGCTCATTTTGGCACCTTGCGCGGCCTGCCCCGTCGACGCGCTTTACTCGCCGGCGCGACTTCGACTTCCTCGACGACGACTGGCGCAGCGAAGAATTCGCCGCTGGCCCAAGACTCCAATTGTCTCTTGCGGATCGTAATTTTGACCCCTATCCGCACAACCGGCGGAAACCCGGGCGGGGGCTGATGAATCCACCGGCGTACGCTGTCAAGGGGCTGCCCCAAGAATCCAGCGACGTACCGAAGGTCCACAAGCGCACCCGCTTGCTCAATGCTCATCTCCATAACATTCACCTTGAACCGTTAGTTGCGCACCACCCCAATCTGGGATGAACCAACGGCGAATCGCCTGCGCAGCACTGTGCATCGGAGTGCACAGTGCCGGCATCGGGCGAAATGTCTGCCGCAAGACGTGGGCGATTCGGCGCTGTTGCGCTCGAGCCCTAGGTTGGACAGGCGCTGCGCCTGCCGGAGCAAGGAGCGTTTGAGTGCGCCCTTTGCATCGTTGATGTCGGCCAAGTGCCGGCCGAGATGAAGCACCTGGCTTCAACAGATCAAAGAATATCGATGCTGTCGGCGCCTGACAAACGATGCAGGTCATTTTCCGTTCGCGGGGACACCACGGGGACAGTAAGGCACAACAAGCCAACTCAAGCCGAGTCAACGCGACACAGACGGGGACAAAACGGGGACAGTGCGGGGCCAAAAATGACTAAAGCCCGACTGTTTAGGTCGGGCTTTAGTGCTTCTAAGTTATTGATTTACTTAGATATTCTGGCGGAGTGGACGGGACTCGAACCCGCGACCCCCGGCGTGACAGGCCGGTATTCTAACCAACTGAACTACCACTCCTGGTAGGCTGCTTTCGCCCTTACGGGCCAAGTGCTGCCGGCTTGTTGCCTTGGCGCGCCCGGCGAGTCATTTCTGACTTGCCAGGGCAATTTGGCGACCCTACGGGGATTCGAACCCCGGTACTTACCGTGAAAGGGTAATGTCCTAGGCCTCTAGACGATAGGGTCAAAACCGTGATCTTCTCTGATCTTTACTTCGGTGGTGGAGGTAAACGGGATCGAACCGATGACCTCTTGCATGCCATGCAAGCGCTCTCCCAGCTGAGCTATACCCCCATTATTGGCAGGCCCCGTCCTTACGAGTCCCCGTCAATTTCCGAGCCTTGAATTATAGCCCGAAATTTTCTCAAGCCGCCTTCAACCGTTCAACCACCGTGTCGCGATCGCACAAAGCCAGCACCGCGTCGAGCGAAGGCGTCTGCGCCGTGCCCATCACCAGCACCCGCACCGGCATGGCCAGCTGCGGCATTTTCATGCCGGTGGCGCGCAGCACTTCCTTGATCGCCTCGGTGATGGCGCCCTTCTCCCAGGGGCAGCCTTCCAGCATGCGCGCCAGCATGCTCACTGCGGGGCGGACGCCCTCGACCACGTGCTTGGCCACTTCGTCTGGGTTGGGCACCACCGGGGTGTAGAACTTGGCGGCCCATTCGGCCAGGGCGACCGTCGTGTCGCAACGGTCCTTGAACAAGGCGCAGATGGCGGGCAGGCGGTCATCGGCCGCGACGCCGCGCTTTCGCATCTGCTGCGCAACGAGTTGCGCCAACGGTTCGTCGGCCATCGCCTTCAGGTGCTGGGCGTTGACCCAGCGCAGCTTGGCTTCGTCGTACTGCGCCGCGCTCTTGCCCAGGTGATCCAGGTTGAACCACTCGATGAACTGCTGCCGGCTGAAGATCTCGGCGTCGCCGTGCGACCAGCCCAGGCGCGCGAGGTAGTTGACGACCGCCTCGGGCAGGAAGCCTTCGTCGCGAAACTGCGTGACGGGCTTGGCGCCGCTGCGTTTGCTCATCTTGCCGACGTGCTTCTCGCCTTTTTCGTCCACGGTCTCGGTCAGCACCGTCGGCAGGTGCGCATACACCGGCGGCTCCTTGCCCAGTGCGCGGAAGATGTTGATCTGCCGCGGCGTGTTGTTCACGTGGTCGTCGCCGCGGATCACGTGCGTGATCGTCATGTCGATGTCGTCGACCACCACGCAGAAGTTGTACGTGGGCGTGCCATCGGGCCGCGCGATCACCAAGTCGTCCAGCTCGTCGTTGCTGATCTCGATGCGGCCCTTGACCTTGTCTTCCCACACCACCGATCCGCCGATGGGGTTCTTGAAGCGCAGCACCGGCTGCACGCCCTGGGGCACCACGGGCAAGGTCTTGCCCGGTTCGGGGCGCCAAGTGCCGTCGTAGCGCGGTTTTTCCTTCGCGGCCATCTGGCGTTCGCGCAACGCGTCGAGTTCGGCCATGCTCATGTAGCAGGGATAAACGAGGCCGGCGGCCTTCATCTCCGCCAGCACTTCCTTGTAGCGCTCCATGCGCTGCATCTGATAGAACGGCCCTTCGTCGTGGCCCAGCCCCAGCCAGGCCATGCCTTCGATGATCACGTCCACCGCCTCCTGCGACGAGCGTTCGACGTCGGTGTCTTCGATGCGCAGGATGAACTTGCCGCCGGTGGCGCGGGCGAACGCCCAGGGATACAGGGCCGAGCGGATGTTGCCCAGGTGGATGAAGCCCGTGGGGGACGGGGCGAAGCGGGTGCGGGTTGTCATGGGCGTCATTCTAGTTAGGGCGTGCTGTGGGCACTCTGCACTACACTCGAGTCGCTACCTGGGAGGAGGCTCCGCATGACCATCATGATCGTTTCCAACAAGGGCCAAGTGGTCATCCCGGCTTCCATTCGGAAGGCCCTGGGAATCAAGGTCGGATCCGAACTCGATGTCGAGTTGGATGGGTCGTTGATCCGCATCAGCCTGCGCCGCAGCGTGGCCAGAACCAGCATTGAATCCGGTTACGGCATGCTGCGCGCCGAGTCAGCGGCAAAACGCCGACGCCTTCACAGCTTCGATGCAGCACAGGCCACGCGCCGTGCCCCCACCCCTGCCCTCCCCCGGAGGGGGAGGGAGTAAGAATCTAAAGAGTATCCAGGCCGCGCGAAAGATCGGCCTTCAAGTCATCGAGATGTTCCAGCCCCACCGCCACGCGGATGAGGTTCTGGCGAATGCCGGCGGCCGTGCGCTGCTGCTCGGTCAGACGGCCGTGCGAGGTGCTGGCCGGGTGGGTGATGATGGTCTTCACGTCGCCGAGGTTGGCGGTGACGGACATGAGCTGCGTCGCGTCGACGACATGGAAGGCGTTCTTCCGCGCCGTGTCGGCGTCGCCGGCCTTCACGTCGAACGAGACGACGGCGCCGCCACGGCCCGACTGCTGCGCCATCGCCAGTTCATGCTGCCCGTGGCTCTTGAGGCCGGGGTAGTAGACGCGCCCGACTTTCGGGTGGGCTTCCAGCCACTGCGCCAGTTCCAGCGCGCGCTGCGACTGCGCTTCCATGCGAATGCCCAGCGTCTCCATGCCCTTGAGCACGACCCACGCGTTGAAAGGCGACAGGCTCATGCCGGCGCTGCGCATCACGGGGATGAACTTGTCCTTGATCAGCTTCTCCGGGCCGACCAGCGCACCCGCGATGACGCGGCCTTGCCCGTCCAGGTACTTGGTGCCGGAGTGGATGACGATGTCGGCGCCGAACTTCGCAGGCTGCTGCAACGCCGGCGAGCAAAAGCAATTGTCGACGGCGAGCAGCGCACCCGCGTTGTGCGCCACGTCGGCCAGCGCGCGGATGTCGCACACATCCGTCAGCGGATTCGTCGGTGTTTCGGCGAACAGCAGCTTGGTGTTGGGTTTGATCGCTGCCTTCCACTCGGCCACGTCGGTCTGCGAGACAAACGAACTCTCCACGCCGAACTTGCCGAATTCCGTGCCGATCAACTTGATGGTGGAACCGAACACCGACTGCGAACACACGACGTGGTCGCCGGCCTTCAACAGCCCCATGCACAACAGCAGGATGGCACTCATGCCGCTGGACGTGGCGATGGCGTCTTCCATGCCTTCCAGCGCGGCGAGGCGCTTTTCCATGCTGGCGACGGTGGGGTTTGTGAAGCGCGAGTAGATGTAGCCCTCTTCCTCGCCGGCGAAGCGGCGCGCGGCCGTTTCGCTGTCGGGCTGGGTGAAGCTGGACGTGAGGTACAGCGCCTCGGAGTTCTCGCTGTACTGGCTCTTGTCCACGGCCGCACGCACCGCGAGGGTGTCGCGGTGCAGGCCGGGCGGGAGTCTCTCCTCTGCCACTGTCACGCGTCCTGGGCGTTGGGCAGCGCGAGCCGCGAGGTGTCGTCTTCCTGCGGGTCTTGTTGGCCAACGCGCGCTTCGTTGATGCGCTCGATGTCGCCGGCGTTGATGTCGCCCGTGACGTAGACGCCATCGAAGCAGGACGCGTCGAAGCCGTCGAGCTTGGGGTTGAGCGAGCCAATGGCGCGCTTCATGCCGTCCACATCCTGGTAGATCAGCGCGTCGCAGCCGATGATCTCGCGAATCTCATCGATGGTGCGGCCGTGGGCCACCAACTCGCTGGAGGTGGGCATGTCGATGCCGTAGACATTGGGATAACGCACCGGCGGTGCCGCGCTGGCCAGGTAGACCTTCTTGGCGCCGGCGTCGCGCGCCATCTGCACGATCTCGCGGCTGGTGGTGCCACGCACAATGGAGTCGTCGACCAACATCACGTTGCGGCCCTTGAATTCGCTGGCGATCACGTTGAGCTTCTGGCGCACGGACTTCTTGCGCACGCCCTGCCCCGGCATGATGAAGGTGCGGCCGACGTAGCGGTTCTTGACGAAGCCTTCGCGGTACGGAATGCCCAGCAGGTGCGCCAATTGTGTGGCGCTGGGTCGGCTGGACTCGGGGATCGGGATGATCACGTCGATCTCGTTGGGCGGCACCGTGGAGACGACGCGCTTGGCCAGCGCCTCGCCCAGGTTCAGGCGCGCCTGGTAGACCGAGATGCCGTCCAGCACGGAGTCGGGCCGCGCCAGGTAGACGTATTCGAAAATGCAGGGGTTGAGCTTGGGCGAATCCGCGCATTGCTGCGAGTGGACCTTGCCTTGCAGGTCGACGAACACCGCCTCGCCCGGCGCCACGTGGCGCTCGAACACATGGCCCGTGCCTTCCAGCGCAACCGTTTCGCTGGCCAGCATCACCGCGCCGTCGCTGCTGCGGCCCATCGACAGTGGACGGATACCGAACGGGTCGCGGAACGCCAGCACGCCATGGCCGGCAATCATCGCGATGACAGCGTAGGAGCCGCGCACGCGGCGGTGCACGTTCTTGACGGCGGTGAAAACGTCTTCCGGCTGCAGCGGGACGCCGCGGGTGGATTTTTCCAGTTCGTGCGCGAACACATTCAGCAGGACTTCCGAATCGCTCTCGGTGTTGATGTGGCGATGGTCGGTGGTGAACAGTTCCGCCTTCAGCGCTTGCGCGTTGGTGAGGTTGCCGTTGTGCACCAGCACGATGCCGAAAGGCGCGTTGACGTAGAAGGGCTGTGCCTCTTCTTCGCTGTACGCATTGCCCGCGGTCGGGTAGCGCACCTGGCCCAGGCCGGCGCTGCCCGGCAAGGCGCGCATGTTGCGTGTGCGGAACACGTCGCGCACCATGCCCTTGGCCTTGTGCATGAAGAACTTGCGCTCTTGCTGCGTGACGATGCCGGCCGCGTCCTGGCCGCGGTGCTGCAGGAGCAGCAGCGCGTCGTAGATCAGCTGGTTGACTGGCGCGCCACTGACGACGCCGACGATTCCACACATGTTGATGCTCGCTTTTCGTACTGCTCTTGCTAACCCGGCAGGTAGTGCCCAAAACGCTCGGGCAACACCGGCTTCAAACTCTTGAGCGCGACCACGGCCATGACCGCGCCCTGCGACTCCTTCCACCATTCGCCGCTCTTGAGCGGTGTCATGTGGACCACCACGGCCAGTGCCATCAGCAGCACGGCCCCGCGGAGCAAACCGAACACCGCGCCCAGTAGGCGGTCGACCGGCCGCAGGCCCACGGCCTCGACCAGCTTCTTGGTCACCCAGGCCAGCAGCGCCCCCGCGAACACCACCGCGATGAACACCAGCACGAACCCCGCGGCATAGCGGATCGGTTCGGCCGAGCCCTTCATCGGCAGCCAGGCCGCCGCATCCGGCGCCAGCCACTGCGCGACGATGAAGGCCGCGATCCAGCTCATCACCGACAACACCTCGTATACGAGCCCGCGCCACGCACCCAGCAGCAGCGACAGCGCCAACACGCCGGCAAAAATCCAATCCAGTGCGGCCATCCGGGAGCGACTCTTACAAGGTGAGGATGTTGGCCGGTAAATCCAGCCCCTTGATCTTGTCCGCCGCCTTGTCCGCCTCTGCCTTGCTTCCGAAAGGCCCCACCCGCACGCGGATGCGCTTGCCTTCCTTGGTCTCGGCCACGTTGGTATAGGTCTTGAGGCCGGCTTTTTCCACCTTCAGGCGCGTTTCGCGGGCCTTGGTGGCATCGGCGAAGGCGCCGACCTGGACGACAAAACGCCCTTCGGCTGCGGCGGCCGCGGCTTCCTTGCCTTCGAGCAGGGCCTTGGCCTTGGCGCCGTCATCGGATTTGGCCGCCACCTTGGCGTCGGGTTTCGGCTCCGGCTTCGGCTCGGGCTTGGCCTCTGCCTTGGGTTCCGGCTTGGCGGACGCCGCTTCGGCCACCTTTTCAGGCGGCGGCGCCGGCGTTTCCTTCGCGGGCGCGGATGCCACTGTCACCGGGCCGGACACAGCAGGCGCTTGCGCGGCGGCGGGCTGAGCGGGCGCGGCCAAAGGCTTGACCTTGTTGCGGTCCGGAATCTCGATGGGGATGTCGACCGCGATCGGCCGGGGCTGGGTGTCGAACAGCAGCGGGAAGCCGATCACGCCCAACAGCACCAGCACGCCGGCGCCGATGAGGCGGTGCCTGGCGCGCTTGCGCATCGCCTCGATACTTTCGGGCTGGGAGCGGGTGGCTGCCGGCTCGTCGCCACCTTTGCGCATTTTGAAAAAGGCCATGAAACCTGTCGCTGTGGGGGCTGGGCCTACAGATGTTTGGCCTGGAGTCGGGGCACGCCGTGCTCCAGAACGCCCCCCACCGTGTAGAACGATCCGAAGACGACGATTCTATCAGCGGGGTCCGCCGCGGCGACCGCGGCGTTGAACGCTTCCATGGGCGCGGAGTGGGTGCTCGCAGCCACGTCGCTCCGCTTTTCCTGCGCCTGCCACTGGGTTTGGAGGTTGGCGGCCGTTTCGGCGCGGGGCGTTGGCAGGTCCGTGAAGTACCAGCGATCGACCAGGGGCCCCATCTTCTTGAGCATGGGCGCCAGATCCTTGTCGGCCATCGCGCCGAACACGGCGTGCGTGGTGGGAAAGAAACCCATGGCGTCGAGATTCGCCGCCAGCGCCGCGACGGAATGCGGGTTATGCGCCACATCCAGCACCAGCGCCGGCTGGCCGGGCACGATCTGGAAGCGGCCCGGCAATTCCACCAGGGCCAGCCCGTTGCGGACCGCCTGCGCCGTGACCGGCAGCTTGTCGCGCAGCGACTCCAGCGCAGCCAGCACGCCCGAAGCGTTGATCAACTGGTTGGCGCCGCGCAATGCCGGATAGGCCAGCCCGGCGTATCGCCTGCCGCGCCCGGCCCAACCCCACTGCTGCTTGTCTCCGGAGAAATTGAAGTCGCGGCCCAGCGTCCACAGGTCCGCACCGATCTCCAAGGCGCGGTCGATCACACTTTGCGGCGGCACCGGGTCGCCGACGATGGCGGGTTTGCCGGTGCGCATGATGCCGGCCTTTTCGCGGCCGATGCTCTCGCGGTCCGGCCCCAGGTAGTCCATGTGGTCCAGGTCGATGCTGGTGATGATCGCGCAGTCGGTGTCGATGATGTTGACCATGTCGAGGCGACCGCCCAGGCCCACTTCGAGGATGGCAACATCGAGCTTCGACGCGGCCAGCAGGCTCATGATCGCGAGCGACGTGAACTCGAAGTAGCTGAGCGATATGTCGCCCCGCGCCTCCTCCACCCGCGCGAAATGCGGCACCAGCTCCTGCGCCTTCACCGTTTCGCCATGGATGCGGCAGCGCTCCTCGAAGTGCACCAGGTGCGGCGAAGTGAAGACGCCGCTGCGCCAGCCCGCCTGCTGCACGATGGCTTCCAGCATCGCGCAGGTCGAGCCCTTGCCGTTGGTGCCGGCCACGGTGATCACGGGGCATTCGAAGCGCAAGCCCATGCGATCGGCCACGGCGCGCGAGCGCTCCAGGCCGAGTTCGATGGTCTTGGGGTGCAGCCGTTCGCAGTGCGCCAGCCAGTCTTGCAGGGTTTCCATGCGGGTATTGTCCCAAATGGGAGCAACCCGCCCGGAGCGCAGCCCGCGCTACTCTTTCACCGACCCCGTCATGCCCGAGACGTAGTACTCGACGAAGAACGAATAGACGAAAGCCACCGGCAGCGAGCCGAGCAGCGCGCCCGCCATCAGCGGCCCCCAGTGGTAGACATCGCCTTCCACCAGCTCGGTGACCACGCCCACGGGCACTGTCTTGTTCTCGCTGGACGAGACGAAGGTCAGCGCGTAGATGAATTCATTCCAGCTGAGCGTGAATGCGAAGATGCCCGCGGAGATCAGGCCCGGCACCGCCAGCGGCAGCACGATCTTCACCAGGATCTGCCAGCGCGTGGCCCCATCGATCAGCGCGCACTCTTCCAGCTCGTAGGGAATCGACCGGAAGTACCCCATGAGCAGCCACGTCGAGAACGGAATCAGGAAGGTCGGGTACGTGAGGATCAGCGCCATCCGGCTGTCGAAGAGCCCCAGCTTCACCACGATCGCGGCCAGTGGGATGAACAGGATGGATGGCGGCACGAGGTACGCCAGGAAGATCGCCCCGCCCGCCGGCTTCGCGCCCTGGAAGCGCAGCCGTTCGATGGCATAGGCCGCCAGGATCGAGGCCACCAGTGAGATCACGGTCGACACCACCGACACGATCACGGTGTTCCACAGCCAGGCCGGGTACTCGGTCTTGAACAGCAGCTTCTCGAAGTGCGCGAACGTCGGGCCGATGATCCAGAACGGGTTGCCGCTGCGAGACAGCAACTCACTGTCGGGCTTGAACGAGGTGATCGCCATCCAGTAGAACGGGAACAGCAGCACGATCACGAACAGCACGATCGGGATGTAAAGCGTCACCCAGCGGCGCGGCATGGACTGCAGGAAGTCCATGCCCTGCGATGCGTCGTTGTTCTTGCTTTCCTTCACTTGTCGCCTCCCTGCTGCCAGGCACGGCGCTGGAGGCCGAAATAGCTGAACATGACGGCCGCCAGCAGGAACGGCACCATCAAGGTGGCGATCGCGGCGCCCTCGGCCAGCGCTCCGCCGGATATCGCGCGCTGGAAGGCCAGCGTTGCCATCAAGTGGGTGGCGTTGAGCGGCCCGCCGCGGGTCAGCACATAGATCAGCTGGAAGTCGGTGAAGGTGAACAGCACCGAGAACGTCATCACGACGGCGATGATCGGCGTCAGCAACGGAAGCGTGATGTGCCGGAACTGCTGCCAAGGCGTTGCGCCATCGATGGCCGAAGCCTCGTAATACGAAGGCGAAATGGTCTGCAGCCCGGCCAGCAGCGAGATGGCAACGAAGGGGATGCCGCGCCAGACATTCGCGATGATGGTGGAGATGCGCGCGTTCCAGGGCTCACCCAGGAAATCGATGTACTTGTCGATGAGCCCCATCTTCATCAGCGCCCAGCTGATGATGGAAAACTGCGCATCGAAGATCCACCAGAACGCGATCGCCGACAGCGCTGTCGGCACGATCCAGGGCAGCAGGACCACCGCCCGGAAGAAGCTCTGGAACGGCAGCCGCTTGTTGAGCAGAAGTGCAAGGTACAGGCCCAGGCCGAATTTTGCGATGCTGGCCACCACGGTGTAGAACAGCGTGTTGAACAGCGCGAGCTGGGTGACGCTGTCTGTCACCAGGAACTTGAAGTTCTCCAGGCCGATCCATTCGCCCGGGCGCCCGATCTTCGCGTCTGTGAAGCCGAGCCAGGTGCCCAGGGCCAGTGGATAGGTCAGGAACAGCAGCAGCAGCACGGACGCCGGCAACATGAACGCCCAACCCAGGGCGTTCTTGTTGTTCTGGAACCTCTCCAGCATCGACGGCTGCCTGGGCGCGCGTGCCTGCGGCGCACCAACGCGCGTGGTTTCTTGCACCGCAGGTTGCGCCATGCTCAGACCTTGTAGTAACGCTCAGCGCGCTTCTGTGCGCGTTCGGCGGCTTCCTTGGGCGTCTTGGAGCCGCTGGCCGCCTCGGCCACCATGTTGCAGACGATGAAGTCGGCCCCGGCACCAGCCGACGCGTAGCCCAGCTTGCCCGCATAGCCCGACGGGCGCATGTTCTTGACGGCGTCGCGGTAGGGGGTGTGCTTGGGATCGGAGGTCCAGATCGCGCTCTTGGCATATTCGGCCAGCGGCGGCGCAATGTAGCCTCCGGCGCCCGTCAGCCACGGATCGAACTGCTCTTTTTCCATCATGAAGCGCAGGAACTCCTTGGCCGCCTGAGGATACTTCGTGTACTTCATGACCATCTGGTTGAAGAACAGATGCGACTCGGTCGGCACACCCACCGGGCCTACCGGATACGACGCGTGCTGCACATCCTCGCGCAATGCCTGGACCTTCGGGTCGGCGGATGTCTTGGTCGCGTAATAGATCGAGATGCCATTGTTGGTGACACTGACCTGCCCGTCCAGAAAGGCCTTGTTGTTGTTCGGGTCCAGCCACGACAGCGTGCCGGGAATGAAGGTGGCGTACAGCTCCTTCGCGTACTCGAGCGCCTTGATAGTTTCGGCACTGTCGATGATCACCTTGTTGTTCTTGTCGACCAGCTGGCCGCCGTGCGACCAGATCAGCCAATTGGTCCACAGACCGTCGCCGGTGGCATTGCCCAGCGCGAAGCCGCCGGGTGTGCCCTTGGCGTGCAGTGCCTTGAGCATGTTCAGGAAACCGGCGGTGTCCTTGGGGAAGGTGTCGAAACCGGCAGCCTTCAGCTGGCTTTGCCGATAGACCATCATCGCGCCGGCAGCCCCCAGGCCGATGCCGATCCAGCGCTTGCCGTCGGGCCGCAGGTAAGCCTCGTTCGCCGGGTACCAGCCGCCGTATTTCTTGCCCAGGTAGTCGGCCAGGTCGGTCACGTCCAGCAACTTCTCGGGATACAGGTTCGCATCGTCGTTGGTCGAGAGGATGATGTCCGGACCCGCGCCGGTGTTGGCGGCCACGGCAGCCTTGGGTCGAACGTCTTCCCAGCCTTCGTTGTCGATCCGCACCTCGATGCCGGTTTTCTCGGTGAATTTCTTGACATTGACCATGTAGGCGTCGATGTCGCCCTGGACGAAGCGGCTCCAGCGCAGCACGCGAAGCTTGGCGCCTTTTTCAGGCTTGAAGGCGAGCGTCTGCGCATGGATGGCCGGCGCGAAGACGGCCGCGCCGGTGCCCATGGTGGCCGCAGCCGCCACGCCGGCGGAGCCTTCAAGAAATTTGCGGCGATTGAAGTCACTCATGTCTGTCTCCTGTGTGTGTGAACGGGCGAAACAAATCAGTCAGGCCACCAGCCGTTCGCCAGTGCCTGCGTCGAAAAGGTGGGCACGCTGCAGGTCGGGCTGCAGGCGGATGAGCGTGCCGGGTGCGAAATCGTGCCGCTCGCGGAACACGGCGGAGAGATCCGCGCCCTCGTGCCGGCAGGCGACGAAGGTGTCCATGCCGGTCGGCTCCAGCACCACGACCTGCGACGGGATGCCGCCGTTGTCCGACAGCGACAGGTGCTCCGGCCGCGTGCCGTAGACGACGGGCTGGCCGTCCTGGCCGCCGGCCTGCAGCGGCGCGTCGAGCAAGGTGCCGTCCTGCAGTTCCACGCGCGCCGCGCCGCCGCTGCGCCGCAATGTGCCCGGAAGAAAGTTCATGGCGGGTGAGCCGATGAAGCCGGCGACGAACTGGTTGGCGGGCCGGTCGTAGAGTTCCAGCGGGTTGCCGGCCTGCTCGATGCGGCCGTCGCGCATGACGACGATCTTGTCGCCCATGGTCATCGCCTCGATCTGGTCGTGCGTGACGTAGATGGACGTCGTCTTCAGGCGCTGGTGCAGTTCCTTGATTTCGCTGCGCATCGCCACGCGCAGCTTGGCGTCGAGGTTGGACAGCGGCTCGTCGAACAGGAACACCTGCGGGTCACGCACAATGGCGCGCCCCATGGCAACTCGCTGCCGCTGGCCGCCCGAGAGCTGGCGCGGGTAGCGGTCGAGCAAGGGCGTCAGGCCCAGGATCTCGGCCGCGCGGCCGACCTTCGAGTCGATGGTCGCCTTGTCCGTCTTGGCCAGCGCGAGCGCAAAAGCCATGTTGTCGCGCACCGTCATGTGCGGGTACAGGGCGTAGTTCTGGAACACCATCGCGATGTCGCGCTCTTTCGGCGGCAGGTCGTTGACGCGGCGCTCGCCGATGCGGATTTCGCCGCCGCTGATCTTCTCGAGCCCCGCGATCATGCGCAGCAGCGTCGATTTGCCGCAGCCCGACGGGCCCACCAGCACCGTGAACGAGCCGTCCTGGATGTCGATGTCCACACCATGCAGGATCGGGACCTCGCCGAAGTTCTTCTTGACTGCCTGGATCGTGACACTTGCCATGCGTTGAAGTCCTCAAGAATCGCCGCGGGCGTGCGCAAGAGGGCACGATTCGGCAATCGCAGCGCGCAGTATCCGCACGTCGCCGCCGCGCCGTCACTAGGGAAACTCGCTAGTTGAAGTGGCCGAAAATTTGTATGATGACCTGATAACCGTATTTCAATTCCCCGCCATGCGCAGGTTTTTTCCGTGACCGCCCCGATCCGGCTGGCCGTCGAACGGCTGTCTGACCGCCTTGCGGTCCAGCTGGCTATGCAGATCGAATCGGGCATCCTGGCGCCCGGCGACCGCCTGCCCACCGAACATCAGCTCGCCGCCGCCCACGGCGTTTCGCGCACCGTCGTGCGCGAAGCCATGCACCAGCTCGCGTCGCGGGCGCTGGTGGTGGCGCGCCAGGGCTCGGGCGTGTTCGTTGCGCCCACGCCGGCGCACCAGCCGCTCGCTTTCGACCATTCGGTCCTGGAGTCCGTCCAATCGGTGGTCCATGTGGTCGAGGTGCGCCGCGTCCTGGAAGGTGAGATCGCGGCGCTGGCGGCCGAACGCGCCACACGCGCGCAAATCGCCGAGCTGCGGCGCGCGCTGAAAAGCATCGACGTGGCCGTAGCCGAAGGCCGCGACGGCGTCGCCGAAGACCTGGCGTTCCACCGCATCATCGGCGAAGCCACCGGCAACCCGCAGTTCCGCCTGCTGCTGAGCTTCTTGGAACAGTACCTGCGTGAAGGCATGCGCATCACGCGCGGCAACGAAGCGCGCCGCCGCGACTTCATGCTGGCCGTCCAACGCGAACACCGCGCCGTGCTCGAAGCAATCGCCGCGCGTGACCCGGCCGCGGCCCGCCGGCACGCCACCGAGCACATCCTGCACGGCGAACAGCGGCTGGTCGAAGGCGGCGTCATTTCGCGGCAACGGCGGCAGGCAGCCCTGCGCGTCGTCGCACCACTCAATCTTGCAAAGAAATCCTTGAAGGGGGTTCCGTGAAACTGCTGATCACCGGAGGTGGCGGCTTTGTCGGCTCCCGCCTCGCTCGCGCTCTGCTGGCGCAGGGCACGCTGGCGGGCGAACGCATCGAGCGGCTCGTGCTCGCCGACATGGCGGCGCCGCCGCCCGACCTGCTGGCCGATGGACGGGTCGAGGCCCGCACCGGCTCGCTGCTGGCGCATACCGATGCCTTACGGACCGAACCATTCGACGGCGTTTTTCACCTCGCCTCCGCAGTGTCCGGTGAGTGCGAGGCCGACTTCGATCTGGGCCTGCGCTCCAACCTCGACAGCACGCGCGCCCTGCTCGACGCCCTGAGAGCCCACGTCAATGCGGGCGGCAAGCCGGCCCGCGTGGTGTTCTCCAGTTCCGTTGCCGTGTTCGGCCCCGACCCGGCCGTTCCGCTGCCCAAGCTGGTGGCCGACGACACGCTGCCCGCGCCCCAGACTTCGTACGGCACGCAAAAACTCATTTGCGAGCACCTGGTCGCAGATTACACGCGCAAGGGCTACATCGACGGCCGTGCCGCGCGGCTCATGACCGTGACAGTGCGCCCCGGCCGGCCCAATGGCGCGGCGTCTTCGTTCTTCAGCGGCATCATCCGAGAGCCCCTGGCGGGCGTGGAGTCGGTGTGCCCGGTTTCGCCGGATGTGTCGCATCCGATGTCATCGCCGTCGCACACGGTCGACGGGCTGATCGCGGTGTACGAAGCCTCGCGCGAGCATTTCCTGGGGCGCACCGCCATGAATCTGCCGGCGCTCAATGTGCGCGTGAGCGACATGCTCGACGCGCTCGAAGAGGTGGCCGGCCCGGCCGTGCGCAAGCTGGTGCGCTTCGAGCGCGACGAACGCATCGCCGGCATCGTCGCCAACTGGCCCGGCGGCGCGACCGCGGCGCGGGCGGCGCGCTTGGGCCTGAAGCCCCACGAAAACTTCGCGGAGATCGTTCGACAATACATCGACGACTGCAAGGCGCTGCCCACGGCGGCGCAGACACTCAAGGCCCTGCAATGACTTCCCAGAAAAACACCCCTCCCCCGCGCCTGCGCTCGCAAGCCTGGTTCGACAACCCGGCCAACGCCGACATGACCGCGCTCTACCTGGAGCGCACCATGAATTTCGGCTTGGGCTTCGACGAGCTGCAGTCGGGCCGGCCGATGATCGGCATTGCCCAGACCGGTTCGGACATCGCGCCCTGCAATCGCCACCACCTGGTACTGGCCGAGCGCGTCCGCGAAGGCATCCGCGACGCAGGTGGCATCGCTTTCGAGTTCCCCATCCATCCGATCCAGGAAACCTGCAAGCGCCCTACCGCCGCACTCGATCGCAATCTGCAATACCTGTCCCTGATCGAGGTGCTTTACGGCTACCCGATCGACGGCGTGGTGCTCACCACCGGCTGCGACAAGACGACGCCGGCGCAGCTGATGGCGGCGGCCACGGTCGACATCCCGGCCATCGCGCTCAATTCCGGGCCCATGCTCAATGGCTGGTTCCAGGGCGAGCGCACGGGTTCGGGCACCATCGTCTGGCGCGCGCGCGAAATGATGGCGGCGGGCGAGATCGATTACCAGGAATTCCTGAAGCTGGTCGCATCGTCCGCGCCTTCCACGGGCCACTGCAACACCATGGGCACGGCCTCCACGATGAACTCGTTGGCCGAGGCTCTGGGCATGACCTTGCCCGGCAGTGCGGCCATTCCCGCGCCCTACCGGGACCGCCAGGAGATGGCGTACCTCACGGGCAAGCGCATCGTCGAGATGGTGCGCGAGGACCTGAAGCCCTCCGACATCCTGACGCGGGCCGCTTTCGAGAACGCGATCGTGGTGAACTCCGCGATCGGCGGATCGACCAATGCGCCAGTTCACCTGAACGCGATCGCCAAACACATCGGCGTGGAGTTGAGCACGGCCGATTGGGAAAAGCATGGCTACGAGATTCCGTTGCTCGTCAACCTGCAGCCGGCCGGCGAATACCTGGCCGAGGAGTTCTACCGCGCCGGCGGAGTGCCGGCCGTGGTAGCCGAACTGATTGCACAAGGAAAGATCCAGCCGGCCATTACCGCCAATGCCAAGACGCTGGCCGAAAACTGCGAAGGAAAGTTCACCAGCGACCGAAAGGTCATCTTCCCGTATGCGCAGCCGATGAAGCAGAACGCGGGTTTCCTGAACTTCAGCGGCAACCTGTTCGACTCCGCCATCATGAAGACGAGCGTGATCACGCCCGAGTTTCACAAGCAGTATCTCGAGAACCCGCAAGACCCGATGGCGTTCGAGGGAACGGCCGTGGTGTTCGACGGGCCGGAGGACTATCACCGGCGCATCGACGACCCGGCGTTGGAGATCACGCCCGCCAGCGTCCTGTTCATGCGCGGTGTGGGGCCGATCGGCTATCCGGGCGCGGCCGAGGTGGTCAACATGCGCGCGCCGGACTATCTGTTGAAGAAAGGCGTCACGGCGCTCGCTTGCATCGGCGACGGGCGGCAGTCGGGTACTTCCGGCTCGCCGTCGATCCTGAACGCATCGCCTGAAGCGGCCACGGGCGGCGGCCTGGCGCTGCTGAAAACCGGCGACCGGGTGCGAATCGACCTGAAGAAGCGCACGGCGAACATGCTCGTCAGCGATGAAGAGCTGGGCAAGCGCCGCGCCGCCTTCGAGGCCGCCGGCGGCTACAAGTACCCGGCCAGCCAGACGCCGTGGCAGGAGATCCAGCGCGGCATCGTCGACGAGCTGTCCCAGGGCATGGTGCTGAAGCCGGCAGTCAAATACCAGCGCATCAACACCACGTTCGGCCTGCCGCGCGACAACCACTAGCGCGGAACTCGCATGGGCATCACCCTCTACGGCATTCCCAACTGCGACACCGTGAAGAAGGCGCGCGCCTATCTCGCCGAACAAGGCGTCGCACATGAGTTCCACGATTTCAAGAAGCAAGGTGTGCCGGTGCCTCACCTGGACCAGTGGCTCGGCGAAGTCGGCTGGGAAAAGCTCGTCAACCGCAAGGGCACGACCTGGCGAAAGTTCGACGCCGCCACGCAGGAGGCCGTGAAGGACGCCGCCAGCGCCAAGGCGTTGATGTTGGCGCAGCCCAGCGTGATCAAGCGGCCGGTCGTCGAATGGGGCGGGCAGACCACGGTGGGTTTCGATCCCGAGGCCTGGGCGTTGCTGGCGCACCGCTGAAAGCGTGCGCAATTTCGCGGTTTTACCGTCGCTTTACGGTAAAGGCGGCGGCTTTCGCGGCGTTTTGCCTAAAATTTGGGCATTGACGTCACACCGGAAGCCATCATGAAACAAGCAGTTCTTTTCTCCGCGATGGGCATTCTCGCGTCCGCGTCCAGCCTGGCCAGCGCCGACGAATTCGGCCGGGTACTGTCCACGACCCCCGTCATGCAGCAAGTGGCCGTGCCGCGCCAGGTGTGCAGCCAGCCCATGGTTGTGCAGCAGCCCAGTTCCGGCGGCGGTGCGGTGATTGGCGCCATCGTCGGCGGCCTGCTGGGCAACACCATCGGCCACGGCATGGGCCGTGCCGCCGCGACGGGCGTGGGCATGGTGGCCGGCGCCGCTGTCGGCGACAGCATCGAAGGCCGTAGCCAGCCGCAAGCCATGCAGCAGTGTTCGACGCAGACGTTCTACGAAAACCGCACCACCGCCTACAACGTGGTGTACGAATACGCGGGCAAGCAATTCAACGTGCAATTGCCCTACGACCCGGGCCAGACCATCCGCCTGCAGCTCACACCCGTGGGCGCCGGCAGCGCACCACCCAGCACATTTCCCAGCACATTTCCCAGCGCGGTGGGTACACCCGTCCCGTCAACTGCTCAACCGGTGATCGTCGCGCCGCCGGTCGGCTCCGCCGTCGCACCGATGGTGCAGTCGGACCAGGCGGACCAGCCCGGGCAGGCCGTGGCGCACGTGGTCGCGATGCCGGTCGCGTATCCGGCACCTGTCGCCTATTACGCGCCGGCCTACTATGGCGCTGCGCCGTACTACCCGATCGGTTTGTCGCTCGGCTTCGGCTTCTCCGGCGGCCACCGTCATCATCACGGTCATCGGCACTGGCGCTGAGACGCGCGGCTAGCGCGTCCCGTAATTTCTCCAGCGCCGCATTTTGAACATCCGGCGCTCTGAGACCGCGCGACAACGCCGTGCATGGCCGGGCCGCGGCGCGATGGCTACGGCGTCCGGCATCGCCTGCTTCGCAAGCTCCTGCCGGAGTCCCCGCGCTGAACGGTCTTGCGGCCCGCGCGGCCCAACTCACCGCGCTTTGCGCGGTTCAAACAAGTGCCGCGAGCATGAGACGGTCGCGTCGCAAGCGACGCTGGGCCGCAAGACCGTCCACCGCGGGCGCCTGGGCTTTATTCGCGCCGCGGCCCGGCCATGCACGGCGTTGCAGTGAGATGATGGCGTGCGGCAGAGGCGTGCCGAGATCCTGGCGGACGACCAAAGCGGTGGCCTTCCACCGGAGGCGCGCCAACAGTGTCCCTGCGAAGCTGTGCGTGGGCGGGCTGCGGCGCGAATAAAGCTCAGGCGCTTGCGGCGGGTGACCCCGCGACCCAGCGTCGCTTGCGACGCGACCGTTTCATGCTCGCGAAAATTGTTTGAACGGAGCAAAGCGGAGAGAGTTTTTTCGCGCGGGTCGCGGGGTCTCCCGGCGCAAGGGATTCGGCTGCAGGTGCGAAGCACCGAAGCCGAACGCCGTAGCCATCGCGCCGCAGCCCGCCCACGCACAGCTTTGCCGCGAAGTTCACCGAACACAACCGATTCGCTGACCTCGAACTTGTTGGGACAGCAGCCTACCGCTCCGGCGGGATCGCGCCTTCGAAGCCGACCGTCATCGGGTGCTTCAGCTCTGCCGTGTTGTGGACCCCATTGGGCTGCAGCACCACGTCGCGGAACTTGACGTACAAGAAGCCGTTGACCTGCGAGACGGTGACGGTGCCACCCTTGTCGGCGCTGGTCCAGTTGCGAATCTTCTGCCCACTGACGTCGCCGAACGACACCTGCACCTTTTTCTGCGCGGCATCGGGCTTGGCGCTCGCGGCGTAGGTGCCTGGCGCTGGTTTGTCGGTTCCGAAGTCCAGCCCCATGACTTTCAGCTTCGTCTCCGAATCCACCGCGGAGAACATCTTGTTGTAGCTGAAGCTGCCGCGGTATTCATAGGCCGGCGTCTTGGCCGGGTTGTTGACCACGGCGCGCACCTGGCCCGTCCCCCACCAGCCGTTGGGCCCCGCGTAGACCTTGCTCTTCGGGTTGGAATAGCGGTCATCGCTGGCCTGGGGCATGGCGCTCCAGGTGTCGGGGGCGGGGGCCTGCGCATGGACGAGGCCGAAAACCAGCAGGCAAGCGCAGGGAACGAGCAGCTTCTTCATCGGATTCCTTCGAGTTGCTGCAGCGCTTTATACGCGGAAGGCGCAGGGCCGGAAAGCCGTTGAAGGGCCAGAGGCTAAAATTGTCCCTTTTTCCCTTCAGCGATGACCACCGAAAAAATCGACGGCGCCAGCGTCTCGGCGCAGGCCAATGTGTACTTCGACGGCAAGTGCGTGAGCCACACCGTCACCCTGGCCGACGGCACCAAAAAGTCGGTCGGCGTCGTGCTGCCCTCGCAGCTGACGTTCAACACCGGCGCAGCCGAGATCATGGAATGCGTGGCGGGCGGCTGCGAATACAAGCTGGCGGGCAGCGACAGCTGGCAAAAGAGCGGGCCTGGCGAGAAGTTCAGCGTGCCGGCCAATTCGAGCTTCGACATCAAGGTGGCCGAGGCTTACCACTACATCTGCCATTTCGGCTGACACCCCGGCTGAACTCCTCGGCTACACACCCTCGCTGAATCTTCATGTCCACGATCCTCGAAAACCTTCCCTCCGGCCAGAAAGTCGGCATCGCCTTTTCCGGCGGCCTGGACACCAGCGCCGCGCTGCACTGGATGCGCAAGAAGGGCGCCATCCCCTACGCCTACACGGCCAACCTGGGCCAGCCCGACGAGCCCGACTACGACGAGATCCCGCGCAAGGCGATGCAATACGGCGCCGAGAAGGCGCGCCTCATCGACTGCCGCGTGCAGCTCGCGCACGAGGGCATCGCGGCGCTGCAAGCCGGCGCCTTCCACATCTCCACCGGCGGGCTGACCTACTTCAACACGACGCCGCTGGGCCGCGCCGTCACCGGCACCATGCTCGTAGCCGCGATGAAGGAAGACGACGTCCACATCTGGGGCGACGGCAGCACCTTCAAGGGCAACGACATCGAGCGCTTCTACCGCTACGGCCTGCTCACCAACCCGCACCTGCGCATCTACAAGCCCTGGCTCGACCAGCTGTTCATCGACGAGTTGGGCGGCCGCGCGGAGATGTCGGCTTTCATGACGGCCGCCGGCTTCGGCTACAAGATGTCGGCCGAGAAGGCCTACTCCACCGACTCCAACATGCTCGGTGCGACGCATGAGGCCAAGGACCTGGAAAGCCTGAACACCGGCATCAAGATCGTCAACCCGATCATGGGCGTGGCCTTCTGGAAAGACGAAGTCGCGGTGAAGGCCGAGACGGTGTCGGTGCGCTTCGAAGAAGGCCAGCCGGTCGCGTTGAACGGCAAGACGTTCGACTCGCCGGTGGATCTGATCCTGGAAGCGAATCGCATCGGCGGCCGCCACGGCCTTGGCATGAGCGACCAGATCGAGAACCGAATCATCGAAGCCAAGAGTCGCGGCATTTACGAAGCCCCAGGCCTCGCCCTGCTGTTCATCGCGTACGAGCGCCTGGTCACCGGCATCCACAACGAAGACACGATCGAGCAGTACCGCGACAACGGCCGCAAGCTCGGGCGCCTCCTGTACCAGGGCCGCTGGTTCGACCCGCAGGCCATCATGCTGCGCGAGACGGCGCAGCGCTGGGTGGCGCGGGCTGTCACCGGTGAAGTGACACTGGAACTGCGCCGTGGCAACGATTACTCGCTGCTCAACACCGAGTCGCCCAACCTGACTTACGCGCCGGAGCGGCTGTCGATGGAGAAGGTCGAGAACGCCCCCTTCTCGCCGAAGGACCGTATCGGCCAGCTGACCATGCGCAACCTGGACATCGTCGACACGCGCGAGAAGCTCGGCATCTACGCCAAGGCCGGCCTGCTGACGGCAGGCGGCACCAATGGCCTGCCCAGCCTGGGCAACGACGAGAAGAAGTAGGGCTTCAGTTCGCCGGGGGGTACTTCTTGAACCAGGCCGCGAGCGTCGTGCCCATGCGACGCAGCGCATCTTCAGCCGCCGCCGCGTAGGCAGCGTCACTGGTTTCGGCCACTGAACGTGTCGTGCTGCGCGCGGCGCCGCCCGCGTTGGCCAGCCCTGCCGCCTTGCCCAGCACGTCGAAGACGCTCTTGACGCCCACGTTGTCTTCTTGGGCCGTCTTCTGCAAGGTGCCGAACGTCAACGGGCTGGCGATCGGCGCGATGAGGCTGAAGCCGCCCTGGTCCCCGCCCATCGCCATGCCGTTGCGGAACTCGTCGGCGCGCGAGTAGAAGCTTTGCAGCGCGGCGACCGACATCGACAGCTCGGCGCCGGTCTCGGCCGTGCGCGCCACGAGCCCGGACTGGTTGCCGCTGGAGCTCATCTTCGCGAAGTTCACGACCAGCAGCGGCGCGATCACCGCGGCCTTCCACTTGTACGAGTACTCCTCGAGCCGGCGGTAGTTGTTCAGATCGAAAGCCCCGCGGTCACCCCAGGCGCCGTCGAAATGCGTGAACACCAGCGGCATGCCCGACGGCGCAAAGAAAGCGGCGGTCTGGCCGTTGTGCGTCTTCGTGTACGGCCGCGCCGCATCGGAAGGCGTCGCGTTCACGCTGGCGAAGAAATCCGTCATCTGGTCCATGGGCACCACCTCGCGCCCGCTGGCGGCCAGCTGGGTGAGCAAGTCGGCATAGGCCTTGTCGGCGATGGCCTGGAACGTCTTGGGTTCGACACCCTTCAGCGCCACGTAGAGCGATGATCGCGCGCCGCTGGTGTCGCGCCCGGGGAGGTAGGAGCCGCGCACTTGGGCGGACACGCTGTTGTCGGTGATGAATGCCACACGGAATGAAGCGACGGCAACCCGCTTGGCCGCAGGCATGACGTCGATGATGTTCTTGCCGAAGGTGCCGCCCATCTGGCCCTTGAAGTAGGCATCGGGATCGGCTTCGGCGGCGGCTGCCGGTGATTGCGCGGCCGCGGCCTGCGTGAACGCAGCCAGGGCGGCGGCGAGAATGAAACGATAGGTGGCCATGGCGGCTTGCCTTGATGCTGGGGGAGGTGCGGCAATTCTAGGAATGCCGGAGCGCCCGGGGTACCCCGCAATCCGGGGGGGCAGGGTCAGCCGCCCAGCACTGCCAGCGTGAACTCGGTGATCGGCCCGGCCAGTTGGGGCAGGCCCCTGGCGCCCTGGCGCCGCAGGCGATCGCGCACCAGTTCCTCGATGCCGCCCACCATCGCCAGCAGGCTGCTGTCGGCGACCGGCCGCGCCTTCGGCTCCTCGCGCTCACGCCGGACCAGCAGTGCCCGCCACTGCGCAACCCATTGCTCCAGCACCCAGCCGCGCTGCTGCAACGCCTGGTTGCCCGCGCCCAGGCTCTCGACGGAAAACGTCCAGCTCAATTCCGGCGCGGCCGCCAGCGTGCGCAGATAGGCATCGATCGACAGGCGCACGCGCTCGCGCCAATCGGCGTCCGCGCGTCCGCGCAGCGCTTCCCTGATCGCGGCAAACAGGTTCTGCATCCCATCCTGGTAGGCCGCCAGGAAACAGGCTTCCAGGTCGGTGAACTGCTCATAGAAGGTCCGCCGGGACACGCCGGCCAGCGCGATCACGTCGGCCACGGTGGCGGCCTTGAAGCCTTTGGCGGCGACGACATGGCCGACTGCGTCCAGGAGGCGCGCCCGCTGCGACTGCGCCACAGCCTCCTGCGTGAGAGGGTGGCGCCCGCCGCGCGGCAGGGCGCGAGGCGGCGGTTTGGGGCGGGCAGGACGGCGGGTTGCGGGCATCGCTTGAAAACGTTATTATACCGACTGAAAACACTAATGTTTCTCAATAATCCGGAGGGTTTCCCCATGATCGCCATCGTGCTCGTCGCGCTTGTCGCGCTGCTTCACTTCTATTTCCTGGTGCTGGAGATGTTCCTCTGGACCCAACCCATGGGCTTGCGCACGTTCAACAACACGCCGCAGCGCGCTGAGGACACCAAAGTCCTCGCCGCCAACCAGGGCCTCTACAACGGTTTCCTCGCGGCGGGCCTGGTGTGGGGCCTGCTGCTCGGCACCGCGGCGGGCCGGCCGGTGCTGACGTTTTTTCTCGGTTGCGTGATCGTGGCCGGCGTCTACGGCGCCATCAGCGTGAGCCGGAAGATCTTCTTCGTGCAGGCGGTGCCGGCGCTGCTGGCCCTGGGCGCGCTGTACTTAGCGTAAGGGCCGACCAGCCGTTCATCGCTTCCCCTTGACATCGACGTAGACGTTGTCCTCGATGCCATGGGTGCCCGCCAGCAGCACTGCGAACAACATCGTCGCGTAGAGAACGGCCAGCGCGACGACCGCCCAAGGTTTCGGCAGCTTGCTGGAGAGCAGTCGGTGGAGTGGCGTCATCGGATGAATTGCAGCCCGCTGTCGATCACGGGCCGCGCGAGCGAAAGCCAGGCCAGGACCAGAAGGGGGCCGAGCCCGGCGGCAAGCCTGCCGGGCAGGCGAAACCCCGGCATCCAACGCGCGGCAAGCCGCGTCGCCATCACGCCGAGAACCTGCCAGAAAGACCAGAGCACGTAGTAGGCCGAGAACTCGTGCCACAGGCCGATCACCAGCATCGCCGCCAGCAGGCCCAGGAAGGCGTTGCGCCCAAGCGCCATCACGGGCCTGAAGACGTAGTCATGCACCCAATTGGTCAGGCTCATGTGCCAGCGGGTCCAGAACTCCAGCAGCGAAGTTGCTTGCCATGGACGATTGAAGTTCTCTTCCAGGCGCAGGCCGATCATGAGGCTGGCACCCAGGGCAACGGCCGACAGGCCCGCGAAGACGAAGTAGAGTTGCACCCACTCCACTGCGGAGGCGATCCACAGGCGAGGAAACGCATGGAGTCCAGCCAAGGAATCGCGCGCCCCGCGGGCCACCACCCCGATCAGCCACCCACCGACGACGAAAGCCATGAAGGCGCCGACAAGAAAACGTTCGGCACCGCAAAGAAAGTCCGGGGCATCCCATCGTCGCCGCAGGCATTGCCGGTTGAAGTTCTCGATGCGATGGATCGGGCCCACGAGGATCACGGGCAGGAACAACTGGTACCGCAGGTGCTCGCGTATTCCAGGGGGCGGCAGGCGCTTCATCCACCATTCGCCGATAACGTGCAGGTGCCGCAGCGTGAAGAACGACGCGCCCACCCACAGCAAGCCCGGCGTGAGCCTGGCGTAGACAAAGGCCGCCAGCAGCACCACAGACCACCCCGCTGCGACGGCGCTGCGGAACCCCACCCGATCGCCGGCCTGCAGGACAACCGGCGTCAGGACAGCCGCCGCGAGAAGCCAGACAGCCGACAACGGTGCGAGCAAGGCCAGCGCGCAAACCGTCCAGCATGCAATGCCGTCCATGGCCCAGGAGCGAGGCAGAGCCCAGGCGATCGGCACCGCGCCCAAGGTGAGCAGGACCAGCATGCTGGACGTGTCGATCATGGGTGGCGCCGCCACCAATGGCGAAGTTCCCGCAGGAAACGCTCGCGCCCGGACGAGGCCAGATGGGCATGGTCGACGAACTCGTGGTCGGGCCAGGGGCTGCCTGCGTCGAACAACGGCGTTCCGAGCTCGTGGGCAAGACGCCGGGCCCTCAGTTCGAGTTCGACAGCCTGCGACTGGCCCAGGTATGCATGGGCCGTGTTCGATCGCGGCGGGAGCACCAAGACCACCTGCGCGCCTTGCCGGTGTGCGGCCGCCACGATCCGGTTCAACTCCTGCCGGCACCGGGGTTCACGCAGGTGAAGCGGGTAGTGCAAGGCAAGTTGCCGTTCAATCTGAGTACTGCGTTCGTCCAGTCCGATGGCTTCTGCCATCGCGGGTTCGCGCGCAGCCAATCCGAGCGCCCGCCTCGTCGCCCCGGCGATCGCCCTTCGTTTCAGATGGACCGTTGTGCGCAGCGAGGTCAGCCAGTCGGTGCAGCTTTCGTCGTCAGGACCCGGGAAATCCCGGATCAGCGGATTGACCTCCAGAAGAACGAGCGCCGCACGTTCGTCCAGCGCTCGCGCTGCCAACGACAGCAGTTCCTTTTCACTGATAGAACGCACGCCGATCCGCCGGTGCGAACGCCCGTCCCCCAGCACTGCGTCGCGGTTCAGCCCACTTGGCGGGATGGCGTGGAGCATCAGCGACGACCCGACGACGGCGATCTGAGCGCCGTCGAACCTCGTGTCGGAAAGAACGACCGCCGTCGACACGGCAGAAACGACGGCGATGGCGGCGATCCAGGCCCAGACGATCTCCGCAGCCCTCACGTTCGCGATTCCCGGACCGCCCGCGTCATGTCCCTGATGGATCGGATGGCGGCAAACCGCGCCGCGGAAATGCTCACGGAGAAATGGGTCTCGATCTCGAACAGGAAGTTGAGATGCGAGAAACTGTCCCAACCGGGAACGTCGCCGACCCCCGAGTCCAGCGTCAACTGGTCAGCAGCGACGCGGAACACGCGGGCCGCGATCGCCAGGACTGCGTCGTCGAGGACTTGTTCGCCTTCGCCAACGCGCGCATGCGGGCCAACGGCCGCCATCAAGGCCGTGGTCAGCTGCGCCAGCGTCGGTTTGCCGGACAGGCCACGCGGAATCTCGGCCAGCGCGATGATCCGCTTCGGGACCTTCCGGGCCTCCAGCCGCGTCCGGGCGTGCTCAGTGAGGTCGTTCTCGCCCACTGGCTCGCTGCACACCACGCCCGTGACCGGCACCTCCCCAAACATCTCGTCCTCGATCGCGACCGTCACGCTCTCCCGCACGGCGGGATGGGCCAGCATCGCCTCGTCGATCTCGTCCGGCCGAATGAGGAAGCCGCCCATCATGATGACGCTCTTGAGGCGGCTCAGGTACTCGAAGGGTCCATCGGCTCGCTGCCGCACCAGGTCGCCGGTCTTCAACCAGCCGTCGGCGGTGAAAGCGGACTTCGTCCGTTCTTCGTCCTGCCAGTAGCCCGGAAAGATGTTCTCGCCGCGCAGTTGCAGTTCGCCTTCCTGCCGGTCGGGCGACAGGGGGTCGATCCTGGCTTCGCAGTCGACGGGCAACCCGATCGTGCCGAAGCCGCCCATCTCCGCGAGCGGGCCGGCATAGAGGGCACTGGCCACCGTTTCCGTCAGGCCGTACTGGTTGCAGACGGGACGGCCGAAGCGCTTTTCCAGCCGCCTCCACAACTCGTCGGGCAACTTGGCTGCGACCGACAACAGCAACCTGCACTCGGGCGCATCGAAGTAGTCGTCGAAACGGGCATACGCGTCGATCATCGCCCACACGGTAGGGACGGTGATGACATGCGTGGCGCGTTCCGCGCGAATCCGGTTCAGCCACTCTTCGGTGGTCGGGATCGTGAAGCCGCCCGCGCGAATCACCGCGCAACCGCTGGCGAGCGCGAGCAGGGGGCCTTGCACCATGCCATCCGCGTGGGCCAGCAACATATCGTTGAAGATGCGGGACTGCTGCTGGTAGCCGAACAGCCTGGTGAGGGTCTCCAGGTTGGCGTACAGATTGCCCTGGCTGATCATGACTCCGCTCGGCGACGCGGTCGTTCCGGAGGTGAACAGGATGTACCCCAGCTCGGAACGGCCGGACGGCAGGCGAGGTGCGCGTGTGGCAGCCCCGGACCTCAGATGCGAGAAGGCGTCAGCAGGTTCGGCACGCCTGAAGAGCCCGCGCTTCGCCGGCCCGGCTTCGGCGAGTTGCACCGCCCTGGCATGGCTCAGGCATTGACCGGCGGCGCCCTCATCCAGGACGAGGCACGCCGCGTCCACCTTTGCGTGAATGGCCTGGACGCGCAAGTCGGGTGTGTCGGCGGCCAGCAGGACCGGGACGATGCCATCCAGCAGCGCCGCGATGAAGCCGGACACCATGGCAGGTTCGTGCCGGGTTCGCATCACCATGCGGTCGCCCGGGCGAAGTCCAGCCGCATCGAAACAGTTCAACCACCTGCGGACACCTTGTTCCAGATCGGCGTAAGTGAATCGTTGACCCGGCGTGACCATGAACTCCGACCGGCCGCCGGAACACACCCGGTCCCAGAGGGTGCTGGCCGTGATGCGGGTCATTCCCCATCCTCCACGTTCAGCGAACTGCGGCTCGCGTCGAACCGCTTGGCCTCGGCGGGATTGCCCGCCACCAGCGTGCCATCCGGGACATGCCTGCGCACCACCGCACCGGCCGCAACGATGGCGCCCGCACCGATGCGCACATCCGGCAGCACCACGGCTCCGACGCCGATGATTGCGCCATCGCCCACGTGGACATTGCCTGCCAGCGTCGCCCCGGGACCGATGCTCACGTAGTCGCCCAGGACCGTGTGATGTCCAAGCGACGCGGACCGGTTGACCAGCACGCCCTCCCCCAACATCGACAGGCCGCCGATCACCACCCCGGCGTTGACGAAGCTGCACGCCCCGACGCGAATGGACCGGGGCAGGATGGACGTCGGATCGAGCAGTGCGCTGGCTTTCTTCAGGCCGAGGGACAGAGCCAATCGGACCAGTTCCGCACGACGCTGGGGCGAGAACGCGCAGGCGATGAACGCGTCTCCGGCCTGCGGCCTGAAGGCAGACAGGTCGACCAGGTGGCTGCGGTCGTGCAGGCGGGGAACGCCGTTGACGCTGACCGCCGCCGTGACCGGGATGCCGAGCCGCAGGAGCGTCTCCTCGATCTCGACGATCAGGGGAGAGCGTACGCCGAACAAAATCATGGTTGTGCTATCTCGCTTTCGGGCCGCGCAACGGAGCACCCGGCATCTCGTTGGACGGACAGGCATTTCAACCCCATGCGGTCGAGTATCGCACCCTGGATGAGCTCGCGATCCGCTGCCGGCGCAGCCACGAACCGTTCCTCGCCCCCTGAGACTCCTGCATCACATCGACTGCCGGCCCCTGTCAGGCTTGACAGGGCTTGACGGCGGATCGGCCCCCCCGTAGATTCAGCCCAACAACAAAGGGAGGAGGCGCGCCACGCGTGCCGATTCGCATGGCCACTACTGCCGACACACCCGATTCGACCGCCGTACCGCAGCCGGCAGTGGATGACGACGCACCGACGCCGCCCAACCCGATCAACCCGCCGCCGGACGCCGCCCACCTCCGCGCCGTCTTCGACGCCATGCAGGACGCTGAAAAGGCGGTCTCGGAAGCAGTCCAGAACATGGCCCGGCCGCGCGCCACCTGAAGCCTTCTTCAATTTTCTCCAACCACAAGAAAGACGGATACACCCATGGCATTTCCCACCTCAGTCAACAGCCAGATCACCGATGCGGTGACCCAGGCGAACGTCAGCGTGCTCGGCGACGCCCCGGCCGTCGCGATGGGCAGCTTGTTCGAGGCCTGCGCGGTGGCGCTCTCCAATGCCGCCCATAACGCCACCAACAGCCAGCAGCAAAGCTACGTGACGGCGCAGGCTGCGACGACGATGTGCGTGGCCACTCTGCTGTCGTCCGCGCCCGGCAATGCGAATGCGCTGAACGCTGGCCTGAAAGGACTCTGACATGGCATTCCCCACCTCTGTCAACGACCAGATCACCGATGCGGTCACCCAAGGCAACGTGAGCGTCCTGGGCGACGCTCCGGCCGTCGCGATGGGAAACCTTTACGTAGCCATGGCACAGGCGCTGGCCAATGCGGCACAAAACGCCACCAACGCACAGCAGCAGAACAACATCCTGGCCCAGGCCGCCACAACACGCTGCGTCCAGGCGCTGCTTAGCGAAACTTCCGACGTCAGGGCGCCGGACATTCGGTCATGAGCGACGTCAATGGCAATGGCAACTCCGCCGCGACCGGGTTGGTAAACAGTCAGGCCGTCGAAGCGATCCAGCAGGTACTGCAGTTGATCGGTGACGGCCGGCACCCCTTTGCCGCGGCCGCCGCCAGCCAGACCATGGCCCACGCGCTGGGCATTGCGCTGCAGAACGCTGTGACGAACCAGCAGCATTGCCACATGCTGCGCAATGCGATGGCCACGGCTGCGGCCAAAGCCGTGTTGGAGGGCCGCACCGAGGTCGCCGGGGAAATGTTCAGGCTGGCCGGCTCGCCGCTGATGAATCCCACTCTCGATGTCGAATTGGCGCAGTTGCGAGCGGCGTTGGCGGAGCTGCCCGCACCGCCGGAAACGCCCGGCAGCACAGCGGCTCCCCGCGCCGCCTAGTCC
>NZ_RKMB01000109.1 GCF_003797765.1 Ramlibacter sp. WS9 | reverse complement strand
AAGGGTTGCTGCCGGCGGGTCGTAACCTCTCGTGGAAGGTATCCTCTGGCCTGCTTGACCCCATTTTTCTGCTGTGGGCACTAATCTCTGACTGTCTTGTCTAACATACGTCCGTGCATCCTGAATCGCGAGCTAGGCTCTGTTATCAGCGATTGGTGCGCTGAAGGTGTTTGCGTCGTATCCCTATCTCCTGGAGTCGATGGTCGCGACCGTGCGGCTTGTAATCTCGTAGCATGCTGTCAAAATGCAGCAGCTTCCTGATGCATCTCCACGTCAGGAGGGGGGCTGCCGCATGATGACTCCTTAACCCAAGAATTGGATCCGTTGTGACAGAAAAAAATTTTCCCTCCTATAAAGCCAAGAGCGGCGAGTTCGATCTGATAGAGATTATGAGTGGGTTGTGGTCCCTGAGATGGCTGATTGCTTTGCTGGCAGTGTTGCCCGTGTTGTTGGCTATTGTTTATCTATTCATCACCAAGCCCGTCTATGAGGCTCGTGTCTCGACGCTGCCTCCTTCACTCAGCGATATAGCTGGTTTCAACTTGGGAAGATCGGAAAACGGGCTTCCCGCGTTTTCGGCAAATGGTGTCTATTCAATCTTCGTGCGAAATCTCCAGTCCGAAGAGACTCGCCGTCAGTTC
>NZ_RKMB01000108.1 GCF_003797765.1 Ramlibacter sp. WS9 | reverse complement strand
CCGACCTTGAACGAGGCCGGCTGCTTGTCGAAGGTGCTGTCGACGACGTTGCCGTCCTCCAGCTTGAGGGCGAAATGCAGGGTGACGCGGCTCTCCTGGCCAATGCGGGTCGACTCAGCCATGGGCGGCTTCTCCGGATTTCTTCGATCTGAACATGTCGAGCGCCAACATGACGGCGCCGACGGTGATGGCGCTATCGGCCAGGTTGAACGCCGGGAAGTACCAGCGGTTCTGCCAGTGCACCAGGATGAAGTCCACCACGTGGCCAAGAACCATGCGGTCGTAGAGGTTGCCCAGGGCGCCACCGAGCACCAGCGCCAGGGCGATGGCCAACCAGGTCTCGCCTTTCTTCAGGCGTTTCAGCCAGACCACCAGGATCGCGCTGACGACGATGGCGATCAGGGCGAACAGCCAGCGCTGCCAGCCCGAGCTGTCGGCCAGGAAGCTGAAGGCGGCACCGGTGTTGTAGGCCAGGGTCCAACTGAACAGATCGGGGATCACCACGATCTGCTGGTACATGCTCAGTTCGGCCTGGAAGAACGCCTTGCTGAGCTGGTCGAGGACGAACACCAGCACGGTGATCCACAGCCAGGGCAAGCGCCCGAAACGATCGACCTCAGGCATAGTGGCGAACCTCGCCGCTGCCTTCGATGTTCTCGATGCAGCGACCACAC
>NZ_RKMB01000107.1 GCF_003797765.1 Ramlibacter sp. WS9 | reverse complement strand
AGGACGACGACGGCTGGTGCGCCGAACTGGGCGATCGGGTCAACCTCGCCGTGCCGCAGTCGATGATCGATTGGGTCCTGCTGCCGGTCTATGGCTGGTGGGAAAGCCTGCTCGACCAGGCGATCCCCGGCTGGCGCCTGTCGCTGGTGGAGCTGGAGACCCAGTCCCGGCAACTGCGAATCAAGTCCGAATTCTGGTCCCGCGTGGCCGAGCTGGAGCCGGAGCAGGCCCGCGAGGAACTGGCCAGGGTCGCCAAGTGCCAGGCGCGCACCCAGGAACAGGTGGCCGAACTGGCCGGCAAGCTGGAGACGGCTTCGGCATTGGCGAAGAGCGCCTGGCCGAACTGGCAGCGGGGCATGGCGACGCTGCTCGCCAGCGGCGGGCTGGCCGGCTTCGAGCCGATCCCCGAGGTCCTCGAATGCCTCTGGCAACCTCTCTGCCGGCTGGACGACGACGTCGGCGCGGCGGACGCCGTCCAGGCCTGGCTGCACGAACGCAACCTGTGCCAGGCACAGGATCACTTCTACTGGCAGAGCTGAGCGGCCGGCGAAAGCCGGCCCTACCGAGGAATCATGGATCATCTGTTGAGCGGATTGGCCACTCGCCTGGGCCAAGGGCCCTTTGTTGCCGATCGGACGGGTTCGTACCACCTGCGCATCGACGGACAGAGCGTCCTGTTGC
>NZ_RKMB01000106.1 GCF_003797765.1 Ramlibacter sp. WS9 | reverse complement strand
CGCGGTAGGTAGCGGGCAGCCCCTCGGGCTGGCGGAAACGCTCGTAGGCGGCGACCAGCGCGCGGATGCGCTGGCGCCCGGTCAGGCCGTCGGGCCGCCCGGGGTTGAGGTTGTGCGCGCCCAGCGCCTTGAGTTCGTGGGTCAGGCTGCGCAGGTCGGGGAAATGCAGGACCCGGTCCTCGTGGCGCAGGGTCAGCGGCAGCAGACCGCTGCCGGCCGCGTGTTGCAGGTAGTCGGCGAAGGCGCGGAAGCGATTGACGTGGACGAAGCCGTCCACCACCCGCCAACTGTCGCGCAACTCGCCCAGGGTACCGACGCACAGGCTGCTGAACGCCAGCACGCCGCCCGGCCGCAGGACCCGCCGCGCCTCGGCCAGGACCGCCGGGAGGTCGGCGCACCACTGGATGGCCAGGCTGGAGAACAGCAGGTCGCAACTGCCGTCGCGCAACGGCAGCCTCTCGGCGTCGCCGCCGATGAAATGGCTGGCGCCGCCGCGCGCGCGGGCATGCCGCAGCATGCCTTCGGCGATGTCCACAGCCAGGCCCTCGGCCGCGCCAAAGCGGCGTTCCAGGGCCCGGCTGAAATGACCGGTGCCGCAGCCGAGATCGACCCAGCGGCGCGGCGAGAAGCCTTCCGGCAATGCCGACAGCAGGCTCTCGCCGACGCCGCGCTGGAGTTCGGCCACCGCGTCGTAG
>NZ_RKMB01000105.1 GCF_003797765.1 Ramlibacter sp. WS9 | reverse complement strand
TTCATAGGCTGATCCCGGGAGTCAGGGTGGCAGGAAGGGACACGCTGGGGCTTTCCAGCGAGGCGACCGGATAGGCGCAGTAATCGGCGGCGTAGTAGGCGCTCGGCCGGTGGTTGCCGGACGCGCCGATACCGCCGAACGGCGCGCTGCTGGCGGCGCCGGTGAGCTGCTTGTTCCAGTTGACGATGCCGGCGCGGCTTTCCACGAGGAACTGCTCGAAACGCTCGCGGGAATCCGACAGCAGCCCGGCGGCCAGGCCGTACTGGGTGGCGTTGGCTTCACGGATCGCCGCAGCGAAATCGGAGTAGCGGATCACTTGCAACAACGGCCCGAAGAACTCTTCGTCCGGTCGCTCGGCCACCGCGCTGACGTCGAGGATGCCCGGGGTCAGCAGGGCGGCGCCGTCGATCGGCTGGGTCATCGCCAGCAGCGGCTGTGCGCCCTTGCCGATCAAATGCTCCTGGGCCTTGAGCAGGTGCTCGGCGGCGCTCAGCGAAATCACCGCGCCCATGAACGGCGCCGGCTGTTCGTCGAAGCGCCCGACCCGCAGGGTAGCGCTGACCGCCACCAGGCGCGCCAGCAGTGCGTCGCCCCAGGCGCCCTGCGGCACCAGCAGGCGGCGGGCGCAGGTGCAGCGCTGGCCGGCGGAGATGAAGGCGGACTGGATGATGGTGTAGACGGCGGCGTCGAGGTCGGCGACC
>NZ_RKMB01000104.1 GCF_003797765.1 Ramlibacter sp. WS9 | reverse complement strand
CAGGCTGCTCTTGCCGGCCCCGGAGGGTCCGACGAGGACGTTCAGCGAACCCGGCTCCAGCCTCAGGGAAATGTCCTCGAGCAAGGCGCGGCCATCTTCCAGGCGCAATTCCACGGCCTCGGCCGCCAGGCTGGCGTCGTGCGGCCGCTCGCCCGGCTCGGGGCTGTGCAGCGGAGCCAGGGCGAAAACCCGCAGCAGGGTGTCCAGCGCCTGCCAGGCGCCGCGCAACGCCTGGTCGAGATGGGTGAGCTGGGCCAGCGGCTCGATGAAGCGCACCAGCAGCACCAGCACGGCCACCAGCCGCGCGCCGTCCAGCCATTGCCGCTCCACCGCCCAGGCGCCGCCGAGCAGGGCGAAGGCGAACGCCGCCTGCACCGCCAGGGCGAAGCCGAGGCCGCTGGGCAGGCTGCGCCGCAACAGTTCCAGGGTGCTGCGGTGGAGACTGCGCAAGGCCTCTTCCAGCCCCTGGCGGGCGACGCTTTCGCGCTGCGCCGCGCGCAGCAGCGGCTGGCGTTCGGCGAACGCCTGCAACTGCCGTGCGGCGTCGCGCTCGGCGGCCAGCCGGGCATCCTCCGCCGCCAGATTGCGCCGCCCGCTCCAGCGCAACAGCGCGGCGAGGACGGCACCGGCGACGAGCAGGCCGAGGGCGATGGACGGGTCGATCAGGAACAGCCCGAGGATCACCCCGAGCGGCGTCACCA
>NZ_RKMB01000103.1 GCF_003797765.1 Ramlibacter sp. WS9 | reverse complement strand
CCTGCAAGACAGAGCACGACCCAAAGTCCAATAGCCATCAGCCGCATCACTGCCCCGATTTCCAGTCGGGCCGATCTGCGTCGTAGCCCTGGGTCGGGTGAGGAGGCAGAGGATGGTCCTTTATCAAGTTGGGAAAACGCAAATCAGGATCAGCGGAAAGTTGGTCGTAAATACCATCATATAGTTTGTGTAGCCTCTCATCGGGGGCGTACCACATTCTGTCAACATCGGGACTAGTCTTATCAAAAACTCCGGACATGAAGAAGGCAGCATCATTATTTCCTTGGCTTGCAGCAAGAAGGTAATAGCCTGCCGCCTTTGGGTAGTTATGTGCCACCAAACGATAGTACATCGCCAGTTCGTAATTGGCAGGAGCATAGCCCTGGCCTGCAGCACAGTTCGTATATTTCAGCCCCAACTCATCCTGACCAGCAACATATATATATAGCCTTCCTAACTCAGTTAATGCTGGTGGATTACCCAAGCTTGCAGCCTTATCGAGAAAAGTAAGTCCATCAGTCGCAGGATTCTTGACGCCAGCGCGACTCCCGATCATTGCCGCCATATCGTAGAAACCTTGAGGAACCTTCAAATCGATCATCTTCTGGTAGAGATCTAGAGCTTTCTGAGTATCCTTCTCCACACCGCCTGGCCAACCGGTACGATAGAGGCTCGCCAAGTTATGCATAGCCTTCCAGTGACCACGCTCA
>NZ_RKMB01000102.1 GCF_003797765.1 Ramlibacter sp. WS9 | reverse complement strand
CCCAGCCGCTTCTTCGGCTGCGCGCTGAAGGTCCTGGTACTGCCGTTCGGCCGCCGGCACAAAGGGCCGAGCGACGAACTGGACGCCGAGATCGCGGAAATCCTCGGCCGTCCGGACGACGACCCGGCGTTGCAGGCGATCCTCGCTGGCGCGTTCCTGCCGAAGGACCCGCAGGACCCGGTCGGTGCCCTCGCCCACGCCTTCGACGCGGTACGCGAAAGCGCCGCGCTGGAGAAAACCCTGCACAAGGCGATCAAGGAAGGCAGGGTCCAGCCGCAAGCGGGGCAGAACCCGATCGATGCCGGCGCCGCCGCCGGCGTGCTGAGCGCCGAGCAGGCGCAGGCCCTGCACCAGGCCGAAGCGGCACGGCGCAAGGTGATCGACGTCGACGACTTCGCCAAGGAGGAACTGCAACTGGCCGACGGCAGGATCCGCTGACACTCCGCGGCAAAGCGACGGTCGCAACCGACAAAGGCGCCTTCCGGCGCCTTTGTCGTCTTCACCCACCCAAACCCGGGCGATTGGCTAGAATCGACGGGCACATCCCTGACGTACGGGAGGCCATCATGCTCAAGCTACTTGCCACCGGCCTGGCAGCCTCGTTTCTCCTCCTGCCCCCGGCGCAGGCCGCACCGCCTGCGCCCTATGGCGTGCAGCCGCACCAGCAGGCGGTGCAGCGCGCCGGCGAACAGCGCCAACGCCAGCTCCAGGAAC
>NZ_RKMB01000101.1 GCF_003797765.1 Ramlibacter sp. WS9 | reverse complement strand
TCGCTTTGCCGCGCGAGCTCGGCGAGCAAGGGATAGTCGTCCAGCCCGGTGGCATCGACCAATACATCGATGTGGGTCTGCAAGCCGCGATCGCGGGAGCGCTGCCACAGCTCGCGGGCCCAATGGCGGGGGTTCGGCGTCATCGCGGTTCCTCAGCGCTCGGCGAGCGCCTGGCCTCTTTTCTTCGCCTGTAGCAGGCACTCTTCGCAAACCGGTTGTCGCGGCGGCAGGTTGGCCGCGACCGCCTCGGGTGGCGCGCCGGGGCTGTCCTGGTCGGCCATGCCCGGCACCCGCGGCATCTTGATCGCGATCCCCGAGCCGCTTCCCGGCGCGCCGCCTGCATTGATCCGTGCCAGCGGGCCGCTGATGGCGATGCCGCTTGCGTCGAGCCGGATGAAGCTGCCGCCGGCCTTCACCGTCAGTTCGCTGTCAGCCTCGATCACCATCTTCTGCCCGGCCTTCAGGTGGATCTCGCGCCCGGCCCTGGCCAGGTAGGCACGACCGAGCTTCACGTGCTGGCTGTCGCCGACCGTCAGATGGTCATCGGCCTTCAGCTCGACCTTGCGCTCTCCGTGCACGGTGTGATGCTCCTCGGCCTTGAACTCGCTGTAGCTGTTCGCCTCCACGGTGTCGTGGCGTTCGTGGCCGACGCGGATCTTCTGGTCGTGCTCGATGTTCTCGTCCCAGTCGCGCTGGGCATGGACGAAGATCTGTTCCT
>NZ_RKMB01000100.1 GCF_003797765.1 Ramlibacter sp. WS9 | reverse complement strand
GACCGGCGAAGCGGGTGTCGACATCTACAACCTGACCAAGTACACCCGTTCCAACCAGAACACCTGCATCAACCAGCGTCCGCTGGTGAGCAAGGGTGACGTGGTTGCGCGCGGCGACATCCTGGCCGACGGTCCGTCCACCGACATGGGCGAACTGGCCCTGGGCCAGAACATGCGCGTAGCGTTCATGCCCTGGAACGGCTTCAACTTCGAAGACTCCATCTGCCTGTCCGAGCGCGTGGTCCAGGAAGATCGTTTCACCACGATCCACATCCAGGAACTGACCTGCGTCGCTCGTGACACCAAGCTCGGCCCAGAGGAAATCACCGCGGACATCCCGAACGTGGGCGAGGCCGCGCTGAACAAGCTGGACGAAGCCGGTATCGTCTACGTCGGCGCCGAAGTGCAGGCCGGCGACATCCTGGTCGGCAAGGTCACTCCGAAAGGCGAGACCCAGCTGACTCCGGAAGAGAAGCTGCTGCGCGCGATCTTCGGTGAGAAGGCGTCCGACGTGAAGGACACCTCCCTGCGTGTGCCGACCGGCACCAAGGGTACCGTCATCGACGTTCAGGTCTTCACCCGCGACGGCGTCGAGCGCGACTCCCGCGCTCTGTCCATCGAGAAGATGCAACTCGACCAGATCCGCAAGGACCTGAACGAAGAGTTCCGCATCGTCGAAGGCGCGACCTTCGAGCGTCTGCGTGCCGCCCTGGTCGGTGCCAAGGCTGAAGGTGGCCC